>JAVJQS010000007.1:0-147578 GCA_040218815.1 Vicingaceae bacterium | reverse complement strand
TATAGGTATATGGTGGTGTTCCCCCTATGGCAGATGCGGTTGCTCCTCCATCACTTAACCCATTACAACTTACATTGCTGTCTAAAGCGGTATTTGCTACTATCGCTGCTGGCTCAGTAATCGTTACTGAGGCTGTTGATGGGCCACAACTGTTCGCATCTGTAATGCTCACTGTGTAAGTGCCTGCGGCTACTCCACTTATATTAGCCGTTGTAGCAGCATTGCTCCACGTGTAGGTATAAGCTCCGGTTCCCCCTGTTGCTGAAGCTGTTGCTGCCCCGGTTGGAACTCCATTACACGTTAGGTTTGTTGAAGATGATATACTCGCTACTATCGCTGCTGGCTCGGTAATAACCACACTATCCAATTCGAAACAACCATTATTATCCGTAACAGTTACGGTATAAGTCCCTACGCTCAAGCCAGAGTTAGAGGCGGTAGTAACCAAATTACTCCAATTATAAGTATATGGAGCCGTGCCACCAACAGCAGAAACAGTTCCTTGTCCATCTGATCCTCCATTACAACTTACATTATTATCAACAGTAGTTGATGGTACTAATGGGGGAGGCTGAGTAACCGTTTCCGAAGAAGTCCCCGTACATCCTGCCATATCCGTAACAGTTACAGTGTAAGTGCCTGTAGCTATTCCTGTAATACTTGGAGTAGTTGCACCATTGCTCCATAAATAATTATATGTTGGGACACTCCCTGAAGCGCTTGCAGTAATTCCGCCATTACTCCCTCCACTGCAACTAGCACTGCTATCAATCACAGTGCTGACTACCAATGGTGTTGGCTGGGTTATAACACTTGAAGAAGTATCAGTACAGCCATTATTATCTGTAATTGTAACAGTGTAAGTCCCTGCTCCTAAACTATTTAAATTTGCAGATGTAGCACCGTTACTCCAGTTATAAGTAAACGGTCCTGAGCCACCCATTCTGGTGCTAGAAATTGAACCGTCCGTAAAGCCATTACAAGTTGCATTATTACTAACAGTTGTTGTAATTTCCAAAGAGTCGGGTTCCGAAAGACTAATGCTTCTAACGATAGAGCAACCTGAATTATTGGTAATGGTTACACTGTATGGTCCAGCCGGCAAAGAATCAATAGTCTGTGTTGTTTCTGAATTACTCCAAATATAAGTTGACGGAAATTGATTAGGCACTGCAATTGCTTGACCATTAGAATCACCATGACACAAAACTGGTGAAATAAATAAAGTAGCGCTAAAGGCAGGTCCACCTGGTGATGTGATAGTTGCTGTAGCTGTAGCAGTATTTAAGTTGGCATCTGTAACCGTTACTGTGTAAGTACCAGCAACCAATCCGCTTATTGTATCCTTTGTAGAAATGGTATTTATAGTTGAAGCAGAGTTCGACCAGTCATAAGTATAGTTCCCCATGCCAGGCACTGCAGTAGCAATCAGCTGTCCATCTGAGCCACCTACACAAACATTGTCTATTTGAGTGGTAATTGAAATACTAACTGCAGGGGGGGCAAATGCCGCGCCAGAAAACCCACTTGCAACTGGTGTTGGATGTGTGTAGGGGCCTAGGGTCCAGTTTGCTGAATCATTAATCGTAGCAATACAGGCTGCTATATCAGTTCCACATGTTGTGCTTCCTGAAAAATACCCTTCAGTATTAGTAAGAATTGCCGTTTTTCCTGCAACAAGTCCCGTACCATCCAAAACAGCTGTTTGTGAGGAATTTAATGAACTATCCTGCCCAATAAAAGCTAAAAAAGGAAAAGGAGAGGCTCGAGTGCCAAGAAAAGCATAGATTTGATCACCACTAGCGACGCTAAAAACTCCAAAGTCAACAACTGCAGTTCCAGAACTTGCGCTTATACCCGAATTATTATTATCGGTATCTGTCATATCTATTACAGTTCCTGCAGATATCCCAGACCCAGTAGTATTCTCCCAAGTAACATCTGCTGCCGCCCCGAGTGAAGCAAATGCAGTACCTAGCCACTCTTCATCGGTAAAGCGAATTAGCGTATTAGGAGGACAACTATCCAGTAAAACAAACGAAAAACCATCTTCATCACTTGCTCCGCCTGGCCCAGCACTAAAGCCTATAAAGGCAATGTCACCAGGATAGTCAATTGTATCATTAAAATTTTGTGCTACTAACGCTGAAGACAATAGGAAAGAGAAAACTAAGACAGCGCAATGCTTCATGCTTGTGGATAACAATTTAGTACAAATAAACAATAATTCTCTATGAACCATAATTTCTAATATTTTTTATTTTAAGACTCAATTGTTCATAGCTTTAGGTAATCGCAACAAATTAACACACACAATCAACCATAACTCACACTAATGGTGTAAGTTAAAATATTTTTTAGCACACAAAAAGCATGTTAAAAACACCAGACAAATCCTTAAAATAATTGAAAAATTAATTGGTTAAATTAGTTAACTGCTGTTCTTTACGTTAATTCAAATCACTTGGTTGTCAATTTGTTGTACTTTTTTTGCAATTAATTTTTTTGCCAAATTTAATGATTGAACTTTTTGAATTAGACTACTCAGCTTGATATAATCCCTTATTTTTGAGTTTGATAAAAAAATACAATTATGTTAGATATTTCTTCAGCTTTAAAATCATTAGGTATAACAGAAAAAAATTCAGGAACTTCAACGGGGTCCAAGTGGATGCCTGAAGAAGGAAACTTAATTGATTCTTTTTCTCCTGTTGATGGAAAACTAATTGGAAAAGTAGCAACAACAACTGCTGAACAATATGAAGAAACAATTAATACTGCTGAACTTGCCTTTAAATCTTGGCGTAAAATGCCCGCTCCTCAACGAGGAGAAATAGTTCGCCAATTCAACGAGAAACTTCGTGATAAAAAAGAAGCATTAGGCATGCTCGTATCTTATGAAATGGGTAAGTCTTATCAAGAGGGCTTAGGGGAAGTACAAGAAATGATTGATATCTGTGATTTTGCTGTAGGCCTTTCCAGACAATTAAATGGCTTAACCATGCATTCAGAACGACCTAATCATAGAATGTATGAGCAATACCATCCTTTGGGAATTGTAGGAATAATTTCAGCATTTAATTTTCCAGTTGCCGTTTGGGCTTGGAATACTGCTTTAGCTTGGGTCTGCGGAGATGTATGCGTTTGGAAACCTTCTGAAAAAACACCTTTAACTGCTGTGGCTTGTCAAAAATTGATTGCCGAAGTGCTAGCTGAAAATAAGCTGCCTGAGGGCATTAGTTGCTTAATAAATGGAGACTCCAAAGTAGGTGAGCTCTTAACGAATGACAAAAGAATTCCTTTAATTTCTGCTACAGGGTCAATTAGAATGGGGAAAATTGTAGCTCAATCAGTTGCTAAACGATTAGGTAAATCACTATTAGAGTTAGGTGGAAATAATGCTGTAATTCTTACGGAATCAACTGATTTAAAAATGTCTATTCCAGCCTTAGTATTTGGTGCTGTTGGTACTTGTGGACAGCGTTGCACCTCAACCAGGAGACTTATTATCCACGAAAGTATTTACGATAAGGTAAAAGATAACTTGATAAGCGCCTACCAACAAATAAAAATTGGAAACCCACTAGATGAAAGTAACCACGTTGGCCCTTTGATAGACAAAGATGCGGTTGCTGCTTATGAGCACAGCTTGGAAGAAGTTAAAAAGGCAGGAGGCAATATCTTGGTTGAAGGGGGTGTGCTATCTGGTGACAAATTTGAGTCTGGATGTTATGTAAAACCAGCCATTGCTGAAGTTAAAAACGAATGGGACATTGTGCAGCACGAAACTTTTGCTCCTATTTTATACCTGATGAAATATAAAACAATCGACGAAGCCATTACCTTGCAAAATGGTGTAGTTCAAGGCTTGTCTTCCGCAATGATGACGACCAATATGCGAGACATGGAGTACTTTTTATCTGTTGAAGGTTCCGATTGTGGTATTGCAAATGTAAATATTGGTACTTCTGGTGCAGAAATAGGGGGTGCTTTTGGGGGAGAAAAAGAAACCGGTGGTGGTCGTGAATCAGGCTCTGATGCTTGGAAAGTTTACATGCGCAGACAGACCAACACCATCAATTACGGCAACGATTTACCTTTAGCACAGGGCATTAAGTTTGAGTTGTAGGTTTGCTCTCCAACCAATTTTTCATCATCTCTTTCCCATATTCCGTTAATACACTTTCTGGGTGGAACTGAACTGCCATTAGTGGAAGTGACTTATGGGCAATAGACATGATGTTATTGTCATCATCAAAAGAAGTTACCTCAAAATCGGGACTTAAGCTTGACGGCTCTATGACCCAAGAATGATAGCGCCCTACATTAAAAGTAGCAGGTAATTTTTTAAATAAAACGTCCTTGCCTGAGATTACTCTTACTCTTTTAGCTTGACCGTGAACAACTTGGTTCAAATTTTTTAATCGCATCCCGAAATGCTCTGCTATAGCTTGTTGACCAAGGCAAATTCCCAAAATCTTCTTTTTGTGAGCGAATCTTTCTAAAAATTCCATTAATTTACCTGAAGATGAAGGAAGCCCAGGCCCTGGGGAAATTACAATAGCTTGATATTCGTCTATTTGATCCAGTTCTAACTCATCATTCCGAATTACCTCTACCTCATCATCAGACAACTCTTCCAAATAATGAAAGAGGTTATAGGTGAAAGAATCGTAATTGTCGATGAGAAGAATGTTGGGCATAACATTTTAAAACTAAATATCTAAATACCAAGTAGTATTATCGCCTGTTTTATAACCAACAATTCCTAAATTAATATTATAGTAAATTAACCCAGGCAGGCTATTAGATAGTTCATAAACATTATTGAAAGTCTTATTTAGAATCGTAATGCTAGGATAAAATGGAATTGAAACACCATTAAAGTCAAAATAAAAATCCGTAGTATCTATGTAGCTACTAAAGAAGTTGGAGCTAGCTCCTTGCATCCGAAAACTAATATTGAATTGGTTCTTATTAATATTATTTTTTGTAAGGTTGGCTGGTAAAGGAGGAACTAGTTCAAATCCAAAGCTATTGCCCTTACCATCTGTTAGTAGTGTTTGTTGAACTTCTACATCGTAATATTCAATTAAATTACTAGCTGGCTCATTTTTATAGTACCTAGGAAGAAATGTTAATTTAGATTCAACTGCAAATAATTGACTCTTCCCCAATGAATCTTTAAAGATAATGGTATCACCTAACTGGTAAGGCAGAAAATTGCGTTCCGTCTTACTTAATTCTACATCTCCTAACTTATATTCTGGAGGGTATGAAGTCTCTCTTTCTTTATAACAGCTAGTAAAAAAGATTAAAATCGTGCAAACTAGGACAAGTTTCGAAGCATGAGATCCCATATAATAATAGTAGGTTTTTTTTATGAGCTTAACAAAATAAATACTGTTTTATTGCTAAGTTCAATGATTCAATTTTAAATGTTGTAAACGGAATGGCTAATTTAAAATGCTGCTTCCTTCCTTCGTTCCTCTTCGGCGGGCAGGCAATACTTTGCAATATGCACTGCGTGCTGGTTTTTTATGTCCATTTTTCGCTTGTGAGCAAATAACAACACTTACAACTATTTTTGCGTCAGCAAAAATTCCTTTCAGGTTTCAACTTTTATATTTCTGATTTAAATAGGTTGACTTCGTCCATCCGTTTTCGTTAAATGCTGCTTCAATAAAAAGTGAAGGCTGCTTTGCAGCTCTTTTCTTGTATTTAAGAGGCTTGCAAGTAAACTTAGCGGATTGACTTCGTCCATCCGATGAACGTTAAATGCTGCTTCAATAAAAAGTGAAGGCTGCTTTGCAGCTCTTTTCTTGTATTTAAGAGGCTTGCAAGTAAACTTGCTGCCTATTAAATACAAGAAAAGCCCAACTTTCGTTGGGCTTCACTTTTTATTGAGGTCACGAGCGGATTTGAACCGCTGTACGCGGTTTTGCAGACCGCTGCCTAACCACTCGGCCACGTGACCAATTTTTGGCGACTTCAAAATTAAGGAATTCAATGCTATATTCAACAACTTTACTGCTATTCCTCAATTACAATGCTAACACGCTCCACCTCTCCATTAATTGGTGGGTTCATCTTACTTATTTTGAGCCTGATATACTGAATTGTTGTAAAATTCTCATAAAGCACATCTAAAATCCTTTTTGCTAAATGTTCAAGCAACTTACTCGGAACATTCATTTCTTGCTCGATCAACTCATACACTCTTGAATAATCAATCGTTCCCTCCAGTTGATCCGTCTCCATAGCCTTACTAAAGTCAGTTTCCATTTCCAAATTCACCTCAAAGGACCCTCCAATAGTAGTCTCTTCTTCGAAAACACCGTGCTTGGCGTGGAACATCATGTTTTCTAAAAGTACTTTGTGCATTATCCTAGAGTTGAGATTCCGTTTTTCATGCGCTTCAAGCTTTCTTCTTTACCCAACAATGCTGCAATCGCAAACATTGAAGGCCCCATACCTTGTCCTGTTAATAATAATCTAAAAAGTGGAAGTACTCTCCCAATACCTAACTCCTTCTTTTCTAAAAAGCTTTTGAAACTTTCTTCTACTTTTTCAGCTGTAAATTCATTCAAGCTTTCGAGTTCATCTGCCCATTCTTCCATCAGCCCTGCACTGTCTTCTTTCCATTTCTTCCGAACCGTTTTTTCATCAAAGTCATCTGCAGGGTGGAATAAATAAGCTCCTTCTCGCGGAATATCGGCTAAAAATGTAGCTCGCTCTTTCATTAATCCACAAACTTCAGCTAAGTATGGCTTTTCAACTTGCTTTATTTCTTCTATCTCGTCGTGAAAGGCCAATAATTCATCGGCAATGGCCTCATTGCTTTTTGAGCGCAAATATTGTTGGTTAAACCATCTTGCTTTGTCAGGGTCATATTTTGCACCAGCCTTTCCGACACGCTCAAAAGAAAATGATTCAATCAATTCTTCCATGCTGAACACTTCTTGGTTAGTTCCAGGATTCCAACCTAAGAAGGCCAGTATATTCACGAATGCCTCAGGAAAATATCCTTTTTCGCGATAACCTGAAGAAACTTCTTTTGTTTCTGGGTCTTGCCACTCCAAAGGAAATACAGGAAAGCCCAAACGGTCTCCATCTCTTTTGCTCAACTTACCATTGCCATCGGGCTTAAGCAATAAAGGTAAATGCGCAAACTCAGGTCGTGTATTTTCCCAACCAAATGCTTCATATAAATAAACGTGCATTGGCGCAGATGGCAACCACTCTTCACCACGGATAACATGTGTGATGTTCATCAAGTGATCATCTACAATATTTGCCAAGTGATAAGTTGGCATCCCGTCTGATTTGTATAAAACCTTATCGTCTAAATTTGATGAATGCACAGATACCCAGCCGCGAATCATGTCTTTAAACTTTATTTCTTCGTTGCGTGGAATTTTTATGCGAATCACATAGGGGTCTCCATTGGCAATTCTCTTTTCAACTTCTTCTGTTGAAAGTGAAACTGAATTTTTCATGCGCATTCTGCTAATTGCGTTGTATTGTGGCGCTGCCACTCCAGCTTTCTTCAAGTCTTCGCGCATTTGCTCCAACTCTTCTGGTGTATCAAATGCATAATACGCCTTGTCTTCATCTAGCAATTGCTGCGCATATTTGCGGTATAGGTCCTGCTCCTTTCGTTCAGATTGCTTGTATGGTCCCACATCTCCACCATACCCTTGGCCTTCATTTGGTAAGATACCACACCACTTTAAGGCTTCTTGAATGTAGGCCTCTGCACCTTCAACATAACGCGTTTGATCTGTATCTTCTATGCGCAATAAAAAGTCTCCATCGTGTTTCTTGGCAAACAAGTAGTTGTATAATGCAGTTCTTACTCCACCCATATGCAAAGGTCCTGTTGGGCTTGGTGCAAATCTTACTCTTACTTTTCTATCCATCGTACTATAAAATTTTAAGGCTGCAAAGGTAAAATTTAAAGTGACCATATTTATTAAGTTTGCAATCAATCTGTTGTAAATACGCTATTTTTCTCACTTTAAAGTCAGATTTTACGCTACTGTACTCCATTTTATGAAAAACAAGTGCACTTTTCTTTTGCCCAATGCTGGCCTCGACTATGAATTTTTAGATGCTGGAAATTTTCGGAAACTAGAACGTTTTGGAGAAGTAATTCTTGATCGGCCTGAAATTGAGGCCAAGAGCAGTCCGCTGCTTCCAACGACAAGTTGGGAAAAAGCAGATTGGTACTTTAAAGAAGAAAAAGGAAAAACAGGAGAGTGGATCAAACAAAGTTCAGCCCCTACTGAGTGGAGCATCAACTATCAACATAAAAATGTATCCCTAGGCTTCAACTTAAAGTTGACGGCTTTTAAGCACATTGGAATTTTTCCCGAGCAAGCTGAAAACTGGAATTTTATTCAATCCCAACTTTCAGGCATCAAAGGAGAGAAAAAAGTGCTGAATCTTTTTGCCTATACTGGAGCTGCGAGTATTGTTGCCGCAGCAAGTGGCGCTTTAGTTACCAATGTAGACTCTGTGAAGCAAGTGCTCAATTGGGGAAGAGAAAATGCAGCAACAAACCAACAAGATACCATCCGTTGGATATTGGAGGATGCACGTAAGTTTGTGCAAAAATCTATTCGTAGAGGAGACAAGTACCATGGCATAGTTATGGACCCACCTGCTTTCGGCTATGGCAGTAAAAAAGAAAAATGGATACTAGAAAAAGACTTAAAAGGACTACTGGAACAATCGGTCCAAATTCTAGATCTTGAACAGCACTTTTTCGTTTTAAATACCTACTCGCCCAAACTTCCAATGATGGATTTAAAATCACTTTTAGATGCTAATCGGAGTTTTCCTAAAAAATATGAGGCCGCTATTTTGGGTTTAAAATCCAAAAATTCTAAGAAATTAGCATTAGGTAATCTCATCCGTTTTTCGCATTAAACTTTTTCTTACCTTCATAGGTTAAAATCAAGTAGTTCAAAATTAGACAAGGGAGCTTCATTAATGCCAGAAAACAACTATCAACTTCTTCTAAATAAACTGGATGAGTTTATTCGCAAGTACTATACAAATCAGCTGATTAAAGGATTAATTATCTTCATTAGTTTGTTGATAGCTCTCTTTATCAGCATAGTGCTTATTGAATATGTAGGTCGCTTTAATACTGCTGTTAGAACAGGACTGTTTTATAGCTATTCCATTTTAACGGGAATTGTCTTTTTGTTTTTAATTGTCAAGCCTACTGTAAAATTATTTTCATTTGGCAAGAGAATTTCAAATGAGCAAGCTGCAACTATAATAGGAAAACACTTTAACCAAATCAATGACAAGCTATTTAATGTGTTGCAACTTAAAGAGCAGCAGAGTAATAATTCATCTGACCTTATTAACGCCAGCATCAACCAAAAAATTAATGAGCTCTCTCCGATACCATTTAGTTTAGCAATCAACTTAGGGGAAAACAAAAAATACTTGAAGTATTTGGTAGTCCCCACAACATTGATAATAGTAATAGCAGTAGTTGATTCTAAAATAATCACTGAAAGCACGAATCGCTTGGTTGCCCATACTCAAGAGTTTGTACCGATGGCTCCCTATAAAGTAACCATTGAAAATAAAAAACTCCACGCCTATAAAAATGGAGATTACACTATTTTAATCTCTGTTGAAGGACAGGAGTTGCCTAACAGCTTAAATATTCAGTATGCAGATCAGCAATTTTTAATGAATAAAAAAAGTCAAGATAGCTTTCAGTATAGTTTTAAAAATGTTCAAGAAAATGTTGAGTTTAATTTTTCAGATGGTGAATTCACTTCAAAAAGCTATATCCTAAAGGTCCAACCAAAACCTTTGCTGGTTGATTTTTCAATTTTAATAGATTATCCTGCTTACATAAATAAAAAGAACCAGACTATTAACAATACAGGAGACTTGGTTATTCCAGAGGGCACCCAAGTTAAGTGGTTGTTTAGGACGGTTGAAACAGATGAGCTTATTTTTATAACTAAGGATTCAGCAATCAATTTGGCGCAAAGCGCTGAAAATGAGTTCACATTTAGAGATAGGTTTTATTATAGCCAACAGTACGGTATTAGTACATCTAATAAATACTTGCAATTTGAAGATACGGTCTACTACAACTTAAATGTGGTCAAGGATTCACGCCCTTCGATTGAAGTTGATGCAAAAGACGACTCCTTGAATCCTAAGATGCGCTACTTCAAAGGTTTTGTTAAAGATGACTATGGATTTAGTCGACTTGTCTTTCATGCTCAATTTATCGGTATCAATGATTCCATTGGCAAACCTTTTAGCGAAGAAATCCCTATTAACAAGTCGCTTCCACAAACTGATTTTTACCATGCCTGGAACAGTAATCAATTTCAATTAAAAGCCGGAGATCGAGTAGAATACTACTTTGAAGTTTGGGACAATGATGGGGTAAATGGGAGTAAGTCGGCGAGGACAAGCAAACAAGAATTTAAAGCTCCAACTAAAGACGAACTAGTTGAAAAAAACAAAAAAACCAGCGAGGAGGTAAAAAAAGAATTAACCGAAAACATAAAACTCACCAAAGAAATAAAGAAAGACTTAGAGGATCTCAAAGAGAAGCTATTGACTAAAAAGGAAATGGGTTTTCAAGAGAAAAAGCAACTGGAGTCGCTCTTGGAAAAACAAAAGAAGGTCCAAGAGTCATTAAAAAAGATCAATCAAAAAAATGAAAAAAACAATCGCATGCAAGAAGAGTTCTCCCCCGAGGATGAAGCCCTTCTGGAAAAACAAAAGCAATTAGAAGAGCTTTTTAAAAATGTGATGAGTGATGAAATGAAGGAGATGATGAAAGAAATGGAGAAAATGATGGAAAAGCTCAATAAAAACGAGCTTCAAAAGTCATTGGAAAAAATCGAATTAAGTAATGATGAATTAGAAAAAGAGTTGGATAGAAATTTAGAGCTTTTCAAACAATTAGAGTTAGAAAAAAATTTAAGTGAGGCAAAAGAAAAGCTTGATGAAATAAAAGAAGATCAAGCAAAATTAAAAGAAGAGTCACTTGAAAAAAGAAGTGAAGAAGAGGACCTAAAAAAGGAGCAAGATGAGCTTAATAAAGAGTTCGAAGAATTGAGCGAAAAACTTGATGACATTGAGAAAAAAAACCAAGAATTGGAGGAGCCCAATAAAATGGAAGACACTTCACCTATGGAGGAGGAGATCAAAAAGAACATGAAAGAAAGTTCAGAAGAGCTCTCTAAAAAAAACAAGAAAAACGCTTCTGAAAAGCAACAAAAATCAGAAAGCAAAATGGAAGAGCTTTCTCAAAAACTGAGTGACATGCAGAGCAAAATGCAATCTCAGGCAAATGCAGAAAACCTCGAAGATTTAAGAGCTATTTTAGAAAACTTGATTGAACTTTCATTTGATCAGGAAGCAGTGATGGAGCAATTAAAAAATACCAATCAAAATGATCCACAATATGTGAGTTTGGCTCAAGAGCAGAAAAAACTTAAAGATGATTCTAAAATCATAGAAGACTCTCTTTTTGCTTTAAGTAAACGAGTCATTCAACTAAAAAGCATCATTAATAAAGAAATTTCTAGTGTTAACTTCAACATGGAAAAAGCAATTGATGAATTGGGTGAACGAAGAACATCATTGGCGAATTCAAGACAACAACTATCGATGACATCAATCAATAATTTAGCCTTATTGTTGGATGAGGCTATCCAGAATATGCAAATGCAGATGCAAATGCAACAAGGAAAAGGTAACTGTGAAAAGCCTGGAGGTGGAAAACCTTCTTCAGGTAAAGGAGGAATGAAAAAAATGCAACAGCAACTGAATAAACAAATGGAAGCCTTGAAAAAAGCCATGGAGGAAGGTGAAAAGCCAGGCGGAAAAAAAGGAAGTGGTAAGCCTGGTCAAGGTGGCAAAGCGGGTATGAGCAAAGAGCTAGCTCAAATGGCTGCAAAACAAGCAGCGCTTAGGAAAGCGATTGAAGAAATGCAGGAAGAAATCGGTGAAAGTAATGGTAATGGTGGAGGAAGTTTGAAAAAAATTGGAGAATTAATGGAAGAAACGGAAACAGACCTGGTTAATAAGCAGATAACTAATCAAACTTTATTGCGTCAGCAAGAAATTTTAACACGTCTGTTACAGTCTGAAAAGGCAGAGCGTGAAAGGGAAAAAGAAGAAAAAAGAGAGGCTGTAGAGTTTACTGATGAAATTAATCGAAACCCAAAAACAATTTTTGAGTATAATAAACGAAAAGAAAAAGAAATTGAACTTCTAAAAACCTTACCCCCAAGCTTTAATAGCTTTTACAAACTTAAAGTTTCGGAGTATTTTAATCAACTAGAATAATGATGGCAAGCACTTCTATCCACAAGCACCAGCTCCCTTCTGAAATAGACACTTTAGCTAAAGTGGAGCAGATTGTTGAAAGTCTCAAAGAAGAATACAACATATCAGAAGAAATTTATGGCAATATTTTAGTCTCACTATCTGAGGCTGTAAATAATGCAATTAAACACGGTAATAAACTAGATTCCAAAAAGTTAGTGTCTTTTGAATTTGACCCAACAGAAACAGAATTCACTTTCAAAATCGTAGATCAAGGTGGTGGTTTTAACTATGATGATATACCAGACCCTACCCACCCAGATAATTTGGAAAAGCCTGATGGTCGTGGTATTTTTATAATGAGGAATCTATCCGATAAGGTAGAGTTTAACGAAAGTGGCTCTGAAGTAAAAATAAGTTTTAATAGACATTGAGGCATTGAGCCAAAACATTCAATTCTTTTCAGAGCAAACTGACTTTAATCTTCCTAAACAATCTGATGTATCAGATTGGATTTCACTATGTATTTCCAAAAAAGGCAAACAAACGGGTTCACTTAATTTTATTTTTTGCACCGACGAGTACCTTTTAAGCCTTAACAAAGAATATCTCAATCACGACACTTACACGGACGTAATCACCTTCAATTATGTTAAAGATGAAACCATTTCTGGAGATGTTTTTATAAGTGTTGAACGAGTTAAAGATAATGCTTCAACTTTAAATCTTGATTTCAACCACGAATTACACCGTGTAATCATTCATGGTGTTTTACACCTCATTGGCTATGGCGACAAAACTCCAGAAGAAGCCCAAGAAATAAGGGGTCAAGAGGATTTTTGCCTAACTTTGCGTTCTGAAAATTAGGCGTTCCACGTGAAACAAAATTTTTTAAGATGCTAAATGAATACGATGTAATAGTAGTTGGTGGCGGACATGCAGGTTGCGAAGCAACTGCAGCAGCCGCAAATAGTGGTGCTTCTGTTCTCTTAGTTACAATGAACATGTCAACCATTGCACAAATGTCTTGCAACCCAGCTATGGGTGGTGTAGCTAAAGGTCAAATCGTGAGAGAAATTGATGCGATGGGTGGTTATTCTGGTATAGTTGCAGACAAAACCGCTGTGCAATTTAGAATGTTGAATCTTTCCAAAGGCCCTGCGATGTGGAGCCCAAGAGTCCAAAGTGATCGTTGGTTATTTGCGCAAGAATGGCGATTAATGTTGGAGCAGACAAAAAATGTAGATTTTTGGCAGGATACGGTTGTTGGAATTACCACTGAATCTGGAAAGGTGACTGGTGTAAAAACATCATTGGGACTTGAGATAAAATCTAAATCAGTTGTTCTGACAAATGGTACTTTTTTAAATGGATTAATCCATGTAGGAGATAAAAATTTTGGTGGAGGAAGAGCAGCAGAAAGAAACTCTACAGGAATAACAGAACAATTAATATCCTTAGGGTTTGATCATGGAAGAATGAAAACTGGCACCCCTCCGAGGGTTGATGCCCGCTCTTTGGATTACTCAAAAATGATTGAACAAAAAGGTGATGAATTTCCAAGTAAGTTTTCATTTGGCAATACTAATCCCTTGAAGAAACAGTTGAGCTGTCACATTACATATACCAACCCTAATGTACACGAAACGCTTAAGGATGGACTAGACCGTTCACCTATGTTTAGTGGGTCGATTGAAGGAACTGGACCTCGATACTGTCCTTCTATAGAAGAAAAAATAGAGCGCTTTTCAGAGCGAGACAGGCATCAGATATTTGTGGAGCCAGAAGGCTGGAATACGGTAGAAATATATGTTAATGGTTTTTCTACTTCGCTCCCATTGGACATTCAAATGAAAGCCATTAAATTAATAGATGGTTTTGAGAACGTGAAGCTTTTCCGACCTGGTTATGCCATTGAATATGATTACTTCCCTCCAACACAATTAAAACACACTTTAGAAACAAAATTAATAGAGAACCTTTATTTTGCAGGTCAGATTAATGGCACAACTGGTTATGAAGAAGCTGGAGGGCAAGGCCTAATGGCAGGTCTAAATGCCAGCTTAAAGGTTCAGGAAAAAGAACCATTGGTGCTTAGAAGAGATCAAGCATATATAGGTGTTTTAATTGATGATTTAATCACAAAAGGTACTGAAGAACCATATCGAATGTTTACCTCTAGAGCAGAATATAGAATCTTATTAAGACAAGATAATGCTGATGTGAGGTTAACAGCCTTATCAAATTCAATTGGTTTTGCTCCAGATGAACGTTTGAAAAAAGTTCAAGACAAGCAAAAAGAAACCGAAACCATACTCAAGAAACTGCAAGAAAGCAGCATTGATCCCGACGAGGTAAATGAATATTTAGAAGGATCTGGCACCAGCCCAATAAAACAAAAAGTAAAACTTTCATCCATTCTTTCCAGACCACAAGTTAGCATGGAATCAATTTTACACAACCAAAGTTTTGATCAGTTTGGGCTTACCAAATATTCTAAAGACTGTTTAGAACAAGCTGAAATCAAAATTAAATATGACGGCTATATTGTTCGTGAAAAAGAAATGGCGGACAAACTAAATCGCCTAGAAGAAGTTAGAATAAAAGACAATTTTGATTATAGCAAACTCAATTCTATATCTTCTGAAGCAAGAGAAAAGCTAAACAAGATTAAACCAGAAACAATTGGACAGGCTTCTAGAATAAGCGGAGTTTCCCCATCTGATATATCAGTTTTACTTATCCACATGGGAAGATAAACGAATGTTCCACGTGAAACAATTTTAATGAACACTATAAGTAATTGCCCTTTATGCAAAGGGACTAGTTTTGAAAAACACTTAATTTGTAAGGATTACTCTGTAAGCAAAGAAGACTTCACAGTAGTGAAATGCAGTTCATGCGGCTTTACTTTTACCAACCCTATTCCAGAGGAGAACCAGTTAGGTCGTTATTATGAATCTGAAGATTACATCTCTCACAGCAATACTTCGAAAGGTATAGTCAACAAATTATACCAAATAGTTCGAAATTTCACACTTAAGAAAAAAGTCAAACTATTAGGCACATTAAGCAATGGCAAAAACTTATTGGATATTGGCTGTGGTACAGGAGAATATTTGAATCAAGCGCAACAGAGCGGATATCAAACTAAGGGCATTGAACCGTCTTCTGTCGCAAGAGAGCAAGCTATAAAAAACTTTAGATTAAGTGTCAGCGAAGAAGGCGAAATAAAAAGGATAGAGAACAAGAGTTTTGACTTTATTACTATGTGGCACGTATTAGAACATGTTTACCATCTTAATGATAGAATTAAAGAGCTAAAGAGAATTTTAAAAAATGATGGTTACCTTATTATTGCTGTTCCGAATCACGAATCATATGATGCAAAACACTATAAAGAATATTGGGCGGCATATGATGTTCCAATACATCTCTACCATTTTACCCCAAACACTATTAAAAAGTTATTCGAAAATCATGGTCTAAGCTTACACAAAACTCTCCCGATGAAGTTCGATTCATTCTATGTGAGCATGCTTAGTGAAAAATATATGAATGGTAAAGTCAATTTGGTAAAAGCCTTCTTGATAGGATTAATATCAAACCTAAAAGGAAAAAAAGACGAAACCTATTCATCACAAATCTATATTTTTAGGAAAACTGAACTATGAGGCGTTTTTGTACACTCTAATAAAGCGACTCGCGCTTACATAGAATTGCATTAAAAAAAACAGAAAGGGGCTGAGAGCTGCTTAAAACAGCAGCCACTGAAGACCAGTGTTTACAATAGCTCCAGAAGCAAAGGCTTTAGTTTTACAAAAATTTAGTAGATTATTTCCAATTTCTAGCTCGAAACTATCTTGATGATATGCGAATCAAAAAAACCACACATTTGTAATGTGTGGTTTTAAAGAAATTGTGACTCCGGCAGGATTCAAACCTGCAACCGTCAGAGCCGAAATCTGATATTCTATTCAGTTGAACTACGGAGCCAAAAGATTTGCAAATATACTCTTAATTTTAAGCAATAATTTAGGGTCAATAATGTTTAATGAGTATAGCTTTTGATTTTATGAGATTTTTTATTTTACTAGGGAGTTTTGCTCTTTGCTTTTCTGCACAGGCACAACTAAGCCCTATCGGCACATGGACAGATCATTTACCCTATCGATTTGGGACTTCTATAGCTGTAGCCGACAACATTATTTACTGTGGTACAGAAACTGGATTATTTTCCTTTAACATAAATGATAATTCAATCTCTAAGTTTTCAAAAGTCAACTTACTAAACGATGTTGGAATTCTTAAAATAGCTCATTCAAATAGCCTTAATAAATTGATAGTTGTTTACAACAATGCAAATATCGATCTCATTACATCTAAGGGAGTTACGAATATACCCTTTATAAAAAATAGCTCCGAAGAAGGAACCATTAATGAAATAAAGCTGGAAGGAAATATTGCTTACTTATCTTTTAATTTCGGTATAGTAGCATTAGACATATCAAAGGAGGAAATAAAAGATACTTATAAATTTAGCAGTGGTGGAGAAGGAATTTTTGTAAACTCTACAGAACAAATTGGCGACACTTTATATGCTGCAACAAATCAAGGCTATTATGCTGCTAATGTAAATCAAAACTTATTAGATTTTAATTCATGGAAACGACAAGACTTTAAATCGAATACAACAATTAAAATACTTAATGAGCTAGGAGGAAATCTAATCTTGGTTACGACTGATATTGATGACAATGACTCCTTATTCGTTAGAAAACAAAATAAATTTGAATCTCATCCCAACTATCAAAGTCAAAAAATTATAACTATAACAAGCCTAAATAATAATGGTATTCAAATTCTTACAGAGGCTAGTCTTGCGGAGTTAAACCCCAATGGTGACATCTCTAATGAAACGCCTATAAATAACAACACTTCTGTTGGAGCCGTTTCGAAAAATGATATTGTTTACCTTGTAACTTTAAGAGACCCACTAGTGCTTTATACCAAAATTAGTGGCGAACTAAGAGGGGCAATAAAACCAAACGGACCTTCAGATAAAGACATTTTCGACATGGACTTTAAGAATGGAAACCTTTGGGGCGCCAATGGAGGACATTCCTCCACTTATGGTAATTCTTTTAGGGGGCTTGAAATATATCATTTAAAAAACGGTCAATGGAATTCGTTTAGTTCTTTTTCTCTACCGATATTAAATGATCTATTTGATGTATTATCTGTTACTATTGACCCAAGAAATGATGATGTTTACTTTGGTATGTTGGGAAATGGTATGCTTCGTTATAGAGGAAATAACAGCTTTGTAAAGTTTGATACGAGCAACTCTAGTTTAAGTATTCGGGAAGCACTGGCATCTTTCAATTGGATTGGTACAGGTGAATCTTACTTCGATGATGATTTTAACTTATGGATAGCCAATACGTTTAGTGTCAACAGTTTGGCCGTTAGAAAAGCCAATGGATCATGGAAAAGCTTCGATTTTAATGATTTCTTAAGAAGCGCCGAAACAGCTATCCATGATGTGATTGTAACTGATGAAGGCTATAAATGGATAGCGCTTCCAAAAGACGACGCAATATTAGTTTTTGATGACAATGGCACTATCGATAATACTTCAGATGATAGAACAATCAAATTAGTCAGCTCACCAGGATTAGGAAATATTCCTACTGGAAGAGGTATAAAAATGGAGAAGGATTTAAATGGACTAGTGTGGATAGGAACAGCAGATGGAGTCGCAGTACATTTCAATCCGTCAGGTGTATTTGAAATAGAAAACAGGGACTTTGATAGAATAATCTTTAATGATGGAGAGAATAATGAAATCCTTTTAAAAAATGTTCCCATATCAGATATTGCAATAAATGGTGCAAACCAAAAATGGATTGGTACCGAAACCTCAGGAGTACTTTTACTATCTGAAGATGGAAAAGAAACATTGGCAAGTTTTAATGAAGATAACAGCCCCTTATTTTCTAATACAATTAATGCAATAACTATAGATCAAGAAACAGGGGAGGTTTATTTCGGAACTTCTGAAGGAATTATTTCTTATCGAGGAGCAGTAGCTGAAGGCAAAGAAAATTTCACTGAAGTAAAGGTGTTCCCTAACCCTGTAAGACCAAATTACACAGGCCCTATAACCATAAGTGGATTAATGAACAATACAACAGTTAAAATAACCGATATAAATGGTGGATTAATAAGAGAGTTGGAATCTGAAGGAGGGCAGGTATTATGGGATGGCAACAATTTTAATGGTCGAAGAGCTTCAACTGGTGTCTATTTAATTTTCAATAGTGCTGAAAGCGAAATTGATAACCTGAAAACTCAAATTGGTAAAATAATGTTTGTCAATTAATGTTACTTTCTAGTGAAGGAATTGTTTTAGGCTCGATAAAGTATGGTGACTCTTCTTTAATAAGTCATGTTTTTTCAAAAGAAAAAGGATTAATCTCATTAATTAGTAACAAGTCAAAAAAAAGTAAATCAAACTTTACGAGTTATCTACAACCGCTTTGTTTTATTGACTTTGTCTGCTATGTTTCGAAAAACTCATCAATAAGTAGAATTAAAGAAGTCAGTTTCTCTTCTGATTATAATATGTTTCAAGAGGATATAGCAACTAACTCTCTTCGGTATTTTATAGCAGAGTTTTTAGGTAAAATAATAAAAGAAGAAGAACAGAACTATTCACTTTATCGGTTTTTAGAACAAGAGTTAAAGCAACTACATGAAACAAAGATTAAGAATGGGTTTCACATCACGTTTCTTTTAGATCTGCTTTCTGAATTGGGGTTGCAGCCGCATTTAAACAAGCAAGACATTTACTTTGATCTCATTGAAGGAACATCGGTGAACTTAAAGCCAACTCATACAGATTTTTACGAAAGAGAAGTGTTGGAGTTATTTAAATATGCTGCAGAAAATCGCTCAATCAAAAACAAAAGTGAACGTACAACTTTATTGAATGTGCTTCTTAGGTATTATAGCATTCAATTAAATATAAACTTGGAGAACTTAAAAACGAAACAAGTTTTTGAAGTAGTTTTTAGCTAATCAAAATACTACCTTTATCAACTCAATGAATAAAGAAAAAGCGCTGCTTTTCACTCTAGCAGTTATTCAGTTTTCTCACATTACCGACTTTATGATTCTGATGCCTTTAGGGCCTCAATTAATGAAAGCGTTTGACATACTTCCCAGTCAATTCGCTTTACTTGTTTCAACTTACACTTTTAGTGCAGGAATATCGGGGTTTATCGGCGCCTTTTTTATTGATCGCTTTGATCGTAAAAAAGCTATATTGATTATGGCAACTGGCTTTGCATTAGGCACTTTAAGCTGTAGTATAGCAAACTCATACCACATGCTTTTATTAGCTCGAGCTATTACAGGACTATTTGGTGGAGTTCTCGGAGCTTTAATTTTGGCAATTATAGGAGATGCAATTCCAAATGAACGTAGAGCTTCAGCAATGGGAGTAGTAATGGCTTCTTTTTCAGCCGCATCGGTTATTGGAGTTCCTATCGGATTATTTTTAGCCAGTATTTCAGATTGGCACTTTCCTTTTTTAATACTCGGTTTATTAGCACTAATTACTATTATTCCAGTCTGGTATTTCATTCCATCCATGACTGATCATATTGATGATTGTGAAGACAACCCCAGCCCTATTGAAATAATCCAAAATGTAACTAGAAATAAAAATCAAATTCGAGCATTACTTTTTGGTATTGTTCTAATGCTTAGTCATTTCTCAATAGTGCCTTTTATTAGCCCTTATATGGTTTCAAACGTTGGGTTTTCAGAACAACAGATCACATACATTTATCTGGTTGGTGGTGCATTAACCATATTTAGTGCCCCTTTGATAGGTAAGCTTTCTGATCGGTTTGGTCGAACCAAGGTCTTCGCTTTTACGGTTATATCCGTATCAGTACCAGTGTTTCTTATAACAAACATTGGTAAGAGTCCTATTCCACTAGTATTACTAATTACTTCTCTTTTTTTTGTGTTTGGATCGGGTAGAATGATCCCTTCAACTGCTATGGTTACCTCATCCGTTAAGCCTAAAAATAGAGGAAGCTTTATGAGTTTTAATTCAGCTTGTAGGCAGCTTACAAACGGTTTCGCAGCTTATATCGCTGGACTAATTATTAGCCAGGGAGAAGATGGAAAACTACTTCACTATGATTGGGTAGGCTATTTTGCAATTTTCATGGGAATAGTGTCTATTTTTATAAGCCGTAAACTAAAAGTGGTTGACGAAGAAGATTTTAGCAACTAATGAAAAGAGAAAAAAGTTTATCCCTTCTGGATGTTATCCTTGACTTCAAAGATTTACCTCAAGCCACTAAAGTATGGCTTTTAGAAAAAAGCGAGCTGCAATGTTATCCGGCAGGAAATTTTATTTTTAAAAAAGGCGACAAAGTCAACCAAATGCGAATGATTGTTGAAGGTAAGTTTCAAATAAGAATAGAGCAAAAAGGAGGTTGGAGAGATGTTGGAACGTTTGAGAAAGGAACTGTAACTGGACTGCTACCCTATTCTCGAATGCAGTCAGCAAGCGGCAGTGCAGTTGCTATAGAAGATGCTGCTGTTTTATCATTACATAAAAAACATTTTCCTGAACTGATTCAAAAACATCAGGAGTTAACAACTGTATTGGTTCATAGCATGACCTCTAGAGTAAGAGAGTTCACACAATCTCAGCAACAAAACGAAAAATTAATGGCGCTGGGAAAACTATCTGCAGGCCTAGCGCATGAATTAAATAACCCTGCATCAGCAATAGTTAGAAGCTCTCATTTATTAAAACGCCATTTAGGAACAGTTCCTGACAAATTTAAGGCTGTAATGAATATTGCGGCAAGTGATAGACAAGTAGACTTAGTAAATGATGTGCTGTTCGAAAAAATAAACACTCCCCACAAAAGGTTAAATCTTCTTGAGCAAACGGAACTGGAAGATGAGATTATTGAATATTTAATGGAAAAAGATATTCATGATGCCGATGACTATTCCAACTTATTCGTTGACTATAGCTTCCAAAAGGAGGATTTTGAACTTCTTTTTGAAAAACTAAACGATAAGGACTTTCCTGCTGTTATAGGATGGCTAGCACAAGTCTTAGCTACTGAAAAAATGGTTGATGAAATTGAGAAATCAAGCAGTAGAATTGCTGACTTAGTAAAATCAATTAAGAGTTATACTCATATGGATCGATCTCAAAACAGAGAGCTTGTTGACCCATCCATTGGAATTGAAGATACACTTGCCATTCTAAATCATAAAATTAAAAGGAAAAATGTTGAACTAAAGTTAGAAGTGGAGAATGGGCTTCCAAATATAAATCTGCTTCCAAGTGAAATCAATCAAGTTTGGATGAACTTAATCGACAATGCTATAGATGCATTACCAGAAAAGGGAGGTTTACTAGAAATAGATATTAAAAAAGAGAATAACTTTTTAATAGTATCTGTTAAAGATAACGGTTCTGGAATATCAAAAGAAGATGCTTCACACATCTTCGATCCTTTTTTTACAACCAAAAAGGTGGGGGAAGGCACAGGGCTTGGTCTCGATGTCGCTAAACGGATTGTAGATCATCACAATGGAAAGTTAACGCTAAAATCAACCCCTGGAACAACTACTTTTGAAGTATGTATCCCATATGAATAAAAACCCATGAGCAAGCCAATAATTCTATCAATTGATGATGATGCCCAAGTTTTACGAGCAATTTCGCAAGACTTAAAAAGCCAATATCGAAAAGATTTTAGAGTTTTAAGCACAGAGTCCGCCAATGAAGCATTAGAACTATTAACTGGTCTTAAAAAGAAGTCAGAGACGATAGCGTTGTTATTAGTTGACCAGCGAATGCCTGAAATGCTTGGGGTAGAATTCTTAGAGAAAGCTAAAAGTCTCTTTCCAAAAAGCAAAAGGGTTCTCCTTACAGCTTATTCAGATACAGATGCGGCCATTAAAGCAATAAATGATGTTCAGCTCGACTATTACCTTATGAAGCCATGGAACCCTCCTGAGGAAAAACTGTACCCTGTGCTTGATGACTTACTAGAAGACTGGAAAAACAATGTAATTCCAGAATATAAAGGACTGAAAATCATTGGATTACAATACTCTCCAAAATCACATGTGCTGAAGGACTTTTTAAGTGGAAACTTAGTTCCTTATAGGTGGTTTGATTATGAATCAAGCGACGCGGTTGGAGATATGATGAAAGAATTTTCTATAGACGAAGCAAGCCTTCCCGTTGTTATAACAGAGGAGGGTGAAAAATTAATTGATCCTGATATAAGAAGCCTTTCTATTGCCATTGGGATGAAGCCAGAAGCTAAAGAAAACGTTTATGATGTAGTAATCGTTGGTGCTGGTCCCGCTGGTCTTGCAGCAGCTGTTTATGGTGCTTCAGAAGGCCTATCTACCCTCCTTATTGAAAAAAGAGCGCCAGGTGGCCAAGCAGGAACAAGTTCACGTATAGAAAACTACCTGGGTTTTCCAAGTGGCTTGAGTGGACAAGATTTAGCAAGAAGAGCCATAACACAAGCTACACGTTTTGGAACTGAGTTTTTATCCCCACAAGAAGTGGTCAAAATCGAAGTAAAAGATGGTTATAAAATTATAAAACTTGTAGATGGCTCAGAGATAATGTCTAAGTGTGTTGTTATTTCAAGTGGGGTAAATTATAGAAAACTAGAGGCAAAGGGAGTAGAAAACTTTACTGGGGCGGGTGTTTACTATGGTGCTGCAATGACGGAAGCGGCAGCATGTAAAAATAAAGATGTATTCATTGTTGGAGGAGGGAATTCTGCTGGTCAAGCTGCCATGTATTTAGCCAATTTTGCCTCTGCTGTTAATATTGTGATTCGCAAAGACTCTCTAAAGTCAAGCATGTCGGAGTACCTTATTAAACAGTTGGAAAAAACAGAAAATATTAAAATACTTAGTCATTCTGAAGTAATTGAAGCTAGAGGAAATAGCCACCTTGAAAAAATCATTTTAAGGAATAATGAAAAAAAGTCAGAAGAAGAGTTAAATGCAGGAGCTTTATTTTTATTCATTGGAGCTAAACCTTATACCGACTGGTTGGAGCTTGGAATAATTAAAAACGAAAAGGGATTCATTGAAACAGGTCGAGACTTACATCGGTATGAGGAGTTTAAAAAAGTATGGAAAGAAGTGCGGGAACCTGCATTATTAGAGACTTGCTCTCCTGGTATATATGCAGCAGGTGATGTAAGGGCAGGAGCAATGAATCGTGTGGCTTCAGCTGTTGGAGAAGGTGCAATGACGATAAAAATGGTTCATGAATACTTATCAAGTAACTGAGGAGTGAGCTTAAAAGTAAAAATCTGTGAGCATTTAGCATCAGTTGAATTTAATTCTTCAATCGAAAATAAGGTGTGTGAAGAGTGCGTTAATTTGGGCGATAGCTGGGTGCATTTAAGAATGTGCACTTCCTGCGGAATTATTGGGTGTTGCGATTCTTCAAAAAATAAACATGCCTCAAGTCACCATAAAAAAAGCGGGCACCCTGTTATAGTTTCTGCTGAAGTTGGTGAAAATTGGGCGTGGTGCTATGAGCATAAACTCTTTAAACAATTATAAACTATTGGTATGATCATTTACGATGGAAAAAAATGGTGGGCTGGTCTAGTTCACTTTCATAAAAGTTACATTATTAAGAAAAGCCTTAAGGCAGTGCTATTTATTGGATTATTTAGTGCTGTAATTGTTATAATTGAAGAGCATTTATATGACTTCCACATGAAGTTTGATACCACTATCTATTCGTTATTGGGTATTATGCTTTCATTATTGATGGTATTTCGACTTAACACTTCTTACGATCGCTGGTGGGAAGGAAGAAAACAGTGGGGATTGCTTATCAATAAAACACGCTTTTTGGCAATAATGGCCAATCGTGTAATTCCAAAACCACACCACCATAAGTTTGCTTTAATTGTTGCCAACTATTGCTATGCACTAAGAGACCATTTGAGAGACCACAAAGACTATTCGCTGATAAGTGAGTATAATCAAGACTACGAGAAAACAGCAAAGAAGGCAGTTACTCACATTCCCAATAAAATTGCAAATGACCTTTACGCTCATATTCAGGATTTGTACAATCAAAAAATATACGATGGGTTCGAATATGCTAACTTCAAGGCAGAGTGCATGGCGCTTTTAGACATCCAAGGCGCGTGTGAACGCATAAAAGCAACACCAATACCCTATGCCCATAATTTCTTTATAAAGCTTTTTATTACTACCTATTGTATCTTATTACCAATGATTTTAGCTCCCAATTTAGACTGGTATGCTATTCCAATTACGATGTTTGTTTCTTATGCTCTTGTTGGTATTGAATATATCTCAGCTGAAGTTGAAGAGCCATTTGGTATGGATTGCAATGATTTACCAACTTCATACATTGCCCAAAATATTCACCGCCATGTATTCGAAATCTTCGATTTTGATGCGCCAGAAATTAGAGATAAAGAGCCTCAAAGTGCCGAATATGTGAAACTGCACTAAAACTAATTCGTTTTATGTCGCCTTTTCACTTGAGACTACTTTCACTGACTTCATTATGGCTTCTAGCTCTCGTAGATATTCGCGTTTGTTAAATTTTGGTGCAAAAACAAACCCATCCAGATTGATAACCCTATTGTTTTCCTCATCAACAAAGGTATAATGCAAAAATGGGCCTCCCATAAGATCATTCGTCATATTCCAAAGGCCTCTATACTCTACTGCATACGAACCGTTGAGGTTAATTTCTTGAGTTTCGGGCAAATATTCTCCATATACTTGCATGTAAGAACTATCTCTCACTCCTTGAATATATTTTTCTGTAAATACATTCCTCAATTCAACCATATAACTGGTCTTAAAAACACTATCTTGATCATATGGAGAGTAATAAACACTAAGTCCTTGTATTACCTGATGTTCACCTATTGACTTTTCTTTTTTTAGCCAAAAACCATTTGAAAAGTCATCAACTTTAATGAAACCGGGAGGAACTAAAAGACTTAACTGGTGTTTTTCTTCCATCCCAGAAATTAAATCATCTTGCGGTTTAATAGAGTACTGCTCTTTTAGTCTTTTAAGCTCTTCTTCATTAAAGTAATCGCGTATGGTTTTCCTATTTTTTTCTAAAATTCTTGCAGCATCTTCATCTGAAGCTGCGGTTATTTGAATGAATAATTGGTTTTTAGCCCAGACATCTCTTTCTATAATAATATCCGTTTTCTTGCCTTTTCCAATACTCAATTTTAAAACATTTCTACTTCTTTTTAAGATAGATTGAAACCCTCTTGGAGCAACTGTTGACATTCTAAACATAGCCTCTTGCTGGGGCATCCCAACCATTGCTTTATAAAATATCTGTTCTAATTGCTCTCCTGTTTTCCTGTTTTCAAAGCTAGAATCGACTACTACTAGAACTTCTCCATACTTCCCTGAGCTATTCGGCAAACTTGCTTTGTCTACTTTAACATTACCGCAAGCAAAAGCTAACGCTACAATTAATAAAAAAGAACCATTTTTAATATATCTAATCATACTAACTTTCTTTATTTCCTATCCAATTTCTTTTACTTTCACCTGCATACCGGGCTTAAGTCTTCTAAAGTCTAAGTTTCCATTAAGGCGTTTTAGATCGTTTACAGAAGTGTCGCTGTACTCCTTTGCAATATCCCATAAAGTATCTCCACTGCGTACTACATGAACTTGATACTTCCCATCAGCTTTTACTTCTGTTGGCTTTTTTGGGGCTGCTGGTGCTGGCTTTTGAGCTTGTGGAGAAGTTTTTCCATTCGTGTAAATAATTAATTTGTCACCTGGGTTAAGACGGGTTGAACGGAGATTATTCCAAGCCATCAAATCACTAACCCTACAATTGTAGCGATCTGCAATATATCCTAAGAATTCACCACTTCTAACGTAATGAACAGTAGACTCAGCTACCGCTTCTTTTTTCTCTTTTCCATCGAGGCTGTCCTTAATTTCTTGACGACGAATATCAGCATAAATTGCTTTTTCATTCATTAAGTAAATGCCAATCTTTGGCATAGGCAAGCACAATGTTTTACCATTTTTATCTTCCGGAATAAAATCAAGTTTATAAGTAGGGTTATAAAATGCCAACTCATCTTTTGAGATATCAATGTAATCTACCAGCTGGTCAAAGGAAATTGCTCTGCGTACCTCAACGGTATCTACATGACTACTATAAAGTTGATTATTTTCAGGGTAAAGGCCATATTCTTCAGCATAGTTCATCATATAGTTCACAGCAATAAATGCTGGCACGTATCCTCTTGTTTCACGAGGTAACCATGCTCTAATTTTCCAGTAATCTTTATGTCCGCCAGATCTACGTATCGCTTTGTTTACGTTCCCCGGCCCACTATTATAAGCAGCCAAAACCAAATTCCAATCGCCATACATTTTGTATAAGTCAGTCATAAATTCACATGCTGCAACAGTTGCTTTGTATGGGTTCATTCGATCATCATAATAAGAAGTTACTTCTAAGTCATACATCTTGCCGGTACGGTACATAAATTGCCACAAGCCTTGAGCACCAGCATGAGACCTTGCAGATGGGTTCAATGCAGACTCAACTACTGCCAAGTATTTTAACTCTAAAGGCATTTCAAAGCGATCTAAGACTTCTTCAATCATTGGGAAATATAGAGGCGCTAAACTTAAAACCGAGCTGCTGAGCTTTCTCTTTTTGTTTACATACAGGTTGATAAAAGCTTTTGTGTATTCATTGTACCTTAAGTCAAAAGGCGTTTGAGCATTTAAAGCTGCCAATCGTTGTTCCAGTATGGAGTCAACCAATGGTCTTGCACTGTCTTGGGCTAAATCATCTAAAGAGTCTAAACAAAACCCAAATGCATTGTGGTGACGATCACTTAAAAAGTCGTCGATCATCACTAGTACCTCATCATCTGGCGAAATGGTATATTCTAAAGAGTCGCTTTTTTTAAGCTCAGAGCCGAAAGAGAGAAAAGTGAAAAATACAATGGATAATAACGAAACTGTCTTCATGAAAAAAATTTAATATGTCTGTTCAACGAAAAAATTGGCAAACTGTTGCCACAGCAACCAAATTGCGCAAAAAGAAATGATTTTAAAGGTATAAGTTAGTCTTTTTTTAAGACAAACCTGTTCATTAGTGTCTTTGAAAAACTCAGCAGGCTCTCCTCATCAAAAGCTTTAGCCATCAACTGGATTCCAAAAGGCATATTTTCTTCGTTTTTACCAATTGGCAATGACACAGCAGGAATTCCAGCTAGGTTTGCCTGAACTGTAAAAATATCCTCTAAGTACATTTTTATTTGGTCGTTGGTTTGGGCCTTTAAATCAAATGCGGTGTGAGGAGAAGTTGGTGAGATGATAAAGTCATACTCTTCAAGAACCTCGTTAGTTTTATCTTTAACAATTCTTCTAACTTTCTGCGCTTTAGTATAATAAGCATCGTAATAGCCTGCACTTAATACATAAGTTCCCAACATTATTCTGCGTTTTACTTCTTTCCCAAAGCCTTCGCTTCTAGAAAGCACATAAGTTGATTCTAAATCTGTTGCTTGCTCACTTCTATAACCAAAGTGAATACCATCATATCTCGCCAAGTTAGAGGAGGCTTCTGCTGTGGTTAACACATAATAAGTAGGAACCATTTGATCCAAGTAATCAAAAGGAATTTTATCCACTTGATGACCTTCTTTTTTTAGGGAATCAATTACTTCAAGGGTTCTTTTTCTGACTGCCTCATCAATTCCTTCATGCTCAACATAACAATCGAAATAGGCTATTTTTTTTTGGGTGTTATCTTTCTCTTTTAGCTGTTTTGAGTAGCTAGGGACTTCTTTTTGACTCAATGTGCTATCATATTCATCTTTTCCTGAAATCACTTCCATAATTAAAGCTGCATCTTCAATAGAATTGGTGAATGTTCCAATTTGATCAAATGAGGATCCAAAGGCAATTAAACCATGTCGTGAAACTCTTCCGTAGGTTGGTTTTAAACCAATCAAGCCTGTAAAAGATGCAGGCTGTCTTATTGACCCTCCTGTATCAGAACCTAGTGATGCCATGCACATTCCCGCAGCCAAAGCAGCTGCTGCACCACCGCTTGACCCTCCAGCTACTTTTTGAGTATTTAAGGGGTTCTTTACAGCACCATAGTAAGAAGTCTCATTAGATGAGCCCATTGCAAATTCATCACAATTGGTGCGACCGATAATAATCGCATCTTCTGCTAGCAAACGTTCAACAACAGTTGAAGAATAAAGAGACTCAAAATTTTCTAGCATTTTTGAAGATGCAGAAACCCCATGCCCCTGGTAACAAATGTTGTCTTTAATGGAAATTATTAAGCCAGCCAGTTTACCAGCATTTCCTGCTTTAAGTTTTTGGTCTACCTCTAAGGCTTTTGCTTTGGCACTTTCATCGTATACCTCAACAAAAGCATTAATTCCTTGATTTTTAGCTGCAATTTGACCTAAAAAGTGGTCAAGCACTTCTGAAACTGTAATTTCAGCGCGACTCAATTGCTCTTGAACTTCTTTTAAAGCAGAAAATTTATTCAACAGAAAAAAGATTATTTACTTGAGTCTTTCTTATTATCAGACGAGTCGTCTTCATTGGTTGCATCTTTAAACTCTTTAATGCCTTTGCCCATTCCCTTCATTAGTTCAGGAATTTTTTTAGCACCAAACAATAGAATTAATAGTACAACAATTAGAATGATTTGAGGTCCCCCAATCATTCCCGCTTCGAAAATCTGTAAGTTATTCATGTTGCGAATTTGAAACAAAATTAGTCATTTTAGTTTGCTCCGCCACAGCAGCTAGTGGATATTAAATACCTTTGCTTAGTGAATAAAAAACTCGATTATTTAATTGTAGGCCAGGGTTTGGCAGGGACTTTTCTCGCCTTTCAATTACTAAAAGAAAAAAAACAGTTTGTTGTAGTCGATCAAGGACACGAAAGCTCCTCCTCCATGATTGCAGCAGGCATAATTAATCCTTTAGTTTTAAAGCGTTTAACAATTACTTGGCGAGCAGATGAATTTTTATCCTATAATGCCTCGTTTTTTGATGAATTAGAACAGTTTTTAGGTAAACAATACCTTTTTAAAACGCCTATAGAAAAACTAGTGGCGTCAAACGATGAAGAAAACTTTTGGGAACATCGGTTTCACAAGGCTGATTTAGAAAAGTATATTGATCGAAAGTTAAGCTTACCGTCAAGCGACATGTCGCTTTCAGGAGCATTTAAAATTGGGAAGGTAAAACAAACCTCTTGGCTAAACATAAGTAAGTTGCTCACTGACTTTAGAGAAGTTTTAAAAAGCAGGGGTTTGCTAATTGAAAAATCATTTGATTTCAACGCAATTAATCAAGATCAAACTTATGGTGATATTAGTTTTAAACGAATAGTCTTTTGTGAAGGGGCTAATGCTACTAAGAATCCTTTTTTTAAAGATCTCCCATTTAGTTTAAACAAAGGACAGCTAATAACGATAAGTTCAGAGGAGCTAGTGCTTCGAAGCATCTTAAAGAAACAGGTTTTCGTTCTTCCAGTAGGAGGCAAACGATTCAAAGTTGGAGCAACTTATTCTTGGAGATGGGAAGACGAAAAGCCAGAAAAAGAAAAAACCGAAACCTTAAAAAAGCAATTAAGCGAAATGCTAGATGTGCCCTATAAAATAGTTGAAAATGTTGCGGGGGTTCGGCCTGCTGTTAAAGATAGGAGACCTCTTATTGGCCAACATAAGCAGTATAAAAACTATTTTATTTTCAATGGCCTGGGTTCAAGAGGATGCTTTATGGCCCCATTGTTAGCAAAAGAATTGCTAGATCATATTGAACATACAAAACCGCTTCATAAAGAAGTTGAAATTAGCCGTTTTGATTAGTTTCTACCTTTTAAAAATTAGGCTAAATTTAGCTTGGTAAATAGGCTTTCTCGGTAAGAGCCTCCAATAGGTATTTTTTTGTCACTATCCTCAATCAAAACAATAGAGCTGTCGATGGACTTTATCTTTTTCAAGTTCAAAATAAAAGAACGATGAATACGCATAAACATATCCTCAGGCAGTTTTTTTTCAATTTCCTTCATCGTCGAATGAATCGTAAATTTTTCATTTACGGTGTGAATAATGACGTAATCCTTTAATGCTTCAACAAAAAGAATATTTGCATTTTGAACTTTAACCAATTTAGAGTTTGATTTAACATAAATAAACTCTTTAGAAATAGAATCAGACCTATTGAAGCTAGATGTTTCAATGCCAGCTAATTTTTCTTTTTCCTTTTTATATTTATAAAGGGCCATTTCAATAGATGTACGCAAGTCTATTTCTTTAAATGGTTTGATTATATAGCCATAGGGTTCAGTAATTTTTGCTTTGCTAATGGTTTGTTCATCAGCGTAAGCTGTTAAAAAGACAACAGGAATATCATAATCAGCTTTGATACTAGCAGAAGCGTCAATTCCTGAAATGTTACCAGCTAGCATGATATCCATTAACACCAAGTCTGGCTTATTATCCATCAAAAAAGTAAGCGCTTTTTCACCTTTTGAAAAGGTCCCAATAACCTCATAACCTATCTTTTGCAAACAAACTGAAATGTCTTTTGCAACAATTGCCTCGTCTTCTACAATTAAAATTTTTGTTTTCACCTTTCTTTTTGATTTGGCTCAAATGAGATGGTAAATTTACTACCCTTTGAGCGATCTAAGTGCATTTCACCTTCTATTTGCTCTACTAAAGTACTCACTAATTGCAATCCTAGTGAATCAGCTTGTTCAATATTAAAAGATTCTGGTATACCAACTCCATCGTCTTCTACTATCAAACATACTTTTTTGCCCTTTTTACTAATAGATAAATCTATTCTTCCTTCAGCTTTTCCTTCAAAGGCATACTTTAATGCGTTCGAAATTAACTCATTTATAATCAATCCGCAAGGGATAGAAACGTTGAGTGTCAGAAAAACCTCTTCAATATTAAATTGAAGACTAATCTTTGTATCTGAAAACTCATAGGTATGGACTAAGTTTTCAGCTAAGTCTTTAATATATTCTGAGAACTTAATGTCTGAAAAATTCTTTGTTCTATAAAGTCTTTCATGAATTGAAGCCATTGCTCTTATTCTATTTTGGCTCTCTTTAAAAATACTTAAAATTTTATCATCATCTATATATGCACTTTGCAAATTTAAAATACTGGATATCACCTGCATATTGTTTTTTACTCTATGGTGAACTTCTTTTAAAAGTATTTCTTTCTCTTCCAGCGACTTTTTTAGTTCCCTTTCATATAGACGTTTATCAGTTGTATCATGGCTTATTCCAGAGACCTCATTTATTGTTCCACTTTCAGAGTATATAGGGTTTAAAAATATTTCCCTAAAAAAGGGTTGACCATCTAATGAGATTCGTTCTATTTCAAAACTTATAGAACTTCCCTTAAATACACTTTCAAATTTATTTTCCCAAAATTTCCTTAAATCTTCTTCTGTCCAACTTTCTTGGTGGTTTTTCCTTGTAGTGAATAATTTTTTAAAAGAATCATTCCGTTCTATCTTCACTCCAAAACTTTTAAAAACATCTTCTTCAAATAACTTATTAAAAGAGCTTATTTCAAATTTCCTGTTTACTGTAAAGAAATAATGAGAACTACTTTCTATAATACTTGTAAGTTTTGATGCTTGGGCACGAATTTCTGACTCCTTTTGTTTTAGTTCAGAGATATCTCTACTAATACCCATCATTCCTAAAAAAGCTCCATCAGTGTTGTATAAATAACTTATTGATAGATAAGCGGGAAATGAATTACCTTTTTTCTTTTTTAACCTTACTTCTCCTGAAAACGATTCTTCATCTGTTAAACGGCTGAGTAACTCTTCTGCAATTTTATGATCATTAAATAGTATACTATAATTTTTACCTGCAAAGTCAGCTTCTTTAAGTTGAAGTTTGTTTTTAGCAGCTGAATTTAGGGATGTCAAATTACCGTTAACATCAGTCGTGAAAATCATATCTAATGAACTTTCAACAACTCCAGCAGAATAAGATTGAGCATTTTGAAGTCTTTTTTGAATTTTTCTATTTTGTTCCAATTGAATTCTTAGCGATTCATTCATGGACTTAGTTTCAAAAACTTTCTTTTCAGCAATTTCTGCTTTTGTTTTATCATCAATATCAATAAACGAAATTAGCGTAGCTTGCTCATTTTCATACTCAATTAATGATGGTTTAATTTCAACTCTTACAGTTTCTCCTTCTTGATTATTTAAATTAAATTCTCTTAATGGTACATTTTCTCCATTTTGAAGTTTTTTCACACGTTCGGCTAGTATTTGAGCCTCTTCTTTGCTAACAAAGTCAAATCTACTTTTACCAAGTAGTTTAGATTCATCAGAAATTTTTAATATCTCTAGCGCTTTATTATTAACGAATACAATTATATCTTGTTTAATAATTGCCATTCCAACAATTGAATTATCAATAAGATGCTTGTAGGTCCTCCTGCTTTCTTCAAGCATTTTCTCGTATTCATGTCGATCAGAAATATCTACAATTTGAGTTAAAAATAATTGAGTCTCAACATCACTTGAATGGGTTATAGTTTTTAGAAGTGCCTGTTTTAATTCGTTTTCATTGTTCTTATATTCTATTGCCATTTCAACAGCAAAAATTTTACCCTTCTTTAATAATTCTAGCTGCTTACTGTACTTTTTGTAATCTTTATCTACTATAGTATCTTTTAAATTAAATTTAATATTTCTTTGTTTTTTAATTCCAAAGAAAATTGAGAAAGCTGGATTAAACTCTCTAATATTTCCATCTTCATCACAAACTATAATGCTGATTGGAGAATTCTTTAATAAATTTTCGTATTCTTTTGTCTTTTTTAAAACTTCCTCTTCAAGTTCTTTTCTCTTAGTGATGTTCCTTGAATTACTAATCAAAACATCTTCTCCAAAGTATTTGCCCTTTTTTAATATAACTTCTATATAAACTACTTTCCCTGATTTTGTTACTATGCCTTTTTCAAATTGTTTAATTTCTCCATTCCAGGCATTTTCATCAATTTTTTTTCGTTTTTCTTCATAATTTTCTAAATCTAAGCCATTTGCCTTTTTACCAATAATTTCTTCCCTACTATAACCTAGCAAATCCGTGAAAGTATCACTAACATCGATGATTCTTCCTTTTTTATCTATAATGCAAACCAATGAGGCACTTTGTTTAAAAAGACTTTCATAGCTTTCTTCAGAAATTAATTTTAATTTTTCAAATTCTGCACTGTAATTTAAATCTTCAACATTTTTGTATTCACTAAATTCAATTAAGCTATAATTTTTATTGTTGTAGTTGGCCTCCTTCTTATATATTGTAAAAATTCTTTTATCCTTTAACTCTATACTTTTCTTTTCCATATTCTCAGGAAAATTGAAAATTGCTTTATCATCAATCTTTATATCATTTAACACTAATCCATTTAAATTATATCGGTGCTCAAATCCTAAGCTATTTGCGGCTGTTTTATTGGCCTCAAAAATTCTATTATCAGACTGATTTACCAACAACATTCCAATCTTTGAGTTATTAAAAATGTGATTCATGATAAACTCACGATCCTTTAGTTTTCTTTTAAGATAGGCTCTTGTTAAAGAAGTGCTTTGACCTAATAAATTAAGAAATATAAAAGTTGAAAGAATAATTAACCAATGCACCTCAGTTTCCAATTGAAGAATAAGTATAGATCCTAGAATAGCTGAACCAATTAAAAGATTTAGATATAAATAAATTCTCAGGTTTGCTAATGTGATGGCATAAAAACCATAAACAAATATTAAAACAAAAAATGAGTCAAAATTATAATTGTTATTGTGAGCTATATATACTGTAAATAGAAGTCCTGCAGCATAAGCCGTATAAGAAAAAAGACGTAAATTAAATTTTTTGAGATAGGGTAAAAAAGAAATAATAAGCAATACAATTAGTGAACCGCTTATAATATAAGCCACTAAAATATTAAATTGTGTTTCACTTGAGTAGTTTAATAATAATGCCAGCAGGAAGGTAAATGCAGCTGCAAAAAATAATTCCGTTCGAATTAAATTTATGCGCTCATTTAATGCACTTTTAACCCACTTATTTAGTTTTACCATTACATTATAGATATACTTAACAAGCTGTTAATCATCAGAAAATTTAACTTTCTTTCCATTTATTCTCTTTTCTTCACCTTCATCATATTGAATGCTCATTATTTCAATACCATCTGAATTATACCATTTCCATTTACCATCTTTTTTTCCGTAAGAATAATTTTCTTCCCTTATCAATATACCTTCAGAATTATAGTATTTATGTTTCCCATCTGGAACCCCTTCTAAATAATTTCCTTCAAAAGACAATTTTCCATTGGGACTAGTAAATTCCCAAAATCCATCTCTTTGACCATATCTATATTTTCCATTTTCAACATGATCATTCAACTCATAAACCCATAACCCTTCTTTTTCTCCTTCATAATACTCTCCTTTTGTTATTAAGTTTCCATTTCTATCATATTCCACCAGCATACCGTCTTCAACCCCTCTTCTGTAATTTTCTTGTCGCAATAAACTTCCATTTTCATAATACCATTTCCATTCACCAGTATAATTTCCATTTTCATTATAAAATCCTTCTTGCTCTACTTTTCCATTAGTGAAATAATAAGTCCACTTTCCATATTTTTTTCCATTCTTATATTCCCCTTTTGATTTCAATTTACCATTTAAATAATAGTTTTCCCAAATTCCTTGAGCTAATCCATTTTTATCAATTAAGCCCTTTTTTAACAAATAACCATTTTTGTAAATTTCTGATGATTTTACTGTTCCATCTTTATTATAATTGGTTGATACACCGTCTTTTTTACCGGCCAAATTGTAAAATTCAGTTGATTTTATAGAACCATCTTCATAATATGTATTTTCTGTATTAAAATCAGCTAAGTTATCCTCTTGATCTTGTTTTTCTCCATTTATGTAGAGTATTGCTTCTTCTAACTTACCTTCATTATTGTAGTACTTTACGTAACCATTAAGTAAATCATCCTTATATCGTTCTTCTTTTTTTAATCGTCCACTTACAAAATAATTTTTCCATATTCCTTGTTTTCTTCCTCTACTATCTTGTCTATTTATTCTTTCAGTTGAAACATTAAATCCATTTTTATAAGTAATAATGGATATAATTCTACCATCTTTTGCATATTCATATACTGTCCCATTTACTTTTCCATTTTCAAAAGGAGTTTCTTTTTTAATTAATAGTTCCGAAGAATCTGGATAATACTCATACTGTATTCCATTTTTTATACCTTCTACATAAAATTCTTTTTCTACTAAAAAACCACTTGAGTCATAATAATTATAAATACCATCTTTTATATTCTTTTTATATTCTATAGTATTTTTTAGCTGTCCTTCTTCAGTATAAAATTTCCACTCACCTTCTAACAAAAAGTTTTTCCTGTTTCCTTCTGATTTTTTCACTTCATTTGGATAATATGTAATCCAATAACCATCGGGTTTTCCATCAATTAATAATCCTTCGCTTGATTTCGTTCCATTTTCATAATAATACACGTGATAATTTTCAGCGGTTGAATCAATCTGCTGCAGTTCATTATGCTGCGCAATAGAATCTACTTTCTGTCCAGTTAAAAATAAAGGGAGAAAAAATAAGATGATAAAAAACCTTTTCAACATGAATTATAAATTAATATAGTTTTATTTAAAATTTAAAAAAAGAAGCTATTACTATTAAGGCGTTAACTGTGTTCAAACAAAATTCATCATTTAGTTGTGAATGTTACTTATTAATTAAGAATAACAGACTATCAACAGTTTTTGAGTACTTAACATGCTGATTTTATGACGTTAAAGCATATAGTTAACAATCTCTTTATATTAACAAGTACTTATAAGTAAATGAAAGTTAAGATTAAAATAAGGTTTAGATAGTGTTAGCAAATGACTGAGAAATGACTCGTAATTTTACTTGTCAAACAAGATTAAATTAGAATCAGTTATTAAATTTTAATATGCAACTTTTTCTTTAAGAACTTATGAGTTTTTAATCTTACTTATTGACAATGCTTATTAACATGTAGCTAACAAAATCTTAATATTTAAATTTGACCTAATAACTTCACAATAAAAGTAATCATGAATATTGGAATAGGAGGAGACCACGCAGGTTTCCAGTTTAAAGAAGAATTAAAAAAAGAATTAAAGGAAAAAGGTCATCAAGTGCAAGACTTTGGACCAAGCTCTGAGGAAAGTTGTGATTATCCTGACATAGCTCATCCATTAGCAGTTTCAGTTGAAAATAAAGAAAATGATTTAGGTATAGCAATTTGTGGAAGTGGGAATGGTATTAATATGACATTAAACAAGCACCAAAACATACGCTCGGCTTTATGTTGGAATGAAGAACTTGCTGAATTATCAAGACTGCATAATGATGCAAATGTACTTTCTTTACCTGCTCGATTTATTTCTATTGAGTTGGCTAGTAAATGTGTTGAGGCCTTTATTAAGACTAAATTTGAAGGAGGGAGACATCAACGAAGAGTAAATAAAATAAAAATATCCAAAGCCTTTTCTAAAGAGACAAATTGAAAACAGAATGCACTATAACTTTATAAGAAACAAGATTACCATTACAGTATTTTTAGCAAGCCTACTTACGTTTAATGGGTTTTCACAAGAATTTGATTCTACCGCTTGGAAGTATGCTAAAACCATAACTTCAAAAGAGCTTTCTAAGAAGCTCCAAATAATTGCTTCTGATGAGATGGAAGGCAGAGAAACTGGCAAATTGGGTCAAAAAATTGCCATGCAATACCTTATTAATGAATTTAAAAGCTACGGAGTTGGCGACCATTTGTTTATTAACTATAAACAATCATTTCCTCTGTTAGAGCAAGAAAATAAAGGAATTGAATTATCAATAAATGGAAAAGAGCTCGAGTTTAACAAGGACTTTGTTTTTACACCCAATGTATATGGGAATAAAAGCTGGAACAGTGAGATAGTGGTTGTTGGCTTAGGAGTAAGCAATGCTGTGCAGGATGACTACAAGGAGTTAGATGTAAAAAATAAAGCAGTTTTTATTTGGAACGGAAAAAAAGAGATGAACGACATTGATAGTAGTTGGACGATAGAGAATAGCATTCAAACTGCAAGAGAAAAGGGAGCGACAGCGATTTTTACTTACAATAAAAATTTAGAGCAAAATTTAGCAAAGTATAGTCATTATTATGAAAAACCAAAAACAATTCTGCTTGATGATTTGGTAAATAATGATGCCCCTGTTATCAGCCTAACTAAAAAGGCAACAGAAAAACTATTAAAGGCAGGTGGAGTTAAACTAAAAAAAATAGAGAAAAAAGGGGCTAAAAAAATTAAGCAATCTACCATTCCTTTTAAAATGAACGTTGATAAGCCAAGTGTTGAATTAACTGGAGAAAATATAATAGCTTACATAGAAGGAACTGATCTAAAAGACGAACTAGTTATTATAACAGCTCATTATGACCACATCGGTAAAAAAGACTCAATTATATATAATGGTGCAGATGATGATGGAACCGGAACAGCCAGTCTATTAGAGATTGCTCAGGCTTTTACAAAAGCAGCAAGAGAAGGGCATAGGCCAAGGCGCAGTGTTTTAATAATGCCAGTTTCAGGAGAAGAAAAAGGTCTTTTAGGGTCGAAATACTATACAAACCATCCACTTTTTCCTCTAGAAAATACAGTTGCCAATTTAAATATTGATATGATTGGAAGGTATGATGAAAATCATGAAGTGGGAGATAACTATGTCTATTTAATTGGAGCAGATAAACTTAGCTCTGAATTGCATCAATTAAGCGAAGAGGTGAATAAAACGTATACTAATTTAGGCCTAGATTATACATTCAACGACAAAAATGACCCGAATCGTTTCTACTACCGCTCTGACCATTACAACTTTGCAAAAAACAATATTCCAGTAATTTTTTATTTCAGCGGAGTTCATGAAGATTACCATCAACCAACAGACACTTTTGACAAAATTGATTTTAACAAAACTGAGCGAATTGCAAGATTAGTTTTTATGACGGCCTGGGAACTTGTAAATAGAGAAGAAAGAATTAAACTAGATTAATCTAGTTTTTCATTTAACATCTCTTCAACTAGATGTTCCGTTTTTACTTTAAAGTCCTCATAATATTTTCCCGTACTTGGTCCGTAAAAACCTGTATGAATTCGTCTTATTTCACCAGATTTATCAATAAAAAGTGCAGTTGGGTAAGACATTATATGATTTAACATTTGCAGCTTTTCTTCAGCTTTATCATCCCTAGTTGCTCCACCCAATAAAAAAGTATAATCAGCACCTGTTTTTACTTTTAAGTTCTTGAGGTTTTCTAAGGCTTTCTCTTTATTGGTGGTTCGTTCAAAAGCTAAAGCAATAATTTCTAAACCACTACTGTTGTACTTTTTATATAATGAACTCAAATACCTAGTTTCATCAAGGCAGTTAGGGCACCAACTGCCCATTATCTGAACTATAACTGGCTTATTTTTAAATTGCTTATCCTCTAATGAAACCATTTTACCTGTTGCATCAGGAAACGTAAAAGACATTTTTTCAAAACCAGGGTTTAAATAGGTCAATGAATCGGCGTTTCTAAGCTTTGCTTGAGGGTTTATTTTGGCTGTCCAATTTTCTTTAAAGTGACTACCTGACCAAAATGTTCCAGCTAATATAGAGTCTGAAACAGCCGCCTTAAAAAGAAAGGCGTGTGAGCCATCAAAGGTAGAAAGCTTTAAGGAGTCATTGGTAACAACACCCTCTAAGTGTCGATAATCACCCGTTTCTGTAGCAAAAGTCCCTGTGACATTGCTCCCATTTTGCTTAAATAAGCCAATAGCAGGATATTCCTCATCCGTATCTGGACTAAAAACTACCTCATATTTACCCGCAACACTTCTTACAGGACCAACTAGGTCAAAGCGATTTTTAGCCCCTAGTTTTGCTGTTATTGAAAGCTTGTAGTCATTGCTTTTATAGTAATTGACCCACTCTCCTTTTAGGGTATTTTCATCAATGATTTTAAAGTTAAGTGCTGATTCAAATACGGGAAAAGTAACTTTTAGAGAGTCACTGCTAAAGATAAGGTCTTCGAGCAAAATCTCTTCTTCACCATTTACAATTGTCATCGTCCAAGTTGAATCAATTTGATTTAAGTGAAAAATAAAAGGAAGGCTTACCCCTTTTTTTAGCTCCAGATTAGCATGCCATTTACCAGTGGTTGGAAGTTGAGCTTCTGGTTCTGGATGGCAGGAAATAAAGATAGATACTGTTGCTAGTGTTAGCGCTCGAAAGATGTATTTAATAATGTCCAATTTCTTTTTCTGCAGAGTTAACCGTTTTGTTATGTTCTTCAATTATTTTAAGCAATTTTTCTTTTTCTGCAGTTTTTTCTTCAATCTCCTTCTTTTTCTCAATAATTAATTTATTTGCATCCTCAATATCATTAGTCAGTTTTTTCAGGGATTTTTTATGATCTTCTAAAATGCCTAATTGTAGTTTATGATGTTCTTTTGCCGCTTCCTTAGAAACTGAATTAGCAAAATCTTTCACCATTTTTTTCGCTACCAGGTGAGCACCTGCATCGGAAGAGGAAATTGCTCGATCACCATTTAGAAATATTGCAGAAAACTCCAATGTTGTTTTATTTACACGCTTTACCAGTGCGTAAATTGTAATTTCATGATCACTGATAGACTCTATTAATACATCTGTCGCAATAATGGAGTTGCCTTTAATATCAACATCGCCACTTTTTCGTTTTAAAGAAGCTTTCCACTCTTTGGCTACCGTTTTTTCATCTGCTCGGTATATTTCTACGGTTAATGCATTCCCTTTAACTCCTTCAATCTCTTTACTCGACTCCGAAACTTTAATTTTATCTTGCGCATTGGAAACACTAAAAAAGGAAACTAAGAACAAGGTAGAAAGTGATTTTAAGAATAAGCTTTTCATAAATAACAGGATTACTAGATTTAAATGCAAGATAAACAATCGAGTTGAGGTGGATTAAGAAATTTTTTAAGTTTTAAAATGCAATCTGACTCCAAATGTTATTTAAGTTGTTTTCGCTCTTGCTCTGCTTCTTCAAGAACTTTTTCCTGTGCTTTTATTTTTTCATTCAAATCTTCTTGCGCTTTACTTAGCTCTGCCTTCTTATTTTTAGTTTCCTCAATATTTTCTAATGCCTCTTGTTTATTTTCTTTTGCTTCTTCAATTACTTCTTTAGCATCTTCTATTTCTTTTGCTTGGTCTTTCTGGTTTTCTTTTATGTTGTCAAATTCATCCATCAAACCATCTAGTATTTTGGCTTGTTCTTCCCTGTAAGTTTCAGTTGCCTCTTTCGAGATTCGTTTTGCAAAACTTTCAACAATTCTTTCTGCTGCTATAAAACCTGCAGGTGTTTGGGTAGAGGAAATTGCTTTTCCACCACTATAGAAGATTACTGATAATTCATTTTTTGTTGCACTTATCTTTTTAGATGCTGCTGCCACTTCTATTTTTTCTAAGCTTATGTCGTTTATCTTTACTTCAGTTGCATGTACCATATTGTCATGAGTATCAACTTTTCCATCATAGCCTTCCATAAGCTCTTCCCACTCATTAAGAATCTTATCTTGCTTTGCTCGGTTTATTTCTATTGTCAGAGCGTTTCCACTCAAACCTGAAATTGATTGTTCAGATTCGGTTACCTGAAGTATATTTTGAGCATTTGCTGTAGTGGCAAAAAGAAATAATACATTAAGAGCTAATTTTTTAAATAATATCATTTTCTTCATTTGGTTTAGATTTTTGATTTGAGTCAACGGAAGTTACTCCACCTGAGATAATTAGTTTCATTACATCAGATGAAGAGGCGTCGATTCTTGTAACATTTTTTCGAGGTACAATAAATACTTGACCACTAATGGCATATGAAAAAGGAAAATATACAATCACCTTGTCACTTCCTATGCCCAGCTCAGCTAAGTCATCTTTAGTTATAAAGCCCAAACGCTCAACCTCCATTCCTTCGCCAAGTTTAACCGAAACAGGGTGCTTAAACTGTTTCTTCTTTCCAACAAAAGCATTCATCATGTCCTTCATTGAAGTGTATATTATTTTAATAAGAGGTGTTTTTTCAATCGCACGATCAAATGGGCGGAAATATGATAAGAAGAAATGAGTACCTAAGTAACCAATTAGTGTAACAGCAATTAAAATGATTAAAATTCCCAACCCTGGTATTGGTAAGCTGATGATGCCATCTAATAGAATTACTAAATATGCAATGACATATAGTGTAACAGCAATGGGTAAAATATAGAACAGCCCTTGTAAAAAATACTTGACAATTACTTTCCAAAAGCGACTTTCATTTTTCATTTTTATGGGCGTTTATTATGAGACCAAATTATACCTTCTTAAACAAATGAGTCAACAAAAGCAGAAGTATTAGTATATCATTACTAACGGGGAAATAAATACACATGTAGGCAAAATATGATACAAAATAAAAGAAATGATAGAAGCTGTTGTTTGAAAATCAGCGAATTAGGGCAGGGATTTGTTTGGTGCTATTTTTTCAATAAGATAAGCACAAACCATAAAACCAAATAATATGTTACGTTGGATTTTAATTTTTTTAATAATTGCTTTAGTTGCGGCTGTTTTAGGATTTGGTGGAATTGCAGCTGGTGCAGCGGGTATCGCTAAAATAATATTCTACATTTTTATTGTATTGTTTCTAATAAGTCTGGTAATGAGGCTGTTGAAATAGATAAAGAGACTTACTATAAAAGAGAAAGTTCAGCTTTCTCTTTTTTTGTGAGCTTGCTAACAACCAGGCCATAACTCTCATCAATTAAGTCAATTAACAGCTTATCTGGAACACTCCCATCTGTTGAAACTGTATTCCAATGAACTTTACTCATGTGGTAGCCAGGAATAATCCCAGAATAGTTTTCTCGAAGCAAAACAGCTTTTTCGGGGTCACATTTCAGGTTGATACTTTCAAAAATTGTTATACGTGTTAGCGCAAACATCTTGTTCATGACCTTAAAAACGAGAGTAACCTCATCAAAGGGGAAGTGTTCAGTTACCCCTTTCTTAGCAAGGCAATATTCTCTGAAAGACTCAATATTCATAAGTTAAAAATACTTCAATTCCGTTAATTCAATATATTGTTTTGTTCGGCTAAAACTTGGTGTTTAAACCCATAATAAAGTTTCTTCCAGGTGCAGAAATGCCCGAACTATATGGTCTGTATCGCTGATCTGTTATGTTCTCGATACCTGAACTTACTCCAAACACCGGGTTTATTTGATAGTTTGCTTTTAAATTTAAACTATACCATTCTGGAGCATAGGGCAGGCCACTATTGTTTAAGGCATAAATTTCGGTCTTCCCTCTTTCTTCAATCGACAGGTCTTCAAACTTTCGTTCTGCTTGGTATTGTATATTGAACTGAAGGCTCAACCGATTATTATCGAAGCTCAATCGTGCGACACCAAAAAATGGGGCGGCGTGTCTTGCAGGGCTTACTTCACCATTATCTAACTCCTCCTCACCCTGCTGAAAATTTGCATTAGCCGACAAACTAAACCCTTCAGGTAACTTTACTTCAAGTCCGGCTTGAATACCAAAAATATTTGCCACTGCTGAATTTTGAATCGCTTGCACTTTGCTTAGGGTGCCATCATATAGAATGCTATCTTGTCCATTAAATTGAAAGTCTCGGCGTACTAGGGCGTTTTCTAGCATGGTATAATAGGCTGTAATGTCAATTTTTATTGCTTTAGATAAAATAAATGCTGCTCCTACATCAATATTGTAAGCATATTCTGAAGATAAGTTGGGGTTTGGAATAACTACAGAACCAGGCTCTGAGTCAAATACTTTTCCAATATCGTCGACATTTGGTGAACGAAAGGCTGTTCCAAAGTTGGTAGAAACCACTAATTGGTCTACTGGTCTGTAAATTGCACCTAAACTTCCAGTTAGGGCGCCATCATTTAGAGAAGTTTGTTGAAATGGGAACGTATAAAAACTAGTATCAAAATCTGAATTTAGGACAAATTGATTGTATCGCAATCCAGCTTGGAGCCTTAGTTTTTCAGTCAATCTGAACTCATCATTTATATAAGCAGCGACGGAGCTCCAATCAGAATTTGGATAACGACTCGGACCTCGTGATTTTACTCCTGAAATAATATTTTCATTGATTCCCGATGACTCAACAAAATTTAATATATACTCACCGCCATAAAATAAGGTGTGCCTTGAACCAAGCTCGCTTACAAAATCTAAGTTTACCGAGTAAGCTTGGACCTCTTCTTTTCTAATGGTTCTATTATTTTCGTTTAAGCTACGCTCAATTCTGCTCTCTTCAAAGCTTTGCTGTGCTAATCGTAGTGAAACCTTATCATAAAAACGATCTTTAGAGTGAGTTGTGATATTAAGGTGGTTCATCATCCACTTTTGAGGTCCGTAGTTCCACTCACCGTATCTTGGTAGTCCATCTTTAACTCTATTATGGCGGTCATACCTACCATACGGAGAAGTTTCAGAAAAATGAAAACCATACTGAAAATCCCATTGTTCATTGGGCTTAAAGCGGACTTTTTGCATAAAATTAGTTTGTGAATAAGATGATGGAACCTGTAGTAAGGGATCGGATTGTGTAACAATTTGATCTACACTATCAATCCGTTGAATGAAGTATGGTTTTATATAGTCGCTTGGTCCTTGGCTGCCTTGCCGCAAATCATCAAATTTATTGGCACTAACACTTGTCACCATAGCCCATTTTTTCCACCCTACATTTATATCAAAATGGCCTGTTCGTTCATTATTTGCTGAAGAGTAACGAGTGCTAGCTTTGCCTGAAATTAAGGTTTCTCCAGTTAAGGATAGCGCAGGGCTTAGTGTTTGAAAGCTCATTACTCCGCCAATGGCATCACTTCCATATATTACCGACCCAGGGCCGAATAATACTTCAGTATTCTCAATTGCAAAAGGATCTAAAGAGATTACATTTTGAATATTACCACCTCTAAAAATAGCTGTATTCATTCGAACGCCATCAATAGAATAAAGTAAACGGTTGGTTGCAAAACCTCTAATCATAGGGCTTCCGCCACCTTGCTGGCTTTTTTGAATAAATACATTTCCTGAAATCTCAAGCAAGTCTGCTGTAGTTTGTGGGTTTTGCAATGTAACCTCTTTTGGTTTTATGGTGCTAATTTTTTGAGGAATATCCCAAGAGTTTTGTTTCCAACGGTTAGCTGAAATAACTACCTGGTTAAGGCTAAATTCAGTGGGCTGCATTTTGACCAATAGAGAGTCGCTTTTTAGCTCATCATAACTTGTGACAACAGTTTTATAGCCAAGCAAGCGAAGTTGTATTACTTCAGCATCTTTAAACACGGTAATGGTCGCCTTCCCTTTGGAGTTAGTAGTTACCATTTCTTGTGGATTTTTACTGGCAATGGTAACAAACTCAAGAGGGGCTTTTGTACTGCTATCTTGTACTGTTAAAACTTGGGCAGATACAATACAAGGAAAACTCAAAAAGGAAATTAATAGATATAGTTGTTTCATTTATATTTAGTCATATAATAAACTAAGCCCTATCAAGAATGGGCGATACGGCGATTAAAGGGTGACGAGAGAATTCGTCTTCGAAAGACTTAAATAAATTTGGGAGGAGGGGAGGAAGTAACTAAGCTCAATCCACTATAATTGTTGGAATATGGTGTATTATGAACAATGGAAAAACCATATTGAGTTTTCAGCGCGCTTACCTTAAGATTCTTGCTCAACCAGTTCTTAGTAAATTGAATTAATAAGTCGTTTTGGTTTTGTTGATTATCATTTTGTTGCCAAGCATTTACCAATAGTCCAGCTAATTGTTGATTAAGACGAGTTTCCTCATAATCCCACCAACACCAATAAGAAACTGAATCAGAGGTTTCTGTTTTTTCAACCACATCATACATTTCACCTTCATACTTGAACTCTTTGGAGTGTTCCCAATCTAGTTTCTCTTTGATTTCCCTTTTAGAAAACCTTAATAAAACTAGTTCACTTTTGTTGATACCATCAATAATTTGATGTTTAATGCTGCGCTTCACTTTATATTTCTCCACCTTAAGATAAAAGTAGCTAAGCCCAAATGGTGCAGCAAGGGATAGAAGTAAAAAAAAGGGGAGTAATTTTTTCACAAATCCAAAATTAGAAAATTTTTATCCAGAATAGTTAATGAGAGAGAAAGAAGGAAAATGCTAGATTAAACCTTTAGAACTGCTTTGCTATTTTTAAGTAATCAATTAAATCACTTGGAACCTCTACTCCTCGAGTAGGGTCACGCTTATGACCTAGGCGCACTAAAACTAAATTCCAACTAGGAATAGCAACTATATACTGCCCTTGTATACCTCGAGCATAATAAAAAGCATCGCCTTCTAGGTCTCCTAACCACCACTGGTAAGCATAATAGTCAATGAGTTTTCCTTTTTCATCTTTAATATTAACAGGATGAAAAGAAGCATTAAAATATTCTTTTGAAATCAATTGCTCATTGTTCCATACCCCACTATCTAAAACCAGTTGACCTATTCGAGCAAAATCCTGTGCGTTACTATAAAAACAGCAGTAAGCACGCTCTCTTCCTTCAGCTTCACTTATACTCCACAAGGCATCTTTATTTGCTCCCATGGGTTTCCAAAAATGAGTAGAAAAGTAATCTGATAAATTTTCACCTGTTGCTTCTTTTAAAATAAATGAAAGCAATAAAGTGTTTCCACCTTGGTACTTCCAAACTTGTCCTGCAGGGTGTATTATAGATTTGTTCACCGTTAAGTCATACAAATTGGTTCCATAATAGGTTTTTGCCATATAACCAAAAGGGTCTCCATAACTTTCTCCAAAATCAATTCCAGAACTCATAGTAAGCAGGTCCCTTATTGTTATTTCAGCTTTTTTTCCTTCTCTAAATTCTGGCAAAAAATCACCTACTTTTTGTTTAACGCCCTCGATTTTTCCTTCTTTAATAGCTGCTCCAATAGCTAGGCTCGTTAAGCTTTTTGCCATTGAAAAGGAGTTGGTTAGGCTATTTGAGTCAAAACCCTTGGCATAACTTTCATAGAGCAGTTTACTGTCTTTTATTATTAAAAAGGCAGAAGTTTCCCAATCATCAAGTATTTGTTGTTGGTCTTCAGTTAGCTTTTGGGAGTTATAATTGGAGCTTTTCGGCCAATATTCTGTATTTGCAGTTGCTACAATTCTGTTTTCAAATTTGTGATAATCATTTATAGTAGGACCAGTTTTTCCAACAAGGTATGTGCTTCTTACAGCTTTTATAAGGTGAGCATTTCCAGAAAGCCATAAGCCAAGACAAATAATTCCAACCGCTATGGCGAATGCAACGACAAAACGAAATAGAAAACGAGTAATCTTCATTGCATAAATGTAAGTTTTCTACTCGTCTTAATCTAGCTTTGCCAAAAGGTCTTTCAACCCAGTAATTATATCCACTTCAACGGAATCAATACCTTTTAATTTTGCCAAAAAATAAGAAATCCAGTCGCCTAAGTGAATTAAATACAATGCTTCTTCTATGGAAGAGTTGCCCTTTGCAAAAATTTCAACAATTGTATTTGTATAATTGGAGATCACTTTTTTAGAATACTCCATGCGCTTTTTATTTCTATAATAGTCTTGGTTGCTTCTAAAGATTACAACAGCCAAATTTTGATTTTCAGTTCGCCAACCAACCAATTCATTATGATTAAGCTCTGGAAAAACATGATGCCAACATAACATTTTTGAATTTTCATTGATTTGTTGTCTAAATCGAACAGCAATTCCTTCTTTGGAGGATTCAGAGTAAATAATTGGCATTTTTTCAAACAACTGGCCGGCAATTGTGCTTGCCTCTTCCTGAATTTCATTTTCAACTTGATTTATTGCTGAAATTGAATTTTCTATTTGGGATATAAAGAGATCATTTATTAAACCATATTTTTCGAAAACAAATAGAAGCTGAGGGAATGATAAACCAAAGGCAGCTCTTGGAGGCAATCCGCCTGGTATGATGATATGGTTTAAGTTATTTTCTTCAGCCAAATCAGCAAACTTCCCACCTGATGTAATGACCGCTATTTCGGCCGATTTCTCTTTTGCTGCAGCATACATGCTTAGTGTCTCTTCAGTATTACCAGAGTAGGAACAACAAATAACCAAGGTTTTAGAGTTAACAAATGAAGGAATCTTATAATCTTTATTTATTACAACTGGCACTTTACATTCGTTAGCTATTAATTGACTAACAATTGTACCTCCAATCCCTGAGCCACCTAAGCCCCCAATTAAAACTTGATCAATATCATTTTTAGGTGCTATAAAGTTTGTATTCTTCCCGATCTCTAGAGCTGAATTTAAATGCGCAGTAAAGCTTTCTAAAAGTTTTTTCATTGTTTTTTTCTTCAGCATGCAAAGAAAAGGAAAAAAGAAGGATATATTATTAAGTAAGCATTACCCAGGCCTACTAATTATGGCCGAAATAGTATCTTTGCGGCCAAATTTTTTAAGAATGAGTAGAGTGTTGAGCGAACAAGAGCAAATAAGAAGAAAGTCATTGACTGAACTTAGAAAGTTAGGTATTAACCCTTTTCCAGCTGAACAATTTAAAGTAAATACAAAGTCAACTGAAATTAAGGCTCAGTATGATGAAGAAAAAGATAATTTTAAAGAGGTAATAATTGCAGGAAGGATAATGAGCCGCAGAATAATGGGCAAAGCTTCTTTCGCTGAGTTGCAAGACTCTTGGGGTAAAATCCAGATCTACATTAATCGTGATGAACTTTGTGAAGGTGATGACAAGATGCTCTACAATGAGGTTTTTAAAAAGCATCTGGACATTGGTGATATTATAGGAATAAAAGGCAATGTTTTTAAAACCCAGGTTGGCGAAACATCGATTAATGTGAAAGAATTAAGCGTTTTAACAAAATCACTTCGTCCGCTTCCTATTGTAAAAACAGACAGCGAAGGAAGGGCTCATGATGCTTTTACTGATGCTGAACAACGTTATCGTCAGCGTTATGTTGACTTGATTGTAAACCCTAAGGTGAAATCTGTTTTTGAAAAAAGGTCTAAGGTGATCAATTCTATGCGTAATTTTTTTAACGAAAAAGGTTACTTAGAAGTAGAAACACCAATTCTACAACCCATCCCAGGTGGAGCAGCAGCACGACCGTTTATTACCCATCACAATGCGTTAAACACTGAGCTATACTTAAGAATTGCCAATGAGCTGTACCTAAAACGTTTAATTGTTGGTGGTTTTGATGGAGTTTATGAGTTTGCCAAGGATTTCAGGAATGAAGGGATGGACAGGACGCATAACCCAGAGTTTACCGTAATGGAAATTTATGTAGCCTACAAAGATTACCATTGGATGATGGATTTTACTGAACAGTTATTGGAAAAAGTTTCTACAGATGTGTTAGGGACGAGTAAAGCCAAATTTGGAGAGAATGAAATTGACTTTAAAGCACCCTATGCAAGAGTCCCAATTTTAGAGGCTATAAAAAAGCATACTGGGTTTGATGTGGCTGATATGGAATTACCTGAATTGATGGAAACCTGCAAAAAACTGGGGATTGAAGTCGATTCAAGTATGGGTCGAGGGAAGTTATTTGATGAGATTTTTGGAGAAAAGTGCGAAAAGCACTATATACAACCTACCTTCATCATAGACTACCCGGTTGAGATGTCACCACTTTGTAAAAAGCACAGAGACAACCCAAATCTTACAGAGCGTTTTGAGTTGATGGTAAATGGGAAAGAGTTGGCCAATGCTTATACTGAACTTAATGACCCTATTGACCAGTTAGAACGTTTCCAAGACCAATTAAAATTGTCGGAAAAAGGAGACGATGAGGCGATGTTTATTGATCATGACTTTATTCGAGCATTGGAGTATGGAATGCCGCCTACCTCGGGTATGGGAATTGGAATCGATCGTTTGGTTATGTTTTTAACAGATAACGCTTCAATACAAGAAGTCTTGTTTTTCCCTCAAATGCGACCAGAGAAAAAAGCATTGGAACTTTCTGAAGCAGAAAAAACTATTTTAGAAGCATTAAAACAAGAAAATCCTATTGAACTGAGTGCATTAAAAGAAAAAGTTGGCTTAAGCAATAAACAATGGGATAAAGGGATGAAAGGCTTAAACAAACATGGCTTGGCTAAAGTGCAAGTAGATGGAGAGTTGAAACAGGTTGTTTTAAACTAAATAATTAACTTTCTAACTTAGAAGTTACAAAAACAGACAAATTTGGAAGCTAAAGAAATAGCGGTAATTGGTGGAGGAAGTTGGGCAACTGCAATCGTTAAAATGCTCAGCAACAATGCGGAGAAAGTGCATTGGTGGATGCGAAACGCAGATAAAGCCAATTACATCAATAAATACATGCACAATCCACGTTATTTATCAGCTGTTCAGTTTGAACGCGAAAAAATTAACGTGAGCAATAATTTAGATGAAATTATTGCCAGTTCAGAATTTATAGTAATTGCCACTCCTTCAGCATTTTTAATGGATGTTTTTGGAGAAAGAGACAATTCAGATTTAAAAAACAAAACGGTTTATTCTGCTGTTAAAGGCATTGTACCAGAAGTTCATCAAATTCCTGCTCGATTCATTCACAAGCGTTTCGGAACACCTTACGAGCAGATAGGAATGATCAGCGGTCCTTGCCACGCTGAAGAAGTTGCTTTGGAGCGCCTATCTTATCTTACAATTGCTTGTCAAGATCAAGAGAGAGCAAAGGTTTTAGCTGATTTGTTAGAGTGTAGGTATATAAAAACCCACTTATCTGATGACTTGTTTGGGACAGAGCTCTCTGCTATTTTGAAAAACATTTATGCGGTAGCATCTGGAATTTATCATGGATTAGGCTATGGCGACAATTTTCAGGCAGTTCTTATATCTAATGCAGTGCAAGAAATCGAACGATTTGTTGATGCCTTAAATCCTATTCACCGTGATGTAAAATCCTCAGCTTACCTGGGTGACTTATTGGTAACTGCTTATTCACAGTTTTCAAGAAATAGAACCTTTGGAAGTATGGTTGGTAAAGGGTATTCTGTGATGTCTGCCCAGATGGAAATGAACATGACTGCAGAAGGATATTATGCTGCAAAAAGTATCTTAAAAATTAATGAAAAGTTTGATGTAGATATACCAATTGCAACCGCCGTTCATAGAGTTTTATATGAGCAAATGGCACCAGCAGTAGAAATGCGAATATTAGCTGATAAATTGATTTAAAGTAAAAGAAATATGTACGGAAAAGTAAAAGAATACTTAAGTGAGGAATTAAAACAAATTGAAGCAGATGGTCTTTTTAAAAAAGAACGCGTAATTGCATCAAAACAAGATGCTTCAATTAAGCTAAGTAATGGGAAGGAAGTATTAAATTTTTGTTCAAATAACTACTTGGGTCTTTCTTCTCACCCCAAGGTTGTTAAGGCGGCAAAAAGTGCGCTTGATACCCATGGTTTTGGTATGTCATCGGTGCGCTTTATCTGCGGAACACAAGACATTCATAAAGAGTTAGAAGCCAAGATCGCAAAGTTCTGTGGTACTGAAGACACTATACTTTATGCAGCAGCTTTTGATGCAAATGGAGGAGTATTTGAGCCAATTTTATCCAAAGAAGATGCGATTATTTCAGATTCCTTGAATCATGCTTCGATCATCGATGGTGTTCGTTTATGTAAGGCAGCCCGTTATCGTTACGAAAACAATAACATGGCGGACTTAGAGGAGCAACTTAAAAAAGCTCAAGAGCAACGCTTTAGAATTATTGTAACCGATGGGGTATTTTCAATGGATGGATACCTAGCACAGTTAGATAAAATCTGTGACCTAGCCGATAAATATGACGCTATGGTAATGGTTGATGATTGTCATGCTCATGGGTTTATTGGTAAAACGGGTAGGGGAACTCCGGAATATTGTGGTGTATTAGGAAGAGTTGATATTATTACTGGAACCTTAGGTAAGGCACTAGGTGGCGCTATGGGCGGTTTTACAACAGGAAAAAAAGAAATCATTGAAATGTTACGCCAGCGATCTAGACCTTATTTATTTTCCAATTCATTAGCTCCTGCTATTGTTGGAGCATCAAATGCGGTATTTGATTTATTGAATGAAAGCACAGCGCTTAGAGATCGACTGATGGATAATGTAGCTTATTTTAAGGAGGGGATAAAAAATGCTGGCTTTGACTATAAAGATGGCGATTCTGCTATTGTTCCTATAATGCTATATGATGCAAAACTTTCACAAGATTTTGCTGACAAACTATTAGAAGAAGGCATTTATGTAATTGGGTTCTTTTATCCAGTTGTTCCTAAAGGTCAAGCTAGAATTAGAGTCCAGCTTTCTGCTGCTCATGAAAAAGAACACTTAGACAAAGCCATTGCTGCTTTTACTAAAATAGGGAAGGAGCTAGGGGTGATTTAGAATATTCCAATTGTAATTAAGACCTTGAATACTTAAAGTAAATCTTTAGTAAGTCAAAAGGGGCTCTTAAAAAGTAAGTGAGTCCAATTTTTGAACCATCCTTATCTTCCCATTTTTTAAGGGGGACTTCAACTATTCGATTTTCGAAGTCAGGGTAGTTTTGCTTTAATCGAAATAATAGTTCAACATCAAATAACCATTTTGAAAGAAAAGGCTTTTCAAACAAGCTTTCTACAATATCACTTTTAATCACTTTCGCCCCACATTGCGTGTCATATACTGGAAGATTCAACATATTACTCACAACTGTAGCAAATATTCTTCCAATATAATGCCTTCTCATTTTTCGTTTAATTTCTGTAGAACCAAGCAATTTTACTCTAGATCCCATAACCAAATATGGAGAAGTTTGCTTTTTAGTATGAGCAATTAAATTTTCTAGTTCCTCCAATGGAGTTGCTAAATCGGCATCAAAATACCCAATAAAAGAATAGTTGTTTTTGTCGAGATAAAGCATCCCTTTTCTAATTGCTTCAGCTTTACCTACATTTTTTTTAAGATCTAAAACGTGAACATTATTGGGCAAGCTCTTTTCAAGTGTACTTAACACTTTAATAGTGTTGTCACTGCTGCCATCGTTGACAAATAAAAAAGAGATGTTTTGATTATTTGATTGATTACAAAAGCTTAGGAAAGCCTCAACAGCCAGTCTTTTATCTTCATTATAACAGGGAATTATGACAACTACTGAATCGCTCATAAAAAAAGAAAAGGACTTGCTTATTATTATTTAAAAAAAATATCTTCGCAAAGTTAACTTATACCAGATGAAAAAGCATTACATCCTAGCAATATTAACTTCCTTATATATTGTATTGCTGTGTTATTTTTCCAAAATAGGCGTTCATCTACCTTATGGCGATGGAGTTGAATATGTCTTAATTACAGAAAGTTTTGTCAATCATGGCAGCCCTGATTTAAGAGGAGAAGATGCAGCTGAGTATATGGCAAAGCTCAATAAGAAAGGGCTTGAGATTCACAGGAAAGGAGACTTTATAAAAACAGCAAATGTCGGTAGCGAAGGAGTCACCTTGTTAGGATACTTTCCATCGCTAAGGAATAATAAAATCTATGGCTATCATTTTTGGTTTTATTCTTTACTTGCAGCGCCTGCAAGGCTCGTTTTGGAGCAATTAGATGAAGACATTAGGTTAGCGCATTTGGCAACCAACTTGTTCTTCATTTTTTTGGCTTTATGGGTGTTCCTCACTTACAGTAAATTTACTTGGGGTGAAAAAATTGTTTTCTCATTACTCTTTCTTTTTTCACCTATCCTGTGGTATATTGACTGGGCTCACACTGAAGTATATTCAGGGGTTTTAGTGTTCGTAGCCATATTTTATTATTACACTGATAGAAAATACATAACACTTCTTTTAGTTTCACTTGCTAGCCTTCAAAATCAGGCATTATTTGTATTAGCCCTGTTGGTATTCATTGAGCTATTGATTAAAAATGGCTTGGGAGTTAAAAATTTGCTAAAATTATTTTTCAGCAGTTTTTGGATAATCATTCCATTGTGCTTTTACTACTACCATTTCAATGATTTCAGTTTAATTAATAATGAAGGTTACATAGATGTGAATAATATTTCATTAAAAAGGCTATGGAGCTTTTTCTTTGACTTAAACCAAGGCATGATCATAGGTTTTCCCCTCATATTCTTTTTATTAGTTGGATTATTAATTAAGGACTTAATTCAGAGAAGAGTTAAAAGCTATTATATGCTGCTGGCATCTATCTTATTAATGTCTTTGCTTATTATGCAAACTACCAATTGGAACCATGGCAGTTCAGTTATTAATAGGTATACTGTTTGGTGCAGTGTGATTATTGTTGTTGTATTATTTTTTAGAATAAGGAATTGGAAAAAGATGACTTTTTACAAAGTGTCTTCAGTAATTATTATTAGTCAGGTGTTTATCATAACTCAACAAATTGATTACAGTGAAGTTAAGTGGCATGCCAATCACTTAAACAAGCTATCAAAATATATTTTTGCAAATTACCCTGGCTTATATAATCCTGAACCTCAAATTTTTATGGGAAGAGTCTCCCTATATGAGCTATCTTCAACAGACAGCGTTAGAACATATACAAATGATTCTGAGGAGATTGTTAAGATGTTAGTTAAAGAGGGAGCTTTAGACCAACTTAAACTTAGGGGAATTAATCCAAGCAAAGTAGACTCTCTTAAAGAGCAGGTCACTTACTATCAGGGTTATGCATACATAAATAAGGATGACTTAAATCAACTTGGATATGTTCAGTCAAAGGATGAGTTTATTCCAGTAGTTGAGAGGAAAAAAGTGGAGACAATTAAAAAAAATTATGCAGACAGAATAAAAGCTGATCCAGATTGGTTTAACCAAGTAAAAATTTCAGCAGAAAATGAAAATGTTAGTGTTGATAGCATAATGACTCGAGCGGTTGACTATGTTTATCAATTGGATTATAATAAGTTTGAAAAAAATAAAAGGCTAAGCGATTAAAGGAATAAAAACAAAAAGATGATGTTTATAAACAAGGTAGGGATTAAAATTATTTTAAACTAAAATGAAATTATTAAATCGATTTAGTGGATTAATTTTCGTTCTATTTTTAGTTCTACTTGGCTACTTGTATAGTTATTTTGAGATTATAAATGATCCTGCAGATGGCATTCATGTCTGGAGGCAAACGGATGGACTTTCAATAGCCCAAAAGTTTTTTGAGGAGGGCAACTCTCTATTTAAACCTGAAATGCATAATCGCCTAGGAGGAGAAGGAAAAGCAGCAGGAGAGTTTCCATTCATGTATTATATTGTTTCTATTTTCTATCATATTTTCGGGGTACATAATTGGGTCTTTAGGTCTGTTTGGATTTTAACAAGCATGATCGGATATTACTTTCTTTATCGCTTTTGTGCTGATCTATTGAAGGATAAAATTTGGGCAATGCTCATTTCATTGTTCACATTTACTTCTCCAATCTTAATCGTTTATGGAGCTAGTTTTTTACCCGACCCAATAGCATTAGCTTTTATATTCATAGCATGGTACTACCTGTATAAATATGTAAATGAACGGAATAGAAAACACCTAGTAATCACGTGCATTTTTGTTGTTTTATCAGCAACTTTAAAAATTACCTCTTTACTCTCCATCCTAGCTTTTGCAGTCGTTTTAGGGGCATCTCTGCTTATAAAAAGAATTAGGTGGCAAATTTCAACGCAAGCACTAATCTATAAATTCATTCCTTTTGTTATTTCCTTTTTAGTCATTTTTGCATGGTATTACTATGCATCGTGGTATAATAAAGTGAATGAAACCAGCTATTTTTATTTGCGCAGCGCGCCCATTTGGAGTTTAAGTTCACAAGAAATTAATGAAGTTGCATTAAGGCTAAAAGGGTGGTCGAGAGAGTATTTTTATGCAACTGGCTTACACTGCTTATATGCTTTTGCATTGCTTACAATTATTCCTATCTCTAAAAAAGAGCTAAAAAGTCCCTTCTATTGGATCTATTTTTTTTCCATTTTAGGTTTCATAGCATTTGTTGCGCTTTTCTATTCTCAGTTTTCATACCATGACTATTATGTAATAAACCTATTGTTCATTATTCCACTAACACTGATTTTTTGGGTGAAGAAATATGGGTTTATCTTACAAAAAAGAAGATGGATTAATTACACCTTTCAAGGCTTATTCTTGGTCTTATTGATTGCAAGTGTAATTCATGGAAAGAGAAGGGCGGAGGAGCGATTTGCAATTGAAACAGGATGGCTAGACAAGGATTTATATGAGTTAAGGGAGCAGCTGGAATCGTATGGAATGGATCAAAACGACTTAGTTTTAGTACCTCACGATCCAAGTTCAAACATTACTTTGTATGCCATTAATATGAATGGTTGGACCGCATTAAACTCGATTCGAGAACCTAGAATTTTTCAAGAAAAAATAGATCAAGGAGCGAAATGGTTAATTGTATCAGATAGCAGTTATTATGATAACTCAATAATCGATCCTTACCGTGATAAGCTGCAACTTGATTTTAAAGGAATAAGAGTCTATAATCTTCAATAATTAATTAAATCAGCGTAACAAGCCATACTTTAAGATACAGTAAATTGCTCTAAATCCGTCTTTCCATCCAATTTTCTTACCTTCTTCATAGGTTCTACCATAATATGATATTCCAACTTCGAAGATCCTTATGTTGGGTATTCGAGCCAGTTTAGCTGTAATTTCTGGTTCAAAACCAAATCTGTTTTCATTGAGCTCAAGCGACTTGGCAATTTTGGCATCCATCAATTTATAACAGGTTTCCATGTCTGTTAAGTTTAAATTGGTGAACATGTTTGATAAAAAGGTGAGGAATTTATTTCCAATGGAATGCCAAAAGAATAATACCCTATGTGGGTTTCCGCCAATAAATCGAGAACCATAAACTACATCGGCATTACCTTCAAGCACAGGAGTTAGTAACTTATTGTATTCTCTTGGGTCGTATTCTAAGTCTGCATCCTGCACAATTAAATAATCTCCTTTAGAAAGGCTTATCGCTTTTCTGATTACGGCACCTTTTCCTTGATTTTTTTCTTGTAAACAGTACTGTATATCGAGTGCTAGGTTATCTTTTATAAAGCTCTTAATTAGTTGTTCAGTATTATCTGTCGAACAGTCATTTACAAGTATCAGCTCCTTATCTAAACCTTCTGGTAACTGCAGATTTTTCAGCCGATGTAGTAGCGGTAAAATGGTTCGTTCTTCGTTGTAGGCGGGGATTAATATGGAGAGTTTTTTCATAGTTTACCAGTTTCGTTCAAAAACTTCAACTTTGAAATCATCGATATTTATTGGCTTGTTGCCTGGCACATAAACGTATATTATAAATACATCGTTCTGCTCAGATAATGGGTAGGGTGTTAAATAGTCAATTTCAAAATAGTTCCATTCACCCACCATAGGATTTTCACTTTTGAGTTCCCAATCTCTTCTTTTTTCGATATACTGTCCATTATTATGGTCCATCTCAATTACAAATGTAGGATTGCTCTCAGTGAAGGGGGATTCTGAATAATAATGAAAGCTAACTTTGATCCAAGCGTGCTCTCTACTGGTTAACTCATAATAAGGAATTTTATATGTCGGACCGAACATAATATCAGGAGTAATTTTTGCGGAATACGTGCCGCTATAGGCCTTATTGGAATCTAAAAACTTCTCTTCTAAAGGAATGGTGTTAACCTTGTCAAAATCCATGAAAGCTTCTGTATGTGAAGTATAGTCTTCAGGGTTTTTAAATATATCTTTTGGTTTAAAGTCCCTGGTTATTTCTGCCAATTTTCTTTGTTCTTCACTAACTTCAGTTTCAAGAAAAATCTCCCAATAATATGCTTTTGTCATGGTGTATCCATCGAACATAAATTGATTAAACTGCCATGTTTGAAAAAGATTTAAGAAAATAAAAAAACCAGCTAGGGGAGCAAAACTAAAAAATAACAGCTTTTTTTGGAGAAGCTCCTTAATGAGATAACCTAGAGGCAGAGCCAAAATTGGATAGGAATCAACAAAATAACGAGAACCAAAACTTCCTCCTTGCCACCAAGTTCCCCACGCAGAAATAACATATACGTTAACAATAAAGAAGACTATAATTGAAAGGGCAATTTTTTTATTGTTTTTCCAAATTAGGAATAAGCCCAAAATACAGAAGGCAATCATAGGAGTGTAAAGTAGCCAGCCTTTTTTATAGCTAAAAAAAACTTTCTCAAAGTGCGGACTGAACCAATCAAAACCTGGGGTAACCTGGTAGGTGTTGAAAATAAATTCTCCTGTTACATATTTCCAGTAGATGATCTGGATTAATGGAAAAACTCCTAAGCCCACAAATCCAACAAGAATTTGCCGATAATTCACCCATAAAAGATTGATTTTTTGGAGTAAACTTTCTTTGTTATATACTCCCCACAGGACGGGAATTATTGCGACAAAAATCCCACTTCCTCTTGCTAATATGCAGAGGCCACTTACTAAGCCCAACCAGAAAGCGGTTTTCATAGTAGGGTGATCATGCCATTTTGCATTTAACCACAGTATGGTCGCAAATCCAGCAAACATCATAGCATGGGGACCAATTTCATAGGCAATGGCTTCGTGAAAAAACGAAGTACCCAACAACATACATAAAAGTACAAGAGTAGTATTAAGGTCGCTAAAGTAGCGTTTCAACAACTTTCTCAGCGCAAATATCCCACCGATAATATAAACCATAACTCCATTGGAAATAGCCACTTGATAGGGATAAGAAAAACCATCTGCTGGATAGCTGCTTAGTAATGCCCAGATATGGCCAATAATGAAGAAGGGGAAATACAAAATTGCAAACCCAAGCGTATACATGGGGGACCAATTTCCATTGGGAAGGGGGAAGGCTTGATAAAAAGTTCCAGATGGCTGATAAGTCTCAAAAATATATTGGACAATAGATTGGTCAGCAATACCAGGGTCGCCATAAATAAAAGTAAAAGGCAGATAGATGTAGTAGGCTAAAATGTCCCAACCTAAAACATTTTTATAGTCCATGTAATTATACTTACGCATAATTAAATGAGCAACAAAAATAAAAATCGCGATTAGCACCGCGATTAATTTAGAGTTGAACAACTTATGAAGTTGCTGAGCTGGTTTCATTTAAATCTTCATTTCGGGTATAGTTCCTTCAACAATTAAATTACCCTCAGTAGCCTCCTGAATTTCCTCTACACTCACTCCTGGGGCTCTTTCTTGTAAGTGAAATGAACCATTTTTTACTTCAAGAACGGCCAAGTTGGTAACTATTTTAGTTACGCAATTGACACCAGTTAGCGGTAGGCTACATTTTTTTAAGAGTTTAGACTCACCTGATCTGCTAGTATGCATCATTGCCACTATGATGTTTTCAGCAGAGGCAACTAAATCCATAGCACCACCCATGCCTTTCACCATTTTTCCAGGAATTTTCCAGTTGGCAATGTCTCCATTTTGATCTACTTCCATAGCACCTAAGACTGTTAACTGAACTTTACCTGCACGAATCATCGCAAAACTGTCTGAAGAGTCAAAAAATACTGAGCCCGGCCGTGTAGTAATAGTTTGCTTCCCAGCATTAATTAAATCTGCATCGATTGTTTCTTCGGTGGGGAATGGCCCCATTCCCAAAAGCCCATTTTCTGACTGAAGGGTAACATCAATTTCATTTGGAATATAGTTGGCTACTAATGTCGGAATACCTATTCCTAAATTGACATACCAACCATCTTCTAGTTCTTGTGCGATTCGCTTTGCAATACCTACTTTATCTAACATATTATAATTGTTTAATGTAGCAATTTTTTCAATGTAACAATTTATTAATGTATAAATGTGCCATTTAGTATTTTAAGTTAATTGTTATTTTTTCTGCTGCTACTTAATATTTTATAAATGATAAGTCCAATTTCATTTATTTTTATTTCCAATTCTATTTCAAATGGATAAGACTTTGAATCTTTGCAAAGGGTTAACCAGTATTTTGTTTCTTCTACTTCTTTTGCAGCAATCTTAACTTTATGAATAAAGTCAGCTCTGCTTTCAGCATTTTGTGCTTCATGAATATTAGCACCAATTGATGTGCCAGATTTTAACAATTGTCGTGCAATAATATACTTTTTATTTGCTTCTAAAACCTCAACATATTCAATCAATGTTAATGAAAATTATATTGATTTTTTTAATATTATGTTTTCTTTAGCTTCCACAATTATTACATTAGAACATTGCTATATTGGGAAATTAACTGGCAACAGTTCGTTGTTCAATCCTCTTTTCATAATCCTTTCCTTCAAATATTCGGTGCACAAAAATACCTGGTGTGTGAATTTCGTTTGGATCTAACTCTCCTGGTTCCACTAATTCCTCAACCTCAGCAATGGTGATTTTGCCAGCCATAGCCATAATTGGATTAAAATTTCGAGCTGTAGCTTTAAAGACTAAATTGCCTTTGGTGTCTCCCTTCCAAGCTTTAACTATAGAAAAGTCCGAAACCAAACTTTCTTCTAAAATGTACTTTTTCCCGTTAAACTCTCTTACTTCTTTGCCTTCAGCTATTTCGGTTCCATAGCCAGCAGGAGTAAAAAATGCTGGGATTCCCGCTCCACCTGCTCTACATTTTTCTGCTAAAGTTCCTTGTGGAGTTAAGTCTACTTCTAGTTCACCGCTAAGCATTTGACGTTCAAATTCAGCATTTTCACCAACGTATGACGAGATCATTTTTTTTATTTGGTGGTTTTTCAATAATAAGCCTAAACCAAAATCATCTACTCCAGCATTGTTTGAAATACAGGTTAAATCTGTTATTTCAGGGTACTGAGAGAGTGCTTCAATGCACTTCTCCGGGATGCCGCATAAGCCAAAACCTCCTAACATCAACGTCATACCGCTTTTTATGCCATCAATGGCTTCTGTTGCATTTTTAACTACTTTTTTCATGTCGGTTATCCTTTTATCTTAATAGCTTTTGAAAGCTAAGCGAAAGTTATAAATTTTAAGAGTATTAATCAAATACTGGTTCAGCATTGCTGTTCGATTGCCTTGATTTTTCATACTCCTCACAATCTAATTGAATGCTTAAAGGGGTGTCGGGCTTTTCAAAATCTTCTGTTGAAATTTTAAGAGTAGAATCAGCATATATCTTATTCATGTAATATCCCCAAATTGGCAAACCAGTATTAGCGCCTTGTCCATCACTAGTGTAAGTAAAACGAACACTTCTATCTTCGGCACCTACCCAAACCCCTGTCACTAAATCAGGTGTAGCACCCATAAACCATCCGTCTGAATTATTTTGTGTGGTTCCAGTTTTTCCAGCAATGGGGTATTGAATATCTGCATAAGGCCTTTCTTCACTTTTTGCAAAGCGCAATCGAATACCTGTTCCAGCCACATTTTTATCTTTGAACTTATTGTAATTGTAGCTTGTGACTCCCTTCAATAAATTCAGCATTACATATGCTTTTTCTTCACTTAAAACTTCTCTTGTGTCTGGCACAAACTCTTTGATGATGTTCCCATCTTTATCTTCTATTCGTGTTAAAAACTGTGGCTCAATCCAATTGCCTTTGTTTGCAAAAGTCGAGAAGGCACCAACCATTTCAAAAACAGAAACATCCGCAACACCAAGCGCCAAGGAAGGCACTGCTGGCAGATCAGAAGTTATACCCATACTTCTTGCCATTTTGATGACCCTTTCTGGGCCAAACTGTTTCATTACCCAAGAGGTAACCGTATTCATAGAGTTGGCTAAGCCATACTTCAACGTCACATTATAGCCGTAGTCGTCCGTACTATTTTTTGCAGTCCAGTCTTTCAATAGGCCAAACTCTCCTTTTCTAAAAGGCACAGGTACATTAGGCACCTCATAACACGGTGAAAAGCCCTCATCTACCGCAACAGAATAAACAAAAGGCTTAAAAGTTGAGCCAACTTGCCGTTTAGATTGACGAACATGATCATAGGCAAAATGCTCATAATTGATACCACCAACCCATGCTTTAATGTATCCTGTTCGAGGGTCCATTGACATTAATCCAGCCTGTAAAAAGCTCTTGTAATACCGAATTGAATCCATTGGAGTCATGATTGTATCAATTTCTCCATTCCAAGAAAAAACTTTCATTTTTGTTGGTCGATCAAAAGATGCAATGATGGAATCTTTTGGGTGAATGGGGGTCTCATGCTTGCAATCATCAGCCAAACAGAGCACTACTTTCTTACCTTTAATCGTTTTTTCTTCTAGAAAACGGCCTCTTCTGCCACAATTGGCACATTGTTCTCCGCTCATGATTAAGTATCGCTCACTTCGTTTCATGGCGGCATTTAAAATATTATCCACCTCTTGTTGAGAAACGCGCCAATCAAATGGAGCATTCTTCTTTTTTGAAAGGTTTTTGAAAAAATCTTTTTGCAGTTGGTAGCTCATGTGCTCTTTTACCGCCCACTCTGCATATTCCTGCATTTTATAGTTGATTGTGGTGTAAATCTTTAAGCCATCTTTATAAATATCATACTCTTCTCCATTCGCTTTTCTAAGCATTGGCAATCCCTCTTCATCTTTCTCGTTGAAGATGTTTTTCAATTCGGCTCTTAATACTTCTCTAAAGTAGGGAGCAATACCATCTTTGTGGTCTACCTGAGAATAGTTTAAGCTTAGCGGTAATTGTTTCAAGCTATCATACTGTCCAGCAGTTAATACCTCATTTCTTTTCATTTGAAATAGCACTACATTCCTGCGATGCAAAGTAGTGTCTTCTCTGCTTACAGGGTTAAATAAAGAAGGGTTTTTCAACATCCCTACAAGCAGGGCTGCCTCCTCAATTTTAAGACTATCAGGTGATTTTCCAAAGTAAACCTGAGCAGCTGATTTAATCCCAACAGCATTATTCACAAAGTCGAAGCGATTAAAATACATGGCAATAATTTCTTCTTTAGTATATCTCCTTTCCAACTGAGCTGCAATAATCCACTCCTGCATTTTTTGTTTTATTCTATCCCATGTGGATTGTGGGGAATCAGAAAAAAGCATTTTTGCCAGTTGTTGCGTTATGGTACTTGCTCCTCCGCTTGAACCGGCATTTAGAATAGCCCTAGCCAAACCTCTAAGGTCTATACCTGAATGCTCGTAATAGCGCTCATCTTCAGTAGAAACTAGTGCATCAATCAAGTTGGGTGATAAGTCTTGATAATCGACATTTACCCGATTTTGGTAAAAGTATTTCCCTAGAATTTTACCATCTGAAGTATATACTTCTGTTGCCAAGTTGCTTTTTGGGTTTTCTAACTGCTCAAAGGATGGTAGTTCATCGAAGCCAGCCCAAGAGTTTCCTGCAGCGTAAAGTAAAAAGCAAAAAACGAGCAAAGGAATAATTATAATCAACCAAAAGCCAAGCAAGTAAGAACCGTAACTTCTTTTTTCTTTTTTCAAATTTTAAGGATTTATTTTTTTAATACCTATTCCAATATCTGTTACATTGCTAAGTGTTTTTTCACGCATAGCTTGTTCGATTTCCACCTTATACTTTCCCTTTTCAGGGAATATTGGACCTTTTTTAAATTGGAACTGATAATCATAAATGTCGCCAATTCCTTTACCTAACCACCTTCCTTGATTGTTGGCTAAAATCATTTGCGCTGTGTCTACTGCTAATTTTCCAGAAGGGCTTTTTGTTTTTGTAAACAGATAAATGTTTTTATAGGGGTAATTCCCGGCATGTCTAAAGTGCAGAGAAAAGGTATAACTAGCTAGGCTATCTTCAATCTCAAATTCAAACTCTGCTGTTTCATTTCTCTCCCATTCAGACTCTGGGATTTTTAAGCTTTCTTCATAAATTCTTCCCTCATCACAAGCAGCAAAAAAGATAATAAAAAGCAAAGAGCTGAAAATTAGTTTTTTAAGCGTCATTTAGTTGGACTTGTTATTCGATTTCGGATTATTAGGACCAGAAGAGTTATTTTTCCTGCGCTTGTTATTTCTGCGTTTTTTATTTTTCCCTTTCTTATTCTTTTGATCAAAACGAGTTAAGTCATCCTGTCCGACTACATTGGCATAATCTGGAGTAGAAACAACAGGAATGTCTTGATAATCTTTCAACTCAGCTACAGTTTCCCCTTTTTTATTTTCCTCTAAAATTTCTTTTACCCGCGTCAAACTCATTTCAACAAACTCATAGGGAGTGTCTTGATAGGAGTACCACATTTTATTGGCAAAAATGTCCATTTTTTGGAAAAAGGCGTTGCCTTTCTTGGTTTTCAGTTTATGCTTTGTATCGGGGAAGCTTTTCAGTTCATCTAAGTAAACATCCAATTCGTAATTCAAGCAACACTTTAGTTTTCCGCACTGACCTGCTAATTTACTTGGGTTCAATGATAGCTGCTGATACCTCGCTGCTGAAGTAGAAACTGAGCGAAAATCAGTTAACCAAGTAGAACAACACAATTCTCGACCACATGAACCAATTCCACCTAATCTTCCTGCTTCTTGGCGCATACCAATTTGTTTCATTTCAATGCGTGTTTTAAAAGCATCAGCCAATTTCACAATCAATTCTCTAAAGTCCACACGCTCTTCAGCAGTGTAATAGAAAATAGCCTTGCTTTGATCACCTTGATACTCTACATCAGAAATTTTCATTTTTAAGCTAAGCTCATTTGCAATTTTTCGAGCTTTGTGCATCGCCTCAGCCTCTTTTGCTCTGCCTTCTTGCCATTTTTCTATGTCTTCTTGTGTAGCTTTACGAAGAACATTTTTTAAGTCTTTTGACTGTAAAAACATGTTTTTCTTTTGCATTTGTAGACGAACCAACTCTCCTGAAAGACAAACAACCCCAACATCATGTCCTGGGGCTGCATCTACAGCAACTACATCGCCCTCATAAAGGCTGATGTTACTATCATTTTTGAAAAACTCTTTTCTTCCGTTTTTAAATCGAATCTCTACAGTGGTAAATGGCGAAGCATTTTTTGGCAACGACATATTCGCCAACCAATTGAATGATGTTAATTTATTGCATCCTCCGTTGCCACAACTTCCATTGCTTTTGCATCCGGCCGGAACTCCACTTTCCTTATTCGTGCATGTTGCACAGCCCATATTCTATATCTATCTAAGCGGCAGCAAAACTGCCGATGTGGTTAAAAAAATTGGATTTATTTGAACAAACCCTTAACTCACAAATGTACGTTTTTTGATGCGGAGTAAATTGGCAAATTTCATCGACATATCCATAAATAATATTTTAGGATATGCGTTTCTGGAAATGTGAAAATGAGCATCACTTAAAATCTCTACAATGCCAAAAACGTTGTTTTCATGCACAAAAGGGGCAAATTTTTTCATGAAAGTACTTACATCTCCATCAAATCGATTTAAATTAGCTGGTCCATAATTTCGAATCAAACCTTCGCGCATAATTTCCAATGCAAAGTTTAAAAAGCGCTTTTGTCCCTCTCTGCCGACACTTTTACTCGACATTTCTTCCACCCATTGGTGCATTTTTTCTATGTTGGCTTCATAACAAGCACGCATCCAGTTTTTAAACAATTCAAAAAAGTATTCATCTTCATCTGATTGCTTAACTTTTTCTTTTGCAGTACTCAAATTGCCCTCGGAAAGGGATGCACTTTGTTGGGCAGTTGCAAGATCAACACCCAATTCTTCCATTAGTTTTGTTGCAATTAATTGAGAATTAATTGGTGGAACGCGCGTAATTTGAGTTCTTGAACGAATTGTTGGTAGCAAAAGCTCTTCATCTTCAACTACCATTAAAATTATTGTTTTATCGGTGGGTTCTTCAATCAATTTTAAGAGCTTATTGGAAGCATCAACATTCATGTTTTCTGCCTTCCAGATAATCAATACTTTAAACTCTGATTCAAATGCCTTTAAGCTTAATTTTTTTATAATACGCTGACTTTCATGAACATTGATAATACTCTGCTTATTGTCAATCTCGATTTTTTGATGCCAATTATCCAGTCCAAAATAGGGGTTATCTAAATTTATTTCACGCCAATCAGTAATAAAAGTGTCACTAGTAGGCTTGTCTTTACCAGCAATCGGGAAGGAAAAGTGTAAGTCAGGATGGGCTAATTTTTCAATTTTTTTGCAAGAGTTGCATTCACCGCATGAGTCTTCTGCTTGCTTATTCGTGCAGTGAATGAATTGGGCATATGCTATGGCTAATGGCAACGAGCCAAACCCACATTGACCTAAAAAAAGTTGCGCATGGCTGACACGTCCTTCTACTACTGTTTTTACAAGGCGCTGCTTTAGGGATTCTTGTCCAACTATTTCGCTAAACTGCATATAACAAAGTTAACCGAAACATTTTGATGCTAAATTATAGTTAGTACAGAAATATTAATTTTACCACCCTTCAAAAAACAAGACAGATGGTAAAAATTAGTGACTATAATTTCAATGGACAAAAGGCAGTTGTGAGGGTAGACTTTAATGTACCGCTTAATGAGCAGTTTGAAATTACAGATGAAACACGTATTGATGCTGCCTTGCCGAGTATTAATAAAATGCTAAATGATGGGGGAGCTGTAATATTAATATCGCACCTAGGAAGACCAAAAGGGCAGGAACAAGAAAAATTTTCATTAAAACACCTTGTAAAAACCTTAAGTGAAAAACTAAATAGACAGGTGAAGTTTGTGACTGATTGCATAGGTGAGGAAGTAAATCAAGCAGCAGAAAATTTGAAGCCTGGCGAGGTCTTATTATTAGAGAACTTACGCTTCCATAATATGGAAGTAGATGGTAACGTTTCTTTTGCAAAGAAATTAGCTGACTTAGGGGATGTTTATGTAAACGATGCTTTTGGGACAGCTCATCGAGCGCATGCCTCCACAGCAATAATAGCTTCCTTTTTTGATGACGACAAAAAGATGTTTGGATATGTAATTGAAAAAGAATTAAATGCAGCGAATCATTTGATTGAAAACAATCAGAAACCTTTTACTGCTATAATGGGAGGGGCAAAAATTTCAGATAAGATTTTGCTTATAGAAAAAATGCTTGATAAAGTCGATAATTTAATTATTGGTGGAGCAATGAGCTATACTTTTTTCAAGGCATTGGGTGGAAAAGTTGGAAACAGCTTAGTAGAGGAAGATAAATTGAATTTAGCAACCACCATTTTAAACTTGGCTAAAGAAAAAAATGTGCGTTTGCTCCTACCATCAGATTCTATTATTGCAAACAAATTCAGTAATGAGGCTGAAGTGATGGCAGCTAACAACTTAGATATAAAAGATGGCTGGATGGGTTTAGACATTGGACCAATGGCCATTGATGAATACGCTGAAACTATAAAAAAATCTAAAACGATTTTATGGAACGGGCCAATGGGAGTTTTTGAAATGAGCAAGTTTGAAACGGGCACTCGTTCTGTCGCAGAAGCAATAGCTGAAGCTACTGAAAATGGAGCTTACTCTTTAATTGGTGGAGGGGATTCTGCGGCTGCGGTAAATAAATTTGGGTTTGAAGATCAAGTAAGTTACATTTCTACCGGTGGAGGTGCCTTATTGGAGTATTTGGAAGGGAAAAAACTGCCAGGTATTACTGCAATTGAAGAATAGCAAGTCCTAATTTATTGAAGCTTGTAACTCTTCTGCCTTATCCTCTAAATCAAACTCAGGGATTTCAAAGGAGTCAAGCAACTGACTAAATGGTTTAGATGCCAATTGAATAGGCTCAAACAACAAAGAGTTCTTTTTATATTCTGGGCTTACCAAGTCCCATTTTCGGTTGATGTTTTCAAAAAAGTAGAGTAAAAAGCTAAGAATTAAGGCGTATTTAAATAAGCCAAATATTAAACCCAGCAGTCGGTTGACTAAACCTAAAGCAACTAACTTCAATGCTTTGTCTAACAATTTGGCAAAAAGGAATACACCAAATACGATCAACATAAAAGTGAAAAGAAAGCTAACTAAACCGATATAGTTGCTAGATATATCAACATATTCGGTGAGTTTTTGGGCGGTATAGTCAGAGAACTTCAATGCACCAAAAACTCCTAAAATTAAAGCAACTAAAGAAGCTAGTTCTAATACAAAGCCTTTTTTGAACCCGATAAAGGCTCCCCAAAGCAGGGGAATGGCTAAAATAAAGTCAATTTTATTCATAAGTATTAAAGCACGAAACTATAATTAATTTTGTTCACTATGGAAATTGAGTTTCAAAAAAAGTGGGATGAGGTCTTAAAAAAAGCCAATCAACGATTTGGACAAGACATGGATGTGCAAGCAATTTTATTTGTAATTGGCTTACAGGAGTTGGGGCAAAAGGTGGAAAAATTAAGCAAGGATCAAAAGGTAGAAGTGATGCATGTTGCCGTTTGTGCCCTTTTAGAGCCTTATGGGTATTATGTTTATGAAGGAAGAGATAAAGACGGATGGCCGCATTGGAAGACTGAAAACCAATTGCCCCGATTAAACAATAGCGAACAAGAAAAATTAATAAAACAAGGAATTATCGATTACCTAGAACCAAGCTTTAGCGCCAAATAAGGGTTCTTTCATACACATTGTCTTCACGTGGTCTTTGGCGTTTTGTTTCGGCCAGAATGCTAGTAGAGTCAACAATTTCATTTCCGCGATATACTGCCACATCAACTAAAACAGTATTATCAAATTTAAAATAAGCCTTGCCAAACTGATCTGTTCTTTCTTCGGCAATTACTTCTGCATTTATTATTCCACCTTCGGCACCTTCAATTGAGGTTTTAACAATTGCGTCACCTTGGGGAGTTCCATTCTCTTTTACTACAGTGATTTCAATTTCAGGAGACACCTCTTTTTTGCATGAAGTGCTTGCAAATGCTAAAAGCATAATGAATAAGGGAAGGCTCGATTTTTTCATACTTTTGCCAAAGGTCTATTGATGATGAATTACAAACTTAATTATATTTTAAACAAAAAAATTTTTTTGCTTGCCATTGCTTGCATCACAATGTTTTGCTTAAATGCTCAGCAAAAAGTTGCTATAAAAACGAGTAAAGGAGAAATAATTGTTCTCTTGTATGAAGATACACCGATACATCAAGAAAATTTTATAAAACTGATACAACAGAAATATTATGACAGCTTGTTGTTTCATCGGGTAATTAAAGACTTTATGATCCAAACTGGAGATCCAAATTCTAGGCCACCAAGAAAAACAAATAGCTTAGGCAGTGGAGGTCCAGGTTATACTTTAGAAGCAGAATTAGGAAATGGGCACATTCATAAAAAAGGTGCATTAGCTGCCGCTAGACAAGGTGACGATGTGAACCCAACAAAAAGAAGCTCAGGTTCACAGTTTTATATTGTTCAAGGTAGAAAAACTCATAGAAAATACATGGATCGTTTTGAGGAAACACGCGGAGTGGCTTACAGCGAAGAAGAATTGAAAATTTACGAAACCGTAGGAGGAACACCACATTTAGATGGGCAGTACACTGTTTTTGGTGAAGTTTTGAAAGGATTAGAGGTAGTAGATAAAATTGCAACTACTCCAACACAGGCAGGTGATCGGCCACAAGAAGATGTTTACATAATAAGTATGAAGTTGATTAAATGATGTTGAACAGAGCGAAAGAATTATTGAAAGAAACAGAAACATTTAACTCTAATGTTGCTGAAGAAATAGAGGCGTTTAGAATTCGAATGCTAGGTTCTAAAGGAGAACTAAAAAAATTATTTGCTGAGTTCAAGAACGTTGCTCCTGAAGAAAAAAAAGAGTTTGGTGCAGTTTTAAATCAGTTGAAGCAGCAAGCTCAAGAAAAAGTTGACAGCCTTAAAGCAGCTGCAAAACAAGGGAAGGAAAAAAGGAAAAAAGTATTTGAAGATCTCACACGACCAACGACCTTGAATGAGTTGGGTAGCAGACATCCAATATCAATAATTAAAAATGAAATCATTGAAATTTTTAACCGAATTGGTTTTGTAGTTTCGGAAGGCCCTGAAATTGAAGATGATTGGCATAACTTTTCAGCATTAAATTTTCCGCCAGAACATCCAGCACGTGATATGCAAGACACCTTTTTTGTAGAAAAAAACCCTGATATAGCGCTAAGAACCCACACTAGTTCTGTACAGGTTAGGGTAATGGAGAACTCTGAGCCACCCATTAGGACCATTTCGCCAGGTAGAGTTTATAGAAATGAAGCCATTTCTGCACGGGCACATTGCTTTTTTCATCAAGTGGAAGGCTTATACATCGACAAAAACGTGTCTTTTGCGGATTTAAAACAAACTTTATTGTACTTTGCAAGAGAAATGTTTGGTGAAGAAACTGAAATTCGATTACGTCCTTCTTATTTTCCTTTTACAGAGCCCAGCGCTGAAATGGACGTATCATGCACTATTTGTTCAGGTAAGGGCTGTAATGTTTGTAAATACACGGGTTATCTAGAAATTTTAGGCTGTGGAATGGTCGACCCGAATGTGTTGGAAAACTGCGATATTGATTCAAAGGAATATTCAGGTTTTGCATTTGGGATGGGAGTAGAACGAATTGCTCAGCTAAAGTATAATGTGAATGACTTAAGGCTTTATTCAGAAAATGATAAGGAATTTTTAGACCAATTTAAATCTGCATAGTTGCAACAAGTAAAAAAACATAGAGATGAATCGGAACTGATTGCCTTGCTTAAGCGCAAGGACAAAGCAGGGATTGAGCACCTTTATGAAAATTATACAGATTCTTTATATGGAGTGATTCTTAAAATAGTTCGAAAAGCCGATGTAGCTGAAGATATTTTACAAGAAACTTTTGTAAAAATTTGGAATAGGATTGAATCATATAGTAACGAGAAAGGTCGGCTTTATACCTGGATGCTGAACATTGCGCGTAATGCATCTATTGATTACACAAGATCCAAAGAGTACAAAAAATCGACAAAAGTCCAATCAATGGATTATGCCGTACATAATCAAACCGATATGCGTAATACCATTCAAGAGGATGAAATTGGAATGAGGGAGCTTGTGAAAAACTTAGACCCCAAATGCAAGGCATTGATTGATCGTGTTTATTTTGAAGGATATACCCAACAAGAAGTTGCCGACGAGTTAGGAATTCCTTTGGGAACAGTAAAAACAAGAATTAGAAAAGCAATACTGGATTTAAGATCCATTTTTGACATAAAGTGAATATAGAAGAATACATATCATCAGGTGTGCTTGAGCAATTTGTCTTAGGTAACTTAAGTTCAAAAGAAGAAGCTGAGGTGATGGCTTATGTTAAAGATTATCCTGAGGTGGCGGCTGAAATTGAACGCATTGAATTTAGCTTGGAGGAGTTTGCTGAGCAACATAAACAAGCCCCATCAGCAGACTTTAAGGCGAAACTATTCGTTAATTTAAATTCACTAGCAGAAGAATCCCATTCTGACATCACTAAAGGGAAAGTAATACCTCTGACTGAGCAACAAGTTTCAACTAATGGCAAATTCGTGCGACTTTTAGCAGTTGCTGCATCTATTTTATTATTGGTGAGTGTTGGGGTTAACATTTATCAGCAAAAGCAGCTAGTAAAATCTGAGTCCAAGCTAAATGAGTTGATAGCCGAAAAAGAAGTTTTAGCGAATCAATCGGATAAAATAAAAACTCAACTCAACTCGGCAGAAGAAAAAATTAAACGGTATCAGAATCCTGATGTAACCAATGTGCTAATCGAGGGCTCTCAATTATCACCAGAATCTTATGCTTTTGTGAGTTGGAATAAAAAGACCAAGAAGGCAATATTAAATGGTGCACAGTTGCCTAAAAATCCAAGTGATAAACAATATCAATTGTGGGCGCTAATTGACGGACAACCGATTGATATGGGTGTTTTCGAGTCTGGTGAAGAGCTTACAACTTTATTGGAAGCTGAAGGAAACCCTTCGGCATTTGCAGTAACCTTGGAAGACCGAGGTGGGAAGCCAACACCAAACCTAGATCAACTGTACTTGATTGGAAATGTTTGAATCAATTTTCAGTGATCAATTTACAATCTTATAATGTGCAATGTTTCGTCTGCGGCGAAAAATTACAAACTAATGTTGGATATAAGATTCTAGCATTTGCGCCAATCAGCAAGATATGCAGGAAAGTTTACAGCATTGCTTTTTCTCCAGCAAATTTCAGACCTTAGGTAATAAGTTAAAAATTGATTGTTGAAACTTGAAACCATCCCGCAGGCATTCCAGACTCCAGACTCCCAACTTCTAATTGACTAGTTTAAAAGCTCCAGTCAAAACTGTCTAATTCTAGTAAACAACTTTTAAGTAACTCAATAGAATTTACAATATCCTTTTTATGGGCCATTTCAATTACCTGGTGTAAGTGACGTGTAGGGATAGAAATTGCTCCTGAGATGGATCCACCATCATTCATTCGTTGAATTCCCGCTGTATCAGTTCCACCTGCAGGTAATATTTCAGGCTGCCATTTAATCTTATGCTTATCAGCCGTTTGCTTCATAAATCTTACCATACGATAGTCGCAAATGGTTGAAGCATCCATGATTTTTATCCCTGTACCTTCCCCTAATCTGGTCACATTTTCATGTGCAGAAGCACCAGGTAAATCATATGCAATTGTGGTGTCTAGGCCTATTCCAAAATGGGGTTGAATGTCCATTGAAGATACATTGGCTCCACGAATTCCAACTTCTTCTTGAACGGTAAACACCCCATAAGTATCATAAGGGACTTCTTGGTTTTTTAATTCTCGGAGGGTTTCGATTAAAATATATACTGAAACACGGTTATCAATAGACTTGCAATTAACACAATCACCCATTTCCATTAGCTCGCTATAACGCGTAATAGGATTGCCAACCTCAACAATTTTCTCTACCTCTTTTTTTGACATTCCTAAATCAATAAAGTAATCTGTAGTTTTTGGATTCTTAGTTTTCTCTTCTGAGGTCATAACGTGAATAGGCTTGGAGCCCATCACTCCCATCACATCTTTCTTACCGTGAATGAGCACCCGTTGCGCAGTAAGTGTTTTAGGATCAAAACCACCTAAAGTATGGAAACGCACAAACCCATTATCATCAATGTGGGTAACAATAAAGCCAATCTCATCCATATGAGCACCTATCATCACACGCTTGTCAGAAGATTTTCCCTTCTTAATGGCATACACGTTGCCCATGTTGTTGACTTTAATTTCATCAACCAGAGGAGTAACTTTATCAATAACATATTGTCGTATGCGTTGCTCATAGCCCGGGGCTCCAGCAACTTCACAAATTTCTTTTAGTAGAGGGATGTTTACTTTCATGGGAATAATTTAAGGCGACTAAATTAGTAATATTCAATTAATTATACCCGAACAGCTAAAATACTAACATCATCGATTTGTTCACTGTCTTGTTTCCAATTGTAGAATGATTGCTTAATTACTTCTCTCTGTTTTTTGGAGTCTAAATCGTGTATCTCAATTAATAGATTCTTTAATCGCTTTGTCATGTATTTTTTACCTTTCGGTCCACCAAATTGATCTGCATAGCCATCTGTTGTTAGGTAAATCATATCTTTTGGTTGAACATAAATTCGTTTTCCAATGAATTTAGAACTTTGCTCTCTGCTTAGCGTGCCTACTGTGTTTTTTGAAGCTTTTATTTCAAATAAATGATGATGCTCTGATTTAGTCATTTTATAATCTTCTTCATTTAGACCAATTTTGTTGTCAGATTCGGTTTCAGCCTTTCTAATTATTATTAATGACCGGTTTGCCCCTGAATACTTCAATAAATTTAGTTTCCTATTTAAGTTGCAAACCATCATGTCCATTCCTTCTTTGCTCAAGTTAGAATCCTTTTTGTTAAGGTTATACTTCATTGTACTGTATACATAGTCATTTGTGGCTTGTATAATATGTTGAGGTTCACGATACTTTTTATTTAATGTGGAATCATTGATTGCATTGATGGCTAAAATGCTCATAAATGCGCCAGGAACACCATGACCAGTGCAATCTATTACTGAGAATATACATTCTTCTCCTTGCTTTTTTATGGTTTTATGTGACCAATATACATCACCACTTACAATGTCTTTCGGTGCAAAAAACACAAAGCCTTCTTTTAATTGCTTATTTAATCTATCTGTTGAAGGGAGTAATGCACTTTGCAGTCTCCACCCGTATTTCATGCCATCAATAAGGTCTTTGTTTTTTTGATCACTCTCTTTCTTCTTTTCCTCAAGCTCCTGTTTTTGTAGTTCAATTTTTTCATTTTTAAAAGAGAGTTCCAATGTTTTTTCATCCACTTTTTCTTTGAAGAGGTTTAGGTAATCTACTATTTCTTTTTCCATCTTCATGATGTTATTCCACAAGATGGTTACCTCATCGCTCCCACCAATTGGTTTTAAGTCGAGTCTTGAAGTAAAGTTGGTATTTACAAAGTAGTTAATTCGATTACTAAGCACTTGCAAACGTTGAGTAAATTTTTTTGAGACTTTAAGACTTAAAAATATTACCAAAACAACATAAATCACCCAAAAAGCAATAATGTAAATGTTTTGTTTATAGAGCAACTCCTTTTGGTGGGTTTGTGCAGCACCTTTTAAATCAGAAAGCGAAATGATTAATTGGTTAATACTAGTATTTATTTTACTTTTTAAGCCGGTATTTGACTTGATACCGATTTTGATTTCCAACTCTGCTAGAAGACCAAATAAGTTGGTGTAATTAGATAAGGTGGATAGGATACTTTCTTTTTCACTCTTGGTTAAAAAAGGGCTGAAGTTTATTTTTTTACGTAATAGAGAAGCGGCATAGTTATGGCGATCTAAATAAGTAGAATCTTGTCGTAGGATAAAATCCTTTTCATGTCTTCTAAGTGTTAATATGTCAACTAAATCAAGAACAGAAATATCTTCTAATTGGTGAATTGCCTCACGCATTCTACCCTCAATTCCATAATTTCTAAATCCTCTTTCCCGAATTATTAAGGTTGTAATTTGAAAAAGTGAATCAAAGCTTGAGAGTTGGTTATTAATGCGCTCCAGTTTATCGAAAGTGCTTGAGTCTAACTTATTGGTTTTTACCAACGAATCTGTTCGCCTGACAAGTCGCTTGAAAATACTTTGATAATTTTCAAGGTAGATGCTTTTTTGTGTTTCAAAGTAAGTCTGATTGTGAGTTTCAAAGTTGAAAAAATTCTCTTGCTCTTTAAATGCTTTTAATAAGTCAACTTCAAAAGCTGAAAGCTGGTCTGAGAGACTAGTAATTTCTTCCTTTTCTTCGAAATGTCTAGCTGTGTATAGAGCTGTTAAAATGCTTACGAAGACAAAACCAGTGAGTATCAGTAACAATTGACTCCGGAGACTTTTCAAAATTCAGAATTTAGTGAATTTCAAAAATCAAGTTTCCGTGTCATCATAAAACACTACCAACGTTAAGAAAAAGTAAACTTATACCAAGGGCTCAAAAACCCTGTTGAGCTTTATTATTATAACGACTAAAAACAAATTACTCCACATAACTTAACTTCAACATATTCGATTGGCCTTTCTCATTGATTGGCATACTCGCAATGTTGATGATTAAGTCTTTTTCCATGACTATATCTTCTTTTTTCAATAAATATTTGATGTCTGCAATGGTGTGGTCAGTACTTACAAATTTGTCATAATAAAAGCCTTGTACACCCCAAACCAAACTTAACTTATTAAGTAGCGCATGGTTACCTGTAAAAGCAAAAATTCCAGCTTTTGGCCTAAAGCTTGAAATTTTAGCAGCCGTATAACCCGAATGGGTCATTGTAACAATAGCCTTGGAATTTACTCTATGAGAAAGTCGGCAAGCATTGTAGCAAATGGAATCTGAAATAAAACGCTCTTCATTTAATTCAGGTGGAAATTCCAAGTGATAAATCAATTCGGAAGCTTCAATATGCTCAATAATTTTAGTCATGGCTTGAATTACTTGAATAGGGTATTTCCCTACTGAAGTTTCTGCACTCAACATTACCGCATCAGCACCATCCAAAACCGCGTTGGCAACATCATTAACCTCCGCACGGGTAGGGCTAATGTTTTCAATCATGCTTTCCATCATTTGAGTAGCGATGATTACAGGCTTAGCCGCTCTCAAGCATTTTTTTACTATTTCTTTTTGCAGAAGTGGTACTTTCTCCATAGGCACTTCAACCCCCAAGTCTCCTCGCGCAACCATTACCGCATCAGTTTCCTCAATTATGTCATCTATATCATCAATTGCCTCTGGTTTTTCAATTTTAGCAATTACTCTTGAGAGCTTGCCTTCAGCATTTATCATGTGTTTGAGTTCAATGATATCTCTCGCATTTCGAACAAAAGATAAGCCAATCCACTCTACATTGTGTTTCAGTGCAAAAGCTAAATCTTTTTTATCCTTTTCGGTTAGGCTCGGCATTGAAATTTTAGTGTTGGGCAAGTTCACACCTTTATTTGAAGATAGCTTCCCCCCATTCATGAACTGGGCAGTAACTGAAGACTTTTTATCTGTTTTAGTAATTTTTAAGGATAGCTTACCATCGTCTATCAAGATTTGCTCACCGACTTTTACATCTTTCGGAAATTGCTGATAACTGATATAGGCTTGGCTGGCATTACCAACAAGCTCTTCGTTAGTAAAATTGATGGTATCGCCCTTATTTATTGTAACTGAACCGCCTTCAATCTCTCCAATTCTGATTTTAGGCCCTTGTAAATCTGCTAAAATAGCTGTGTGTATTTGTTGTTCTTTATTAATTTGTCGCACACGCTTAATTACTTCAACATGATCATCATGTTTACCGTGAGAAAAATTAATTCGTATCACATTAACCCCTTCCTTAATTATTGCTTCTAAATTTTTTTTAGAAGAGGTAGAGGGGCCAACTGTGGCTACAATTTTTGTTTTTTTGCTTGTTTTCATTTTAGAAAAGTAAGTTATTCTTTGATTTTAATTCTTCTACCTCAATGGTATAACTTGTCAATACATGTTTTAATGAAGCAATTTCTTTTTGTAATGCGTTGATTTCTTGTTTCTTTCGAAGGCCTTTTATAAGTAAAAAATAATCACATTTATTTTCTTCTGGAATCAACATTCCTTTTTCACTTCTGTTGCTTATTAAAAAGTAATCAATAAAATTATCTTCATCCAAAAAGCTATAAAAAGCATGAGATTGCAACTCACCATTTTGAGAAAGCTCAAGATTACCATCTTTGCTTAAGTTCAACTTCAATTCTTGATTGATCTCCCAACTTAAGCGGTAATCTTTGATGTGGCTACAAATACCAATCAAATCAAATTCATAATCAGCTTCAATTTCTAAGGTCAGTTTGGCCATTTTTCAGTAGAATAAGCAAATCACGTTTTTAACTGTTATAAAGCAGCATTAAAATACGTACATACATTAACGGCCAAAGGTAGTAAATCCATGAATGTAAAAAATTAGCTATTTGTTAAGATATTACTAAGCTTAATGCTTAAGCAATGGGCTAGAACAAGAGTAGTATAAATCTTGTCATTTAGTTTAATTTAAGGAAACAAATCCATGTATAAACATCTATTGGATTACTTTTGCAAGCTTAACTAATACTCACTCAATGAACTCAAAACCACTCTACTCTATCGCCGTTGTTTTTGCTGCTTCTTTTTTGGGGTGTAAATCTGGGGAAGCAAATCAAGAAAGCCAATCAGAAATAGCATCTAAAACCTTGGTGGAAGTGGTCGTTGTTTCTGAGGGAAATCTAGCTGAAAAGTTGGAAACAACAGGAAGTTTAATTGCCAATGAGTCAACTCAGCTGAGTACAGAAACAGGAGGAATAGTCGATCATATTTATTTTGAAGAGGGAAGTGAAGTTGAAAAAGGACAACTATTATTAGAGTTGGTAAATAATGATATAAAGGCTGAACTTCAGGCGGCAAAAGTTAGGATGGACTTAGCTGAAAAGAAGTTCAATAGAAGCAAAAAATTGTTAGATGCAAAGGGCTTAAGCGAAGAAGCTTTTGAAGAAGCGGAATCAAACTTTAATCAGTTGAAAGCAAATTACCAGCAAGTAAATGCAGAATTGATAAAAACACAAGTTAGGGCACCTTTCTCGGGTCAAGTTGGACTTAGAAACATAAGTGAAGGTGACTATCTTTCCTCCAATAATAGTTTTGCTGACTTGGTGGATGTTTCTCCTTTGAAAATTCAGTTTGACCTTCCTGAGCAGTACATCAACATGATTAAAACAGGAGATAGTATTTCCTTCACTTCTGCTCTTAGCTCTAAAGAAGAGAAGGCTGTTGTTTATGCAATTGAGCCTCAAATCAATCAAAACAGTCGGACTTTTGCAGCAAAAGCAAGGTTTGAAAATGAAGATAAAAAGTTGAAAGCTGGAGGTTTTGTAAGAGTTAAGTATCGCGCAGCAAAAAATGAATCAGCTTTATTAATTCCCAACCAAGCTATTGTGCCAGAGTTAGATGGTAAAATCGTTTTTGTTGTAGAAAATGGAAAGGCAGTAAGCAAAAATGTAACTACAGGAATTCGCAATGCTGATCGAATCCAAGTTTTAAAAGGACTTGAGGCTGGTGATACCATTGTAACAACAGGCTTACTACAAATTAGGGATGGTTCATCACTTCAATTAAGGATGGATGAAAGTTTTGGAACTAATCCTGAGACAGCGCAATGAGCTTATCCTCACTTAGCATCCGCAGACCTGTTTTAGCAACGGTTTTTAGTCTGGTGATTTTACTCTTTGGAATCATCGGTTTTAACTATTTGGGCGTACGAGAATATCCTAGTGTTGACCCACCAATTATAACCGTTTCCACTTCATACACTGGAGCAAATGCTGATGTAATTGAAACACAAATTACTGAGCCATTAGAAGAGTCAATTAATGGCATTGCTGGTATTCGAACACTTTCTTCTGTAAGTCGAGATGGACGTAGCACAATTACTGTTGAGTTTGACTTGAGTTCAAATCTTGATAATGCTGCAAATGATGTGCGAGACAAAGTGTCTAAGGCCATTGGAGATTTACCTGAAGATGCAGACCCTCCGATTGTTTCTAAAGCCGATGCAGATGCAAACCCTATTATATTTTTAAACATTCAATCCGATCAACGTTCGTTGCTAGAGTTGACAGAAATTGCGGAGCGGGATTTCAAAGAGCGATTACAGACTATTTCAGGTGTTAGTGAAATTAGAATATGGGGAGAAAAAAAGTATGCCATGCGTTTATGGCTCGACCCAGATAAAATGGCAGCCTTAGGGGTTACTCCATTGGATGTTAGAAACGCCTTGCTGACGCAAAATATTGAATTGCCTACAGGTAGCATTGAAGGAACAAATGTTGAGCTAAGTGTTCGGACAATTGGTCGATTAACTACTCCTGAGGAGTTTAATAAGTTGATTATCCGTGAGGAAAACGGACAATTAATTCGCTTGAAAGATATAGGTTACGCTGCTTTAGGTCCACAAAATGAAAGAACGAGTTTAAAGCGAGATGGTATCCCGATGGTAGGAAATGCGATTGTTCCTCAGCCAAATTCCAACCACATTGAAATAGCAGACGAGTTTTATAAACGAATTGAGCAAATTAAAAAGGACCTACCAAAAGATATAAAGACTGGTATTGGGTTTGATACAACGGAATATATACGGGACTCAATTTCAGAAGTAAAACAAACCATTTACATTGCCTTCATTATGGTGATTTTGGTGATTTTCATCTTTCTGCGTGATTGGCGATCCACCATTATACCCATTTCCGTTATACCAATTGCCTTGATTGGCGCTTTTTTCGTCATGTATATTTCAGGCTTTTCAATTAATGTATTGACTTTATTGGGCATTGTGCTAGCCATTGGTTTAGTGGTGGATGATGCCATTGTAGTATTGGAAAATATTTATACAAAGATTGAAAGTGGCATGTCTTCTAAAAAAGCAGCAAAAGAAGGTGCCGCAGAAATCTTTTTTGCAGTGATTGCTACTACTTTGGCCTTGGTGGCGGTTTTTATGCCCGTCATCTTTTTACAAGGTGTAACCGGTCGTTTGTTTAGAGAATTTGGAGTTGTGATTGCTGGAGCAGTGCTTATTTCCTCTTTTGTGGCGCTTACGCTAACACCAATGCTTTCTGCAAAACTGCTTAAAAAGCAGAAAAAACGCACAAAATTTTATGTAAAAACAGAAGAGTTCTATACTCGATTGACAAAAGGCTACCAAAGCTCGCTGCAAAAATTTATGAAAGTGAAGTGGCTTGCTTTTGTGTTCATCGGAATCACTTTTGGAATGATTTATTATTTTGGAAGTAATTTGAATTCTGAGCTTGCTCCTTTGGAAGATAGAGGAAACCTGAGAGTTTTTAGCACCGCTCCTGAAGGTGCAACGTACGATTTCATGTCGCGATATATGGATGAGGTGGTAAACTTGATTAAAAATGAAGTTCCCGAACGCAACGGGATTATTAGTGTTACATCACCTGGTTTTGGCGCATCTACGTCCGTTAATTCTGGCTTTGTTCGTTTAAGATTAACTAAAGCTGATAAACGCGAAAGGTCGCAGCAAGAAGTTGCAACCGCTCTTGGGAAAAAACTAAATAACTTACCAGAAGCAAGGGACTTTGTCTCTCAGGAGCAAACAATTGGGAATAATCGTGGAGGCTTGCCAGTGCAATATGTGATTCAAGCGCCGAATCTGGAGAAATTGAAACAAATATTGCCCAAGTTTATGGCTGAAGCTTCAGAAAGTGATGTTTTTGCTGTTGCCGATTTGAACTTAAAGTTTAATAAGCCGGAACTAAAAGTTACAATCAATCGAGAAAAAGCGCTTACCATGGGTGTTTCTGTGTTGGATATTGCACAGACCTTGCAGCTTTCGCTTAGTGGGCAGCGATTCGATTTTTTTATAATGGACGGCAAGCAATATCAAGTTATTGGGCAATTGGAGCGCCAAGATAGAAATGAGCCTGCAGACTTAACCTCCATTTACGTTCGAAATGGAATGGGGCAGATGATTGCTTTAGACAATTTGGTTAGTTTGGAAGAGCAAAGCACACCTCCGCAATTGTTTAGATATAATAGATATGTTTCTGCAACAATTTCAGCAGGCTTGACTGAAGGAAACACTATTAGTACCGGTATAAAGGAAATGGAACGCATTTCCTCTACAGTACTTGATGAATCTTTTTCAACTTCTTTAGCAGGTGTTTCAAAAGAGTTTGAGGAAAGCTCCTCCTCTATTTATTTTGCTTTTATTTTAGCTTTGGCTTTAATCTACTTAGTACTGTCTGCTCAATTTGAAAGTTTTAGAGATCCACTAATTATTATGTTTACTGTTCCCCTGGCTTTAGGAGGTGCTTTGTTGTCATTGTTTTTGTGGGGAGAAACGCTAAATATATTTAGTCAGATTGGAATGATTATGTTGATTGGTTTAGTTACTAAAAATGGAATTTTAATAGTAGAATTTGCAAATCAGCGTAAAGCAGATGGCTTAAGTCGATTAGAAGCTATTGTTGAAGGATCTGCAGCACGATTCAGACCTATTTTAATGACTAGCTTGTCAACTATTTTAGGAACACTGCCCATTGCATTAGCGCTCGGTGCTGGATCAGAAAGTCGAGTTTCAATGGGAATTGCCGTCATAGGTGGATTGATTTTTTCAACCCTTTTAACCTTGTACATCATCCCCGCCATTTATGATTACATTTCATCTAAAGATAAATCAGTAAGCAATGTGGAAGATGAAGAATAAACTTATAACCCTTCTTTTTTTAGCGCCATTGATAGCAGTTGGGCAAAACAGCTTGACTTTGCAAGAAGCCATTACCATTGGACTTGAAAACAATTTTCAAATTAAGCTTTCAAAACAAGAACTTCAAATCTCAGAATTGGATAACCAGCTAGGGAATGCAGGTATGTTACCTTCTATAAATGCCGATGGGACATACAATCGTTCTGTAGAGAATACGGAACTTTCTTTTGCAGATGGCTCTAGTGTTAATCGAAATGATGCCTTAACAACCAACTTAAATGTTTCAATTGGGGCAAACTGGGTGGTTTTTGACGGAACCAAAATGTTTGTTACAAAGGATAAGTTAGAGGAATTAGAAAGCATAGCTGCCTTAAATGTGAAGCTAAACATTAACAACAATATTGCTGAAATAATCAATGCTTACACTGCAATAATTGCTGAAAAGAGGGCCTTGGAGCTATATGAGCAACAATTAGAAGTTTCAGAAATTCGCCTAGCCTTAAGCAAAACAAAACTAGAACTGGGTGCTTCATCTGAATTAGAAAACTTGCAGGCCCAAGTGGATGCTAACGCTGATCGAACTGCTGTTATAAATCAACAAGTTCGAATAAAACAGGCTAAAACTCGATTAAATCGATTGATGGCAAGAGCTATTACAAGCGAGTTTCAAGTTAACGACAGCATTGAAATTAATAAAGGTCTTAAAAAAGATAGCCTGATGTTGCAGCTCAATAATAACCCCAACCTCAGTATTTTAGAGAAGGATATTGCAGTTGCGGTGCTGGAAAAGAAGGAAAGCTTTGCCGATCGTTTACCTACCATTGCGTTAAACGGAAGGTATAGTTACAATGAAGGAACTTCTGAAGCTGGTTTTGTGCGTAATAATCAAGCTGATGGATGGAATTATGGAGCCACCGTTGCCATTCCAATTTTTAATGGAAATGAAAAAAACCGAAAAGAGCAACAAAATAAGATTCGTATTGAGCAATCAAAATTGAGTTATGCTCAAGAATTGGCATTTACTCAAGAGCAATTAATTGTAAATTATGCACGCTATGAAGCCAATTTGAAGCAATTGGAATTTGAAGAGAAGAATGTAGAACTCGCGAATAAGAACTTGGAATTTGCGTTAGAAAATTATCGTTTAGGTGGTATTTCTTCCATTGAGTTGCGTGATGTTCAGTTCAGCACTTTGGCGGCTCAAGAAAGATTGGTAGCGTTGAAGTATACAGCAAAACTAGCTGAAACAGAGTTATTTCGATTGACTAATCAGCTAATTCAAAGTAAATAACATCCCGTCCAATCACTTTACACCAACTGGTATATTACCAAAAGGTATTTATTTTATTATACTAAATGGTAAATTACTAAAGAGTGTATGATATATTATACCAAAAGGTGTAAATTAAGTTCAAGAGATAATTTGGCCAAACTCTTCTAATCCTTAAAAAAGCCTCTATGAAATAAAAGGATAGAAATCACACCAACTGTAATTGCTGAATCAGCAATATTGAATACCGGACGGAAAAATATAAAATACTCACTGCCCCAAAATGGCACCCAAGCAGGCAGAAATCCTTCATAGATTGGAAAATAGAGCATGTCAACAACTCGACCGAATAAAAAAGGTGCATAGCCTCCTTCTTCCGGAAGAAAAGAGGCTACTTGATAATAGCTATCATTAAAAATAAGGCCATAAAAAGCACTATCGATTATATTGCCCAATGCTCCAGCGAAAATCAGGGAACCACTAATAATAAGGCCTTTAGATGCTCCTTTTTTAGGTAGACTAAAAAGATAATAGCCAATCAAACTCACAGCGATAATTCTAAAAACACTCAAAATTAACTTCCCATAGTCTCCAGCTATTTCCAAGCCAAAGGCCATGCCATTATTTTCGGTAAAATGGATGATGAACCAATCACCAAAGACTGGGATTTCTTCGGAAATTTCTAGGTGTGTTTTAATCCAAAACTTGCTAATTTGGTCAATTAGCAATACAATAAAAATAACGACTAAAGCCAGCCGAGAAGAAGCATTTTTTTGCTTCATGAATCTGTTTATTTAATTGATGGGGAAGGGCAATTAACCTTGCGCCTCTTTTGCTTCAATCGACAAAGTTGCGTGTGGAACAGCTTTTAAGCGTTCTTTTGGAATCAATTTTCCAGTTACTCTGCAAATTCCGTAAGTCTTATTGCTGATACGTGTTAATGCATTTTCTAAATGCGTAATAAATTTTTCTTGACGCATAGCCAACTGAGACATTTCTTCTCTCGATAAAGTCTCAGAACCATCTTCCATCATTTTAAATGAAGGAGAAGTGTCTTCTGTTCCGTGATCATCTTTGTAAGAAAGTGAATTTCTTAAGCCTTCTAAATCTGTTTTAGCTTCGGATAGTTTTCCGTTAATCAAATCTTTAAATTCTGCTAATTCAGCATCGTTGTATCTTTCTTTATCTGCCATTTTAATCTATTTTGCCAAGCTTAATTCAACATAAGTTTCAGTGTCTTGGTCTATTTCTATCTTATAATTTGTTTGGTTTAAGTTTGTTACCAACTCAAGGCTGCTTGCCAAGGTTTCTGAACAAATATAATCTTTATTGTTTGCTATTGCTTCATCAATTACAGGAGCGGTCTGAACTTTTAAAGCAATTTTATCAGTGACTTCAAAACCGGCCTCTTTTCTAAAGTTTTGAATGCGGTTTACCATTTCACGTGCAACACCTTCTTGCCTTAATTCGTCCGAAAGGCTTATATCTAGAGCCACAGTGTATTTCCCTTCGGTGGCTACTAACCATCCGGGAATATCTTCAGAGGTGATTTCTACGTCATCTAAGTCTAATGAAATTCGTCGATCTTCAAGTGGCAAGTCAATTGATCCTTTGCTTTCCAAGCTTGCTATTTCTTCTTGCGATAGCTGATTAACTGCTGCTGCAACCAACTTCATGTCTTTCCCAAATTTCGGTCCTAGTTTTTTAAAGTCAGGCTTGATTTTTTTAACTAGAACTCCAGCTGTTTCTTCTAAGTATTCTAATTCCTTCACATTTACCTCCGACAAAATCAAGGCCTCAACTTCTTGTAATTGACGCTTAAATGTAGGGTCCAAAATAGGCACCATCATTTTTTGGAGTGGCTGTCGAACTTTTATAGATTCTTTTTTACGCAAGGCCAGCACCATGGAAGATAGCTTTTGTGCAATTTCCATTCGTTGTTCTAAATCCGTATCGATATGAGCTTCATTTAATTTGCCAAAATCAGACAAATGAATAGAGTCCACTTTTTCTTTACCACTTACTGCATTTAAATCTTGGAACAAACGGTCCATAAAAAATGGAGCAATCGGAGCAGAAAGCTTAGCTACAGTTAATAAACAGGTGTAAAGCGTTTGATAAGCAGATATTTTGTCAGTTGAATAGTCTCCTTTCCAAAAACGTCTTCTGCACAAGCGAACGTACCAATTACTCAAATGGTCAGTGGTAAACTCTTGAATTGCTCTTCCTGCTTTTGTAGGTTCATAATCCGCAAAAGCTGCATCAACAGTTTTAATTAATGAGTTGAGTTTGGAAAGCACCCAGCGGTCAATTTCTGGACGTTTGGAATGTTCAATCTCTGCTTCACTATAGTTGAAATTATCAATGTTCGCATAAAGTGCGAAGAAATTGTAGGTGTTATACAATGTTCCAAAAAACTTGCGTTGAATTTCTGCAATGCCTTCTAGGTCAAACTTGAGGTTGTCCCACGGCTGTGCATTGGTAATCATATACCAACGAGTAGCGTCTGGACCGTATTTTTTCAGTGTAACAAAGGGGTCTGCTGCATTGCCTAAGCGTTTCGACATTTTTTGACCGTTTTTGTCGAGTACCAAGCCGTTAGAAACAACGTTTTTATAGGCGATACCATCAAAACACAAAGTTGCTATGGCGTGCAAAGTAAAAAACCATCCACGCGTTTGATCTACTCCTTCCGCAATAAAGTCTGCTGGGTAGAACTTATTTTCTTCAATTAACTCCTTGTTTTCAAATGGATAATGCCACTGAGCATATGGCATAGAGCCTGAATCGAACCAGACATCAATTAAGTCGCTTTCGCGCTTCATTGGTTTGCCTTGTTTGGAAACTAAAACGATATCATCTACAAATGGACGGTGAAAATCAAAGGCGTGGTAGTTGTCTTCTGACATATTACCTGGCTCAAAATCTGCTAATGGGTTGCTTTCCATAAAACCTTTTGCAACTGCTTTCTCGCATTCTGCTTTTAGTTGCTCAGCTGAACCGATGCAGATTTGCTCATCTTTATCTTCTGTTGTCCAAATAGGAATTGGAATGCCCCAATAACGTGAACGTGACAAATTCCAATCTTGTAAATTTTCCAACCAGTTTCCAAACCTGCCCTTTCCAGTGCTTTCTGGTTTCCAGTTGATTTTATTGTTGTTGGCAATTAACTGATCTTTAACCGCTGTGGTTTTAATAAACCAGGAATCTAATGGAAAATATAAAATCGGCTTATCAGTTCTCCAGCAATGAGGGTAGCTGTGCTCATATTTCTGCACATCAAATGCCCGATTTTCCTCTTTTAATTTGATGGAAATCCGTACATCAATTGACTTGTAGTCATCAGCTTTGTCAGCATCATCAAGGTATTGTTCTTTAACATATTCTCCGGCAAAGTCGGTAACCTCCTGTGTAAACCTTCCTTGATTATCTACTAAATGTAAGGCGCCAATTCCATTGGCTTGCGTTACTCGAAAATCATCAGCACCATAGCTTGGCGCTAAATGAACAATACCTGTTCCATCTTCAGTAGTTACAAAATCGCCTAACAACACTTTAAAGGCATCACCTGTTTCAGGCTGTTGGTAAGGCAACAATTGTTCATACTGGATACCTTCTAGCTCACTGCCTTTAAATTCGTCAACAATCTGGTAGGGGATGTTCTTCCCATTATTTTTGTAGTCTTCTAGCGCTAAGTCAGCGCCCTTTTCATTGAACCATTTGCCCATTAAATTCTTGGCTAAAACTACTGTAATAGGCTCATGGGTATATTTATTAAAGGTTTTAACTTTTACGTAGTCTATTTTTTTACCTACCCCCAATGCAGTATTTGATGGTAAGGTCCATGGAGTAGTTGTCCATGCAATAAAGAAGAGGTCTCCGTGTAAATCGTTTAACAAGAAGCTCGACTTCTCGTCTTCAACTAGCTTAAACATGGCTGTTGCAGAAGTGTCTTTTACATCTTTATAAGCACCTGGCTGATTCAATTCATGTGTACTCAAACCTGTACCTGCAGCAGGAGAGTAAGGCTGGATGGTATAACCTTTATAGATTAAGCCTTTGTCATATAGTTTTTGAAGCAGGTGCCAAACTGTTTCAATGTATTTATTTTCATAAGTTACATAAGGGTTGTCCATGTCAACCCAGTAACCCATCTTTTCAGTCAAGTCGTTCCACACATCAGTGTAGCGCATTACCGCCTCACGACAAGCCTTGTTATATTCTTCTACTGATATTTTCTTACCAATATCTTCTTTGGTAATGCCTAACTCCTTTTCAACACCTAACTCTACAGGCAAACCATGAGTATCCCAGCCAGCTTTTCGTTTTACTTGAAAGCCTTTCTGCGTTTTATAGCGGCAAAAAATATCTTTTATAGCTCGAGCCATTACATGATGTATCCCCGGCAAACCGTTTGCTGAAGGAGGCCCTTCATAAAAAACGAATGGAGTTGCCCCTTCGCGAGAAGTGATGCTTTGTTGAAAAATCTGTTTTTCTTTCCAATCATTTAGCACTTCTCCTGCGATAGCAGATAAGTCTAACTGTTTGTATTCTTTGTATTTACTCATTCAATTTTGGGTTTCATCAAGTCAGATGAAATGGGTTGCGAATTTAATAAAAGTTGAGGTAGTATAATTGGGAGTAAAATGCTAAAAATATGAAAATTAAATAATAGTGGATTATTTTATCCACTATTATTTTTTATACTATTTTTGTCATATAAAAGATAGATATGTTTTCAAAAGCGTGTGAATATGGAATAAGATCAGCTATTTTTATTGCTCAGCAGTCAATAGATGGAAAGCGTGTGAGTATAAAGGAGGTATCTAAAGCTTTGGATTCTCCAGAGGCTTATACTTCAAAAATATTGCAGCAGTTAAAACACTACCAAATTATTGATTCCACAAAAGGGCCAAGAGGAGGCTTCTCGATGGAATCAGAAAAAATGGCGAATACAACATTAAAGGAAATTGTATTTGCATTTGATGGAGATAGCATTTATAAAGGCTGTGGTCTGGGTTTAAAGCAATGTAATGCAAACAAACCATGTCCAGTGCACCATCAATTTGCAGTGGTAAGGGATCAGTTAACCGATTTATTAGAGAACACGACAGTTCAATCTTTGGGTTTAAAGTTAAATAATGGACTGAGTTTTTTGAGGGCATAAAAAAATTTGAAATAATAATGGACAAAATAGTCCACTAAATAAATAATTATGGAAGCAGTATTAACAGAAACATTTAGAATAAAAGAAGAGAAAATAAACTGGTTTGATAAACAAGCAGCAAACTTTGAGGAGTCAAGGTTTGGGGCAATGGCAATTATGCTTGCAATTAACACTTGCTGGGGGTCAATAGCGGCAGGCTTATCTTACGGAAATGAAACAATTTATAATCTTGCTATTTGCTCCACTTTTAGCATGTTAAACAATACAATTTTAATTGCCCAAGGTCCTGCAAAATGGTGTGTTGGCATTTTTAGTATTGCAACAATAGTGAACACCGCTATTGTGTTAATTGAATTGCTAGGTTAATGATGGTAAAAACTGAAATTACAACATTAGTTGATATTAAAACCTTAGTAGATAAGTTCTACGAAAAGGTGCGAAATGATGAGTTGTTAAAAGACATTTTTAACGACCGGATTCAAGGCAAATGGCCAAAACACTTAGAAAAAATGTATCGCTTTTGGCAAACCGTTTTGTTAGACGAACACACGTATAGCGGAAGCCCTTTTTTGCCACATGCTTCCATGCCTATTGAGATAGAACATTTTAACCGATGGATAGAGTTATTTGGTAAGACCTTAGATGAAAACTTCAATGGAGAGAAAGCTAAAGAGGCACTTAAGAGGGCAAAAATGATGGCGGCAATGTTTCATCATAAAATTGAACATTATAAAAATAGCACCGCAAAACCAATAAAATGAGTGTTGTAAAACATCCCATAAGTCTTATTGCTACCTTTTTGTGGATTGGTTTTGTGTGTGCTATTAGTTTTATGGAAGCTTGGCTGAAATTTAGAGCTGAGGGAATTACTATACCACTTGGCTTAGGTATAGGGAGGTTAGTTTTTGGTGCGTTAAACAAAGTGGAGTGGGTGTTGGCAGTTGCTATTTTACTCAATCAGCTATATGATTTTAATGCCATCCGAATAAAAAAGCTCCTTTGGTTCTTGATCCCATTACTGTTGGTAATTCTACAGACATTGTGGTTATTGCCTGCTTTAGACCAACGAGCAGAGTTAATTATTCAAGGGCAGCTGTTACCACCATCTAATCTGCACTTTTATTATGTAGCAGCTGAGTTAGTTAAAATCATTTGCCTATTTGTTTTCGGCTTTTCATTATTTACTTTAAAAGAGAATCATGAGCGATAAAATCTATCAAGAGATTGAAAAAAAATACACCGATTTGGGAGAAAATCCCGAAACATATTTAAATGGCTTGTTGCATGCAAAACCAATAAATTATTGGGATTATGTAGAAGTAGAAACGCTACTTTCATTGCAAAAACCACGAACGAATTTTAAGGATGAGTCGATTTTTATAATGTACCATCAGGTAACTGAATTGGTGTTGAAAATGATTGTGCATGAATTAGAACAGCTTGTACATGAAAATCTCAGTGAAGCAATTTGGCTTGATAAATTGAACCGAATTATTCGCTATACCGATATGCTGATTACTTCGTTTGATGTGATGAAGGCCGGAATGAATTATGAAGATTATAACACCTTTAGAAGCACATTGGCACCAGCTAGCGGGTTTCAGAGTGCTCAATTCCGATACATAGAAATTTATTGCACTTCTTTAAAAAACCTGCTTAATGAAGAAGGGAAGAAAAGAATCAGCAAAAATGCAAATACAATAGATTATTTTGAACACATCTATTGGAAGGACGCAGGACTGAACCGAAAATCAGGCAAAAAGACCTTGACATTAAGGCAGTTTGAAGCTAAATATTTAGACAAGTTTATTGCACTAGCTGAAAAAGTGAAAGGAAAAACCTTGGAAGATCAAGCATCAAAACTCAATCCATCTGAGGAGCTGAAAGAAAAGTTAAAGGCTTTTGATTATTTCTACAATGTAAAATGGCCGATGGTTCACCTGGAAACAGCACAGCATTACTTAGATAAGAAAGGCGAAAACAAAGCTGCAACAGGAGGTAGTGAATGGAAAAAGTACCTACATCCAAAATTTCAACAGCGCAAATTTTTTCCAAACTTATGGACTGAAACTGAATTAAATAATTGGGGGAAATGAATCCTTCAGAAAAATAATAATTATTAAAACTAAAATAAAATGAACATCACAGAAAATGATATCGTTGGAGAGTTGGTTGCCAAAGATTATAGAATGGCATCGGTATTTAAAAATGTTGGGGTAGATTTTTGCTGCCGAGGAAACCGCAGCATCCAAGAAGTCTCTGAGCATAATAAGCTTAAGACGGAAGAATTAATTGAAAAGTTGAATTCCGCCATGACAACTCAGTCGGGTGCAACTGATTATGATGCTTGGCCACTAGACTTATTGGCAGACTACATTGAAAAAAAGCACCATCGCTATGTGGAAGAAAAGATCACTGAGATAAAGCCGTATTTAGCAAAAGTGACTAAAGTTCATGGTGATGCACATCCAGAATTGATAAAAATACAAGAGCTGTTTTTAGCTTCAGCTGGTGAATTGGCAGCTCACATGAAGAAGGAAGAGTTGGTACTGTTTCCCTTTATTCGAAAAATGGCGAAGGCAAAACAAGATGGAGAGAAAATGAAAAGTCCGCAATTTGGAACAGTTGGAAACCCTATTGCTATGATGAAGGAGGAACACGATAACGAGGGGGTTAGATTTAGAGAGATTGCGGAATTAAGTAATGACTATACTATGCCGAGTGATGGTTGCAATACTTACCGAGTAACTTTTGCTTTACTAAAGGAGTTTGAAGAAGATTTGCATTTACACATTCATTTGGAGAACAACATTTTGTTCCCAAGGGCTATTGAAATGGAGAAGCAACTTGTTAAATAATTGATTTTGTAGTGCCATACTGGAACAATAATTTGTGAAAGTGTGACCCTTTTTTTCAAATGATAAGACATGAATTTACTAAAAGTAGTATTGATTGGACTTGTTTTGCTAGCCTATTCTTGCACCAGCCAATCAAACAATGAGTCAACAGATGATTCTAACCTTCATCACGAGTATTCACATTTAGATGTTGAATTAAATAAAGGCAAAAGGTGGGAGGCAAATACTGAAACGACCGAAGGGATTGAAAACATGATTTCACTTGTTAACAACTCGAAGGTTGACGCTGATCTTTCGGAATATCATCAACTTGCAAAAGAATTGGAGATCGAGTTTACAACAATTTTTAAAAAATGCACAATGAAAGGCGAAGCACACAATCAATTACACAACTATTTGATTCCTTTAAAAAATAGCATAGAGGGCTTAAAAGCCGAAAAGGCAGAGGTCTGTCAGAAAAATTACAAACAAATCAAGAAACATTTGGCTGCATATAATCGCTTTTTTAATTAGCAGAAATGTCCTATCATGTTTGGTTGATTGATTATTTTGGTGAGCTAAAACACTTGATTTTTTATAAAAATGAATATCGAAATTTTATGGAAATGATTGTGGACAAGCTGGGTGAAGATATAGGGTATTGCAAAGGTAGAGCCTGGTGCGGTACTTGCCATGTTGAGTTAATAAATGGTGTTATTGAAGCCAACATAGATGACGATGAAAAAGACACCTTAAACAAATTAAGTAACAATAAAAAGGCTAGTCGCTTAGCTTGCCAATTAATGGCTGATGAGCAGTTAAACGGCTTAACATTTAGATTATTAAGTGAAGATTATTATGAATAAACCAATTAAAAGGGTAACTGAATTACAGGACCTGAGTAGAGACCATCATCAGGGGCTTTTGTTGTGTTGGAAGATTAGGACTGGCATAAAAAGAGGTATTGAAAACAATCGGATTATGCAATACGTGCAATGGTTTTGGCTGAATCATTTAGAGGAACATTTTGAGATTGAAGAAACAATGGTTTTTCCAGTACTTGGCGAAGAGAATGAAATGGTAAAGCAAGCACTATCGGAGCATGGAAGAATAAAAAGTCTAATTGAAGGGGGAAAAGGTGATTTGAGTGTTCGCTTGAATTCTATTGAAGAACTTATTGAAAAACACATTCGATTTGAGGAGCGACAACTTTTTAATGAAATACAACAAGTGGCAAGTGGAGAGGAGCTAAAGAAAATTCAATTGGCACATACTTCACAAGAATTTAAAGACAATATGAGCGACCCGTTTTGGGTTTCAGCAAAATAAACGTCCAATATGAAAGCTTAAGTTTGTTGACAATAGTTTAAGAAACCTCATACAAACAAGTTCCTTACTCGATAGATTAAATTCTCCTATAAATGTTATGCTCAAGCGTTAAGAAAATGCTAATTAGAATAGCTCAACAGAAAAAGGGAAATGAACAATAAGTAATTTTTGCTTTAGCTGACTTTTGAATCTTTCAGGTCTTGAATAAAGCTTTCTAATAGATCTTGCTTTACATGATCCATCACCACAATTTTCCACCATTCGGGTTGGCCTTCATAGGTGTCTGCTACAAGTTCATACTTCTTTGCAATTTTAGCAGAAATTTGATTTCCTTTGATGGTAATTATATTGATAAAAGGGTTTCGATAGTATTTAATTCCTAATTGGTTGAGCCGTTTGCATGTATAGTCTGTGCGTTCGATAAGTTCACTCATTTTTTTAGTCCAACCTTTAGAACCGTAATTCATCAATAACATCCAAATAACAATGGTGTTTGCTCCACTGCGACTTCCACAAAGGGTGTAATCTAAGCCAGGAACATATTGTGCATGTGTATTGGTAACGTATTGCATGAGCCCTTTTCGAATTAGAAAAATTCCTGTTCCATATGGAGTTTGCAGCATTTTATGTGCATCAATTGAAATAGAACTCACCCTAGGGTTTGCAAAATTGTGGCTGGAATTAGGATTGGTAAAGGGGTAAATAAAACCACCAAAAGCAGCATCTACATGGAGCTTAAAAACAATATTTTCACGATCTAAACATTGCACCATTGGTTCAATTTCGTCTACAGAACCAAACATAGTCGTAGACATATTGACAATAACTATAAAATATTTTACTCCTTTTTCTTTAGCGGCTGTAAGTTGCTTCCTTAAGTCCGTTAGTTGTAATTCCCTGTTATCAGGATTTACAGCTACCATTAATGGTTCTAATTGCAACAAATCACAGCCTTTAGTAATGGAGTAGTGGGTATCTTCGGAAAAAATTACCCCAATCTGAGAGGAAGAAGCTTGATATTCTTGCATGAAATAGTTGCGGTAAATCCACATCGCTTCTAAGTTAGCTTCAGTTCCTCCCGTAGCTACATATCCATCTACTTGATTAGGCTTAGCCTTAAAAATTTCTTCTGCACAAAGTGAAATAAGCTCTCTTTCGATTTTTTGTGTTCCCTTAAAAATAGGAGAGCTTTGCTTACTTAAAGTATGGCAGCCAATGTGATTTGGGTTGGCGATGAGTGTTCTCAAAAAAGGGGCATCATCTAAGAAAGAAGCATCGGGATAAAATTCTTCCTGATCTAAATAGGTAGCAGGTGTGCCGATAACTTCTCCTGAAGCATAGTTTGCATTTTGAGAAAGTGCTTTACTCACCCGCTGGTTGATCTCTTCTTTGCTGTAGGACTTCCAATTCATAGTCTTAGTGGCATTTAACAATTTCAGTACTTGCTTCTATTTCTGGACTTAAATAGGGAATTCCCAAATCCATGCCTCTAATTATTAATAAGGTTCCCATTAATAGCACAAACACTGGGACAAACCTCCTAATTGGAGCTAGTAATGCTTTTTGTATAGAGGAAGAATAAACAGAAATAGACAACATTAATGGCAAGGTTCCTAGGCCGAAACATAGCATAAATAATCCGCCGCTTAGTGCTTGTGCAGTTACTGATGCTCCAGCAATAGCAACATAAACTAGTCCGCAAGGCAGCAAGCCATTCAGTAAACCGATAGTGAATAAGTTAGCATTACTTTGGCGACCAAATCGTTTTCCCATCTCTCCTTTTAGGCTGCCTAACCACAATGAAAATTTTGGTAAAGGAATTTTTTTAATTCGCAGTAATGGTAGAAGAACGCTTAATACTAAAATAGTTCCTATAACAATTGAAAGACTTTGTTGAAAGCCTGCTATTGCAATGCTTTTGCCAATAGAGCCAAGTATAATTCCCAATAGGGCATAGGTTAGCAGTCGGCCAAAGTTATAAAGCACACTTCCTGTAAAACGAGTAAAAGCATTACTTCTGTTCAAAGGCAAAGCAAAGGCAATCGGGCCACACATGCCTGCGCAATGCATGCTTCCAAGTAATCCAATTGTAAATGCAGTCCAATACTCCATCAGGGAATAATGATTATTTGTTCCTTATAATAGCTTAAGTCGTTTTGCTGCCAGCTTATTTTTAGGGTGTATTTACCAGCGATAAACTTGCTTAAAGCAATCTTGTAAATACCATTAGTGATGTTAAACTCTTCAGTAAAATCTTTCCTTTCATCTGAAGGACGAAAACAAATTACACTCCCCTTTAATGCAGCTTCCTTTTCGGGAAATACAAGTTTTAAATACTTTCCTTCTATTGCTGTAGTTAAATTGCCGTTAAGTTGTTTAGTTCGAGATTTGCTATCTATAGTGTTTTGATAGGCTATTTCTTCTGCATAATAATCTTCTGTAACTAAGTCATACTTTTGATTAAAAGCCATGTAAACCATGCCGATAATAAACAACACAAAAACAGTGTAAAGCAATCCTATTTTAGTTCCCCAATTCCACTTCATTTTAACTAGGATTTATCGGTGCTAGAAATGCGGTTTTTACTTTGTCGAGTAACTCACCGTTTTCGTTATAAACACCCAATTGTATATTCGTTTTTCTATCAACTAAGTCCTCTTTATTTAAAACTAAAAAGAAGGTGCCTTGAGCTAGAGCTTCTGCAGGAATAACAACTCCCTTTTTGCCTATCATTTCAATTTCTCCTTCTCTATCAATCATTCTTATTTCCGCATGTATATCATCAAATGTTTTGTTGATTATTTTATAATTATAGAGGTTACTGATTTTGCCGTTTTCCCTTTTTTGATATTCTTGTCCTGTGGTTTTTAAAATGGTGGCATCAACGTCTGTTCGGCTGGCAAGAAGAAAACCAACCGCTGTAGTTATAAGCACTAAAACAATGGTATATGCAATAGTTCGGGTAGAGAAAAAAGTATGCTTTTTATTTACAATTCCTTCTTCAGAATCTAAACGAATCAATCCTTTGGGAAGATTTACATTTTCCATGATGTGATCGCACGCATCCATGCAGGCGGTGCAGTTGACACATTCTAATTGTGTGCCGTTTCTTATATCAATTCCCGTGGGACATACATTCACACATTGATTACAGTCAATACAATCGCCTTTATTAGCCGCATCTCTATCCTCTCCTTTTTTATATCTTCCGCGTTTCTCACCTCGGATGTAATCATAAGCCACTACCAAGGAGTTTCTGTCGAGCATTACCCCTTGTAAACGACCATAAGGGCAAGCTACTATACAAACTTGTTCACGAAACCAACTGAATACCCAGTAAAAAACGCCAGTAAAAATTAAAATGCTGATTAAACCACCAATGTGTTCTGATGGGGGATCTGTAATGATTTTAATCAACTCTTCTGAGCCAATAATATAGGCCAAAAAGGTATTAGAGATTAAAAAGGAAATGAAGAAAAAAATCAGGTGTTTTAATGTTTTCTTTCGAATTTTTTCGCTGTCCCACTTTTGTTTTGCTAGTCGCTGTTGTTGTTTAAAATCGCCTTCAATCCAATACTCAATTTTTCGAAAAACCATTTCCATAAAAATGGTTTGAGGGCATACCCAGCCGCAAAAAAGCCGTCCAAACACAACCGTAAATAGCACAACAAAGACGATACCTGCAAGCATGGCAAGCACGAAGATGTAAAAGTCTTGTGGCCAAAAAACTTGCCCAAAAATGATAAACTTTCGCTCTAAAATATTCAGCAGCAATAAAGGCTTACCTGAAATTCTTAAAAAGGGCCCAGCAAAAAGCAGGCATAGTAAAAACACACTTACCCATGTACGGGCATTGTAAAATTTCCCGGAAGGTTTTTTAGGATAAATCCATTTTCGCTTCCCCTCTTCATCGATGGTACCGATAGAGTCGCGAAAAGATTGATCCATATATTCTTCCTTCTCTTTCATTCTTCGTTTATTCCTACTACAATTGTAGCAGTGTCGCTTTTAGCTGAATCAGACTCTTCAGTTATTACTTCTTCTACATAAATCTCTCCTTGAGGATCTTTTGCTCCTGGAGGGTTGCTGCCTTGCATGCTTTTAATATAACTGGCAATTTTCTGAATTTGGCTAGGGCTAAACTGACTTTGCCACGCAATCATACCTTTAGCAGGTACACCATACTTTATCGTCTTAAAAATATTGTTAATGCTACCACCGTGTATCCAATATTGATCAGTTAGGTTTGGACCTGCACCACCTTCACCAAGTTGACCATGACAGGTAGCACAATTGCCTTTATAAATGGCAGCGCCTTTTTCCAAGGATGGAGCGTCCACCAAATAAACTACGTTGTCTTCAGTAACCATTTCGGTTGCTAAGGCCATCATTTCAGCTTTTTCTTCTACCGCAGCTTGCACTTCGGCTTGGTATTCTTCCAACTGCAATTGACCTTGACCTGTTATGTGATAACGAAATAAATAGACTACTGCAAATATGATAGTGGCATAAAACATGTATTTCCACCAAGGAGGAAGGTTGTTATCTAATTCTCTGATTCCATCATATTCGTGATCTAACATCACTTCTGACTCTTGCTCAACTGGCACTCGGTCGGTAAGTTTTAATTTAGTGAAAACGTCAACAGTATCTTCTTTTGCTTCTTCGGCAAAGCTTTCACCTCTTTCTAGTTTCATTAAGGTGTTCAGCGATCTAAAAAGTATAGCAATTACAACCGCTAAAAAGGCAATAAAGCTCAGAAGCAACCAAAACAAGCTGTTGGTCATTATAAATGGGCCTGATTCTGCAGCTGTTTCAGCGGCATTTGCTACTAATGAGCTGGACATTAAACCAATTAAAGCTATTGATTTTATTGCTTGAGATTTATCGTTGGATTTCTTTTTTCTAAAGTTTGGAGACTTACTAATTCCTTCAATGCTTTTTGCTAAGGCCGAAATAATGGCTAGCAAAAGCACGATGAAACCAAGCATTAGAAAAAGTAATACCCCATCGGATATTCCACTTGCTTTGGCAATGCTATTGTTAGCAAAACTGCAAAATGGCAAGCCAACTAATGTAAAGAGAACCGTTGCGAATCGTTTCATGTGATTTATTTTCAATTGTTAAGTTGGATTTCGTTTTCATCTTCCAAAGGCATTGAAGCCATTGTATTAATTTCAGCTTTGCGCATTCCAGCAACCCATATAAACAAGCCGATAAAAAAGATGAAAAAAATCAAGAAGGAGATTATTGGGAAGATTTCTATCCCAATAATCGTTTCCATATTGTGTTTTATAAATTTTAGCATGACTTTATTATTTATTGGTATCGTTAGAAGACATTGTACCTTTTTCGATGTCAACACCCAAGCGTTGCAAGTAGGCAATTAGAGCTACTATTTCCTTGTCAGGACTCACTTCAAAGCCATCTTCCTCTAGTACCTCTTTCATGTCGGCAACAATTTCGTTGGCCTGTGCGACTACATCTTCATTGGCTTTCTGTGGATAATCCTCATCATAAGGCACTCCAAGCGTTATCATGGCTTCAATTTTTGCAGCCGTAGTTGTGGTGTCATAATCTTTAAACAACAACCATGGGTAAGCCGGCATAATTGAACCTGGAGATACACTCCTTGGATCATACAAGTGTTTAAAGTGCCATGAGTTAGGCTTTCTCAGTTTAATACTGCCTTCTCGCGCTAAATCTGGCCCAGTTCGTTTAGAGCCCCATAAGAATGGGTGATCATAAACAAATTCTCCAGCTTTAGAGTATTCACCATATCGCTCAGTTTCAGAACGAAAGGGGCGAATCATTTGACTATGACAGTTGTTGCAACCTTCAGAAATATAAACATCTCTACCATGTAACTCTAAAGGAGTGTATGGCTTTACACTAGAAATAGTAGGAACGTTTGATTTTACTAAGAATGTTGGTACCATTTCTACGATTCCACCAATTAATATTACCACTAATGACCCAATCAACAACATCGTAGGTTTTCTTTCAAACCAACGATGCCAGTGTTCATCTCTATATTTTGGTGGCAATACTTTTAGCGGTGCTGCCTCAGCCTCTTCGTTAGCAGTAAAGGTTCCAGTCTTAGCAGTTTTTACTAAGTTGAAAATCATTACTAGTACACCTATATAGTAGAGTAATCCTCCAACGGCACGGTAAGTATACATTGGAATGATATTAGTTACCGTTTCTAAGAAGTTAGGGTACTTTAAAAATCCTTCATTGGTGAAGTCATTCCACATTTGGCTTTGAGTAAAACCAGCCCAGTAAAGAGGAATAGCATAAAAAAGAATGCCTAAGGTGCCTATCCAAAAGTGGAAGTTGGCTAGTTTCATCGAGTAAAGTTTGGTATTAAAAAGCCTAGGCCATAAGAAATAAAGCATACCAAAGGTTAAAAAACCATTCCAACCTAATGCGCCCACATGCACGTGTGCTACAATCCAATCAGTGTAGTGTGCAATGGCACTTACATTTTTTAAGGACAACATTGGACCTTCAAAAGTGGCCATACCATAAGCGGTAATAGCCACTACCATAAATTTCAATACGGCACTATCTCGCACTTTATCCCAAGCACCTCTAAGCGTAAGCAAACCATTGATCATACCTCCCCAAGAAGGGGCAATTAACATGATGGAGAACACAACGCCTAGTGACTGAGCCCAGTCTGGCAATGCAGTATAAAGCAGGTGATGTGGGCCAGCCCAGATGTATAAGAAAATAAGTGCCCAAAAGTGAATGATCGACAATCGATAGGAGAATACAGGTCGGTTAGCTGCTTTGGGAACAAAGTAATACATCAGTCCCAAGTAGGGAGTAGTTAGGAAAAAAGCTACAGCATTGTGTCCGTACCACCATTGCACCAAGGCATCTTGAACTCCAGCATACCAAGAATAGCTTTTCATAAAGCTGATTGGTAATTCAAATGAATTTACGATATGCAATACCGCTACAGTAACAAAAGTGGCTATGTAAAACCAAATTGCTACATAAAGGTGACGTTCTCTTCGCTTAATAATTGTAGCAAACAAGTTCCATCCAAATACTACCCAAATTACGGCAATGGCAATATCAATAGGCCATTCTAGCTCTGCATATTCCTTGGAAGTAGTAAAACCCATGGGAAGGGTAATCACTGCCGAAACAATAATCAGCTGCCAACCCCAAAAGTTAATCTTGGAGAGCAAATCGCTATACATTCTAGTTTTTAAGAGACGCTGGAGCGAATAATATACACCTGCAAAAATTCCATTTCCCACAAAGGCAAAAATCACAGCATTAGTATGTAATGGTCTTACTCTGCCAAAGGAAGTGTACTCTATTCCAAAGTTTAGTGAAGGGAAAATAAACTGAAAGGCTACCAACAGCCCTACCAACATACCGATAGACCCCCACAAAATGGTGGCGTTTCCAAACATTCTAACAATGTTATTGTCGTAGCTGAATTTCTCTACTTGCATAATCGTTTTTATTTAGTTGATTCTTCTGATTTTGATTGATTGGATTTTTTATCATCAAAGAGCATTCTCACCGATGGGGTATAGTCATCTTCGTATTGGCCGGATTTCACCGACCAAATGAATGCAACTAAAAAACCGACTGCCACAACAAGGCTTGCAAGAATTAATAGGATAAGAACACTCATGAGCTAATTAATTTTCACCAAAGATGGGCAGGCTTCAAATGTGAAAAAATGATAATTATCATGTTTTGAAAATTTGATTCGCGAAGCGATGTGAAGTTTAGCTGGAGTCTTTTTTTGAAGCGTGTTTTGGAATTGAAAATAAAGTGGTTTAACGAGCCTTGAAAAAGTCGCTAATCTAATTTAGATAAGGGATATAGGTCTAGAACATCACCAAAAGCAAGGAAACTTAATTACTCACAATCTTTGGTATTAGTATCTAATTTAGGCTCAACTGTTTCTAATTCCTTTTTTGATTCATTAAAAACTTCCCACTTTTTAACTGGTCCAATATTTAAGTGAAGACTTACTGTCTTTTGTCCGTTTGGGTTAGCTACCTTGTGAAAGCCCATACTATCGTTAAGGTAAGTTGACTCTCCATTTTTTAGCACCAGGCTTCCCTTTTTTGTTGCGGTCTTGTCATCTCGATCTACTTCATAGGTGTCAATGGTCAGTTCCCCTTGTAGAACTTTAATCCAACCCTCCTGAAAATCATAGTTGTGAATAGGTGATGCTTGGTTTTTTTCCCAACAAAGCAATAATAATTCATAGTCTTCGCAGGATGAAATACAATTTCTTGTGTAGTTATCTTTCTCCCAAGTGCAAAACTTATCCCACTCATTTTTTGGCAATGCAAGTGCATTTAATAATTCAACATAACCTCCGTAACCTGGTCCCATATGCAGGTTTTTCTTGAGGTGTTCCATAGTGTTTATTTCAGCAAGCATAGGTTTGATTTTAAATTTATTTGACCAAAGTTAGTGAAGAGATAACATAAAAAATATGATAAAAATCATGTTTAGTTAAGGTTGACAACGCTATCTTTGAAAGAAAATTAAACCCATGAAAACCATACTTATTCCAACAGATTTTTCTGAAAACTCATTGAATGCTTTTCAGTTTGCAGCAGATTTCTTTAATCATGCAGAAAATAAATTTTTAGTTTGTAATGTCTATGACATTCCTCGTGGTGGCACAAGTGGCTTGTTTACCTTATTGCAACAGCTAAAGGAACAATCTGAAAAAAACATGGAGGAGTTTATGTCTTCTTTGAGCGCTAAATATGCTGATAAAAGTTTCACTATGGAATCAAAGGTGCTCCAAGGAAATTTTGAAGATGCTGTGGCTCATTTAGCAGAAAAAGCAAAGGCTGACTTTGTAGTTATGGGCACTAAAGGCTCTTCCGGCTTAAAAGATAAACTCATTGGAAGCAATGCAGCAAGTGTATTAAAATCGATTAAACTACCAGTATTTGCTATTCCTACTAATTACGATAAAGCTTTAATTAACCAGATTTGTTTCAGTTACGATGGCGCAGCAGTTGACCAGAATGATATTGAATTGATGCTTGAGGTAGGCAAGCAACATGATTTGCCGGTAAAAGTTTTGCATGTTCGCTTAAAGGAAGGCTCACCAATACAGAATTGGCCTGAATTAGAAAAATTATTTGGTCAGCATAAAGCTTCCTTGCACGAAGTAGCTGCAGAGAGCTATGAAGAAGGATTAAAAAATGGAATAGAAGGAGAAAAAGACATGCTAGTTTTAATCCGTAGAAAAAAGTCGTTCTGGGAGTGGTTAATTAATGATAGCGATACACAGAAAGTCATTAAACATTTTCAACTGCCTATTATGGTGTTGCCGGATGTTGATTAATTTTAATTTCTTTTCGTAAACATTTAAGAGCATTTCTAAAAGAACTTTTTACTTTTTTCCTTTCCCGATAGCTTTCGGGAGAAAAAAGTAACAAAACCTGCCATCCTTTCACAAGCAAGTGCTTAGGCAGGCAGCGATTCTAGGCCTGTTTCAACTTTTAAGTTCTCCACTCCTAAAACTTAAGCTTTGCAATCTCGATCTGCCTAGACAGGTTGCAACAAAAACTTTTATTAAAAATATTTTAAAGGTATAATTGTTTTATGCCGAACTACTCAAAAAAGTGCAGACGATGAAGGAAGTTTGCGACTTTTTATGAGTTAAATCGGTATAAATGGCGATGATTTCAATGATCTCCAAAGACAAGCGTTGAAGCTTCTTCAATCATTGCTCCATATAATTCGCTCCAAACCAAAAACTTGAAAAGGGCCGTCCCCTCATTAGTGTGAATTCAATAAAAACAAGTTCAAAATCTAAATAGTTATATAATCACTATTGTCCGATTAAGAATTGTTTTTAGAAAACGAGTGTTTAATTTTTAGTTGTCCATTGAGAAAAATTGAAATCAAATCGAATAAAAACCTTAGTAAAACCGGAAACGAGAAAAACAGGTGTTTTAGTTAGAAAGATATAATATCACGAGTTCAATGAAACATTAATTGAAAAATAAAAATGACTCATTAAAGTTCCAATTGTTTGAGGAAACGAGGTACTCCGAGTTCAATTTGACCTTAAATAATAAGCTATACAAATACAATCATTCGGCTGCACTTAGGTTTTTAAAGATTTGGTAAAATTTTATTCACAGGACGAGTTTTTACTTCGACTTCGCTCAGCACAAGTTTTGTTTCGTCGGTTATTGAGCTTGTCGAAATATTCACGGCGAAAAAAATGAAAAAATTACTTATTAAAAAGGAAGCCCGTATATAATTAAAATTACAATCGGTATTATTTAAGTAGTTGAAAAAGTAGCTTGATTTTTAGCTAGCCATTTTCCTGAAATCCATACAGAAAGACTTACAAAAGCCACCACTGATATAGAACTGATGGGCATAAGTATGGCCGCAAAAACAGGTGAAAGTAAGCCTTGAACTGCAAAACCAAGTCCTAAGGCATTGTATAAAAATGAGAGGACAAAGCTGAGGTAAACTATCTTTTTACTGGCTACTGCAAAGCGTAAAAACTCTCCAATCCGTTCAAAAGAGTTGGCTCCTAAAATGGCATCGCAAGCTGGTGAAAATGCATTTACGTCTTCAGCAATGGCCATTCCTACATCAGCCTGTCGTAAAGCACCAGCATCATTTAGCCCATCGCCAACCATCATCACTTTCTGCTTATTTTTTTGAAGTTCGGTAATCACTTTTAATTTATCTTGTGGTTGCTGATTAAATAAAAGCTGGCTGTTGCTGGGAAAAAACGCTTTTAGCCGATGTTCTTGATTACTGTTATCGCCCGATAGTAGCGACAGTTGGTACTTATTAGCCAGTTGTTTTATCAACTCGTCAATACCCTTGCGATATTCATTTTCCAAGCTAAAACTTCCTTTTAGCTGATTATTTATTTCTATAAATACACTTGTTTTTTGGGCATCAGTAGAATCGCCAAAAATCCATTGAGCAGAGCCTATTCTTAGCAGCTCTCCATCAACGACTGCTTGAATTCCTTTTCCAGGTAATTCTTCAAACCCATCAAGTGGTAATCTTTCAAAACTCTTTAAATATTGATAAATGTGACGACTTAGCGGGTGATTACTTTGTGCCACTAAGCTACTCACTTGCATGGACTCTTTTTCTGTTAAAGCTTTTCCAGAATAGCTGATACCTTGGTTTTTACTGTAAGTTAGCGTACCGGTTTTATCAAAAACCAGTTGATCGATGTCAGCCATTTTTTCAAGAACAGCTGCTTCTCTTAAATAACAGTCGTTTTTACCTAACCAACGAGTGGCATGCCCAAAGGTAAAGGGAGCAGCTAATGCTAAGGCACAGGGGCAGGCTACAATTAAAACAGCCGACATTACCTCTATGGCAGTGCCAATACCATGTTGAAAATGATAAACTCCAGCAGCCAATGCCACGATTAAAATAATGGGTGTAAAATATTGGCTAACCCGATCAGTTAAACTTGAAAAAGTGCTAGAGCTTTTTTCTTTAGCTGCATAATCACTCCACAACCTTGTGAGCTTGCTTTGGTTTAGCGGACGAATAACTTCTAAACGGATTGCTTCGCCAACTTGGCGTCCGCCAGCATAAATCTTATGACCGGTTTCAACCTTAATTGGATCTGACTCTCCAGTGGCAAAACTATTGTCGATGTTAGCTTTTCCGCTTAATAGCAAGGCGTCTACGGGTATAAGCTCTCCATTTTTCACTATAATTTTATCGCCTTTCTTGATGTCTTTAAGCGGAATATTATCTTCTTGACCATTCACCCACTTGCTAATCGATATTGGAAAGTAAGAGCGATAATCTCGTTCAAATGAAAGCTGATGGTATACCTTTTCTTGAAAAATTCGACCTAATAGCAGAAAAAACAACAAACCACATAGCGAGTCGAAAAAGCCAGGACCACTTTGTGATATTACCTCATAAGCACTGCGGATGTAAAGCACCAAAACACCCAATGCAATGGGAACATCAATGTTTAGCCGCTTTTGTCTCAAACTAAACCATGCCGACTTAAAGTAATCTTGGCCACTATAAATAGCTACCGGAGTTGCTAGTCCTAAGTTAATCCAACCAAACCATGGGCTAAAGAACTTAATACTATCAGCATCTAAGCCGAAGTACTCCGGTAAACTCATGAGCATGATGTTGCCAAAAGCAAATCCCGCTAAACCCACTTGGTAGATCAGATGTTTACTGATGGACTTTTTTTTGACCTCCTCCAAGTCGTTCAGACTGATCTTCGGTTCGTAACCTAATGTGGCCATCAAACGCACCAATTCTTTAAGAGCTAATGTCTGATGCTCAAAAGTGAGGTATACTTCTTTCTTTAAAAAGTTAACCCTTGACTGTCGAATGGTTGGATTGATTTTATACAAGTTTTCCAGCAACCAAATGCAGGCACTGCAATGGATTTGGGGTAAATAAAACTGAACCTTGGCAATGGTCTCATCTTTAAAGTCCAACAAGCGCTCTTGCACCTCGGCATCGTCTAGGTAATCAAAACGTTTGGCCGAGGCTGACGAGCTATTCTTGTTCATGTTGATGCCAGGCCGATTTTCCAGCTCGTAATAATCGCAAAGTGCATTGGCTGAAAGAATTTCATAAACGGTTTTACAGCCATTACAACAAAAATATTTTCCATCTACTGCAATGCTTTCGCTCAAGCAATCATCACCACAGTGGTGGCAAGTTGTTTTACTTTGTGAAGGACTTTGAAGAATAGAACTCATGTTGGAGCAAAATTTCTTTAAATTTAAGGCCCAAACTATGATATTTGTCATATAATGAGCAAGCCTTTAAAAACGCCTTCTTGTAATGAATGTGGTGCTCGCCACAAGTCAATTTTTTGCAGCCTTAATTCTAATCAGTTGATAGAATTAGATGAACACAAAGGCTGTGATTTCTACAAAAAAGGGGAAGCAATTTTTAAAGAAGGAGCCTATTCTCGTGGCTTGTACTGTGTAAATCGAGGAAAAATTAAAATGAGCAAATTAGGAACCTCAGGAAAGGAACAAATCATTCGATTTGCCACCCAAGGCGATGTATTGGGTTACAACTCGATGTTGAGTAGGAAGCCATTTGGCTCAACAGCAACTGTGTTGGAAGATGCCGCGGTTTGTTTTATTCCTTCTAAGCAATTTTTTGGCTTGTTAAAAGAAGAGCCTAATTTTAGCCTTAGGCTGCTGGAGTTAACAGCCAAGCAGTGGAACAATGCTTCGCGTTTGATTACTGATATGGCGCAAAAAACCAGTAAGCAGCGCTTGGCTGAAATGCTCTTGTGGCTCAAAGAAACGTTTGGTTTAGATGAAGCGGACTGCATTGATGTAAGCTTAAGTCGTGAGGAAATTGCTGGCTTAGTAGGCACTGCCACCGAAGCTGTAATTCGACTCTTGAGCGAATTGAAAAAGGAAAAACTCATAGACCTGAAAGGCAAACGCATCAAATTATTGGACGTGCATGGATTGGCAACTCAAGCAGACCTTATTGATTAATTGGTATACCTTAAATTAATCAATCATTAACCATTTTCTAAACAACTCTTAATCATATCATAAGATAGTAGAAGGCTAAAATTAACTGTTACCCAATACTTTAGCCTCCTAATTTGAAGACAAATAATCAAAACTAATCTTATGAAAAAAATTTACACACTTGTATTGAGTTTACTAGGTTTGGGAGCAACAGCTCAAACTACCTTTTATACTCAATCTTTTGAAACAACTAGTGGTTACTCCTTTCCAAATGGCAATGGTGTCGGAACAAGCACGCAGGATTTCTTCGACCGGGCTGATACGAGTAATGCCCCAGCTCAAGAAGTATTTGCTTACACTGGATATGATGGTGACTTTTTTATTGCCGCAGAGGATATCGATGGCGTTTTAACTTCATCAATTGGCATTATTTACCTTGATAATATCGATATCTCAGGTCAAAGCAACTTGCAATTTACAGCACAATTTGCTTCTGGAACTGACATTGATATTGATGAGGCAGGAGATTCAATTGCAGTTGAAGTAAATATTGACAATTCAGGATGGGTAGTTATTGGACGTTTTAGAGCTGATTCGTCAACAACTTCGGCTACAGGCTTTAATGGTCAATTTGCTGAAGACACCAATAACGATGGCTTTGGAGATGGAACACGATTGAATGGAACATTCACGGATTTTTCTTGGCCAATAGTTGGAACAGGTGATTCCTTAGATATAAGAATTGTAGCAAACTTAAATTCAGGTGATGAAGAAGCTGCATTTGATAATGTAAGAATTTCAGGCACTTCTACCGGATCAGTTGGGCCATATACTTTGCAAATTCTTCATGCTTCTGATTTAGAGGGAGGTGTTGAAGCTATTGACAGAGCAAAATTTTTTGCAGCAATTGTTGACACTTTGGAAGGGGAATATGCTAATTCAATTACTCTTTCAGCAGGGGATAACTACATTCCAGGTCCTTTCTTTAACGCAGCTGGAGACCGAGCGGTATTTAGAGATGGAGGTGTTTTTAATAATGTTTACAACAGACACTTTGGAGTAACCACTTATGATGGCTTAAGAGAGGCACCAGGTAGAGCAGTTATTTCAATCATGAACATCATAGGCTTTGATGCTTCTGCTATGGGGAACCACGAATTTGATGCAGGTTTAGATGCTATTGAGCAAATAATTGAAGAAGATTTTAGATCTCCAAATGGACCAACTGGTGACAGATGGACGGGAGCTCAGTTTCCTTATTTAAGCTCCAACTTAGATTTTAGCGCTAGTGGGGACTTAGGAAACTTGTTTTCGCAAAATGTTTTGGAGAATGTTGAGTTTGTATCAGGTCCAGCTGAATCGACTTCAGGGAGTGGATCAATAAATAAGATCGCCGCTGCTACATATATTTCAAGAGGTGGAGAAAAAATAGGTGTAGTTGGAGCTACAACTCCATTGTTGAGTTCAATATCTTCTCCAGAAGAAGTTACTGTTGAAGGCCCAACAACCAACGACATGATGCAATTAGCAGCTGAAATTCAGCCTTGGATTGATTCATTAATTAATAACCATTCGATTAATAAAATAATTTTAGTGACTCACTTGCAGCAAATTCAATTAGAAGAGCAATTAGCTACAATGTTGAGTGGAGTTGACGTAATTATTGCCGGTGGTTCTGATGCTATTCTGGCAAATGCAAACGACAGATTAAATGCTGGAGATATAGCAGTAAAGCCTTACCCAGTTTTCAAGCAAAACTTAGATGGCGATACATTAGCTATTGTAAGCACTGATGGAGAGTATAGCTATGTTGGTCGTTTAGTAGTGCAATTCGACTCTTTAGGAAAATTAATTCCTTCATCAATTGACACAAACATTAGTGGCCCTTATGCAGCTGACTCTATGATGGTAGCTAGCACTTGGGGGACCACAGCTGCTGCATTTGCCAATCCAAATGGCAAAGCTGCGTTGGTTGATTCACTTTCCCAAGCTGTTCAAAGTGTGGTGATCACTAAAGATGGAAATATCGTAGGGAAATCAGATGTTTACTTAAATGGAGAAAGAGCTTCGGTGAGAACTGAAGAAACAAACCTTGGTAATTTATCTGCAGACGCAAACTTAGCTGAGGCTCAAAAAGTAGATTCTACAGTTCAGGTTTCCATCAAAAATGGTGGTGGAATTAGAGCTGCAATTGGTGAAGTAAAAGAGGTAAGTCCTGGAAATTTTGAGTTTTTACCTCCTCAGGCTAATCCACTTTCAGGTAAGCAAGATGGAGAGGTAAGTCAATTAGATATAGAAAACTCTTTACGATTTAACAATAGGCTTTCTGTTTTGGATTTAACTGCAACTGATTTAAAAGCAATTTTAGAACATGGTGTAGCAGCTTCTGCACCTGGTCAAACTCCTGGTCAATTTTCACAAGTTGGCGGAATAAAGTTTTCATTTGATTCTACCCAAGCTCCAGGAAGCAGAGTTCAAAGCGCAGTTATTATGGATTTAAATGGCAACCCTACTGATACTTTAGTTAAAGGTGGAGCTGTATTTGGAACTGCAAGTAGAACTATTAAGGTAGTTACCTTAAACTTTTTAGCTGGTGGAGGTGATGGTTATGCCTTCAATACTTTAGGTTCTAATAGGGTTGACTTAGATACCGTTTCAACTTTAGGAGCAGGAGCTTCAACTTTTGCACCCGCAGGTTCAGAGCAGGATGCCCTTGCAGAATACATGTTAGCTAATTATTCTACTAACCCATATGATGAAGAGGATACCGATATCTCGGATGACATGCGAATCCAAAACTTGGGAGCTCGTGCTGATGCTATTTTTGGTGTTTCAGTTGAGTTTGATGAAGAAAGAGTTAGTGTGTTGGAAGATGCAGGAACAATTACCATGCAGGTAAATTATGATAACCAAACATCAGTTGATCAAGAAATTGCATTTAGAGTTCTAGGATTTAGTACTGCGGACGCAAGCGATTATACAATAAGCTCTTTGATTGATACTGCGCGTGCAAATACAAATGGAACATTCAACTTGAGTCTAAGCATTGTTGATGATGCATTGGTAGAAAATGATGAGCTTGTAATAGTTGAAATAATTACAGATTCAACTAACTATTATGTTGAAGACGGAGCCAATCAATTCCAAGTAGCATTCATCAGAGATAACGATAATAATGGTCCTACAGCTACAAAGGCAATTGAATTAGATCTAGTAACTAGCTATACTGGTTTAGCTAATGCAGGAAGTACTGAAATTTTAGATTACGATGTAGCATCAAAGTTGATGTTTGTTACAAATTCAGATAATGATCGAGTTGAAATTTTAGATTTTAATGATCCAAGTAATGTCACGAGAAAAGATTCAATTGATGTTTCAAGTTTTGGAGCAATCAATAGTCTTTCAGTTTATAATGGAGTTATTGCATGTGCAATTGAAGCATCTACAACTATGGGGAATGGAACGATTGCATTTTATGATACTAGTGGAACAGCCTTGAGTAATGTTACAGTAGGTGTATTGCCTGATATGGTAACTTTTTCACCTGATGGAAATACTGTAGTTGTGGCCAATGAAGGAGAGCCAAGTGATGATTACACCATGGATCCAGAAGGTAGTATTTCTATTATTGATGTGAGTGGTGGTTTCACAGGTTTAACAAATTCAAATGTTACTACATTGGATTTTAATGCTTACGATAGCCAAGAAGCTTCATTGAGAGCTTCAGGTGTTCGATTATTTGGTCCAAACGCTTCTGTTTCACAAGATATGGAGCCTGAGTATGTAACCATTTCACCTGATAATGCAACGGCATATGTAATTTGTCAAGAAAACAATGCATTGGTAGTTGTAGACTTAACAACAAATGCTATTTCGACTATCGTTCCTTTAGGCTGGAAGGATCATTCCATAGCTGGAAATGGTTTTGACACTGATCGTGATGCAGCTAATATTCATATAGCACAAGGTCCCTTTAGAGGCTATTATATGCCTGATGCAATTGCTAGTTACGAAGTAAGCGGCGTAAATTATGTTGTTTCAGCAAACGAAGGTGATTCTAGAGATTATGATGGATATAGTGAAGAGGATCGTTTTGATGATTTGACATTAGATCCAACGGTATTCCCTAATCCAAAAGCATTATTTGAAGCCTATGGCGACATTAAGATCACACTTGCAAATGGTGATACTGACAATGATGGAGATTATGATGAGGTATATACCTATGGTGCTAGATCTTTCTCAATCTGGAATGGTACGACTGGAGCTTTAGTTTACGATAGCGGAGATGATCTTGAGCAAATAGTAAAAAACCACCCTGAGTACAATAAGTTATTCAACGTTTCTGATGATGATATTGTAACCAAAGACAGAAGTGACGATAAAGGGCCTGAGCCAGAAGCTGTTGTTATTGGAGAGGTAGATGGCACACCTTATGCTTTTATAGGCATGGAAAGAACAGGTGGTGTTGTGGTTTACGATATTTCAAACCCTTCTTCTCCTGTATTTGTTGACATCAACATTCCAAGAGACACAGCTGATGGAAGTGGAGATCAAGCTCCTGAAGGCCTGGTGTTTATCCCAAGATCAGATAGCCCAATAAATAGAAGTATGTTAGTTGCTGCCAATGAAGAGAGTTCAACCATTTCAATTTGGCAATTAAATGATACGCTAACATCAATAAACGAATTGTCAACACAATCAACTCAATTGTTGGTATACCCAAATCCATCGAGTGATGAATTTTTTGTAACTACTGAAAGCAATAAGGTTGAAATCATTGAGCTTTATGATCTAAATGGAAGACTGCTAAGAAACATTCAACAAGCTAAGCAAGTGCAGCCAATTTATGTGAATGATTTGGAACCAAGCGTTTACTTGTTAAGAGTTAAAACAGAAAAAGGTTGGATCACTTCAAAAGTTGTGGTTAAATAACCATAGAAGTAAGTAGATAGGAAAATCCAACAACACCTATTAGCCCCATTTGTTGATACAAATGGGGCTTTTTAGTATATACAAGTTTTAGTGTTTCAAGAGGTCTCGTATTATAAAACAAGTGGTTGTCGAGCACAGTATCAAGATTATTCTCAGGCATCTCGGAAAAGAATTGCTTGGCAGTTACAAAAAAGACAACACAATAAAAAGAGTAATACCGAGCATTAGAAAGGGTAAGTTAGTGTCTAAATTGCTGCAATCACTTTCAACTCAATGGCAATGGGGGTGGGCAAGCTTTTAATCTCCAAAGTAGTTCGGCAAGGCTGGTTGTCCTTAAAAAATTCGGCATACAATCTGTTATAGGTTTTAAAGTCATCCTTCATGTTGGTTAAAAATACCGTGACATCAACTACATTTTCCCACTTGGCTCCCGATTCCTCTACTATAGTTTTTACATTGTTAAAAACAGAATTGCATTGCTTTTCAATATCATAGGATACAATATTACCATCAGCATCTAAATCAACTCCAGGGATTTTTTTTGTGCCTCGTTCTCTGGGGCCAACACCTGAAAGGAATAATAAATTGCCTACTCGTCTAGCATGAGGATAAGCACCAACTGGCTCGGGTGCTTTTTTAGAATCAAATTTTTCGTTGGACATCAAATAATTTTTTGGTAAAAATACACATGCATTTCTATGTGAATCAAGAGAAACGCTATAGCTTTAATTTTTTAGTCCATGATCTTATAGATATAACGATCATTGGGGTTCCAATAAAGGTTGGTAGTAGCCACATTACCCATACAGGTTCTACTGAAGTATTTACTAATAGAAAAGCAGTTGAGGTTGCAATAAAAGAGCCACCCATTCTGCTAATGTGTTTTAATAGCCAAGCACCCTTTACAAATTGCTTATAATACAATCTTTTTAAATCTTCTAAGGTCATCCAGCTTAACAGAAAACCAAAAACGAGCAACATTGGGACAGCACTTCGAAAACCAATTTTTATTAAAAAATAAACTCCAAACCCCAGCATGCTAAGGCCAACCAAAGCAGACAAAACACCTACGAACCAGTCAATTGATTTAGGAGAGATTTCCTTCTTGTTTCTTAAAAATCTTTTGCCGGTAAATGCCATGTAGAAACTAAAAATGGCGATACTTTGCAAGAAGATATTATTGCGAAAAAATCCAACTACCAAGCCGGTAATAATTACAGACAGCATGCTCCAGAAATAGATATTGCCACTAGTAATATGCTGCTTACTTCCTTTTTTTGTAGCAATAGCAATGAGTCCAGCTAACAGCGCAGTTCCACCTGAAAAGACATGGAGATAAAGTATGGGTTGTATCAAACCTTCTATGGCAGGATTGGTTTAGTTTTAAAATAGCTGTGAGGCCTTGGAGTGCTAAGTTAAGTCAAAGCAACTTAAATTATAAGAATTAACTACCACATTATTTTTTAAGCCGCTCTACTTCAGCTTTTAACTCATGCATCATGGATTTTAACTCACCAATAGAAGGGTCAGCAGCTATTGGACTAGGCAAATCAAACGAAACAAAGCCCACTGCTCGCCAAATTTCTAATAATTCTCGTCCTTCAATGGTATAGGTTTCATAGCTAGGGTTGTCAGAATGTAGCTCTAAGCTTTGATTTTCTTCAAACTGGTTAACTACTCGTTTATAAACTACACCATCGTTTTTAGAAACGATGACATAACACTCACCGCTTTTTAACCAGTTCCAATTCTCTAGGTACTCAGTTAATATGTAACTCTCCGAGGGTATGGGCAGCATGCTGTCCCCTTTTATTTGAAATGCCCTGTGTGTGCCCTGGGAGAGTTGAGTGAAGGGTAAGTTAAAGCTCGGAAGTTGTTCAATGAATTCGGAGTCGGCATAGCCATTTAAATAACCTGCTGCAGCTTTAACGGGGACTAAAGAAATTTTTTCCTCTTGTTCTTCATTTACTACAATTGGAAGAATACGCAAGTCGTTGCCGGTGAAATCCTTATTGCTCTTTTGTTTGTCTTTGCTGAGGTCTTTCTCTATTAGATCATCCAATTTTACTTTAAAGAAATGTGAAACATTTTGCAGGGTTTCTAAATTGGGCTCTGCTCGACCTTCTTCGTAAGAGCCTATCTTTGGACGATTCGTTCCAATTTTTCTAGCAAAGTCAGTTTGATTTAAGCCTTTTTGTTTTCTTAGGTACTTTAGGTTGGAGGAGAAATAATTCATTATAAATTGCTAAAAAATTTAGTAAACTAAAAAAAGTAGTATATTTGAGGTGTAAATATATTAAATACTAAACAAATTAGCAAAATGAACGGTATACATCACAAAATTAGAGGCAGCCATCCTGGATATATTGGAATAGAACTGCCTAACGAATATCAAGTTTATTTATTAGATGAAGATAATTACAACGCTTACCGAAAGCAAGGAAAATACAATGGGGTTCATGTGGCGGTGAAGGATCAGTATTGTCATTTTGAGAAACCCATTGACGGTTCTTGGCATGTAGTTATTGAAGGAGAGAGCAATGATTTCTCAGCAAATAAGGTGCACATTATTTACAAAGCAGCTTAAAAGCAGGATAGATTTGACTTAATCTATGCTTACTAGGTCAGTGTTTTCTATTTCTCCTATGATAAGGGCAACACAGCCAAAAGCATCAATCCCAACAGTGCTAGTTTCAATTGGGACACTGATCTTAATCTCAACTTTTTGGTTATTATCAACCATTAGGTCCCAATAACTTTGTTGTTCTTCATGAGTTTTAATACCTAAGGTATCTCCGTTTTCTCCTAAAATATTTAGCTTAATTTCTCCTAAGCGTTTCTGCGAAATTGTCATCAGGCGATAACGTTTGCTACTTTTTACTGCTTGAGGAATACTGGCTTCGTCGCCACTATACATTTTGGCAACTCGTGTATTTCCGCAATGCTCATAAGCTTTCATTACAGATAAATCTGCTTTTTTTAAAATGTTCTTACATTGTCCAAAAGTGAAAGTAGAAAACAGAGAAAGAAATCCGACTAAAGCGATTGTTTTTTTCAAGTTTTTCATGGCTAATTTTTATTGATTTAAAATTTCGCCGCAAAAGTGACCCTGACTAAAGCTTTAGTGAGTTACCCAATTATTAAGTGTTTCTTACTATTAAACAAGATTCGTTAAGCAAGTGTTAGAGAAATACAACAATTAATAATAGCATTTTAACAGCGTTGAAAAAGGAACATTTACCACAGAAAATTTGCCCGGTTTGTGAAAAAGCATTTAGCTGGAGAAAGAAATGGGAACGGGACTGGGAAATGGTGATTTATTGCAGTGAAAGATGCAAAAGAAATAAGAATTCGAATAAATAATGAGTGTAGCAATAGTTTGGTTTAGAGATGATTTGAGACTTCACGATCACGAAGCATTACATCATGCATTAAAAAAGCACGAGCAAGTCATTCCATTTTATTGTTTTGAAAAAAAGCAGTTTGAGAAAACAGCTTTTGGTTTTGAAAAAACGGGAAGTTTCCGTGCACAATTTCTAATTGAAAGTATTGAGAACCTCCGGAAAAATATTCAAGGCTTAGGTTCAGACTTAGTAATTCGAACAGGAGATACTGCTGAAGAAATCCAACAACTAAGCAAAGAAATAGGAGCAGATGAAATTTATGCCTACAAAGCAATTCATCAAGAGGAAATAGATGTTCAAGATGCAGTAGAAAAAAGCTTTAATAAAAGGCTCAACTATTTTTTTGGAAGCACGCTTTATCACGTCAACGACTTAGCTCATAAATATGATGAGACTCCTTCAGTTTATACTGAATTTAGAAAGGGGGTAGAAAAGAAATCAAGTGTTCGGAATTTGTTTCCTACACCTTCGAAACTCCCACCATTACAAGATTCAATTAATCCAGGGGAGTTGCCCTCATTAGTGGCGTTTGGCTTAAAGCAGATTGGACACGACTCACGTGCGGCGCTGCAAGTTAAAGGAGGAGAATCGGCAGCGCTTGAAAGATTGAACTATTATTTGTTTGAGAGCAAGGAGTTGAGCTTATATAAAAAGAAGCGAAACGGACTAATAGGACCCGATTACTCCTCAAAGTTTTCGTTTTGGCTGTGGAACGGCTGCATCTCGCCACGGAAAATATATTGGGAAGTAAAGCAGTATGAAAAAGAAATTGAAAAAAATCAGTCTACCTACTGGTTGATTTTTGAATTGATTTGGCGTGATTATTTTAAGTTCATAAGCTTAAAGCATAGCAATGATATTTTCAAACTCCACGGGATAAAAAAAGAACGGTATGAGTGGAAAGTGAATCGAGAATTATTTGATAAATGGGCTAATGGTGAAACTGGGATTCCTTTCATTGATGCCAATATGCGAGAATTAAACCTCACCGGATTTATGAGTAATAGAGGTAGACAAAACGTCGCTTCTTTTTTAGTAAAGGAGTTGGGTTTAGATTGGCGAATGGGTGCCGAATACTTTGAAAGCAAACTGATTGATTACGATGTAGCAAGTAATTACGGGAATTGGATGTATAATGCTGGTGTAGGAAACGACCCCAGAGATAGATACTTTAATATCATTAGCCAAGCTAAACGCTATGATCCAGACGGAAAATATGTCAAGTTGTGGTTGCCTGAATTAAAAGGCCTGGATAAACATCATGTACATCACCCATGGACAGCTGCGTCAGACTTATTTGGTAAACCCGAGTTTGACTATCCAGAACCAATGGTAAAGCCTGAATATTGGAAAAAACACTATTAGATTTTCATCACCTGATCATCGACAATGGCAAAAACTTGTATGTCTTTTTTAATTGGAAGCGTAGATAAACCGGTGAAGGCACCAAAGGCTGGAAGAATTCCTCCATTTTTTTCGAAATAGAAACAAGGTAAATGATGCGTCTGTTTGCCTTTCCCTCTAAGCTTAACTCCAGGGTGAAGGTGACCTGCCAAATTATAATAGTTGCTTTTATTTTCTAAAGGCTCATGGGTAAATAAAAAGGGTTCTTCCAATAAACTTTCAAGTACCTTAAACCCTATGTCTTGATAATTTTTTATTGGTAAAATATCATGGTTACCAATAACTAATTCAAACTGTATTTGCGGATAGCTGCTAATTAATTCAGAAAAAACTTCCCATGCTTTATTTTTTGTACTGTGAAAAAGATCACCCAAAAAACAAACTCGCTCAGGTTCATGAAGTTTGAATAGCCGATGTAAAACCAGCCAATTATTATTTTCAGCAATGGCGGGAACAGCTATTCCGTTTTTTCTAAAGTGGGCAGACTTCCCAATATGAAGGTCTGCAATAAGCAACAATTTCTTTGATGGCCAATAAATGGCTTTTTCAGGAAGCAAAAACAGCTTTTCATTCCTAAGGGCTATCGTTTCAAATTTATTCAATAGGTTTTCTGCTGGCATACTACAAAATTAAGCATGCTACTGCTGCTTAAAATAAGCAGCTAAAGAAAATTGATTAGGTGCGAAATCCTGATCTGTTTCTCGAAGTGACGCTATTCTGTTGAGCAGGAATAATCGTTTTTCTTGTCGTAATCTACAGAAGGCAATCAAGTGCCATTGCCCCTGTTCAAAGTAAAGCGCTAAAGGCTCAATAGCTCGTTCTGAAATTACACCAATACTTTTAATGTATTTTAATTGTAATACATGAAAGTTGCTAATCGCATGTTGAATTGTATCCAATTTTGGGTTCATGCTGAAAGGGGTATTTTCTGATCTAATTGCCATGTATTTCCATCATGGTGCAGCACTACTAGATCATTTAATTCAAAATTTTCTTGATACGCTTTGTCCTTAAATTTTACCCACGCCAATTTGAAATCACGTTTTTTCAAATCCTTGTTTGCCAAAGTAATGTGTGGTACAAAAAAATGTTTTTCTTCTCGATACTTGATGATTTTTTGGCGATTGAAAAGTTGCTTGATGCTTTTGCAAAACTGCTCAAACACCTCATTCTTGGCAACATCCACAAATATAGTTCTGCTCTCAAAGCATTGAAATCCATCTAACTGAATATTGATTTTTTGATAGGAGCTGTTTTTAAGGTACCTTTCAAGTGCTTCAATTAATTCCTTCAATTTTTCGGGTATACAATCAAACGGTGGAATTATTGTAATATGAGGGGGTGCTTTTTGAGCATGTATTGCACCAAATTCAGCCTCTATTTCTTTTTGAAAGCCGACTATTTCAGCGTTTATTTTTGGAGGAGGGATTACACAAAGAAGGTAAGGTGGCATAGGCTTGAAGTAATCTAATTAAAATCTCCTTCAATGCTAAAGAAAAATCCATATTCTCCTTGTTTTGGAGCCTTAAACCGGGTTTCAGCATCGAGTTGTTCAGATAATAAATGGATTAAGGTAATGCCTATAGAGTTTTTGCTATCATCCTTCATCATACTCGGATCTATTCCAACACCATTGTCAGTATAAATAAACATTAATCCACTAGAAGTAACTTTTTTGCTTATCGTAATTTTTAAGTCTTTACCGTTTTTAGCATGCTTCAAAGAGTTAGTAAAAAGTTCATTAAAAATTAACCCTAAAGGAATAGCAGAATCTATTGATAAAGTTACTTCAGGCAAATCAATGTTAATTTCAGGCGAAACTTTATAGGCATGTTTGATTTCTTTTGAAAAGGTCAACAAATAATCACCAAAATCTAAAGTAGAAACATTATCAGACTGGTATATCTTTTTATGAATTAATGAAATCGAATGAATTCGATCTTGTGCCGCTCTGAATATACCTGTGGCTTCAGTATCCAACTCTTGAGCATTAAGCTGCAGATTAAATAGGCTGCTAATCATCTGCAAATTATTTTTAACCCGATGATGTAGCTCTTTTAATAGAGTTTCATTTTTTGCGTTTGACTCGGAAATAAGTTGATAGGAGCTCTTTAATTCGTTGTTTTTTATGACCAACTCATCATTAGCATCATTAATTTTCTTTCTGCTTCTAATTCGGCTTAATATGGCAAATATTAACATGACAATTAAAACACACAGCCCGATTACTAAGTAATAGAGTTCTCGATTATCCGCCTCAAGCTGATCAAAATTCTTTTTAGATAATTGAGCCTCATTTATAATTTGCATAAACTGTGCAACCCTTAATTCATCAGAATAAGACCTAAATGATAAAATTGACTTCAAACTGTCGTTATATGAAAAGTAATTTTTCAAAAATTCTTTTAAGCGGGCATCATCTTCTTTTAGAGCGTATAGCTGTAAAAGCGATTCGTAATTTTCTATAATTTGACTTAATCGGTCAGTTCGCTCACTAACATTCAAAGAAAGCTTAAAGTAGTATCCTGCAGAATCTAAGTTTTTCAGTTTAATGTAAGCTTCACCTAAAGTTTTATAGGCATTAGCTAAACCCTCAGTTATATTTTCACTTCTTAATAAGGATACTTCTTTTTTAGTGTAAAAAATAGCCGAGTCAAGCATCCCCTTTTCTAAAAGTACAGCACCATAATTACCAAACGCAAAAGCATGTAATGTAGGATTTATGGTTTTAACATATTCCTCCTGGTTGAGTATAAAATAGTGCTCAGAAGAATCATATTGATGTAATAATTTTAACACGAAACCGTAATTATTTCGTGCACTAATCAACAAATTCGTATCATTTATTTTGTTGCCAATTTCAATAATGTTTTTATAGACCTCTTTTGCCCTTTCGAGACTATCAATTTTTACTAAAATTCCACCATAATGACTTAAATACTCCGCTTTTATGTCCTCTCGATTAATATGGTCTAAAATGTCTGGGAAGACCTTGTTCAAGTAGGTGTTGGCAATTAGTGGAGCTCCAATGTAGTCTAAGGAATTAGATAATAACAGTTGAATATAAAGTTCTTCACCAGGGGTTCTGAAATATTCAAACTCAAGCAAATACCTTATAAACTTCACAGCTACTAATTGACTGTCATTATGTTGAATTCTTCTAGCTTTAAAAAGCAGTCGTTCGTAATCAGTTGCATCATGAGGTATAATTACCTTCCCATACTTTGAGATAGAATCTTCAGTGCTACTAATAATTTGATTTAAGTCATATCGTATAACTGACCTATCCCAATCGAGTTGTTTGAATTGCTCTTCTTGGGGCAATTGATTTTTAAAAGCGAAGGTGGAAATTGAATTAAAAAAACTACTGCAAAACAGCAAAAGAGCATACAACAGCTTTCTCATGAGAACACAGCTTAGTTTATTGAAGTTGCTTAAAAAGGGCAATGCAAGATAAATAATAAATTGAACTTTTGACTATTATGACGGTGAACGCGAAGCTACTACTTTTCCAATTGTAGCTTCATTCGCCTCACCCGGTCTTCCAACTTTTCTGAACTGAGCTTTTCTCTGCTTAAGCGGTCAACCATAATTGGGAAACAAAAAGGACTGGGTTTTTTCAGGAATTTTAAAATAATTGTTTGGTCCTCAATCCGATTCATGGCTTCTTGCATTCTACTTTCTTCGAGCTCAAACTCCATTACTTCTTCAAAGGCTTGTAGGTAAAGTAAGTTTTGATTCTCATAATCTTTAAATACATCGAAAAAGAGTTGCGAAGAGGCTTGGATGTGTTTATCCTTTTTATTTTTACCTGGGAACCCCTTAAAAACTAAACCTGCAATAGAGGCAATGTCCCGGAACTTTCGGCGTGCCATTTCTGTGTAATTAACTGAAGCTTGAATGTCATCATGGAGATGGGCTGCAGTAAATATTCCATTGTCTATCGCTTGCTCAATCGGAATTGGCTGATCTGAAAGCAACTCAAAACCATAATCGTTTAAGGCAATGGAAAAGCTAATGGGTTGTAATAAGGAAATACGGTAAGCAATAACTGAAGCCATGCCTTCATGAACAAAACGACCTTCAAAAGGATAGAAGAAAGCATGATATCCCTCCTTACTTTCAAAATATTCGATTAAAAATTCCTTTTCGTTTGGAACTTGAGAGCGTTCAGCCTGCATTTGTATCAATGGTCCTACACTTGCTAATTCTATCTGTTGATTGGGGTTCTCAACTCCCTCCATAATTTTAGTTCGTAGCATAGCTGACAGCTGAGAAGATAATGGCATTCTGCTTCCTTTCCACGATGGGACTCGCCCGTTTTTTTCTTTTGAAAGCTTTACAATTGCAGCATCTCCCTTTAGTTGAACAAGCTCCAAGTTTCTGCCGGCAAACCAAAATACAGTTCCTGGCTTTAGTTGGGCAACAAAAAACTCTTCAACTGTTCCAATGTATTTCCCCGACATGAAGGTGATTTTAATGTCAGGCTCACTAACAATGGTTCCGATGGAGAGTCGATGCCGCATGGCTATTTTTCGATCAATTACCCTGTAAATGCCGTCTTCATCAATGACTACCTTTTTATACTCATCGTAATTATCCAAAGAATCACCGCCGTTGACAATAAAACGCAAGACCCAATGCCATTCCTCTCCAGAAATGCTTTCAAAACAAAAGGTCGACTTTATTTCTTTGAAAATTAATTTTGGCTCAAAGCCATCTGAAATGGCCAGCGTTACTAGGTATTGGATGAGTACATCAAAAGAACGGAAGTATGGAATACGTCGCTCCAACATTTTTTCTTTGATGGCTTGTGCCAAAGCAGCTGATTCAATTATTTCCAAAGAATGAGTGGGAACAAAATAAATGCTTGAAGTTGCTCCAGGTTGGTGACCACTTCTTCCAGCTCGCTGCATAAATCGGGCAACACCTTTTGGACTGCCAATTTGAACGATTGTTTCCACTGGTCGAAAGTCAACGCCTAAGTCTAAACTTGAGGTGCAGACCACCGCTTTTAATTTTTCAGCATGCAGGGCATCTTCTACCCACTCTCTTAACTCTTTGCTTATCGACCCATGATGCATGGCAATTTGACCGGCTAAATTTGGCTCTGCTTCCAACAGATTTTGATACCAAATTTCTGCTTGGGAACGGGTGTTGGTAAATATTAATGTGGTTTTATTTTTTTTGATGATTGGTACTACTTGGCTCAACATTCTGATCCCCAAATGACCCGCCCAAGGGAACTTTTCGACCTCTTTTGGAATTAGCGTTTCTAATTGAATTTTTTTCTCCAAATTGGCTTTAATGAGCACTTTATTATCAGTGGAATAGTCATCACCTAATAGCACTTGCAGTGCCTCATCCATATTGCCAATGGTGGCAGATATGCCCCATATCTTTAAATTGGAACAAACGTTCTTAAGTCTAGAGTGAGCGAGTTCCATTTGTACTGCGCGCTTAGAACCAAGCAACTCATGCCACTCATCGTTAACAATACACTTGAGGGACTGAAATTGCTTTTGGTACCCTTTAGAGGCTAACAGCAATTGCAAACTTTCAGGGGTAGTAATTAGAATTTGAGGGAGATTCTTTTTCTGTTTTGCTCGATCTTTTGCTGAGGTATCACCTGTTCTTTTAGCAACTTCCCAGGGAATATCCAATTCGGCGCAAGCAACCGTTAAAGCAGATTCAATTTCTTTAGCTAAGGCACGAATAGGGGTAATCCAAATGGCCTGAATTCCTTTATTGTGAGTTGCTTGGTCTCTATTGTTTAAATACTCAGCCAGAATAGCCAAACCCAACGCATAAGTTTTACCTGAACCAGTAGGAGCATTTAGCAAGCCATTTTTACCATCTAAATAGGCTTGCCATGTCTCTTTTTGAAAGTCGAAAGATTTCCAAGCTTTGGCATTAAACCAATTTTCTATTTGATCGATAGGGCTCAAAAAGGGGATTTTATTTAGTCGTGTTGATGGATTACGAACTTAAACACCAATCAATAAAAGTAGTTTAATTCCATAAAAAAAGGCGAACAACTTTCGTTATTCGCCTCCATTAAGAGATATCTAAATTTAGACAATGCCTTGTGCCATCATTGCATCAGCAACTTTAACAAAACCAGCAATGTTAGCTCCTTTAACGTAATCAACAAAACCTTTTTCATCACAACCATACTCTACACAAGCTTTGTGAATGTCAGTCATGATTTCGTGAAGTTTTTTGTCAACTTCTTCTGCAGTCCAAGAGTAACGCATAGAGTTTTGGCTCATTTCCAAGCCTGAAGTTGCTACACCACCAGCATTTGATGCTTTTCCTGGTGCGAAGAATATTTTTGCTTTAAGAAATTCTTCAACCGCCTCTGGAGTACATGGCATGTTAGCTCCTTCTGCAATCACAGTAGCACCATTTTTAATTAAGGTTTTTGCTTCTGCTTGGTTTAATTCATTTTGTGTAGCACATGGCATGGCAACATCGCACTTTACGCTCCAAGGTCGATCGCCTTCATGGTATTCTGCGCCATATTTTTTGGCATACTCTGAAATTCTTCCTCGCTTTACGTTTTTCAAGTTCATGATGAAGGCTAACTTCTTCGCATCAATACCATCCTTATCGTAAATGTATCCACCTGAATCAGACATGGTTAAAACTTTTGCGCCTAATTGTATCGCTTTTTCGCAAGCGTACTGTGCAACGTTTCCAGAACCAGAAATAGCTACTGTCTTGCCTTTTAAGCTGTCGCCACGTGAACCTAGCATTTCTTTTACAAAATAAACAGCACCATAACCAGTTGCTTCAGGGCGAATTAAACTTCCACCAAAAGAGCGACCTTTTCCTGTTAAAACGCCTGTGAACTCATTGCGCAAACGCTTGTACTGCCCAAACATAAAGCCAATTTCTCTTCCACCAACTCCAATATCACCAGCAGGTACATCTGTATCTGCTCCAATATACTTCGAAAGTTCTGTCATAAAGCTTTGGCAAAAACGCATCACTTCATTGTCTGATTTTCCTTTTGGATCAAAGTCAGCTCCACCTTTTCCACCACCCATTGGCAATGTGGTTAAGCTGTTCTTGAATACCTGCTCAAAAGCTAAAAACTTCAATACACTCAAGTTTACTGTTGGGTGAAAGCGCAAACCACCTTTGTAAGGGCCAATAGCAGAATTCATTTGAATTCTAAACCCTCTATTCACCTGTGCTTTTCCTTTATCATCCATCCATGGCACTCTAAACATGATTACACGCTCAGGCTCTACCATTCTTTCCAATAAATTATCTACTTGGTATTTTTTATTTTTTTCGATAAAAGGAATTACCGTTTCGGCAACTTCATGCACAGCTTGCAAAAATTCAGGCTCATGTGCATTCTTCTCTTTTACTTTATTTACAAAGTCATTTACCTTTTTGTCTATGGCTTTGCTATCGCTTTTTTTTGTGGTACTCATCGTTTATCTAAATAAAATGAATTTCTTTTTTGCGGAACAAATGTAAATAAAATTGAATCGCAGCCAATAAGTTTGATCTATTGAAGTTGATACATTTTTCCTGGCAAAGATTGTATAACACCATTGAACTCTAAATTTAATAGAATAGTAGTGGTTTTACTAATAGGGAAATTGGCTAAAAGGCTCAACTCATCAATGCTAATAGCGTCTTTATCCTTTAAGATTTCAACCAATTTTGTTTCCGCATCGCTTAAATCAACAAATAATTGGGCTTGTCTATTTTTTTTTGAATTGGACTTTTTTTCCCAGCCCATGATGTACTCAATATCTTTGGCTGACTCCAACAAAGCGGCCTTATTTGACTTGATTAACCGATTACAACCCAAGGATTGACTATCATCGACTCTTCCTGGAACAGCAAAAACATCACGGTTGTATCCGTTGGCTAAATCTGCAGTAATTAATGAGCCGCCTTTTTCAGAGGATTCAATAACTATAACTGCATCAGCCATGCCTGCAACAATGCGATTGCGCTCTGCAAAGTGCATGGGCATCATTTGAGTTTTACTGCGGTAATCTGAAATTATTCCGCCATTATCTTGCAATTGTTGAGCAGTATTAAAATGTGTTTTTGGATAAATTTGATTCAATCCACTGGCCAATACCGCCAAGTTTTGCAAGTTGTGTTTAATAGCAGCTCTATGCGCTGTAATATCAATGCCGTAAGCCAATCCGCTAATAATTGTCGGTTGATGTTGTGCCAATTCTTCTATCAATTTTTCACAAAATGCCTTTCCTTTTACAGTTGCATTTCGAGTTCCAACAATGGCAATCATTTTTTCGGAATTCATTTCCATATTGCCTTTTGTAAATAGTAAAATTGGACCATCTTCACAATGCAATAATCGCTGTGGGTATGATTTATCGAGGAAGTAATGTGGTACTATATTGTGTTCTTGAATAAATGCCATTTCAGCTTCAGCTTCCTTCATTACATCAGCTGAAAGGATTGTGTTTACCGCCTTTTCGCCCAAGCCCGGGATCTTTAATAGCTGTTGCTTCTTTTCTTTGAATACTCCTTCCGCACCTCCACAATAAGCAATGAGCTTTTTAGCACTGATATCTCCAATTCCTTGAATCATGGAAAGGGCGAGTTGATATTTTAGGTTAGAATTGGACAAGCTATTCGAGATTTATTTATCTTCGTCAAAAGTATTCATTCATGCGCTCAATTGGAATTATTCCTGCTCGATATGCTTCAAGTCGCTTCCCAGGAAAGCCTTTGGTAGATATAAATGGTAAATCCATGATTCAACGGGTTTACGAACAAGCCAAAAAAGCAACTGCTCTGCAACATGTGGTAGTTGCTACTGATGATCAGCGTATTGTAGATGCTGTTTTGGAGTTTGGAGGTGATGTGGTAATGACTTCAACTGATCACCCAAGTGGAACCGACCGTTGTTTGGAAGCCTTGAAGAAACAAGAGTTGGATTTTGATGTGGTGGTGAATATTCAAGGTGACGAACCTTTTATTTCTCCGGGACAAATTGACTTAATTTTAAGCTGTTTTCATTCAGAAAATACTGAAATAGCGACCTTGGTGAAGCTAATTGATGAGGAAGAAGAGCTATGGAATCCCAATAAACCAAAGGTAATAATGGATGATGATGACTTCGCGGTGTTGTTTAGTCGCCAATGTATTCCATACCTAAGAGATTCTCCAAAAGAACAATGGCTGGAAGAATTTAATTTTTACAAGCACATCGGCATGTATGCCTACCGAAGTGATATTTTGAAAGAAATAACCGAGCTAAAACCCAGTCGCTTGGAGCGTGCAGAAGGTTTGGAGCAGCTGCGTTGGATTGAAAGTGGCTACCGCATAAAAACAGCCATTACCGACGAAGAAGCCTTCTCTGTGGATACGCCTGAGGATTTAGTAAAACTTTGAAACTTGAAAGCTGAAACTTTAAAAATTAGACTAACTTGTTGATAAAGTTGCTGCTTTAAAGCCATATTACTATATTGCAATTTCTATGCTACCTCAAAAAATAAAATCTAACCAATGGTTTAAGGTTAATTGCCTTTTAACCAATATTTTACTACCCCCCTCCCTCAGAAATAGTATACCTTACGAGTAAAAGTAAGTTCAAGAGAAAATCAAAAAACCAATACTATTTTTGGGTAAGGAACACGGGTAATTTTAACTGGCGTATTTAATTTAAAAAGCCTTCGCCTTTCGCTTTAAAGAAAGGCAATTTTTTAAATTAAATACTATAAGTTATGAAATCAAATATGATAAAAGTAAGCTATATGCTTGCTATAGCAGTTGTATTTTCTACTGCATGTGAAAAAGAAGATATTCAGACAAATGATAAAACCACCCTTAATAATTCTTTTGAAAAAGTAAAAAAAGACAAATTGCCAAACAATAAATCTGGTTTTCCATCAGGTTATTGGGATGATTTGCAATTATTTATTTCGGATGTAATGAATAACAATGCACTAAGCGATATGGATGCCGAAAAGGCTTTCTATTATACAGAGTCTGCTTTAGACTTTAGACTCTCTGGAAGAGAAGATGCTTTAAAGCGGCGAGTTAATGGCGAAGAGTTGAGTTTTAATGTAGATCTTGAAGCTGTTGGAAGCTCTGATATTTTAGCTGAAGACTTAGAAAGTTTAAACGATGACATCTATGATGAAATTGATACAGAAGCAAGTGATTTAGCAAGTTCTTTGAGTGAGACAATTACAGCAGAAAACATCGACTTAACTTGGGATATTGATGTATCTTCTGGTACTGCAATAGTATATGCGAATGTTTTATATGGCATTTTTGGAGCAGGAATAGGCTGCGTTACCTTGCAAGATGCAAAAGCAGGAGTTGCTGAACGCTGCAGTGGTGCCGCTTACAATCATGCGGCTGACGAGGTTGATAAAAAAACTGCACCTCTTTGTGAATATTGGGCTGATGAGTTAACTTGTACCGCACAATATAGTATTATTTACAATATTACAAATACTACAATTCAAGGACTTTCTACATGCGGATCCTTTGTTTTTAGTGGAAACGAATCAACTTGTAGATCAGCGGCAGATAATGAATCTGATTTTCAATCTGCAAGAAGTGCTTGGAATAACAGTTGCGGAAGCTTTAGGTTTGACAAATTGAAAACAGTACGCTACAGGAAAACTACATCTAATTCTTTTGGTAATATGGGTCATACAGCTTCTTATTATACTGCTTTGTGTAAGTCTCTTTGTGGTCAAATACCGCAATGCCCAGCAATTAGTAGACCAGAACCTCAATGGCAATAAATATGAGGACCTTAATTTTAAATCTATTAATTATCATCGTTTGGGCTCCACTTGGAGCTCAAACGTTTGAAAAAACGATAAAAAGTAGTACGATTTCTTGGGATTTACCGGTAGGTGTTTTGATTAATGAAAACGATCAAATAATAATTACATCTAATATTAATGAATTAACTAAAGATTCCTTAAATAGAAGAATTTTTACTCAATTTTATTTACTATCAAATAAAGGGGAAATCCTAAACAGCAAAAAACTATCTTCTAAAGGTATTTTTCCGTTTATTGATACCTCTTTTAATTGGCTTGGAACTCTTTCGGGGGTTTATACTGATAATATCTTTATATTTTCTGCTACATTACGAACGGCTGCGCCTTATAATTATTCTAAGTTGTTTTACAAATTGGATAGTGATTTTAATCTCATAGATTTTACTGTAAATGATACCCTAATTGACTCCTTAGTTGCTTTCGAAACTATGGATCAAATCGGAGAAAGTATATTTTTATCAGGACATGTCTTTGAGTATACTCGACAAGTTTTTTTTGGAGTATTTGGTAAAATAGATCAACAATTGAATGAAAGCACAAACATTTACTTCAATACAGTCGATAGCTTATACCTAAGTGATGTGAATGATTTTTTAATTGCTGAAAATGGGGACCGCTATTTATTTAGTGGAACATATTCCCCTCCCCCTAATTATTTTACCTTACCCATCCACTTGATTCATTTAGATTCAAATAATCGACTGATTAAAAAAACACCACTCGATTACCCTTCTAGACCTTATGACTTATTTCCGATTGATTTTGCACCAATTAATAGTTTTTGGACGAGCGATAGCACTTTTCTTATTGCTACCTCACCTACAACCACAACGGATAATAAAGCTGATATTCAGCTATTTGTATATGACACAGCCTTTAATCGCTTAAACTATAAGCGTATTGGGACCAGAGATACATCTGAATATTCAATATCCTCAAAAGGGGCGGTTTACGATTCAACTTGTAATTGCTTTTACTTTGCTACTACTAAAAGAACCTCCTCCAACCAATCGGCACTTTTTGGCAGAGGAGATACTACAGACTTTCATTTAATTAAGTTTGATAAGGACTTAAACATCATTTTTGATCGTTATTACAGGAGAGACAACACCTTGCTATTTTCTGCTTTAAATACAGATTCAGAAGGTAATGTGATTATGGTAGGCTCCGTTCAAGAAACAGATTTTACAGATTCGTTTAATCGAGAATTATACATCCTTAAAGTTGACTCCAATGGAAATTACAATCCAGTTGGCCTAAAAGAAACGGATAAAATTGATAAACTGAATTATTCAATTTTTCCAAACCCAAGTAGTGGGCAATTTACCTTTCGCCAGTATAACGTGATGGAGCGTTATCAATTTACTTTATTTGATAGTCAAGGCAGAAAAGTTGAAGAGTTAAACTTTATTCAATCGAATAATGAATTTAATATCAATAACTTGCCTGATGGGGTTTATTTGTATCAATTGAGGGATAGCAAAGGCCGAAGTAATTCTGGAAAGATAGTGAAGCAGTAGTAGAGAATTTCGTCCCAAATTATTAGGATTCAAGTCTGTGAATTACGAATGCGGTAAATTAGACCATTCGTAATTCGTAATTAATCGATTCATAATTGATTTAATTGTTACATTAGAACATTTCTGAATTGAAAAATTTCTATCTTCGCAGCCTATGCAAACCGTTAAGATTGATGTATACATTGCCGATTTATTGTACAGCTACGACTGTGTAGTGGTGCCTGAATTTGGTGGTTTTATAGCAAACTATGCACCAGCTAAGGTGCAAGCAACGCAGCATAAGTTCACTCCACCTTCAAAAAAGATTTCCTTTAATAAGCACTTAAAAGTAAATGATGGTTTATTGACCAACCACATTGCTGTAAGACGCTCAGTATCTTATGTTGAAGCCAATGAATTAATACAGGCTTTTGTAAATCAGTCGATTGCTGGATTAAATAAAGGAGATAAAATAAAAATAGAAAAGGTTGGAACACTTTTCTTAGATCCAGAGCGAAATATTCAGTTTGTAGCGGAAGCTAAAAACGACTTTTTATTGGAATCCTTTGGATTGAGTTCTTTCCGAGCTTTGCCAGTTGAACGTCAAACAAAAGAGCAAAAAATAAAGGAGCAGCTTCCTGAATTAAAAGAAAAAGCGAAGCAAAAGAAACGTTATTATTTGCCAGCAGCAGCCTTCTTAGCTCTAGCATTAACATCAGCTTTTTGGCTTAACCAACAATTTGACTGGGTTTCTAAATCAGACATTCAATATTCAAGCTTGAATTTTGGAAATACAGAAGAAGCAGTTTATAAAAGCAATGCAGTAAATATTCCTTCTGTTGAACCTATATTAGAAAACAAAAAATTGAACTTAGCCGAAGGAATTGTCCCTTATGTTTCTTCAACTGGTGAAAAGTCTAAGCTATTTGTAGATAATCGCAAAGAAGAAACAGAGACTAAAATAGACAACACAGCTATTGCTAAATCAAATTCTAAAAGTGGGTTAAAGTTTCATGTCTTGGGTGGATGTTTTTCTAATCTTTCAAATGCCGAGGGTTTAGTAAATAAATTAACCAGCAACGGCTTTAACGCACGTTTAATTGGAACTTACAATAGCTTGCATGCAGTGAGCATGGGTAGTTTTTCGACTCGTGAGGAAGCTACAGCATTGTTAAGTGATGTAAGAAATAATCAATATCCTTCTGCTTGGCTGTTAGTTAAGCAATACTAATAATCCTACCTTTGCGCGCTCAAAAAAAGCGCAGTTCCGAAACACGATTTCGTAGGGCCTCAAAAGCCAATCGAGGCAAGTAAAAATCGAGTTTTGTCTAAACTTTAAACGATAAAAAAACAAAGAGATGAAAGCTAAAAAAGCTCAAGAAACATTTGCTCAAACTTCAAAAATTGTATTGCCTAATGACACCAATGTATTGGGTAATCTAATGGGAGGTCAGTTATTAAACTGGATGGACATTACTGCAGGTATTTCAGCTCAACGCCACTCGAGAAGAGTAGTGGTTACGGCCTCAGTAAATAATGTGTCTTTCAACCAGCCTGTAAAATTAGGAGATGTAGTTACTATTGAAGCTAAAGTATCACGTGCTTTTACTTCATCCATGGAAATTTACTTGGATGTTTATGTGGATTTGGCTGATGGCAAACGGAAAAAGTGCAATGAAGCCATTTATACTTTCGTAGCTGTAGATCAAAATGGCAGTCCTATTGAAGTGCCGGAGTTAACTCCTGAGACCGATCGTGAAAAAGAACGTTATGCTGCAGCATTAAGAAGAAGGCAGTTGAGTTTGATTTTAGCGGGGAAAATGAAGCCCGAAAGTGCAACAGAATTAAAAGCGATTTTTAAACATGTTGAAGATGCCGCTGAGTAATTTAAAAATTATTTTGTTCTCTTAATTTTTGTTGGATTCTGTCTGGTGTCAAACACATCAAAGATTTCAATTTGATTTTTATTGGTGTTGAGCCAATATATTATTTTATAGTTCCTATAAATTAGATGCCTAAACTCTTGACTTCTTTCCTTTAAAATCGGCTCCACCTGGCCTATTCTTGGCTGGGTTTTAAGTTTTATTGTTGCACCATAGATTCCTTTAACGAGCTTTTTTGCGATTTGATAGCTCGCTTTTTCTTTGTGGTATTTAAATATTTTTTCGAGTTCTTTTTCAGCAAAATTTGTCCAATAAATGCTTAGTTCCATTTTTCAATTTTCGCTTTCAAATCTGAGGCCTTGCTTAAACGACCGTTCTCTGAGTCACTCATTGACTGATCAATTCTTTGGTTAAGCTCTTTTATGGACATTGGGCTGTGATTTTCAACACCAACTAATTCAGCCATTTTCTTCTTGAGCGTTTTTTCTAGTTCCAAGATGGTTTCTTCATTTTGTAACTTTAAAAATGCCTGAATAAACTCGATTTTTCTGCTTTGAATATCCATAATTGCTCTTTTGGTTCCTCAAAGGTAAGAAATATAGCGTCTTTATGATTTAGAGCATTTCTCTAATCTCTTCGACATCAATCTGCTCCATGCACTTAAAATGCCCTTTCGGACATTTGTCAAAGCCAATCTTGGAGCAAGGTCGGCAAGACAAGCCTTTTACTTCCAAAATATGGGAGTTTCCTAGGTTCTCTTTGCTTAAATAGGGATACATCCCAAAAGCAGGAACGGTATTTCCCCAAATTGAAGTGATTTGCTTTTGAAAAGCCGCAGCAATGTGCATCATACCAGTATCTGGCGTTACAACAGATTTAGCCTGTTGAATTAAATAAGCCGATTGGTTGAGGTTCGTCTTTCCACAAGCATTTTTAATTCTTTTCGGATCGATTTGTTCCAATTCCTTGCCCAAGGCTTCATCTTCTTCACCACCGATGAGCACAAATTGTTGATTACTGCTTTCTAGCAAGTCTATCAATTTATGCTTAGGCATTCTTTTGGTGGCATGGTTTGCGCCCAAGACTAGAGCAGTATATTTTTCAGGGAACTTTTCAGAAAACGTTTTTTCAATGTCGGGTGGTAAGAAGTAGTCTAAGCCTTTGCCATCATTTTCAATGCCCAATGCTTTCACCGCTTCTAAATAGCGATCAACAATATGAACATCGGGCATTTTATTCAACTTAAAGTTGACCAATAACCATTTTTGAATGTTCAGTTTATTGAAAGAAAAACTAAAAGCCTTTAGACGTTTTTTCACTCGACTTGAACGCAGGTTTTTATGCAAGTCAACCACATAATCGAAGTTTTCAGCTTTTAGCTGCTCAATTACCTCATTGGTAGTTTTAGATATGGTATGGATTTTAGTAAGGTATGGATTACCCTCCAGTAGAGCAATATAGGCGGCTTTGGTCAGGTAATGAATTTCAACATCTCCTTCCAACTGCTGTTTCAAACAACGAATTACTGGGGTGGTAAGCACAATGTCACCAATGGAGCTAAACCGAATAATTAAAACTTTAACCTTGTTTTCCACAGGGTTCAAAAGTAACATAATTCAATGTTCAATTTTTAGTGAGGAGTTTGAAATGAGAAGTTGAGAGGGTCTAAAGTTAAAAGTACTTGGAGTTGGAAGTTAAGAGTTAAAAGTGACTAAAGTTAAAAGTATTAGGAGTACTTAGAAATTGGAGTGTAAAACTGAAAACTACAATTAACCATTATCATTTACCGATTATCCATTGAGATGAAGTTATTTTTGCGCCGATGCAATTCATTGCTACCAATAGCTGACCGGCTTACTCTTTTACCAATCGAATAAGTTCTTTCGTACTCGATGTTTTTTTACCTAAAAATTAATCGATTAAAACAATTTTCTTTGAGCTATTGCCATAGCGAATAAAGTAAACGCCTTTAGGCAAACCATTTAAATTGATTTCATTTTTGCCTTCTTTAACTCTAACTTCTCTCACTACTTGTGCCATCTGATTATAAATGAATAAACTTGGATTGGATTCAAGATTCCTGCCTGCGGTAGGCAGGAGTAATTCCACAGTCAGAATTCCATTTGATGGGTTAGGGTAAATTTTGAATAGCTCATTGCCAACGCTTTCTTCAAGTAGACCTACACTTATAATGGCGACACAAGCAGAAGTGTCAACACATGCGTTTTCTGTTAACTCAACAGCATAATCTCCATTGGCTGTTGCTGTAAATGTTTGCGACGTATCACCCGCGATAATAGCATAATTATTACCACAGTCTAGCCACTGATAAGTAGCATTTGCGTTATTAGCAGTTATGGTTAATCCAGCTGTTGTTGTGCTAAGATCTGAAACACTATCAATGGTTAATTCAAGAGTAAGAACTGAGTCACATCCAGCAGTAGTGGTCAAGGTATCCATATAGGTTCCACTAGTAGTATAGATGATATTATTGGCATTCCAAGTATAGCGGTCACAAGCCGTCACCGTGTCATTGTTTGTGGTACTGAAGTTGATTGTTAAATCAAGAGTAACTATTGAGTCACATCCGGCTGCATTGGTTAAAGTGTCAGTAGCGGTGTTATTATTTGACGTATAGGTAATGCCATCAATCCAGGTTAATGAATCACATGCAGTTTGCACATCTCTTGCTCTCGTTATGCAACTAAAGATGTAGGCTGATCCTGCATTAGAAAGTGTATTTCCTCCTGTTGTATCTTCACTCTCAAGTAGAGCTCCAACGATAGCAACACCTCCTGAAATAGCTGCTGAAAAGCCAAATTGATCACCAGCCCCTCTGTCTGAAGCCACCAACTTTTGTGCCTCTGACCAAGTTCCTGCATTATTCTTAAAGAGGTAAGCGGAACCTGCATCAGCAAGCGTACTTCCCCCTGATGTGTCTTGATCTTCATATCTAGCACCTATTATGGCATATTCTCCTGAAATGGCCACTGACCAGCCAAATTGATCATCAGTCCCTCTGTCTGAAGCCACCAACTTTTGTACTTCCGACCAAGTTCCTGCATTGTTTTTAAAGAGATAGGCGGATCCTGCATCAGTAAGGAAATTTCCTCCAGATGTATCTTGATCTTCCTGGTAAGCACCAACAATCGCATTATCTCCGGAAATACCTACGGAAAGGCCAAACCTATCACTAGCCCCTCTATCTGAAGCCACGATCTTTTGAACCTCCGACCAAGTTCCAGCATTGTTTTTGAAAATATAGGCTGATCCTGCATTATTAAGGGAATTTCCTCCTGTTGTATCCTGATCTTCCCCAAAAGCCCCAACAATCGCAACATCTCCCGAAATGGCTACTGAAAAGCCAAAATTATCACTAGCCCCTCTATCTGAAGCCACGATCTTTTGAACCTCCGACCAAGTTCCTGCATTGTTTTTAAAAATATAGGCTGATCCTGCTCGAGTAAGAGTATTTCCTCCTGTTGTATCCTCATCTTCCCACTTAGCACCTATTAGGGCATAATCTCCCGAAATGGCTACTGAAAAGCCAAATTGATCATCAAATCCTCTGTCTGAAGCCACAATCTTTTGCACCTCCGACCAAGTTCCTGCATTGTTTTTAAAAATATAGGCAGATCCTGCTCTAGAAAGGGCATTTCCTCCAGATGTATCTTGATCTTCCCGAAAAGCACCAACAATTGCAAAATCTCCAGAAATAGCTACGGAATAGCCAAACCAATCACCCCTTCCTCTGTCCGAAGCTACCAACTTTTGCACCTCTAACCAAGTTCCTGCATTGTTTTTAAAAATATAGGCGGATCCTGCTTCACCAAGGGTATTTCCCCCCGATGTGTCTTGATCTTCATGTCTAGCACCTATTATGGCATATTCTCCCGAAATGGCTACTGAAAAGCCAAATTGATCATCAGTCCCTCTATCTGAAGCTACCGTTTTAATAATTTCATTCCAATTTTGCGCTAAAACAGGATTCGAAATGCTTCCAAAAAGTAATAAAGGGATTATAAAAAGACCTTGAGATATATTTGATACTTGCTTAACTAGGTGTTGCTGTTTTTTCATAATAAGAGGGTTATTATTAATTAGTAACTATTAATTGGAGTTAAATCCTTAACCTTGATGAACTTGAAGGTGCCAGTTTACTTGCTAAACGTAATAAAAATTAGAGAAATCAGCAAAGGAGTGCTTCTATTTTTAAAAAAGTTCCGCTTAAAAATGGGGATTTCTGAAACCTTATTTTCATCAAGGCTTTAGAATAAGACCTTTCGTTTCAAGCTTCAATGTGCAATCAGTCAATATGAAATGTGCAGTTTTCAGTGAGATGTTTCGAATAAGAAGTTAAGAGTACCTGAGGTTAGAAGTACTTGGAGGGCTTAAGGGTTTAAAATCTGTTCGTATTCTAAGGTAAAATCAAGTCTTTTGAAATTCTTTATTGAGTGAAGAATTTTAACTGGTTAACATCAAAGAAGTTGTAAGATACTTTTGTTTAGTTGTAATTTACAACTGTATATAATTTGGAGAATTTAAAATTGCAGCTATGTTTGAATCAACAAAAATAGATTTCAAACCTACTACCTTTAAAATACAGTTCTACCGCTGAGGTAAATTGAACCAAAATGGCATTATGGTAGAAGAAATAAGAAAGGTTTAAAATTTTGGAATTCAGTTCAGAGTGATAATTAAAGCCTGCCTTTATGGTGGGGAGTTAAACAAATTAAAAACAAGAAATTATGAAAACAAGAGACATAATTGAATCGTGGAAAAATCCTGAATTAAGAAGCGATAATTTAAACTTACCAGTAGCTAATAACTTAGATCTTGAATTGATCATGGGAAAAGGAGATGGTGATGGTGCAGTTCATAGCGTTAGCGGAGAATGTAATGCAATGGATCATGTGCATGATTGTCAAACTGCATCAGGATTTGTTGCTTGGGTAACAGATGGTATTTATTCATTGATAGGATGGCAATGCTAATGTATTATTCTTATTTATTTAAAAGGGCTGGCTATAAGGCACAGCCTTTTTTATTTCTCTTATTCTAACGATGATAAACCTATTTAACCATTTCAGACTTTTTATTTTAAATAAACATAAGGATAAAGACTCCTTATTGTATGAGTATAATTTAGTAACAGTTATACTTTTTAGTTTGATCTGCCATTTAATTGGCTTGCTTGTTTATTTTGGTCTAACGCTTTTTTTAAACCTTCTACTAATTGTCTTTGAAGGACTTAGAAGTACTCCTCCTGATAAGGTAAACTCACCTGATGAACAATTGGCTCTTCTAGGAATAATCCTATTTACTTGTTTAATTGCTCCCCTTAATGAAGAAATGCTATTTCGTTATCCATTGAGGTTCAAAAGATATTCAATTCCAATATTTATTGGGTTTCTAGGACTTACAATGACAATTGCTTCATATACCGGAATTAATAGGATACTAACATTGAATCTCTCTGAATGGTTTCAAGATAGAAAAAGCACTCTTCTAGTCTTTTTATTATTGACTTCTATGTCATTATTGATTTTTTATAATCTCAAAGAAAAAATTATTAGAAATATCAATTCTTTTTGGAGGAAGCATAATTATAAAATAATGATCTTTTTATGTGTGCTTTTTGCGCTGATGCACAATACGTTACCATTTTATTTAGTAAATGTACCTTGGATTCTCGCAAGTATTTCTAGACCTTTTATCTCAGGGTTATGTTATAGCTTCATTAGATTAGAATTTGGAATGAGTTATGTTTTTGTTTCTCATTTTATTTGGAATGCTCTACTCATGATACCTCTTATTTATTCTCTTTTAAATTAAAATTATGAGTCTCAATTACATTCATGAAAGATTAAACTCTCCAAGTAATAGAGATAAAGTAGATGGTAAAATTTTCAAAAAAGTAATCAATCATAAAGTATTTACAGACAAACAAAATCTTAAGGATAAGCTTAGTGAGTTAAATATTGAAACCCTAGAAGAGTTTAAAAAATACCTATATGAGGATGATGCTATTAATGAAAAATCTTGGTTTAATGATTTCATAACTCTCGCATATAAAGATTTTGGTAAAAACAAGGAGATAATTAATCATACGAATGATAAGTATAAGCTAATATCAATTTTTAATCCAATAATTAAAAGGGGTGTCTTCATACTTGTTCAAAGGGTGCATAAAATACTTTCTCAAAATCAAGTTAATAGCCTAATAGTAGCCTCTTTACCCGTTGTTTTTGAAGATATTTATATAAAAGCTATTAAGACGTTAACACTTGAATATAATATCTATTTACTGGAAGAAAAATTGTCCCAGTCTGAACATTCAATTAATGAAGAAAAATTTATAAAATATACTTTAACTTCAGAATTCCTTCTCTCTTTTATTAAGGAATACCCTGTTTTAATTAGGCTTATAGTTGAGGGAGTTAACGAATGGATAAATAATTTATCATACATTTTTAAATCTTTTGTCGAAGACCTGGACCAAATTAAATCAATCATTAAGGTTGACAATAATTTTTTAATAAAAGCAATCGAAATATCAGGCGATAAACATGACGACGGAAAGGCAGTAACAATAATAACTTTTACAAATAATGAGAAGATAGTTTTTAAACCACATTCTGTTTCAAATTTGCAAGGGTTTTATAATGTAATTCAATGGGCTTTTAAGAAGCTTAATCAACAATTTGATGATAGTTTAAAGATTGTCAATAAGGTTAAATATGGTTGGGTTTCATTTATAAAAAATGAAGAATGTAGTTCAATAGAAGATGTTAAAAGTTATTATGAAAACTTGGGAATTATTCAGGCCGTTTTTTATTTTATAAACGGTTATGATCTACATTATGAAAATATTATAGCATACAAAAGTATGCCAATGTTGATAGACTTAGAGTGTATATTCAACCCTTTTAACAAAGAAGATAAAAGCTCAATTCTGAAAGGAACAGTTTTAAGTTCGTCGCTTCTTCCTTTTGGTTTCAGGGTAGATGATAGGGTAGTAAATATTGGTGCTAGCGATGATGTTCAAGGAGAATCTTCTTTTTATAAACAAGCAAAATATGAGTCAGGTAAAATATCCTATGAATATTTTCCTATTCAAAGAACTTCTAATATTCCCCGCTTAGGAGAGAAAACTTACTCTATAGATAACTTCTATCTAGATTTTAGGAGAAAGTTCTCTTCCTGTTTTAACTTAATATTAAATAATAAAAGCAGCTTTATAACAATTGTAAATAAGGAATTACAAGACATTGAGTGCAGAATATTATTCAGGAACACCTTTGTTTATGGTCACTTGATTCAAGAAAGCTATCACCCTGATTATTTAAGGTCATTCACTGATAGAGAACTGCTCTTTGAACATATTAGGCTTAACTCCCCTGTTTCTGGCTTTAAAAAGAATATTGTTAAACACGAGTTAAGATATCTTTTGAATGGACAAATTCCAAAATTTAGTTTTTCTCCAAATAACAGGCATTTAAAGTCTTCATTTTATGAGAAAAAAATCAATAACTATCTTGAACAGTCCGGGTTAAGCTTGTCAATTGAGAAAATTCATAATTCTAATCAAGATGAATTAAAAAAGCAACTGTACATCATGGATAGGCTAATTCGATCGAGAATGAAGAATTCGAAATCTGAATTTAAGATACAAAACTTAGATACTAATAATCAAAATCAAGTCATTGTTTCTCTGATAGACTTGATTAGTAATGAGCTTATTCTTAACAGAAAGAATGAACTCAGTAATATTTATATAAACTCTACAAGTTGTATTTATGGTGAAATGGGATATGATTTTTACAATGGTTACCTTGGATTAGCTTTTTTCTATGGATATACTTTTAAATATACTAATGATATAAAGTATAAAAAATTTGTTCAGAACCTACTTACACCAGAGAGAATTAATCAACTCAATCATATTCATGAAATTGGGCTATTTGTTGGAGTTTCTGGCTTCATATATTCTTGCTCACATCTATACTCAATATTTAAAGAAAGACAATATTTAGAATTTGCAACGATTGGAGTCAAAAGGCTTGAGGTTTTGATAGATTCAAATTTGAATATGGATATTATTGGAGGATCTGCAGGGGCAATTATAGCTTTAATTTCTTTCTATGAAGTTGACAATAATGATAATGGTAAAACTTTATCCCTGATAAGTAAACTTGAGGAACAGATTATTGATAATAGTATAAAAATTAATAATCAAGTATTTTGGAAAAGTCCCAATCTTGACAAAAAATTAGGTGGGTTTTCTCATGGGACTTCTGGAATTATATCTAGTTTAATTAAGAGCTATAAATTGACTAATAATCCTAAAACAATTGAAATTATAAAAGGTGCTTTACAATTTGAGAAAGGTCTTTTTAACAAAGCTCAAGGAAATTGGATAGATAAAAGACATGAAGAGGAAACCTTTCAATATTCGTGGTGTAACGGATCAGTTGGAGTTGGTTTGTCAAGACTTATTTTACTAGATAACATGACAAATTTAAATTCTCATTTGAAGGATGAGTTGAAGCAGGATGTAAAGTATGCTCTAAATTCAGCGTTAACTTCTGGATTTGGAGATAATCATTCAATTTGTCACGGTGATTTCGGGACATTAGAATTTATATATTCTTCTACTCAACATGGTTATCTAGCAAAGGAGCAATTTTCTAACATGTTAGAAGCAGTTCTATTTAAATTGAAAGAAGGGGAATTTAATTTCGGTAATTCAAAAGAAAATTATTTTGATATTTCTTTAATGACGGGTCTTTCTGGAATTGTATATCAACTTATGAGGTTTGACGATTCAATTTTTATTCCTTCATTACTGAGTTTTGATTCGATAGAAGGAGTTCCAACTTAATATTCTCACTAATCTTTAGCTTATTTTCCTTTTAATAAGCTCAATGTTTTTTTAGGATAGAGCGGTTGAAATTATAAGTGTTTTTTGAAAACTAATTTAAACTTTATAATGCATAAAGGTTTTCCTGTTTATGAACAACCTGATCAGGTGGATTGCGGACCTACTTGCCTAAGAATGATCTCAAAATTTTATGGACGTAATATTTCTTTGGATAAATTACGAAAGCTTTCCGAAACTTCTCGTCAAGGCTCATCTTTAAAAACAATTTCTTCTGCTGCAGAAAGTATTGGGTTTCGCACATTGGGAGTTAAAACATCTTTAAAAGTTTTAATTGAAACAAAACCTTTCCCATGCGTGATACATTGGAACCAAAACCATTTTGTGGTTTTATATGCCATTAAAAAAGGCAAATATTATGCAGCAGACCCTGCTCATGGTAAATTGGTTTATACTGCTAAAGAATTTCTAATGCATTGGATTGGAGCTAATGCGAAAGAAGATAACGAAGAGGGCATTGCTTTACTCTTAGAACCTACCCCTAAACTAAAACAAGCAGAAACTGGTGACGAAGAATCCCAAAATTCTTCGGGTTTTTCTTTTTTGTACCAATACCTTTTTAAATACAAGAAATTTTTAGTTCAATTAATTCTAGGGTTATTAGCAGGAAGTTTATTGCAACTTATATTTCCTTTCCTTACCCAATCAGTTGTAGATGTTGGTATTCAAAATCAAGACATCCACTTTATCTACCTTATTCTTGCAGCTCAATTGTTCTTGTTTATCGGTAGAACAAGCATAGAAATTATTAGAGGGTGGATATTACTGCATTTAAGCACCCGAGTTAACATTTCATTGGTATCTGATTTTTTCATCAAGCTCATGAACCTTCCGATTGCCTATTTTGATACCAAAATGACGGGTGATATTATGCAACGCATTAATGACCATAATCGAATTGAGCGGCTACTTACTAATTCATCTTTGTCCGTTCTATTCTCCACTTTTAACCTAATAATTTTTGGTGGTGTGCTGTGGTGGTACGATTGGCGAATTTTTTTAGTTTTTCTAATAGGGAGCTCACTCTATTTTATTTGGGTATTACTTTTTCTCAAACACAGGAAAGATTTAGATTACAAGCGTTTCTCTCAAATGAGCGATGAGCAAAGTAAAGTAATGGAGCTTATTAATGGAATGCAAGAAATTAAATTACACAATGCAGAAAAACAAAAAAGATGGTCCTGGGAGTTTGTGCAAGCGCGGCTATTTAAAATCTCGATCAAAAGTCTTTCTTTAGAACAGACCCAAACCGTAGGTTCTAATTTTATAAATGAAGTTAAGAACATTTTTATGACCTTTTTCTCCGCAAAATTGGTAATTGACGGGGAAATTACCTTGGGAATGATGTTGGCTATATCTTATATCATCGGTCAATTGAATAGCCCCATTCAGCAAATTATTGGCTTTGTTTATTCTGCACAAGATGCCAAAATTGCCTTAGAGCGGCTCTCTGAAATTCATAACCGAGAAGATGAAGAGTCGATTGAAGAACAGAAAATACATCATGTGCCAGAACATTCAGAATTCAAACTGGAAAAGGTGAGTTTTAGATACATCGGAAGTTCAGAACTGGTTCTAAAAGACTTGAGCCTTATTATTCCTGCTAACAAAATGACAGCAATCGTTGGCACAAGTGGTAGTGGTAAAACTACTTTAATGAAAATGTTATTGAAGTTTTACGAACCGAACCAAGGAGAAATTAAAATTGGCAACTACGATCTAAACAACGTTTCTCAAAAAACTTGGAGGCAAAAGTGTGGAGTGGTGATGCAAGAGGGCTATATTTTCAATGATACTATTGCCAACAACATTGCCATTGGGGAAAGCATAGTTGACCATGAAAAAATCAGAAAAGCTGTTGATGTAGCAAACATTAAGGATTACATCGAAAAGCTGCCCCTTGGTTACAATACCAAAATAGGAATGGAAGGAGTAGGAATGAGTACAGGACAAAAGCAGCGACTATTGATTGCAAGAGCAGTTTACAAAGACCCGAAATTTATCTTTTTTGATGAAGCTACCTCTTCTTTAGATGCCAAAAATGAGAAGCAAATCATGGGTAAATTAAACTCCTTTTTTGAAGGGAGAACAGCCATTGTGGTTGCACATCGATTAAGCACAGTAAAAAATGCAGATCAAATTGTGGTATTAGAAAAAGGTAGAATTAATGAAAAAGGCAACCATAATGAATTGGTAAAGTTGAAAGGTAGCTATTATCACTTAGTTAAAAACCAGTTGGAATTAGGGAAGTAGTTCAAGTTTCGAAGATAAATTTAAGTAACTGAAGTGATGAGATAAATTAAACAAACAGAATCAAAGAGAAGTTAAAAATAATAGAAGGGTTTATACTTTAATGAACTAAATAATAATGGCTTGAATTAAAAGTAACACCCTTGTTAGAAATGATTTTTTTAAAACTTATGGGAAACGCCGATAAATAGTTGAGCGTTTCGCAACAATTATTAACGAAATAGTATGATTGTCAATCTTTCTAAATCCAATTCTATACTTGCCTATTCTATAGCGGTAAAAATCGGTATAGCCTTTCATCTTTTTTACAGAAGGCAATTCATGAATATCGGTCGCTTTGTCTGCTTTTCTAATAAACTCTGCTACTCCTTTCTTCAGCAGCGGATTTATTTCCCTTTTCAACGACTTCGCAAAGCCTTTATCAAATTTAACAATCAATCTTCCTCAAGAATTTTATCTATTTCTTCTCTTGAAACATATTCATTGGTTTCTTCTTCAAGCATCATTTGGCCGAGGATTAAATCTTCTTTGTCATCAGCTTTTATTTTAGATACTTTAACTCCTAACCTTTTTGCCAATTCAATTAATAGTTGGGCGTTTTTATCTAAAGCATCTTCTAGGAGTATGATAGCCATGATTCTAGGTTTTAAATCAAATTTACAATTTATATGCCGAACAACACCAAAATAGAAGAAATAAGAAGCGATGAAGTTCAAGAGATATTGAGCCGAGTACCCAATTGGATGATTCGATGGGGTATCACTTTGATTTTTGGTTTAATCGTTCTTGTCTTATTCATTTCTTGGTTTGTAAAGTATCCTGATGTTGTTGCTGGACGAGTTACTCTAACTTCTAAGAATCCACCAGCCTTATTGGTCTCTCAAACCAATGGCTATGTATCGAATATGTTCTTGACCAATGGTGCAGAAGTCAAAGTTGGTGAAATCATTGCGAGTATTCGAAACCCTACTGAAGAATCAAGTTTAGATAGCCTAGTTCAGCTAGTTAATCAAGAGAATACGCAAAAAGAAGAAATTTTTATTTCGAAGCTGCAATCTTTAGAAAATTTGGGTGGGGTACAAGTAGATGTAAATAACTTAACAACGGATTTAATTGAACTTAGAAATTTAAAAACAAATGCCTTTTTTCAAGAATCAATTAACACATTAAACCAACAAGTTGATTACCAAAATAGATTAGCTTGGATTACAAAACAAGAATTGGCGTTATTAGAAACAGAAATTTCAAATGCAAAGGAGAAGTTTGAAGCAGATAGTTTGCTGTATGACAATCAGGTAATTGCAAAACACACCTTTTATACTAATCAAAGTGAATATTTTGCTAAACGTCAACAAATTATATCAGTTAAAAGGAGCTATGTTCAAAATAAGATAGCTGCTAGTAATTTAAGTTCAAAAAAAAATGAGTTACTAAAAACTAACGCAGATTTAATAAGACAGATAGAAAGTAGAATAGAAGCTTCTAAAAGGAATATTCTGACTTATGCTGACAATTGGCAACAAAATTATATTTTTAAAGCACCTCAAAATGGTAAGCTATCTTATCTAACACACCTTACTGTTAACGATTATGTGACGGTCAAGCAAGAGTTATTTGCTGTAATTCCTAGCGAAGAGGAAATTATTGGAGTGGTGAAAGTTGCTGACCAAGCATTTGGAAAGGTGGAAATAGGACAAAAGGTCCGAATGAGTTTTGCTAACTATCCTGCCCATGAGTTTGGGCAATTACTAGGAAAGGTGAATGAAATCTCTAGTATTCCCTCTGAAGACGGCTACTTTATAAAAGTAAACTTAACTGATGGATTAAACACCTCTTACCAAAAGTCAATCAACTACCAACCTCAAATGATCGGCACAGCAGAAATTGTAACCAAAGATTTAAGATTAATTGAAAGAGTATTCAATAATTTCCGAAGAATCTTAGATCGCTAGAAGAAATATCTGCGCGAAAGCCTTCAATTAAACCTTTAACGTTTTTTTGCGCCCATGCAATTCATAGACCTATTGCTGCCCGCTTTACTCTTTTACTAAGCGAATAAGCCCCTTTTAGTTCGCTGCTTTTTTTACTTAAAAATTAGTCGATTAAAACAATTTTCATTGAGCTATTGCCATAGCGAATAAAGTAAACGCCTTTAGGCAATTGACTTATATTGATTTGGTTTTTGCCTTCCTTTACCCTTACTTCTCTCACTACTTGTGCTAAATGATTATAAATGAAGAATTGTTGCTTGGAATCAAGATTCCTGCCTGTTGCAGGCATGTGTATTTCTACATTCATAATTCCATTTGATGGATTGGGGTAAACATTGAATAGCTCATTAGCAACCTTTTCTTCAAGCAGACCTACACTTATGATGGCGACACAAGCAGAAGTGTCAACACATGAGTTTTCTGTTAACTCAACAGCATAATTCCCATTGGCAGTTGCTGTAAATGTTTGCGTGGTATCACCCGCGATAATAGCATAATTATTGGCACAATTTAACCACTGATAAGTAGCATTTGCATTATTAGCAGTTATAGTTAATCCAGCTGTAGTTGTACTAAGGTCAGACACACTGTCAATGGTTAATTCAAGAGTAAGAACTGAGTCACATCCAGCAGTAGTGGTCAAGGTATCTATATAGATTCCACTAGTGGTGTAAGTATTGGCATTCCAAGTATAGCGATCACAAGCCGTCACAGTATCATTGCTTGTGGTACTGTAGTTAATCGTTAAATCAAGAGTAACTGTTGAATCACATCCAGCTGCATTGGTTAAGGTATCCATATAGGTTCCACTAGTCGTATAATTGGTATTATTGGCATTCCAAGTATAGCGTTCACAAGCCGTTACAGTATCATTGTTTATGGTGTTGTTTATCGTTAAGTCAAGAGTAACTATTGAATCACATCCAGTTGCATTAGTCAATGTATCTTTATAGATTCCGGTAGTTGTGTAGGTAGTGTTATTTACATTCCAGGTATAGTTATCACATACCGAGACTGTATCACTGCTTTTAGAACTGTAGTTCATCGTTAAATTAAGAATAACAACTGAATCACATCCAGCTGCATTGGTTAAGGTAAATTTTGCAGTGTTGTTGTTTGAAAAGTAAGTTACACTATCAATCCAGGTTAAAGAATCACATGCAGTTTTTATATCTATTCCGCTCGATCCGCACTTATTAAAAAGATAGGCAGATCCTGCTTCCCAACGTCTATTTCCTCCTATTGTATCATGATCTTCTTTGTAAGCACCTATGATTGCAACATCTCCCGAAATGGCTACTGAATAGCCAAAATAATCATTAGCCCCTCTGTCTGAAGCCACTAACTTTTGTTCTTCCTTCCAAGTTCCTGCATTGTTTTTAAAGAGATAGGCGGATCCTGCACTAGAAAGGGGACCTCCTCCTGTTGTATCGTGATCTTCTTTGTAAGCACCTATGATTGCAACATCTCCTGAAATGGCTACTGACCAGCCAAATTCATCACCAGCCCTTCTGTCTGAAGCTAAGATCTTTTGCACCTCCGACCAAGTACCCGCGTTGTTTTTAAAAATATAGGCAGATCCTGCCCGATTAAGGGAATCTCCCCCTAATGTATCATGATCTTCATATGGCGCTCCAACTACTGCAACACCTCCTGAAATGGCTACTGAAAAACCAAAAGCATCACCAGCACCTCTATCTGAAGCCACGATCTTTTGCACCTCCGACCAAGTACCTGCATTGTTTTTAAAAATATAGGCTGAGCCCGCCGATGTAAGGGTATTTACTCCAGCCGTATCATCATCTTCTTGCGCAGCTCCAACGATGGCATAATCTCCTGAAATGGCTACTGATTGGCCAAACAAATCACCAACCCCTCTGTCAGAAGCTACCAACTTTTGCACTTCTAACCATATTCCTGCACTGTCTTTAAAGATATAGGCAGATCCCGCATCAATAAGAGTATTTCCTCCTGTTGTATCTTCATCTTCAGTATATGCACTAACTATCGCATAACTGCCAGAAATGGCTACCGAATTGCCAAAAAGATCACTAGCCCCTCTGTCTGAAGCTACCAACTTTTGCACTTCTGTCCAAGTTCCTGCACTGTTTTTAAAAATATATGCAGCTCCTGCATCAGCAAAGGTATTTCCTCCTGTTGTATCTTCATCTTCAGTAAATGCACCAACTATCGCAACATCTCCCGAAATGGCTACAGAAGAGCCAAAATAGTCTCTAGCACCTCTGTCAGAAGCTACCAACTTTTGTACTTCTGTCCAAGTTCCTGCAATATTTTTAAAAATATAAGCAGATCCTGCACTAGAAAGGGTATTTCCGCCAATTGTATCTTCATCTTCTGCATAAGCACCAACTATCGCAAAATCTCCCGAAATGGCTACTGAATAGCCAAAATAATCTTTATTCCATCTGTCTAAAGCCACGGTTTTAGTAATTTCCTTCCAGTTTTGTGCATTAACAGGGTTTAAAATGCTACCAAAAATGAATAGAGTGAAAACTATAAGGACTTGAAGTAAACTTGATACTTGCTTAACTAGGTGTTGCTGTTTTTTCATAAAAGAGGTTTAGTATTAATTGGCTAGTAATGCTTGAGTTTTAATGTTTGCAAACTTATAACTACCAAATTTACTTTATTTAAGGTAATTACAAATTCTATTGGATCTTCGATGTGCAATTTTGAGTGAGGAATTTGGAATGAGAAGTTAAGAGTAATTAAAGTTAAAAGCACTTGGAGTTGGAAGTTAAGAGTTAAAAGTGGCTAAAGTTAAAAGTATTAGGAGGACTTAGAATTTAGAATGTGAAACTGAAATCTACAATTATACATTATCATTTATCAATTATCCATTGAGATAAAGTTATTTTTGCGCCCATGCTAATAGATACTCACACGCATTTATATTCTGAACAGTTTGATACTGATCGAACAAATAGAATAGAAGCCGCCATTTCAGCTGGGGTAGAAAAATTCTTTTTACCCAATATCGATCAGACCTCAATTGAAGGGATGAAAAACTTGCAGGAGCAATTTCCGAATCGCTGCTATCCCATGATGGGTTTACACCCGTGCTCTGTTAATGAGAAGGTAGAAGAAGAGTTGGCCATTGTAGAAAAAGAATTAGAGAGCACAAATTATATTGCTGTTGGAGAGATTGGAATCGACCTTTATTGGGATAAAAGTTTCATTAAAGAGCAAGAAATGGCTTTTCGAAAGCAAATCCAATGGGCGAAAGCCAAAAAATTGCCCATTGTTATTCATTGTCGTGAAGCATTCGACGAGATTTTAGCAATTTTAGATGAGCTAAATGATGCGAATTTATTTGGTGTTTTTCATTGTTTTACAGGAAATTTAGAGCAAGCAAAGCACATTCTAAGTTATGGCAACTTTAAATTAGGCATTGGAGGAGTGCTTACTTTTAAGAATGCGGGTTTAGATAAGGTAGTCGAGGCTATTTCCATCGATGATTTGGTGCTAGAAACAGATTCACCCTACTTAGCACCTGCACCCTTTAGAGGAAAACGAAATGAAAGTGCCTATTTGCTTCATGTTGCTGAAAAGTTAGCCGACATCCATAAGTTGACATTAAAAGAGGTTGCTGATAAGACGAGTAAAAATGCTATAGAAATCTTTAAAATTAATGAGTAAGCAAGCGAACGTATTATTGATTTATACCGGTGGCACCATTGGTATGGTGGAGGACCTGGAGACCGGTTCTTTGAACCCCATTGATTTTAGTCATTTACGTGATGAAGTGCCAGAGTTGAATAAGTTAGCGTTAAACTTAGAGGTACATGCATGGGAAAAACCAATGGATTCTTCAAATATTGGTGCAGCGTTTTGGTCTGATTTAATTGGAATCATAGAAGCGAACTACTCCAAGTTTGATGGCTTTGTGATTCTACACGGTTCGGATACCATGGCTTATTCGGCTTCAGCTTTGAGCTTTTTGTTGGAAAATGTAAATAAGCCCATTATTTTTACGGGTAGTCAGTTGCCAATTGGTAAGATTCGCACCGATGGGAAAGAAAACTTAGTTACTGCCATTGAAATTGCAGCAGCACAAGAGCACGGGTTACCAATAGTGCCAGAAGTGGCAGTTTATTTTGAATATGCGCTTTATCGCGCCAATAGAACTGCAAAAGTGAGTGCGGAAAACTTTGAAGCCTTTCAATCTCCGAACTATCCTTTGTTGGCAGAAGCCGGGGTGCATATTAAATATAACCGCTTTGCTATAAGAAAGCCAGATAACTTACCACTTTTAGCGAGAAAAAGCATTGTAGATGAGGTAGCTTCAGTAAAATTATTTCCAGGCATGCGAAGAGAGGCTTTTCATGCCGTTGCTAATATTGAAAACCTAAAAGGACTGGTTATAGAAACTTTTGGCAGTGGAAATGCACCAGCAAATGGGTGGTTAACTGAGGAGTTGTTGGAATTAAGGAAAAAGGAAGTGATTGTTGTCAACATTACTCAATGCACAACGGGCAGCGTAATTCAAGGAAAATATGAAACTGGAGTTCACTTGGAAAGAGCGGGAGTGTTGAGTGGCAGAGACATGACTTTTGAAGCTGCAATAACCAAATTGATGTATATTCTTTCCTGTCAAGAATTGAGCTTAGAGCAGAAAAAGCAATACATGGAAACGAATTTAAGGGGAGAAATCTCTTAACCTTATAATAACATAAACAAGACAGATTAAGAAATATATTTTTTTGTAATTTGGCGAGCCGTTTAGGGCATCTGCTGAAGGATGAAAAAGGAGAGGTGGCCGAGTGGCTTAAGGCGCACGCTTGGAAAGCGTGTATGTGGGAGACCGCATCGGGGGTTCGAATCCCTTCCTCTCCGCACGATGTCGGGTAGGTAAAAGATGAGACGTTCTTTAAAATATGTTTGAAAATCTAGAGTATATGAAGGGGTGAGAACCCCCGATAATAAAAAGTCGGGTTCGTTCCGAGTCCCGAGATATCGGGACGAAAAC
>JAVJQS010000006.1:0-81750 GCA_040218815.1 Vicingaceae bacterium | reverse complement strand
AAAATCGGGTGTTTCTACTCTGTTATTCTATGTTTAGTTGTTCTAGCTTTACTCAACATTAAAATACTGTACAATATTTTAAACTAATTCTGGCGGTATCCGAAAAGCCAATATTAAATAGAGTAGGAAAAATTAAATATTAGAAACTATGAAAAATTTATTTTTTATTTTTTTATTATCAATTTCTTGTACATTAACTTTTGGTCAAACAACCATGGATATTCAAAATAATCGCTCTTGTGATGTATATGTAGATTTTTATGAAGATATAGGTGGATGTGTAACATCACAAACATCTTTTCTGGTTCCTGCCAACTCAATACATACAGCCTCATCAGCTGGTGGAGGCCTTTTTATTGATGCCATATTTACTGACCCAGCTTCAGGTTATCAATATGGTTCAACAAATGGGGTCTCTGCACCAACTAGCGCATGTGCAACAACATGTCCTGTTTCATTCGCTTCCTCTGCTGTACTTCTAGAATCAGGTCCTGCGGGAACATCATGCGCTAGATCAATAACTCCGACTTGGGTGCCTGGTTGTCCAATTGGAACTAGTCATGGTATAATTGAAATCAATTAATCTAATCTAAAAAAGTAGTTAGAAGTTAACGAACTAAACTTTAATAGTAACACGCAGATTACTATTACAGTTTAGTTCATTTGTTTAATATCCAAACACTTCTTTTAAGCTTAAGGTCTCAACTGGGCCATATTCTTTTAATGCAGCCATATTTAAACCGTCCTTTTTCCCAATTACCATAATGTTGTAATCGCTATTCTTGATATATTCTTCGTGAAAAGCTTTTAAATCAGCCATTGTCATGTTAGGTACTGCTTTATAAATATCTTCTCTTAAGTCATGATCAACACCTCTACTTAGTGCTGTTTCATAATTCCAGAGTTTAGATGTTTTAGTTATACGCTCTGTTCTAATTTTTTCCAAGGCAGCTTTTTTAGCCAACTCAAAACTTTTTTCTGACTCTGGCATGTTGTTTAACAAATCTGTCATTCCTGCCATAGCTTCTTTTAGCTTGTCTGCTTGTGTTCCAATATAAGCCATTACATAATGTGCATCAGCAGAATCTGATGGAGATCGATAAACTGAAAATACAGAATATGCTAAGGCCTTAGACTCTCTCATTTCCTGAAATACTATAGATCCCATACCGCCACCAAAATATTCGTTGTAAATAGCAGCTGCAGCAACAGTCTTTGGATTGTACAACTCTTTTTTAGAGAGCATTAAAATTTCTGCTTGCTTCATGTCATAATCAACTACATAAACTTTAGTGCCTTCATTGTCTAGTTCCGCAAACTCTTTGCCTTCCGGAATTGGTTTAAGTTGAGCTGGAGTTTTGTGTAAATTGTTTAAATTGCTTACTAAATCACCTTGATCCATAGGTCCAAAATAAAGCACTCGGTGCTCATATGATGTTAGGTTATGAATAATGTCCGTTAATTCAGAAGCTTCGATATCATTAAGCTCTGATTCTGTAAGTATGTTTTTAAACGGTGAGTTCTCTCCGTAAACTGCATAGCTATTCATTGCTCCCCACAAAATATTACTTTTTGAAAGTTTTGCATCTGCTCGATCTTTCAATTCATCTGAAATTAAATTTTTCAAGGGTTCCTCTTGTGGTTGCGCATCACTTAGCAAATGCTCAAAAAGTTTCATGCCCGCTTCAAAGTTTTCACTCAATCCATCCATATAAACATAAACTCTTTCGTCGCCTCCAAATACATCAAAATCACACCCAATCTTATAAAATTCTTGTTGAACTTCAGCTGGAGTATATTTAGAAGTCCCTAAGAATGGCAAGTAATCAAGCGCAAGGTCAATCTTAATGTTATTGAACTTACCCATGTCAAATACATAATAAAGCGTAAATAAATCATTGCTTTCATTCTTAACTGACCTCACTTTTATGCCATTTTTAAGAGTGGTCTGCTTGATGTCCTTATCATAATCTAAGAATCGAGGCTGAATATTATCTACTTTCATTGCACTGATACCTGTTAAGAAAGGTGATGCATCATCTCGATTAACATTTACAGGCGTTATTTCAGGCTTTTCTACTTCTTTAACGGTGGTGTCTTCACCTGTTCGTTTATAAACAACAACATAATTATCGCTGTAATTTGCTTTAGCAAAATCAATAATGTCTTGTTTTGAATACTTAGTTAATACTTCAATATCATTAATCTGATCTTCCCAGTCAGTTTTTGTAATAAAAGCATCTATCATCATGCCTGTTCTACCACGATTGTTATCCATTGATCGGATTCTACTCAACTTTAAGTCGTTAATGCATGCTTGAGGTAGCCAATCAGGAAATGCACCTGCTTTTAAACTGTCGATTTGACTCAATAATAAATCCTTAACTTCTTCTAGGCTTTGTCCTTCTTTAGGCTTTCCATTGAGCATGTGTGCAGAATAGTCAGATAAAATGTAGGTGAAGGAACTAGCGTTTAACACTTTTTGCTGCTGATTTAGGTTCAAGTCGATTAAACCTGCAGTGTTGTTTGCCAAAATCATATCACACAATTGAATAAGTTCCGCTTCTTCACTGCCAGCTCCATCAAAACGGTAAGCCATATACATAAATTCTGCATCTGGACCGACAACTTCTTTAGTAACCACTTCTTTAATCGGTGCTTCCTCTGCAACATCAAACTCAGGAACATCACCTTTTTCCATTCCGCCAAAATTTTCTTTTACCAAAGCAATTACACTGTCTGGATTGAAATCACCTGCCAAGCAAATGGCCATATTGTTTGGAACATAATAAGTATTGAAGTACTTTTTAATTTCAGTTAATGAAGGATTCTTTAGGTGATCAATCGTTCCAATAGTGCTTTGTTGCCCATACTGATGGTTAGGGTATAAGGCATCCATTACTCCGTAAAATGCTTTTCTAAAGTCATTGTCTAGTGTTCTGTTTTTTTCCTCATAAACTGCCTCTAGTTCAGTATGAAATAATCTTAATTGTGGGTTTCTAAATCGCTCAGCTTCTAACTTTAACCATTTGTCTAACTGATTGGTAGGGATGTCATTTACATAAACTGTTCTTTCTTGAGAGGTGTAGGCGTTTGTTCCTTTGGCTCCCATCTCAGAAACCATCTTGTCGTATTCGTTTGCAATAGCAAATGTTGAGGCAACTTGTGAGATGCTGTCAATTTGTGCATATAAACGCTTCCGCTCTACTTCATCGGTTTTACTTCGATAAACCTCGTATAAGCTATCAATTTGATCTAATAACGGACCTTCTTTAGAAAAGTCAGAAGTTCCATATTTATCAGTCCCCTTAAATAGCATATGCTCTAAGTAGTGAGCTAAACCAGTTGCCGTTGCAGGGTCATTTTTGCTACCAGCTCTTACTGCAATTGAAGTTTGAACTCGAGGAGCTTCTTCATTCACCGATAAATAGACTTTTAAGCCGTTTTCTAAGGTGTAGATTCGAGTATTAGTAGGGTCATTTTCTACTGTTTTATACTCTTTGTTTTCTGTATTTTTGTCTGCTCCATTTTCACTATTTCCGCACGAAACAAGGAAAAATAGTCCGAGCATTAAAGTGGTAACTGATTGAATGTTGGTTTTCATAAAATTTGATTTAGGGACATTTAAGTTTAGAGCGAAGATAAAAAAAGCCTGTTATAATTTTAATATTAATTATTGAAAGGAGAAATCTGAACTTTAAACGGTTTTACAAGGTGATTAATGGTGTTTAAATAAAGTCCAAATCCAATTTTTCCTTTAAAGTAAGAAGGTGAGGATTCTTTTCGGCTAATTTGTTAAACTTTTCTTCATCTGTATATGCTTTCTTTAGTTTTTTGCTTTTTTGGATCTTAAATGAAAGTTCAATGCCTCCATTTTTGAGATTTTTTCTTAGGAAATCATGAAGGTCAGTCCGCTTTAAGTTCATCTCCTCAAGCTGACTTTTATTATCAACAGAAAGCTCGACATTAAAATCATCCTTCAATTCTGGTTCATGATTGATCATTGCTGCATATACAATTGAACTTCCTTCTGCTTGGTCAGCTTTTATGCGTTCTGCCAATTTAGACCATGTAGTTTTAAATTCTTCTAGCGTGAAAGCTGTTCTTGCTTGCGAAGTATAGGCCTCTTGTTCGATTTCTTCAGCTGATTTTTCTACTCTATTGGTAAGTCCCTTTATAGAAAGGGAAGAAGTTTTAGCTCTTTGCTTATTTAATTTTGATAGACCACTTTGTTTGCTTGTAGCTTCATCAGTTTTTTCAGCTTCGGCTGTATTGCTAGAAGTTGCCTGTTTTATTGCTGTTTCTGGAGATTTTTCAACTTCTTTTGGAGGTTGTGCAGGCGCTGATTCATAGTTTTGAGTTTCTTGCTTTACTTTTTGAGATTCTTGAGCGTCGAGTGCTTTCTCTCTCATTTTTTCAGGCTCAGCTTCAGCAGTCACCTGGGATTCAATACCCTCAGTTTTTTCAGCTGCTTTTATGTAAGGCTTTTTTTTTTCTGTCGAAGCTATTGGTTCTAGTATTGAAGCTAGTTGCATTAAGCTCAATTCAACCAGCAGCCGTTTGTTTTTACTTGCACGATATTGAGCATCGCACTGCCGGCAGATTTCTAATGCAGGGACTAAAAACTGAAGTGTGGAATTAGCCGCTTGGACTAAGTATTTTTCTTTTATGCTTTTACCAACTTCTAGCAATTCTATTGTTTCATTGTCTTTACAGACTAGCAAATTCCTAAAATGACTTGCTAGCCCATTTATAAATAGGTGTCCATCAAATCCGTTTTGTAAAATTTCATTGAATTGTAGAAGAACTTTTGGAATGTCTGATTTTAAGAGAAAGTCAGTTGTGTTGAAGTAATAATCGTAATCGAGAATGTTTAAATTTTCTATTACTGCCTGATAAGTCAATTCATTTCCACTGAAACTAACCAGTTGATCAAACATAGAAAGGGCATCACGTAATGCACCATCTGCTTTTTGTGCAATCACTTGTAACGCTTCCTCTTCGGCATTAATTTTTTCTTCTTTAGCAATGTATTTAAGGTGTTCAGCAATATCAGAAACGCCAATTCTGCTAAAGTCAAATATTTGGCAACGGGATAAAATGGTTGGAATGATTTTATGCTTTTCCGTGGTAGCTAAAATAAATATGGCATGAGCTGGTGGTTCTTCAAGGGTCTTTAAAAAGGCATTAAAGGCTTGCGGAGATAACATGTGCACCTCATCAATAATATAAACCTTATGAGAGCCGATTTGAGGTGCAAAACGCACTTGATCGATCAAGTTTCGAATGTCATCTACCGAATTGTTGGATGCTGCATCTAACTCGTGAATATTAAGTGATGCACCTTCATTAAACGATTTGCAAGAATCACATTCATTGCAAGCTTCAATGTTTTCAGAGCGATTAAAGCAGTTAATGGTTTTTGCTAAAATCCGAGCACAAGTTGTTTTACCTACCCCCCGTGAGCCGCAAAACAGAAAAGCTTGGGCTAAGTGCTCCGTTTTAATGGCATTTTTTAAGGTATTGGTAATCGATCGTTGCCCAACAACAGAGTTAAAGGTGCTTGGACGATACTTACGGGCTGAAACAACAAAATTTTCCATAGTTTATTCGAGAAAACAAATTTACAACAACTATTAATCAATTTTATAATCTATGAGAATAGATTTAATTTTGTCTCGTATTGAAAGGCAGCATTGTTTTTTCTTGTGCCTAAACTGAAAAACTAATAAAATAATTTGTATTTTTGCCGCCCCAATTTTGGGGAGAACATTATAAACTTTTTGCAATGAGTAATCATTATGAGACAGTTTTCATATTAACACCCGTTTTGTCTGCAGATCAGGCAAAGGAAACTGTCGAGACCTACAAAAAAATGCTCAAAGATGCCGGAGCAACCATTCACAATGAAGAACATTGGGGAATGAAAAAATTGGCATATCCTATTCAGAAAAAGTCAACTGGTTTTTACCAACTTTTTCAATTTGAAGCTGATGGTGAATTTATTGCCAAGCTAGAATTAACTTTAAAGCGTGATGAAAAAGTGATGCGCTTTTTAACTGTGAAGCTCGATAAGCATGCAGTTGATTATGCAAAAGTTAGAATTGAAAAAATTAAAACTTCTGCAAAAAAAGCAGAGAAGTAAAAACATAAAATTAAAAGACAATGGCTGAAAATTCATCAGAAATTAGATACCTCAATCCACCTGCGATTGACGTAGTTAAAGAAAAATATTGCAGATTCAAGAAAAACAGAATCAAGTACATTGATTACAAGAACCCTGATTTTTTATTGCAGTTTGTTAACGAACAAGGTAAATTATTACCAAGAAGAATTACTGGGACTTCACTCAAATATCAACGAAAAGTGGCTCAAGCTGTGAAGAGAGCTCGTCACTTAGGGTTAATGCCATACGTGGCTGACTTATTAAAATAAGGAGGAAATAAAATGGATATTATTTTAAAAGAAGACATTGAAAACCTCGGTTTTAAGGATGAATTAGTGAATGTAAAACCTGGTTATGCTCGCAATTATTTAATTCCACAGGGAAAAGCTTTAGCGGCTACTTCATCTAATAAGAAGGTGTGGGAAGAAAATGTTCGTCAGCGAAGCCACAAAGAGGTTAAAATCAAAGAGGAAGCAGAAAAAACTGCAAAAGCATTAGAAGCTGAAAAAATCACTGTAGGAGCCAAAGTTGGTGAAGCAGGTAAAAAGATTTTTGGCTCAGTGAACACCATTCAATTAGCAGACGCTATTAATAAAGGTGGTCATAATGTGGACAAGAAAAACATCAAAATATTAGGTTCTCAAATTAAAGAGATTGGAACTTACCAGGCAGAAATCAGATTACATAAAGATGTAACTGTTTCTATTGAATTTGAAGTAGTAGCCGAATAATACCAATTAAGTTTTTTTAGAACTACATCGGTTTAAGGTATTTTTTTTTGATTGTAAAACGCTCATGCTATTTTTTAGTTTGAGCGTTTTTTTTTGCACATAAAATATTTTTGATAATTTTCTAAAATCTAATTCCGCATTTGCGGAACTAAAATCTAAAATCTAAAATCGTCAAGGTTTATTCATAGCGCAACGACTCAATTGGATCGAGTTTAGAAGCTTTGTAGGCAGGGTAAAATCCGGAAATTAATCCGACAATAACACAAAGGCAAACCCCCATAATCATCCACCCCCAGGGAATAATAAATCCGCTCCCTACTATTCCTCCTACTAAATTTCCTATTACAATTCCTAAAATAATTCCCAATAGCCCACCTAATTGACATATGACAACTGCTTCAATTAAAAATTGATTTCGAATAATAGAGGCACTTGCCCCTATAGCCTTTCTTACACCAATTTCTCGTGTGCGTTCTGTAACTGAAACCAACATGATATTCATTAAGCCGATAGCAGCTCCAAGAAGGGTTATAAATCCAATGACAGTTGCAGAAACAGTAACCATACTTAAGTTTTCTAATAACAGTTGAGAGATATTGTCGCTTCTTGTTGTTTCAAAACTTGCTTCACGCCCTAATTTATCTCCTCTAATAATTCGAAAGGTTCCTGTTGCTTCACTGATTGCAGGATCTAACTCCTCAGGATTATTCACCATTACATTTATCAAAAATGTAGGATCAGATGATGGAAAATATTGTCGAGCATTGGTTAATGGGATAAATGCATTTTTATCTCCACTAAATCCCATGCTGCTTCCTTTTGATTTTAACACACCAATCACCTTGTACTTTCCTCCACCTATTGTAATAATCTTATCTATTGGGTTTTCATTATTTTGGAAAAGGCTTTTTTCAATTTCAGAGCCTATAATTACTCCATGAGATCCATAGCGGTTGTCATGAGTTGAGAAATTCCTTCCCTTTGCAATCTCATAGCCCGAGGTTAATAAATAATTTTCGTCAATTCCAAAAACAAATACGTTGGGGTTTGTTTTTTCAGATTCATGTTTTAAGGTGGCGAGAGCGGTGGCTCTTGAGGACACAGAAACAATAGCGGGGAACTCAAATTGGGATTTAAAATCAATTGCCTCCTGATAAGTGATTCGTGGATGTCTCTTCGCTTTTTTACCGCGCTTTCCTATATGTATGTTACTTCCTCGATTTCGAATTGAAAAAGTATTTGAACCCATACTGCTAAAATTGCTACTGATAGAACTACTAATGGCATCAATAGAGGTTAATATGCCCACCAAAGCTGTAATTCCAACCGCAATAATGAGGGCTGTTAGAATTGTTCGCAATAATTGACTTCGAACTGAACGAAGCGCCTCACGGACATTTTCTCTAAATAACTTTAACATGATGCAAGCTTACGGAATGTAGATTTAATTTGAAAAAGCATTGGGATGAATGGTTTTTTAAAAGTAAGTAAAATGCTTAATTTAGTGCTCCAATTTAATAAGAGCAATCAACCACAAAAAGATATACGATGGCATTTGATATTGACATGATAAAAGCGGTTTATGATAAGATGGATCAACGCGTTAACGCAGCTCGAAAAATCCTCAATAAACCAATGACCTTAACCGAGAAAATACTTTACTCACACCTAGAAGAAGGCGATGCTACAGAAGAGTATGAGCGAACAAAGTCTTATGTGAATTTCAAACCAGACCGCGTAGCTATGCAAGATGCAACTGCACAAATGGCCTTGCTTCAATTTATGCAAGCAGGAAAAAAGAAAGTTGCTGTTCCATCCACAGCACATGCCGATCACTTGATTTTGGCCAAATTAGGAGCAGATAAGGATTTACAAAATTCCATGAATAAAAACAATGAAGTATTTAACTTCTTGAGCTCAGTCTGCGATAAATATGGGATTGGCTTTTGGAAGCCAGGAGCAGGAATTATTCACCAGGTAGTTCTTGAAAACTATGCATTTCCAGGAGGTATGATGATTGGAACAGACTCTCATACTGTTAATGCAGGAGGACTAGGAATGGTTGCGGTGGGTGTTGGTGGCGCTGATGCGGTTGATGTTATGGCTGATATGCCATGGGAATTGAAATTTCCAAAATTAATTGGAGTGAAACTTACAGGAAAATTAAACGGCTGGACTGCCTCAAAAGATATTATTTTAAAGGTGGCTGGTATACTAACTGTAAAAGGTGGTACTGGCGCAATTGTTGAATATTTTGGTGAAGGCGCGGAAAGTCTCTCATGCACAGGAAAAGGAACCATTTGCAACATGGGTGCAGAAATTGGAGCTACAACTTCAACTTTTGGTTATGATGACTCGATGAGAAGATATTTAAGAGCAACTGACAGAGCAGATGTTGTTGAATTGGCTGATGAAGTTGCTGAGCACTTGACAGGTGACCCTGAAGTTTACCAAAATCCAGAAAAGTATTTTGACGAAGTAATTGAGATCAATTTAGATGAGTTAAGACCTCATTTAAATGGGCCTTTTACTCCAGACTTAGCTACGCCTGTTTCTGAAATGACTGCAAAAGCAAAAGAAAATGATTGGCCTACAGAAATCGAATGGGCTTTGATAGGTTCATGTACGAACTCATCATATGAAGATTTAACAAGGGCTGCTTCAATTGTTGATGATGCTTTTAATAAAGGCGTAAAACCAAAATCTAACTTAGGAATTAATCCTGGTTCAGAGCAGGTGCGATATACTGCTGAACGTGATGGTTTGATGGATACCTTTAAGAAGTTTAAGTCAGTAAAAATATTTACAAATGCCTGTGGGCCTTGTATTGGTCAATGGGATCGACAAGATGCTGATAAGGGGGAAAAGAATTCAATTGTACACTCATTTAATAGAAACTTTGCCAAAAGAAATGATGGGAACCCTAATACACACGCCTTTGTAGGTTCACCAGAAATTGTTGCGGCAATTGCTATTAGTGGTCGCTTAGATTTTGATCCAATAACTGATACCTTAACCAATGAAAAAGGTGAAGAGGTGATGCTAAAAGAGCCAAGTGGAATGGAGCTACCTGAAAAAGGCTTTGCAGTTGAAGATAATGGTTATCAAGCTCCTGCTGAAAATGGTTCAGATATCGAAATTAAGGTCGATCCTAAGTCCGATCGATTACAATTGTTAGATCCATTTGATGCTTGGGATGGCGAAAACATTACCGGCGCTAAATTGCTAATTAAGGCATTTGGAAAATGTACTACTGATCACATTTCTATGGCAGGGCCATGGTTGCGTTACAGAGGTCATTTAGATAATATTTCAGATAATTGCTTGATAGGTGCAGTAAATGCCTATAACAAGGAAACGAATAAAGTAGTGAATCAGTTGAATGGAAAAGAAATGGAAGTACCTGCATCTGCTCGACACTACAAAAAAGAAGGAGTTCCAACGGTAGTGGTAGGAGACCATAATTACGGTGAAGGCTCCTCCAGAGAGCATGCTGCTATGGAACCACGTCACTTAGGTGTGATTGCTGTAATTGTAAAGTCTTTCGCTAGAATTCACGAAACCAACTTGAAGAAGCAAGGGATGCTCGGATTAACTTTTGCGAGTGAAAATGACTATGATAAAATTCAAGAGGATGATACCTTTAATTTTATTGACTTGAAAGATTTTACGGCTGATAAGCCATTGACCTTAGAAGTAGAGCATAAAGATGGTTCAAAAGATAAGATTAAACTGAACCACACTTATAATGAACAGCAAATCGGATGGTTTAGAGCTGGGTCAGCATTAAATATGATAAGAAAACAATAAGTAGTTACTAAACTAATTAAAAAGCTCTTCAGTCACATGAAGGGCTTTTTTTATGCTCTTTTTAAAGCATTAGGACTTCAATTAAATTAACTATTGTAGGGAGTTAAATAATTACTACTTACTTTAGTTTAATGTTCCGCTTTAGCCAAGTTCCACTGCTACGTCTCTTAATTCCAATCACCTTAGGAGTAATATATGGTCGATATTTTGGAGCTTGGGTATCATCTGCATTCCACTGGCTGAATATTAGCTTAGTAGCTATTTTGCTGATAGCATTGATCTATTTACGTTTAAAGCAGCGTAAATCTTTTTCAAAACGATGGTTATTTGGAGCTCTGAGTAGTTTTTTTCTTTTTTTTATTGGAATAATCTATCAACAACAACATAATCATGAGCCCCAATATTCTGTTGAAAATAAATCTATACCATGGATAGGTCAATTACATTCTATAGAAGTAAAATCAAATGGAGCTGCACATTATCAAGTTGAGTTAAAACATATTCAGACTTCAGCAGGATGGGAGCGCGTAAATTTTTCGATTCTTTTATACGCTAGTCAGCATAAAAAAGAGTTACAAATTGGTGATATCATAGCCGGTAAAAGTTATTTAAATAAAATAGCTTTACCTTTAAACCCAACGGAGTTTGACTATGCTTCTTTTTGTGCTAATCGAAATATTTATTATCAGGCGGTTGAGCAAAATATCCAACGAGTAAAACACCAAAAAACATTGCGATACTATGCAAGAAATTGCAGGAATTTAGTGTTAAACTGGTTTTTTGAAATGGGGATTGATGGGGATGAGTTAGCAGTTTTAAGTGCATTGACTTTAGGGGATAAGTCAGCACTGAGCCCAAATTTGAAAAGTGACTACGCAGCTGCTGGTGCAATGCACATTCTAGCAGTATCAGGCCTGCATGTTGGGATCATTTATTTATTGTTCAGTCAGCTTTTTAAACGTTTTGATCAAAAAGCATGGCAACGCTTTTTAAAAGGCCTTTTATTATTGCTAATAATTTGGAGCTATGCGCTATTAACTGGCTTCTCACCATCTGTTCAGCGGGCTAGCTGCATGTTCTCCTTTATAATCATTTCTACAGCATTAAAACGGCATTCAAACATTATAAATTCATTGGCAGGCTCAGCCCTCTTGCTTATATTGATAAATCCAACTATTATTTTTGAAGTAGGCTTTCAATTGTCTTATGCAGCAGTTGTTGGCATCGTATTAATTCATCCAGTACTTTATCAATTGATCAGCTCTAAATTTTGGTTGCTTGATAAAGTATGGGGCTTAGTTTGTGTTTCTTTCGCAGCTCAACTTGCAACTTTACCGTTTACTGTATATTATTTTCATCAATTTCCTAATTGGTTTTTATTGGTCAATTTATTCGTCATACCACTGGCTTTTGCCATCGTTTTAGGGGCAATAGTTGTTGCCACTTTATGGGGTTTGTTTCATAAAGACTTTTACCTTGGAAAAGCATTAGACTTTATTCTGGAAAGTTTGAATTACCTAATTAATATTACTCAATCTTTGCCATTTTCAGTCACAGAAAACATATGGCTAAGCAAGGTATCTATAGCGTTATTCTTCATTTCAGTAGTTTTACTAGTAGCCTTTATTTTAGAAAAAAAAGTAAAATTAATGCAGTTAAGTATTTCTCTATTAGGCATTATTCTCTTTATTGAGCTAGGGTTGGATGCAGTGCAAGTTGAAAAAAAATTCATTGGTTTTTATGCCTACGAAAATTCACCAATAGCATTTGTTAATGGATTAAAAGCTGAGGTTTTTGTACAAGATAGTTCATTTCAATATTATCAAAAACGTACCATTAACAATCATTTGAATCGAGAAGGGGTAAGAGATATAAAGTGGTTTAGCCATGACGAATCATCAACTAATAGCGATTTGTTTAAGCATGCGAGTAATAGTCACATTACCCTAGTTGCTGGATTGAATCAGAATATACTTATTTTGAAGGAAGGTGCTCTCCCTGATAATTTATCAATTGCTAATTGCTTGTATATTTTGAACAAAGAAGCTATGATTAATGAAGAAGAGTGGTTTAATCAATCCTCTGCCAATTTTATTTTTCCAAGTTCAATTAAATCTTGGTCTAGCAAGCATCAAAAAATTGCAGAGAAATATGCTGTTAGAATGATGAGTGAGCAAGGGTATTTTCAGTTAAGTAAGTAACCAAATACCTATGCTTAAGAATAGTTGTCTTCTTGCAGTCATTAGATATTAATATAAGAGTGTATTATAAATGACATCGACTTACTCTAATGAACTATTGCGTCAAATAATGGTTAATTTTATGTTCCTTAATTAATTAGCAATAAGTTCCAAAAGGTATGAAGAGTATTTTTCAACGATTTTCTAAATTCATCTTAATCAATCTATTCTTTTGGATAGCTGCACCAATGCTTGCAAGCTCAGGAAAGTTGATAGTTGATCAGCGATTCTCAACAGAAGGTTCTAAAATTCCAAGCTATATTAAGTTTAGTGAAGGAAGTGAGCCCAACTTATCTGAATTAACTATTGTTTTTGAAGAATACTGGAAAGACCCTTCATCTTTTGATTTTAAATTAATAGGAACCGAAAAAGATAATTTAGGTCAGGTACATTATCGATATAAACAAACATTTAAAGGAGTCCCAATAGAATTTGCTGAAATTATTGTTCATTCAAAAAATGATTTAATTTCATCAATTAATGGAAACTTAATTGATAATATACCTCAAAATACATCACGTTTAATTGGTGAGTCTGCGGCTTTGCAAGCCGCATTAAATAACATAGAAGCACAGATCTATAAATGGGAATTAATTGGAGAGGAAGAACATTTAAAGAAAGAACAAAACGATCCAGCAGCAAGCTATTTCCCAGAAGGAAAGTTAGTTTACATATCAAATTCCACGTCTATTGCTCCTGAAAATTTAGAATTAGCATATGCCTTCAATATTTATGCTCACGAGCCATTAAGTAGAAGAGAAATATACGTTAGTGCTTCCACTGGAGCTATTTTATTTGAGAACAATCTAATTCATACCTCTAATGTTAAAGGAACTGCTACTACTGCATATAGTGGTACTCAGACAATTAATACGGATAGTACCTCTTCCAACTCTTTTCGTTTAAGACAAACTGTGAGTGGAGGCGGAGTTAATACCTATGATTTGGGAAAAGGCACCAATTATGGAAATGCTGTTGACTTTACAGATTCAAATAATGTTTGGAACAATGTGAATGCAAATAAGGATGAATACGCTACAGATGCGCACTGGGGTGCTGAACAAACCTACATTTACTTTGACTCTTTATTTGGAAGAAATAGTATAAATGATGCTGGCTTTATATTAAATAGTTATTTGCATTATTCTACCAATTATGCAAATGCTTTCTGGGATGGCCAACGAATGACTTATGGTGATGGAAACTTTTCAATTAGTCCATTAGTAGCACTTGACATTGCTGGACATGAAATTGCACATGGGTTAACAACTTTCTCAGCTAATTTGGTATATCAATCTGAATCTGGTGCTCTAAATGAGTCCTTTAGTGATATTTTTGGCACAGCTATTGAGTTTTTTGGTAGATCATCAAATGCAAATTGGACCGTCGGGGAAGATATAGGGGTAACCTTGCGTTCTATGTCTAATCCCAAAACCTATGGAGACCCTGATACATATAACGGTACAAATTGGGTAAATGTGGTTGGGTGCACACCAACACAGCAAAATGATTTATGTGGAGTTCATATAAATAGTGGTGTTCAAAACTTTTGGTTTTATTTATTAACCAATGGTGGAAATGGCACAAATGACAACAGTGATTCATACAGTGTTAATGGCCTAGGGATAGATACAGCAGCTTCGATTGCCTATAGAAATCTGACTGTTTATTTAACTAGAAGTTCAAATTATGCTGATGCAAGATATTATTCAATCTTATCTGCCGTAGACTTATATGGTTCTTGCTCAAAAGAAGTTGAAGCAGTTACCAATGCATGGCATGCGGTTGGAGTTGGTTCTGCATATGTTCCTGGAGTGCAAAGTGACTTTGTTTCCAATGATACCGTTCAGTGTAAACCACCATTTGTGGTCAATTTTGAAAACAGAAGCAATAATGGTGTAAGCTTTCGATGGGACTTTGGCGATGGTGATACAAGTAATGCGCAAAACCCAACACATCAATATGTAAGTTATGGAAGTTTTGATGTAGAATTAATTGCTGATGGAGGAAATTGCGGTTCAGATACACTAGTGTACACAAGTTATGTTGAAGTCGATTCTTCAAAAGCTTGTGTTAGCAATTTAATAAATGGGATTAATCCAACTCAGTTAGAATGTAATGGTAAACTTTATGATTCTGGTGGAGGAAGTGGAAACTATCAAAATAATGAGCGGGGAACAATAACAATAGCTCCTCCAAATGCAGCTTCAGTAACAGTTGATTTTAAACAATTTGATGTTGAGTCAGGCACCAACAATGCATGTAATTTTGATTATTTAGAGATATTCGACGGAAGTTCTACAAACGCACCATCATTAGGACTTTTTTGCAACAATAACGGCAGTCCAGGAATAATCACATCAACACGAGGAGCAATAACAATAAGATTTACATCTGATGCTGGTTTAACTAGAGGAGGTTTTGAAATGGATTGGATTTGCAATTATCCAACAGCACCGCCTGTTGCTGATTTTATTACTTCAGAAGATACGAGTTGCACAGGAACAGTTAAGTTTAGTGATTTTTCAACCAACGCGCCAAGTTCGCAGTTTTGGGACTTTGGAGATGGTTCAACCACCATTCAACCTAATCCAGAACACACCTATTCCAGTAATGGGAGCTATAATGTTAAGTTAGTTGCATCAAATAGCTTTGGAAGCGACTCTATTACAAAGGTTGATGTGGTAGTAGTTGAAAGACCTCAGAAAGCTAGCACTTCTAATGATACGATTTGTTCTAATCAATCAGCTAATCTTAGCGCAAGCGGTTCTGGGACTCTTAATTGGTATGTCAATGAAACGGGAGGCTTACCAGTATCTACAGGTTCAAGTTTTACTCCCACAAATATTACTTCTGATAGTACTTTTTGGGTGGAGGATTTTATTCGTGCTCCTATAGAAACAGTCGGTCCAGCTACAAATACAATTGGAACTGGAAGAGATTTTACAGGTGATCAACACCTAAATTTTGATGTTTATGAAAAAATTGAATTAGTTTCTGTTCGTGTTTATGCAGGCTCGTCAGGAAATAGGACGATTGAATTAAGAGATAGCAGTGGAGTTGTATTGCAGTCTCTTAGCCGTTATATTCCATCAGGTACGTTCCGAGTAAACTTGAATTTTAATCTTGTACCGGGAACAAATTACCAACTTGGAGTTTCATCACTTGCTGGAGGACCGGATTTATATAGAAATAACGGTGGAGTAAGTTATCCTTATGATTTAGCAGGTAAAGTTTCGATAAAATCAAGCAGTGCTACCTCTAATCCAACTGGATTTTATTACTTTTTCTACAATTGGCGTTTAAAAAGTGCTGATTGCAGAGCAGAAAGAGCTGAAGCTAAGGTAATTATTGACCCTAGCTGCTCAACAACAGGGATTAACGATAATTTTGATCATACTTCAGATATTCGATTGTATCCAAATCCGGCAAATAATCAATTGACTCTGGCTAGTCCATCTATTTCAGTGTTAAACAATATAGAGCTTTTTGATTTACAAGGGAAGTCATTAGGGCTTGGAAGTTTTAAAACTGGAAACAAGCTTATATTTGATACTTCGGGCCTTACAAACGGACTTTACTTCATTAGATTAAATACTGATGAAAAATCGATCATAAAAAAGTTTATCATAAACCATTAACAGTATGAAGTTTACAAAATATCTTTTTCTCTTTAGTTGCGCTTTTTCTCTCTTATTAGGGAAGATTGCAGCACAAACTATTTCGTTAAATGGAGTTGATGCTGATAAAAAATTCAAGGGTGCAGAACTTGTTCGTTATTCAGTTAGTGATAAACTTCCCGTTTATGTGAAATTTAGAAACGGTGAAGAACCTGTTAAAGGAAGCTTTATAGATGACTTAAAAAATACCTTGAAACTCGATGCTTCAATCGATTTTAAGCTACTGAGTTCTAAAAAGGATAAACTAGGTTATGTTCATTCAAAATACATGCAGGTGTTTAATAATATACCTTATGCGTATACCAGTTTAATGGTGCACAGCTTAAATGATAAAGTAGTTTCGTTTAATGGAAATTACATCAATGAAATTCCAACACAGACAGAAATTGTATTAAGTTTTGAAAATGCATTTGAGTTAGCTAAAAATGAAGTGGATGCATCGGAATATTATACAATTGAAAATTCAAAAAATAGCGAAGACCTTGTTTATTTAAAACATACTGATAAAAATGGGAAGTTCACTTTAATATCATGCTATAGAATAAATATTTATGCGAAAGAACCTTTAAGTAGAAGTCTACTTTTTGTAAATGCTTCAAACGGTAATATTGAGTTTGAAGAAAATTTATTACATACTGGAAATTCTAAAGGAACAGCAGTCACAGCTTATAGCGATACTCAAAACATAATAACTGACAGCTTAGCTTCAACTTTTAGGTTAGTTGACACTACACGAGGAAATGGTGTAGAAACATATAATTGCCAAACGACAAAAAGTTACGCTACTGCGATTGATTTCATTGATTCTAATAATGTGTGGAATAATGTCAATGCTAATTTAGATGAATATGCTACTGATGCTCACTGGGCAACAGAAGCCATGTACGATTATTTACTTTCAGCACATAATTACAATAGTATAGATGATTCTGGTTTCGTGCTAAAGACTTATATCCACTATGATAACAATTATTTTAATGCTTTTTGGGATGGTCAACGAATGACTTATGGAGATGGAAATCCAAGTCAAAATACTACTCCACTAGTTACCATAGATGTTGTTGGACATGAAATTGCTCACGGGTTAACTGAGTTTTCAGCAGGCTTGATTTATGCTAATGAATCAGGCGCTTTAAATGAATCTTTTAGTGATATTTTCGGGACTGTCTTAGAATTTGAAGCCAGACCAAACAATGCAAACTGGACAGTAGGAGAAGATGCAGGTCTTACCATAAGGTCCATGTCTAACCCAAAATCATTAGGCGACCCAGATACCTATGCAGGACAGAACTGGATAGATCAAAATTGTATCTCTAGCAGGTCAAATGACCACTGTGGAGTGCATACTAATAGTGGTGTGCAAAACCGCTGGTTTTATTTAATTACTCGAGGAGATACTGGTGTAAACGATATGGCTGATAGTTTTATGGTAAGTGGCATAGGAATGACTAAAGCTGCTGAGGTTGCTTTCAGAAATTTGACAGTTTATTTGACACCATCTTCAAATTATGAGGATGCACGTTTCTATTCTATTTTATCAGCTATTGACCTTTTTGGTGCTTGTTCACCTGAGGTTGAAACAGTAACAAATGCTTGGTATGCTGTGGGAGTTGGTGATGAATATATTAATAATGTAAGCGCCTCTTTTACAGCGATTTACGATACATCTTATTGCACTTCTAACCAAACAATTAATTTTGAAAGTACGGGTTCTAACGTAATTAATTTTAGATGGAATTTTGGCAATGGAGACACTAGCCTTTTAAGAAATCCAAGCACGACATACAGTTCCTTTGGTTCTTATGATGTTCGCTTAATTGCTGATGGAGGAACGTGTGGATCTGATACTATTTTAAAAACCAATTACATTGAATTAGATTCAACTATTGCTTGTGCTTTCACAATGACGAATGATAGCAACCAAAGCTCCCAATTCTGTTCAGGCAGGTTGATGGATTCAGGTGGAATAAACGAAGAATATACCAGCGATGAAAATCGATTTTTTACCATTGATGTTCCCAGTGCTGATTTTATCGAACTTTCATTTAATGATGTAAATATAGAAACAGGTAGCGGTTTTTCTTGCAATAAAGATTTTCTAGAAATATTTGATGGCGATAATATTAATGCTCCAATCATAGGAAGGTATTGTAATAGTAATTTGCCAATAGGCAATAAGATTACTTCGACTACAAATAAACTCTTGGTTCGATTTAATTCAGATAATTCAATTGTAAATAGTGGTTTTCTCTTAAGTTGGGAATGTAAGACTGCAACTCAGATCCCTGCCGTTGATTTCACTGCTAATACAGATACATCATGTAATGGACTCGTTAGCTTTACCAATAATACTTTAAATGGAGCGAATCAATTTATTTGGGATTTTGGTGATGGAAAAATGAGCACAGAAAGTAATCCTGTCCACGAGTATAAAGCAAATGGAAACTATTCTGTTAAGTTGGTAGCTGTAAACGCCGCAGGCTCTGATTCCTTGACAAAAAGCTCTGTGGTAGCAGTAAATAGGCCAGTAGCTCCCTCAGTAAGTAATGATACCTTCTGCTTAGGCGCTACAGCTGGAATTAAAGTGAATTCAACTGAAACTATTGAATGGTTTACTGACACAACAGCATCTTCAGTATTTAGTGGAGACTCACTTACATTATTTAATCTACAAGCTGATACAACTTTATATATCAGAGAGGTTTCTAAAGAGCAACGATTTAGTGGAGGAGCTTCTCTTAATAATATAGGGGCTGGTGTTTATTCAAACGACAATGATTACATAGAGTTTGATGCTCACGAAGCTATTTTAATTCAATCTATTTTGTTCTTCTCTAACGAAGCTGGTAATCGAACCCTAGATATTAGAAATGGCAATGGCCAGCTAGTTGTCTCAAAACAAATTTACATTCCATCAAGTCCATTAATTGTAAATGTTGATATTGAGCTTCAAGCTGATACTAATTATAGAATATCATTGAGCAGTAAGCAAGGAGGGCTATATAAAAATACTGCAGGAGCAAGTTTTCCTTACAATATCTCAAATCTGATTACCTTGAAAGGTACAAACCTTTCATCAGGAGCTTACCCTTATTTTTATCGCTGGTCTGTTTCTAAATTAAGTTGCGTTAGTAATTTTAAGCAGGTAGGAGCAACGGTTGATTCATTATGTGGTATTACGAGAATAAATGAAAATTCATTAATCAATGAAATTAATGTGTATCCAAACCCAGTTAATTCGAACCTGATGATAAGAACTAGTAATGCTGACTCTAATTCAGGTATGGAGTTGCAATTGTATTCCGCTACAGGAAATCTAGTTTTTAATCAATTGAATATTAACGGAGATAAGACTTTTAGTATCAATATGCAAAACTTTCCAACTGGAGTTTACTACTTAAAAACAATCTTGAATGGTAAGATCAATACCCACAAAATAGTTAAGGTTGACTAGCTCGAAGTCATGAAATGGAGGTGTTTATTTAGTTTTAATACGCTCTTTTTAATATCTATTTGGCTGTTAGCCTCTAAACCAGCAATTGCCCAACTCGATGATACTATAAGTCAGAAGAGGCAAAAAAAAATTTATATCTATGGGGGAGTCGTTTATACGGGATCTCTTATTGCACTAAATGAATTGTGGTACTCCGATTATCCTAGAAGTTCATTTCATACCTTTAATGATAACGGCCAATGGCTGCAAGTTGATAAAGCAGGACATATCTATTCTGGCTTTACTTTAAGTAAATTAAACTATGCTGCTTTAAATGGAAATAACTCTACTGCAAATAAAAAGCTAGCAGTGGTTAGTGCAGCTACATCCTTTACATTCTTAACTGCAATAGAGGTTTTTGATGGCTTTAGTGCTGAGTGGGGTTTTTCTTGGGGTGATATGGCAGCCAATACAATTGGATCAGGAATATTTTTAGCTCAACAACTGTTATTTGAGAAACAGGTTTTACAAATTAAATACTCTTTTCACCCATCTGATTATAGAGAACTTCGACCAAATACATTAGGGGAAAATGAATTGCAAGGAGCTTTTAAAGATTATAATGGGCAGACGTATTGGGCTTCGTTAAACCTCAATGGAGTGTATAAAAAAATAGAACCAAAATGGTTAAATATCGCTTTTGGTTATGGAGGGGAAGGAATGGTGTTTGCTAATAATACTCAAACATTCGAAGGCATAAAAAGTTACCGTCAGTATTATATAAGTTTAGACATAGACTTCGAGCGCATTGAAACCAATAAAAAATGGCTAAAGACTATTTTTAAGTTAGCCAATTGTATTAAAGTCCCAGCCCCAACTTTGGAATTAAATGGAAATGGAACTTCCAGCTTTCATTGGCTCTATTTTTGATCAAACAATTGTGGATGTTTTTGTTTAAGGCTTAATAATCCGGCAATGCTTAAGCTATCTGTAATAGTTCCTTCTAAAACCATTGCCAAGGCTTCAGAGAGATGAAGCTTTTTAATTGTTAGGTCTTCATTGTCATCAGGGTGAGCTTTGCCAAAATGAAGTTGTTGTGCTAAATAAATTAAGCCATGCTCGTTAGTAACTGAGTTACTGGTATGTATTTCTTGGAGTAAAGTCCACTGAGAAGCTGAAATCCCTGTTTCTTCTTCTAATTCTCTTTTTGCAGAATCAATTGGCTTGTCTGCCAGTTTGCTTCCCCCTTCAGGTATTTCCCAAGAAAATTTTTCAAGAGGATAGCGGTACTGCCCAACCAGCCATGTATTGCCATCTTTATCAACTGGGATAATCCCTACCGCTTTATTTTTAAAATGGATTTTACCGTAGACTCCAGGGTTATTACTTGGGTTTAGCACTTCATGATGTTCTATAAGAATCCAATCATTTTCATATACTTTTTTCGTGGAGAGTGTTTTCCAAGGGTTTTTTGATTCTTCCATTTAGTTTATAAATCAATGAATACTTTTGCAAAATAATCAATAATTAAATGGATTTAAGTCCTGGTGACCGAGTAGAAGTAATTGATGAGGCCTTAAAAGGAGAAGTTCTTTCAGTCGACAATACTTTGGTAGTAGTTTGCTGTGAAGACGGTTTTGAATACACTTACGAAAAAAGCCAATTGCTCAAAATTGGGGATGGTGGATTGGTAGAATTTGAACGAAAAAAGCTTGAACTAGAGTTGGAGCAATCGGTTGAACTAACTGGTGAGTTTCCGATAAGAAAGCTTATTCAATTGATTGGGAAAAAACCAGTGATTGATTTACACATTGAAGAGCTAGCGCCAAATAAAAACTTTGAAACACTCCACGATATCTTGAGCTATCAATTAGATTACGTGCAACAAGTATTGGCTACTGCAGGTGTAAAACGAATTCGACAATTAGTTTTTGTACATGGTGTAGGCAAGGGAATATTGCGTGAGCAATTAAGAGCCTTACTCAGTTCCAAATATCCTACAGTGGAATACTTTGATGGATCATATAATCATTTTGGATCAGGAGCAACCGAAGTCATTATTCATCAGTTTAAGGATGTTAAGTAAAACAGCATTGTGGCTCACTGAAAGTGTGAAAGGTTAAAACTAATTTTTAGCATAACTTTGCAGAGAATAAATCGTTCTATCGCTTTTTGTTAATTCAGAAAGAGGAAAGTCCGGACAGCAAAGAGCGCCATACCTTATGAAAATAAGGGTGTCACTTCTTAGGTGATAACAGATAGTGCTACAGAAAATAAACCGTCCGCCTCAGGCGGATAAGGGTGAAAAGGCGAGGTAAGAGCTCACCGCTCAACGGGTAACCAATGAGGCTAAGAAAACCTTTTGGGCTGCAAGGTCAAATAAACCGAAATTAGAGTTGCTCGCTCTTTCGGAGGGTAGACTGCTTAGATAAATGATAGAATTTCGATTTTTATCGAAAACAGAATCTGGCTTATAGATTTATTTATTTATAAAAAAGTCCTGTTTTTACGAATGTAGAAGCAGGGCTTTTTTTAATTGATAATTGACAAATGATAATGGATAATTGAAGCTTACAGTTGCCATGATCAAATAATCAGTCCATCCTCCATTACATACTTCTTATCACAAAGGTCGGCTAACTGATTGTCATGAGTGACAATAACAAAGGCTTGCTGAAACTCTTTTCTTAACTCAAAAAATAAGTTGTGTAATTGCTCGGCATTTTTACTGTCCAAATTACCAGAAGGCTCATCTGCAAAAATCACCTTAGGGTTATTTATAAGTGCTCGCGCCGTAGCAACACGTTGTTGCTCTCCTCCTGAAAGCTCTGATGGTTTGTGCGTCATTCGTTTACTTAAACCCAATCGATCTAAAATCTGTCGCCCTTTCTGCTCAGCTGTTTTCTTAGAATCTCCTTTTATAAGTGCAGGCATCATCACGTTTTCTAGTGCATTGAATTCTGCTAGAAGGTGATGAAATTGAAAAACAAACCCGATGTTTCTGTTTCGAAATTCAGCTAATTTATTTGTTGAGAAGCTTGTGATTTCGACATTGTCATACAACACCTTTCCCTTGTCAGTAGAACTTAGGGTTCCTAGAACTTGAAGCAAGGTTGTTTTTCCTGCTCCTGAACTTCCGACAATCGAAACAATTTCAGCTTCTTCTATGGTAATGTCAACTCCCTTGAGTACCTCAAGATCTTCGTAACTTTTATGAATATTTTGTGCTGTTATCAATCCGATTAAATTTTAGCTAAAGTAAAGAATCCACAAATTTTAGATGAATTAAATGCTTTTTATTTGAGTGTAAAAGGACTACTTTTGAAAACCATAAATGAAAAAATAATCGGATGAATATTCACGAATATCAAGCAAAAGAAACATTGAAGAGTTATGGCGTTGCCATACAAGAAGGAATTGTTGCTCAAACTGCTGATGAAGCAGTAGAAGCGGCTAAAAAACTGACTGAGCAAACAGGAACTGAATGGTGGGTTATAAAAGCTCAGGTTCACGCCGGAGGACGAGGAAAAGGCGGTGGAGTGAAGTTGGCAAAATCTTTAGATGAGGTAAAAAAGATAGCAGGTGAAATCATCGGTATGCAATTGGTTACTCCACAAACTTCAGCCGAAGGGAAAAAAGTACACCAAGTGTTAGTTGCTCAAGATGTATATTATCCAGGGGAAAATGAAACTGAAGAATATTACATGAGTGTATTGCTTAATCGGGGAACTGGTAAAAACATGATCATGTATTCTACTGAAGGTGGAATGGACATTGAAGCAGTAGCTGAAAAGACTCCTCACCTTATTTTTCATGAAGAAATTGACCCAGCAGTTGGCTTACAAGGTTTTCAAGCACGTAAGATTGCATTTAACCTAGGGCTTTCAGGTCAGGCGTTTAAAGAAATGACAAAGTTTGTTTTTTCATTATACAAAGCCTACGAGCAAATGGATTCAAGTTTATTTGAAATCAATCCGGTTTTAAAAACATCAGATGAAAAAATTATAGCGGTTGATTCTAAAGTAACTTTAGATGACAATGCTTTATACCGTCACAAGGATTTAGCAGAAATGCGTGATAAGCGAGAAGAGGACGCTACTGAAGTTGAAGCAGGTGAAGCAGGACTAAACTTTGTTAACTTAGACGGTAATGTTGGCTGCATGGTAAATGGAGCGGGCTTGGCAATGGCAACAATGGACATTATTAAGTTAAGCGGTGGAAATCCAGCTAACTTTCTAGATGTTGGAGGTACAGCTAATGCAGAGCGTGTTGAAAAAGCATTTAGAATCATTTTAAAAGATCCAAATGTTGAAGCCATTCTTGTTAATATTTTTGGTGGAATTGTTCGTTGCGACAGGGTTGCGCAAGGAGTAGTGGATGCCTATAAAAATATTGGTGAGATTCCTGTTCCGATTATTGTTCGATTACAGGGAACCAATGCTGAGGAGGCAAAGAAAATTATTGATGAATCGGGATTGAAGGTTCATTCAGCTATTTTGTTACAAGAAGCTGCAGATCAAGTAAAAGAGGTTTTAGCTTAATCGAATTTAAAAAAGGAATGCATTACATTCCTTTTTTTTAGAATTATTTGGTTTATGTTATAAACTACTTTATATTTGCAATAAATTTATAAGTTATGGAAACACAAAATACAGGTGAAAAACAATTGAAATTGATTGAAGAAATGATTGCAAGTGCTAAGGTTAAAGCTAGTGAAGGCAGTATTTATTATTTGATTTGGGGCTGGTTAGTACTTATAGCAGCAGCCTGCCATTTTATATTGCTTAATTATACCAGCTATCAAAATCATTGGATTGCATGGCCTATTTTAATGGCGCTTGGTGGAATAATTAGTGGAATAGTTGGGTTTAGACAAGAGAAAAAGGCTACTATAAAAACGTATGTCGATCGTGCAATGGGTTATTTATGGGGAGCTGTTGGGATTACCTTATTTGTTGTATTAATTGCAATGATTAAACTAGGACCATTGGTGGCATACCCCATTCTCATCTTCCTTTATGGTATTGGAACATTTGTTAGTGGAGGAATCCTAAAATTTAAACCCTTAGTTATTGGAGGCATTGCCTGTTGGGTAATTGGTTCTATTGCGGTTTATGTGAACTTCTCAGATCAACTTATTTTATTAGCGACAGCAATTGTAGTCTCTTATTTAATTCCCGGACACCTATTAGCAGCTAAAAAGGAAGAAAATGTTTAAGCCCTTAAATCCCATATTGCACTCCCAGTTAAGGCTAGCGGTGGTTTCTCTTTTGATTGGATTGGAGTCAGCAGATTTTGTGTTTATAAAGGAAAAAACGGAAGCTACAGCTGGAAATCTGAGTGTTCAGTTAGATAAATTAGAAAAAGCAGGCTATATCACCATTAAAAAATCCTTTAAAGGAAAACGTCCGCTAACGACTTGTTCAATTACGCAAAAAGGAGTTGGTGCATTTGAAGACTATGTGAAACATTTAAAAACTTATATTAATAAATAGAAATCATGGAGAATCAAGAAAAGAGTAAAAAAGGAAATGGCGCTGCAATCGGGGGACTAGTCTTCGTAGGCTGCATGTTTATTGGTGCAGGAATAGGAATGTACTTTAATAACGTAAAAGTTGGAGGTGCTATTGGAATGGGTGTAGGTTTTTTAGGCATGGCCCTGATAAGATTTAAAAGCAACTGATCTTAGCTAATTGAATTTAATTAAAAACTATATAAAATGAAAAATAAAATTAGATCGATAATTCTCTTATGCATTGTTTTATCTTTTTCAAGTGAAGTAAAAGCGCAACCGGAAGAGAAGAGTGGCTTAGGATTTGGATTTCAGCTCAATCAGTATCAAAATGATTTTGGATTAGGGGTGAATCTTTCAAGTCCTAACTTCTTTAATGAATCCATGTGTATTCGTTTGCGAGCAAACGCGATGTTTAATGAATATGTGAACGATGAATTTAAAACTGACTGGGAGCCTTATGCAAACATCATGTTGGGATTCTCTTCAGCAAGTTATAAAATTAGCGATGCTATTGCCTTGTATGGTGAAGGTGGAGTGATTGGGATTTTTCCAGCTTCTAAGATATCTTCAAGTGATCTAGATATTGGAGGTTATGGTATTTTTGGCTTTGAATTTTATTTTTATGATGGATTTTGCTACTTCATAGAGGCAGGGGGAATAGGCACTGGAGCAACAGCCGATAAATTACCTGCTGAACCAATATACTCTAATGGCTTTTTGATGAGTGTAGGGCTTAAGGTGAAGCTATAGTTTAATCTCTGAATAGTTGAATAAATAAATACCTGAATAGTTCATTCTTTAATTTTTGACTTTTGAAAATAGCTTGGATAATAAAGGAATTCAGCTAAAAGCAAAAGCTTCGATGAACTCGAAGCTTTTTTAGAGATAGAACATTGTTTAACTAAAATGGTACTATTCCCTAACTTTTTGAGCCGTTAAGTAACAATTTTCGTTTATAGCTAGTTGTTGTTGGGCTCTAGCTAACACACTCATCGCTAATTCAGGCTTTAGTTCGTGTAATCGTTCAAATGGATTAATTTCAATAGCGACTAATTCAGTTAGTTTAAAACCTGACAATTGTGAATTGTAATGGTAGATTTCTTCTTGAATTTCTGAAGAAATCTCAAGCACTCCTCGGGTAGAGTTTCTCTTAGTAATCCACGCTGCTATAGCCTCAATGCTTGAATTTAATTCTTTAGTTAGCTGATGAAACTCATTAACATCACCCCCTTCAACTCCCCCTGACACTAATCGATTATTGGAGGCCATTAGTTTCTCTGCATTTTCGTGTAAATAGATATGTTCTTGTTCCATGAGCTGAACATACTTTCTACTATAGCTCATATCAAACATGGAGTAAAATATTCCTCCGCAGGCAAGCATTAAAACCGAATTTACTGCAACATTGAATTTCTTTTCTGCCTGCTTAATACCTGTTATAAAATAAATGGGAACAAATAAAAAGGTGAAGATTAAAGTAGAATAAAACATAAGATTATTGGCATGCGGCCAGTGCATAATTTTAAAAAGTAATCCAGTGATTAGTCCAATGGCGAGCAATAAACCAAAACCAAAGACATATTTTTCAGACTTTGATTCGTCATCTCTAAACTTTATGATTAATAGCAATGGCATAAAAACGATGCTAAAAAAGAAGCCTCCTAATATAATTAGAATTCCTGCTCCAGGCCAATGCATACTTTTGAATAAGGCACCCAGTATGGTCAACACCGCGGTGGCTATTCCCGAAAATTTCAATATTTTTTTCATGATATAAAAGTTTTTAAATTTTAATAAATTGTTGGTTTCTACCTGTATTTCAGACAATTCATTATCAAAAAATCGCGGAAGTATTTCTTCATAGAATTCTTGAAAATCATCCTCAACAGTTATCTCATTTTCTATGATACAACAAATGTGATCCAAGAGATTGTCCCGTAAATCCTCCGAAACAATCCCTCGTGATTTCAGATCACTACTAATAAAATCGAACTCTTTATTACCTAAGCTATGCATTTCCTAGTTTGGGTTCTAGATTTAACAGAAACTTCATAGTATTCATAAAGTCTGCTAGTTCATTTACCTTTTGGCTCGCAGTTTCTTGGCCTTGGGAGGTGAGCGAGTAGTACTTCCTCACCCGCTTCCCGATGTACTGCTTTTCTGTTTCCAATTCTCCACTCTTTGTTAAAGCATGAAGGGTTGGATACAAAGCACCTTCGGTTATTTGAATTTTATTGTTTGTTAAATCTTTAACCCGTTGTGTAATTTCATAACCATACATTTTGCCCTTATCGCGCAATAAGTTTAAAACAATGGTTTTTAGGGTTCCTTTTATTAGTTCTGATGAATACATAGGGCAAATATACATAAGATTCTAATGTATACAAATTAAATACATAAGAAAATTATGTATTTAAGGAAATTTAAGTTGTACTATATTGATAATCAATATTTTGAGATTGGTTTATTTTAGTAGTGATTAGTCTGTAAATTAATTTAGCGACTATTTATAGGTAGAGGGTAAAGTAAAGCTGAATAAAAGCAGCGTTACTTTTCCTAAAATAGCGAGATTAAATCTCTTCCTTCTTTACCAAGTAGTACATGCAGGTGGTCAAGTAGTTCCTTAAATAAGGAATAGCAGCAAGTGCCCTGCTTTGCACTCTTGCCTGCAAGTTAAACTTATACTTATAAATAGGGTTAATCAAATAGAATTCCTTTAACTGGGTAGAGTAGTGGTTCTTTTTTAATAATTTTTGAAAACGTTCTATACTGATGCCCGTTTCTTTTATCTCCACTAAATCATCTACTGATTTCTCAGACTCTCCAAAGCTCTTTAGCATTGCTTTGAAAAGTGGCATGGGTAATAAATGATAATAGGGAAGCCTACTTAAAATCTTACTTTTTGCCATCTGTTGATGTCCACCAAAAGGCATTTGCCATGGAGGAAAGCCAAAGAATATATGACCATTTGGTTTTAAAAACTCACGAAGCTTATTTAAAATTTTATCTTGGTCGTGAATGTGTTCAATCACATCTTTCAAAACAATTAAATCAAAACGCTCGGGCATTTCGGCCGCTATGTCTACGGCATAAATATCTTTATTTACTAAGCTTACCTGCCCAGACTTTAGCTCTTCCTCGAAAACCTGTTTTGCTCGTTCATATCTTCCAGCAGATAACTCAACTCCTGTTCCAATACAGCCTCTATTCACAAATGCTTGTAATACACCTCCTTCGGCACAGCCAATTTCCATAACGCGCATTCCTTCGAATAGCGGTAATTTTCGTTCAATAAAAGGGATTACATAATTACTTGCGTTTTCACGCTGGTAGTTGATGTAGGTCTGCTTATCTTTATGAAAATCAAATGCCATTAACTAAATTTTTAGAGCGCATAAATTTAAACGAATAAATTGAATGAGTAGAGTTTGTATTGTAGGAATGGGTTGGTTGGGTTTACAATTGGCTAAAAAGCTTAAAGCTGCTGGTCACGAATTACTAGGAACAGTCACTTCAAAAGAAAAACAGCAGCGTTTAAGTCAGGAGTTTAAAAAGGTTATAGAGTTAAACATCAATCACTATGAGGACAGTGAATTAGTCCAATTAGATAATGTTGACTGCTATATTTTTACAATTCCACCTTCAGCAGCTGACAATTATGGGGAGGATATGATGCACTTAATTGCAAAATTGATCAATATAAGCCCTTCAGCAAAAATAATTTATACCTCATCAAGTTCAGTATATGGAAGTCAGCCAAGGACAGTTACTGAAGAAAGTGAAACACTTCCTGAATCCAACAATGGGATGGAAATAGTAAAAATTGAACAATTTTTAAGGGATCATTTTAGAGAAAGGAGCAGTATACTTCGGCTTGGTGGCTTAGTTGGAAAGAGCAGACACCCAATAAAATACTTGAGTGGGAAAAGTGATTTAAAAAAAGGAAAAGCTCCAGTTAATTTAGTTCATGCAGAAGATATTTGTGATTTGGTTGAGCACTTGATTCAAAAATCAATTAATAGCGGAATTTACAATGTTTGCTGTCCTGAACATCCGATAAAAGAAGAATATTACACCTGGGCAGCAAAGCAGCTTCAATTGCCATTGCCTAATTTTAATCCTTTTGATTCTCAGTTGGATAAAATTGTGAACTGTAATGCCATAAAAAAAATTAATTTTGAAATGAATTATAAGTCACCTTTCGACTTTCCAATGCTTAGCCAATATGAGTAAAGCAAAATTAATATTAGCGTTTTTTTTCTTTCTAGCGTTAGGCAGAATGCATTCATATGCGCAGCTTTATGAAATGGGCTTTCATGCGGGCTATAATGTTTCTCGATTAACCGTTGATGAAGGACAACTTAGCGATGAGATTTATGTGAGCTCGGGAAGATTATTTAACGGGGGAAGTTTTGGGGTGCAGTTTATGGCTGGTCCGCCAAAAAATCAAAATGCACCATTTTTTAAGATAATTCCTTCCTTTTTACTAGAAGCAACTTTATGTCGCTGTGGTGGTAACATTAATTTAATTTCAACCAATCCAGACAATAGTAGATCGCTGAATGAATTGGAGTATGTTTTTTATCGAGGTGACTACAGTGCAAAATTTGTGGCTAATATGAAAAACTTGCAGTTTATGATTGGGCCGACCTTCACGAATCATTTTTACTCTGGAGTAAAGGTTGGAAGCGCAGAAGAATATAAGTTCGCTGGTGATCAGTTTTCCGATTTTGTTGTTGGTTATGAATTTGGATTAGGCTATAAAATAGGATCAGTAACATTATCGGCGCGCTATCAAAATCACATCACCAGTTTTGGGACTGAAACTGCTTTATTTCCTACTGAGTATCGTAATTATCAATTTAAATTTATGTTGGCTTATTTTTTCTTAAGCAAACATAAAGATGCAAACTGGGGATCCATTTATTGGAATTAGACCAGTGATTCTGTATTTTCACTAAAATTTATATCGCCTATCGATTCTTTTAAGAAAATAGCCACTGCATTGGCCTTTTCTCCTCGTGCAGAGGCTTTGCTTCACGAAGCAAAAAGAATTAGTCGTCGCCTTGGGAGTAAACTCGTATTAATCCATGCTGGTGAAAAAAACGGAAGTTTAGAAAAGCGCATGAAATTGATGCTTTCTAGAGTGGAAATCGAGCAAGATCAAGTTGAAATAATTTGGGAAGAGGGAAAACCACTAGATGTGCTATCAGAAGTTTGCTACCGAGAAAACATTGATTTATTGGTCATGGGAGCCATCCAAAATGAAGACATGTTGCGCTATTACATTGGCTCCATAGCAAGAAGAATCTCACGAAGGCCACCTTGCAGTTTATTATTGGTAACTGACCCACAAAAAAAATCATCCAAATTGAACAGTGTAGTGGTAAATGGTATTGATCATCCAAAAACTGAAAACACCATTCTAAAAACCCTCGATTTTTCACAAGCTTTTGAAGTGAATGAAGTAATTATTGTTGAGGAAGTAAAATCCTCCAAACTGAAAACAAGGATTGATGACAACGAGACTTTAGAAAAAGCATTTGAAGAACGCGAAATAATGCGAAAGGCAGAAAACGAACGGATGGCTGATTTTATTCGTCCATTGCAGGAGAAAGTGAGCTCTAATATTATTATGAAGTGTATTTTCGGTAAGGAAGGTTACTCTATCGGACATTTTGCTGAGGTAAAAAACGCAGACTTATTAGTCATGAATAGTCCCGATAAAAAACTGGGATTCTTAGATCGTTTTTTTCCCCATGATTTAGAGTATGTGCTTTCGGACATGCCTTGTGATTTAATGATTGTACACCCAGACTAAGCATGAGTAAAGTGAAAAAAGATAGAAATAAACCCGAGAAAAGCACCATTAAGGATGTTCTTTCTGGCTTTGTGGTTTCTTTAATTGCACTTCCCTTGGCCCTTGGTTTGGCTACCGCATCTGGCGTTCCGCCCATGGCAGGAATTATTGCTGTAGTGATTGGTGGAATATTGGTTTCTATTTTTGGTGGTTCATATGTTACTATTGCAGGGCCAGGTAATGGTTTAGTTGTTGTTGTGCTTAGTGCAGTTGTTGCTTTAGGTGGAGGAGACGCCTATGCAGGTTACTTGTTTACCTTGGCCGCCATTGTAGTGGCAGGCGCAATTATTGCCACCTTGGGATTTTTGCGCTTGGGAAATCTCTCCGACTTTTTTCCTTCGGCTACCATTCAAGGGATGTTATCAGCCATCGGTTTAATCATCATTGCCAAACAAATTCATGTAATGCTGGGCGAAAGTGGAGTAGAAGCCGCTAACAATTTGATGCTTTTGGTTGAAACACCTCAATCGCTATTCAATTTAATACAATCTCCAACCATACCTTGGGTAGGCATTATTGGTTTGATGAGTTTGGGAATCATGGCATTTTATTCTAAAATCCGGGGTCGATTTTTTCAGGCTATACCTGCGCCTATGTGGATTGTGTTGATTGCTGTTGGCTTTTATTATTATTTCGAGTTTTTTTCTAAAGACAGCTTCCCAATTACTGCTCAATACCTCATTCAAATTCCTGAAAACATTAAGGATAGTATTGTATTTCCAGATTTTTCAAAATTGGGTGATGGCGCTTTTTGGGTAGCAGTGGTGAGCATCACCCTAATTGCAAGTATTGAATCTTTATTGAGCATAAAAGCGGTGGATAAATTAGATGTATACAAGCGCCGATCAAATGCAAATAAGGATTTAAAAGCCCTGGGCATTTCTACCATTATTTCAGGACTCATTGGTGGATTGCCTGTGGTGGCAGTAATTGCACGAAGCTCTGTAAATGTAAACCAAGGGGCAACAAGTCAAAAAGCGAATTTTTCACAGGCCATTTTTGTCATCATTTATGTGGTATTATTTAGTCATTTATTAAATGTAATTCCCCTTTCTGCCCTTGCAGGAATTTTGGTGTATACCGGTTATAAATTAGCCTCTCCGGCACAGTTTAAGCGCATGTATCGTTTGGGCAAGGATCAGTTTGTGATCTTTCTAGTCACCTTGGTTTCAACTTTAATTTTTGGTTTAATCAATGGGATTATCATTGGCATATTGGCTACTTTTTTAATTCAATTGTATTTAATGGAGAAACGCAGTGATTTCCTGAGAAAACCTATGCGACCGAATACCTTAATGTATCAGGAGGGGGATGGGAAGTTACATTTAAGTGTAAAAGGGCATTCTAGCTTCATTAATTATTTGACTTTAAAAAAGCACTTGGATTCAATACCACCAAATAAGCACTTAATTCTCGATTTTTCTTTAACCACTTTTGTAGATAACTCTGTGATGGAGCACATTCACCATTATAGCGAGGACTTTAAGAAGAAGGGCAGTACCCTAGAGGTAATAGGTTTAGATATTCACGATCCAACCTCTTCTCATCCTTTTGCAGCAAGAAGAATTATGCGCCTCACCTCTTTTATGAAGAAGGGAGGAATATTAACGAATCGCCAACAGAAGTTGAAGGAATTCTCAAGAGAGATTGGGTGGCAGTTTAAAACCAATTCTATTTTTGAAGTGCCAGAACTGGAAGACTTCCCAATGTTTAATGCAAAAGTGATCGATCATGCTTATAATATTTTCAGTGGTACCCATAGAGGGGTGGAGTTAAAAATGATGGATGTGGAATTTTATGAAGGGGAGTTCATTGCACGGGAAACACATAAGCATACCCTATTTTTAATCACTCCAAATGAGACTATTCCTCGCTTCAGACTAGATAAGGAGCGCATTTTTGACCGCATTGCAGGCTTAGCGGGATTTCAAGACATTAATATTGAAGGCCATGAAGATTTTTCTCGACGATTTTTATTGAAGGGCAAAGACCAAGAGGGCATAAAGCAGTTTTTTACTGATGAGTTGGTGCTGTTTTTCGAGAGCCACCCGTATTATCATTTGGAGTCGAATGGGGAGAGCATATTGATTTTAAAAGGCCAGCGCACTGCTACAATTAGCGAAATTAAGGCTTTAGCAAGCTTTGGAAAGGAGTTGATTGATCAATTGAGTTTGGTGGAGAAGTGATTAAAAAAAGATCCCTATTCAAACTTCAAATTTAGAAAATTGTGTGGCCGAAAATTGAGTTTTAAGAAGCGTATATTATACGGATAATATATCGTTGTAGAGCTAAGCGATAGATTTCTAGCTACTTAAAATTTAATTAGTTTTGATTTAAAATGTGGATAAAACATACTAGTGTGTTTTATCCAGTTGTTGTAGACCATTAAAAAAATTATGAGACAATTAACACTTCTGCTTCTTTTATCAATTTATAATCAAGGATTTCTAAAAGCTCATGATAAGATTGATTCTACAGAATTTTTAATAAAAAAGTTAGTTAATGAAATAAATCAACTACCTCGAACAAATGAGTCTGGACAAGGTGATTTTAAATACCAGAGTCAATATTCAATTGATTGGGACAAAAAAAGTAGAACATTAACCTTGATTGATAAAAGATATCGTCCAAATTCAGAGGAGAAACTTTCTAATGAGCATATTGCTGAATTTGATATAAGGACTTTGCATAATAAAGGGGTTTATGTAAAAAGTATACGGCAGGACAATAATATTAGTTTACAGATTTTTACTGCTAATAATAACAAAAAGATTAAAAGCTTGACATATGACAATGGAGAATATAGATTTGGAATGTATCAAGACCGATTGACAATTGGATCGTGGGACTCTTCGTTAATTAATAAACAGCTTAACACTACAAAAGAGCTACTTATTCAAATTATCCAATTAAATACAAATTGGGGTAATAAAGCTAATCCTGACATTGGGAAGACTCTAATGAGTGAAATAATCAAAGAGCAAGGATTTAATTATTCTTCGATAACCTTTGAGCAAAATGATGATTCACCATTGTTTCTAAATTCAACAGTTGAAGAACCAGCATTATTCTTAGGCTCAAAATCAGATAAGGAAAATAGAGAATTGATTAATAATTATATCATAGAGCAAATTGATAAAAAAGGAATTAAGATGAAGGGAAATCTTTCAGGCACTATTATAATTTCTAAGTCTGGAGATGTTGAAGACTTCAAATCATTTAAGATGAATGAGACTAAGGTTGAAAAGGAAGTAAAAACAATTGTTTTATCTATGCCTAATTGGAAAGCAGGAAAGCAAAAAGGTAATTATGTAAGAACGAGTTACACAATTCTGATAAAAAAATAAAGGTTTACAACACTATGTCGCCGCTCCCGCGCGATTGCATCGCGTGGTTATAATTCAACAATCACTAAATTATCTAATAAGCCTTTTTCTTTTTGAAAATAACTCAAGTTATCTAGAAGAATGTCTTAAAACTCTTTTCTAGTAAAAATAGCTAACCAATTGACAATAGCAAAGCTGACAAAATAGAATCCTTCCGGCTCATGAAATTTGTAATCCTTATTCACGACTTATATACTTAACTTTCATTTTCAAATTACCACACGATACACTTCGCTAATCGTGCGGTAGCTGAGGTAATGGATTGAATTTTAGCTCAATGGATAATAAAAGCAAACTCAAGAGAAGGTTGGTGTATGCATGGATGACAGGAATAGCAATTTTGATTTACATTATAATGGCTATACTTAAATATGCCTTTAATTTTAATTATCACATTTAACTAACTAATAAATGGGAGGAGAAGGTTCGATTCAAGGAATGATTATTTCACTAAGAAATAATAAGAATCTTCTGCGTGGCAGAGCGAAAGGTTTTTTTAGAAGAGAACTTACCTATAGTCAGCTAAGGAAGTATTACAGAGACTCTGAAAAACCAATCGAAGACGCTATAAGTTCTCAGGAGCAATTGAGAAAAATTAGAGCTAGGATTATTGAGGATAGAAAGAAGGAGACGAGAAAAATTATTATCGTGGTGTCTTCATTGACAATTGTACTTACCTTCTTAATTATTCTGTTGTTCAATTCATTTTCTTTCACTGAGGTAAATAAATCCTCAACTAAGAAAAGTAGAGTTGTTGATTATAAAATGAGAAATGATTCATATAATGAGATGGTAGAGCTAGGATTGCAGCACCTTAATGCAGAAAAATACTTTTTAGCTGTTGGTAATTTTGAAAATGCATTAAGAAAGAGGCCTAATGATCTTCTAGCAGAGGTCAAACTGGCAGAAGCATTATGTTTTTTATGCTCAAAAAAGAATATTGAATGCATAAAAGCAAACAACTATTTGGATAAACTAATAACTAAATACCCTAATAAATACCTTCTAAAAAAATTAAAGGCATCTCATGTTGTAAATACTGATGGATTTAAACCATGAAAGAGGATTTACTAAGAAGAATAAATATAACTAAGCAATAGGTTGAAATTCATTTTAGGACAAGAGATCTTGTTTGTATGAAGTGAGTTCTGATCTTAAGAATTAAGATCATTTGACCTTAGTTTTTAAATCTTACATTTAGTTCCAAGGATAAATACCCGCTCCTTCTCCAACAAGGTGCAAGCGTATAAAAAGAGTTCTCCACCATCAGTGATTTTGTATTTCTTTTTTAGTTCCTCAGGTCTTAAATGGAAATTCCTGCACACCACATTGGCTTGCTTTACAAGCCCTTTTTGTGGCTTGCCGGTTGATTTAATTTGAATCGTTCTTCCAGGAAAATCGGGCACCACTTTTTCTGAAGTGTACAAGTGAGTGTTCGGAGCAAGCTTAAGTAAATCAAACTTTTTTGCTAACAAATTAAATGCTCCTCCTTTTAAAATGGAGGCATTGGGTTCATAGAGAAAACTAAGTGGTCGGCTATAAGTTGCTGAAGCTTCTTGTTCCTCCCACAGTTCATAGTTGAATTCAATAGAGGTGGTCTTTTCAATGTCTACCGCATGTATTCTTGCTATTCCTTTAAAATCCTTTTCGAGCAAAAAAAGCAATTCTTTACACTCGTTATCTACCGATACAATATACACGGCTTTGCAAGAGTGAAAGACCTCTAAGGCATAGCTGATGTCTAACATGGGGGAGAGCTTCACTAGCAGCCGTTCAGTTTTTTTCCAAATGAGTGGCAAAAGCTCCAGCACATTGGGTTCACAATCTTCTATTCTAAATTTTCGAAGGGCTCCTTTTCTGCGATCAGGATCCAAATAAACCCAATCGAATGTTGCTGTTGTTTCATGTAAGTACTCTCTTGCTACTTGTTGAAAGCATTCAATATTTTCTGCACCTAACACCTCAAAATTATCACGAGTGAGGCCAAATAATGCAGCATTAGGCTCCAAGTAACTGACTTGGCTTACTATTTTAGAGAAAAAATAACTGTCCATGCCCATGCCACCACTGGCATCCAATATTTTATCTTCACTAATTAGTTCGGCTTTAAACTTAGCTGTAGTTTCAGAAGAACTCTGTGCTACAGCTCTTGGATCGGGGAAAATAAAATCAGGGAAATCAGTTAAAAAAGGAAGCTTTTTTAATGCTTTTTGATAACCACTAATTTGGTTGAGAATAAATTCTTTTGGTAATTCAGGCTTCTTACTCAAGCTCAGAGCAACTTCAGCAGCTTTCTTCTGCCTGTTGGCATTAATAAAAGCCAGCGTTTCAGATGAAGCATTAGTCTCCAAGGAACACAAAAGATAAAATGTTGGCACCCATTTGCAAGGCTTTGGTTCTTTTAGTTTCTGAATCGTTGTGAATTTCAGGGTCTTCCCAGCCATCGCCTAAATCGCTTTCAAAGCTGTAAAAAACAAGTAACCTGCCTTCCTTAACGATACCATAACCAATAGGAGCCTTGCCATCGTGTTCATGCACTTTCGGCAAACCGTTATCAAAGTCATATTTCTGATGATATATGGGATGATCAAAAGGAATTTCTATAAACTCCTCATTAGGGAAGATCTTTTTTATTTCACGTTGAATAAAAGGATCCATTCCATAGTTATCATCGATGTGTAAAAAGCCACCAGCCAATAAATAGGTTCTCAGGTTTTCTGCTTCTTCATTGTTAAATACTACATTGCCATGCCCTGTCATGTGCAAGAAGGGATAATCGAAAAGCTCTAAACTTGAAGGTTCAACAATTGCTTGCTCCTCCTTAATCGTAGTGTTGAGGTTTTTGTTGGTAAAGCGAATTAAATTCGGCAAGGAAGTTTCTAAATTGGAATACCAGTCGCCACCGCCGCTATATTTTAGCACAGCCACCTGAAAATCTCCCTTTTGACAAAAAGCGGAAACACTTGAACTAAGAAATAAAAATAAAAACAGTTTACGCATTGATAATATGTATGGTATTGCAAGCCACTATTGCGGCCGTTTCAGTTCTCAATCGGCTTTTACTCAAAGAAACGGGCCTAAATCCGGCAGCCGTTGCAGCCATCACTTCTTCTTTGCTGAAATCGCCTTCAGGTCCAATCAAAATTAAGGCTTTCTTTCCTTTTGGGTGGATGGAGGAGAGTTTCATTTTTGGTAATTCATCATAGCAATGAGCAATGTATTTTTCCAACTCATCCGTTTTTTCGCTGTGCCCTTTTAACCAAGCATTAAATGGAGTTAAGTCACCCAAATGTGGCAAGCTTGCTTTTTTAGATTGCTTCATCGCACTGATTAGAATTTTTTCTTGTCGTTCTCTTTTTAGCACTTTGCGCTCAGAATGAAAGCTTTGAATAGGTGAAATGCGATCAATACCAATTTCCGTAGCCTTTTCTAAAAACCATTCCCACCGGTTTAGGTTTTTTGTAGGTGCTACTGCTAGGTGAACTCCACTTATTTCAAGATGTTGTTCTCTGTGATCTATGCGCAATTGGGAATTCTTTTTATGCGCTTCAATAATGGTGCAATCATAACTATTGCCTTTTCCATCCACCACTTTTACCTTGTCGCCGTTCGTTAAGCGCAACACTTTTGAAAGATGCCTCGATTCTTCGGCATCTAATTCAATTGTTTGATCAATGATGTGTGTGGAGTAAAATAGGGGCACAACTAAGAATTTTTGAGGTATTGTTTGATAATTGGGTCAGCTTGTTCCGCCTTTTGAGTTCCGATCATTCTCTTTTTGCCAGAGAAGGTTTCTAACCATATTCCTTGACTTCCGCTAACATTAAAAGCTTTGCCTTTACCTCTAAAACTAATGCGTACACCCCAACCACCATAATCACCAAGCGGACTATAGTCAGTCACTTTTATATGATTAATGTCTTCCCAGGGGTAATGTTGATAGGAGAGATGAAAGGGAAAGAATTTTACATGAACTCCTTTTTCGTCGATTCTTGAATTCAATTTTGCGGTAAATAATAATAGAAGAACAATTCCAAAAACAACTACTGAAAATAAAAAATCATCAATACTTGGATTTTCAGCTTGAGTATATGAGTAAAAAATACTGCCAGCTACAGCTATCATAATGATCCAAATCCACCATTGCCGGAACTGTTGTTGCTCTTCAAAAATAGCTTTGCTCATGTCTTTTATTTTAAATTCGAATATACCTAATTTAGCACAAAATAGATTTCATGCAGAAAATTTTAATTGCCAACAGAGGAGAAATTGCATTACGCATTATGCGCACAGCTAAGGAAATGGGTATTAAAACAGTAGCCATTTATTCTGATGCCGACAGGAATGCCTTATTTGTGCGGTATGCCGATGAGGCGGTAAATATTGGACCACCACCGTCTTCAGAGTCCTATTTGAGAGGAGATAAAATCATTGAAATATGCAAACAATTAAACGTTGATGGTATTCACCCAGCCTATGGTTTCTTGTCGGAGAATGCAGGTTTTGCACGACAAGTAAAAGAAGCTGGCTTAACCTTAATTGGTCCATCACCTGAGGCAATGGAAGTAATGGGCAGTAAGTTGGCCGCAAAAGCTGCTGTAAAAGAGTATAATATTCCCTTGGTTCCAGGAACCGATGAAGCCGTTACTGATGTTGGAGAGGCAGAAAAAATTGCACAAGAAATTGGATTTCCAATACTCGTAAAAGCCAGTGCCGGTGGTGGTGGAAAAGGGATGCGTATTGTTGAGAAAGTAGAAGATTTTAGAGAGCAAATGGATAGAGCCGTTTCTGAAGCCAAGTCTTCATTTGGTGATGGAGCTGTTTTTATTGAGCGCTTTGTAGGCTCTCCACGGCATATTGAAATTCAAATTTTAGCCGATACCCAAGGAAATATAGTTTACTTGTTTGAACGTGAATGTTCTATTCAGCGCAGACATCAAAAAGTAATTGAGGAAGCTCCTTCAGCAGTATTAACCCCAGAATTGAGAAAAGAAATGGGTGAGGCAGCTGTTAAAGTAGCTAAGTCTTGTGATTATGTTGGAGCAGGCACTGTAGAATTTTTATTAGATGAAAAGCACAATTTCTATTTTTTAGAGATGAATACACGCTTGCAAGTAGAGCACCCAGTAACCGAACAAATAACGGGCATCGACTTAGTAAGAGAGCAAATAAATGTCGCTCGAGGGGAGAAATTGAGCTTTAAGCAAGAAGATTTAAAAATTCAAGGACATGCTTTTGAAGTTCGAGTATATGCAGAAGATCCCATGAATAACTTTTTGCCTGATATTGGGAACTTAAAAACTTATGTTCGCCCGCAAGGCTTAGGCGTTCGAGTAGATGATGGCTTTGAAGAAGGCATGGACATTCCTATTTATTACGATCCTATGATTGCCAAGCTGGTTACTTTTGGGAAAGACCGTGAAGAAGCTAGACAACGCATGCTACGCGCAATTGATGAGTATGAAATTGTTGGAGTAACAACTACGCTTGGTTTTTGCAGTTTTGCTTTGCAACATGAAGCTTTTGTTTCAGGAAATTTCGATACCAACTTTGTAAAGCATCACTTTAAACCAGAATACTTAGAGAAAAGTGATAAAAATGAGCAGGAAGTTGCAGCATTATTGGCAGCACATTTAATGGCAGGTAAGCAACAACAAACGGCTGAGAAATTGGCTATTGTAGGTCGATCAAAGTGGAAGGAGAATAGAACTAGGTTTTAACTTAGATTGAAGGGTTAAATAAATTACACAAGTAATTGAATTTGATTAAGTTTTTGAAGAGCTTGTAAATCAATAAAAAAAGTGCATATCAATTTTTCTGAATTTCTTGCACAAAGATTTCTCAGCATTCATTATTGGTTGATAGCTTCCTCATAATATTAAACATATTAAATGAGTTAAGCTTTTTTAACGATTAATAAATTTTATTCCCTAGTTTTGGTTTTTGTTTTTCTACAAAATTTTAACCTTTAATTATTATCCAATTTATCATGAATAAGCCTACTAATCTATTACTAAATACCCTTGCCTTTTTGTTTTTTTTTAATTCTTATGCAGGTACCTTTTATGGCACTGAGGCAGATAAGAAAGTGAAAAATGCTTCATTTGTTTACACAAATACAACAAATGGTTCGATAAAATTTGTAAAATTTAAAAAGCCCTTAAACACACCTGCTTTTATTGGGTCTGAATGGTTAAGACAATTACATAATTCATCAAAAAATGACCAGTTTGCTCAATATGAAGCAATTTCTGATAAATTGGGCTATGTTCATTACCGTTATTATCAGACTTATAAGGGAATTCGCGTTGAGAGCGCAGTCTTTTACATCCATACTTTAAGGGGGCAAGTAATATCAGCAAATGGAGACTATACTCCAAATATTAAATTGCCATCTACAAATCCTTCTATTACAAAAGAGCAAGCAATAACAGCCGCTAAAAGAAGAGTTGATAATAATGGGACCTGGTATGATCAAATCACTTCAAGTCCAAAACTGGTAGTTGTAAAAGTTGATGAAGAATTTAAATTGGCTTACAAAGTTGACATCTATGCGGCTAATCCATTATCGAGATATTATATATTCATTGATGCCCAAACCAGTGATGAATTATATCGATTAGATAGAATTCATCATGCTGATTCAAGAGGTACAGCGGTTACAAGATATAATGGGACGAAAACTATTACAACGGACAGTACAGCTGTTAATTCATTTAGATTAAGAGAATCTGGAAGGGGAAATGGAATTGAAACTTTTGACTTAAATCAATCAACTTCCTATTTTTCGGCCGTTGATTTTACCGATGCCAATAATTATTGGGATGTAGTTACTAATGATGATGATGCAGCTTATGATGCACATTATGGATCAGAAATGACTTATGATTACTTTTTTAACAAATTTGGCAGAGATTCTTATGATGATAGTGGTGCAGTTATTAAAAGTTATGTCCATTATTCATCTAACTACTCCAATGCATTTTGGGATGGATTTAGAATGACTTATGGGGATGGGGATGGAGTTAATTACTCTCCACTAACAAGTATTGATGTAGTAGGGCATGAAATAGCCCATGCTGTCACTGAGAATACAGCAGATCTTATCTATTCCTACCAATCGGGAGCTCTAAATGAATCATTTAGTGATATTTTTGGAATAGCTATTGACTATTATGCGAATCCTACAACTGCAAATTACACTATGGGTGAGCAGTTTGCACTCAGTGGAAATCCCTTTCGCAGCATGGAAAGCCCAAACCGTTATGGCGATCCAGATACTTATCTTGGAACAAATTGGTATTCAGGTTCACTCGATAATGGAGGTGTACATACCAATAGTGGGGTTCAAAACTTTTGGTTTTACTTGTTGGTAGAAGGGGGTAGAGGAATAAATGATAATACAGATTATTATGATGTTACTGGTATTGGGATGGATAAGGCAGCTGAAGTTTCTTATAGAAATCTTTCAGTTTATTTAACTCCAAGCTCTCAATACTCAGACGCTAGACAATATGCTATTCAATCAGCTATTGACCTATATGACACCTGTTCTCAGGAAGTGATAAGTGTAACAAATGCTTGGAATGCAGTAGGTGTCGGGTTGTCATATTCAAATGCGGTTATCGCTTCATTTTATTCAACAGAAACTTATAATTGTAGTAATCCACACACCATTAATTTTACAAATAATAGCACAAATGGAACTACATATAAATGGTATTTTGGAGATGGCGACTCTAGCACTTTAGCTGCCCCTAGTCATCAATATGATTCTGCGGGTCAATATAATGTGACTTTAATTGTAAATGGTACTTCTAATTGTAATCTTTCAGATACTGTTGTTCTAACAAACTATATCACTATTGATAACAATATGAGTCCTAAAGGTGCTTCTTGTACCCCTGGAACTAGTAACGCTAGTACTTTTCAAATAGGAATTTATAGGGTAAAAGTTGGCTCAATAGATCATAGCACATCGGCAGGAGGAACCGATGGTTATCAAGATTATACCTGTTCTGTAAATCTTGCAGAATTGATTGAGGGAAATTCTATTCCTGTAGAAATTCAAACTGGACCAAGTTATGATGAAGATGTTAGAATATGGATTGACCTTAATAATGACAGCTCATTTAATGCAGTATCAGAATTGGTTTATAGCAGTAATGATGATAGATACCATACTGGAAGTTTTATAATAGCGCAAGGCGCAGTTAAAGATACTACTTTAAGGATGAGGGTAGCTTCAGATTATGCACCTTTGACGATAACTAATTGTAGTACAATAACTTACGGACAAGTTGAAGATTATAGTGTTATAATACGTGCCAATACAAATCCTCCAATAGCTGATTTTTCAGTTACACCTAATCAAATTAATGCAGGAGGTACAGCAAACTTTAATGACTTATCTCAGAACATTCCAACTTCATGGTCATGGTCTTTCCCAGGTGGAAGTCCAAGTACATCAAGTGTTCAAAACCCTTCTATTATATACCCATCAAACGGGGCATATGATGTTACATTAATAGCTACTAACTCATATGGTACAGACACAATAACGAAAACATCATTTTTAAATGTAGTGAACAATTATGTAATGTGCACTGATGACAGTTCAAGTCAAACGAATGGTAAACTTTTTGATTCAGGAGGCGAATTTGGAAACTATTCAAATAGAGAAAGTTGTACTTTTCTAATTAATCCTTCATGCGCAACGAGTATCACTTTATCATTTAATTCATTTTCTTTAGAAGGGTGTTGTGATTATTTTAGAGTTTACGATGGGAATAGTACAGCTGGAACACTATTGCTATCAGCAAATGGCACCAGCTTACCAAACTCAGTTACAGCCAACTCAGGAGAAATGTTTATTCGCTTTACTTCTGATGGCTCGGTAGTTCGTTCTGGTTGGGATGTTGATTGGTCATCTACTGTTGTAAGTACATCTGTAGTCGCAGATTTTACTTCTTCATCAACTAATCCTATTTTAAATTCACCAGTACAATTCTCGGACTTAACATCAAATAGTCCAGATGCTTGGTCTTGGGATTTTGGTGACGGTAATACTAGTTTTATTCAAAACCCAGAACATACCTACACCTCAAGTGGAAACTACAATGTAAGACTAATTAGTAGAAGCTGTGTTACCAATGATACGGTTACAAAAACTATAAATGTGCAACCATCTGGGATTGCTGCTGTTACTCCTGCTTCTATCATTGATACAGTTGATTGTGGGGACTCAGTAGATGTGATTGTTCAAATTAAAAATACTGGCTTGGGAGATATGGTTTATACCATTGGACAAGTATCAAATTCAGATACTTTAGAAGTGTTAGCATTGCAGTATGGCACAGATTTATTTAGAGAATACCCAAATACATTAACTGCAATTAATTCATCTTTCAATAGCTATAGGTTAACAGAACTAAATACAACTGATTCGTCTACTTTAAAAACGAATATTCAAGGAAAAGATGTGATTTTAATTCCAGAATTAGAGTCATCTAATTCTAACGTTTTTACAGACCTTTCTAACGTTCTTCAAAACTTTGTAAATGGAGGAGGTACAGTTATTTTTTGTGGAACTGGTAGCGCTAACGTTGATGGTATTTTTAATACTGGATTATTTTCTGGGAACTATGTGAATTTTATTAATAATTCTTCGCTAACATCAACAAACCCAACTTCGCCAATACACGATTCTGTTACTTATCCTTTTAGTGCCCCAAGTGCAACTTTTACTTACAATTTTACTGACCCTAATATTGAAGATTACATTTCTTATTTAGGAAATAGTGTTGTTGCTAGTAGAAAATATGGATTAGGTGAAGTATACATGGTAGGCTTTGATTATTTTAATTTTACCTCGCAAACACAACGAATTTTAGGGAATGTATTTAGAGTTATTCAAAGTCAAGTAGATTACAGCAATTGGATAAGCACTTCTGCAAATATTGATACTGTTGCAGCAGGAGACTCGGCTAATTTTACAGTTAAGCTGAGTGCTAAAGATTTATTCGCTGGTACATATTATGATACGCTTCTTATTTTGACAACAGATTCATCACAACTTGAGATTGAATTGCCCATTCAATATACGGTAATTGGTACTGCTGTATTAGGGGTTGATAAAGATACTGTTGAATTTCCTTTAACTCAAGTAGGAGCTGTAAAGACTTCACCACTTGTGGTTTATAATTACGGTTGCGATACTTTAATCATCGATTCTATTTCGCTAAGTCATGCTGATTTTACTGTTGATTCAGTCTTTAGTATTTTACCTCCTTTTGAATCAGATACTTTAGAAGTTGCATTTTCTCCTTCTACTATTAGAAGCTATGACGATTCAATGCTTATATACACCATTGATAGTGTGCTGAGAGTTAGTCTTGTTGGACAAAGTGAAGGTGCTCCATCACTTAGTTATAATCCCCAATCTATCGTAGATACAATTGCAAATTGCGGAGATTCAATCATCATCCCTGTGAGTTTTTATAATTCAGGGCAAGGGGCATTGTCGCTAAAGCTCAATGCATCAGATAATATTGGAATTAGCTTCAATACCGAAAATAAAGTTTTATTAGTAAGAAATGGCAATGCTTGGGGTAACAATGAAAACTTCAAAGTGCTAGATAGCATGGGAGTAGATGTAACAACGATAGGCTCAGCCTTGTTTGGCACAACCGTGCTAGATTCATTTAATTTAATTGTTTTTGAGTCTAATCAATCATCCACCTTCTATAATACTTTACAAACATATAGCACCAAATTAGACACCTATTTGTCGAATGGAGGTTCGGTCCATATGAGTATTACAAATCAGAGCAATTACAATTTTCCAGGTGGTGTCTTGAAGACTACTTCTTCCCCTCAATACTACGATACGAATTTTGTAGTTAATCAAAGTCACCCATTCCATAAAGGGTGTACAGGTCCATATTTGGGTAACTCAGCAAGTCATTATGGCTTAACTAGCCTTCCAAGTGGTTCAACTATTTTGGCAGAAAATAGTTTGAATGTGCCTACTGCAGTTGAAGTAAAAATTGGAAATGGAACTATGCTTGCTTTTGGTATGACTCTAGAGTTTATGATTTACAATAATTATAATTGTACTTCTTTGTTGAGAAATTCCTTTGAATATTTGTTATCTAAATCAAGAATTGGATCAGATTGGATTTCACTTAGCCCAGATTCCTTGTACATTCCAATTAATGATTCGGGTATTGTTAATGTAACCTTAAGGAGTAATGATTATTCAAGTGGTGTGTATCAATCCAACATTTTAATAGCAAGTAATGATCCATTAAAATTATTTGATACAATTCCTGTAACTATGGTTTTAGAAGGAAGTCCATTGGCTGTATTGTCTGATACTGTTGTTGCTTTTCCTTCAATTACTCAATATACTTCAGCTCGAGACAGCGTATTGTTTACAAATGAAGGATGTGATACCTTAAGAATTACGAATGTTTTAAATACCAGTTCTGAATTTTCCACTGATACGACGGAGTATTTTATATTGCCATCTGATTCGAGTTTGATATACTTTAATTTTAATCCTACGACTACTGGACTTGTAGAAGATACATTTAGGTTTGTGAATAACGGTCCGGAGATTAAAGTTTATGTTTCAGGAACTAGCGTTTCTGCACCTGATATACGTATTTCTGAACAAGTTCTCAATGACACCATCCGATCTTGTAATGACTCAATTATTAGGTCTATTAAAATTTATAATGATGGAGGGAATAATTTAGATTGGGAATTTAATGTAGATGTTTCAACTTTTGAAGATTTTGAAAATGGACTTGATGTTACCAAGTGGAGCGTGAGTGGTGGACTTATTTCACAGTCGTGTAATACATACAGTGGAACTGGAGCAATGTACTTTAATGGTGGTGGACAAAGATCTATTGCTACAACTGCCTTAGATTTATCAAGAAGCAACGAAGTTGAGTTTTATTTGAAATATGGAAATTCGTCTGGTTCATGTGAAACATTAGATCCAGGTGAAGAGGTTTTATTAGAATATTCAACAAATAATGGATTTACTTGGAATTTTGTAAGAACTTATAGTATTTTCAACCATGCTGGAAATTTCACTTTTGTTTCAGAAAGTTTACCAGCAGGAGCAAAAACAGCTCAAACCTTATTGCGATGGAGACAAAGGAGATCTTCTGGTTCGTGTTGTGACCATTGGGCAATAGATGACATATCATTGGAAGTAAGTGGGTCATTTGAAAATTTTGTAACTAATATTAGTCCTGACTCTGCAACTACATCTTCTTCAGATTCAGCTTCTGTTGACATTACATTAAATTCCACAGGTTTAAGCTCTGGAACTTATACTACAAAATTGTTTATCAACTCTAATGATCCCGTAAATCCATATGACTCCATTACCATAAATTTGGTAGTTGATGGAACTCCGGAATATGTTCTTTCAGATAGTTGTATTGACTTTGGTTTAGTGTTGAATAACGATACCAAGTTAGACTCAATTCAAATAATTAATACTGGTTGCGAAGACTTGCTTATTACTGGGACTATCTTAGGAAATGCAAGTTATACTTTGCTAGGTTATCCTGATACATTAGAAGCTCTAGATACAACAGTGATTCTTTTAGAATTCAACCCTACTTCGATTGGAAACTTCAATTCTTATTTGAGACTATTTAATAATTATATAGACACCAATATTTGTTTAAAAGGGGAAAGTGTTCCTGCACCAATTATTGATTTAAACCCAGACTCAATCTATATAACCGTTAATTCTTGTGAGGATTCTGTAGTTGTACCATTTACCATCAAGAATGCCGGAGGTAGTATTTTGAATTATGAAATTCAATCTAATAAGGATTCTATAAATATACTTGCACTAACTTATGGTGTTGATTATTTTGGAGAATTTGCTAATACTAAAACTGCATTATCAAATAACTTATCGAATTATACCTTAACGGAATTAAATTCAACAGATTCAACAGTTATTAAGTCTGCTTTAAATGGAATAGATGTTGTTCTAATACCTGAAATTGAGTCTGGGTTCTCCAACAATTTTTCAAATTACTCTCCACCACTTAATGAATTTGTAAATGATGGGGGAAGTGTAATTTTTTGTGGTACTTCAAGATCAAGTTCTTTAATAAATATTGGATTATTTTCTGGATCTTACTCTACAAATGCATCAGGAAGACAAGCAAGCTTTACTGCTTCTCATCCAATTTTAGATTCAGTTAACTCTCCATTTAATATGGCTGGAGGCTCATATGGCTATTTGTTTACAAATTCTGATGCTGTTACTATAGTTGAGTATTTAGGTAGTGATATTGTTACCTATAGAGATCTTGGTGCAGGAAAAGGAAAGGTTGTATATATGGCGTTCGACTTCTTTTCATATAATGCTGATATGGCTAAAATACTTGGAAACTCATTTAAATGGGTTTCAAGAGGAAACTTACCAAGTTGGATAGGAATTCAAAATTTACAAGACTCATTGAGTGGTTCAGATAGTAACATTGTAAATGTTTCAATCTATCCAAAAGGTTTGAGCACCGGTTTATATAAGGCTAGGCTTAAAATATTGAATAATGATCCAGTGAATGGCGATATCGAGCTTCCTATTACTTTAGATATAGTTCCAGACCCATGTTCTGAATTTAGCTTTATCGTAAATGATGTTTGTAATGGTATTGTTCAATTTTCTGATAGTTCGTCTAATAGCCCTACCTCATGGAGTTGGGATTTTGGTGATAGCACAAATTCTTCTCTTCAGAATCCTAGTCATACATATAGTGAAGCAGGTATATATGAAGTTGAATTAATTGTTTCAAATAGTTTTGGCAGCGATACAAGCTCCCAGATGATTACAATCAATAAAATGATTGCTGATTTTTCAGTTGACTCTCCACTGGTATTGAATCGATTTATCAACTTTACATCAAACGCACCGGGCGCAATTTCGTGGAATTGGGATTTTGGAAACGGAGTTAAAGGGACTGGTTCTTCTCTATCTTACTCCTACTCAACTCCTGGGTTATATGATGTTACTTTAATAGCTTCCAATGGATTTAATTGTAAGGATACAATTATTAAAACGATTAATATTATAGCTGTTGGTTTGGAGGATTTTGGAACTGGAGAATTTGGTTTGTTTCCAAATCCAAGTGATGGTAAGTTTAATATTCAATTGCCTAAAAATAAATTCTTAAGTAAAGTAGAAATCTATAGTTATAACGGACAATTAGTTTTTGAGAAAGACTTTGCTGATGTAGATCAAAAGACTGAAGTAGAACTGCTTAATCCAGTAGTTGGAGTTTATCTAGTTAAAGTTTGGACTACAACAGATGATTTTATTGAAAGAAAGCTATTCATTAAACGATAGAAATTAAATTGAAAGGAAGAATTAAGTTATTCAGATAATTCTTTTTTACATAAACTGAAGAGATAGATGAAGAGATAGATTTTTAATAATTCTATCTCTTCAGTTGTTTTAAGTAGCATAAGTATCTAATCTGAAGTTCCATCACATCGCTTTTTATTTACCTTCTACTAAGTTAAATTTGGATCTAATCTAGTTCTAAAGGAATAAAAAGTACAAAGTATGGTATATGACTAAAGAGGAAAAATTCAAAATCAATCATATTTGGAGCCTTTTAAAAGAGACCGGTATCCAATGGAATAAGAATCAACCTTTCAGGTTAAGTGCTGTTGTAGCTTATTATGCCATAATCTCTTTGCCTGGACTCTTAGTTATTATAGTAAATTCGGTTGGTGCAATTTGGGGACCTGAAATTGTTCAGGGAGAGTTACATGGAGAGTTTTCAAAAGCACTTGGTGAAGAGGCCGCTAACTCTATTGAAAGTATGATTGGAGATGTAATGAAGGAGGGTAGAGGCATTATCAGTACCATAATTGGAATTGCCACCTTGCTTTTTGGAGCTACAGGAGTGTTTTACCAGCTTCAGCTTTCGTTGAATGAAGTGTTTAGAATTAAGCAAAAAGAGGAGACTGGAATTAAAAAGCTTGCAATAGATAGAGCACGTGGCTTTGGTTTTATTTTAGTTGTTGGTTTTTTATTATTAATTAGTTTTGTTTTAACGGCAGCGCTTTCAGCTTTAAGTAATTTTATTCAAAACTCTTTTCCAGACATTCTACTTTATCTCGCGAGAACCTTGGATGTTATTCTGTCTCTTGGAGTAATTTCAGTACTTTTTGCCTTGATGTATAAATACTTGCCAGATGCCAAGGTCAAATGGAAAACGGTTTGGATAGGAGCAGTCTTAACAGCGGTATTATTTGCAATAGGAAAGTTTTTATTGGGTTACTATTTTGGAAAAGCTGATCCAGGATCCACTTATGGAGCTGCTGGATCTATAGTTTTAATATTACTTTGGGTGTCTTACTCTTGTTTGATTTTATTTTTTGGAGCCCAGTTCACATCTGTTTATGCCAACCGATATGGACATGGAATTGAAGCATCAAGTAATGCGGTGAGATACCAGAAAAAAGTTGAATTTGCGGAGGAAAAAGCTGTAGGTGCTGGATCAGAGCAAGAGAAATAAGACTAAAGATTGCCTTGAATTAACGAAAAGTGTTTTCGATTAACTCAACTAGGTTTTGATGTATAGCTTGATTTGCTGCAATAATCTCTTTGCCTTCCAGCCAATTATTACCACCACCAAAGTCAGTAATTTTGCCACCAGCTTGCTGCACTATAAATGCTCCAGCAGCAACATCCCAAGGATGTAAACTGTATTCAAAAAAGCCATCAAACCTTCCACAGGCAACATAGGCTAAGTCTACTGCGGCTGAGCCAATTCGACGAATTCCTCTCGTTTTTTGAGCCAACTGCTTTAAGAGCTCAAAATAACTTTCCAAGTGCACATAATCGTAATAAGGAAAACCTGTAGCAAGCAAACTAGCGGCAAATTGTTTGTTTTCGCTAACATGAATTTCTTCTGCGTTTAAGAAAGCTGGTCCACTTTCACGAGCATAAAAACATTCATCACGGTTGACTTCGTAAACTACGCCCAATACGATCTTATCGTCACGCTGAAGAGCCACACTAACAGAATATGTTGGAATACCATGTAAAAAATTAGTAGTGCCATCAAGTGGATCTATAATCCAGTTGTATTGCTCTCCTTTTTTTGTTGAGGTACCTTCTTCAGCAATAAATCCTGACTCAGGGAGAAGCTTCCCTAATTCTTCAATCAATTTTTTCTCGGCAGTTTTATCTACATAACTTACCAATGAATTCAACGACTTTTCTTCAATGTCTTTTGAATTGACTTTGCGCTCTTCCATTTTAATGAAGATGCCTACCTCACGGCTCAATTCAATTACATCCTGACAAAGTGCTTCTAAATCTAAACTCAATGCTATGTTGTTTTGGGAAGGTACTTTTCTTGTTTTTTTGAGAAGTAAATCATTCCAATAATCCCACTCAAGAACATCACTACAGCAATAATTTCTGCTTGTGTTGCAGCAATACCTAAAAAGTTGTAATCTGGATTAATTCTAATTTTTTCAATAAAAAAGCGCTCAACTCCATTTAAGCTAAGATATAAAGAGAAGATAACACCCGGTATTTGAATCTTTTTACGCAAGCTCCAAAGAATTAGAAAAATTAAACCAGCCATTACTGTTTCATAAAATGGAGTTGGCCAAGCATTTCCTGTAATGCTTTCTAAGCCCATGCGATTAAAATCTTCCTTTAAATCTGTTCCTAAAACATTGTTAGGGTAATCGTAAGCCCACATCCAGTCTGGTAAAAAACTCATCCATTCTGGCTTGGGTGCATCATTGGGCATTCCCCAATCACCATCACCAGCAAGTTGACAACCTATTCGTCCAATACCATAGGCTGCCATCAGACCAGGAGCACAAGCATCCGCAACATGAACCCAAGTTAAGCCTTTTTTTACGGCATAATATAAAACAGAGCCGCCACCAACAATTAATCCACCATAAATACTCAAGCCACTAAAAGAAGTTAAAGCACCTATAGGGTCAGCAGCAAATTGATCTAAATTTTCAAGGTTGTGAAATAGTTTTGAACCTAAAATTCCTGCAATAGCTGCAATCATCGTCATGTTACCAACTAATTCATAAGGATGTACTTCTTGCTTGATTAATTTAGGTTGATCGAGTTTTTGTTTATCCTTCTCTCGGTATTTCATGTAAGCAAAGGCTATAGCACCTAATACTCCTCCCAAAAAGTTTCCTTTAGATGAAAAAAGGAATTCTTGAGGGTTGTCCACCAAGGCTGAATAATCTATAAATGCTTCTAGTAATTTGAACCCAATTATGAAACCAAAAAATCCATTGATTATCAGATCCCAACTGCTTGCTTTTTCACCAACTTTTACTTTGGTCGTAAAGGATTTAAGCCAACCGAGTCTTTCTTTTCGCTTAAGTTCTAAGGTGAACAGATAGGCAGCTACTAAAAAAGCAATTGCCACGAAAAAGCCGAAAGTTGGAAAGGGTAAAGGAATGTTTATGCCAAAGAGATCTCTTATAGCATCTGAAAGAGTTGGATACATCTAGCTATTGTTTGGACTTCAAAAATACGCATTGATTTATCGGCTAGGGAGCTTCGGAAAAGAATTAATAAATATTCACTGTTGCTTCATGAATCGGTTGTAATTTAGTCGTTGATGGGAAGAATTTTAGCATTGGATTTTGGAGGTAAGCGCACAGGTGTTGCTGTAACCGATAGTCTGAATATTATTGCGAGTGGTTTAGCAACCATTCCGACTACTGAGCTTAATGAATTCCTTTTGGACTATATCAAAAAAGAAAAGGTGACCACCGTAGTAATTGGCCAAGCAATTCGAAAGAGCGGTGAAGCTTCTCACATTGAGAAAAGCATTGTTCCATTAATTAATTTCTTAAAAAAACGCTTTAAAGACCTCAAAATAGAGCGAGAAGATGAGGGCAATACTTCACAAATGGCTTTAGAAACAATGATTGCTGGCGGAGTAAAGAAAAATAAGCGCAGCGACAAATCCTTGATTGATAAAGTAAGTGCTACTTTGATTTTGCAGCGTTATTTAGAAAGAATTTCATAGGATTTTTAATTAAGAAGCTAGAATTCAAATCTTCTATATAAAATGAAAAGAATTGTATTTGTAATTATTGTATTGATATCTACATTTGAATTAAGTGCTCAAGCACTTGAAGTAGATGCTCAAGAAAACTCTTCCACCTATACTGTGCCTTCAAATTTTTTAGATCTTGGCGTGGGACTTGGTCCCAACTATGGTTTGATTGGGGCAAAAGCGGTAATTGGAATAAAGGGAACTGGTTTTTTAATTGGTCTAGGAGATTTTGATGGATTCAGGACTTTTTCAATCGGAGTACAAATTACATATCAAGAGTGGTTTGCTTCTGTAAGCTACGGTCCAACTGGATCTTATAGCGTTGAATTTAATGGTGTAGTTGATAAAGGAATTACAGAAAGTATTGTATTTATAGCAGGGGGTAGAATAAATTTAAATCCAAATAAAAGGCTGTTTCTTGAGCTGGGACTTGGATTTACCGGGTCTGATGACATCCCTAATCCTCCATTCGGTAGGCAGGAATATGAGGGAGGAGTTACGGCAAATATTGGTTTGGGTTATAGAATTGGAACTCTCTATTGAGCTTAAGAAATAGGTTTCTTCTATTTGTTTAAAGTTCTCAGGTATAAGCGTTCTACTTTTTCTCTTGCCCATGGGGTTTTTCTCAGAAAATTCAAGCTGGATTTAATGGATGGATTTTCATTAAAACAACCAATTTTTATTCGCTGCCCTAATTCTTCCCAACCGTATTTTTCATGAAGTGTTTCTAAAATATCAACTAGTTTAACTCCATGTAGTGGATTATTTGGCTGTGGGTTTATTGGCTCCAAATTGTAATTTTTTGAGTGTATTAACGCATGCTGAATTGATAATCCTTCCCGTTGGTAGTGTAGGTTGCCAAGCGGTCGCAGTTTCCATTCCCATAATCAACTGTTCTTGCACTGAAATTTTCAGGAACAATGGAAATCTTACCTGAACGAATCCACCTGCAATTTAATTTAATATTTAGGTTTTCTAAGATATCCATAGTGAATAAATTCCCATTTCTTGTAACACCATTTGCTGCTCCATCAATCTCGTACTCATCATCAAAAATATTAAATACAGTGTTCTCTCCATCGATCCATTCCACTGTTCTATTACTTCTCCAGCTAATTTTGTAATTATTAACTGAGGTGAACAAACCGTTTTCTACTACCACATCAAAAACGATATTGCCAGTGCCATTTCTACCTAAATTCGTCTTGGTTTTTGTTGCTTCTATTTTATTGTCATTTTGATAGTAGTTGTCTAAAGTTGTCGTAATAGTTGTTCCGCTATCTCTATAAGGACCTGAAAGTATTATATTCACTTTTCCTCTCCTGTAATTTCCATCAGTACCTAAGCAGTTACTGTCTCCGAAATCAATCACAATCGTTTTTGGAAAAGTCCCCGAAAGCCATGAAGGAGTTACAGTAATGCTAGCGCAATTTTCAAACTCATAACTGGAGGAATCACTTTCTCTGTCTGAAGCATCTACCGAAACGTTTTCAACCCCATTTAAAGCATTTTCAAATTCTGCATTGTCCTCAATGGCATCAGCAACAATTTCTTCAGCCTGCATTTCTTCCTCATCTTTTTGGCAAGATGAAACTGTAATCGAAATACAAAATAGTATAAATAGTGATTTTCTCATGATTTTAAGTTTTTATGCTTCTGACTTATACTATTTTATTGAGATTAGGTTGTGTTTTAAGTCAAAAAAAAAGCCTCAAGCACTCTATAGCACTTGAAGCTTTTATGAAACGTAAACTGTTTTTTTAATTTGCTACTGGAGATAATTCTGAAGCTTTTTTAACTGGTGTTCCGTCGTTATTTTCGACATTTCCTTTAATTCTCAATACTTTAGTAGGTGTTACCGCATTTGAAGTAACAGTTACAGATTTATTGATTGGCCCTAAACGGTTAGTGGCGTATTTAACTGAAATTTCAGCAGTTTCACCTGGATTAATAGGCTTCTTTGGCCATGTTGGGACTGTACATCCACAAGAACCTTTGGCATTTGAAATAATCAAAGGAGCATTACCTGTATTGGTAAATACAAAAGTTCTAACACCATTAGCGTTTTGCGGTATTGTACCGTAATCAATTACTTCTGTTTCAAAAGTCATTTCAGCACCTCCGCTATTTTCAACTTTGTTGGTAGTTGCGTCTTGCGCAAACATTGTTGCTACGGCAAAAAAGAAAATTCCAAGAGTAGCGGTTAATTTTTTCATAATGATAGTTTTAAAATTTAGTTAGTCAAATCTAAGCATGATTTTGTCGGATTTAAAAGCATTAACACTTCTTTAACAAGTTTTATCGAGTGGCTTAATTTAAATTCAGATTGTTACCTAGGTGCAGGAAAGAAAGTTTAATAATGAACATTTACTGTTTCAAATCACTGAAGTTGCTGCTGCTTTTCTATTTTTGCAAGTTCAAAAATTGAGTAATGGAACTTCCCAAGAAATACAATCATATAAAAAGAGACCAAGCCATATATAAGAAATGGATGGATCAGAATTTATTTCATTCTGAGCCTGACGAGCGCGAACCATATACCATTGTCATTCCTCCGCCAAACGTCACTGGTGTTTTGCATATGGGACACATGCTCAATAATACAATACAAGATGTATTGGTTCGTCGTGCTCGATTATTGGGAAAAAACGCTTGCTGGGTGCCAGGTACCGACCATGCCTCCATTGCTACGGAAGCAAAAGTGGTAAAACGCTTGGAAGCGCAAGGCATTAAAAAATCTAACTTGAGTCGAGAAGACTTTATGAAGCATGCTTGGGATTGGACAGAAGAGTACGGTGGAACTATCTTAACTCAATTAAAGCGCTTAGGAGCCTCATGCGATTGGGATAGAACAAGATTTACCTTAGAAGAGGATCTTTCAAATGGGGTTATTGAGGTTTTTGTGGACCTTTTTAATAAGGGGATGATTTATAAGGGAGTGCGCATGGTGAATTGGGACCCAAAAGCCCAAACAGCCTTGTCAGATGAGGAAGTAATCCATAAAGAAGTAAATTCTAAACTCTATTATTTAAACTACCAGATAGAGGGGGAAGAGGAATTTTTAACCATAGCAACTACTCGACCTGAAACCATTCTAGGAGATACTGCTATTTGTGTGAACCCGAAAGATGAACGCTATTTGCACTTAAAAGGAAAGCGTGCTATTGTACCATTAATTGGACGAAGCATTCCTATTATTCAAGATGAATATGTGGATTTAGAGTTTGGAACGGGCTGTTTGAAAGTAACTCCAGCGCATGACATCAATGACTATGAATTAGGGCTAAAACACAACCTGCCAAGCATTGATATATTGAACGATGATGGAACACTTAGCGAGAAAGCTGAACTATATGTTGGTCTAGATCGATTTGAAGTACGCAAGCAAATTGCTAAGGAATTAGAAGCAAAAGGCATTCTGGCGAAGGTGGAAGACATGAAAAACAAAGTCGGGTTTTCTGAAAGAACTGATGCCGTTATTGAGCCAAAATTGTCTTTACAGTGGTTTTTAAACATGAAGGAAATGGCGAAGCCTGCCCTAGAGCATGTAATGGATGGGACAATAAAATTTTATCCAGAAAATACAAAGAACACCTATAAACACTGGATGAATAACATTAAGGATTGGTGTATTTCTCGACAATTATGGTGGGGACAACAAATTCCAGCTTATTATTATGGTGATGGGGCCAATGATTTTGTAATCGCTACAACTCTTGAAAAAGCGGTTGAATTAGCACGAGAAAAAACAGGCAAGGCAGAACTTAAGGCTACAGACTTAAGACAAGATGAAGATGTATTGGATACCTGGTTTTCTTCTTGGTTGTGGCCGATATCAGTATTTGATGGATTTAAAAATCCAGACAATGAAGATTTTAAATATTACTATCCTACCAACGATTTAGTAACTGCTCCTGATATCATGTTTTTCTGGGTGGCTAGAATGATTATGGCCGGTTATGAATATAAAGGCTTGCCTCCTTTTAAAAATGTTTACTACACCGGAATGGTGCGAGATGAGAAAAGAAGAAAAATGAGTAAGCAATTGGGCAATTCACCAGACCCTATTGGCTTAATTGAAAAGTATGGTGCAGACGGTGTTCGTGTTGGTATGTTATTAAGCGCTCCTGCTGGAAACGATTTGCTTTTTGATGAAGGATTATGTGATCAAGGAAGAAATTTTTCCAATAAAATTTGGAATGCTTTTCGCTTAGTTAAAGGCTGGGAGGTGAATGAAAAAGCTGAGGTTTCAGTAGTGGCCGAGCAAGCCAATGAATGGTTTACCGCAATTTTTCAAAAAAACTTGGCTGAAATTAATGCTAATTACGACAAGTTTAGAATCTCAGATGTGCTAATGAGCAGCTATCGCTTGACTTGGGATGAATTTTGTTCTTGGTATTTAGAAATGGTTAAGCCGGACTATCAAAAACCCCTTGCTAAGAAAACCTATTTTCAAGTAATCGCCCACTTTGAAAATATACTCCGCGTGTTAAATCCATTTATGCCATTTATTACTGAGGAAATATGGCAATTGCTTTCAGAAAGAGAATCAACTGATAGCTTAATGGTCAATACCTGGCCAGTAGAAGAAAGAGCAGCTGATGTGGTTCAAGAGTTTGAAAGCTATAAAAAGTTAATTTCTGAGATCCGAACGATTCGAAAAGATAAAAACATTTCCTTTAAGGACCAGCTAGAGTTGAAAGTGATTGCCGATCAATCTGCTTCAACCAGATATGATGCTGTTGTGATTAAGCTCACAAACTTGAAAAATATTGAATATGTTAACACCAAAGTTGAAAATAGTTTAAGCTTTGTGTTGGGTGCAAATGAGTACTTCATTCCTTTTGCTGAAGAAGTAGATGTAGCGGCCGAAAAAAATAAATTGAAGGAAGAAATCAACTACCAAGAAGGGTTTTTAAATGCGGTTGAGAAAAAATTGAGCAATTCTCGCTTTGTCGATAACGCTCCTGAGCAGGTAGTAGCTAATGAGAAAAAGAAACAAGCTGATGCTCAAGCAAAAATTGAAGTCCTTAAAAAGCAATTGGCTAGCTTGTAAAATTTAATAGGCTTAATTTAGAATCAGCTTATTTTTTTCTTAACATTCAATTAAACTAAAAACAGTTGCTTTAAACTTTTGAGCAAAACCTATGAGTAAACCTGAATATAGTTTTCACAATCGAGAAATTAGCTGGCTATCTTTCAATGAAAGATTGTTGCAAGAGGCTGAAGATAAGTCTGTTCCTTTAATAGAACGATTAAAGTTTTTAGGCATTTTTTCAAGTAATCTCGATGAGTTTTTTCGTGTGCGTGTACCAACTGTGCAACGCATGGGAGCTTATGGAAAGAAGGCCATTCCAATGTTGGGTTTTGATCCGAAGGCGATTTTAAAAGAAATTTATAAGTTGAACGTGAAAATGCAAAGGCGTTTTGAGCGGATTTATAAAAACTTAAAAGAGGAACTTCGTAAAGAAGATATTTACTTTTTGAGTGAAAATGAACTAGATCAACACCAAAAAGAACTGGTGAGATCATATTTTTTTAAGTCTGTACAGCCAGCCTTGGTGCCAGTAATGCTTTCAGAAGATAGAGAATTGCCTGAATTGAATGGTAAAGCCATTTATTTAGCAATAAAACTATTTAACCAGAATAAAGGAAAAAAAGAGGATAAAAGCTACGCATTACTTGAGATCCCCACTGCTGTTGTTTCTCGCTTTTACGTTTTAGCTGATAAAGATGGTCGAAAAAACATTATTCTTTTAGATGATGTCATTCGAACTTGCTTGCATGAAATATTTGATATTTTCAACTACGAAAATATTGAGGCTTATACTATAAAAATTACGCGTGATGCAGAATTGGACATTGAAGATGATGTGACATCAGGCTTAATGGAGAAGTTAAGTGAAAGCTTAAAAAATAGAAAGAAGGGTGACCCAGTACGTTTTGTGCATGATGAAGAAATTTCAAGTGACTTGCTCAAGTTTTTAATCAAAAAAGTGGGAATGGAGCCTGATGATGTAATTGTAGCAGGAGGGCGTTATCACAACTTTAAAGATTATATTGGATTCCCAAAAATTGGGGCCTTACATTTAAGATATCCTGAACGTCCAGCTTTAAACCACCCAATTTTAGAAGGAAAAGTTGGCCTGTTTGATGTGATTAAAGAGCAAGATATATTGTTGAGCTACCCATACCAGTCATACAGTTATATTATTGCATTGATGCGCGAGGCGGCTATTGATCCTGCAGTGAGCTCAATAAAAATTACCCTCTACCGCTTAGTTTCAAAAAATTCAAAAATAGTTCACACCCTTATAAATGCTGCCCGAAACGGTAAATCTGTCACAGTTGTTGTTGAGCTTAAGGCCAGATTTGACGAAGAATCCAACATGAATTATGCGGACAAGCTTCAGGAAGAAGGTGTTCGTGTGGTTTTTGGTGCTCCAGGATTAAAAGTGCATACTAAGCTACTTTTAATTAAACGAAAAGAAGCTGGAGGAGCTGTTCGTTATGCACATATTGGGACAGGTAATTTTCATGAAGAAACGGCGAATTTATACTGCGATCACTCCCTATTAACAGCCAATAAGGATATTGGAAATGAAGTGAATAAAATCTTTAAGTTTTTTAAAGACAATTACAAGCGTTATACTTTTAGACATTTGATTGTTTCTCCTTTTAATGCGCGAAGACAGCATTATAAAATGATTGATAAGGAAATTGAAAATGCAAAAGAAGGCAAAGAAGCCTACATGATAATAAAAGTAAATAGTCTGCAAGACAAAGGAATGGCAGTTAAACTTTATGAAGCTAGCCAAGCTGGAGTTAAAGTAAAGTTAATTGCTAGAAGCATTAATAGTGCTGTTAATGGTATTAAAGGAGTAAGTGAAAATATTGAGGCAATATCAATTGTCGATCGTTTATTGGAACATGCTCGAATTATGGTTTTTGCCAATGGAGGAGATGAAAAAATTTACATCGGTTCATCAGATTGGATGAAGCGAAATTTAGATCGAAGGGTAGAGGTGTTAGTGCCAATTTTGGATGAAAATATTAGAAAAATTTTAAAAACCGTATTGGACTATCAACTGAGGGACAATGTAAAGGCACGTTACTGGGACAAAGATTTGAGCAATAAGTACAAGAGAAATGATGCCCCAGAATTTAGATCTCAAGATGAACTGTACAATTATTTTGAAGCTCAGCTAAAAGCAAAAGATATTCCAGTAGAAGAACCATTAGCTGTGAATGATTAAATTCGTGAACTATGATGGAAGATAGTTTACGCTTTGCCGCAGTAGATATTGGTTCAAACGCAGTTCGATTATTTTTTGGTTATGTGTTTGAAACAAAAAATGGCCCTGTTTTTAAGAAGGCCTCATTAATTCGACTTCCCATTAGGTTAGGAGAAGACTCTTTTCACAACCAAAAGATTCAAGATCATAAAATTGAAGAACTTATTGAGGCGATGCACGGTTTTGTGCATTTAAAAAATGCCTTTAATGTCATCTCATTTCGTGTTTGTGCCACCTCTGCAATGCGTGATGCTATTAATGGTAAAGAGGTGATTGACCGGGTTAAGGCAGCAACAGGAATTAATATTGAATTGATTGATGGTGAAGCTGAGGCAGCTTTAATTTTTGAAAACCATGTAGCCGAAAAAATTGGAATGGACGAAACATTTATTTATATGGATGTGGGTGGAGGAAGCACCGAATATACTTTATTTAAAAATGGGGAGAGAATCAAGGATAAGTCTTTTAATATTGGGACCATTCGCCTAAAAGATAACTTGGTAGAAGAAGTGGTTTGGAAAGAGCTTACTGCCTGGCTGTCAGACATTAAAAGAGATTATGCACCAAGAAGAATTATCGGTTCTGGTGGTAACATTAATACTTTGTTTAAGCTGAGTTTCTTGCGTGAAATGGCTCCAATGACCAAGCGAACCATTAAGAAACTATACAGGCAGTTAAAAAATCTTTCCTACGATGAGAAAATCTCTAAACTAGGCTTGCGACCTGACCGTGCAGATGTTATTGTTCCTGCAACAGAATTGTTTTTGTTTGCCATGAGCAAAAGCGGTTGCCGGGATGTGATTGTTCCAAAAGTTGGTTTGGTGGATGGTATTATGCATCAGTTGTATGATGAATACAAGTTGAAGCAAGTCAGTTAAGTTTAAACACCTTCTCTATTATCGATTGGATTTTTCTACGGTCTTTTTTCCATAAACCGTCTAGGGAAATTTCATGTAGTTGTTCACTATCTTTAATGCTAATTCCTTTCCAGCTAAAATTGAATTCAGGCTGTTCACTTTGAATTTCTATTCTCTTAGGATCTGTTAAGTCAGGAAACTTCCATTCAATAAATTTTTTATCAATATGGAAGAACTGCTTTTTAAATATAAAGTATTGATAAAAGTTAAACAGCAATACGATAAAAATTCCAATCGAAAATTCAGATCTAGAATTAAAGGAGTCATTGGTAATAATGATAATCCCAATTAAGCCAATTGAGCCCAAAATTAAAGTGAGCTTTTTTCTAATTGCGTAGAGGTTGACTTTAGTCATTTGGCTTTATTTTTAAAAAAAGCTTCCCCTTAATGTTCCTAAAAAATGTACTGTCTTTCGATTCATTTACTTCCAGAGATAAAATTTGTAGTTTAACATTTATAGTTTTAGTAGATTTTAAGATAGTCATTTCACTTCCAGCGATATCGCTATTGTTTTGATTATCATATTTAGATTTCAAGTCTTCAAAAAGTGAATTAATATTAAAGTTTATTGAATCTAAACTTGATTGGAGATCGAGAGAATTATTTTCTAAATGTAGTTGAAAGTCTATGCTGTCAGCTAAAAAGTTTCCAATCTTTACCATGTGTCTTCCCTTAAACTGATAGTGATCAAAGTCATACAAATAGTCATAATCTTTTACTTTAATAGCATTTTCTCTTCTGATAGAATAATTAAAATGTTCTGAATCACCATCAATATAAAAGTGAACATTTTTTAATCCCAGACTGCGGATATAAATTTCAGCATCATATATATATCGACTACTATCATGTGCGACCTTTAAAAGCGAATCTAAGTTTTGAGAGAAAATTGGGTCTAGTTTTTTAAAGCCGTGGTGCCCGTCAAGATAATGAATGATTGACTTTACTTCATTATGAATGGAGTCAGGAAGAATATTTTCATTTGTAAACTCTTCTTTTGCATAAAACTTCGGGAGACTATCAGTTACCCAAATAACTTCATTTTGCACTTTTCCATGTTCTATTATTGAATACTCCTTAAGTATATTTTTAAGTCGATTAGATTGACTAAGTTCACTAACCGAAAACATGCTCCAAGGTCCGAAAGACATGGGTATAAGAATTATCACGAGCGAAATCGGTATAAATTTGATGTTTGTTCTGCGCAACGAAAAGAATACTGCTACAATACTCAACCAAATACCTAGCAAAACAATAATGTAACGATTTATTGTTACTCCATAGTCATTGATACGAATATGTATGGCAAAGAATAGAATAACAATGAGTGGAATTAATAGAATATAATAGGCATGAGTAAACTTTTTGATCCATGCATTTTCTTTCAATTTGCCAAAGGGGTAAACAAGTAGCATAGTTAATATTCCCAAGACAGCAACCATCGAAATCATATAGGACACTATACCTCTTGGCCAGTTCCACTCAATAATAATCTTACCACCATAGAAATATAAAATAGTCAAGTAGAGAGTTAGTAGTGGTAATAAAACAAATTGAGTAAATATTTTTAGACCTTTAGGATAGGTGCTTATATCTTCCAAAGCGTCTAAATCTTGTGGAACTCCAGATACAAAAAACCAAGTATTAAAAAGGCCAATAATTATAATGAATATTTCAAGGTATAGTTCTTTGTGAATCTCAATATCAAATAATAGATCTAGTGCTGCAAGTGCTAAAATTAAACCGACATATAAAAAGCCAGAATATAATATTGAGGTTAAAATTCGGATAAAGAGAGCTTTGTTATAATTCCAAAAGCCGTTTAAATTGCCTTTTTTAAGATAGGGAACGAATGAAACTAGTAGATGAGCGATAATGTTAAAAATAACATACCGTATGTAAGGAACACTTGTGTTATTCGTGATTTCAGAACTTGGTAAGGAGTCATAGATGCCCACCAAAATTAGAGTTCCAATACTGTATGCTAGGAGCTGAAGACTGTTGGTAGTTCTTTTTTTGCCGAGTAAAATCGAAATGCAAAAATATATTGGGATTCCAAGAGCTGCAGTTAGCAACAAATTGAAATACGGCAAAAAGTTATTATTGTCGCTTTCATATTCAGTTAAGTAAATTCCAATAACAACTGCAATGCTTGCAGAAATTATAGTCATTGGAAACCGAATAAAAGATTTTTTTGCTTTTTGGCTGAGGTAGCTTAAAGATGGGGCTTTCATTGAGTTTGTAATTTTATAGTTACTTCAACTTCTAATGTTCTTAATTATTGCTTTTAAACTTCTCAAAAACCTTTTCAGCTGCTTCAGCTGGAGAAATTGATTTTTCAAGCACCTGGGTTTCTAGGTTCTTTAAGGTGTCTTTTAAGTCAGCAGATTCAAATAAGCTGCGGTGCAATAAATCATCAATGCTTTTGAAAAACCAAGATTTTAATTGCTGTCGGCGTTGTGAATTAAAGAAGTCATTGATTTTTGTTTTCGCTTCATAATTCTTTATCATTTCCCACGCCCCTTCCATATTTTGGTCTTCCAAAGCAGAGCAAGTAGCTACTTTAGGCGACCATCCGCTCTCCGATTGAGGAAAAAGATGAAGGGCAGTTTGGTACTCCCTTCGTGCATTTTTGGCTGCCTGCAAATTATCTCCATCAGCTTTATTGATAAGCATGCCATCGGCCATTTCCATTATGCCCCTTTTAATACCTTGCAGTTCATCACCGGCACCAGCAAGCATTAATAGCAAAAAGAAATCAGTCATTTCTTTTACTTCAGTTTCTGACTGACCAACTCCAACTGTTTCCACTAATATGGTATCAAAACCAGCAGCTTCACATAAAATAATACTCTCACGACTATGATGAGCTACCCCACCTAATGAACCAGAAGTTGGGCTTGGTCTTATAAAGGCTTTGAGGTGAGTGCTCAATTGTTCCATGCGCGTTTTATCACCCAAAATACTGCCTTTACTTCTGCTACTGGTTGGGTCAACTGCTAACACCGCTACTTTTTTATTTTGCTGCTTGATTAAATATAATCCAAAGGCTTCAATAAAGGTGCTTTTTCCTACTCCTGGTACTCCCGTAATTCCAATCCTTATCGAATTTCCAGAGTGCGGTAAACATTCCCTAACTAATGCTGCTGCTAACTTTCTGTCTGAAGATTTTTTGCTTTCACAAAGGGTGATGCCTCTGCTCAATGACATAAAATCTCCTGCCAAAATGCCCTTTACTAAATCGGCATTTGAAGGCTTGCTGCGTTGCTTAGGTTTATAATTTTTATTCTGCACAGAATGTTGCAATTTTAATTAGCGTAGTCTTCCAAAAATACTACATTACTTCTTTCGAGCTACTTGCAAGCCATCCCGAATGGGAAAAAGTACATTTTCTACTCGCTCATCGGCTTGAACCATCTTACTATAGTCTACCAGTGCATTTGTTTCCTCATCCAGTTGGTCGTAAGCATCAATCACTTTTCCACTCCACAACACATTGTCTGCAATCAAATAGCTGCCACTTTTCATGTTATCAATTAATAACTTGTAATAGTTGCTATAATTTTCCTTGTCGGCATCAATAAAAACTAAATCCCAATCCTGCTTTAATGTTGGAATAATCTCCAATGCATTTCCCAAGTGAAAATGCAGTTGGTTGGAGTGAGGTAATTTTTTAAAATTTGACAATATGAAGTCCTCAAGTTCTTCATTTACATCAATAGTATGTAATTCTCCATCAGCTGCTAAGCCTTCAGCAAGGCAAATTGCAGCATAGCCGGTGTAGGTGCCAATTTCTAAAATGCGCTTGGGTTGAATCATGTGGGATAACATGCTAAGTACCCTACCTTGTAGGTGACCACTCAACATTCTTGGCTGAAGTACCTTTGCCCAAGTTTCACGGTTGATGTTTTGCAACAATTCCGATTCTGGGGAAGAATGTTGTTCAACAAACGCTTCTATTTTCTCATCTAAAAAATCCATATTACTTTAATTCTAAATTTTAAATCTTTTATTTTAAGAATAGAGAAGAATAGATATAATGTTCCGAAATTCCATTATCCATTATCCATTATCCATTATCCATTATCCATTATCCATTATCCATTATCCATTATCCATTATCCATTATCCATTATCCATTATCTCTTGTTTCCTCAATTATTTCAGTAAAAAAGCTGCGCAACGAAATGCCATGAGCAGCTACTTGCTGCGGAACTAAGCTTGCTTTAGATAATCCTGGAACGGCATTTACTTCAATAATATATGGGGTCTTTTCATCAACTAACATAAAATCAACTCTTATTACTCCTCTTAAATCCAACTTCTGATATACTTCTCTGCTCAATTGCTGAATGCTTTCAGTGGCTTCTGAAGAAATTCGTGCTGGTGTTATTTCCATAGAATTGCCTTTGTATTTTGCTTCATAATCAAAAAACTCCCCTTTAGGGATTATTTGTGTGATGGGCAAAGCAATAACTTCTCCTTCTTTTTGATATACACCACAAGTAACTTCTTTACCAGGCAAGTAGCTCTCAACCATTATTTCTACATCATATTCAAATGCTTTGGTAAGTGCTAAAGAAAGCTGGTCATTGGTTTTTACTTTGGTTATCCCGTAGCTACTGCCACATGAGCAAGGCTTCACAAAACAGGGTAAACCTAATTCTTTAATAATTTGATCTTCATTAGCCACATCCCCTTTGCGGTAATAAAGTGATTTTGCAGTATTATACCCCAATTGATTTAATAGCGTATTACAATACCATTTGTTAAAGGTTAATGTCGAACCAATATGATTTGGAGAGGAGTAGGGGATGTGCAGCAAGTCAAAGTATGCCTGTAGTTTTCCATCTTCTCCAGGTGTACCATGGATCGCAATAAAAACGTAATCGAACTTTATGGAATTACCATCAAATTGAAAGCTAAAGTCATTTTTATCGATTTCAAATTCTTGCTCATTTAAGCGAGCTTTCCAATTTCCGTGACGCATCACCACCATAATAGGTTCGAACTTATTTCGATCCAAATTTTCATAAACCGTTTGGGCACTCATTAAAGAAATTTCTTCCTCTGCAGAATCCCCACCTGCGGCTATTGCTACAACCATTTTCATTTTCACCAATTTGATTTTTTCAAAGTAACTCAATCAAACAATATGCTTTCAGGGGTAAAGAGAATATTAATTAACAAGCTCAGTCTAATATTCATATCTTTGAACTTTAATTTTTATAATCGATTTTATGTCGAACTTTTTTCGGTTTTTAATCAGTAAAACATTTCTAATCAACCTTTTAATTGCACTACTTTTAGTTGCAGGTGGATTGTACGGAACGATGAATTATTTGGACACTTTTACCTTACATGGCAAAACCATATTGGTGCCTGATTTGATTGGTCATAATATTTCAGAAACAGATTCATTATTGATGGAAAATAGTGAGTTTACTACTGCCATTGCAGACTCTATTTATGAAAAAGGTGTTGAAGCTGGAAAAGTTTTGGAACAAAATCCAAGCGCAAATACAACAGTCAAGCAAGGCAGGAAAATTTATTTAACTATAGCATCTTCTTCTGCGCCTATGGTCTCAATGCCCAACTTGGTAGACATGTCATTAAGGCAAGCCACTTCATTAATGGAAACTTTTGGCTTGAGTATCGGTGAACTTAGCTATAAGCCAAACTTATGTGTTAACTGCATTTTAGCACAACAAATAAATGGAGAAGATGTGGAAGCTGGTCAAAAAGTTTCTAAAGGTGAAACTATTGATTTTGTAGTTGGTCAAGGGCTAGGCAATGAGCTAACTACTGTTCCCTATTTGATTGAATTAAAATTGGATATGGCGAAAGATTTGCTAACGGCAAAGGCACTAAATGTAGGTAGTGTAATTTATGATCCAGAAACAGTTCAAACTGCTGAAGACACAGCAATAGCTGTAGTTAACAAGCAAATTCCAGCTTACAGTGAAAATCCAACTGTTCGAATGGGCAGCTCTGTAGATCTTTTTTTAACTTCAGATACTAATAGTATAAAACATAGCGTTAACCCAGACAGTTTAAGGTAATGCGACAGCTCTCTTTTCTTTTATTTTTCCTTTGTTTTTTGGGAAGTATAAGTGCTCAAGATCATTTAGTTTCTCCAATGAGCAACCCTGCCTTGTTTCCTGAATTCAAGTTAAAGCAAAACAACGATAAGCTATTGGTAACAGAAGATACTTTTGTTTACCGATATGATACTTTATCCTTACCCTTTATAGATGACTTTTCAGAGGATCACTTTCCTAAACGAGTCAGCAATACTTCAAGTCCTCGAGTCACAGATACCTTAGTTTATCAAATCTTAATCAGAGGAGTCCCTTATAAAGGAAGTCGAGGTTTTGTAACAGACACGACAGGATACATTTTGTACGATATGAATGACTCTATTGTTCAAGCTGTTGCAAACCCAGTAGATACAATAGATTTTTTCGATTTAAGCAATTATCCACCTATGAAACAGACATTGCTAGTATACCCTGCTTATAATGTTTACGATACTATTGGAGGAAACAACTTGGATACCATACCACTGATGCCTGAATTCACTTCAGACTCCTTGCGATTCTATATTGTTGATGCTGATAGCAATGACTTCTATACTAATCGTTCAGCCTATTTAAATACTACTTTTGGCATTGACCCTCCTTCAATTGGTGTTGTAACTTTAGATGGATTAAATGAATTTGGATTGCCTTATGACATTGATAATCCTCGACAAGTGCGGGCAGATGAGTTGAGTTCGGTGCCGATTGACTTAAGTAATTTGCCAGATAACGATGTGTTTTTTAGTTTTTTCTATCAACCACGAGGTTTAAGCGTTGATCGTCCTGACCCTCAGGATTCTTTAGTGTTAGATTTTTTTAATGTCAACCAAAATGGCTGGGAAAAAATTTGGGGAATAGCTGGTATTGATAGTATTGTTGCTCTTGGAGACTCCTTTGTATTTAAAAATATTAGGGTACCGGATAGTCTTCAAAAAAATGGCTTTCGATTTCGCTTTAGAAATTATTCAAGTTCAGCTGGAGGCTTTGACCAGTGGCACCTAGATTATTTTTATCTGAATAGCGGACGTAGTGTTAATGATACTGCTTTTAATGACATCTCTTTTATTTATGATGCACCAGGTTTATTAAAAGACTATACTGCCATGCCATGGTTTCACTTTCGGACTAACCCCTCATTGTATATGAAGGATACAACCTTTACATTGGTAAAAAATAATTCTACGAATAGTCTTTCAGTTTATAATAAGGTAGTAATTCCTGATACCGTGAACAATACTATCTATTATCGTTTTCCAAGCATGGATAACTTTATTTTTCTTCCAGGATCTTCACAGCTTAATTTTACATATCCTATTGATTTTGATTATTCCATGAGTGATATAGATAGCGGCGGTGTGTTTGAATCATTTTACGACATTGACTTTAGACCTGGTATGACCCAAGAACCTGACTTTATACGGAGTAATGACTCTGTTACAGGTAAAACAATTTTATATGACTATTACGCTTATGATGACGGTACAGCAGAAGCAGGTTATGGTATAAATCCTGCACAAAGCCCAGACGGCTTTACCGCATTTATGGCCGTTGAATTTAACATTCCATTTCCCGATACAATTGGGGGATTAAGATTATATTTCTTGCCTCAAGCTGCTGATATACAGAACCAAGAACTTGAATTAACTGTTTGGAATAGTCTATCTCCACCAAATGTTATTTTTTCAGCACCCTTTCGATATAATCCACAATTCACTGAGAATAATGGTTATCTGACTTATTATTTTGATAGCTTAGTTGTTGTAAATCAAACTTTTTATGTTGGCTTAAAAGCAATTGGTGAACGATCACTCAATATAGGCTACGATTTAAACATTAACAATAGAGATAAAATATTCTGGAGTTTTGATGGGACTAACTGGAATTCACCTTCAGCTGGTATTCGCGATGGTAGTTTAATGATGAGACCAATTTTTAGAAGAACAGGAATTGGAGTAGGATTGAAAGATTCTCCTTTGCTGCAATCAGATGTTACCGTTTATCCTAATCCAACTAGAGAAAGGATAAATATCTTTACGCAAGAGGAAGAAAAGATAAAAGAAGTGATCTTAATGGATATTCGAGGAAAGTTGATCTTTAGACAAGCGTTTAAGAAAACCTTTGACATTGGTCAACTTTCACCAGGTGTTTATTTTTTACAACTAATAAGCCAGCAAGATCAGCAAATCACTAAAAAAATTATTATTTCTCCTTAAATTATGAGTGATTCTGAACACCAAGAGGAAGAAGATGACTTGTTTGAGCATCATAATATTGTTGTTGATAAAGGCCAAGGGATACTTCGGATTGATAAATTTTTAAGCGATAGACTCCCAAATACTTCTCGAAATAAAGTTCAACAGGCGGCCCAAGATGGAAATATTATCGTAAATGGCGATGCTGTTAAAGCAAACTATAAGGTAAAGCCTTTCGACGAAATTTCTATGGTACTTCCATACCCACCCCGAGAAACTGAAGTATTGCCAGAAGATATCGCTTTAGATATTCTCTACGAAGATGAGACCTTATTGGTATTGAATAAGCCATCTGAAATGGTTGTACATCCTGGCTATGGAAATTATACCGGTACTTTAGTAAATGGTCTAGTGCATCATTTTCAGAATTTACCAGAAGCGGAAGGAAATGAAGGAAGGCCAGGCTTAGTACATCGGTTAGATAAAAATACTACGGGCATTATGGTAATTGCCAAAACAGAATATGCCTTAAGTCATTTAGCTAAACAATTTTTTGACCGTACTTCAGATCGGCGCTATCAAGCTTTGGTCTGGGGAGATGTAAAAGAAGACGAAGGTAAAATTGAAGGAAACATATGGCGTTCCCACAAAAATCGGAAAGTGATGGATGTTTTTCCTGAAGGAGATATTGGAAAAACGGCTATAACCAATTACAAGGTATTGAAGCGTTACGGTTATGTAACTTTAGTAGAATATAAACTGGATACTGGTAGAACACATCAAATACGAATCCACAGCAAATACATTGGCCATCCGCTTTTTAATGATGCTGATTATGGTGGAGATAAAATTCTAAAAGGAACTACCTTCACAAAATACAAGCAGTTTATTGAAAATTGTTTTGAATTACTGCCTCGTCAAGCCCTACATGCAAAAACTTTGGCATTTACTCACCCTGAGACCAAGGAGTGGATGGAGTTCAACTCAGAACTGCCAGAAGATATGCAGGCGGTACTCGAAAAATGGGACCGCTACGTTGTTGAACGATAAGTGTAAATTTTATTGTTTGGATTAATAGCTGTTGATAGTACTCCGCCCTTAAAAATAAACTGCTTCAAACTTTGCTAGAGGGGCCCTTTTACCCACAATCAATTGCATGTGCTTTTCATCAACCATAATATATTGTTGAGTGTTATTAAATACTTCTAGTAGCTCTTGATCATAATTATCAAAGGCACAAGCCATTTCAGTAATAGCAATATTAGAAAATGAAATTCTATCTTTCCCATCTAAAGTGATTTGCCCAAACATAGAATTACAGCCTCCTCCAGCTGAAAATTGACCATTTGAACGAATAAGTAAGTGTGGTTCATTCATATCTTCATCCATCTCTACGGCTAGGCCCATTATTTCAATTGCCTTCCAATACTTATTTACTATAGGAGCTTGAGTCTTATGTAGCAAGTATAAATTAGCATTGTCTCCTTCAATTTGATTTCCTTCTTGGTTTAGGAGTCTTAATTGATTTTCTTCTACCTTATATAAATTAATATTTCCAACATTATCACTTGTAGCAATAACTTTTCCATCATCCTGCCAAGAAAAGGTTCCTGTTTCCACAAACTTTTTATCAGACTTATTTAAATAGATTGTAGTTTTTTCAAATGTATCATCCTCTTTTAGGATAATTTCTGTCTGAATACCCATGCAGTCAGCACAGGGCAATATACCACTGTATGTTCCTTCCCAATCTAAACTATTCTGGCTGTTATGTACTGGGTTAATAACTCCAGTTTCTTCTTGCATCCCTTCCATGGTGTTAACTGATGATTGGCGTGATTTGCAGGAAAACACTAATAAGATTACCAGTAGAGAAATTATATTTTTCATATACTTACTTTTTGAAAAGTTGAACTTCATAAAACCTTTTGCAATTTAATACATTTACAAGCTCATTAAAATTTTAAACATGAAAAACATTCTGCCTCTAATCTTAATTTCAATTCTTTACGCTTGTGGTCCGACAGCTAGCGACAATTCTAAAAAGGATGATTCTAATAATTCAGATACTTCTAAAGTGAATGAGTTATCAGCTTCAGATCAGCTGTTAAATAAATACGTTTCAGTCAAACTAACTACTGACATCAACAAGTTAAGCGCTTCACAAAAAGAAGTTATTCCTTACTTAATTGATGCAGCAAAAATTATGGATGGAATTTTTTGGCAACAAGCATATGGGAATAAGGAAGAGTTGTTGAAATCGATTCAAGATGAAGATTTAAAAGAATTTGCAAGAATAAATTATGGACCATGGGATCGATTAAATGGTAACAAACCCTTTATTGAAGGTGTTGGAGAAAAGCCAAAAGGAGCAAATTTTTATCCTACCGACATGACAAAAGAGGAGTTTGAGCAAGCAAACTTGTCTGATAAGACTTCACTATACACCTTATTAAGAAGAGATGAAGAAGGTATTTTAATGACCATTCCATATCATGCTGCCTATGCTGAAGAAGTAAAGAAAGCATCAGATTTATTACTAAAAGCAGCAGAAATTACTGAGAATGCGGCTTTTAAAAAGTACTTAACTCTACGTGCTAAAGCGCTACAAACTGATCAGTATTATGAAAGTGACATGGCTTGGATGGACATGAGTGACAATCAATTGGATTTAATTGTTGGACCAATAGAAAATTATGAAGACCAATTATTTGGTCATAAAGCGGCTCATGAAGCTTATGTACTTGTAAAGGATATGGAATGGAGCAAGCGTTTAGCAAAATACGCAAGCATGTTGCCCGGTTTACAGAAAAACTTACCAGTAGACGAAGCTTATAAAAAAGAAAAGCCAGGAACCGATTCTCAATTAGCAGCTTTTGATGTTGTATATTATGCAGGAGATTGCAATGCTGGAAGTAAAACCATAGCAGTCAATTTACCAAATGATGAAAAAATTCAATTGCAAAAAGGTACACGTCGGTCTCAGTTAAAAAATGCAATGAAAGCTAAGTTCGATAAAATCTTAGTGCCTATCTCAAATGAACTAATAGATGAAAGTCAGCAACAATTTATTGATTTTGATGCATTTTTTGCAAACACTATGTTTCATGAAGTAGCACATGGATTAGGGATTAAGAATACCATTAATGGCAAGCAGACAGTTCGTGAATCTTTAAAGGAACATGCCTCGGCTTTGGAAGAAGGTAAGGCAGATATCTTAGGACTTTTCATGATTACTCAGCTTCATAAAAATGGAGAATTAGAAGGAGATCTAAAAACTTACTATACCACTTTCATGGCAAGTATTTTCCGATCAATTCGATTTGGAACTTCATCTGCTCACGGCAAAGCCAATATGATTCGCTTTAATTTTTTCAAGGATCAAGGAGTTTTTGTGCGATCTGCTGAAGGAAAGTACAAAATCAACTATGAAAAAATGACTGGCGCAATGAATGCACTTTCAGCTAAAATATTGAAGTTACAAGGTGATGGAAACTATGAAGGTGTCGCTGAATTAGTAGCTCAACAAACTGTTATTGGTGATGATTTACAAGCAGATTTAGATCGATTAGCTGAGCTTGGAATACCAGTTGATGTGGTATTTGAGCAAGGAGTAGATGTTTTAGGGCTTTAATAATAGATAAATGACAATGAATTAATTGAAAAGGATAGCTGTTTAATAAAAGTATAAACTAGTTACTTAATTGTGAGTTGTTAAAGAAGTCTACACTCATCAAGTATTTAGAAGATTCACTTTGTTCTAGTTGATTTTTTTGATTTTGCTCTTCAATTTTTGTGTTATTATTGAATTCCTCTATACTAACCTTTGATTCTTGCATCTTTTCTTGGTTAGGATTTCTCAGATAGAAAAAAAATCCTATACCTATAAGGATTATACCAATTGCTGCGATTTTAAGTAGTTGAACCTTCTTGTTTATGTTTTTTGTAGAAACAGTTTTGCTTTTATCTAAATTGAAACTGTGAAGCAATTTGTCTTTCAATTTAGGACTAGGCGCTAGTTCAAATACGCCGTGATTAAATATTTCTAATACGTTTGCATATTCTTTAATTTCTTCTCCAGTTAGCTCTCTCTCAAGAAATAATGCCTCTTCATGAGATAATTTTTCTTTAGAGGCCTTTTCCAATAAATAAAAAATTTTTTCTGAATCGCTCATAATGTATAAGGATTAAATTGTTTTAATTTTTTTGCAAGTTTTTTCAAGCAATAAAATAATCTCGACTTAGTAGTTCCTTCTGAACATCGAAGGATTTCGCTTATTTCTCGAATGGAGAAATGATGTTTAAATCTTAAAATAAAGGAAGACTGCTGCTCATGGCTTAATTCTTTTAACGCCAAGCCCAATTGTTCTGAAAAAATGGACGAATCCATTCTTTCAGAACTCTTCCCATTATTGCTAACTAAACCATTAAAATCAAAATTTTCTACTTGATGATAACCCCTACTTAAGTTCCTGAATTCATTTTTACATTGATTATGGGCTATGGTATAAATCCATGAAGAAAACTTCCTTGAAGGATCAAATGTTTCTCCTTTTTGGAATAGCGTTAAAAAGGTATTTTGAAGAAAATCTTCAGCCTTTTCTTTATTGCTAAATCTTGAATAAAAAAATTGAAATAGTGAAAGAGAATATCGGTCATAAAGAATCTCAAATGCCAATTTACTGCCACTATTCATCATTTGAACTAATTCTTCATCTGTTTTCTTATTATTAATATGATGCTTCATTTATTCTTCGAAGTCAGTATTTGAAGGGTCTTCCAGTTTAGTTCTTCCAGTTTTTTCTTCCGATTCACCAACTATCTTAAAATTGAAATTGTCAATTAGAACCTCTCCTGTGCCAACTAATAGTACACCATAGCTAATTAATTTACTTTTTGGTGGGACATCTAAAATTATCTCATACTTTACCCAATCTGTTGTTCCTTTTATAGGTCTATCTTCCATATTGTCAAAACTTACTGCTCTTTCTTCTTCTTTATCTACACGCATCCACATTCCTGCCCAATTTTTAACATCAGAAGATTTGATATAGCCACTTAGCTTGACTTTTTTGCCATTGAAGCTTTTTGAATCGAAGGATTGCATAATTGTTCCAAACCCTTTTATTTTATTTTCTGTTGACTTTAAAAAAGCAACTTTACCTTCTCTTGTTTTTTCTTGAGTTATGCCAATTTCATAATCACTTGGACTTGAGCCTGCCAAGAACCACCCTTTTACTTTTTCATCAATTTTAAAGGAAAAAAAGATGATGGAGCTACTAATTATAAAAAGGATTATTCTTTTATATTTTGAATTATTCATGACTTAAGTTTTGGTTTCAGAATTATATACACCAAAAAGTTGAATGGGTTCATTTTTATTTTTCTAGGTATTAAATTCGTTATTTTACTTTGCATCTAATTGAATTATTAATTAGGTTGAAAATTAAACTTTATGTCCGTTGATGCCATAATAACAATTTTTGTCATTTTAGTGGCTTTCGTTTTGTTTGCAACGGAGAAACTTTCTGTTGATCATGTTGCAATAGGAATAATGGTAACCTTTGCTTTAACTGGTGTGCTTACTCCCACTGAGAGTTTTGAGGGCTTCGCCAATAATGCCACACTTATTGTAGCCGCAATGTTTGTATTGGGTAATGCACTTATTAAAACAGGGATTATTGAAAGTATTGGTCCATTTTTTACCAAGCTGATGTCCACCAATCATCATCGGTCAATTTTTAGTTTAACGTTTATTTCAGGGAGTATTTCAGCATTTATAAATAATACTCCAGTAGTAGCTACTTTTATTCCAGTCATCACAAATGCTGCTCGAAAGACTGGTAAACAGCCTTCTAAATACCTTATTCCACTTTCTTTTGGAGCAATTTTCGGAGGCAGTTGCACATTGATAGGAACTTCTACCAACTTATTAGTTGATGGCATTGCCGAATCCAATGGCCTAGAGGGCTTTCATATGTTTTTGTTTGCGCCTTTAGGCCTCATCTTCTTTTTAGTGGGGATAACATATTTAGTCATTTTTTCCAAAAGACTTCTACCCGAAAGAGCTGCTTCTATGGAACTGGTTGATGATAGTAGTGTGAAAGATTACTTAACTGAGATAAAAGTTATTGGTCGATTGAATGAGTACAAAGAAGGGGAAGAAAAAGCTGAGGAAAGCATTGGAATTAATGATGTTTTTGAGGAAAAAAAGGAAGGGGAAGTTATTGTAGAGCAATTGGTCCGTGATGGAAAAATCATTAGACAGCCTGAATTAGATTTTAAGTTGAAAGAAAATGATGTGTTACTAGTTCGCGGAGATTTGGCCCGAATTAAGAAAATCCTAAATAACGAGTTGTTGGAAATGTCAGAAAGTTTCGGTGACTTGAAGTTTCCTGAGGAAGAAACGAAAGCCATTGAAATCGTTATCATGCCCAACTCTCATTTAGTAAATCGGAAACTGGAAAACCTTGACTTTTTTGATCGTTATAACGCACGAGTTTTGGCGATTAGGCATAGGGGAAAGCAAAAAATAAATGATTTAGGCAATACTATTTTACAAGCAGGAGATGTATTGTTATTGCAAACAAACAACAAAGGGTTTGAAATGCTATATAAAGCAGAGCGCAAAAGAAGAGCTCCTTTTTTGTCGCTGAGTGAAAGCGGAATCGATAAAATTAATTCCAAAAGCTTAATCACGGTTGGAGCAATCATCGCATTGGTTATAGCATTGGCTTCTTTAAATATTGTTCCTTTAGTTGTGGGTGCTTTTGGTGGAATATTTCTCCTGGTACTTTCAGGCATTATTTCAATGGAAAATGCCTACAAATCTATTGATTGGCGGGTAATTTTCTTGCTAGCTGGTGCCTTGAGTTTAGGTGCTGCTATGAATAAAACTGGATTAAGTGAGCAATTAGCTAGCTTAATTCAATCTAATATTGCGGAGAACTTTGGACCAATAGCTGTTGTGTCAGCTTTGTACTTAACTACTTCAATTTTAACTGAAGTAATGTCAAATAATGCAGCTGCAGCGTTGCTTGCTCCAATCGCAATTTCTTTGAGCCATAGCATGGGATTAAGTCCAATTCCTTTTTTAATGGCGATTACTTTTGCTGGTAGTGCTAGTTTTATGACTCCAATTGGTTACCAAACCAATACCATGGTTTATAGTGTAGGAAATTATACATTTAAAGACTTTTTTAGGATTGGTTTTCCATTAAATCTTCTCTTTTGGATCTTGGCCACTATCTTGATTCCCGTTATTTATCCTTTCTAACTCAGCCTCGTCCAAGTGCATGGCATCATAAAATTTCTGGAGTTTTTTGCGCAAGACAATGTATCGCACAAAACCATATACTAGGACGAGTGCACTTAAGGACAAGGCCAAAGTTCCAACCCATTTAATATGTGAAAAGTAGTCTACTTCACTTAAGCCGATACCTCCTAATACCAAGTACAAACTTGTTCTAATGTAAGAAAATAAGGTGCGTTCATTTGCCAGTGTTGTGCGTTGCATGGCCAAATAGTCACGCAATATGATTTGCTCACGAGTATTGAACGGCTTCGCAATTTTTGAACTCAGTTGTTCACCAAACTTTTTGACAGTTGCTCTTCTCTTCATGACAGAATAAAGATAAGGAGTTTAAATAATTTATCTAAATTCTGTTTAGATAAATTGAAGACATGCAATCGGGGTTTCTATTTAAGTCTTGAAAAAGAGTTGTTAAAACTCAAATTGCAACCTCACGTTTAGCTGCCTTGAAGTTAGAAAGTTCGGCACAGCATATTGTCGGTTAGTAACATCAGTTACCCATAAGTAGGAGAGGGTGTTATTTCGATTCAATAGGTTAAAAACATCTATACCTAGCCAAATGGAATTAAAATGTCGAAATGGATTTTTCGGCCCAAGCTTGGAATCTGGTCCCAGCAATTGCTTAGAAAATCCTAAATCTACACGCAAATAAGCAGGAATTCTCAAGGTATCTTTATAACGCTCGTTTGAAGGGGGACCAAAAGGTAAACCGCTTCCATAATGGAAGGTAAGGTGCATTTGATAACTAGGATTTCGCGGTAAATAATCTTGAAAAAACAAGCTGAAATTAATGCGTTGATCTGTGGGTCTTGGAATATAGCCTGGTTCATTTCTTGTGCTATCTACTGGAGTGTTGTTTAATGTAAATCCAGGAATAATTTTTTCCCCATCACTATTGAAGTAATCGTAATAGAAGTCATTCTTTATGTCTTCCTGAATGCTCAAAAAGCCAATATTTACCCAAGAATCTACGCCCTTTACAAACTCCCCATTTATTTTGAAATCAGCTCCAACAGCATAAGCTTCAGCAGAGTTTTCAGCATAATAGCGAATTCGAACATTATCTAATTCGTAAGGAATAACATTATCCATTCTTTTGTAATACGCCTCACCAACGAACTTAAATGGCCTATCCCATGCTTTGAAGTTGTAATCAGCACCTAGCACAAAATGGATGGAACGTTGGGCTTTAATGTCTTTATTTAAGTTTCCTTCAAAGTCCCGTAATTCGCGGTAAAATGGTGGTTGATAGTAAAAACCTGTGCTAAATCGGAATAAAAAATCTCTTTCCCATTTTGGTTTCCAGGCTATGTTTGCCCGTGGGCTAACTACTGTTTCGTTATTTAAATCCCAATAATTTGCTCGTAAACCTCCTGTGAAAATAAATTCATTTTCCCCCTTATCCATCCATCGTAAAGTCCGCTGACCATAAGCCATCAATCGATTTGAAACTAAAGTGTTTTCTGCCTTAAAGCTATTGAATAAATTCAGCTCAATAGGTCGAATTGGGTTTTGTCCAGGCCGTTGAGGTGGCTGAGGAATAGAATAACCCGCAGAATCGATCAAGTCCCACTCTTTTAGTTCGTCAATAATTTCTTCGTGTTGTCCACGTAAGCCCCATTCCCAATTGCCATTTTCAACCACTAGTTTACCCCTATGTTGTACATTGTAAACAGAGGCATCCAAGTAGTTTCTTGCATGATTTAAGTATGAACCAATACCTCTGTTGAAAGCTACATCACCAAAGTTGTCATTACTTAAATCACGCTCTAACTCATCGATAAAATATTGTCCTAAAATGTCAAAAGTTTCTGTTTCGAATGAACGAAATGCTGAGGTGACAATTGATAGGGTTAAGTTTTGGTTGGGTTTGTATGTATTAGTGATTGCTCCAAAATAAGTTTCAAAGTCCGTAACCTCTTGTCCTTCAAAGAAAATTGTCAATCGAAGGGCTTGCTGGATAGTACCAAAATTTGTCTCTCGATTTTGAGGAACAAATTCATATTTATTTCGGGCATAATTCCCTAAAAAACCAATCTCCCACTTTTCAGAAACATCATAGGTGAGGTAGGTTTGAGCATCTACAAAAGTTGGGCGATAATCTCCCTGTGTATCTAGGCTCCCCAGTACATAGCGGTTGCTCCTATAACGAATTCCGCTAATGTGGGTAAATCTATGATCACCCGGAGAGCCTTCTATGTGCATTGCTCCGCCCAATAAACTTCCTGTTACCGAGCCAGCAAACTCTTTTGGTTCTTTATAGGTAACCGCCAACACAGAGGACATTTTATCGCCATACCTTGCTTCATACCCTCCTGCAGAAAAGTCAATATCCTTAATCATGTCGGGGTTAATAAAGCTTAAGCCTTCTTGGTTTCCACTGCGAATTAAAAAAGGACGATAAATTTCTATGTCATTAACATAAACGAGGTTCTCATCAAAGCTTCCTCCGCGCACATTATATTGTGAAGTCAATTCGTTATTTGAGTAAACACCTGGAAGCGTTTTTATAATGGCCTCGAAACTACCATTAGGCGAAGGAATGTATTTTATATTTTTAGGGTCAAGACTCTGCATAGGTTTTGCCCGGTTTCTCTCTTCCTCAACTTGTATTTCATCTATTTTATAGGAGGAAGCTTTTAAGTTAAAAACGATTCTTCTAGTTTCACCTGATTTTAAGAATAGGGTTTTTTGTTGAGGTTGAAAGCTAATATGGGTAATAGTGAGGGTAACACTTGTATCGGATGGAACCTTTATGGAGTATTCTCCATTTTTATTGCTAATTGATCCACTACCTTTGCCGCTGATTGAAATGCTGGCCGCGTCAATTGCTTTGCCATTTTCATCTAAAATACGCCCTTCAACCTTAGTGGTATTAGTTTGAGCGTGCAAATTAATTAACCCAAAAATGAGAACAAGCAGAAAGATTAAGGGTTTTATTTTCACGCCGTCAAAAATAGTAAAATTGTAGGTCTAGGGTAGGATCATCTTTAACGGCAAAATCTAAATATATTGTGATGAATAATAATGTTAAAGCGTACAATTTGAGAGTTTACGGTATTCTCCTTAATCGGGAGGAAGAGTTGTTGCTTTCTAATGAAGTTTTAAAGGGGAGGAGTTTTACTAAATTCCCCGGAGGAGGGCATGAATTGGGTGAAGGCTTGATAGATGGCTTGAAGAGGGAATTTAAAGAAGAACTCAACATTGAAATTGATGCTGTAAAACATTTTTATACCACTGATTATTTCCAAGAATCTGCTTTTAATGCAAAAGAACAGTTGATAAGTGTTTATTATTTAGTGGAAAGTACCCAAGCAGAGCAGATAAAAAGCGGCACTAGTGCAGTAGACGATATAAACAATACATTTTTTTGGAAAAAACTAGCCGATTTAGAAGTGGATAATTTTACCTTTCCAGTGGATCAGTTGGTGCTGGAAAAGTTGAAGGCAAAGCCAATACCCTCTTTTTTTGACTTAGTAGGGTAGAAAAATGTTGGTTTAACGGATGTTGTGAACTAAAGACTATTGACCATTATAATATAGAAAGTCAAATTCATCCATATTAAAATGCAAATTAGACATCTCTAGAATATCTGAAGCCGAAATTTCATCAACACGTTGATAGATTTTAGCTAATGTGTTGATTTTGTTATGTAATAAAAGACTTTTAGCATAGGATAACATTAAACTACTATTGCTTTCTCTTGATATTGCTAATTGTCCCTTTAATTGTTGTTTTGCTTGATTTAATTTACTGCTGCTCAACTTTTTTGTTCGAAGTATTTTCAACTCTTTATTTGTCGCTTTTACACAGCGCTCCATGTATTTAGGGTCTGAGGCAAGGTAAATTGAAAACAATCCGGTGTCAGAATACATCGAATAGTTGGATTCAATATTATAGGTGAATCCATACTTTTCTCTAATTTTTAAATTGAGGATTGAGTTCATTGCCGGCCCGCCCAAAATGTTGTTTAATAGAATAAAGTTTGTCCTTTTAGGGTCATTGGCACCCATCACTGCTTTGCCCATCATGCAGTGGGTTTGATATGTAGCCTTTTTTTCTTGAACTTTTTTAGGCGTGTTGGGTTTAAAGTCAATTCTTTCTTGATGGAAGGAATTGTTATTGAAATTTCCAAAGTGCTTTTCTAGCCTATTTTTTAATCGTTTTTCTGAAATATTACCTACACTTGAAAATACCATGTTTTCGGTTTGGTATAATCGACTCATGTATTTCTGAATTGCAGCTTTGTTAATTTGTTTAACGCTTTTAGCGGTCCCCAGTATTGGATTTCCCAAGGCATGGTTTTCATATACTTGAGCTTCAAAGTCATCATATATTTGATCCGAAGGGCTGTCTTGATAAACATTTATTTCATCGAGCACCACTTCTTTCTCCTTTTCTAATTCCTTTTCAGGAAATGAACTATTGAGGGTAATGTCAGCAATTAACTCAATGGCTCTATCATAGTATTCAGTTAAAAACGAGGCATTAAAGCAGGTATTTTCTTTAGTGGTATACGCATCAATTTCACCTCCAACACTATCTAAGCGATTTAATATATGGTAGGCTCGTCTTCTAGTTGTACCCTTAAATATGGCATGTTCAATAAAATGTGCAATTCCATTTTCATCTTCAAGTTCATCTCTAGTTCCAGCATTAATCATAATGCCGCAGTGAGCCACTGCTCTATCAACTTGTTTGTGAACTACTCTGAGCCCATTAGATAAGGTGAATATTGAAAACTCTTGAGATTTTGACATGCGCGCAAAAGTAACTTTTTCATATCGATACACTGAATAAATAGAAGTGTTCAATAAAAAAATAGAGTATATCTTTTTTCAATGTATATGGAGGACTTTGTATTGAAGCAGAAGAGTGAGGGTAACAAACGAAACTTTAGAAATAAATATTATTCAAAAATTTTGACAGCTATTTTTTTACTTGTTATTTGATTTGCTATTTTTCTAAAATCTAAAATCTAAAATCTAAAATCTAAAATCTAAAATCTAAAATCTAAAATCTA
>JAVJQS010000005.1:0-146687 GCA_040218815.1 Vicingaceae bacterium | reverse complement strand
AGCTCAAGGTAAATAATTAAGAATTATCTGTAGTGGATTGCCTTCGGCCATCCTGGGTGGGGAGGCGACAACAAAAAATACTTATTCGCTGCGCTCTTTTCATTACAAGCAAATGCGTTTACTTTTGAGCAAGCTCAAGGTAAACGCATTTGCTTGTAATGACCACTTCGTGGAAGTATTTTTTGTTGTCGGGATGAGTGGATTCGAACCACCGCTCTCGCGCCCCCCAGACGCGCACTTTAACCGGACTAAGCTACATCCCGAATTATAGATGCTATTTGGAATATGAAATTGTATTCAAAAAGAAGTTAGGCTTAAATTAACGCTCAACTTTAAATCGACCATTAGTGACAATGAGCGTATCGTTGCTAAAACTATTAACAACATCACAATAAAAAGTTCCTTTAATCAATTCTGTGGTCACTTCATCTAACACCAATTGACCATTAATGGATTCATAGGTATTGGTTTGTGTTTTCACGTAATTGATTGTTGGATTATTGATAGTGCCAACTTCTAATGTCCCCAAAATATTAATCTGAAATAAATCGGTAACTGAACTAGAAGAACTATTTATTTGATCTATCCCAAAGGCAGATTGAAAAAATGGATTATTTCCTGTTTTCAACACACCATCAACTTCAGCGCTAAAATATTCATCAACAGAAGATCCACCGCCATTACCACCGTTACCTCCTCCATTCGGATCAATATTTCCACCATTGTTATGAATGGTTATTCCTGCTTGTTGAGATTTTGCAGCATCTTCATTAGGCGTTAGCTCCTCTTCTTGGCAAGAAAACAAGATGGTGAATGAAAAAAGCAACACTACTGTTGAGGTAAATTTTGTCATGATAATCTGTATTTATTCAATCATTCTGAATGAAGTGCAAGTTTACGAAAAATAGCTTTATTTGATAATGGCCTCGAATGTTCCAGAACGAACTGAAACCGCTTCACCATTTATGCTAGTAGCATCAAAACTAAATGCACCTAAAACCCTATTTTCAATAGTATCAATCTTGGTTATTCTTAAACTACCTGACTCAGCAGTAAATTGATGTTTGAAAATGTTAGCAGAAAAGCTATTGGTGTTATAAGTTGCAGTGGCTACGGATTCTTCAAAATCGTATGTCTTTACTTCAAGAGTGTCTTCAATTGTTAAGCTTATGCCAATGGTGTCATTGTTGATACTAGATTGAATCGTTGACAATATAAAGTTTCCGTTCGATTGAGTCGTAAATGAGCACTCCTCAGCCTTATATGTCTCATTATTTACTAGAGCTGTCATCTTACCAAAAAATGGAATATTAAAAATAACTGAATTAAACTCTCCATTCGTTAATTCAAGAACCTCATCAGAATCTAAACTGTAAAGTGTGCTTGAAAAAACTCCCGTTCCCAATGCATTTTTTTCGCTAAAGGAACGTATGCTTATAGCTGCGTCAGACTCATTATTTGGAGAGTTTGAAGAAAAGACTCTACCCACATCATTTTTAAATACAATGCTATTACTCATACTATCTTCCCCTAAATACAAACCTGGAGTAATATCTAGTGTTTTAATGGTAATACTTGCCGTGCTATTTTGAGCACCTACAACAAAAAAAACATCTTCTTCTTTTCCACCAGAAGCAGCATCGGCAATAAAATCAAAGCCATTTATTTTTGCCTGAAATTCTCGCTTATTATTGTTTGTAGCTTCATAAATATCTTCTAAGGTCAGCGGATCTCCCTCTTCTTCACAAGAAAAGAGTGATGCAAACAAAATGCAAATAAGTGTTGATTTAAATGTAGTAGAGCGTCGCATCCTAGTTTTTGATTCAATTTTGAATGAGTCCAATTATTGCCATTCCAACTTTTGGTTATCAAAGTTAATGAAAAGCGAATTAATCAACCTGCCCACCCTTCCCGGTCTAAACTGCGATATTGAATTGCTTCTGCTAGGTGATTCGACTGAATGCTTTCGCTGTCATCTAGGTCTGCAATGGTTCTCGACACTTTTAATATTCGATCATAAGCTCGTGCAGATAAGCCTAATTTTTCCATTGCTTTTTTCAACAATTCCTGACCTTCCCTATCTATTCTGCAAATTGCCCTTAACTGCTTTGATCCCATCATAGCATTTGAGTGCATCCCTTCATATTCTGCATAGCGATGTTCTTGTATTTCTCTTGCTTTAACAACACGTTCTCGAATGACCTCACTTTTCTCTGACAAGCGTTTTTCAGCCAATTTTTCAAAATCTACCGGAGTAACTTCCACGTGTAAATCAATTCGATCAAGCAAGGGACCAGATATTTTATTTAAGTATTTATGCACCATTCCTGGAGCACACATGCATTCTTTTTCAGGGTGATTATAGTAGCCACAAGGACATGGATTCATTGAAGCTACTAACATAAAAGATGCAGGATAATCCACCGTAAATCGAGCACGAGAAATGGTAACTCTTCGCTCTTCCATAGGTTGCCGCATAACTTCCAAAACAGTACGTTTAAACTCCGGCAATTCATCTAAGAACAATACTCCATTATGAGCCAAAGAAATTTCACCGGGCTGTGGAAAACTACCTCCACCGACTAAAGCCACATCGCTTATGGTATGATGTGGTGAACGAAAAGGTCGCATTGTGATTAAAGAAGCGTCGGCATCCATACGACCTGCAACTGAATGGATTTTTGTAGTTTCTAATGCTTCGTGCAAGTTTAAAGGAGGCAAAATGGTGGGTAATCGTTTAGCCAGCATGGTTTTACCTGCACCAGGCGGTCCTATCAGTATAACATTATGTCCTCCTGCTGCAGCTATTTCAAGAGCTCGTTTAATATTTTCCTGACCTTTTACATCCTCAAAATCAAATTCATTGGCACTCAAATTATTATAGAATTCTTCTCGCGTATTTAGTTTCGTTCGCTCTAACTCTTCAATTCCATTGAAGTAATTAATGAGTTGACTAATTTTTTCAATACCATATACTTCCAAGCCATCAACAATGGCTGCTTCTCTTGCATTTTGTTTTGGAAGAATAATCCCTTTAAAGCCTTCTTTTTTGGCTTGAATAGCTATGGGCAATGCACCCTTCATTGGTTGCAGGCCCCCATCTAGGCTTAACTCACCCATTATGATGTAATTCCCCACTTCTTCATGATTGATTTGCTCAGAAGCAGCTAAAATTCCTGTTGCAATTGTTAAATCGTATGCTGAACCCTCCTTGCGTATATCAGCAGGTGCCATATTTATCACCACTTTTTTACCCGGGATTTTATATCCGTTGTTCTTTAAAGCTGAGTCGATCCGGTGGTGGCTTTCTTTTACAGCACTATCTGGTAAACCAACAAGGTGAAAGTTTATGCCCTGGCCAATATTAACTTCTATTGTAATGGTAATTGCATCAACGCCCTGAACGGCGCTTCCAAAAGTTTTAACTAACATAATGAGTAGACTTAAAAGGTTATAGTAAAATAAGTTTAACTTAGTGGCAAGATAAAGATAAATGAAGTGCCTAACTCACATTTTTACACTAATCCTCCTTTTTGTTTTAACTCAAGCAGTTCAATCTCAACGGATAAATCTTTTTAGAACTGTTCATTTTCCAGCAACACCAAATGGTGGTGTTAAAGAGTTGGAAGATTTTGTAGAGCAGGCAATAGTTTACCCTGACGAGCTATTAGAAGAGGATATTGAAGGCAAGATTTACATCACTTTTATGGTAGATTACAGAGGAAAGGTAATCTATAAGTCAGTTGCCGATACAGGTCATGTTTTACTGCAAAAAGAGGCAGAACGAATTTTTGATCGCATCGTCTGGCAAGCAGATGAGAGCAGAAACACTAAGAGTCTGGGTTATGAAAAAATAAAGTTTCATTTTGATACTAAAAAATATAAACGCCTTTGCAAAAAGCGAGGATATGAGGAGCTTCCCTATGGAGATTATGACATTGATTCATCTGCAACGGTCTACTCCATTAATCAAGTAGATAAAAAGCCTAAAGTTTTAAATGGTGAATCTGTCAATTCCTTTGTAAGTAAAAATTTCAGATACCCATCCTTAGCTTATCAACAAAATATTTCTGGTAGAGTAACTATTGATTTTATAATTGAACCATATGGATTAATATCTAACGTTAGACTTATTGAAGCAGTCCCTGGTGGATGTAATGAAGAAACAATTCGATTAATGCGTGCCATTGATTGGTTGCCAGGATTTAAGGCTGGAAAAGCAGTTAGAACTTCTTTTCAATACCAGCTAAACTTTAGGCATCCTGGGGGAACTGTCCGCTAATTTTCAAGCGCTTGCTCAACACCGTGAATTAGAGAGTGAATTACTTTTATATGTATTTCTTGAGCACGATCAGCAAATTTTGAGTGTGGAGCTCTTATTTCAATATCGCAAATAGAAGCCATTTTCCCACCATCTTTTCCGGTTAATCCAATTACATCTATTCCTTTTAACCGAGCTACCTCGATGGCTTTTAATATATTCTTTGAATTACCTGATGTGCTTATCGCCAGCAACACATCGCCTGCATTACCTAGCCCCTCTATATAACGAGAAAAAATAAAATCATATCCATAATCATTTCCAACACAACTGATATGTGAAGGGTCTGAAATTGAAACTGCTGCTAATGCCTTACGATCGTTTCTAAACCTCCCACTCAATTCTTCTGCAAAATGCATTGCATCGCACATAGAACCACCATTCCCACATGAAATAATTTTACCACCGTTCTTCAAAGAACTTGTGATTAGATCAATGGCTTCATCTATTTTTTTAAAGTTAGCCGCATCTTTATTAAAATCACTTAATAGCTTTTCAGCTTCTTGAAAATTTTCCTGTGCTTGTGATAATGGCATAATTTCTATTTGTGAACAAAAATAAATGAAGTAGAGGAATAGAAAGACTGAAACTATATTTATTTTCGCCCTCTATTAAAAATTACAACATGAAATATTTATTTTTTATCCTTTGCTCTTCTTTCATTTTACAATCAACAGCACAAGAAAGTGTAAATTGTTATCAAAAATACATTAAGGTATTCGAAAGCCGCGGTGCAGAAGAGGTAAATGATGGAGTCTATGACGATATAATTGTCTCGATTCGAAAAGGAAGTTTTGCCGATTGCTTTATAGGTAAAGTAAAAGTAATTAATGGCAATGTTGACACGCGTTCAATACAATTGAGTTTTGTAGATGGCACCTTTGAGCCATTTGAACGTCAGTATAAATATGATGAACCAGTGAAAATCATTAATGGCGTTTCAAAGACCATGGTAACGACTGATGAGGAGTTGGTGAGTGTAATGTTTGTAAGTGCAATAAAGCCCAAGAAAAAAGCTTTTAAAAGAGCTCCAGAACCAAGTTTTGACTTGTAAACTTTACTTTTTAATAAGCTTTTTAGTGAAAAGCTCATTTTTGGTTTGGATGCGAATAAAGTAAATTCCAGAAGAGATATGAGCAACATCTAAAGTTGATTTGCTCTCAATTATCTGTTTTTCCATTACAAGTTTGCCAGAAACGTTTAAGAATTGGATTTGTGCAGAACTTGCAGTACCCAAATCAAGGCTTAGCTGTTCATTAACTGGATTTGGAAAAACTAAAATCGATGGCTGATTAGCAAAGTGGTTTTCAATACCAACAGGAAGAGCATCTCGAATTGATACATCATCAATTGCGATGTCGCTTCGGAATCCATTTCCACATACTGCTCTAAATATCAATTTAATTGTTCCAGAATAAGGGCTTAAGTCAACTACTGTTGAGTTCCAGGAATTTCCCTGATCTCCAATAAAAGGTTGAATTATATCTCTTGTTAATATCCCATTTTCCAATATGTCCAAATGTAGTTCCCCCATATTGCTTCCAAACATGTGATAGTAAAAAGTAAGTTCAGCTAAATTTAAACTCGAAATGTCATAGCATTTGCTTTGAAGATTTGCTTCAACTCCTTGATTGATGCCCGTTGCCTCCATGTAAATAAAATTACCCGAACCACCATTATCAGAGGCAGGACCTGTGTTTGATGATGGTGTGGGACCTGAACTGATGTACCAATCATGTCCATCATTTGTGGCATTGCTCCAGCCATCATTAAAAACTCCAGGTACGCCAGGAGTAAAGTTGTCAAAAGTTGATGTATCGGCAAAAATTGTTGTTATGGGCGATGAAGCTAGGCTATAATTGAGTAAACTATCGTTGGTCAGATTACCATCATTACTTAACTCAGTCCATGTATTAATAGTATAAGTTCCTGCAACAGACATGTTAAAAGTTTGCGAAAAGACAAAATCAGTACTATCGAATGAAGGAATAGTTATAAAAGCAGTATCCCTTACTGTAGTGCCCCCATTTATATCATAAGCTAATGGAATAGTATCCACCGAATTAGTGCCTAAATTATAGATACGAATACTAACAGACTCATTTGCTGTTCCACTGCATGCATCTTCGGTAGGAAGAAGTATTGCCTTCACCCCAACATCAATTGCAGGCGGCTCAATAAGCTCAATGTCATCAATTGCAATATCACTTCTAAAGCCATTACCTGTAATGCCTCTGAACCTAAACTTTATAGTATTGCCTGTATAGCTTGTCAAGTCAACAGTTTGTTGCTTCCAAACGTCACCCTGGTTTCCAGAAATAAAAGGCATGATATCCAATACCCACTGACCCCCAAAATAAACGTCTAGATGTAGTTCTCCCATATCAGAACCAAACATGTGGTACCAAAAATTAAAACTAGGCTTACTCAAACTTGAAAGGTCAAAACATGGTGTAATTAAATTTGCTGTTTCGTTGTTATGCCCGCTTGCCTCAACATAAAGATAGTTAACATCATTCACGCTATGGTCTGCTGCAGGCCCTGTATTAGAAAATCTCGATCGTGCAGCTTGATCAAAAACATACCAATCATGGTCGTCGCCAGTAGCATTTTCCCAATTACTTTTTAAAACACCTACTCTGCTAAACCCATTACCTGCTGTAAATCCTGACAGGTTTTCAACATAATCGAAGGTATTTATTGTATTGCCAATACATGGTGGTGGAGGGTTCGATTTTATGATGAATTGAATGCAGCTGGCCACTTGTAGTTCACCTAAGTTTCGGCAAGAAGATGAATCAACTGCGTTTACCGTATAACAAACTGTATCACCGGTCATTAAGTTGGGCAAAGTACCATTAAATGTTTCACCTCCGATGCGACTCATTGCTACAGTATCTAAACTACCATTATTTTTCTGGTATACAATGTAAGCTTCAAAAATATCACTTGTGTCAGTAATCTTTGCTTCAATATTAATTGGTCCAGTCTGAAAGATTGGACCTTGATAAATCGTTCCTGTCAGTTGAATTGCTGGTGGGTTCAATTCACATGAACTACCTGTTATTTCTATATCATCCAGTATCCAACCATAGTTGTTTACTGCTCCGTTATTATCGGCATCAATAAGCACAAATCGAACGATTACATGATTAAATCCTGCAGCCGCATCTAGGTTAAAGATTTCATTCCTCCACCATGTTGAATCAGGTGTTGCAGTGCCATTTGCCACTAACCAATTAGAATAACTGATCGATGAAAAACCATTTTGAAATAAGGCACCAGCACTCTTATACTCAGCGCTAGTTAGTTGAGTCCATGTTAGACCACTATCTGTTGAGAATTGAATAATTCCCTTGTCAAAAAAATCGATTTTACAAATTTGATTAAACTCTAGACTCAAAAAGCTATAGGCCGAGGTGTTAAAGGTATCGGTTTGTAAGAATAACGAATCTCCTAAAGCTACTTTAGCTGAATCTGAATTAGTTCCACTCTTGCTGAAAGTAGAACAAATCCCCCATGCTGTTCCTGCTCCAGATGAAGAAGTAGTTACTGAGAGCGGAACACTATCAAAGTCTTCACTAAAGACAACAGTTTGACCAACACCTATCTCAGTAAGTAAAACAAATAATAATCCTAAAAGGTACTTCATGTGTATGTTAAAGACCGGAATCTAGTGATTCCGGTCATATTGATCTCCTTATTTGACAACAATCATTTTATTACTTTGTCGTTCACCATCAAATGTTAAGGTATAAAAGTATATCCCCTTAGCTACATCAGCTAAATCAAGTTCTATTATGCCATCACCTTTCTCTCTATCCATCTCTTGCATATAAATTTGCTGACCAAGTAGATTGGATAAAGTAAACTGTATTTCACCTGAATGAGGCAAATAATATGGAATACTGGTGCTTAAATTAGCTGGGTTAGGAATATTTTGACCTAAATAGAATTTATTTTCATCAAAATTATTTTCAGCCAATCCAACGGGTAGACATCCAGAAGAATCTAGCACTTTAATACAGACATCATCAATTGCCCATCCATCGCTATTCGATGAAGCATCAGATTCAAACCTCCATCTTAACGCAACATATTGCTCTTCTGTTGACCCTATTACATTTTTAGCAGACTTCCATCCATTCGAAACTCCTGTCCATCCACTATTTGATTGGTTATCTGGCATTGAAATAATGTGTAGGGTATTGTACCAACCTATTTGTCCAAATAATGCGCTATCCCCTAGGTGATTTCCAATTGTTTTCCAGCTAATACCATTATCATCTGTGTATTGCACCTGACCACCATCTTGCAAGGAATCAGTTATATAATAATTATGATTAAAGCTGATTTCATAGCATGAATCTTTTTCCATTAAAAGGAATGGAGAAATAATTGAAGATGAATCCGTTAGCGGATAATTTGAATTAAGTCTAGTCGTCCAAGCATTGAGGCCACTATTGGCACCAGACAAGTTAGGTGTGCTTGGTGTTCCCAATTCAAAGTCAGACTCTTGCTGATTGTAATTATAAGTATTCAATGATGGCCAAAAGAAGCCACTATCTGAGTCAAAGTTATCACAAAAAGGAAGTGTTTTAATCGTGTCCATAATGGTCATCATTACGCACAAAGTATCATCCTCTGGCAACAAATCTTGCTGACCGTTTGGTAAAGTAGTCCAAACACAAATTTCATGAACACCAGGCGTTAAAAATTGATTTGGCCAACTTACTCTTCTGCTTCTATTGTATCTAAGCGGAGTAGAAAACAAGACGTTGTTCTGTAAAGGTGCTTGATCATCTATTTGGAGAAATGCTTGAACATCATCAAGGCTATCTAAGCCATTGTTCAAGACAAAAGCTTCTATAGCATAATCTTTTGCGACTGGAATCTGAATTTTTCTATCATCAAATAGGATTTCTATTGGTGTAGCTGATCTTTCAGGAGGACAGTTCCAATTAAAGTATTGCGTCGGTGAATCTGGCCCTCCAGTTATATCCTCGCGAATTAAGGTATCCCTTTCCCCATTGTACGCAATAAAGGAGTATTTCTCCACCAATGTATCTATATCATTGAGGTCAAAACGAACTTCAGATCCAGTTTTTATACAAACAAATAAATCAGTAATCGTATCTCCAGGAACATTTGGCAATTTCCCTATGGCATATTTAGGATCGTTGTAAGCTCCCGAAACTTGGTAATCACGATCACCTGAAGTATAGTTAAAACGCCAAACTGAAGAATCACATTTTGCTTGGAAGTTTCTTCTAAAAGAGGTCTCAATTACAAATCGAAGACTACAACCATCAATATTTTCTACAAAATTTGTAAGCGTGTCATTAATTAAACAGCCATCACCTGGCAATTTAGTAATCACTTCAACCTTATAGTCTCCAAGTTCAAAAAAGTTAAATGTTGAAGCTGAAAGCACATGAACCGTATCTCTATGGTCAAAAGTCCTGTTAACTAAATCAGTTTTTGATTCTACTGTATTTGTTGGTAAGTGAGTAATTCGATATTCAACATCAAATGAATTAACAGTTTCTAAGCCTCTATTTTTAAAAATAGTATTAATACGGGTTTGGCTAGACATTGAACACTTAGAATTGGGAGATAACATGTATTGCGGCTCCACATCTAAAGGTGTTGGATCATAAATTAAAAAGTTATCAATACTCATCCCTGCATTTCCATCTTCATCGTCTTCAGCGAAAAAGTTAAAACGCAGCATCACTCTTGCTTCATTATCCAAAGTGTCAGGCAAGTACAATTCACTTTCTAACCATCCAGGACCCCAAGTATTAGCATAGCAACTTGTGCGGTCTGCAAACACAGGAGTACCCCCTAAGCCACCACTAGAGAGGGTATTATTATACCATCTTATACTTCCAACATCGTCAAAATTTTCTAGGTAATTCCATGTTCTTCCGCGATCAAGCGACCACTCCAACCAAACTCCATCTTTAGTGGTATCAATATCTCGGTTGTTTAAAAATGAAATTATAATACTATCTGCATTTCTAAAGTCTAAGATTGGACTTACTAACGAATTCGTAATTCCTGTTCCAGTATAAGGTCTGTTTAAAAGCACATCCCATGCATTTGGTGCCGAAATTAAGTTGTTGGTTCTGGCGAAGTTTGGTTGACCAAGCTCCCAGCTATTCACCAAAGGATTGCTTTCTGTTAAAGAAGACCACAAAGTATCCTCATCAAAATTATCTCTATATTTTAATCCTTGATAAGCTAAGCCTCTTGAGTTTGAGAATGCAGTATCATTCGCTGGCACCAAATCACCATTAAGAACTAACCACACTTTCAAAAAATAGTCTCCCTTTAAAATGGGGTATGCAACAGGTAATTTAATATCTCTTGGGGGTTCTGCAGCTGCTAATGTTCCAGACCAAAGAATAGACTCTGGAGTGGTACAATTAGTTCCATTTTTAGAGCAAACTTGATAAAAGAAGGTAATATTAGTTGCATCTGAAATACCTAAATTTTGTACATTAACCATTAGGGAATCTTCCTCCCCTGCTGGTCCATAAGGTGGGAGGTCAATTGGGTTCATTCGTACGTCCACTGGAACTCCTTCTACAATCTTAAACGAATCAATTGCCATATCTCCAAAACCGCTATTCGTTCCTGGGGTTCCTCTAAAGCGCAATTGGGTTACGGTATTTCTGTAAGGGTATGCTGAAAATTCAAATGGTATCCAATTATCTCCTTTATTCCCTCTTATTGGAGGTATAACGTTGTTCACAAAGCCTCCAAATGGAGAACCAGGCTTATTAGGATCGTAAATATCCACATTGATTATATCATCAATTGAGTTGGTATTCATATTAATATAGAAACGTACTAGGCCATTATCTAATTCTTCATCAGATAAATCAAAACAAGGAGTAATTAGGTAAGCAGAACTATCAGGGTAACCTGTAGATTCAACGTACAGGTAATTCCCACCTGCAGGAAAACCATCCGATGGTCCTGTACTGTCAGTTTCTGTAGGCCCTGCATTAATCCACCAATCGTGAAAATCTCCTTCCACATTTTCCCATGATTCTGCTAAAAATTCTTTCTGGCTTGGTTGAAAGTTGGTGCTGTTAAAGGTTTGATAATAGGGATATTGATAAACAGGCTGCGTATTACATGATTTAGGTAAATCATTCACAACTCTAAAAGAGGTAAAACCACTTGGTGGGTCTTGTGTTTCGTTTTTGCAATCACTTCGATCAATGGCAACAACTTTCCAAATTATGGTGTCAGCAAGTTGAATAGGAGTTCCATCGATAGGGCTGGTAATCTTCCCTTCAAAGTTACCTCCAGATAATCTTTTCATTGGAAAAGTATCTCTTGCTATAGTATCCCATTGAGGAGCAGCTGGCGGAGTAGCAACATCTCGTTTTAACCAAGCTACAATATAAGCTGTATCTACTCCTGACTGATCTAAAATCTTAGCATCAAAATCATACGGTCCTTCTGAATAAACTCGTCCTTCATATCGGGCAGGGTAATTTCTGGGAGGATCAAGTAAATCAAGCGTTGGAGGAACCAATTCACAATCAGCACCCCTTACTTCAAAATTATCTACAATCCAGCGATGCGTTCCAACTCTTCCTCTTGGTGCTGATGGATCGTTAATTAAAGTAAATCGAATTCTCATGGAGTCTGAAGTTGTTCCAGAGCTTACTATAACATCTGTGGCATCAAAATTTTCTCGAATCCATGCTTTTGTAGAGGCTGGCCAAATGTAAGCTGTATCAGAAATTCTCCATTCGTTTGCCCTACTGGCTTTACAAAATTTATAATCGCCTTGGCCCCAATCATAAACCGAACCACCTGAATAGGCAGAAGGTGGAAACCTTGTCCAGGTTGCACCATTATCAAAAGAATATTGAACAGTGGCATCATTATCAATACCAACATAACAGATCTGGTCAAAAGAAAACCCAATACTCGTATAAGGAGCTCCAATGTATATCTGAGGACTTGTCAAGTGAGTTTGTGCAGTAAAGTTGGGACCACTTGTGTTAATCGTGTCTGTAGCAGAGCCTCTGCTTCTATCTTTTGTTATTACTGTATCTCTATACCAGCGATTTGTTTGGTTGGCAGGAACCCAAGATCTAGTCATATTCCAAAGAGAAGGAATAGTATCAAAACTCTCATAGAAAATCGTAACAGGCTGGGCAGAGCTGCTTTTTACCATTCCAAGAAACACTAAAACAAGTAAAGAAGAAGTAAATAATATCTTTTTCATATAGATCGTATCAAGAAAACATTAAAAAATAAGACGCTAATTTAACTATAGTTATTGAACAAGGCAACATAAAGTTAAATTTGATTAACATGCTTTTGACGTTAATCTTTCAAAAATCGTTGCATTTTGCTTTTTCAACGAAAATCAATGGCTTACATTTGAATTTTCAAACAAACTAAAAAAGAGATTCATGGCCAACTCAATGTTCAATCCAAGCTTAAAAACATGGCTAACTGTAGCCGATCAATCAGATTTTTCCATACATAACATTCCTTTTGGAATTATAAAAAACAGCCAATTGAGTGCTAGAGTAGCTTCGAGAATAGGTGATTTTGCGATTGATTTGTTGGAATTGTATCGTGCAAATCTTTTAAATGATTTGGGTTTCGAAGAAAGTGATTTTGACAACAAGCGCTTAAACAGCTTGATGAAAAAAGGAAAAAGCGGAACCCGAAAATTACGAGATCGCTTACAAGAACTTTTTTCTGAAAATAATGCCACAATAAAAGACAATAAAGTCCTGCAAGAAAAAACAATTCTTCCTGTTGCAGCTATTGAGAATGAAATGCCTGTTGAAGTGGGAGATTATACTGATTTCTACTCTAGTATTGAGCATGCCACTAACATTGGAACTCTATTTAGAGACCCAGAAAATGCCTTACTTCCCAATTGGAAATATATTCCCGTGGGCTATCATGGAAGAGCTTCTTCCATTATTTTATCAGGACAAGAAATTCACCGTCCTAAAGGACAACAAAAACCAAAAGATGATGAACCACCAGTTTTTGGCCCTTGTAAACTATTGGACTTTGAACTCGAAATGGCGTTTATCACTTATGATGGAAAACCATTAGGAGAAAGCATTTCAACAAAAGAAGCTGATGATTATATCTTCGGAATGGTGCTGTTTAATGATTGGTCGGCAAGAGACATTCAAAAGTGGGAATATGTGCCATTAGGGCCCTTTTTAGCCAAAAACTTCGCTTCCTCTATCTCAGCTTGGGTAGTTACTTTAGATGCATTAGAGCCATTTAGAACTCAGGGACCAACCCAAGAGCCAGAAGTATTTCCATATTTGAAATACAATGGTGATAAAAACATCGATATCAACTTAGAAGTGCTCATACAACCTGATGGCAAACAAGCCAGCACCGTTAGCAAGTCGAATTACAAGCACATGTATTGGAACCAAACTCAACAATTGGCCCACCATACAGTGAATGGCTGCAACATTAAAGCTGGTGATATGTATGCATCAGGAACGATAAGCGGTCCAACAAAAGACAGCTACGGCTCCATGTTAGAGCTTTCATGGAAAGGCTCTAATCCGGTAAAGCTAAGTGATGGAGATGAACGAAAGTTCATTCAAGATAACGACACTGTTATTATGAAAGGACACTGTGAAAAAGAAGGTGTTCGTGTTGGATTTGGAGAAGTTTCTACTAAGGTTTTAGCGGCGAAACAAATATAATTGACAATGGAGAATTGATAATGGAGAATGGAATTTTAGTCCCGAAGTTTCGGGATACGATTTTAGTTCCGCAAATGCGGAATTAGATTTTAGAAAAGAGACAAATCAATTGACAATTGATAAATGATAATTGATAATTGATAATTTTTAATCAACAAAAACTTAGTGAGTTTTGTGGTTAAATCAATTGAGAACTGATAATTAATAGCTTGCCACTGGAAATTTTTTATCACGAACCTTCAACTTTCATCTTTCGTCTTTCAACTTTTTTCTAACTATTCCTCCTCCACGATCACGAATAGCTCCTCATTATCTTTCTTCATGAGGTATTTTTCACGGGCAAACTTCTCTAAGGTTCGAGGGTTGCTTTGTAATTCTTTTAAGTCGGCTTGAATCACTTTGATTTCTTGTTTATAAAATGCTGCCTCCTCTTCAAGGTCGTTCAACTCAATATGATATTGTAGTTGCGTCCAAAGGCGATTTTGATCAAAGAATGAAATCCACACTAAAAATACTAGGCCTGTAAGCGCATATTTATTCTTTAGATAACTTGGAATTCGATTGATCAATTTCATAGTCACAAAAATCGGACAAGATATTGACGAATAAAAAAAGGGCTGATGTAAGATTCAACAGCCCTTTGTTAGTTAATGTCTGTCCATAAAGTCCAATCTCTTCGTTAAGCTTGTCGAAAATATACTCGATTACTACCGAAAACTCCGCTATTTTCGGCTACGCAAGCCTCATTCTTGAACTCTCTGCAACAGACACACCTATGCATTGACAAGCACTCGTTATAATTGATGTTTTTAGCCCATAAATGGGTAACGATAATCTTTTGCCGGAACAAAAGTTTCCTTCATAGTTCTTGAAGATACCCAACGCATTAAGTTTTGCATTGCTCCTGCTTTATCATTCGTTCCTGATTTTCGAGCTCCACCAAATGGTTGCTGTCCTACAACAGCTCCTGTTGGCTTGTCGTTAATGTAAAAGTTTCCAGCAGCATTTTCCAATACCTTGCACATGTGTGTAACCACATGACGATCTTTTGCAAAAATTCCTCCTGTTAAGGCGTAACTGTTATCATCAACTAATTTCAAAGTTTCCTCAAAATTCTTTTCATCATAAACATAGATTGTAATTACGGGTCCAAAAATCTCTTCACACATAGTAGTGTATTTTGGATCTGAAGCTAAAATTACAGTAGGATCAATAAAATACCCTTCTGACTTATCGTACGATCCACCTGCAATTACCTCAGCAGAGTCAGCACGTTTCGCATTGTCGATGTAGTTCGCAATTTTATCAAAAGCCTTTTCATCTATTACTGCATTTACAAAATTGCTAAAGTTCTCTGGCGTTCCAACTTTAATGCTTTTCAAGTCCTCTATCACATATTCTTTCACTTCACTCCAAATTGACTTTGGAATGTAAGCTCTTGATGCAGCAGAACACTTCTGTCCCTGGAACTCAAACGAGCCTCGAATAATTGCTGTAGCTACTTCTTTAGGGTTGGCTGATTCATGCGCAACGATAAAGTCTTTCCCTCCTGTTTCTCCAACTATTCTTGGATAAGAATTATAGATTTCAATGTTGTTTCCAATGGTTTTCCAAAGCTGCTGGAACACTGTAGTTGACCCAGTAAAATGTAATCCAGTAAATTCCGGACGTTTGAAAATTACATCACCTGCATCAGGACCATCGGCATACACCAAATTAATTACTCCAGCAGGAAGTCCTGCCTCGCGAAGCACTTCCATAATTACCCAAGCTGAATAAATTTGAGAGTCAGCTGGTTTCCAAACAACAGTATTACCCATCATTGCTGGACTTGCTGGTAAATTTCCCGCAATTGCAGTAAAGTTAAATGGCGTGATTGCAAAAACAAATCCTTCTAAAGGACGGTACTCTAAACGATTCCAAACACCTTCTGAAGATTCAGGCTGCTCCGTGTAAATCTGACGCATATATTCAACATTGAATCTAAAGAAGTCAATAATCTCACAAGCTGAATCAATTTCTGCTTGAAATGCATTCTTTGACTGTGCTAACATCGTTGCAGCATTCATCTTCTGACGGTAAGGTCCTGCAATTAATTCTGCAGCCTTTAAAAAAACAGAAGCTCTTTGTTCCCAAGGCAAATCAGCCCAAGCTTGACGAGCTCCTAAAGCAGCATCTACCGCTTTTTTTACATGCGATGAATCTCCTTTGTGAAAATGACCCAAAACATGTTTGTGCTCATAAGGAGGATGCATACTCACTTTATTGTCAGTTCTCACTTCTTTACCGTTGATGAACATCGGGATGTCTTTTTCTTCGGTTTTTAAAGCAGCAACTGTCTTTTGAAGCTCTTCTCTTTCTTCTGATCCTGGAGCATAGGTTAAGATTGGTTCATTAACTGCTACCGGTGGATTAAATATTGCGTTGGACATATTATTCTTTGTTTTTTAATGGAGCACGAAGTTACTTTTTATGGCCTGAAATTCCAATCTTTAAATGGACAATCTTTGAAGCCGAGGATACATAGTAATTAGCAAGGCAGCTATAGAATTTCTTGCACTATTTTCAAGACATCAAACAGCTGATTAATAACTTATTGCTTTCTAAAAATCAATTTCACAGTAGCTCCTTTTGAAAAGGTAGAAGCAATAAAATCGGTGAGCACGAAAAATGGAAAACTCAACCAATGAAATACCTGCTGGCAAAACAGGTGAAACGAACTATATCCAGCTGTATATTGACGATTACCTTTCAAATGTTCATATAATAATTCACGCTTAGGCAGCAGCACATTAAGTAGACTTTGCTGGGCGCCAAATGGGCTAAACTGAGGGGAAAAGTAATTCTCTTCAATACATTCAAATCCAAAGCCAGCTAATTCATGCTTTAGTTGTTTTGGTGTAAAAAAATGCAAATGTCTTGGAGGGTCTAAATGCAACCAATTCCCCTTAAAAAACCGTGCTTGCCAGCTATAAATGTTTGGAATTTCTATTTGTAAAATACCCTTTGATTTGATAATCTTTTGAATGATTTCTAGTGTTTCTTTTGGCCGTGGTAGGTGCTCAAATACATGTGTTAAAACGATGGCATCAAAATAATTTTCTTCATAAGTTTCGCTTTTTAACTCTCCTTGATAAAGTTGAATTTGATTATGCTTCGCAGCGCGTTCAGCTGATTTTCCAGGCAGCTCCAATCCGTAGAGCCTAGCGTTGCAATGCTTCCCTAAATTGACTAAAAAACTACCATTTCCACAGCCAATATCTAAAACGCTTGCATTTTCTGGAATTCGTTTTGCAAAGTGTTTCGAACTTTTAGCACGAAACCAATCTACCACTCGCTCTACTAAGGGATTAAATTTCTTATCTCCATTGCCATAATAACTCTCTTCATATGCTTTTTTCAACTGTGCTTCAGATGGTTGAGGGGAAAGGAAATAAACACCACAATCATTACACTGGTCTAATTGATATTGCTCATTGTGCATGTCCTTAAACTGAATCCACTTTTCATGATTCATCGATTGACAGTAAAGGCATTTACTTGGACTTCCCATTCGAGCTTATTGATACATTTTACTCGTTAACAAACCCATTTTCTGCAAACGGTGTTGCACAGAAACTTTGAGCACCCCCAAACCATAAACAACACTATTTTTAAAGTTGATAGAAGAGCCTTCATCGAAATAATTTGTTGGGCATGTAACCTCAGCAATCTCATAGCCCTTAAAAATTATTTGTGATAACATTTGATTGTCGAATACAAAATTATCAGAGTTCACCTCATAGTTAATTGACTCTAATACTTCTTTTGAAAAAGCACGATAGCCAGTGTGGTATTCAGAAAGCTTTGCTCCTACTAAAATGTTCTGGAAGAAAGTAAGGAATCGATTCGCTAAATATTTATGCAAAGGCATTCCACCTTTTAAAGCACCTGTCCCTAAAATTCTTGAACCAAGCACAACTTGAAATAGATCATTTGCAATGAGGTAGCACATTGAGGGAATTAGCTTTGGGGTATACTGATAGTCGGGGTGCACCATAATCACCATATCAGCTCCTAAGTCTAAAGCGGTTTTATAACAGGTTTTCTGATTTCCACCATAGCCTTTATTTTTTTCATGACGGATGATGTGTCGAATTCCGAGTGCCTTTGCTTTTTCAGCAGTATCATCGCTACTGCAGTCATCTACAACAATTACCTCATCAACTAAATCTAAAGGAATTTCACGGTAGGTGTTTTCCAATGTTTTAGAAGCATTGTAAGCTGGCATTACAACAACTACTTTTTTATCTTTAATCATATTTCGTCCATTGTTCTGCCTTAGAATTTTCAAATTGTAAGCGATTGAGAAAATTAACCATTTGGATATATTACTTTTTAAGTAAATGGTTATTTTCTTGCTCGGGCTTAATCCTAATTAATGCAAGTAATTCGCAGCATAAACTACTCCTATTGCATAAATTAGCTTAAACAAAGGAATGTAAAAATAATCTATCTGAGTACTTTCGACCATGTGAAAAACAACAATTACAATTTCATTGCTGCTATCTACGATCAATTAACCAGCTTGATTTTTTTTGGATATCTCCAAAGCGCTCAGCTGGAGTATTTAAGTCTATTACCAGAAACAGGCCGAATACTTTTTATTGGAGGAGGAACAGGCAGCACACTAAAAAAAATAGTTCAATTGAGGCCACATTTAAAAATAGATTATGTTGATACCTCCTCAAAAATGATTTCTCTCAGTAAAAAAAAGCTCAAAAACCAAAATGATAATAATGTCAATTTTATATGCGGAGATCAATCTTTTGTTCCAATGATTAAGTATGATGGAATTTTAAGTTTCTTTTATTTTGATTTATTTCCTAAGAGGGTAGCTGGAGAAATTTTTTCTCATTTGTTAGGTCAATTAAAAATGAACGGTATTTGGTTAATCGCTGACTTCTATCAAGCTAAAAATTGGCATCAAAAGTTGATGGAGTTTTTAATGTATAACTTTTTAAAACTGACAACAAATATAAAAGCCAATAAAATTCCGCCCATTTTACCACTAGCAAGCATTCCACAGTTACAATTAAGGGAAGAAAAGTCTTTCTACGGTCAATTTATTTTCAGCACAGCATATTCTAAATCAAGCTGGAATAATAATTGCTAAAGCAGTAAAATAATTCTTACTTTCCTTCAAAATTTTGGTCCAATGAAAACAATAATCGTTTGCCTCAACTTTGCACTAATGATTCAAATGGCTTATGCTCAGAAGGAAATTTCAGGAGTAATTCCAGCGAAAACAATAACAGTTGCAAACCAACAATTAACATTTAATGGCGCAGGCTTACGAGAAAAATATTTCTTAGATCTTTATGTAGGCTCTTTATATGTTTCTACTAAGAGTAATGATGCTAATAAAGTTATGAAGGCCAATGAGTCCATGGCAATTATTATAGACATTGTATCAGGTTTAGTTTCTAGCGAAAAAATGATAACTGCTATAAATGAAGGGTTTGAAAAATCCACCAATGGTAACACTGCTCTTTTTAAAGATAGAATAGAAAGCTTCAAAGCTGCCTTTAAAGAAGAAATAACAGAAGGAGATCATTTTGTAATTGCCTACATAAAAGGCAGTGGTACAGAAATTCACAAAAACGGAAAAAAAATCAAAACCATTGAAGGACTTGATTTTAAACAAGCCTTGTTTGGAATTTGGCTTTGCAATAATCCCGCAGATGAATCTTTAAAAGAAGGAATGCTTGGCTTAAACTAAGCTTCTGGCTTTTCTACACTTTTTGAATTAGAAGCTGGTTTAAAGAAATCAGCTGATTTTTTTACAAACCTAATATTGCTCAAGCTTGCTTCACCAAGCAGCTTATCCAACTCTCCAACTTGGTTCCATGTCCAGAAATTCCATTGTGTTGCAAATGGAATGCCTTCAATTTCAGCATAAGCTTCATAGGTTATAGCATGGGGATTTTTTTCGGCCTTTTCTTGGTCTTTACCACCATAGGTTACAATGTAAGCCATAGCTGCCATCAAATCTGTTTCTTTATCTTGATAAACGATATACCAATCATCAGGGCTATCACCTACTCCATTCTTAAATGTTAGTTTTCCTGCATTGTAGTTTACCCCACTTGAATCTGCAGTTTCTGATGCAGTAATTGTTAGGTTTCTTTCGCCTAAAATCTCCATTTTAGCTCCAGGATCAGATAGCTTGTATGCCGCAGCAAAGAAATAGGACCATGTTAGAACATCAAAACGTGTCCCCTTAATTGATGCGGTGTCTGGTGAAACTAATACTTCTTCTCCATCCCAAATAACTGTTTTATTGCTATCTTCCATTTTTATCAAACTACCATCTGGTGTCATACTTATAGTTCCACTGAACCTAGAATTACCTCCAAACATCAAATTCAAATCAAACTGAATTACTTCTTTACTAAATACCTCCGCTTTTTGATGAGCTTGTTCAATCGAATAAACAAATTGCTCGCCTTCACTTAAGTTTTGATGGATGGCTTTTACCGAATCAACTTCAGTTGAATTATCTTCCTGCTTGTTGGTTGTAGGTAAATCACATCCAAAAAAAGCAAGGCTTAGCGAAAGTGATAGAACAATAATCTTTAAGTTCATAGGTCTAGTTTATTTTAAAGGCTTTATAGAAATTTTATTTATGTCAATTACATGTTTCTTCGATATTGTCCTCCTACCTCAAACAGAGCGCCTGTAATTTGACCTAAAGAACAATACTTTGTTACTTCCATTAAGGATTCAAACATATTTTTATTTTGAATAGCTGCATGTTGTATCTCATTTAAGCTCTTGTTTGCCTTTTCAGCATTCCCTTTGTGCAAGTTATTCAACATTTCAATTTGGTATTCCTTCTCTTCTTTTGTGGCTCGAATAACTTCACCAGGCGTAACCGTTGGCGAACCTTTTGAACTAAGGAAGGTGTTTACCCCAATGATTGGAAATTCACCGCTGTGTTTTAAGTTTTCGTAATACAAACTCTCTTCTTGAATTTTGCTTCGCTGATACATCGTCTCCATGGCACCAAGTACACCACCTCTCTCAGTTATTCGATCAAATTCGGTTAGCACTGCCTCTTCAACTAAGTCTGTAAGTTCTTCAATAATGAATGACCCTTGAATTGGATTTTCATTTTTCGCTAAACCTAATTCTCTATTAATAATCAACTGAATTGCCATGGCCCTTCGCACCGAATCTTCGGTTGGTGTTGTAATGGCTTCATCATAGGCATTGGTATGCAAAGAATTACAATTATCATAGATGGCATATAGCGCCTGCAATGTTGTTCTGATGTCGTTAAAGTCAATTTCTTGAGCATGCAATGAACGTCCAGAGGTTTGAATATGATATTTCAACATCTGGGCCCTTGAATTGGCACCATATTTTAATTTCATGGCTTTCGACCAAATTCTTCTTGCAACACGTCCAATTACAGCATATTCTGGATCTATTCCATTAGAAAAGAAGAAAGATAAATTAGGACCAAACTTATTGATATCCATTCCACGGCTCAAATAATATTCTACATATGTGAAGCCATTTGCTAAAGTGAATGCCAATTGCGTAATAGGATTTGCCCCTGCCTCTGCAATATGATAGCCAGAAATAGAAACTGAATAAAAGTTCCGTACAGCATTTTCAATAAAATATTCTTGAACATCTCCCATTAGACGCAAGGCAAATTCAGTAGAAAAAATACAAGTATTTTGCGCCTGATCTTCTTTTAGGATATCAGCTTGTACTGTTCCTCGAACAACCGTAATGGTATCTTTTTTAATCTTTTCATAAACTGATTTTTCCAATACCTGGTCTCCAGTAACACCTAAAAGCATCAAGCCTAAGCCGTCATTTCCTTCAGGTAGCTTCCCTTGGTATTCAGGTCTCTTTACTCCTCTTTCTTTATATATCTTAGCGATTTTACTTTCGATTTCTTTCTCTAGGCCATTCTCTTTGATGTACAACTCACATTGCTGATCAATGGCTGCATTCATAAAAAAGCCAAGCAACATTGGTGCAGGCCCGTTGATGGTCATTGAGACAGATGTCATAGAGTGGGCCAAGTTAAAACCTGAGTATAATTTTTTTGCATCATCTAAACAACAGATAGAGACACCAGCATTCCCAATTTTACCATAAATATCAGGTCTGTAGTCTGGATCATGGCCATAAAGTGTTACTGAGTCAAATGCTGTAGACAGGCGCTTTGCTGGCAAGCCTAAAGAAACGTAATGGAACCTTCGATTTGTTCGCTCAGGCCCACCCTCTCCAGCAAACATTCTGGTAGGATCCTCTCCTTTACGTTTAAATGGAAATAAGCCGGCAGTATAGGGAAATTCTCCTGGCACATTTTCTTGCAATGACCAGTTCAATAAATCGCCCCATGCTTGATACTTAGGCAAGGCTACTTTAGGGATTTGGGAATGAGAAAGGGACTCCGTGTGCGTTTCCATCTTAATCTCCTTTTCTCTTACTTTAAAGGAGTATATCGGCTGCTTGTATTTATCTACTTTATCCGGCCAGTCTTCAATGAGTTTTAGATTTTTAGGATCGAGTTCTAACTTTAATTTCTCAAAGGTCTCTTGAAGGTCTTTTACCATTCTATCCTTATCATCTGGTGAAATTTCTCTAACCGTATCTATCGACTTTTGTAATCCATATAATTTTTGAGCCACTTCTCTTTGCTCTTCTACCCACTGATCATAGCTGCGGTTGTTTTCTGAAATCTCAGCCAAATAACGCACTCGCTTAGGTGGAATTACAAAAATCTTCTCCGACATTTCGTCGGTAATTTCAAAGGTTGAATTTAAGTCAGCTTGAGTTTTTTCATCAATTAAATCCATGATTCGCTTATACAGCTGATTCATTCCAGGATCATTAAATTGAGAAGCAATTGTTCCAAAAACCGGCATGTCTTCAGGTTTGGAATCAAATAATTGGTGATTTCGTTGGTATTGCTTTTTTACATCGCGAATAGCATCTAGGGCTCCTCTCTTATCGAATTTATTGATGGCGATAACATCTGCAAAATCCAACATATCAATTTTTTCCAACTGAGTTGCTGCGCCAAACTCAGGAGTCATAACATACAAACTCACATCAGAGTGATCGGTAATTTCCGTATCAGATTGGCCAATTCCAGATGTTTCCAGAATAATGAGATCATATTGTGCTGCTTTCAATATCGAAACAGCTTCTTTCACATGCTTCGACAGGGCTAGATTGCTCTGACGAGTTGCTAAGGATCGCATGTAAACACGATCATTTTTAATTGAATTCATTCGAATTCTATCTCCCAGTAGTGCACCTCCTGTTTTTCTTTTTGACGGGTCCACAGAAATAATCCCAATGGTTTTGTCTTCAAAGTCAACTAAAAACCGCCGAACCAATTCATCTACTAGTGATGATTTTCCGGCACCACCTGTACCTGTTATTCCCAACACAGGAGTTTTAACTTTTGAAGCAAGTTCATGAACTTGATCTAAAATAGCTGCTGAAGCATCTGGAAAATTCTCTGCACCTGAAATTAAGCTCGCAATTGATTTGGCGTCTTTGTTCTTTAAGTGATTTAATTCCCCGTTTAGATTTTCTCCAGAGGCATAATCGCTTTGTTTTACCAAGTCATTTATCATGCCCTGTAGACCCATCTCTCTTCCATCGTCGGGAGCATAAATTCTAGTAATTCCATATTCGTGAAGTTCTTTAATCTCTTCAGGTAGAATTACTCCACCACCACCTCCAAATATTTTAATGTGTTCGGCTCCTCGCTCCACCAACAAATCTCGCATGTACTTAAAATACTCAGTATGCCCTCCTTGATAAGAAGTCATTGCAATAGCATTCGCATCTTCTTGAATAGCGGTATCCACCACTTCTTGTACACTTCTATCGTGTCCCAAGTGAATTACTTCAACTCCAGTTGATTGGATTATCCGACGCATCACATTAATCGCTGCATCGTGTCCATCAAATAATGATGCTGCAGTGACAATTCTAATCTTATGCTTGGGTTTGTAAGGAGCTACGGTTTCCATAAATCTTGTTTTTTGAGAACTGCAAAGTTAAGTTTTTAAGGAATGGCGGGCAAGAGGCTTAAATGGAATAATTAATCATTAGGGAGCAGAATCCTAGTTTCAGAATCAACTTTAAATTAAAATAGAATTCAAACGATCACCAAGTGAAAAAATGCAAAATCTTAGCCTTCATAAGAAAATAGAGCTAAGGCATATAAAGCAGCTATAGATATATAACTATTGCGTCAGCTTAAGGTGTATCCATATGTTGAATCAATATTCCTACACATCCCTTCGCATTTTCTTCATGATTTCTCTTTTTTGACGCGACAGAAATTTCTAGGATTAATCCCAATGATCCAGCAGCTGTAAACTCCAATTCATTTGTAAAATTATCTTCAGCATTATCATACAACAACTCTTTTACTTGCCTAAATTTTGAATCTAAAACCTTCGTATTCCCTTCCTCCCCATATGGATCAACAACATCATGCTTTTCATTCATCACCACTTCTTCTTTATAGTTGGTTTCGTTTTCAATTGCTTCTTCGGGAATTACTAGTTTCTGCTTTTTTTGGTACACCTTAAAACGAATTTGTTCACCCAAAACCTTTTCGTGACAAATGGTAATTTTATAATCCAAGCCTTCGTAGCCCACCATGTGAAACTCAGAGATTTGTCCAACACCAAGTGTAGTGCTTTTAGATTGACTATCAAAAGTCATTTCACTGTTGGTTTCAAAAGAACAAGCTGTATTGTGATAATTCACACATTTCTCTTGAGCTATAGTTGCTGAACAACTGAAAGCACTCAGAATTAGTAGAATTTTTATTTTCATAATCCTCATCTTTAACTAGTTAGAAGTTATTTTAGCTCTATAGGCATTAATAGATTTCTTTAGGGCAGCAAATTGAGCTTCATTCATATTAATTTTACTCCCTTTACCAAATACCATCTTATTTCCTTGTTTAGAAGAGGAGCTTGATGCCGTCTTTTCTTCTAATAAGCTTGCAAAAACAGAACGAATGTCTTTAATGTCTTCTATTGCTTCTTGAACCCCAGTTTCTTCTTCGTTTTTCTTTAAGTAGGTATATAAATTTCCAAAAGTAATTTTTTGGTCTGCTACCCGCTGTACCGTCGGTGAATCAGCTTTCACTTTTTCAATTGAGTTTAATGTAATGTACAAGCTCTCAATCCAGCCCCCTAAAGACATTAAAGCCAATTTACCATTTTGCTCATTAGACTCTAAGTAGTCTACCGCTTGATAATATGAATCACTAGCAATGGCTTCTAAAGAATCGGGCTTTTGCATGTTAGCTTGCATTTTTTCCATCATTTCTGAAGTCATCATTTCGGCTATGTTCATTTCAGCACCTAGGCGCTTAACCACTTTGTAAAGTTCTAAGGTTAACCCTATATCTTGGTATGCTGCAGCATAAGCTAAATCAGCAGTGTAAACTCCAAAATTTAATGCCTTCTTTGAGGGACTGACATATTCTGAAGCAACAGCTGGATTATTCACTAATGATTTGGAATACTCAAGTCCTGCATCACTAATAAACCGAAACATCTGCTCAGGTGATGGTATCGGATAATAAGCTTTGTCGCGCTGTTCAAGCTGAGGCGCAGCGGCTGCTTCCTTGAGTGAATCTTGTTTTGAAGTTGAGTCTTCTTCATGTTGGCTCGTTGGTTCGCCGCATGCCAAAGAAAACAAAAGTCCAAGAGTTAGAACTGGTTGAAATAGTTTTTTCATTCTTGATTAAATTATTGCCCTAAATTAAAAAAACTAAGTCTAATCTAACTAATTAGTAATTAATTTTTTACTACTTCTGATTCATAACTTCTAACTCTTAAGAAGTGCAAACAAATATAGGTAAGTAATCCATTTAGAATAATGATTTCGAATCCGAATTGATAGCCATTTAACAAGGTCACAGAATTGTAGTTAATGATATAGGTTATTATTGGGCATACAAAACAAAGGATAGGAACATAATTATCCTTTACAACATACTTGTGAATCAAACCAAAAGCATACAAGCCTAGCAATGGGCCATAAGTATAGCCAGCTGCCTTAAATAAACTGCTAATTACACTTTCATCACTAATAAGACTGAATAGTAAAATCACTACAAACAAAACTATCGACATAAGCACATGCACCCTTTTCCGTAAGCGAACTCCTTGCTCTTCCGGTTTTTTGTCTACCTCTAAAAAATCTATACAAACTGAGGTAGTAAGTGCAGTTAAAGCAGAATCTGCACTAGAATATGCTGCAGCAATTAATCCCAATATAAAAAAGATAGCTGCGGCTATTCCCAATTGACCACTAAGGGCAACTTCAGGGAAAAAATCATCTGCCCTTTCAGGGATTTCAATTCCAGATTTTTGAGCATAGATATAAAGTAAAGCTCCTAGACTCAGAAAAAATAGATTTACTAAAATAAGTACTCCACTCAATGTAAACATGTTCCATTTAGCTTCTTTCAAGTTCCTACAACTTAAGTTTTTTTGCATCATATCTTGATCCAAACCAGTCATTACTATGGTTATGAATGCTCCGCTTAAAAATTGCTTCCAAAAGAATTTACCGCCTCTCCAATCATCGAAAAAGAAGGTATTGGAGTAATCACTCTGGTAAATCAAATCTGCCATACCACCGAAAGATAAGTCCAATTGGTCACCAATTTGGTAAATGGTCACTCCAACAGCCAATAACATAAATAATGTTTGCAGGGAATCAGTCCACACGATTGTTTTAATTCCCCCTTTGAAAGTATATACCCATATTAATAGAATCGTAATGGCCACAGTTAGGTAATAAGGAACACCCCAACTATCGAAAATGGCAATTTGCAGTACATTAGCAACAAGATATAACCTAAAGGCAGCACCAATTGTACGCGAAAGAAGAAAATAAAAAGCACCTGTTTTGTAAGACCAAAATCCAAAACGTTGTTCGAGATAAGTGTATATTGAAGTTAGGTTTAAACGGTAATATAAGGGCATTAGGACATTGGCCACAACAATATAGCCCAAGAAATAACCCAGCACCATTTGTAAATAAGAAAATTGGCTATCTCCAACCCAACCTGGAACAGAAATAAAGGTTACTCCAGAAAGTGATGTTCCAATCATACCAAAAGCCACCAAAAACCAAGGAGAGTTTCTATTGCCAATGAAAAATGAATTGTTATCGGCACCTTTAGCTGTGATTTTGCTAATGAAAATTAAAAAAAGAAAATAGGTAGCAACAATGCAAGCGATAAGTATCGGGCTCATTTATTTAATTTGGAGTTAGAAGTGTAGAGTTTAGAATTATTAATTTGTGATATTTCATAGTTCTATTCCACAATGGGTCATCCTTAAAAGTGGAATCAAGATTTATTGTATTTTATTTATTTTTTCCCTTTCTATTGCTAAAAGTTACTTTTTTATACTTTTCAATCGTTAAAAATTTCTACATGATTTCGCTTATTCGGGTAGATTTAATTCCGTATAAAATCTACTTCTACTCAATTCATTTCAAAATTTGGAAGTCAATTCGCAATTAACTTAATCCCCCTTCATCCTTTTTCCATTAATCAATTGGCGGTTAGGTATCTTTAATTTTTTCTTTTCTAAGGTCCAATTATCAATTTTCATTTATCAGTATCAATTAGCGAGTCTAAACCTTTCCTCTGCCATTTCAGCAATATCTTCACCAATAGCTAAACAAGCAGTTGCTGCTGGAGAAGGAGCATTTAATACATGAATGCTATTCCTTCCATACTCGATTCTAAAATCGTCAATCATTTCGCCGTCTTCACCTAGAGCCATGGCGCGAACTCCTGCTCTTCCCGGTTTTATATCGTCCATTGTTAATGAAGGAATTAATTTTTGTAAGCGGTTTAAAAATAGCTTTTTACTAAATGCTCTTTTATACTCATCTAAGCCAAACCTCCAATGCTTGGCAAATAATTTCCATGTTCCACTATAGGATAATGCATCAACAGTGTCCTTAAGGTCAAAGTCGGTTTTACCATAGCCTTCTCGTTTAAATGTGAACACAGCATTTGGCCCACATTCAACTTCTCCATTGGTCATTCTTGTAAAATGTACTCCTAAAAATGGAAAATCCGGGTTTGGAACAGGATAAATAAGGTGCTTCACTTTATGAATAGCTTGCTCCGTCAACTCATAATAATCTCCTCGAAAGCCAACAATTTGCATATCTGATTCTACCCCATCTTTCTGCGCCAGTCGATCAGACTGCAGTCCCCCGCAAAAAATAAAATGTTTCACCGAATAGTTGTTCTTATCGGTAATAAGTTCACTCACATTAGCGCCATCAATTGCGTCTTTAAATGTTTCCCCAAGCACAAGCTTTGAATCTTTTTGTAGGGCTAGGGCTAAGTCTGCCATCCGCTCAGTAGCTTGAACGTAATCAATAATACCTGTGCAGGGCACTCTAATTCCAGCAATTCCAGCACATTCAGGCTCAATTTCTCTCAACTGGTCGCCAGTAATTTTTTCAATTCCTTCAGTATCATTTTCCAATCCATTTTGAAAGATTTTATCCATAAATGGCAGTTCTGACTCGTCACTAGCAACAACAACTTTCCCACAAACTTCGTGTTTCACATTATATTCCTGGGAAAATTTTACTAAAGCACGTCTGCCCTTGACACAGTTTATGGCTTTTTTTGAGCCCGGTTTGTAATACAAACCTGAATGAATTACGCCAGAATTATGTCCAGTCTGATGCGCTGCCAAATGATTTTCTTTTTCAATTAACAAAATCTTCTTTTGAGGAAAACGTTTTTGCAATTGATAGAGCGTTGCTGCACCAACTATTCCGCCACCAATTATGGCAATATCGTAAACGATTTTTTCTTGACCCAAAGCTATAATTTTTGGGGACAAAGTTACGATGAAAGTCCTTTAATTGCTCGAAATAACTTGCTTCTTTGGAACTCTAAGTAACAGTAACATGCCCAATACAAAAAATACGATAAGTGCAATAATAGAATTGCGCATACTTCCAGTAACACCTTCAATGTATCCATAAGCAAAGGTTCCTACGACAATTCCAAGTTTTTCTAATACATCATAAAAGCTAAAAAACGAGGCATGATCTGTTGTTTCAGGTAAGATTTTGGAGTAAGTTGAGCGAGAAAGAGACTGAATGCCTCCCATGACCAAGCCAACTACCCCTGCGATAATATAAAACTCTATTGGTTCATGAATAAAGTAAGCTCCTATGCATACCCCTATCCAAATTAATAAGGTAATGGAAAGGGAAAATATGTTTCCCATGATAGAGGAGATCCATGAAAAAAGATAGGCTCCTGCAATTGCTATAAATTGAATAATTAAAACTGAAACAATTAAGCCTGTTTTTGCTCCATCATCACCCCAGTTGATTTCTTTAGCGGCAAAAAGGGTAGCCATTAACATCACCGTTTGAACCCCCATACTATATATAAAAAAAGAAGTCAAGTAACGCTTTAGCACCTTCATGTTCTTAAGTTGCTTCCAAACTTTTTTAAGCTCTAACCAGCCCTTTGTAAATTTATTGGTCTTTGGTTTTTTAATAAAAGTGCGATTAGGTAATCTGGCATAGGTAATTTGACTAAAGCCAACCCACCAAATTGCAACAGAAATGAATGCCCATTTGGCTGGCATGTCAAAGCCCATTATGGCTATTAAATTCCCAATCAATAGTAGTGAGCTCCCTAAGTACCCCATGGCATAACCTCTTGCAGAAATTCTATCATGTTGGCTGGCTTCTGCAATTTCAGGTAAGTAAGCATTATAAAAAACCAAACTTGCCCAAAAACCCACGCTAGCAAACAAAACAGATAGCATACTTCTCTCCAATGCTTCTACATCAAAAAAGTACAGCGATGCACATGACAAGGCTCCCAAATAACAGAAAAATTGCAAAAAGCGTTTTTTATTGTCAGAATAGTCTGCAATACCTGAAAGAATGGGTGATATAAAAGAAACAATTAAAAAAGAAAGAGAAACGACATAGGAGTACAATTCAGTATTTCGAAACTGTTTCCCAAAAAAAGTGACCATATCCGAAGTTGTTCCATCTGGAGCTATCGAGCTAGTAACCGCCTCGTAAAACATGGGGAATATAGCTGTAGTGATGACCAAGGGATAAGCCGAATTTGCCCAATCGTAAAAAACCCATGCATTGATGACTTTCTTATTCCCTTTTTCTAGCATGGGGGTAAATATAAGTTATTGTACTAAAAGTAAAACGCTACTTACATTTCTCACAGAAAATAGTCTTAACCTCTTTGTGCTTTAGCAATTGCATGCCCATTTTTTGCTTGGAAAATAAACTACAAAACTGATCAGGATATAACTCTTCTGCTTTCAAAAGGGTTTCAAAATATTTTTTTTGAGGCACTAACTCTTGGTCATAAATAGCAATTTGTAAGAAATAGAATAAAATATCTTTATCCACTGATTCTTTAGCTGCAAATGGTTTAAGAAGTTCAATCGCTCTTGGAAACTGATCTTGAAAACACAGGTATTGAGCCAAATCCAATACCTCTTTTTTGCTTAATTGAGCTTTTCCCTGCCACTTCATTATTTCATCGAATGCCTTTTTGCGTTTATCAAATTTTTCTTTTTCATAGTAATAATCTGCAGCTATTAAAAAATAGTTCAGCATCCCTTTGGCGAAGGCTGAATCCGGTATTCCAGTATTTTTAAGTCGAATAAATTGATCTTCCCAATCTTCAAAAGCATCTATATTATCGATATTTCTCATTGATTTTGCCCAATACTGAAGATTCGATACATAAGTGTTAAATTTGATTTCAGCTTGTTTCTTATCAATAAGGTGCAACTCTAGAAAAGCTAAATAAAATGAATTTCCGCCATAATTATTTTTACCACTTAAGGCAGCTAAGATTATCTGATTGTTAATTAAAGGAAGTGTAAATTTTTTCTGTTTTGGGTCAGTAATTGGAATATCACCTTCTTTTAATTGGCCTTTTTGAACCGCTTTTATTAAGTCTACTTGTAAAAATAATGCGGGTTGAATTTTTGTTTGTTCAGCTAAAAATTCAACAACTTTTATTTTTTCAGCATTTGACATCTCTTTACTTACTGAAGCTTCTCCTTGAACAACTAATTCAAATCGATTTAAGCCCGATAAAAAATTACTCATTGCTGTATCTACTTTAGCTACAGAATCAATGTAGGGGATTTTTGCTATCGAATCCATTCCCTTAGTTTCCAGCTCGTGAAAAGACCCTTTTTCATAAGCTCGATACTCGGACCAAGCTTTTGTGGTTTTAAACCAAACAGAAATATCTGTACCACTAAGTTCTTTAACAAGTTGTCGCAATCGCACTTCTGGAATCGCCTCAGCAATCGGGGATATGGTTTGATTAATATCAATGGCTGTATAATTGTAGTCTAGTAGATTAAACTGCTCAAAAGCATCTCTTAATTCTTGCTCCCAATTGCCATTTTGGGAAAACTCAATCACTGAAGAGTCTCTCCAACTATACACATTAGTATCTTGAATACCGGCAAAAACATAAGGTTGATAAAAGCCTTTAACATTTTTCGTTTCAATGCGGTTGAATGGAATAGTTTCGCAATAATGATTGTCTTTAATGATAATGGCATTCAATTCAGCTCTTTTTGCATCATAAAACCCCGGCAGTTCTCCTAAACTTAATTTCACCTTACCTTCTTCTTTCGCTAGGTTGAAGGCATTTAACTTTCCTTTTTTTGAAGGAATCATTAAAAATCCATCGGCAATTTCAGTTGGGTAAAGTTGGTTGCCTTTGCCACAATCAAACTGTCTATCTTCAACAATGTCAACAGCAATTGCATCTCCACCGCTGCTTAGCACCTCTTCAACAAAAGCTAGACTATGGTATTCGAAAAATACTTCTCCGTTTTCAACTTTTAATGCATCAGAAAATAACTGAGGTAAGCTGGAATAATTTTCTAAAAAGTCTTCACAGGCCTCTTTATCATACCTATTAATACCGTACAAGTTTGAAGTAACTTTATATCCTTGAGGAGCTACATAAGGTTTTGATGCTAGAACGGCAACCATTATCAATTCTTCATTTTCATCGATTACAACAGCTGATCCAATGGTATAAAACTGAGGGTCTAATAAATTTAATCTACCTTCATCTTCATCCAGCCATGAAGTTATGGCGGCTTTTACCCCTTTCAAATTGGTATTAATTTCTAAACGTTCACCACCTGGTGTCACTTGCTCTTTCGACCCAATAGTGACCATAGCTGCATTTTCGCCAGCTTGTTCGAACTTGCCTTCGTAATATAGTAAGCGAGCTACTAGGTCTTTCTTTTTAGACTGATCTTGCTCGTGAGTGATTTTACCTAAATCTAAAATATATTCAGCCTGATCAAATGCTGCTGCCTCTAAAACTTCATTTCGAATAAGAACTGGCAGTCCTTTTTCTTCACGCAACTTATTCACTTCTTCTACCAGCAACTGGTTGACTTCTTCTTCAATAAATTGATTTTGGCCTGTTAAACATTGAGTTAGCAAAATGATGGAAATAAAAAGAACTTTTCTCATGGTCTTTCGATTATAATTTCAACTCTTCTGTTGGAAGCTTTTTGTGATTTAGATAAATTATTATTCACTGGCTGTTCCTCTCCGAGCCAACTAAGGTAAGTATTTCTTACACCATTTGCATTTAAAAATTTCACTACTGTTTGAACTCTACTTTGTGATAATTGCTGATTATATGCTAGCCCTGCGTCCGAATCGGTGTGGCCTACTACTTTCACTGGCTGAAATAACCTAGCTGGTAATTGCTTAATAAATTGTTCTAGTTTTAGACGTTCTGCTTCATTGATGGTAAATTTATTGACATCAAAATAAACTACATGAGTCCAGTCTATTTCGCTTTTTAAAATAGGTGGTTTCATCTCAAATTTCTTTCCACATTTACCATCAACTGCATGTAATTCAAAATTATCTAAGTAATAATAAGTGCTCCAATCACCAATATTTGACCTTACTTGCTTTTCTTCTAAGTAATGCCTGGCAAAAAAATTACCAAAAGTCATAAAGCGCTCACCTCCTCTTGCTTCAAAGCTTTGCTCCACCTTTTGCCATGCGTTAGATTCTGCTCCAATGATGGCTGCTGTTTCTACTTGAGGAAACTTTCGAAATGGAGTCCAGTTAGGAGAATAAAGACGCTCTTTGCTAAAATATGCTCCAATTTTATTGATAGCAATAGGCGAGTTTTCTTCCAATTTGATTTGAAAAGAAAAGCAGTACAATTGCCCCTTCCTTAAGCTGTCTGATAATTCTACTTGCAGGTATTCTACACCATTGTCGTAGTCGCACAATAAAATAATACCTGCCATACCCTCTCCTTCAAAAGGCCTCTCAGTTGCAGTAAAACCACAGTCGTGAAATAGCTCTGGAGTTCCAGCATTGGCTTCTTGCCAAAAATGCGCCTTATTTAGTTGCCTAAATCCATCAGGACAACTTGAAAAGCTTTCAAAACCAGGGTTTGGAATTAAATTTTGGGTCCAACTTAAATGAGGTAAAATAAAAAAAGCCACCGAGGTGGCTATTTTCAATAAAAACTTCATGTTTTATTGTAAACTAATTGTTGCTCTTTGATTTTTGCTAGGATCTGTTTCTGAAATAGGTTGGTTCGCTTCTACACTAAAATATTCTATTTGAGTTGGATTAACACCTCTATCTCTCAATGCCTTCTCCAAATAAAAGCCCCGACGTTTACCTAATATCTTTACACCAGATTCAAATTTATCAATGTGACCTTGAATCGAAATTTTTACAGCTGGATTGTCTTGTAAGTATTGCGCTATTTTATCAATCTTTTCCTCTTCAGCAGCTTTTGGTTCATATTCTCCTTTATCAAAATAAATAACTTGCTTATCAATTTTCCAAACAGCTTCCTTAGATGTTCCTGCGGCCTCACCAGCCTCTGCTGAAGCTGCTGCTTTCTCTCCGGTCTTTTTTATACTTTCTTCGGCCTTACTGCCATCTGAATTCAAAATATAGGTTTTTTTAGACGCTGGCTTTTCTTTATCATCCGTTCCAAAAGTTTTATATTCTACTTCCATTTGACCACCAACAATTTGATCACAGGAGCAATCCTTCTTTTCAATTTTATCGGTTGGAATTACTGAAACATCATCTATAAAATAATACGCATCATACATTTGGCGACCTGAAAATTCACGAGATAATCTGATTGTCTCTTGCTGTGTTTCTTCATCTGAAGCAAAATTCCCTATAATAATAAACTGTTCGCCTCCTTCTGCCTTATATACCCCACAAATGGACTCCCATAAAAATTGCTTTTCGAATATTTTATTGGAATAATTTTGGATTTGTGGCTCAAATGATAAATTCCCATCACTCATGTCCTCTAATGAGTCTTTCGTGATATACATTCCTAAGTTATTTACAGCATATTTAGACATGTCAGACATGCTCACATGAAATTTCAAGCAATATTGTTTTCCAGCTTTTAAAGGCTCCTTCAACCGCGTTCCCAAATAAGTCCGTGGCAATCTTCCTTTGTAACCAAAAAAAGATACCCCAGCGTAATTCTCACCTGTTTTAGCTTTCTCCTTTCCATATTTATTTTCAGGAACACCAAAATTATCGTCTTTCGCATCGGCTGAATACAAGTCAACTGGATTCATTGTCATTGATTTCCAAGGTTCTGCGAGCATAATTTGGCCTGACCCTCTTAGCTTACCATCAACCTCCTCAAAGCTTGGATTAATTACTAAGTTATATTCGTTGTCTTCGTTTTGAGCCATACTTGTAAAACTTGCAATGGCCATTAATACTAATAAATTGATCTTCTTCATGTTTTTTTTGCTTGGATTTTCAAAGATTGTACCAAAGTAAATATAAAAAATTAATTCACCCTAATATTTAAAGCTAGAGTTTTCAATGAAGGCTTTGCAAATTATTAAATTCTAGCACAAAATACAACTCAACAAATCTTGCAAAAGCATAATAGCATGCTTCATGAAACTTTCTATAAAAAAAAGCGCCCCAAAATTTTTCAACAGAGGGGCACTTTCCTTTCTAAATGATTAACCAATAATCATACTACTACTCTTCTAATCTACATTATCATGCAAAAATGAATTATTTTGCTTCAATGTGGTCTTTTTATCTTCGTCTTCACTCAAGGTGTAACGCGATACATTCGATTCAGATGAATGTGGTGTATCATCTAATGTTATGTTTCTTCGCTTGTAAGCTGGTTCTTTCTCTAAATCGTTTATTCCTCCTGGACTTTTCATCTTTAAGCTTAAGGCCTTTAATTTAAGGATTCTATCTTGACTCTTTCTCAATTGATCCTCCTCCCTCAGCGATTTGCTCAAGCTACTTTCTGAATCATCATTTCCATTGGACTGCACGCTATCGGAACTTGAAGTATTTTCTTTAGATTTATTCTTGTCAAGAATTTGATTCTCCTTTTTATCACTTTCCAATTCGTCCTCTATTTCATCATCTAGGCTATATCTTTTTACAGGCATATCAGATGATGGCGTATTGGTTTTGGAAGGCTCATCCTTTGGTCGAATAGTAAACTCAAAACTCTTCTGTTGATCATTTTTCTTCAGGCTTGGCTCATTATCCGATGGCGTCTCCTCCATCTTTCCTTCTGGCTCATCTAATTTTTGAGTAATGTTGGTTTTTACTTCATCATCCAAATTTCTAACTACTTTTTTAGCCTTTTTTTCAGTACTAAACCCTGTTGGTTCAGATGATCCAAATCCAGTTGCGATGATGGTAACACTTATCTTATTACCTAGGCTTTCATCAACCCCATTTCCCCAAATAATATCAGCAGTATTTCCAGCTTCATTCTGAATGTAGTCAGTTATTTCATCAATTTCATCCATAGACACTTCTTCGTCGCCAGAAGTAATGTTCAATAAAATGTAATTTGCTCCCGTGATGTCATTATCATTCAATAATGGCGAAGCCAATGCCTGACTTACTGCTTTAACAGATCGACCTTCTCCTTCGGCAGCAGCAGAGCCCATGATTGCTGTACCTCCATCTTTCATCACTGTTTTTACATCTTCGAAATCAACATTTATATAACCTGCAACGGTTATAATTTCAGCTATCCCTTTTGCTGCAACAGTTAAAATATCATCTGCTTTAGAGAAGGCCTCAGAAATTTTTAAATTTCCATGCATTTCACGCAATTTATCGTTGCAAATAATTAGCAATGTATCTACATTGTCTCTCAGTTGAGCTAATCCTTCGTCTGCTTGAAGTTTTCTTCTTCTACCCTCAAAACTAAATGGAATGGTAACTATCCCCACAGTTAGAATACCCATTTCTCGAGCTGTTTGAGCTATAACTGGTGCCGCTCCCGTTCCGGTTCCACCACCCATTCCAGCTGTAATAAAAACCATCTGCGTATTTTTTTCAAACAGCTCCTTTAGCTCATCCACATTTTCAATAGCAGCATTCATCCCAACTTCGGGATTTGAACCTGCTCCACGTCCTTCAGTTAAGGTAGAGCCTAGTTGAATCTTGTTTGGAATTGGACTGAGGTCTAAGGCTTGTTGGTCGGTATTGCAAATGATAAAATCCACACCTTCAATTCCTTGTCGGTACATGTGATTTACTGCATTGCTACCACCGCCACCAACGCCGATAACCTTTATGATTGATGATTGATCTTTGGGCAAATCAAATTTCATTTTATTTAGTTTTAATTATTCTCTTTTTTAGTTTGGCTTCTTTTACAAATACTCATTTTGGCAATTATACTTTCAACTATGTCTCGTCTTCCTCAAAAAATTGCTTCCCTTTATTCAACATACTTTGCAAAAAGCCCCCCTTCGTTTTTTCTCCTTGTCTCACCTTTACGCCTTCATCAGTGTCGGGCTGTTTTTTTCCTTTTTGCTTATCCAGTTTCTCAAAGCCTTTTAAAATCAATCCAACACCAGTTGCAAACATTGGACTTGTTACTTCCTCGGAATTTCCATTCGCTAAATACTCATTTGGATATCCGATTCGTGTGTCCATTCCTGTTACATATTCAAACAATTGACCAATGTGCTTCATTTGTGAACCACCCCCCGTGATGACCATTCCAGCAATCAGTTTATTCTCGTATCCGCTATTTTTTATTTCGTAATAGATGTGTTCAATAATTTCTTCAAGGCGAGCTTGAATAATGTGCGAAAGGTTTTTAATGGATATCTCCTTTGGTTCTCTACCTCTTAACCCTGGTATGGAAACAATTTCATTTTCCTGACTTTCGTTTGCTAGCGCAGAGCCAAACTTTACTTTTAACAATTCTGCTTGATTCTTTATGATGCTGCAGCCTTCCTTAATGTCTTCTGTAATGACGTTACCTCCAAAAGGAATTACAGCGGTGTGTCGAATAATACCATCTTGAAAAATAGCAACATCTGTTGTACCCCCTCCAATATCTATTAAAACAACCCCAGCTTCCTTTTCTTCTTCACTTAATACAGCAGCTGATGAAGCGATGGGCTCCAAAATCACATCTTGCACTTCCAAGTTCGCCTTGTGCACGCACTTGTGAATATTTTTGGCAGCTGCAACTTGACCAGTAATAATATGAAAGTTGGCCTCTAATCGAATGCCAGACATACCGATTGGATCTTTAATACCCTGTTCATTATCAACAATAAACTCTTGAGGCAGCACATCAATAATTTCCTCCCCAGGCAATGTTACTAGCTTAAACATGTCATTAATAAGCAAGTCTATATCTTCCTGGCTAATTTCATCTTCTAAGCTATTGCGAACTCTAATTCCTCTATGCTGTAGACTTTTTATATGCTGGCCTGCTATACCAACATTCACAATTCGAACATCAACACCAGATTTATTTTCAGCTTCTGTAACGGCATCGCGAATTGACTGTACCGTTTTTTCAATGTTTGCTACTACTCCGCGAGTTACTCCAAGAGACTCCGAACGACCCATGCCCAGTATTTCTAGCTTGCCATGTTCATTTCTTCGACCCACCATCGCCACAATTTTCGTGGTTCCAATGTCTAAGCTTACAACTATGTCTGATGTGGTGTCCATTTTAAATGCGTTTTGTACAGACCACTTGATCTGAATATTTGAGGTTAATTACCTTATATTCATTCCACCCGGTCTTATTTAATCCTTTGTTATAGAAAATTTTAAGTTTGTTAAACTTTTTTTCTATGTCATTCGCGTCTCCGAATACAATTCTATGATTTCCAACGCGTGGTATCAATTCAATATCAAATTCTTTATTAACATACAACTGTTCAATCTGCGCTAGCCAAAAAGGATCCTTCCTAATGAATTCGGCATAGGCAAAAACATCATCAACCATTGTTCTATTATTTACTGGATCTTCTAAATCACTCAAATTCATGTGATTGACATCCAAAAATGAATCATAAATGTGTCCGTTTGCGATTAAAACACGTGAAGTATATTTTTCTGAGGGTGGCATAACACTGCCTGTACTATCAATATAATAACTATCGCCATCAAAGGCAAAAACTCTAACTATTGGAGTACGTTGGATTACTCTCACTACTAATTCACCTTTTAGTGTTTTATACACTTCACTTTCTGCCACCGCTGGGTGATGGTTTATTTTATATTCCAATGCTTCCGCGTCGATTGCATCAATTGCCCTACCTATTAAGGTATCCATTTCATGATAAACCATTCCATATATATCTTCCTCTTCAACAAAATAATTCCCATTGCTATGGTCAATATCAATACGAATATCACTGCACACTTTTTGATGTTGTGCGCTCCCTACAAAACCAAGCAGAGCAACAATTCCTGCAAAAAGTAACACCCAAGCGCTTATTTCTAATGCCTTTTTCATGTCATTATAATTGCTTCAAAGTGAGTTTTTATTGGTTGAACTAGGGTATCAATATCACCTGCACCTATGGTAAGTAAAACTTCAACGCTTCTATTTTCTAGCAAACCAAGCAGTTCATTTTTATGGCATACCAACACATTCTTCTTAGCTGTTTTTTTAGCCAACCAATTGGAGTCTATACCTTCAATTGGCTCTTCACGTGCTGGATATAGATCAAGTAGTATTAGCTCATCTGCACTGCTTAATACTTGAGCGAACTCATCTCCAAAATCACGTGTACGACTGTATAAGTGTGGTTGAAATATTGCAGTAACTTTTTTCGTTGGATATAACTCCCTGACTGATGCCAACAGCACTTTGAGTTCTTCTGGATGATGCGCATAATCATCGATATAAACAAGTTGATCGGTTTTTAAATGCACGTCAAAACGCCGTTTCACTCCTTTAAACTCGCCAATTGCTTTTTTAATAGATTCCTGCGACACTCCTTGCTTCAGTGCAGCAGTTATTGCGGCTACAGCATTTTCAACATTGTGAATACCAGGCAAACCACAGCTAATTCCTCCTATTTTAAGACTTGGTGATTCGTAATCAAACACGAAATTGCCCTTTTTAACATGGATGTTTTTTGCACTAATTGAAGCTTGAGAGTCGATAGAATAACTTTCTTTTCCTTCGAAATCACTTAGGCTTAAAGCTTCTATTATTGCAGGCTTAGTTAATAAAACTCCTCCCTTTTCTAGTTGTGAAACCAATTGCTTATAAGTAGCCTTCAACTCGGCATGGTTTGCATAAATATCTAAATGATCCGCATCTATGGAGGTAATTACCAAATAGTTTGGGTTAAGTTGCAAAAATGAGCGATCATATTCATCAGCCTCAGTGACCATTATTTCTGCACCTTCATCAAGCAGTAGGTTGGTGTCAAAATCTCTAGAAATACCTCCTAAAAATGCATTTATTTTAATACCCCCCCTATGCAGCAAGTAGGCAATCATTGAAGAAACTGTCGTTTTGCCATGTGTGCCTGCAACTGCAATAGTCTTTAAGTTTTTACTCAACAACCCCAACACCTCGGCACGTTTTAAGCACTCAAAACCTTCGTTTAAAAAGTAATCTAAAATTGGGTTTTGCTTTGATATAGCAGGTGTATAAACCACCAAAGTGCTTTCTTTAGCTTTAAAATCATTAGGTATTGAATCTACTTCAGCAACATAACTTACCGTCACCCCTTCTGCTTCTAATAATCTTGTGAGTTCAGTTGTGGTTCTATCGTAGCCTGAAACATCATATCCTTTTTGATTAAAATAGCGCGCAAGAGCGCTCATTCCGATCCCTCCGACTCCTATAAAATATATGTTCTTCTTTTTAATCAATTTTTAATTTTCAACCCTTTATTTTTTAATCTGACAATCTTTTTTTTCATTTCCTTTAACCACAAAGCACTCGAAGTTTTCACAAAGACCACAAAGGTTTATTTGATCTAAAAAGCCTATGCTTTAATATAATCGATATCTCATTCTTTACATTACATTCCTTTTTCCTAACTCCAAACTTCTCACTCTTCACTCCTTACTTCTCACTCCTAATTTCTCACTCTTCACTCCCAACTTCACACTTCTAACTTCTCACTCCTAACTCCTAACTCCTCACTCCACACTCCACATTATCAATTATCAATTAATTTTATCGCTTCATCTGCAATTAATTCTGCTGCATCATGATAACCCAAAGGGGCAATACTTTCGCTCAAACTTCTCAAGTCATCTTCATTCTTAATAAGGTTTATTACCTGGACTCCTAACACTTCTCTTACTTGACTATCCTTCACAAGCTTCGCCGCTCCTAAAGTCACCAAGACGTTTGCATTCTTCGTTTGATGATCTTCTGCTGCACTTGGCAATGGCACAAAGATCACTGGCTTTTTTACCAAACATATTTCTGAAACTGCAATTGCTCCAGCTCTTGATACTATTAAATCTGCTGCAGCATAAGCTAGGTCCATTCTATTTATAAATTCTGTCACTTTTAGCCATGATTCATGACCTTCAGCCGCCTTCAATGCTTTATCGTGAAACAGTTTACCTGTTTGCCAAATCACTTGAATATTCTCTTTGCTCCAGCTTTCGATTGCATTTGCAACTGCTTCATTTATCGACCAAGCGCCTAAACTTCCACCAAACACAAAAAGTGTCTTTTTCTCTTTATGTAGATCAAAATACTCTTCAGCTCTAGCTTTTTTACCTTCTAACTTAATTACTTCACTTCGAACTGGATTGCCTGTAAGTACTAATTTATCTTTTGGGAAAAACTGTTCCATCCCATTGTAGGCAACACAAATTTTGTTGGCCTTTTTACCCAAGAGTTTGTTTGTTAATCCAGCATATGAATTTTGCTCTTGGATCATGGTGGGAATATTGGCTTTTTTAGCTGCGCGCAACAAAGGTCCACTCGCATACCCGCCTACACCAATTGCTAAGTCAGGCTTAAATTCCTTTACGATTTGACGAGCTTTTCTCAAACTCTTTATCAGCTTAAATGGAAATTTGAGATTTTTGACAGTAAAGCTGCGCTGCAATCCCATAATAGGCAAACCAATAATTTTATAGCCCGCCTCTGGAACCTTTGTCATTTCCATTTTACCTTTTGCACCAACAAATAAAAACTCAGTCTCTGGCCATTTCTTTTTTATCGCATTGGCAATGGCAATAGCAGGGAAAATATGCCCCCCGGTACCTCCACCACTAATAATAATTTTGAATTTAGCCATTTTTCACCTCCTCTGTTTCTTGCTCTGTATTTCTACTTACACTCAAGATTATACCCACAGCTAGGCAAGTAAACCAAATTGATGTCCCCCCCATACTTACCATTGGCAATGGTTGACCTGTTACTGGAAATAAATTTACAGCCACTGCCATGTTAATCATAGCTTGAAAAACAAGACTAAAGCTCAGCCCGATAGCCAATAACGAACCAAATGTTCTTGGAGCTTTTTTGGCAATTAAAATTCCTCGATAAAGAAGAATCAAATAAAGCAATAGCGTAAAAGTTCCACCTACTATTCCATATTCTTCAATAACTGTGGCAAAAATGAAATCGGAATAAGATTGCGGTAAAAAATTTCGCTGTGTGCTACCACCTGGACCTTTTCCCATAACTCCACCAGTGGCTATAGCGATTTTAGATTGCTCCGCTTGATAATTTGATTTAGCATCTCCTTCGATAAAATTTTCAATTCGATTCTGCCAGGTACCTACCCTGCTACTAACATTGGAATTCATTACAACAGCTACAAATATTATTAAACAAACAACCCCAATTGAAATCAATGAAATAATATATGCCATGTTTATTCTTCCAATAAACATGAGCACCAGGCAGGTAGCAAAAAGTATAGCAGCCGTAGAAAAATTAGCCGGTAAAATCAAGCCACAAACAATTAACACAGGAATCATAATCGGCACAAAAGCTTGATTAAAATCCTTGATGTTATCCTGTTTCTTAGATAACATTCTTGCCAAGAACATAATCAGCGCCAGTTTTGCTAAATCAGATGTCTGGAAGGTTTGATTAATAACTGGAATCATTAACCAACGACTGGCATCATTTATACTCGCACCTGTTAAAAGCGTAAACAACAACAGCGGGATCGCCAGCAATAGGGCAATCTGTGAAATACGCGAATAGTAGCGGTAATTCAATTTATGTGCAAAATACATCAGCAAAAAGCCAATAAATAAGATGATGGAATGCTTGAAGAGGTAGAACTCCGTGTTTCCATCTTGATATTTATAAGCCAGGGTTACAATCGAACTGTAAACAACCAACACAGAAAAGATTGCAAGCAGTAAAACTACTGCCCAAATAACTCGGTCGCCTTTGATGTAATTATAAATATTTTGCATTTTAAAGTGCTCTTACTGCCCTTTTAAATTGATGACCCCGATCTTCATAGTTTTCAAACAAATCGAAACTGGCGCAGGCTGGAGAAAGCAATACAGTGTCTCCCTTTTGTCCAATTTCATACGCCTTTTTTACTGCTTCATCTGCAGATCCAGCCTCTTCAATTATTTGAATATGCTCTTTAAAGGCTTCGATTATTTTTTCATTGTTCTTTCCTAGGCAAATGATGGCTTTCACTTTGTCTTTAACCAACTCTAGCAATTCACCATAATCATTTCCTTTATCAACTCCACCAACTATCCAAACAGCTGGTTGAGTTAGGCTTTCCAATGCATACCATGTAGAGTTTACATTAGTCGCTTTAGAGTCGTTTATAAACTCGATACCATGAATGGTTGCTACGCGTTCAAGACGGTGCTCCACATTTTGGAAGTCGGACATTGAGTCGCGAACGACTTCTTTTCTTAAATCTAAAATACGTCCAGCAATTCCTGCTGCCATGGTATTGTATAGATTGTGTTTGCCTTGTAAGGCTAGTTCATGTATTGACATAATAAAATGGTTGTTTGTTAGTGATATGTTTATTTGTTCGTTGTTTATATAGGCTCCTATTTGGAGTTGTTTTTTAATTGAGAATGGGATGTGGATTGCATTTGTTGGGTTTCGCTCCATTGCCGCTTTGAGTGTTTCATTATCATCGCAGTAAATGAAGTAATCGGTTGGTTTGGCGTTTTTCACTATCCGCATTTTTGAATCGGCATATTTTTCCAAGCTAAACTCATAGCGATCCAAATGATCAGGAGTGATATTTAATAAAATCCCGATATCTGCTCTGAATTTTTCAATACCATCCAGCTGAAAACTGCTGATTTCCAACACGTAATAATCAAAACTTTCTGTTGCTATCTGCTCCGCAAAACTTTTACCCACATTACCAGCTAATCCTACATTAAGGCCTGCTTTTTGAAGCAAGTGATAGATGAGCATTGTAGTGGTGGTTTTACCGTTACTTCCAGTAATCCCTATAATTTTTGCAGTGCAATAGCGGAAGCCAAACTCAATCTCCGAAATCACTAAAACCCCTTTCTGCTTTAGTTTCACAACTAAATCTGCATCATCAGGTATACCAGGACTTTTAACTACCTCAACAGCATTTAAAATCCGCTCTTCAGTGTGTCTACCTTCTTCCCATTCAATCTTGTTTTTTAAAAGAACTTTCTTGTACTTTTCTTTTATTTTTCCCGCATCTGAAACAAAGGGCACAAGACCTTTATTTTTCGCTAGCAATGCGGCTCCAACTCCACTTTCACCTGCACCGAGCACTGCTATTTCTTTACTTTTCAATTTTTAATCTTTCGTTTATAATCTTCTCGCTCCTAATTCCTCACTCCTAATTCCTCACTCCTAATTCCTCACTCCTAATTCCTCACTCCTAATTCCTCACTCCTAATTCCTCACTCCTCACTTCTAACTTTTCATTCCTCACTCCAAATTCCTAACTCCTCACACTCAATTATCTCAGCTTTAGGGTCACAATCGACAGAATGGCCAACATCACCCCTACAATCCAAAACCTGGAAACTATCTTCGATTCGTGAAATCCTTTCTTTTGATAATGATGGTGCAATGGAGCCATTAAGAACACTCGCTTTCCTTCTCCAAATTTCTTTTTAGTGTATTTGAAATAAGCCACTTGAATCATGACTGAAAGATTTTCCACTAGAAAAACTCCACAGAAAACGGGAATCAATAATTCCTTGCGAATGGCCAATGCAAATACAGCGATAATCCCTCCCAAGGCTAAGCTACCGGTATCACCCATAAAAACTTGAGCTGGATAAGAATTATACCATAAGAATCCTACACAAGCCCCTACAAATGCACCAATAAACACTACCAACTCCCCTGAATTAGGGATATACATAATGTTTAAATAGTCGGAAAAAATGGTATTACCAGAGACATATGCAAAAACGGCTAAGGTGACTCCAATAATAGCTGAAGTACCCGTTGCCAAGCCATCCAAGCCATCCGTCATATTGGCTCCATTAGAAACTGCTGTAATTATAAATATGACAATTGGGATAAAGATCAACCATGCCCAATCCATCGCATTATCACAGCACCAACTAATTAATTTGCCGTAGTCAAATTCATTGTTTTTAACGAAAGGAATGGTGGTAACCATTGACTTGCTGCGCACCCATTCAGCATTATCACCAGACGACTCAGTAACTCTTTCTTCGCCTGATTCAGTGATTTCAATTTGAGTACTCTCTGGCACACGTATCTTTTGCTCAACCGCAACATCGTCGTTAAAGTAGAGCACTGAACCAACAAATATTCCGACGATAACTTGACCGATAATCTTAAACTTCCCAGCTAAGCCCTCCTTGTTCTTCTTAAAAACCTTAATATAATCATCGACAAACCCAATAGTACCAAGCATAATAGTTGAAACCAGCATTAAGATAACATAGATGTTATCCAATTTGGCAAACAATAAAGTCGGCACTAAAATGGAGGCTAAAATGATCAGTCCACCCATGGTTGGAGTTCCTTGCTTCACCTTTTGCCCTTCTAATCCTAAATCTCTAACCGATTCACCAACCTGCTTTTTATGCAAAAGGTTGATAATACGCTTTCCAAAAACCATCGAGATCAGCAAGGAAACTATGATTGAAGCAGCCGTTCTAAAAGTGATATACTGAAAGACACCTGCTCCTGGAAAGTCAATTTTATCTAAATATTCAAACAAATAATACAGCATGGCTTAGTTGGTTTGTAGTTCGTTTAGTGCCTCAGTTAATAGTTCTAAATCATCAAAGTGATTTCTCTTTCCATTGATTTCTTGATAGGTTTCATGCCCTTTTCCAGCCACCAGCAAAATGTCTTTTCCCTTTGCCAATGAAGCTGCTGTCCGAATGGCTTCTGCACGATTTGTTATGGCCAGAACTTTTCTTTTTGCAGCAGCATCTACCCCAGTTTTCATTTCTTCTATTATACTTTCTGGGTTTTCGGTGCGTGGATTATCAGATGTCAGAATAACACGATCACTTAATTGACAAGCAATTCTTGCCATAATCGGACGCTTAGTTCGGTCCCTATCGCCACCGCAGCCAACAACTGTAATTACCGACTCATTTCCAGTTCGTATATCCTTTATGGTTTTCAATACATTTTCTAAAGCATCTGGGCTATGCGCATAATCGACTATTCCCGAAATTCCGTTGATACTGATATGTTGAAATCTTCCAGCTACTGATTTTAGCGTACTTAAGACAGTTAGCGCTTCCAACTTTTCTATTCCAAGTAGGCGAGCTGTAGCATAAACTGCAGTAAGGTTGTAGGCATTAAAGAATCCTATCAATGGACTCCAAAATTCTTGATCATCCAATTTCAAACTCAAGCCATCGAAATTGCTTTCCACCACCTTAGTTTTGAAATCAGCTTGTGTTTTCAGGGCATAGTAATGCTTCTTTGCTGTTGTCTCTTGGAGCATCACTGTACCGTTCTTATCATCTTTGTTAGACAGTGCAAATGCATCCGGTTTGAGCATATTAAAAAAGGCTCGCTTTGCATTTAAGTATTCCTTAAATGTTTTGTGAAAATCCAAATGCTCATGTGTGATATTCGTAAACACACCACCTTTAAATTCCAATCCTGCTACTCGATGTTGTGCAACAGCATGAGAACTCACTTCAATAAAGCAGTACTCACATCCTTCGATCACCATTCGTTGCAACAACTGATTTAGTTGCAAAGCATCAGGTGTAGTGTGTGTAGACTTAATTTCTTTATCGCCGATTTTATTGATAACTGTAGAAATCAATCCAGACTGATGGCCCAGCTGAACAAACAATTGATGCAGCAAAGTCACCGTAGTTGTTTTACCATTGGTTCCAGTGACTCCAACTAGTTTCAATTCTCTTGAAGGGTTGCCATAAAAATTAGCAGCCATTATACCAAGTGCTTCAGCACTATTTTGGACTTTCACAAAGTGTACCGACTTAAACTCCACTTTTGGAATTTCTTCGCACACAATAGCAAGAGCTCCTGAACTGATCGCCTGTTCGATAAATTCGTGACCATCAAGCTTGGTTCCTTTCTGCGCAACATAACAAAACCCATCCTGAACTAGGCGTGAATCAAAGCTCAAGCCACTAATGGTGGAATTTGTATCACCTAGCACTTCAAGAATGCTTACTCCATATAATATGTCCTTTAACTGCTTCACTATGATAATTGAATTTGTATGAGTTGCCCTCTAGTCACCCGAGCTCCCGCTTGGAGCGATTGGTATTTCACCATTCCACTGCCTTCTATCTCAACTCTTAAGCCTTGATTTTCTAATAAATAAATTGCATCTCTTAAGCCCATTCCCACAACGTTTGGCACCAAATTATCAGTCACTTTTCGAGGTGAAATAGTCACAGAGGTATCTTGAGTTGAAGTCACCACCCAATCAGCATCTTGCGCCTTTGAATGCAATGGAATGTTTAATGCTGCAAATACTTTTTGAGCATCGTACTTGTAGCCATGTTTTGAATACGGAATCGCAGAAGTAGCAAGGTGTTTTTGAGGGCTTAGCTCCTTGTGCATCTTCAAACTATTTGCATACACCTTATCAGCAACCTCCTTAAATATTGGTCCGGCTACCAAGTTTCCGTAATACACATTTTTAGAAGGTGCATTTACCACCACAATGCAAGAATATTGCGGGTTATCTGCTGGAAAATAGCCTACAAAAGAGGCCTGATGACTCACTTTTGATTGATAACTGTACCCGTAATGCTTGTTGGCAATTTGAGCAGTTCCCGTTTTACCCGCAATTTTATAATCTGCATTTTTTAAGTTTGCTGCAGTCCCTTGTTCCACCACACCCTCCAGTGCACTTTTTACTTTATCGATAGTTTCTTGGGAGCAAATCTTTGGATTTAGCACTTCAGTATCCAACTCTTTTAAAACTGATCTGCCTTTCGTGAATTTCTCTACAAACTTTGGTTTTACCATTCTTCCATCGTTTGCAACAGCATTGTAAAAGGTCAATATTTGGAGAGGCGTTTGTTGGATTTCATAGCCGTGAGCCATCCAAGCCAAAGTAATTCCCGACCAAGAGTCATCACTTGTATTTTTGATATACGGTTTGCCTTCTCCAGCAATCTCAATCCCTAATTTGTCTCTTAGGTTCATCTTATCTAAGTGATCTATAAATTGCTGAGGGTTTTCGGCGTAGGACTTAGAAATGAGCTTCGCCATTCCAATATTTGAAGAGACTTCTAAAATTCTTTTCACCGTAATTTTACCCCAACCACCTTCATCGAAGTTAGAATCATACATGGTGCGATCGTAGAAATTCTTTGACCCATCACCACAGTCAATAATATCTCCCATATCGACATAACCATCCTCTAATGCAGCGATTAATGCAGGTAACTTAAAAGTTGAGCCTGGCTCAGTACTTTCTCCTATTGCGTAATTATATCCTTCATAATAAGCCCCGCTTTCAGTACGCTTTAAATTGGCGATGGCTTTAATAGCACCTGTTTTAACTTCCATTAAAATCACAGAACCATGATCAGCTTGTTGCTTCTGTAGCTGCTTCAACAAGGCACTTTCAGCTACATCCTGTAAATTAATATCAATGGTGGTATAGATATCTGTGCCATCTTCAGGTTCAATTTCATCGGAATCACTTACTGGCATCCAAACTCCACCGGCAATTTTTTGCATTAAACGTTGTCCATCAACACCGCTTAACACTTCACTGTATGCTCCTTCTAATCCTACAGGAGTTACACCCTCCCTTTCATAACCAATTGTTCGTGCTGCTAACACTCGAAAAGGGCGCTCGCGTTTATTATTTTGTATGTAAATAAATCCACCTTTGTATTTCCCTTTTCTAAAAATAGGGAAGGTTTTCATGCGTTTAAGCTCAGTGTATTTTACACGACGTTTTATCAAATGGTAGCGCTCTCCATTCTTACGTGCATCAATCAACTCCTTTCGATAAGAAGCAAAAGAGCGGTCTTTAAACAAATCACTTAAACTCCAGGCTAATGAGTCCACTTTGTCGAAGAAAAAATCTTTTGAAATGGCATCTGCATTTGGATCAAAACGCACTTCATAAATTGGAATTGAAGTAGCTAATAAACTCCCATCAGTAGCATAGATATTTCCGCGTACAGCTTCGATGCTCTTATCAACTAAGGTTAAGCTTTGTGCTTTTTTCTTTAATTCAGCACCTTCAACCAACTGGATAGTTAACGCCTTGCCAATTATGGCCAAACCAAAAAGACATACCGCGAAATACACGATATATACCCGCCAAGCGATGTCTTTTTTAATTTCAGTCATTGAGTATTCGTTTTTTTTCTTTTTTTGTCAATACAATTTTCTTTGGAGGAGAAGTCAATTCCTTCAAGCCCATTTCAGCTGTTGCGCGCGCCACTTGAGACTGCTTACTAATCACCATTAATTCAGATTTAGTGGTAATGTATTCAGAGCGCAATTCTTTTATTTCATTGTTCGTATTGTAGAGCTTTCGAATCACTTTTTCCGCCTGATATCCATTTGCGATATAGCACACTCCAAGAAAGGTGAGAAAGAAAATGAAAGGGAGGGAGGTCACCACCACATCCTTAGATAGGAAACTACCAGTAAGCAAGCTCTTAAAGCCTTTCGCAGACTTTGCAGCAGAATTATCTTCCTGCTTCACTTCTTTGGTTTCTTCTTTATACTTATTCATTTTATTCAATCTTCAGTGTTCAATCTTCAGTTTTCAATTATCAACTCCTCATTCCTCACTCCAAACTCCTCACTCCTAACTCTTAACTCTTAATTCCAAACTCCTCACTCTTAACTCCTAACTCCACATTCCTCATTCCTCACTTCAAACTCCTCACTCCTCATTCCTCACTCCAAACTCCTCACTCCTCACTCTTAACTCTTCACTTCAAGCTTCTCCGCAATCCTCAACTTCGCACTCCTTGCTCTATTATTCCCTTGAATTTCTTCCTGCGATGGCACTATAGGCTTTCTGTTTACAGGATTCATTGGACGAATTAAGTTGCCATAGAAATCCTTCTCTACTTTACCATCAATATTTCCTGTTTTAAAGAAATTCTTCACCATTCTATCCTCTAAGGAGTGATAAGTAATTACCGCCATGCGACCACCCTCTTTTAGCACCTCCACCGTCTGCTCCAGCAGTGCTTGAATCACTTTTAACTCTTCATTCACTTCAATGCGTAAAGCCTGAAAAACTTGAGCTAAAAATTTATGCTGATGCTTTTCTGGAACCATGTCGCTCAATAGGGCTTTCAAGCCTTCAACCGTCTTAATTTTTTCGTTTGCTCGTCCGGCCTCAATGCGCTGAACAACTTGCTTAGCATTTCTCAACTCCCCAAATGCTTTAAAAATGCGCTCCAACTCTTCAGCTGAATAATCATTTACTATTGCTGCTGCAGTTAATTTTCTTTTTTGATCCATGCGCATATCGAGTGGACCTGAAAAGCGAAAAGAGAATCCACGTTTTGGCACATCAAACTGGTGAAAAGAAACTCCCAAATCCGCCAACAGACCATCAACAGGAATTACATTATACATCCTTAAAAAATTCTTTAGAAAGGAAAAGTTTTGATAAATCATCGTAAAACGATCATCTTTTAATTCATTTGGAGCAACATCAGGATCTTGATCAAAAGCAAACAGCTTTCCGTTATCAGAAAGCCGTTTAAGTATTTCTCGAGAGTGTCCCCCTCCGCCGAAAGTCACATCTACATAACAACCTTCAGCATTTATCGACAGGCCGTCGACGCTTTCTTGAAGCAAGGCAGGCTTATGATACTCCATCTTGCCCTCCTTCTTTTTGATTGTTTTTTCCGCCCATTACCTCTTCAGCGAGGTTTGCAAAATCTTCTGGCTCGTCAGTCAATAAGCCTTCATAGGTGTCTTTATTCCAAACTTCGATTCTGTCAGAATACGCAAAGAGCACCACCTCTCGATCTATAGCTCCATATTCCTGCAAACGTTTTGGCAACAATATTCTACCCGTCCCATCAAGACCTAATTCAGTTGCCCCACGATAGAAATAGCGGATAAAATCCCTGTTCTTTTTTACATACTGATTCAATTGATTTACCTCAGCACTAATTCGATCCCAGTCGTTTTTTGGATACAACACCAAGCACTGCTCAAACCCTCTATTGATTACAAACGATTCATTGGCCTCTGGACTCAATTGCTTGCGCAGACCAGAAGGCAGCATTAAGCGGCCTTTAGCATCTAACTTACAATCGAATTCACCAATAAAGTTTGTCATTTCCTTTAGGCAGCTTGGTTTTCAGAGATTAGAGGTAAAATTAGCAATGATTTTACCACAATTTACCACTTTCTACCACTTTGTTAATAACTTCTAGTAAAAAAATCATTCCAATCGCATGTAAAGCACACTGATAGATTGAAAACAGGAGGTTTTGAGAAGGTGAAAAAAGTGGGAGTATTTTTACACTTTTACTTAATAAGCTATTACTCCTAATTCTAGCTGCTTATTTTTTAGGTAAACCACACTTATGTGTGTCGCAATTTTGTGTGTCGCAATTATATATATTTATAACTAATAAGTTATATTTGTTTAATGAAAATTCCTTTTGAGTTTGGTGAAGTCGTTTCTAAAGGACACTTTGTAAATAGAGACGAAGAAAGAAAACGACTAAAACAAAACATTGAAGGTGGTCTCAGCACGCTTTTAATTTCTCCAAGAAGGTGGGGAAAATCATCATTAGTCAAGCAGGTTAGCTTGGAGCTTGACAGCAAAATCACACGCTTTTGTTTTATTGATTTATTTCATATCAAAGATGAATTGGAATTTTATCAAGCCTTAGCCAAAGAAGTAATCAAGCAAAGCTCAAGCAAGTGGGAAGAATGGATGAAGAGCACAGCCAAGTTCTTTAAGAGCATCCGACCGAAAATATCCATGGGCGTTGACCCAATGAATGATTTTGAAATCAGTTTTGAAAGTTCTGAAGCAGAAAAAAGTTACCGTGAAGTTTTAGATTTAGCTGAGCACATCGCTAAGGAAAAGAAAATACGAATAGTGATTTGTGTAGATGAATTTCAGAACCTTTCACGCTTTGGGGACCCACTACTTTTTCAGCAGCGATTGCGAGCAAGTTGGCAGCATCATAAACATGTAAGCTATTGCCTTTATGGAAGTAAAAAACACATGATGATTGATATATTCCAAAACAAAAGCATGCCATTTTACAAGTTTGGTGATGTGCTATTTTTGAACAAAATCAATACTAAGCATTGGGTAAAATATATTCAACAGCAATTCAAAAAGACTAAAAAAAGCATCTCAAAAAAATTAGCAGAAGTCATTGTTTCAACTGTAGAAAATCACTCCTATTATGTGCAACAGCTCTCACTACTCACATGGAATAGAACTGAAAAAATAGCAAGTGAAGAAATATTGGAAGCTGCCATAAATGATCTATTAAATCAAAATGCAATACTTTTTCATCGAGAAGTTGAGCAATTGACTAATTCACAAATTGGATTTTTAGAAGCACTAGCCCAAGACGAAGAAAGACTTCACTCCAGTCAAAACATTGTAAAATATAAACTTGGCTCTTCAAGCAATGTAAGCAGAATTAAAGAAGCTTTGGAAAACAAGGAAATTATAGACAGCTTTGCTGAAAAAATTGGATTTTTAGACCCGATTTTTAAGTTGTGGTTTAATAAAAGGTACATCGTTAAAAAATAAATTCAATTCAAAAATCCTTACTTTAGGATTTCATTAAATTTGATGCATGAGTCACGAACAAAACATTACCAAAGAAGGAAAATTTGAATACCTTGAAAAGGGAGAAGGACATACCATTTTAGTACTTCACGGACTTTTTGGAGCCTTGAGTAATTTTGCAGACGTAATTGATGGTTTTTCTAAAAAGTATCGGGTAATTGTGCCCCTTATGCCGCTATACACAAACTCTTTACTAAAAACTAGCGTCGGCGGTATGGCCAAGTACATCAAGGACTTCATCAAGTACAAGGACCTCAACAACATCACTTTATTAGGAAATTCCTTAGGAGGACATGTAGCTTTGGTTGTGGCTTTAGACATTCCAAAGAAGGTACACTCTCTTGTTCTTACAGGAAGTTCTGGTCTTTACGAAAATGCCTTTGGCGGATCTTTTCCAAGAAGAGAGGACAAAGAATATTTACGAGAAAAAATTGCAGTAACATTTTACGACCCTAAAGTGGCGACGGATGAGTTGGTTGATGAAGTTTTCAAAGTAGTAAACGATCGCAATAAGTTAATTAGAATCTTAGCAATGGCAAAATCAGCGATTCGCCACAACATGGCCAATGACTTGGATAAATTCAAAATGCCTGCGCTATTAATTTGGGGTAAAAACGACCAAATTACACCACCACATGTGGCAGAAGAGTTTAATGAGCACTTGATTGATTCTGAATTACATTGGATTGATAAATGCGGTCATGCAGCTATGATGGAGCACCCAGAAGAGTTTAACAACATACTCGATGAGTGGCTTTCCAAAAAAGTATAAACCAAACCACTAGTGGTTGTCTTTTTTTGCATCTGACTTAAACTATTTGAGATGCAAATTAAAAAAATACTTTTCCCTCTATTTTCGATTTTTCTTATTTATCAATGTTACTCTATTTTAAGTATTGATTTTAGCAATCAAACGATAAGTAATTTTTGGCAATTTGTCCTAGCCTTTCTTTTCAATTTATTTCTTACCGGAGTTTTTGCCTTTACAGTGTTTGTTTTTCCAACTAGCAAATTACTGCCAGAAAATTTTTATAAAATCCATAATCCACGCCTGCTTAAAAAATGCTATACCATCTTAAAGGTTAATTTTTTTCGAAAATTGCTCTTGTTGTTTTTCTGGGGTAGTCCAAAATATCGAAAAAAATATTTCAAAGGCACTAAAACGGATATCGATAACTTGATCTATCAATCAAAGCAGTCTGAATTTGGTCATTTTATGCCATTTATACTTTCATTTTTTCTCAGTTTTTATTTTCTAAACCAAGGACTAACTTTCACCTTTCTAATGAGTATGCTTGTCAACATCATTGCCAACTTCTACCCTGTTATTCTTCAACGACATCATAGGATGCGAATAAATCGCATTAAAAAGCAACAATAAGCCCAAGTTTTTATTATTTTTCATCAAGTCACAATGCAGTAAATATGAAAATTAAGTCAGCAGAATTTCTAATAAGCAATACGGATATTTCAAAATGTCCGACCCCTAACTTTCCAGAATATGCCTTTATCGGAAGATCGAACGTGGGTAAATCATCATTAATCAATATGATATGCGAGCGCAACAAATTGGCCAAAACATCTGGAACACCTGGGAAAACACAGTTGATAAATCACTTTTTGATTAATGAAAACATCTATTTTGTTGATTTACCCGGTTATGGCTTTGCCAAAAGCTCAAAACAGGAACGTAATAAATGGAGCAAGTTCACGCATGAGTTCTTAAAAACACGACCCAATTTACTCTATACATTTGTATTACTTGATTCTCGTCTTGCTCCTCAAAAAACAGATTTAGAATTTATGGAATGGCTAGGATTGAATCATATTCCATTTGTTATGGTTTTTACGAAATTAGATAAGCTATCCAGCTCAGAAAAAAATAAAAACATCACGAACTATAAAAAAGAGATGCTCAAAAAATGGGAGGAACTACCTCCTGTTATTTTGACCTCCTCTACCACACAACTTGGGAAAGAAGAAATTTGGGACTTAATTGAGCAGACCAATATGGATTTTTCATATCAATATCACTAAACGATTGATTTCTTGTGAAATAAATACTTAATTCCTGAGTTTTTCTTACTTTTAGACAAATTACAACCATGAAAAATATACTATTTTCCTTTTTGCTGTTCTGCAGCTTTTCTCTTTTTGCGCAAACAACTATTAACCAAAACTCGAAATCTTCTAAGAAAGATAAAGGTGGCTGTAGTGTTAGTTTTCATGACAAAAGTGTAAAAGCAGTTTTACAGAATAATTCCTTTCAGCCTAAAATTCAAGTAACATGGAATAATAATCGAAACCTGAGTGGCAGTTCATGTCAATTTTGTTTGGTTGGTCAAATTTTAATGAGGCAAGTTGGAAATAATAGCTATGACACTCTTCTCATTGGGGCTAATGACACCTCATATATTGATACTGCAATTAACACAGGCATAGCATATAATTATAGATTATGGCGAAGGGAGTCCTGCACTCCAATTAATTTTACCGTTTACTCAGACACCATAATAGCCCAGACTGTTGATATAAACGAGGAATCAGTTGCAATATCAAAAATTTACCCAATACCAGCAACTAATAATTTATTTCTAGAAACAAATCAATTTGCCTTGGGAGAGCCTTATCGTATATTGAATATGACAGGTAACACAGTTATTGAAGGCAGAATTAGATCAAATAAAATGCAAATAAACATCGAATCACTCCCTAAAGGTTTTTATTTTATACGAATAAATGAATCTGTCAAGAAATTCATAGTTAATTGACTCTGTGACTACTATTTCTATTTTTCAACTTAATAGATTAATCTAATTGAGCAGACCAATATGGATTTTTCGTATCAGTATCATTAGATTAAGCCACTTTCAATCGCATATTTTACTAAGCCCACTGAATTGCGACACCCAGTTTTACTCAATAAGTTTCTACGATGTGTTTCCGCAGTATGTACTGATATTTTTAAGGCATCAGCAATTTCTTGAGTTTGCATTTCCTCACAAACCAATTTTAATATTTCCTTCTCCCTTGGAGTCAATTCAATGAAGTTAGGATCGTCCTTTCGGCGAAAACTCTCAATTAAGGTAGAGTGGGCCTCTTGAGAAAAGAAATCCCTCCCTTGCATTACTGTCTCAATAGCAAGAGACACTTCATCATCGTCTACCGTTTTTAATAGATAGCCATTTACTTTTGCTGCAACAGCATCTTGAATTTTACTACTGCTCAAATGCATAGAGAGCATTATAATTTTAACTTGAGATTGAATTTTTAAAATTTTTGGTACAGCGGAAATTCCGTCTAGCCCAGGCATATCAATATCCAATAAAATCAAATCCACTTCTAAGCTAGGCAAAGCATCCAACAGTGCAACTGCAGAATCAAACTTTTCAATCACCTGAATGTTTTCCTTCGCGGCAAGCATCACTCCTAAGCCTTGTCGAAACAACTTATGATCATCTACTAATACTACTCTAATCATGTACTTTTTTCTATTTCAATTATAGCAATTGTTCCTCTTCCAGGGCTTGAGTCTAAATGAAATGTTCCATTGATTTTTTCTGCTCTGGCGCGCATGTTTCGCAAACCCATTCCTTCACTAATTTCATTTTGAGTAAAGCCGTCACCATTGTCTTCAAAAATCAAGTTAAAATTAGCATTTGTCATAGTTGCTTGCACACTTATGCTTGTTGCGTTTGCATGTTTAATCGTATTATTGGTCAATTCTTGAACAATTCGATATAACTCCAATGCAGTTTCTTGTCCAACTTCTGAGAGGTTTGATTGAACGAATACATCAAATTTAATAGCACCACTCCGTTCTATCATTTTCTTCAACTCCAATAAAGCAACACGCAATCCCGCTTTTTCCATCACTCCAGCTGACAAGTTATGAGCAATATTTCTCACTTCAATCACTGCTCCATCAAGCATATCTAACTCTTCTTTTTCTACCTTATTTTCTGCCCTTCGCATGCCTAATTTTAATGCAGCGAGTGTGCCGCCCAAACGGTCGTGTAGATCTTTTGCAATACGCTCGCGCTCTTCTTCTTGGCCTTTCAGCATTGCGCTTAAAGAGGCGGCTTCTTGCTGACTCATCATTTCATTTAGTTCATTACTTTTCAGCTCCAACTGCATAGAAGCAATTTTTCGCCTTTGTTGGTAGCTTCTATTAACAACAAAAAAGCCACCTGCTAACAATATTAACAAGACTATTGCTCCAGACAAATACAATTTATTAGTTTGATTTTCAGCTGATAATCGAGCAGACTTTTCATTACTTAAAGCCAATGCAGCTTCCTTTTTCTCAAGCTGATATTTGGCTTCCATTTCTTGAATATTTTTATTCAAGCTTTCTTTATTAATGGAGTCATTTAATAGTTCAAATTCAGAAAAATAAAAAGCTGCGCTATCAATTTGATCAAGCCTTAAAAAGGCCTTAAACAAATCCTTATTAATCTCTTTTTGCTGATATAGCAATCCTACTTGAGTTGCATAAACCAAAGCTTGCATGAATGAACTTTTTGCTTGAACGTATTTGCCCTGCTTTAGATAAACTTTACCAATATGATTTAATGTCCAAGCCAAACCTTCAAAGTCTTCAAATTTTTCTCTAATTTCCTTTGATTTTAAATGGTACTTTAAGGCTGACTCGCTATTGTTTAATTCTTCATTTAATGCTCCCAGGTTACCCAATACTAGGGCCAAATCAAGGTCATCTCCATCTAATAAATCCAAGGCTTTGTTATAGTAATAAATTGCAGAATCCTTTTGGTTGGTCTCATTATATATTACCCCTAAGGTGTTAAATTTCATGGCAATCTTAGCATCAACGCTATCTACTTGAGCATAATAAATTAAGCTTTGTTTTATGTACTTAATTGCATTTTCATATTGATTTATATAATAAAACACATTTGCTATGTTGGATAAACAATCCGCATGTGATTTAGGCAAGTTTAGCTTTTTGGTGACTAATGCACTCTCACGATGAATAATAAGCGCTTGCTCATATTTCCCTAACATTTGCGCAGCACTTCCGACAACCTTTAATAAATTGGCATAATTAACGGAATCGAGAGGTTCACCAATTTCTTTCTTTGCATTTATGCCAAATTCGTATGCATCTTCTGCATTTTTATAGATTAAATCAACTGTTTTGTCGTAAGCAATTTTAGAAGCGCTAAGCGAAGTATCTTCACTCATAACTTGAGAAAAGAGAGCAGTTGGATAATAGAAAATAATAAATACACCTATTAGATAGAGTTTACCCAACTTAATTGTTATTAGAAAGTTATATAAATTCATTTTTAACTCCACCCTTTGTCGGCACAACAGCTAAACACAATACATTACTTTGGTCAAAAACAGCCACTACGCCGTTCGGGATCCCTCCAGGGTCTTCTGACAACATATTAGATTCAGTAGCGGAGATGTGCAAAGTAGCAGACCCACCTCCATTCCCAGCCACCTCTAATAGAAGCACACAAGTACAATAGTATCCCGCAGTTTGAATAGCTGAATACACTGCTGTGGGTAAGGCAGGATCATCATAACTAAAAGTTTGAACATTAAGTTTAGTAAAAGCGCTATTCGGCGCTTGCACCACAGCCGTAACAGGCTGAAAATCGCCATTTTCTGTTGTTTGAATAATCCAGTTTGACATAAATATGTAATTAGTTATGGCTAATGTCTTGAATTAAATGCTTAGAAAGCAAATAATACTTGATTTATTTATATCATCTCCGTGAAATTTTGAATTTTTTTAGTGAACAAACATTTTTCATTGTCTCGGTCAAAAACTTGAACAAGTCCATTTATTCCTTTACGCTTCTTATTACTAAAGGCAGATAAACCATGCATTTCAGGGGCAATTTTAAACTCTTTTACACCACCATTCAATAAATCAACAAACACATTTAGCATAAAGCTTATAGAGCAGTCAAGACCATCATCTGACTTAAAATAAATTCCTGAATCACAAACATCTAATAAGCTATGGTATTTATATTGAAATTGAAAGTTATTTTTTACACTTAAGCTTATATCCATCTCTCTTGAACCACTATTTTGATAGAATTGAATATCCCAGACAGGAAGTTCTACTTTCTCTGTTTTTTTTCGATCAATGTATTTTTTGATTTCGATTTCCAGCTTTGTCATAATAGTAAGTTTTGTCAGCAGCGAATTATCTTAGATTCTCAAAATCAATTGTTTTAGCTTAATAAAAAAGAGAATAAAGATTTTTTTCATCAACAGTATAGTTTTCTTGTCAAGTTGATTACGATATCAATTTAAGTACTCTTCAAATTTGAGGATAACTTTGAACTATTTACTCACGCTAAATCGTGATTTTCATCTCATGGTTATTGAGTAGATAGGCTACCAGCCAATCTAAAGCACTTAGCAAAAGTTAGACGTATTCGCTAACTTCGCCTGTTCAAATTCAAAAAGTTGAAATGGATTACAATTTCTCTGAAATAGAGCAAAAATGGCAAGCTTTCTGGCAAGAAAATAAAACTTTTGCTGCCGAAAACAAGAGTCAACAAGCAAAGTATTATGTGCTCGACATGTTTCCCTACCCATCAGGGGCTGGCTTGCATGTGGGCCATCCACTAGGGTATATCGCATCAGATATTTATTCTCGTTATAAGCGCCATTTAGGGTTTAATGTTTTACATCCAATGGGTTACGATTCATTTGGATTACCAGCAGAGCAGTATGCGATTCAAACAGGACAACACCCCAAAATTACAACCGAAGAAAATATTGCTACTTATCGACGACAGTTGGATCAGATTGGCTTTTCATTCGATTGGGATAGAGAAGTTCGCACCAGTAGCCCTGAGTATTACAAGTGGACACAGTGGATTTTTATTCAGCTCTTCAACTCTTGGTACAACAAAAAAACTGACAAAGCTGAAGACCTGAATAGCCTGATTGAGCATTTCGTCAAAAATGGTACTGCAAACTTAAACGCACATAGCGATTCAACACATGCCTTTTCTGCAGCAGATTGGGCAGCAAAATCTGAAAAAGAAAAATCAGAAATCCTTATGGATTATCGTTTGGCTTTTCTTGCTGATTCTTATGTCAACTGGTGCCCTGCCTTGGGAACCGTATTGGCAAATGATGAAATTAAAGACGGAGTTTCAGAGCGAGGTGGTCATCCTGTTGAGCAAAAGAAAATGCAACAATGGAGCATGCGGATTACTGCTTATGCAGACCGTTTACTTAAAGGCTTAGATAAAATAGATTGGTCTGATGCCATAAAAGAAATTCAACGCAATTGGATTGGAAAATCAAAGGGAGCAGCTATTGCGTTTAATACCGAAAATAGACAACATTCCATTGAAGTTTTTACCACTCGCCCGGATACCATTTTTGGTGTTTCCTTTATGGTGTTGGCACCTGAGCATGAACTTGTTGCTGAGCTCACAACTAAAGACCAGCAAAAAGAAGTTGAAGCTTATCAGAAATACGCTGCATCTCGTTCAGAAAGAGAACGAATGACAGAGGTTAAAAAAGTGAGCGGTGCATTTACAGGCGCTTATGCCATACACCCCTTTACAGGGAAAAAGCTTCCCATTTGGATTGGTGATTATGTATTGGCTGGTTATGGTACAGGAGCTGTAATGGCCGTTCCTTCTGGCGACCAGCGTGATTGGGATTTTGCTACCCACTTCAATTTAGAGATTCCTGCAGTAATTGAGGGACAAGATGTTAAAGAAGGAGCAGACGACAGAAAAGATGGCAAAATCATCAATTCGGATTTCTTAAATGAATTATCTGTAAAAGAAGCTATTTCAAAAGCGATTAAAGCAATTGAAGAAAAAGCAGTTGGAAAAGGCAAAACCAATTTTCGCTTGAGGGATGCGGTTTTTAGCAGACAACGTTATTGGGGCGAACCAATTCCAATTTACTTTGAAAACGGCATTGCAAAAGCAGTTCCTGAAGATGAATTACCGCTGGAATTACCCGAAGTAGATAAATATTTACCTACTGAGGACGGTGAACCGCCACTGGCTCGTGCCGAAGATTGGACTTACAATGGAAATCCATTAGAAGCTTCAACTATGCCAGGCTGGGCAGGCAGCTCGTGGTATTTATTCCGCTACATGGATGCCAAAAGAGAAAATGGTTTTGCAGATCAAGAAAGCTTGGACTATTGGAAAAATGTGGACTTGTATTTTGGTGGTGCAGAACATGCCACAGGACATTTATTGTATTCCCGCTTCTGGACAAAGTTTTTAAACGATCGTGGCTACTTAACTGTTGATGAACCTTTTCAAAAACTGATTAATCAAGGGATGATATTAGCGGAAGACGGTCAAAAGATGAGTAAGCGCTATGGCAATGTTGTCAACCCAGATGATGTTGTAGCTAAATATGGAGCAGATACATTGCGCCTTTTTGAAATGTTTTTAGGGCCCCTAGAGCAATCTAAACCATGGGATACTGGTAGTATTGAAGGGGTGCATCGTTTTTTAAGAAAGTTTTGGCGCTTGTATCACGATGGAGATAATCACTTTAAGGTGAGCGATGAAAAAGCAAGTTCTGAAGAATTAAAAAGCTTACACAAGACCATCAAAAAAATTCGAGAAGACATTGAACGCTTTTCTTTCAATACTGGCGTAAGTGCCTTTATGATTTGTTGCAACGAATTAAATGAGCTCAAGTGCAACAATCGCGAAATACTAGAACCGCTTTGTATTTTGATTGAACCCTATGCACCTCATATTGCTGAAGAGCTGTGGAGTAAGCTCGGACATCAAGATTCAGTGAGTAAAGTTGAGTTTCCTGAATTTAATGCCAGTTATTTGGTTGAGAGCAATCACAAATACCCCGTTTCTTTCAATGGTAAAATGCGCTTTATGTTGGAATTGCCGATAGATATGGGCAAGGATGAAATTGAAAAAACAGTGTTAGAGCATGAGGAAGCTCAGAAGTGGTTGGAGGGCAAAACACCTAAAAAAGTCATTGTGGTACCGAAGAAGATAGTGAATGTGGTAGTATAGGAGATTAACCCCCTAAACTTCAGATAAATAAAAGCTATAAGTCAGAAAAATTCCTTCAAAAATTTGAAATTGTTGAAATGTATTGTTTAAAACTAATCTCCAAATACGATATCATGTATTTATTCATTTTATAATTTTATAGCATGAAAAAACCCTAGCAAGGGATCTGGACAATCAAGCTAGGGTAAAATCGGAACTCGGACATAAGCATATCCAGTTTTCACACTGGCACCTTGTCTTTCTTTTATTTTATCAAATTTATGGGTACTCTCTGCTTGTAACAATATCATACCCTTCGTTTTTATTAACAAATAGTAATACTTTTTTGCCTTAGAATTGATAGGTGCTCAGGTCAAATTGAATCTATTTTTTTCAACAATTCAATTTTTGGCAAGCTTATTTTATTAATTAATAAAATGTTAGCTCTGTATTAATCACTTCAAATTAACACTTTTATTAATGTCCGCATTTATTCCTAAAATTTATATGAATCCAATTTGATCATACTTTTATGATGCAAAAGACGGCCATTTTCATAATTTATGACTGGAACGAACTAAATGGGGCTAATGATTGAAGAAGCTCCAAAGCAGCTCTTTGGAGATCACTGAAATCATCACCATTTAGGAGCGGAAGACATAAATTAGGAAACCGGCCTAGATTTTTTTGGTTACTTTTTTCATCAATGGAAAAAAGTAAAAATAAAATACTGAAAATAAGACATTTGTACTCCTTGCTAATCAACTTAGTTAAGTAAACGGATAATCATAACACTTTTAATAGAAAGGTTTATTAAGAATTATATATCATATAATTAAGGTTACTTAGTTTATACTTTACAGCTTAAAAAAAATTTATTATCTTTTTTCAAAAAGCTTCAAATTATGCCAGGAAAGAAAATGAATAGCATCAAAAACGAAGAACAATACGAAGCCTTGCGTGATGAAGGAATGAGTAAGGAAAAAGCAGCGCGAATTGCAAATACTGAAGATAGTGGAAAAAAGGGTGGCAAAGCAGACCCTTATGAAGAAAGAACTAAGCAAGAATTGTACGATAAAGCCAAAGAAGTTGGAATTGATGGAAGATCAGAGATGACTAAAGACGAACTCATCGAGGCTTTACGAAATCACTAATTGAAATGATTTATCAATTTACAACTAATTACTCTTCCCAATCCATCCTAAATGCGTGTGCTTAAAGTCGTCGTTGTATTTTAATCCATAGCCAAAAATCCGATCCATAGCAGCATGGCCGAATAAAATTATTCCAATTAAAGTAAACATAGGATGCTCAAGCCATAGTCCGACCATCAAGAACACTAACCCTAGCATCTTGTGGTGAAAAAAATTATACATCCAAGCGCCAATCTTAGTACTAACTAAATAGCCTAGCATCGATAAATCCGGCAAAAGGATACAGGCTAAAAAAACCCACCATGCATAGTCCAATTGGTTAAAAAGTAGAATTGCCAATAAAAATTGACCCAATTCTTCTAGCTTTAAAAGTTGATTCATTAATTTATCCATTGTTTATTTAGTTAGTTAAGAACCGTGATACCAAATATAAAGCAAAACAGAGTACTCTCCTTTCACTTAATTTTTTTCATTAACTAGCATTGTTTAATAATACCGATTAACTCTTAAATATCACCTACTTCTTTTGCGCTAATGCTAATTGCAGGTCATAAATACAATTCAAATTTAAAAGTTGAGCCAATCTAATCATTGCAAAAATTTAAGCGCAAACTTCTGTCGGCTCGTTTATGAGTAACACGGTATTTGCCATTTTTTTATTTAAAAAAGCAATATGTTAATTCACAATCACTACTTTCCGATTAAAAGTTGTTTTTAGAAAATGAGTGTTTAATTTTTAGTTGTCCATTGAAAAAAAATTGAAATCAAATCGAATAAAAACCTTAGTAAAACCGGAAAGTTCCGATTGGTTGAGGAAATCATTCGGCTGCACTTAGGTTTTTAAAGATTTGGTAAGATTTTATTCACAGGACGAGTTTTTTTTGTTTTTTTTTTCACGGCGAAAAAAATGAAAAAATTACTTACTAAAAAGAAAGCCCGTATATAATAAAAATGACTATAAAGTCTAGAAGAAATAATATAAGTATCATGTATTCAGGATTGTACCTAATTAAATTCACTTCGATTTACACTGAATTTTTGTTTTTATCGGACAACAATGATTCACAATCAAATTTGCATAACTTCTTCCTAACAAAGTTCAACGTTTTCCTATAAATCCACTTATGCAGGAAGTAATTTCATGGGAACAGCAAATCCAAACTACCTACCACATAATTTATCGAACACATTTTAGATCAATAATGTCAAGGTGTTTCATCCAATCTTCTAAAAATTACCTGTCCCATGCCTGCGAATTACATATAGTTCATTGCTCTGAAAGTTCAAAAACAAGAATCTATTTAGTCAGCACAATTATGTACTTTACATGACGTTATTTACGTGATGCAAAATGCGTCACGTAAAATATGTATATTTGATGTATGAAAAGTCCTAAAAACGCCTTTTTATTACAGGGTTATCATTCAAAAGCCTATTTCTGTAATAGAGAAGATGAACTGGCCTTACTAAAGTCACACCAAGAAAATGAGCGAAATGTGGTCCTATTTTCATGGCGAAGACTAGGAAAATCTGCGCTAATTCAACGCTTTATAAAAGAAGAAGAGCGCAGCGAAAAGATAGAGGCAGTGTATGTTGATTTGATGGCTACCACCAATACAAAAGAAGCAATTGAATTAATCATTAAATCCGTTTACAACAAGTTTGGTAAAACAAAATCGGGAGTAAATGCTGCTTTTCAGCGCTTAATGGGCAGCTTAGGCTTAGGCATGAAATTCGACAGTCTTACAGGTCTACCTTCCTTTTCTTTATCATTACATCAGCCATCAAGCTCAAACGATAGCTTGGCGAGTATTGGAGAATTCTTAAGCAGTCGTAAAAAACAAGTAGTTGTAGCAATTGATGAGTTTCAACAAATTTGCAACTACGAAGAGAATGCCGAAGCCACCTTTAGGAGTTTTATGCAGCAATTTCCGATGATTCGATTTATTTTCAGCGGAAGTCATCGCCAACTAATGACTGCCATGTTCTCAGAAAGCAAACGCCCCTTTTATAAAAGCTGTAGCCTAATTAGCTTAGAAGCTATTCCACTAGAGAGGTATTGCCCGTTTATTCAAAAACATTTTAAAAGAATAAACAAGAAAATGCCAACTAAACTGATTGAAGCTATTTATGAATGGACACGCGGCCAAACTTACGCTGTGCAATTGGTTTGCAATCGATTTTATGGATCAAACCTTAGCTTAACAGTTGCTTCTTTTGAACAAATAAAACAAGAAATCATTCAAGAAGAAGCCCCAATTTTTGGGAATTATTTCAAACTATTGACTAAAGTCCAATGGAAGCTAATTTCTGCTATTGCAAAAGAGCAAAAGGTAAAGAAACCCCAAAGCCAAGCATTTATTCAAAAGTATCAATTAGGGGCAGCTAGCAGCGTTCGGGTTGCACTTAATATGCTTACAGACAAAGAACTTGTAGTTCAAGAAAATGGCGAATACTTTGTGCATGATTTAATATTTTCAAGATGGTTGGAGACTAAATAGGTTTCATCAACGACCTTAACTTAATAAGTTATTACCAATAAAGTTTAAAGTTTTTTCAAAACCCTACTTTTGCAAAAAGCACAGAAAATGGGAACAGCAACTCCAAACAATATACCACACGATTTATCTGAAGACATCATAGATAAAATCATCAAACTAAAAGAAAAGTACAGCTCCATGGGGCAGGACCTTGGTGCTTATTTAGATGGGTTAATATATTCAGACTATGTGACTTATTGGGATTATATACACTTAGATACTTTATTGAGTTTGCAAAACCCTAAAACTGCCATTCCCGATGAGGAGATATTCATCATGTATCATCAAATCACAGAACTGTACTTCAAATTATCATTACATGAAATGCGACAGTTGGGCGATAAAGAAGGTCTCACCGGTAAGTTTCTAGCCACCCGAATAAAACGCATCAACAACTATTTCAAGGCATTGACCGCCTCCTTTGAAATCATGATAAATGGAATGGAGCGCGAACAATTTTTGCAATTTAGAATGGCATTATTACCCGCTAGTGGCTTTCAATCAGGTCAATACCGAATGATAGAAATTTGTGCTACTGACTTTAAGAATTTAGTTGATAAGGAATTTAAAGCTGATTTCGAAAACACAGAAGCGAATGAGGAGAGTATTGATAAAATGTATGAAAAGATTTATTGGAAGAAAGGCGCAACAGAATTAGCCACCGGCAAAAAAACCTTAACACTAAAACAGTTTGAGAAAAAATATTCCAAGCAGTTTAAAGAATTAGCAGCTGAATACGCCAATAAAAACTTATGGCAACTCTACAAGAGCTTAAGTGAAGAAGAAAAAAAAGATCAAGATCTTATCGATCAAATCCGATTTATTGATGTAAACGTAAACATCAATTGGCCCTTGGTACATTATAAATCTGCTGCAAGGTATTTGCAAAAAGATCCAGAAGATATTGCTGCAACTGGAGGTACAAATTGGCAAAAATACCTGCCACCACGTTTTCAAAAGCGTATTTTTTATCCTGAATTATGGAGCAATGAAGAAAAAGAAAACTGGGGAAAAGCTTGGGTAGAAGAGCATGTATTTTTTGAAAAATCGAAGTCTTGAAGAAAAAACTGCAATTAATTAGCGGCATTCTTACCGCTTTACTTGGGATTTCTGTTTTACTTTTTGTAATGCGATATCAGCACGATCAAGAGGAACAACCACCGGCACAAATGGAAGTAATTGACACCATCCCTGAGCCAAGCTTTGCTTTTGGAATACCTATAGATTCTTTTCATGTTATTCAAGCCGAATTAAAGCGCAATGAATTTTTAGCCAATATTCTACTCCCTCACAACGTCGATTATGTAACTATTGACAATTTAGCTAAGAAGTCAAAGGAAGTGTTTGATGTGCGAAGAATGGCAGCTGGAAAAAAGTACACCATTTTAACCTCAACTGATAGCTCTAAAAAGGCACAATATTTTATTTATCAACCCAATGCCATCGACTATGTGGTTTATGATTTACGCGACAGTATAAACATTTATACCGGTCAAAAAGAAGTTGAAATAGTTGAAAAAAGCATAGCAGGAGTGATTTATTCCTCGCTTTATGAATGTTTGCAAAAAGCAGAAGCCAGCCCCTACATTGCAGTAGAATTATCTGAAATTTTTGCCTGGTCAATTGACTTTTATCGCATTCAAAAAGGTGATTGGTTTAAAGCCATATATGAAGAAAAATACGTTGATGGCGAGGCCATTGGTATCGGAAAAATTTTAGCAGTTGAATTCCATCATTTTGATAATTCTTACTTAGGGTTTTATTTTGACCAAGATGGAAAGGATGATTATTTTGACGAAGAAGCAAACAGCTTAAGGAAAGCCTTTCTAAAATCACCGTTAAAGTTTAGTCGATTGAGTTCTCGCTTTACTATGCGAAGATTTCACCCTGTTCAAAAACGATGGAAAGCGCATTTGGGTACAGATTATGCTGCTCCAAGAGGAACTCCAATCATGAGCACTGGTGATGGGGTGGTGATTGCCGCAAGCTATACCCGTGGAAATGGCAATTATGTAAAAATTAAACACAACAGCGTTTACACTACACAATATTTGCACATGAGCAAACGCAATGCTAAAGTTGGGAAATATGTGAAGCAAGGGGATATTATCGGTTATGTTGGTAGTACGGGATTAGCAACAGGACCTCACGTATGCTATCGCTTTTGGAAAAATGGAAGCCAAGTTGACCACTTACGACAAGACTTCCCATCAGCTGAACCGGTAAAGGAAGAATTTATGGCCGAGTATCAAACTACAATGAAAGTTCTACAAAAGCAATTAGAAAGTATAGAAGTAGAAAATAAATTATTGGCAAATAAGTAAAAGAAAAGCCTACAACTTCTCTCCACAATATTTACAATGCTTGGCATTTGCATCATGTCCTTCTTTTGAGCAGCTAGGACAAGCTTGGGTAGAGACTTCCATGTCATCTCTAACTTTGGATCTTGCAATCTCCCCTGTTACTATTCCTGTAGGAACAGCAATAATTCCATAACCAATTAGCATGATCATGGAGGCAACAGTTTGCCCAAATGTTGTTACTGGTGCAATATCACCATAACCTACAGTGGTAATGGTTACAATTGTCCAATACATAGCAGTAGGAATACTTGTAAATCCGTGCTCTGGACCTTCTATCATGTACATCAGCGTTCCTAAAATGAGTACGAGTATTATGACTCCGCCCAAGAATACCAAAATTTTCGCTGCACTGTTCCTTAGAGCATCTCTAAGTACATTAGCTTCAGAAATATAGCGGGATAACTTTAAAATTCTAAATATTCGTAACAATCGAATGGTTCTAATTACTAATAAATATTGAGGGCCCGCTATGAATAGACTCAAATAGGTTGGAATGGTAGAAAGTAAGTCTACAATCCCCATAAAACTTGTAGCGTACTTCAATGGTTTGCCAACTGAAAGTAGTCTTAGAATATATTCAATGGAGAAGAGAATTGTAAATACCCATTCAGCTACTACCATTGCATCGTGATGTTGATCACTAAATGCTTCGACAGTCTCAAGCATTACTGCTATTACTGAAAGCAAGATAGCCCAAAGCAATATCACATCAAATAATTTACCAGCCGGAGTATCTGCTTCAAAGATGATCTCATGCATCTTAACCTTCCAGTGAGGCACTTTATTTTCGTCTATTTCTTGGTACTTTTTCTTTTTCATAATTAAGAAGGCTAAATGTAGTTATTTTGCAAAAGAAGAAATAAAAATGAATTTTAGAACTGAAATTCCTCCAGATACTGCCACCTTTTCGATTAAACACAGCGATCCATGTTTATTTCTAGGGAGCTGTTTCACCCAAAATATTGGCAAAAAAATGCAATTTGCAAAATTCAATGTCCAAATAAACCCTTTAGGAATTGCTTTCAACCCTATTTCGTTACATCATCATTTTTCACTAACACCTAAAAAAGCAAGCGAACTTATTGTTCAAGAAAAGCAAGGCATTTTCTTCAACACTGATTTCCATTCTGAATTCAATACCACTCATAAGGAGAAATATATTCAAAAAGTAGAAAATCAAATCAGTAAACAAATTGAGCAATTGAAAAGGTGCATGACAATCTTTATAACTTACGGCACTGCTTGGGTTTATGAAACAGTTTCAGATAAGCAACTCGTGAACAATTGCCACAAATTACCTGCAAAAGATTTTACCAAAAGATTACTTTCAACTGAAGAAATTATAGCTTCATTCAACTCCTGTATTGATTATTTACAAAATACATTTAACAAGGAGTTTAATTTCGTTTTTACGCTTAGTCCGGTCAGGCATTTGAAAGATGGTTGGCATGAAAATCAATTGAGCAAGGCTACTTTGCTTCTTGCCATTGAGTCGATATGTAGTCTACATAAAAAGTGCAGTTATTTTCCTGCCTATGAAATAGTGATGGACGATCTTCGTGATTATCGGTTCTACAAAGAAGATATGGTGCACCCGAATGAGCAGGCCATAGAATATATTTGGGAAAAGTTTAAATCCACTTTTTTTAATGCTGAAACGCTTGAGCTCATCCAAGAAATTGAAGAAGCTCAACGTTCATTTTCCCATAAAGCATTTCACGAAAAAAGTGAACCCCATCAACAATTTCTGCAGCAGCTCTTGTCGAAAATTCAACGACTTGAATTAGCTTATCAACTGAATTTCCAAAAGGAAATTAAGAGCCTTCAAAATCGGCTATTGGGTTAGTTTAAGTTATGAAATAAGCTTTATTTAACTACTAAGGTTCAACGTTTTTTCACAGAGCTCACTAAGGAGTGGTTTCCTCACTAGAATAACTCTTCTTTATTACTTTGTTTACTTAATGGTCTTCTTAGCGTCTTTGCGGTTAAGCCTTTTTCTCCCAACTGATTCGAAAATGAACACCTTCTTCATAATCAATTTGGGCTTAGTACTTTTGATTTATTAATTTTTCATGCCTTGGAAGAATATCCTTCAAAATTATTGGCCAACGCCATCGAACAGTTTTCATCCTTGCCTGGAGTTGGAAAAAGAACCGCCATGCGCCTAGCGCTTTTCCTGCTCAAGCAAGAAAAAGAAGAAGTAAACCGTTTTGGCGAAGCATTTATTAAGCTCAGAAATGAAGTCAAATATTGTAAGAAGTGTTATAACATTTCAGAAGCTGAAATCTGCAGGATTTGCAGTAACCCTTCTAGAGATGAGAATTTAATTTGTGTGGTGCAAGACGTACGTGATGTAATGGCCATAGAAAACACCTCACAATACAAAGGTTTGTATCACGTTTTAGGTGGAATAATTTCACCAATGGATGGTATAGGCCCAGCAGATATTACGATAGAAGAATTAGTAGACAGAACTGCTAAGGGCAACATAAAAGAAATAATTATGGCCTTAAGTACCACAATGGAGGGCGACACCACTAATTTCTATATTTTCAAGCGGCTGAAAGATTTTAAAATTACCATCTCTGCTATTGCTAGAGGCGTTTCAATTGGAGATGAATTAGAATATGCTGATGAACTTACTCTGGGCCGATCTTTACTCAATCGGGTGCCTTATGAAAACACTTTAGCACGCTAAACAATGAAACTGAGTATCATTATTGTTAATTATAATGTGCAATATTTCCTGGAAAACTGTCTCAATTCAGTTTTCCAGGCGCTGAAATCGATTGATGCTGAAGTATTTGTAGTGGATAATAATTCCGTTGATGGGTCTTTAAAGATGCTCGAAACTAAATTTCCACAAGTTAAAGTAATTGCCAATAAGGAAAATCAAGGTTTTTCTAAAGCAAACAATCAAGCTATTCGGCAAGCTAATGGAGAATTTGTTTTACTCCTCAATCCTGACACAGTAGTTGAAGAAAATACCTTTAAAGTTTGCCTTAACTTTTTTGAAAAGCATGAAAAAGCAGGTGGGATTGGCGTAAAAATGTTAGATGGTAAAGGTCACTTTTTGCCCGAATCAAAGCGGGGCTTACCAACGCCTAAAATTGCCTTTTATAAAATATTTGGCCTTTCCTCCCTTTTTCCAAAGTCTAAACTTTTTGGCCAGTATCATTTAGGGCACCTTTCAAAAAATGAAAACCATGAAGTTGAAATTCTAAGTGGGGCCTTTATGATGATTCGCAAAAGTGTGCTCGACACAATAGGTTTATTAGATGAAAGCTTCTTTATGTATGGTGAAGACATTGACCTCTCCTACAGAATTACCCAAAGCGGATATACAAACCATTACCTAGCGGACACCTCAATCATTCATTACAAGGGAGAGAGCACCAAGAAAAGTAGCATTAATTACGTGTTTGTATTCTATCGAGCGATGGCCATTTTTGCCAAGAAACACTTTTCTCATAAAAACGCACAGCTTTTTTCAAGGCTAATTAATTTGGCTATTTACCTACGGGCAGGCTTGGCTGTTCTCACACGAACTGTTAAACATTTTGTTTTGCCACTGCTGGATTCAGTGCTCTTGGTTTGTGGCATTTATTTTTTTAAAGCCTACTATGAAAGTGAAATAAAATATACATCTGGGGGTGCCTATCCCGAGGAAGTAGAAACTTATGGTATTCCTATCATATTACTCATCTACTTAATTTCATTTTTGTTAAATGGAGCCTATTCAATACCTACAAAGTTTAAATCAATTTTACGCGGAGCGTCTGCCGGTACTCTAGCTATTCTCATTTTCTATTCGCTGCTAAGTGAAAACTACCGCTTTTCTAGGGCCATTATTCTTTTTGCCGTCAGTTGGTCACTGGTAGCAATTCCAATTTTAAGGTATGTTTTGCATTTAATCGGCTTAAGGAAGTTAGAAAAAATAAAAGCACAACGAATTGCAATTGTCGGCAAAGGCGAAGAGTTGAAACGTATCGGAAATTTTCTAAAAAGTGCAATAATTCCCCCTGAAGTTGTTTTAAATATTAACAGCTCTGAAGATCAATCACGATATGATGTAGCTATAACAGGGAAGCTTTATCAACTTCAAGACATCGTAGAAATTTATAAGATAAATGAAATAATTTTTTGTGCTAAAGACTTGAGCTCTGCGGAAATAATACACCAAATGTCTTCCTTAAAAAGAAAAGACCTTGATTTTAAAATAGCTCCTTCAGAAAGCATGTATATCATTGGGAGTAACTCGATAGAAAATTCTGGAGAGTTTTATTTATTAGAAATCGACTCCTTATTAAAGGCTGTTAACCAACGGAATAAAAGATTGTTAGATTTATTCTTCAGTATATTTTTTATTGTCGCTTCACCACTTTTAATTTGGTTTGTAAGGCAAAAAGGCGGTTTTATACAAAACCTTTTTAAGGTTTTATTAGGGCAAATTTCCTTTGTTGGATTTTACACGACCGAACGTATTAATGACTCTGAACTTAAAATTAAACAAGGAATCCTTCACCCGCAAGACGCATATGATAGCTTAACGATGAACGAAGAAACACGGAAGCAAATTAATCTTACTTATGGTAGAAAGTATGAGCTTGCAACTGACTTGGAGGTAATATTTAAAAATATTCGGAATTTAGGAAGGCCCGTAATTTAACTGTTTGATATTCTACTTTGTCAAACTTAAATAAGTCTCTTCTTCAATTCCACTTTCCAAGAGAACCTTTAGTATATACACCCCTGAATTCAAACCCGCTAAATCAACTCTAAATTGTGAATCAGATTGATTTTGTTGTTGTTGCAACAATAGCCCATTAGGACTGAATAATTCCCACTTGTAGGTTTCAGTTTGATTTTTTTGGATATTGATTTGAAACACCGCACTTGAAGGATTGGGAGAAACAGAAAGCAATTTTTCAGTTGATCTATTTTTTACAAGAACAGAATCTACCAATGTGTACTCTCCCTCTTCTAGTCGCACTCGATAGTAAAGCATGCCATTCAGATCTTTCTTATCATCAAGCCAGGTATAGGTTTCTTCGTTGGCTTCATCACCACAAATTCCTGGGTATTCATATACGGATTTAAAGTTATCTCTATCCATGCTCCTTTCTACTTCCAAGGTCCTACAAGTTGATCCGGCATTCATAGTCCAACGTACTAGCACTTTATTGCCATCGACCAAATCAACGTTAAATTGCACTATTCGAGTACTTTGAGCATTTATAACTCCTGCAGCTAAAAGAAAAAATAATAGTAAAATACGTTTCAAAATCATGCCCTTAAAGTTCGTTATAAATATTGAAATAGGCATAAACTGTAGCTATTAAGCAAGGAATTGTCTTCTACAGTCATTCAAAATTTAGTTAATTTTGTCACTCCAATAATTGAATTGAAAGTTATGGCAGAAATCGAATTAACAATGCCCAAAATGGGTGAAAGTGTAGCAGAAGCAACAATCACTAAATGGTTAAAAGCAGAAGGAGATACCGTTGAAGCTGATGAACCAGTGTTAGAAATTGCTACCGATAAGGTTGATTCTGAAATACCAGCACCTAACGGAGGTATTCTTAAAAAAATTCTTTTTAAAGAGGATGATGTAGTTAAAGTAGGAGACGCAATTGCCATAATTGAAGCTGAAGGTGTAAGCGAAAACGGACAAGCTGCTTCGAAACCAGAACAAGCAGAAAAAAGCGAAACTCAACAAGCTGCTGCTCCTGCAACTGATAACCCAAGCGAATCGACTAAGAGCTCTAATGAAAGCAATAACTTTATTAGCAGAAAATCACCTGAAGGAAAATTCCTTTCACCTCTAGTACGAAGCATAGCTGAAAAAGAAGGACTAAAAGCAGCAGATTTAGATCAAATAAAAGGAAGTGGCTTAAATGATAGAATTACCAAAGCAGACTTAGTTAAGTTTATAGAAAACAAAGGAAAACCAAGCACAACTTCAACTGCAGCAAGTGCATCTTCTCCTGCAATTGGAGCAAAACCAGCACAGGTTATTCCCATGGGCCCAGATGATGAAATCATGGAGATGGATCGCATGCGCAAGAAAATATCTGAGCACATGACCAACTCAAAGCATACTTCAGCTCATGTTACCTCATTTGTAGAAGCTGATGTTACCAACATGGTAATGTGGCGCAATAGAATCAAAGACAGTTACCAAAAAAGAGAAGGTGAAAAAATTACATTTACTCCATTAATTATGGAGGCTGTGGCTAAGGCTATAAAAGAAATGCCAATGATTAATGTTTCGGTAGATGGAGATAAAATAATTATCCGCAAGCACATTAACCTAGGCATGGCAACCGCTCTGCCTTCTGGTAATTTAATTGTTCCTGTAATAAAAGATGCCGATCAAAAGAATTTAATTGGCCTATCAAAAAGTGTGAACGATTTAGCCAATCGGGCAAGAAACAACAAATTAAGTCCAGATGAAATTCAAGGAGGCACATTCACGGTTACCAATGTAGGTACTTTCGGAAATGTAATGGGAACACCAATTATCAATCAGCCACAAGTTGCAATAATGGCCGTCGGAGCGATTAGAAAAAAGCCAGCTGTTATTGAAACCCCTTATGGAGACACAATTGGTGTACGTCACATGATGTTCCTCTCACTTTCTTATGACCATCGAGTGGTTGATGGATCTTTAGGGGGCAGTTTTGTGCAACGTGTTGGAAAGATCTTGGAAGAGTTTGACATGAATCGGGAAATTTAATCGACTAACAACCTTTTGTTGGTTATTAATTGATTGATTTACGGTTAAATGGTTTGAAAAAAAATATATTTGCACTTATTGGATATCTGAACATTATTTAACCCAAGATGACGAAGACCCTCACAAATTGCCTTTTGCCACTTGCCATTCTTTTTTCACTCATCGCCAAAGGTCAACTTTCTGACAAAGAAAAATTTACTGAAGCGCTGTACTTGATGGACGAAAAGCGTTTTCCTGAAGCGTTGCCGCTCTTACAGTCCCTTTATAAAAATGATAAAAAAAATGCCAATATTAATTACAATATTGGTGTTGCGCTATTAAACTCTCCAGATCAAGAAATCAGAAAAGAAGCTTTATCTTATCTAGAAGTTGCATCAAAAAATATTTCTCCAAACTATACACCATTTAGTCATCGAGAGGATAAATCCCCGGTAGATGTATGGTATTATTTAGCAAAGGCTCAGCACAAGAATTACCAATTCTCAGAGGCTATTGAAAGTTTTGAAAAATTTAGAACTTATATCAATGAGAAGCACTACTTGTGGGATGATATTGATAAAAATATTAGCATGGCTGAGTATGCTCAAACAGCAATTGAAAACCCTGTAAATATAAAAAGCACTAACCTTGGTCCTAATATTAATACAAGCTTCCCTGAATATGGACCTGTTGTTCGAATTGATGAAAGCGCAATTTATTTTACTTCTAGAAGGTTGAGAAAAGACAGCAGTAACGCTAATAGTTTTGACCTCGATGACGGAATGTATTTTGAAGACATATACGCTTCATACAAGGTAGATGATGAATGGTCGGCAGCTACTCAATTAAATATAAATGAAAGAGTACATGAGTCTGTCATTAATTTATCTGTAGATGGGCAAAGCTTGTACATTTACAAAGATGATAATGGAGATGGTGGTCTTTATAAAAGTGAATTACTGAATGATTCTGCCGGAATTGAAACTTGGTCTACGCCAAAAAAATTAGGGTCAGACATCAACTCTAAAGCATATGAGACTCATGTTGCTATAAGTCCAGACCAGCGCACGCTTTATTTTATTAGTGATCGGGAAGGTGGAAAGGGTGGAAAAGACATTTACTATTGCAACTTACTTCCTACAGGCAATTGGGCATTAGCTCAGAATATAGGAGGAGTATTGAATTCAAAGTATGATGAAGATGGAGTTTTTATGCACCCAGATGGTAAAACGCTATACTTTAGTTCAAATGGCCATAAAAGTATGGGTGGTTACGACATTATGTACAGCACCTTAGAGGAAACTGGTTGGAGTCAACCAACAAATATTGGATATCCTGTAAACACAGTAGATGACGATGTCTTTTTTGTGACTACTCCTGATGGAAAAAGAGCTTATTATTCTTCCTTTAAAAAAGAAGGGTTTGGCGAGCAAGATATTTACATGATTCAACTTCTAGATGCTGAGGAGAGTGACTTAACACTTTATCGCGGTGAATTTACATTTGTGGATCGTAAGAACCCTCCATCTGGAGCGCAAGTAACAATAACTAATAATAGCACGGCAGAATTAGTTGGTGTTTATACTCCACGCCAAAGAGATGGCCAATTTTCTGCCATTCTTGCTCCTAATACTAGCTATCACTTTGTTTATGAAGCTGATGAGTATGAAAGCTATGAAGAAGATATTTTTGTACCTGCAGGATCAAGTTATCAGGAAATCTATAAGGATATTAAACTAAAACCTGTTCGGGTGGCAGATGGAAAGAGTGGAATAACTCCCGTAGTTTTAAATAAAACAAATATTGCTGGTAGCTTGGTAATAAAAGGAAAAGCAAAAGCCAATTGCAAAATTATCTTATATGACGAAGCGGGAAATATTTTACAAGAAACCCTTACGGACGATACCGGAGAATTCACTTTTACCTCACTTGATCCTTCAAAAACATATTTAATAAGGGCATTCGCAGACGATTCTAGCTATTTGAGGGAGCTTGATTTAAATGTAATGAATGACCAAGGTGAGAAAATCCCATTTAAACGATTGGATGACTCTACCTACATTTTTGTTCCTTCTTCGTTCCCATATGAGTTCTATGGTATAAAGTCAACAACATCGATTGTCGGTCAAGTTAAACGGAATAACTTACCTCTAGCTGGTTTAATTATTCTCTTAGAGGATGAAGGAGGCAAGTTATTGAAACAAACTGAAGCTGATCAGGCAGGGGAATTCACGTTTAGTAAATTAAGTTTAGATAATGCCTATCGAATAAAATTTGAAGGGGAGTTTCCAAATGACTTAAGCATACTTATTACTGATGATGATGGAAATGTCATGACGTTTAGGCGTGTTAGTGAAGGTGTGTATGAGTATGTTCCACCTACTGAAAATAAAAAAATAGAAGAAGGGCTAATCAGAGGTGTGGCGAAATTAAATGGGAATCCTCTTGTTGGTGTTTCAGTTCATCTTGAAGATGCAAAAAAGAATACCTTGCAAAGTACCGAGACAGATAATACTGGTGAATTTAACTTCAATAAATTGAATTTAGATAATCGTTATCGTATCGTATTTGATGGGGAGTTTCCTGCTGATGCGGACTTAGTCTTCACAAATAATTTAGGCGAAGAATTAAAATTTATGAAACTTGAGGACGGTGTTTATGAATATGTTCCTCGTCCTTCGCAATATGCTTTTAAGTCATACACAATTGGCATAGAGGATAATCCTGATTATAAGGAAACTTACCCTAAACCTGAAGAGTTAAAAGATGTAGTAGTATACTATCAAAAATACTTCCCTTATAATGATAAAGACATCAATGCATCTAACAAGGAATTTCTTCGCTTTATAAATGATATCGCTGATTTAGTAAAAGCAAGAGGTTATGCTGATATAATTATCACCTCCAGCGCATCAAAAGTTCCTACAAAAACATGGAAGTCAAACTCAATACTTACTAAACGTAGGGCTAACGATACAAAACGATTGCTGGAAAAAGCATTTAGGTCTAAAGGCTTAAGTGATGATCAATTTAACTTTGTTGATATCAATACATTAATTACAGGACCAGAATATTCGAATGATGCAGTTAAAAATCGCTCGATATATGAGAAGCATCAGTACGTAAGAATATTTATTAAGTAAAAGGAGATTAAGACATGGGGCTGAAACTAAAGAAGCCAATCGTATTTTTTGATTTAGAAACCACAGGAGTAAATGTTGCAAAAGATCGGATTGTAGAGATTTCAATTTTAAAATTGCATCCAGATGGGAAGAGAGAAGTTAAAACTAGACGTGTTAACCCACAGATGCCAATTCCTAAAGAATCATCTGAAATTCATGGAATATATGATGAAGATGTAAAAGATGAACCGAGCTTTAAAGCAATGGCTAAAAGCTTAGCCAAATTTATTGGCAATAGTGATTTAGCTGGGTACAATTCTAACAAGTTTGACGTTCCACTATTAGTGGAAGAGTTTTTGAGAGTTGGAGTAGAGTTCGACATTGAAAACAGAAGCTTAGTTGATGTACAGAACATTTTTCATAAAATGGAGCAACGAACCTTAGTCGCGGCTTATAAGTTCTATTGCGGTAAAGATTTAACTGATGCGCATAGTGCTGAAGCAGATAATACCGCTACTTTCGAAGTCCTAGAGGCACAATTGGAGCGTTATAAAGAACTTGAAAACAATGTAGATTTTCTATCCGAATTTTCTAAACGCACTAATAATGCGGATCTAATGGGCCGGATTGTCTATAATGAAGACAATGTTGAGGTCTTCAACTTTGGCAAACACAAAGGAAAACCAGTAGCTGAAATTTTAGAAAAACAACCTTCCTATTACAACTGGATGATGGATGGCGATTTCCCGCTCTACACAAAAAAGGTATTGACTGCAATCAAACTGCGAAACTTTAATAAGTAAAAAAATTTCTCAGTGCTTTAAAATCAAGATGGTATGAAAATAATTTGTGTCGGTCGAAATTATGCTGCCCATGCGAAAGAATTGAAAAATGATGTACCGAAAGAACCAGTTATTTTTTTAAAGCCTGACACGGCATTAATACCAAAACGACATCCCTTCTTCTATCCTTCATTCTCAACTGATGTTCATTACGAGGCTGAACTAGTAGTTCGAATTAACCGTGTGGGCAAACACATTCAAGAAAAATTTGCCCATAAATACTTCTCTGAACTGAGCTTAGGCATAGATTTTACAGCAAGAGATTTACAAACGAATTTGAAAGAAAAAGGCTTGCCTTGGGAAAAAGCAAAAGCATTTGATGGCTCTGCTCCAGTGGGAAAGTTTGTGAATAAATCGGCTTTTAATAATTTAGGTAAGCTGGACTTTAGTTTAAAAATCAATGATGAAATCCGACAAAAAGGAAACACTGCCAACATGTTGTTTAGCATCGACAAACTAATCGCATATATTTCTCAATATTTTACTTTAAAGATTGGAGATTTAATTTTTACGGGCACACCTGAAGGAGTAGGTCCAATACACAAGGGTGATTATTTGCAAGGGTTTATTGCAGATAATAAGGTGTTGGATTTGAAAGTGCGTTAATCAACATTAACCCTCACTATATTCCAATAAATCTCCTGGCTGGCAATCAAGCGCCTTGCAAATAGCTTCAAGGGTAGTAAATCGGATTGCTTTGCCCTTGCCTTGCTTTAATATAGAAAGGTTAACACTAGATATCTCAACGATTTCAGACAGTTCTTTTAACTGCATTTTTCGCTTAGCAAGCATTACATCTAAATTGACTATGATTGGCATTCTAAATAATTAAGGATTCTTCCAGTTTTGAATAAAAACCATTGGCATTATCTTCATTTTTTCCCCATGAATAGAGCTGAAAAGCCACGGATTCAAATAACAATTCTGTAGTATTTGCGTCAATTTTAGTTAAGGTAAAATAGAGATTTTCTCCCCACGACTTAAATGAAATAGAGGCAGGAGTAAAAATCAAACCTTGTTCCTTATCTACTTTTACTTTCCTGTAACCATGCCCTTCTAAAACCTCCACAACTTTATCAAATAATAAATCATGAGGTATATCATAGCTGCTTTTCAATTCATATTTGGAAGTTAAAATATTATACTTTGAAGTAAAATAATCCTTCATCGATAGCTTTGACCTGATTGTTAGATTAAAAAAGATTATACCAGTTATTCCTATTAATAGAAACACCCCTACATTGGAGTCATCCATTGTTTGCGTGATAACAATGCTTATTCCTATCATGATTAGGATAACAATAAAATGTTTTACAGTCCTCATAGCAATTATATTTAGACCACAAATATAATGCTTTATATTATATAATTAATGTTTATCATTAATTAATTAACGTAAATAAATTTTTATCCATTTTTAATAGTTGAAAAACCACTTTACTAAAGAATCTTCTCATGAAAATTTATTCCATACTCCTCCAACTCTTTCAAGATGGGTAAGTAAATACTTTTCTTTATTGGAATGTGCACTCCAGGCTCTTTTATTTTTCCAGTAAGTAACATTTTGGTAGCTATTCCAAGTGGAAGTCCTACAGTCTTGGCCATAGCTGTATGTTGCTGGTCGTCACCTTTTACCACCATTGAGGCATGTTTTTCAACGAGCTCGCCATTTAAGGTATAAATAAATTTATGCCACATCACAATCATGTCCTTATCTTCAGGGTCTAAAGTCCATTTTCGTTCTAATATTTTTTGCAACACTTGCGCAGGGGTAGCATTCTTCAACCCAACTGGGATATCCTTGAAGAGATCTAACCACTCCAGCTTCTCAAACAATTCGATTTCATCATGAGCTAAGTTCAGGTAGTGTCTCAATTTTAATTCAACAGAGTCATTTGGATTGTAAGGCAAGAACAAATTAATAAATTCACGATGAGTCATCTTCTCTGAATTCGGAATTACATAGGAGTCATCCGTTGCTCCGAGCTGAACAAAAGAGTCCCAAGCTCTACAATATCCTGGCTTTCTCAAGGTCCCTCTAAACATAGTTTCAATATCTTCCAAACCATAGACCTGTCGGTATTTTAAGGAATCACGATTGGCGATACCTTCAAACTTTCCATGGTTTTCTATGTCTATAATTTCAGTCCTCCGGAATACCTTATGGTACGGAATGTATTTATAAGTTCCCTTCTGAATGAATTTTACAGCTCCCCCCTGTCCTGCTAACACCACATTTCGAGGATTCCAAGTAAATTTATAATTCCATGGATTATTATCGCTCTCAGGAGCAACTAATCCACCAGTAAATGACTCAAAGTCTGTTAAATGGCCACCTTCTGCTCTAATTTCATCAATCACTTTCATTGCCGATAAGTGATCAAGACCAGGATCAACTCCAATTTCATTGATAATAGTAACTCCAGCCTTTATTGCTTCAGGCTCCAAAGCCTTCATTTCATCAGAAATATAAGAAGCGGTTACCATGTTCTTCTTAAAGCGAATGCAGTCTTTAGCCACTCCAATATGCATATGTGCAGGCAACATTGAAATAACAACCGAAGATTGCTCCACTAGTGCTGCTCGTTTATCATCTTCTAAAATATCCACCACTTCAGTCTTCACCAATTGATGATTGGCAATTGCCTCATCCAAAAAATCAAAATTTTGGTCTACAATTTTAACTTTCCACTCGTGCTTTTCAGCATTTTCAACTAAATAGCTGATTAAACTTCCTGTTGACCTTCCTGCCCCTATTAATAATACTTGCATTTACAATTCTTTTGTTTTGCGCCTAAATTAATTGAATTTGATAAGTCTACTTGAAAGACCTCTATTTAATTACTTGCTATTCTTATTTTTGATTGATGAAAAAATATTTCCTTATCTGGGGTTTTCTTTTTGGTCTAACAGCTGTGATACTTGGAGCCTTAGGCGCCCATGCTCTTAAGCCATTGCTATCTGAAGCGCAATTAGATAGTTTTGAAACTGGGGTTCGCTTTCAAATTTATCATGCCCTAATGCTTATTATTCTTTCACAAATACCTTCAGTTGCCAACAAAGCGATTCTAATTTTAATTGTTTTAGGCACCTTACTTTTTTCAGTTTCAATCTATTTGCTCAACGTTCAAGAGCCTTTGGGATTAGGCAATTTAAATTTTCTTGGTCCTATCACTCCAGTTGGAGGTTTATTACTCATTAGTGCTTGGCTAATTATGCTTATTAAAGCTTTTAAACTTAAGCTACAATAGTTCACTCATGTGTGGAATAATTGGAATAATTTCGAAAAACCAGCTATCAGAAGAAGACATCAGTCTTACTCAAAAAGCAACGGCTAGTTTATCGAAAAGAGGACCTGACGCCAGTGGTTTTCAGCACTTTGGCAAAGTGGCCTTTGGCCATCGCAGGTTATCTATAATTGACACTTCAAGTGCAGCTAACCAACCATTTAATGATTTAAGCGGCAGGTATTCGATTATTTTTAATGGCGAAATTTATAACTACAAGGCACTTCGAAGTGACTTAATTAAAGAAGGCTATGCCTTTCAAACAGAAAGTGATACTGAAGTTTTGCTCACAGCATACATTTGTTATGGCAAGCCTTTTCTCAACAAACTAAACGGATTTTTTGCCTTAGCCATATATGATAAATACGAGCAAAATGTGCTTATTGCTAGAGATCGTTTTGGCATAAAACCACTTTTAATTTATACTGATGAGAATCGCTTAATATTTGCTTCAGAAATGAAGGCACTTTTAGCCTACAATATCAATAAGGAGTTAGATCAGTCTTCAATATACACCTATCTTCAATTAAACTACATTCCCGAACCTCACTCTGTTTTTAAAGATGTTAAGAAGTTAGAGCCGGGCCAATATTTAATTGTTTCCGCTGACTTAAAAACACAAAAAATACCATTTTATCAATTGAATTATCCTCCAAAAGAGGCTGGATATCATGATTATTCTTATGAAAAGGCGCAGTCTGTTTTTATGGAGTTAATGGAAGACGCTGTTAAACAACGTTTGGTCTCAGATGTACCTCTAGGCACTTTTTTAAGCGGAGGCATTGACTCTTCATTAGTTACTGCACTTGCTTCCAAACATGTCAACAAACTATCTACCTTCTCAATAGGATTTAGTGATGATCCGCATTTCGACGAAACAGATTATGCATTAGCAGTCGCCAATAAATTCAAAACAGATCATCATGTATTTTCTTTGTCTCGTCAAGATTTACTAGGAAGCTTATATGAAACACTAGAATACATTGATGAACCCTTTGCAGACTCATCAGCTTTGGCCGTTAATGCTTTGAGTAAAGAAAGCTCGAAATACGTTAAAGTGGCGCTTTCAGGAGATGGCGCTGACGAGTTATTTGGAGGCTATCATAAACATATGGGTGAGTTTTTGATTCGTCAAACAGGAATGAAGCAAAAGTTTGTTCGAAAAATGAAGCCCTTGTGGGAAATGCTTCCAAAATCAAGAAACTCTAAGGTAGGAAACCTCTTTAGAAAGTTACATAAGTTTTCTGAAGGGGCAAACTTAAGTCAAACGGAACGCTACTGGCTTTGGGCAGGTTTAATGAATGAGGCAGACGCCTCAAACATAATGATGAAAAAAGCACGGCCTGAAATTTATCTAAAACGCAAAGAGCAACACCTTTCTCAATTAAATGAAGGCAATGACTTCAATGATGTACTTTTTACCGACTTAAAGCTTGTTTTACAAAGTGATATGCTTCGAAAAGTTGACTTAATGTCGATGTCACATGGTTTGGAGGTGAGAACACCTTTCCTAGATCATCGCTTGGTAAACTTTGCATTTTCCATTTCTGCAGACCATAAAATAAATGCTGAAATGAAAAAACGAATTGTACAAGATGCTGCAAAAGGATTGCTACCTGCAGAATTATATAATCGCCCCAAACAAGGTTTTGAAGTACCCCTTTTAGATTGGTTTAATAATGACCTGAAGGGAATGATTCACGATGACTTGCTTTCTGATGCATTTATTAAAGAACAAAACCTCTTTAACCCACATTACGTAAATGAATTAAAGAGCCAATTAAATTCAAAAAGTCCAGGAGATTCCCATGGAAATGTTTGGGCATTAATTGTATTTAATTCTTGGTGGAAAAGATATATTGCCTAATTTTAACGATGAATCACCTTTTTCCTTAGATAAAGATTTTATGCCAAAAGTATTACGGATTATTAATAGATTCAATTTGGGCGGGCCAACCTATAATGCGGCCTTACTTACCAAGCATATGGCACCTGAGTATCAAACTCTATTAATCGGCGGCAAAGAAGAAGAAAGTGAGAAAGGATCTCAACATATTTTAGATGATTTAGGTGTAAGTGCGCACTATGTAGAAAATATGCAGCGAGACATTGGTCTAAAAAATGACCATCAAGCGTATAAAGAAATTAAGGCTATTATTAAGGATTTTAAACCTGACATTATACACACACATGCCTCAAAAGCAGGAGCAATTGGTCGTTCGGCAGGCATTGCTTATGGGAAAGCTAAATTGGTACATACTTTTCATGGACATGTTTTCCACTCTTATTTTGGAAGTTTTAAGACAAACATTTACAAAAATGTGGAACGTGCCCTCGCTTTAAAAACAGATAAAATTGTTGCAATTAGTAAACGGCAAAAATTAGAACTTAGTAAGAGGTATAAGATTTGCTCCGAAGATAAAATTAAAGTTATTCCCTTGGGCTTTGATTTGGCTCGTTTTCAAACAGAACAAGCTGAAAAAAGAGCTTCTTTCAGAAAAAAGTATGCTCTTGCTGATGATGAAATTGCAATTGGCATTATTGGCCGATTAGTTCCGATAAAAAACCATCGTTTTTTTCTCAATGCAATAAAAGAGTTGAGTTTAAAGAGCAATAAGAGAGTACGAGCTTTTATTGTTGGGGATGGCGAGGAACGTGAAAATTTAAAAAATTACACAACTGATTTAGGATTAGATTTTTTAAATGGTGAGTTTAAAGATGGCATGAAAGCCTCTGTTCACTTTACCTCATGGGTAAAAGAAGTAGACTGGGTAAATGCCGGATTGGATATAATTGCATTAAGTTCTTTAAATGAAGGCACACCTGTTAGTTTAATTGAAGCTCAAGCTGCTGGAAAGCCTATTTTAACCACAAAAGTTGGTGGAGTGGGCGATGTAATAAAATCCAATAAAACCGCAATGATTGTTCCTCCAGAAGACCAAGACCTTTTTAACAAAAAAATGATAGAATTAGTTGAAGATGAAAAACTTAGACTTGAGATGGGCAAAAACGGATGGAACTTTGTAAACAAACAATTCCATTACTCCCGGTTAGTAAATGATATGAAATCTTTATATGAAAACCTTCTTCATTAGGTTTTATATGTGTTCCATGTATTAATTTGATAGATTTGCACTTCTTATCTTTATACCCATGATCAAACGAATACTAGGATTAGTTGCCATATGTTATTTTTTAGCTTCTTGTAAGCCGCTAAACCCGAGCATCATGTTTCGTACAGATAAAGATTACGAATACGATGAGATGCAAGCTGACACTACGCTGGAATACATTATTGCTCCAAACGATGTTATAAGCTTTAGGCTATTCACCAACAATGGCTTTAAATTGATTGATGTCACCAGTACAAATAATGGTCAACAATTTCAACAGTTAAGCCAAGGTCTGCCTTATACAGTTGAATACGATGGGATGGTTAATCTACCTATATTAAACAGAGTAAACTTGCAGGGTAAAACTATTCGAGAAGCAGAGTACTTTTTAGAAGATAAGTACTCTGAGACCTTCATTGATCCATTTGTTTTACTTAGTGTCAGTAACAGAAGAGTTACTATTTTCCCAGGAGATGGTGGAAGTGGTAGAGTAATCACCTTAGAAAACAACAATATAAAACTACTAGAAGCCTTAGCTCTGGCAGGGGGATTAAGTGAAACTGGCCGTGCAAAAAGAATTAAACTTATTCGCGGTGATTTGAGCAATCCACAGATCTACGAAATTGATCTTTCAAGGATTGAAAATGTCAGTCAAGCAAATATTATCTTACAGGCCAATGACATAATTTATGTTGAACCAGTTGGTGTTACTACTCGACAAGTGCTATCAGAAATTGCTCCAATTCTTGGATTAGTAACTAGTTTGTTGACACTTTACGTAGTTTTGGATAGACTTTAAGAAAATAACACTTGTACAATCCTTCAGAAAATAACGAGAGCCATCATACCACTAGGAATCAGGAAAAATTGAGCAACTTCAATACTGATTTTGACTTAGGCCTGTTCTTCTATATCTTCAAAAAAAATTTACTCTGGATTTTACTCATTTTTGGACTCTCAATTTTAGGCAGTTTTTTATATCTAAGGTATACGGCTCCAACATACACATCAAACACCACCATTCAAATTGAAAAGTCGAATAAAGCTAACCAATTATTAAAGGTGGAGGACTACTATGAAACAAATGATATATCAGCAGAAATAGAGCTATTAAGATCTAACCTAATAACTAAGAATGCAATTCGTGAATTGCCGCTGGATGTAAGTTATTTCAGTGAAGGTCAATTTCTAGACAATGAGCTCTACCGAAGTTCACCATTCGAAGTGGAGCTAATATCTAAAGATAGTCTAACTAATTCTACTCGTATAAATATTGAGTTTAAAAACAAAAAAGAAGGTATTCTTGAGTGGAATAATGGAAGGGAACGACAGAATGTCCGATTTGGACAGATAAATGAACTGCCATTTGCTCGATTAATAATAAACATCCAAAATTTTAATCAGATAAAAGAAAATGTTGAAGCTGTTAAGCCTCTTAGTTACTACTTTGTAATCAATAATTTAAAGTCAATAGCAGCAACGCTTCAAGAAAACTTAGTCATTACAATTCTAAACCCTAGTGCAAAAACAATTCAAGTATCATATAGCGACAATAATCGTCTAAAATCTAAAGAGATAGTTAACAACATTGTATCAGAGTTTGAAATTTATAATGAAGAACGAAAAAAGCAAAGTGCTAAGCTAGTTGTTCAATTTCTAAACGAGCAAATAGAAAGCGTGTATGAAAAACAAAAGGCTGCTGAAAAACAGATTCAAATATTTAAAAGAAATAACAACTTATCTGACGTAGGAGATTACAGTGGCATTGTCGTAGATCGTCTAAACCAATTGAATGAGGCAGAAATAGAATTGTCAGCTCAAATAAATTTACTAAAAGAAATCAAGTCGCAAATAGATGTAGCAGGAGACAAAATTGATGTTTATGAATTACTTCCTATTCTTGTTGGAAATTCTTATGATGGCGGAATAGCCCAGCTGGTTGAAGGTTTAAATAAGCTGCTAATTGATAAACAAAATCAATTGTACTCTACAAAGCCCGGTAGCGCGCCAGTTAAAGAGATTGATTATCAAATAGAAATACAAAAGAAACTCATTATTAAAAGTCTTGACGCGGTGCTTCAAAAGCTCCAAAGTCGAAACACCAATTTACAAGAACGAATTGATGGATTAAAAAAAGAATACTTCAATGTCCCTGATCAAGAAATTGAGCTAATCCGAAGGAAAAAGACCTATGATATTAATGAGCGTTTTTACACCATGCTTATTGAGAAAAAAACTGAATACTCCATTTCACAAGAGGGCATTGTTTCTAGTATAAATATCCTTGACGCAGCAAGTATCCCAGCTGAGCCAGTTTCTCCAAACAAACACACTGTATTCATTAGTTTTTTACTTGTAGGCACATTTCTCAACCTAATTGTTGTTGTTGTAAAATATCTATTTCACAATGAAATAACATCAATTGAAGAAATTGTAAGGCATGCATCTTCATCAGTGAGTATTTTAGGCATAATACCAAAGTATAAAAAGGACATACCAGTTTCACAGCTTATTGTAAACAAAAACCCTAAGGCCCTCATTGCAGAATCATTCAGATCTATTCGAACTAATTTGCAATTCTTGTCACGTCCTGAAGGATCAAAAATCATGGCAGTAACTTCAACCATTTCAGGTGAAGGAAAAACTTTTATAGCTATAAATTTAGGTGGAATTATCGCTATTAGTGGGAAAAAAGTGATTATAGTTGACTTAGACATGAGAAAGCCAAAAATTCATGTAGGGTTCAATGTAGAAAATGTGAGAGGAATGAGTACTTTACTTATTGAGAAAGATGACCTAGAAAATTGCATTCACAAGAGCCAACTAGAGAATTTGGATTTTATTACAGCTGGGCCAGTTCCACCAAATCCTTCAGAATTAATTATTAATAACAAGCTGGATGTAATTTTAAAGAAACTTAAAAAAAGCTATGATTTAATAATCGTAGATAACCCACCTGTTGGTTTAGTTACAGATGGAGTTGAAATTATTCGAAAAGCAGATTACCCGCTCTACATATTCAGGGCTGAATATTCAAAAAAGAGTTTTATTCACAGCATAGATAGGTTACACCAAGAGAATAATATTAATAAATTATCCATCATATTAAATGGTGTAGATTCATCTAAAAATAGTCATGGATATGGGTATGGATACGGTTATGGTTATGGATACGGATACGGTTATGGGCAAGGATATTATGATGAAGACTCTAAATCAACTAAAAAGTGGTATAATCGATTGAAGAAATAATATAGATGGAAGTAGAAAAAACAACCATAGATGGCTTATTAATTATTAGACCTAGAGTTTTCCCGGATGAGAGAGGTTATTTTTTTGAAGCCTACAATGAGAAAAAGTTAAAGGAACAAGGGTTTGATCAACACTTTGTTCAGGACAATATTTCAAAATCGAGCAAAAATGTGTTGAGGGGCTTGCATTTTCAAAATCCTCCACATGCGCAAGGCAAATTAGTGCAAGTTATTAGGGGTGCTGTTCTGGATATTGCTGTTGACATTAGAAAATCTTCTCCAACATATGGAGAGCATTTTGCAATAGAATTAAGTGATAAAAATAATTTATTGTTCTTTATTCCACCTGGCTTTGCGCATGGCTTTTTAACATTAGAAGATAATACGATTTTCTCCTACAAATGCACTGCTTTATACAACAAGGAATCTGAAGGCTCTATTCTTTGGAATGATAAGAATTTAGCTATCGACTGGAATGTAAATGACCCCATCATTTCAGAAAAAGATCAATTATCTCCTGCTTTTAATGACTTTAAGTCTCAATTTTAATTGTGAATCAACTGTTTATAATAAAATTATCGTTGGTGTTTTTAGGAAGCTTAATCTTTAGCATTCTGATTAACCGAATCTTTATTAAGTTTTCTAAAAACCTAGGAATCAGAAATTTAGATGATCAAGTGATTAGGTGGAACACTACTTCAAAACCGGCATTTGGAGGTATTTCGTTTTTTATTGTGTTTTTACTGGTTTTTTCGGTCTATCAAATATTTTTTCCAAAATTGATCTCTTCATTCAACCTCCAATTAATTGGTGTTATTGGTGCGTGTAGCTTGGGGTTTTTGGTTGGTCTAGCTGATGATGCTTTCAATACTAATCCTACCTTAAAATTTCTAGCACAAATCATTTGTGCGTCAATTTTAATCTCTACTGGTAGTTACATTCATTTATTTGAAAATGAATGGCTCAACTACAGCCTTACTTTTTTATGGGTCGTGGGATTAATGAATTCTATCAACATGCTCGACAATATGGATGGTGTAAGCACCGTTGCTTCAATTTTTGCATTAATAGGTATGTTGACAGTTATTTATTTTAACAAAGAATACAATAGCTCTTACTTTATATTAGTAATAGGGCTAGTGGGCGCACTAGTGGGTTTTTTATATTTTAATTGGGCTCCCTCAAGAATCTATATGGGAGATACTGGTAGCCAATTCCTCGGCATCATTCTGGCAGCATTATCCATTAACTTCTTATGGAACAATGACACTGCAATGGCAGATAAAATCACTTCACGCCAATTTATATTACCATTATTAGCGTTTTTAGTACCTATTTGCGATACAACCACTGTCACTATTAACCGCTTAGCAAAAGGCAAATCTCCTTTCGTAGGTGGTAAAGACCATACCACGCATCACCTTTCTTACCTCGGCTTTTCAGATCAATCAGTAACCTTAATTATCGGAGGAATTGGTTTAATTTCGACAGTATTAATGTTGATTGCACTTTCAATAGAAAACTGGACACACCTTTTTACAATACTTTTCTCTACTTACGTTTTAATGGTGTTTCTTTCCTTATTTTTAATAACCAAAGACCGCTTTTCAGGAAGCAGAAAACCATGAACATAAGTCAACTAAAATCAATAAATCCATTTAAGATAATAGTCTTGTTATTTGCCCTTTTTGGGCTATTCAAACTTTTTACTTTTTCGATTGATACTGCCAACAGTGAAAAAGTACATCAAGACCAAATAAATGATAGCTACCACATATTTAGTTTAAGCCCACCTGAACAGATTAGTTTTGCAGGCAATAACGTTCCGATGAATGACCCTGAAGTATACGAGCGGTTAGATCGTGAAGTACACGCGAATGCTTATTTTCACTCTAACACCATTCTTTATTTTAAGCGAGCCAATCGTTGGTTTCCCGTAATAGAACCAATATTAAAATTGAATAATATCCCGGATGACTTTAAATACCTCTCCCTTATTGAAAGTGGATTACAAAATGTAGTTTCTCCAGCAGGTGCAACTGGATATTGGCAATTTTTAGAGGTAACTGGGAAAGAATATGGTTTAGAAATTAACGATGAAGTCGATGAGCGATATCATGTAGAGAAAGCAACTCAGGCAGCTTGCAACTATTTGAACGATGCTTATGAAATATATAAAAATTGGGAATTAGTTGCAGCCTCCTACAATGCAGGGAAATCACTAATTAGTAGCGAACTAGAAAGACAAAAAGCAAGCAATTATTACGATTTGCTATTAAACAATGAAACAGAACGCTATGTATTTCGCATTTTAGCTGCAAAGCACATTATGGAAAATCCAACTGATTATGGTTTTAACATTCGAAAAAAAGATTTATACCCTCCATTAAATTATACTGAAGTAAAAGTAGATAGTAGCATTTCAAATTTTGCAGACTTTGCCCATGAATACGAGTTAAGCTATAAAACGCTAAAGTATTTTAATCCTTGGTTACGTCAGGGGTATTTAAAAAATCCATCGAATAAGAACTACACCATAAAATTACCTAGCAATAAAAAATACTTGCTAAATCAATAACAATGTCTCACGATAAGTGTTAAAAAGGTAGATTTTAATCAATGATAGAAACACATTCAGGACTTGAAACTCTAGATATTGAAGGAGCAAGAGTTCACAACCTTAAAAATATTTCATTAAAAATTCCACGAGAAAAGTTAGTAGTAATAACTGGCTTGAGTGGTAGCGGTAAATCTTCATTAGCTTTTGACACGATTTATGCTGAAGGGCAAAGAAGATATGTGGAAAGTTTTGCTTCCTATGCACGTCAATTTTTGGGCACCTTGGAGCGCCCAGATGTCGATAAAATTGAGGGCTTAAGCCCAGTGATTTCTATTGAACAAAAGACAGTAAGTAAAAACCCTCGCTCGACTGTTGGCACCATCACAGAAATTTATGATTTCCTGCGTTTACTTTACTCCAAAGTAGCTGATGCTTATTCTTATGTTACTGGAGAGAAGATGATCAAATATTCCGATAAGGAGATATTGCAACTCATTAAGAAAGAATTTAATAAAAAGTCAATCAGCATTTTAGCCCCTGTAGTCAAAGGGCGGAAAGGACACTACAAAGAGCTATTTAAGAGTATTTTAAAGCAAGGGTATCTTCGAGTTCGTGTTGATGGTGAAATGCTTGAAATCACACGAAATATGCAGCTTGATCGTTACAAGGTGCACGACATTGAAATTGTTATTGATCGTATAAACGTTGATGATGCCAATAAAAAACGGATCAGCGATGCCATAAACCTTGCCATGAAACAAGGCAAAGGAGTATTAATGGTATTGGAAAAAGACAAAGAAAATGATTCTCCCCGCTTTTTTAGTCGAAATTTAATGTGTCCTACTTCTGGGATTTCGTATGATGAGCCTGCTCCCAATTCTTTCTCTTTTAATTCTCCTTACGGAGCTTGTCCCAAGTGCAATGGCTTAGGTGAAATTGCCGAAGTAAGCAAAGACAAGATTATTCCCAACGAAAAAAAAACAATTAAATCTGGAGGAATTTTGCCCTTAGGCGATTATTCTAACAAATGGATTTTCAAGCAAGTTGAAATCATCTTAAACTATTATAACTTTAAGCTAACCACGCCCATTAAAGACTTAAGCGAAGAAGCAATAAGTACTATTCTATATGGCACCAACTCAGACTTACAAGTCACTGAAAAAATAGGAGGAACTTCCACAAAGTATTCTTTTGCTTTTGAAGGAGTGACTTCGTTTATTGAACGACAATACGAAGAAAATAAGGCCAAATCTATCGGCAAATGGGCCATTAAATTCATGAATAGAGTAGCTTGTGATGTTTGCGATGGCGCCCGTTTGAAAAAAGAATCACTTTACTTTAAAATAAATGATAATAATATTGCTGACTTAGCGCAATTGGATATCGATGAATTAGCGGATTGGTTTGAGCACATAGAAAAAAAATTATCCGATAGAAATCAGGTAATTGCAAAAGACATCCTCAAGGAAATAAAAACAAGAATTCAGTTTTTACTTGATGTTGGCTTGACCTACCTTTCCTTAAATCGAAGTGCGAAGAGCCTTTCTGGTGGTGAAGCCCAGCGAATTCGCTTAGCTACCCAAATCGGTTCTCAGTTAGTTGGTGTGCTTTACATTTTAGATGAGCCTAGCATTGGACTGCATCAAAGAGACAATAATCAGCTGATTGATGCGCTAAAAAATTTACGAGATATTGGTAATTCGATTATTGTGGTGGAGCATGACAAGGACATTATGCTAGCGTCAGATTACCTCATTGATATCGGTCCGCATGCTGGAATTCATGGTGGAAAAATTGTGGAACAAGGTAAACCAGCAGAGGTATTAAAAGGTGATTCAATTACCTCTAAATACCTCAGCAATGAGTTAAGCATTGAAATTCCAAAGAAACGTAGAAAAGGCAATGGAAAATTCATTGAGTTAAAAGGAGCTAGTGGTAATAATCTAAAAAACTTAAATGTAAAGTTCCCTCTGGGACAATTGATATGTGTGACGGGTGTATCTGGTAGCGGCAAATCCACTCTAATAGATGACACCCTCTACCCTATTTTAAATAACCACATCTATAACGGGAAACGAAACCCCATGCCTTATAAAAGCATCAAAGGCATTGATGAAGTTGATAAAATTATTGAAATCGACCAATCTCCAATCGGTAGAACGCCGCGTTCAAATCCAGCAACATATACTGGTGTTTTTACTGATATTAGAGCACTTTTCAGTCGATTGCCGGAAGCAAAAATAAGAGGTTACAAGCAAGGTCGGTTTTCTTTTAATGTAAAGGGTGGGCGCTGCGAAACTTGCGGAGGAGCAGGTGTTCAAACCATTGAAATGAATTTTCTTCCTGATGTTTATGTGGAATGTCCAGAGTGCAATGGGAGAAGATACAACCGAGAAACCTTAGAGGTTCGATACAAGAGTAAGTCGATTAGTGATGTGCTTAACATGACAATAAATCAAGCTGTTGAATTTTTCGAACACGTCCCTTCGATTTTACAAAAAATAAAAACATTACAACAAGTGGGTTTGGGATATGTGCATTTAGGACAGGCCTCTACTACTTTGTCTGGTGGTGAGGCCCAACGGGTAAAATTAGCTACCGAGTTAGCCAAAAAGAATACTGGAAATACCTTTTATATTTTAGATGAGCCTACCACAGGTTTGCACTTTGAAGATATCCGTATCCTACTAATCGTTTTAAATCGATTGGTTGATTATGGCAACACCGTTTTAATCATTGAACATAATTTAGACATCATTAAAGTAGCTGACCACATTATTGATTTAGGCCCAGAAGGCGGAAAAAATGGTGGAACCATTTTAACTTCGGGAAGTCCTGAACAAGTGGCAAAAAATAAAAAAAGCTACACAGCTCACTATTTAAAGAAGGAACTAGCTTCCAATTAAATTAATAATTGGAAGCTTATCCTTGCTTTTCTTTTTCATTTTCCTCACAATCCTCTCAAATCAACAATCACGGTGTCTCCATCACATAGGCGTTGTGGCACATTATAAATTAAATTAGGAGGTGCAAAAGGTGCAGCATTGGTTGAAATTTTATTGTATTGTTCTATACCTATTTCCCAAAAAAAGATCACTTTAGATTCTATACTTTGATGAAACCCAGCAATTAAACCATCTACCCTAACGAAATTCAATAAATCTGTCTGACTTGTTTGGTTGTTTTCAAAAGGACCATTTAAGGTAAATATTACACCAAAATTAGCCTCAGCTCCCATAAAAATAGTATCCTCCTCAGTAAATGGTCGATCTGTTTTAATTTTTACTGGATGTGTTAGTTTAGTTCTGCTATAATTTTCAGCATAGGCATAATTACCTTCAGACTTAAAGGGTGGTGCGGTGCGAAAAACCACATCACCTTTATCATTCTCTACTTCTATGTAATCCCACTTTGGCTTATAGCTAAAGGAATAAAATCCACTACTATCTGTTGTTGTGCTGCTATGAAACTCTTTCTTATTATCTCGAAGTAAACTCCCATCTCTAATATAATAAAAGTTTAAAGTCATGCCTGCATAAGGATCCTTTTCACAGTTTTTAAATAAACGTCCTTCTTGTGTAACCACTCGTTCAATTGGTTCATCATCATCTTGACAGCTGAGAAAGCTTAGCAGCAGTAAAAAAGTTATACTTAATTTCATAATAATTATGGGTTAAATAGCTTGATGTTACTTTGCTGATTAGCTGTAAACACCCTTAAAATATAAACTCCGCTGGAAGCTGGAGCATCAAAAGAATAAATTTGATCTTCATGATAATTCCATATTCCAACTTGCAACTTTCTACCAATCCTATTAATAAATTTAAGATTTCATTTCGGTATAATTATTAATAGTTGAGAATAAATACTACATTCGATATATTTACTAGCAATAGCTTCATTTTCCCAATTGAATGCTTTTATTTGCTAATGGTTTAGCACTATTCTAAATAAACCACTCTGATTAGGAACTAGCACATGGAAAATAAAGACGATAAGATCGCAGATAAATTCAGCGAAAAACAATGGAATGATATAAAAAGTAATGACTCTTGGGCAGTTTTTAAAATCATGTCTGAATTTGTAAACGGCTTCGAAAATCTTTCTAAAATTGGACCTTGTGTATCTATTTTTGGATCAGCAAGAACACTGCCTGACCATAAATACTATAAAATTGCAGATGAACTGGCATTTAAAATCTGTAAAAAAGGCTATGGTGTGATAACTGGAGGTGGCCCTGGGATTATGGAAGCTGCTAATAAGGGGGCACATCGTGCAGGGGGTAAATCTGTTGGGTTAAATATTGATTTACCTTTTGAGCAGAATAACAACCCCTATATTGATAAGGACAAATCATTGCAGTTTGATTACTTTTTTGTTCGAAAATTAATGTTTGTAAAATATGCCCAGGGCTTTGTCGTGCTTCCTGGAGGTTTTGGAACCCTAGATGAGTTTTTTGAAGCACTCACGTTGATTCAAACGAATAAAATCGGCAAATTCCCCATTGTATTAATGAGTAAAAGTTTCTGGGGCGGGCTGATTGATTGGATTAAAGAAGTTTTATTAGATGCAAACAACAATGTAAACAAAGATGATCTTGACCTCTTTTATTTAGCTGACACTGTCGATGAAGCCGTAGATTATATCGACAATTTCTACTCGAAGTACTTATTGAAACCAAACTTTTAATTCAACTCTAAATTCCCCTCTAATAAACGTCTAAGCATACTAATTCCAGCCAATGAAGAGCGCAATATATTTCGACCTCTGTCTTTTTCAAACTGGAATTTTTTAGCAAAAACCCCTGCTTCAGCAGCTACTGCAATCCAGACTGTGCCTACTGGCTTTTCTTCAGTTCCGCCATCTGGACCTGCTACACCAGTAGTTGCTATAGCATAATCTGCATTCAATTTCTTTCTGGCACCGATTGCCATTTGCCTTACCACTGTTTCGCTAACAGCCCCGTAATTTTCGATGTCGGAACTATCCACACCTAACAAATTCGTTTTTGCAGCATTGGAGTAGCTTACAATCGATCCTAAAAAATAAACGGAACTTCCAGGGACACTCGTGAGCAATTTTGCAATGTTTCCTCCTGTGCAACTTTCTGCCGTTGCTACAGTTTTTTGTTTTGCTAGCAGCGTATCACCGATTGCTTTCTCCATGGCAATGTCGTCTTCCCCGAAGATATATTGTGGGACCAGTGTATTTAATTCTTTTGCCTTTTTGTCAACCTTATTTTTTAATTCGGTGTAGTCACCCCCAGCGGCGCTAAGACGCACTCGCACCATACCTGGAGAGGGCAGGTAGGCAATTTTAATCCCTTGTATTTCCAGACTATTTTCCCAGTCTTTTACTATTTCAGCTAAGAATGACTCCCCTATCCCTTCGGTCATTATTGTTTTATGATACAATTTAGATAGGGTAAAGTGTTGTTTTACTTTGGGCAATACTTCATTGCTCATTAAGCCTTTCATTTCATAAGGTACTCCAGGCATACTCACTACTACTGTCCCATTTTTTTCAAACCACATTCCACTTGCAGTTCCCAGTTCATTGTGCAATACCACACAATCTTTAGGTAAATCTGCTTGTTGTAGATTTGTTTCTAAGATTTGTCTACCTCGGTAATTGAAGTACTCCTCAATTTTTTCTTCAACCGCTTTGTTTCGGACAAGCTCAGTTTCAAAAAAATCACAGAGTACTTTCTTGGTAATGTCATCTTTTGTTGGGCCGAGACCTCCAGTTAAAAGCACTAATTTGCTACGAGTAGAAGCTTCAGTTAATGCACTAATAATTTCAGCTTTTTCATCTTTTATGGAAGTAATTCTGCTAATATTAATACCCAGTTCATACAACTGCTTAGCCATCCACGCTGAGTTGGTATCTATTGTTTGACCAATTAAAATCTCATCACCAATGGTGATTAACTCTGCCTCCATAATTTAGAAATCCTGAGTTATACGTAAAATGGACGATAATCTCCAGCTAGATTATCTTGTGAAAAGCTTTGAATCACTTCTATCGGTGTAACACTTAAAATCGGGATTTTCGAATGATTCACTACTGTTTGCGCATAAGGGCCTACAAATAATCCAGTAGCTGCTTCTTGCTCAGTCATCACCACAGTTAAGTCAGCTCCAATTTCACTAGAGTACTCAAGTGTCATATCAGCAATATTTTTCCCATGAATAACCTTCTTTTGGTGTTTCACACCTTTTTCATCAAAAAACTCCTCTAATTGCTTGACTTTTAGGTTAAATATTTTTTCTTCCTCTTCATGGTCCTCGCTAATTAATGCAGCTATATAAACAGTTGAATCAAAAGCTTTTGCAATCGCAGCAACTTGCGAAGCCTTATCTCGTGTATGTTTAGAAGCATCAACTGGCATTACAATTTTATCGTAACCCATTTTTTTAATATGCTTTTGAATAGTTAATACAGGAACTGAAGAAGAAGTAACTGTTCTGTAGGCATTACTTCCTAAGAAAAACTCTTCAAACCCACTAACGCCATGGGTGCCCATTACAATCATATCTGCTTTTGCTTCGACAGCTGTTAAACTAATTTCTTTTGAAATTTTGCCTTCACGTACCTCTATTTGATAGTCAACATTGTATTTATTTTTAAATTCAGCACCAATATCATTCAACTCCTCTGTTATTAATTTCTTGAGTTTTTCGTCGTTGGATTCATTTGCATTAGTAGCAGTTAGGTTGGGTAAAACATCTACATTTGATGAAGTGTAAACATGAAGTAAATGCAATTTAGAATTAAACTTCTTGCAAAGATTAGCAGCATGCTCTAATGCTAATTTAGAAGTTTCAGAAAAATCGATTGGAATCAAAATTTTATTTACGTTGAATGGTTTTTTCATCTTTTTTTAATTTTTTGACGTTCTATTTAATAGTTGTCTAATTTATTGATTTTTTACATTAAGACAACAATTATCAGCAAGTTCTAATGACACTTTTTGTAGTTTAGTAAAAAATCTATTTTTTAATGATACATTCTTCAGAATTAGTTTTAAATGATGATGGTTCTATTTACCATCTAATGTTAAAGCCCGAGCAGTTAGCTCCTAAAATAATCTTAGCTGGTGACCCGGGCAGAATTAGTACAATATCATCAAAATTTGATAGCATCGAATGCAAGATTAGCAACCGGGAATTTGTAACCCACACAGGTTCTTTTAACGGACAGAGAGTGAGTGCCATTGCTACAGGTATTGGAACCGACAACATCGATATAGTTCTCAATGAGCTTGATGCCTTAGTAAATGTCGATTTGAAAAACCGTAAAGTGAAACCTGAGCACAATTCATTGGAAATAGTCAGAATAGGCACTTGTGGTTCTATACAAGAAAGTGTACCTGCAGATGAAGTAGTTGTTTCCAGCCATGCAATAGGCTTAGACGGGCTGTTGAATTTTTATAATTTTGAAATGAATAAATCGGAGACTGAACTATTCAATCAATTTGTAAAACAAACTAATTGGCCAAACGAGCTCAACAGTCCTTATTTAGTAGAAGGTGATCAAGCATTTAATAAAAAAATTGGTAAAGATTTCCACCGAGGTATCACAATGACTGCTAATGGATTTTACGCACCTCAAGGTCGAGCTATACGTTTAAGTCCTAAGTTTCCAACTATGAACGAGCAACTAAGAAAATTTAGTTACGAGTCGCTTAATATTATTAATTATGAAATGGAAACCTCAGCGTTATACGGACTAAGTAGATTGCTGGGTCATAAAGCTTGCACAGTATGCGCAGTAGTAGCAAATCGATATGCTAACTCATTTAGCAAAAACTACAAACCTGTTATTTCAAATTTAATTGACAAGGTATTAGAGCGATTAACATCTTAGCGTGAATAACTACTTTTTATTAAAATCCATCTGACTTGCTATTCGTTATCTTTGTTAGTAATGGTGAATGCTGAAAAAGTTACTGCTTTAATTAATTTACTCGACGATCCCGACCTAAATGTTTTTTCACAAGTAAGTGAAGAATTACAGGGAATTGGACCGAGTGTGGTACCCTCGTTAGAGGAAGCTTGGGAAAAATCATTTAATGCAGTGTTGCAAGAAAGAATTGAGCAGGTCATTCATCAAATTCAGTTTCAAAATGTAGTTCGGGACTTGAAAGATTGGAAAAAAGATCCAAGCTCAAATTTACTTGATGCTGCAGTTATTATTGCTCATTACCAATACGCTGATCTCGACAGATCCTTCATTTATAATTTTATTGACCAGCTTACTCAAGACATTTGGATTGAGTTGAATGCAAACTATACTGCTTTGGAAAAAGTAGGTATTATGAATAAAATCTTCTTTGAAATTTATGGCTTTAGTGGCAATAAGAAAAACTATTATTCTCCACGCAATTCCTATATCAATAATGTTTTAGAAGCTAGAATGGGTAACCCTATAAGCCTTTCACTAGTTTATTTAGAAGTTGCTCAACGACTAAAACTACCTATATATGGTATTAATTTAGCGGAGCACTTTGTCCTGGCTTATACTGAATTACCTTTGGAATATCTGGAGGAAGTGAATAAGGAAAGTATTCTGTTTTACATTAACCCTTTTAATAAAGGCACTATTTTTCAGTATAAAGAGATTGAGCAGTTTCTATCTCAACTGAAATTAGATGTTCAAGAAAAGTTTTATTTACCATGTGATCAACTAACGGTAGTTAATCGTTTACTAAACAATTTAATTTTCTGTTACAACAAAGCTGGATATAAGGATAAAGTAGAGGAAATTAAAATATTAAAAAACTGCATCCTTTAGATGGAAGAGGTTCTTATTGAACGTAGAACTAAAGGGTTTAAAAATTATATTTTACTTCTTTTTTCTTTGATTAATCACTTTCATACTGGCGATAAAATGCGTCAGTTTATCATCATTATCTAATACCGGACTTAAGCTAAATCGGTTGTAAAAAACTGAGCCATTTTTTTTCTTGCTATAAATACGACCTTCAAACTTTTTTTTGATTTTAATCGCTTTATGAAACTTTTCAACCAATTTTAAATCAGTTTCTTCAGCAAAAAGCATTTCTGAATAGGGTGATTTAAATAAGTCGAACTTTCCTCCCATTATTTCTTGTTTAGTAAATCCGCTTAGTTCGTAAAAGGCACGATTTGCAAAAACAATTTTTGGTTTTTTAGGCTCTATAATAACGACTGCTTCTTTAATAATTTCTATAGCCAAATTCCGCAACTTCAACTTTTCTTCATGCTCCTTCATTCGATCTATAGCTTGAGCATGAATCACATAACCCTCAACCAATGGGTGGTGACGTTGATCTTTAACCGAAACAGAAAAGTGATGGCGTTTATCATCTATATCAATGAACTGACAGTCTATATGAGTGCTTTCCTCTGCTTCTTCAGAAGCTCTCAACGCTGCCCTAAACGCCACCCATTGTTGAACAGGAACAATTCGTTGAACATTATTATTTAATAATTTGAAAGGCTGAAAACCCAATAATTTTTCAGTAGCATTATTGCAATATTTAATTTTCCCCTCCAAATTTATCACCATTGTAATTTCTAAAGAATCCTGCTGTAAGACTTTCAAGAATTGCTCTTCTTTAGATAGACTATTAACGCCTGACTTTGAGGTATTAGAATCTGGCATTGTGGTTTTTGATATCCTCAATCCCTTTGAACTATTCGAATCATTTTGTTCACTTACTGACATAATATTTTGCATAGCTATTGATTTGCAGGGACATAAGAATACGGTTTGTAGTTAAAAAGGTTAACCACCTATTATAATACGCTGATTTAACGCTTTGATTGGCAAGCAATTTAGAAATTAATAGAGCTGTATTTTTAGCCTAATTGGCTAGTTCTTAACATTGAATACTTGAAAAACCAATTAATTATGATTAGGCTGAATCAAAGAATAAATAATCCACTCCTAATTATTCTATCAAAAAACTTACTTTGGTTCTTCAAAAAATAAATATGGAGGAAACAATCCCTACGGCACTTATTACTAATGATGCAGTAATCTTAGGAATTTTAATGGCCATTTTGGCCGTCATTTTTTATACATCAGGAAGTAAAAATCCAGCTTGGATTAAATTCTATAAAGTAATACCAGCTCTATTACTCTGTTATTTCGTTCCTTCAATTTTTAACTCCTTAGGGATTTTCTCAGGCGAAAACTCCAATTTGTACTTTGTTGCATCACGGTATTTATTACCTGCCAGTTTAGTTTTGCTTTGCTTAAGCATTGATTTGAAAGGAATCGCAAAACTAGGACCTAAAGCAATTATTATGTTTTTTGCTGGAACTATTGGGATAATCATAGGTGGCCCAATTGCTATTCTTGCAGTTTCCGCCTTTGCACCAGAAATAGTTGGTGGCAGTGGCCCTGATGAAGTGTGGCGAGGCTTATCTACAGTTGCTGGTAGTTGGATTGGTGGAGGAGCGAATCAAACAGCAATGAAAGAGATATACGGCGCTAGCGATGAACTTTTTTCAGCAATGATAACGGTAGATGTAATTGTTGCTAACATATGGATGGCCTTTTTATTAGTTGGAGCAGGAGTATCAGAAAAAGTAGACCGATTTTTTAAAGCGGACTCTTCAGCTATTACTGTAGTAAAAGAAAACATCCAAAATTATAGAAAGGGCATTTCGCGCATAGCCAACCTTACAGACATCATGGTGATATGTGCCATAGGATTTGGTGGAACGGCCATTGCTCATTTTGGATCAGATTTAATCACCCCTTTTATGGAAAGCAAAGAAGAGTGGCTCTCTGAATATCGATTAACTTCTATGGCTAGCGGATTTTTCTGGATAGTTGTCATTGCAACCTTGATTGGTTTATTTCTTTCATTTACAAAAATGAAAAAATACGAAGGCGCAGGGGCTTCAAAGTTTGGGAGTGCATTTTTGTATGTTTTGGTAGCTACCATAGGCATGAAAATGGACATACTAGCCATCTTCGACAACCTTGGTTTATTTTTAGTCGGTTTACTCTGGATGCTTACTCATGTGATCATATTACTCCTTGTGGCCAAAATAATAAAAGCACCTTTCTTTTTTGTTGCCGTGGGGAGCCAAGCGAATGTCGGTGGTGCTGCCTCAGCCCCAATTGTTGCATCCGCATTTAGTCCGGCATTAGCTCCAGTTGGAGTTTTACTGGCAGTTTTTGGATACGCGGTTGGAACATTTGGTGCAATTTTTTGTGCACAACTGATGCAACTGGTTTCTCAATAAACACTACCTTTAGTTTTTAAAGTAAAGGAAAGCTTATGAAATGGATTGCTAAGTTGTTCGCCAATGCTTTGGCGGTTATCATTACTGCATATTTACTTCCAGGAGTTTCAGTAGAAGATTTTCTAACTGCTCTTTTAGTAGCAGTGGTACTCGCACTATTGAATAGTTTTTTAAAACCAATTTTGATCATTCTTACTATTCCTGTAACAATATTAACTTTTGGATTATTCCTCTTGGTTATAAACGCGGTGATTATCCTCTTGGCAGATGATTTAATTGATGCATTTCATGTAAACAGTTTTTGGTGGGCGCTGTTATTTAGTCTAGTCATGTCATTCTTTACTTCTTTATTTAATCGTCTTGATAGAGAAAATAAATCACCAAACCAACACATAGACAGATGAAAAAATATAACACCCCGATGTTTAAAGCGGACGAACTAGAAGGCAAAACAATTTTAGTTACCGGAGGAGGAACTGGTTTAGGAAAATCCATGAGTAAATATTTCATGGAGTTGGGGGCCAATGTGATTATTGCAAGTAGAAAGCAAGATGTTATCGATCAGACAGCTGAAGAGCTTAAAAAAGAAACGGGTGGAAACATTTTGGCCTATGCTTGTGATGTAAGAAAGCCTTTAGAAATTGAGGAATTAATTAAGAAGGGAGTAGAAACTTTTGGAAGCATTAATGGGCTAGTAAATAATGCTGCAGGTAATTTTATTAGTCCTACAGAGCGATTATCGCCTAAAGCCTTTGACGTAATTGTTGATATTGTTCTTAAAGGTAGTTATAACTGTTCTTTATTGCTTGGCCAATATTGGATAAAGGAAAAAATTGAAGCTAATGTATTAAACATTGTTACTACCTATAGTTGGACTGGTTCAGGATACGTAGTTCCTTCAGCTGTAGCAAAAGGCGGTGTGCTTACACTTACAAGGTCATTAGCTGCTGAATGGGCTAAATATAATATTCGTACAAATGCTATTGCTCCAGGTCCATTCCCTACAACAGGGGCATTTAGTCGTTTATTTCCAGAAGGCTTAAAAGAAAAAATAGACCCCCTCAAAAGAATTCCATTGAAAAGATATGGAGAGCATCAAGAGTTAGCCAATTTAGCAGCTTATCTCATGTCCGATTTTTCTGCCTATGTTAATGGAGAAGTAATCACCATTGATGGCGGAGAATGGATTTACAATGCTGGGGAATTTACTGGTCTAGCAGCAGTTCCTGAAGAGATGTGGGACCATATTGAAAAAAAAGTGAGAGGGAAAAATAAAAAATAATGCTACTTGATTAAAGTTGCTTGGGACCCCATTTACGTTCATCCATTACCTGCGAAACATCGCTTTCCGATGGAAAAATACGACTTGCTACCAAAGCAATTACTTCATGAAGGAACATTTACACAGCGTAATTTCTTTTCACCTAAGCCAGCAGATTTATCTGATGTATTAGCTATACACACTAGAGAGTATTGGCAAAACTTATCTGAACTGAAACTCAATAGAAAAGAACAGTTGCGCTCTGGTTTTCCACATTCAAAACAACTTGTAGATAGAGAATTGGTAATCACTGGCGGTTCTATTCAAGCTTCAATCTTTGCCTTAGAAAATGGAATAGCATTTAACATTGCAGGTGGCACCCATCACGCCTTTGTTGATCGTGCTGAAGGGTTTTGCTTGTTAAACGATATTGCCATCGCTTCTTCGTACTTGTTGCGAAACAAATTAGTCAAGCAAATCTTGGTAGTAGATTTAGATGTACACCAAGGAAATGGGACTGCCAAAATTTTTGAAAACACACCTGAAGTCTTCACTTTTAGTATGCACGGCGACCATAATTACCCTTTGAGGAAGGAAAAATCTGATTTGGACATTCCGCTTAAAGATGGCATTTTAGGAGAAGAATACCTTGAACTTCTTGAGGTCAACTTAAGTAGGCTTATTCATAAGGTAAAGCCCGATTTCATCTTTTTTCAATCAGGTGTTGATGTATTAGAAACTGATCATTTAGGACGATTAGGCCTAACAATAAAGGACTGTAAAATTCGTGATAAAATTGTGCTAGAAAAAGCTTTTAAAAATGAAATCCCACTAATGTCTTGCATGGGTGGAGGCTACTCAAAAGAAATTAAATTTATTGTGGAAGCAGATGCCAATACCTATCGCTTGGCAAAGGAGGTTTGGGAATAAATAAGTAATAAGGAGCTAAACTTCATAAGAATTAAGCGACAAGATTCAATTGTCCTAAAAACTAATGCCAAATATCTTCCATAAACATTTGCATCCCCTTCTTGCGATCAAAGCGAGTGTCAACCCATTCTACAGTTTCAACTACTCCATAATTGCGATCCATTTTTTCAAATTCGGTGAGCTTTCTTCCCTTAGCAAGTAATTCTTCAATTTCTTCTAAAAAGTCAGGATCTTTTATAGTTTTTAATAAAGCGCGAATGTTTTTTCGGCGTTCTACAACACCTATTTTTCTTTCTTTTTTTACTTTCTTCGATGCCATGAATCCAAATATATTAAACTAATACTAAATTTCAAAAACAACTGTTAAATTTTACTTCGTGTAACTAACTAGCACAGAATAAAAATCGAGCTCACCTTTTTTGTTATAGGATTCACTGCGCACCATACCTATTCCTTTGGCAATGTATTCAACACTTTTTGTTTCCCTGCTTCCCATTCCCTTAAACTCAGTAATATAGGTGATTTTGAAGGATTCAAATTCACCTGCAGGCACATTCACAGTTTCCAAACCTTCTACCTTTCTATCTTTTATATTAAACCCCATGGTTATGTTCACCGGCCCCTCCATAGTCATTGTTATTGAACCATCATCTAACTTTTGACCTACTTTAAGTTTTTGTGGAATACTCAATCGATCCATTTCCACTTTCATATCCATACTTTCAAGGCTTTCTATCATTTCGGCTGGAATCATACTCGAAATATCCATATCAACAACACCATTTTCACATTCGAAAGTAATGTCTTTATTAAATGCCTCTTTATCCTTTTTATCAGTTGCAATTAAATTTACAGTTACTAGCATTTTGCCATCCTCTTCAGTAATCGATAAAACTTTAAAAGTCTGACTTCCTTGATACTTGTCCTTTTTAGCAGAATAGCTTTTCGTCGTCCAAGTTCTACCCTCTGTCAATAACAAGTAAGGATTGCATTCATCTTGGGAAAAAACTGGCGAGAATACCATCAAAAAAAGCAATAAGAGTAAACTAATCTTTTTCATAACTATATGCTTAATTACTATGACTTTGATTCTGTTATCAAAAATAGTGTTTTCAATTTATTATCTCCTACACTTCTCTATAAGTTAAGATTTAAAAAGGGTTTGTAGCATGAACACTTAAATCTGGGATATATCCTCTTGGATCCATTTCTAAAGCCCCAATTACTGCATGAGCAATTTCTGTTGGTGTTAACTTATTGGCTTCTTCTGCTCTTTCTTCTCTAGCTTCATTATTAAAAGCTGTAGGCACAAAGCTTGGATTAATATTAAACACTCGAATATTATACTTTCTTAATTCCTGTTGCCAATTAGCACTTAGTCCACGCAAGGCAAATTTTGAAGAACTATAAATCGAACCTCCTTCATAGCCATTGATTGATGCTGTAGAAGCTATGTTTACAATATTACCTGATTTTTGTTTTTTAAATATTTTAGCTGCTTCTATCCCCATCATAGCCGCACCAAATACATTTACATCATATACTTTTCGCATTTCATCAATGTCCAATTCATCTAGCATATCCCGGTTTGCACCAATGCCAGCGTTGTTAATCATAACATCCAAACCTCCAAGCTTGTCTTGGGCAAATTGGTAAGTCGCAATTACATCTTCTTTGTTTGCAACATTAGCATGAAATGGAATTGCTCCCAGTTGACTGGCAACTTGATTTAATTTTTCTTCATCTCTACCAGTTATTATAACTTTTGCTCCTCTTTCGGTAAGCATTTGGCACATCGCCTTGCCTAATCCTGAGCTTCCTCCTGTTAATATGACTCGTTTATCTTTTAAATTCATTTTTATACTGTTTTTGTGAGTAAGGTAAACAAAAAAACGGCTTTGAAGTTTTTTTTCAAAGCCGTTTTCCCATAAAAACAACAAACAAAATGAAACGTGAAAAATCCATTCCATAAAACTTAAAAAGTGGATTTTTTAAGTCAACGGTGCAAGCTTTTTAAAAATACTTGCCTACTATAATAGACGTAATAAACCCAAAAAAAGATGTTTTGAAATTTAACTTTCTTAGATCCAATTCAGTTACAAATGATCACCTTTGCAAAAAAAATCAATGGATAATTACCTGACTTTTTCTCTTTTGTGTTTCACTTCTTTTGTAACACTGATGAACCCTTTAGGCATTATGCCAGTGTTTATGTCAATGACTGAAAGTCTTGAGAAAAGTGAAAGAAAACGAACAGCTAAAAAGGCAAGTATTGTCGCCTTACTTACTTTATTGGCTTTCGCATTTTCCGGTCAGTTGCTATTTAAGTTCTTTGGAATATCCGTAAATAGCTTTAGAATAGTTGGTGGAGTCATCTTTTTTATGATGGGCTATGATATGCTGCAAGCGCGATTAGTAAAAATAAAAATGACTAAAAAATCTACCCAGCAAAAATATGTCAATGATATTTCAGTAACTCCTTTAGCCATACCAATGATTTGTGGCCCAGGTGCCATTACCAATTCCATCGTCTTAATGGAAGACTCAACAACTTGGCTGCATAAAGGAATATTAATAGGTGTAATTATTCTCGTTTGTTTCATTACTTATCTTGTCCTTTGGAGCTCAGCTAAAATAACAGACTTTTTAGGTGAAACTGGGAATAAAATAATGATGCGCTTAATGGGTTTAATAGTTATGGTAATTGCTGTTGAGTTTTTCTTTAGTGGATTGAAGCCCATATTAATCGACATTCTGAATGCGACTGCTTAAGCGAATTCTTCAAGTTTTTACATTATTGCTGATTGCTTTTATACTTTATAACCTATCAGCGGTAAACTATGGACTCCAGCAAGGATTAGGTCAAGCTAAACTCTTATTAAGTGTTCGAGAAGTTGATGAAATGCTTGCTGATTCTTCAACTGCAGACTCTATCAAGCAAAAATTTCAATTAATAGCTGCTATAAAAAAGTTTTCAAGTGAGGAGTTGGGGCTAAGTAAAACAGACAATTATACTACTTTTTATGATCAAAAAGGCAAGCCCATTTTATGGACTGTAAAGGCGAGCCCCGAATTTAAAATTGAAGCCTACGAATGGCAGTTTCCAATAGCGGGAAGCTTTCCCTACAAAGGCTTTTTTGAGATTGAAAAAGCAAAAGAGGAAGAAGAGCAGCTTAAAAAGCAAGGCTATGACACAAACATAGATGAAGTGAGCGCCTGGTCAACTCTAGGCTGGTTTAGAGACCCTATACTATCGTCAATGTTAGAACGATCTCCGGGAAGATTGGCAGAACTAATCATTCATGAATCCACACACGCGACCCTATACCTCAAAGACAGTGCTCAATTCAATGAAAACTTAGCCAGCTTTATAGGAAGAAAAGGAGCAGAACAATTTTTGGCATTTCATTATGGCATAAACAGCCCAGAACAAACTAATTACCAAGACCGCTTAAAAAGAAATGAAATCTTTAGAAACTACATGCAAGAAGCAATCGTAAACCTATCCTCAAACTATCAAAAGATGGATTCTAGTTTAAACATTGAGGAAAAAAGACAATTAAAAACAAGATGGATTAATGAGTTAAAAACTGGCTTAGCAAAATCAGACTACTATGAAAATGATTCAGTTGCAGCAATAAGTCTAGAGAGTTTCCACCCTAATAATGCCTATTTCTCAGGATTTAATACCTATGCTGATGAAATCCCTGAATTGGAAAAACAACTAAATCAAAAATTTAATAGAGATTTAAAGGCAATGATTTCTTCATTTAAATCAAAAGGCTTTTCTTTATAATTAAATTATGAGCAAAATTACTACCGAATCAGAAAGCAGATACAACGACCTAGAGAAAATGAGCGCTGAAGAAATTTTGGCGAACATTAATAAGGAAGATAAAATTGTGCCTTATGCAATTGAAAAAGTAATACCAGCTATTGCACAAATAATTCCAATAATCGTTGAAAAACTACAAGAGGGTGGACGACTATTTTATATGGGAGCAGGCACAAGTGGCCGACTTGGTATCGTTGATGCTTCTGAATGTCCGCCTACATTTGGTGTAAGTCCAAACTTGGTAATTGGATTAATGGCAGGGGGTGATTCTGCCATAAGAAAAGCCGTTGAATTTGCAGAAGACAATACAGAACTAGGCTGGCAAGATTTACAAGCACATAAAGTTTCTGAATTGGATTTTGTTATTGGAATTGCAGCTTCAGGCACCACTCCTTATGTTATTGGGGCTATGGAAAAATGCCGTGAAAATGGCATTAAAACAGCTTGCATTGTGTGTAATGAAGGATCACCATTAAGTAAAGCTGTTGACTTTCCGATTGAAGTTGTAGTGGGACCTGAGTTTGTAACAGGAAGTACCCGAATGAAAGCAGGGACAGCACAAAAGCTCATTTTAAATATGATTTCCACGGCTGTGATGGTGCGCTTAGGCAGAGTTAAAGGCAATAGAATGGTTGACATGCAGTTGAGCAATAATAAATTAGTGAAGCGTGGCATTCAAATGTTGGTCAATGAATTAAATATCCCTTATGAGGAAGCAAGAGAACTGCTTACAAAATATGGAAGTGTTAGAAATGCAATTAGTAATTATTAAACAAAAGTTGAACTGTTTCGTTATGCTCGCCTATGCATGCCATTGAACCTCATTTCAGTTGGAGAGACTATTATATTGCAGATGAGGATCCGCGCTCACCATTTTATGAACGCGTCTACAGTGAATTTGAGTTTACTCATGCCATTTACGATCATTTGATTCATCCGCAATGGGATGAAATAGAATCACCTACCCTATTTATAAAAATTCTGATGGCCGACTATGATCATGGCTATGCTATTATTGAATTGATAGGTGAATGGAATGACTTGTTGCACAACGACATCATGTTCTTTAAGCGCAATATTATTGATGAGCTAATGCATGAGGGCATCGACAAATTTATTTTAATCGGTGAAAACGTATTTAACTTTCACTCCTCGGATGACTCCTATTATGAAGAGTGGTTCGAAGATGTGGAGGACGGTTGGATTGCCTTCATTAACTTTCGTGAACATGTGATGCAAGATTTTCAAGAAGCCAATATTGATTACTACATGGTTTCAGGTGGTAGCCTGAACGACCTAAGCTGGAGAACATATACACCAACTACTTTTTTTGAAAAAGTAGCAAACATGGTCACGATGAGACTGGAACATTAGTGAAGAGTTTGGAATTGTCAATGTGGAATTTTAGATCCTAGAATCAAAAGATTGTAACTCGAAAATCAAGTCTAACTTTTCTAAGATCTAATTTCTCTTCTCTCTTTTCTCTTTTCTCTTTCTAGTTTCAAATTTCAGCCTTCTAATTTTGCAACACCCTTAGGTCTCTATAAAGTCCTCCTTCTTTAGCATACAATTCTTCATGGCTGCCACTTTCAACTAAGGCACCATCTTTAAGCACTAAAATTTTATCTGCTTTTTGAATCGTTGATAATCGATGTGCAATTACTAAAGAAGTTCTGTTTTTCATTAGTGCATCCAAAGCCTCTTGCACCAATTGCTCCGACTGAGAATCGAGAGAACTTGTGGCTTCATCTAATATTAGAATTTTTGGATTCTTTAAAATTGCTCGTGCAATGGCTATCCGCTGTCGTTGACCCCCGGAAAGTTGAACACCTCGCTCTCCAACTAATGTATCATAACTTTCGGGAAAGGAGTCAATAAATTCAGCCGCATTGGCTTTTGCAGCTGCTTTATGCACCTCAGCTTTTGTTGCTTCAGGTTTACCGTATAAAATGTTGTCATAAATACTACCACCAAATAACACCACATCTTGAGGAACAATAGCCATGGAGTTTCTCAATTGCTCTAAACCATATTCTGTTATCGCTTTACCATCAATTAATAATTTCCCTTCACTTGCCTCAAAAAATCTCAAGATTAATGCGGTTATCGTGGTTTTTCCCGCTCCAGAAGGACCTACCAATGCTACTTGTTGTCCACTTTTGATTTCAAAATCCAAATTTTTGAGGACTTTCACATCTGCTCTGTTTGGATAGTGAAACGATAAATTCTCAAATTGAATGTGTCCATTTTCTACTTGAAAATTAGTTGTCAGAGGAACCTCTTCTTCCCTTTCTTCATCAAATATTTCCAATAAGTTTTCTGTTGCTCCAATTGCTTTTTGCAATTGAGAATACAAATCTGCTATTCCACCCAATGAAGCTCCTACAAAAACAGAATACAATATGAAGGTAAATAGGTCCCCCACGCTAAGGGCATTGTCTTGTACCAAGATTACACCGTACCAAATAACCGCTACGATAGAACCAAACAAACAAAAGATGATGAATGAAGCAAAAGCTCCTCGCCATTTGGCAGCAGTTAATGAAACCCCAATTACTTCATTCGTTTTTTGCTCATATCGGTTAAATTCAAATTTTTCATTTACAAAAGCTTTTACTGTTGCAATGGCTTGTAATGTTTCTTCAACAATTACCGTTGAGTCAGCTACTTTATCTTGTGCCACTTTAGAAAGCCCTTTGATTTTTTTACCAAAAATTACTGCAATTATAATAACAACAGGCACCAATGCAAGCATTAAAAAAGTCAGCTTAACAGAAATATAGGCTAATAACGCAACACCAATTATAATGATGATAATTTGCCTTAGAAATTCTGCTATGGTTGTTGTTAATGTCTCTTGAAGTAAAGAAATATCAGAAGAAATTCGACTAGTAAGTTCACCTACGCGGCGCTCTGAAAAGAAACTCATCTTTAAGCGAATCAATTGATTATAGGTTGCTTGTCGCAAACTTGCTAAGGTTTTCTGGGTAACAATAGCAAACAAATAAATTCTAAAATAAGAGAAGATCGCATTAAGTAGAAAAACGCCTAACAACATCAGGGCAATTTGATTGATGTTTTCAATAAAATCTTGATTAGCTGCATCTACCAATTGACCTGTCAGGTATGGAAAAACCATAGATGCTAAGCTGCTGAGAAATAAGAAAATTAAACCGATTGCAAAAGTTCCAGAGTAGGGCTTTACGTACTTGAATAGACGCAGCGATTTTTTTAGCGCTGCCTTGGTGATTTTTTTCTTCGGCTCATCACTTTCTTTTTTCTTTTTTCTTCCAAATCCTGCCATAGAAAATTTATTTTTGCAAAAATAGTCATTCAGGGATGTATAGTGAAGAAAAAATAATTCTAGATTGTTTGCTGAAAGTGTAAAAATTACTACTTTTGCCCTCCGATTAAACAGACGTTGTCTGAAAAAAATTAGAAGAAATGAAAAGAACATACCAACCTTCAAAGAGAAAGAGAAGAAACAAGCATGGTTTCAGAAGCAGAATGGCTTCAGCTAATGGCAGAAAAGTATTGGCTAGAAGAAGATCAAAAGGTAGAAAAAGTTTAACTGTTTCTTCTGAATCTAGAGCATAATAATATAACCTAATATATTTTAAAAGGCGTTTCGTTTATTCGAAACGCCTTTTTTTATTGCATAAAATAAAACTGTCTTTATTTTATTTCATTGTTGTCCGATAAAACGAAAAAACAGTATAATTCGAAGTGAATTTAATTACTTACAATGTTGAATACATGATATTTATATTGTTTTCTCTAGACTTTATTGTCATTTTTTATATATACGGGCTTCCTTTTGTAATTAATTTTTTCATTTTTTTCGCCGTGAATATTTCGACAAGCTCAATAACCGACGAAACAAAACTTGTGCTGAGCGAAGTCGAAGTAAAAACTCGTCCTATGAATAAAATCTTACCAAATCTTTAAAAACCCAAGTGCAGCCGAATGATTTCCTCAAACAATCGGAACTTTTCGGTTTTACTAAGCTTTTTATTCGATTTGATTTCAATTTTTTTCAATGGACAACTAAAAATTAAACACTCATTTTCTAAAAATAACTTTTTATCGGACAGTAGTGATTTAATTTAATTAATAAGACCTAAGTTCTACATCGTTTTAGATTGAATTCGACTTATCTTTGTGTATCTCACCAACAAATAATTTTAGAGCAGTATGATAAAAGTTGCCATCAATGGATTTGGAAGAATCGGAAGAATGACCTTAAGGGTATTATTGGAAAGAAATGGAATTGAAGTAGTGGCGGTAAATGACCTAGCAGATATCCCAACTTTAGCCCATCTATTCAAATATGATTCAGTTCACGGCAATTATAAAGGAACAATTGATGCTGGTGAAGACCATATTGACATCAATGGAAAACCAATAAAGTTCTATCAAGAAAAATCACCTGAAAAGCTACCTTGGAAGAGTTTAAATGTTGACCTAGTTATTGAGTCTACCGGTTTATTTAGAGACCGTAAGTCGGCAGAAAAACACTTAGAAGCAGGTGCCAAAAAAGTAATTATCTCTGCCCCAGCAAAAGACGAATCAATAAAAACAATTGTATTAGGAAGCAACGAGGAGATTTTAGACGGTTCAGAGAAAATTCTATCCAATGCCTCTTGTACCACTAATTCACTTGCCCCTCTAGTAAAAATTCTAGATGAACTCTGTGGAATAGAAAGTGGTTACATTACCACTGTGCATTCCTATACTGGTGATCAAAAATTACATGATGCCCCACACAGAGATTTACGAAGAGCAAGAGCGGCGGCAGTTAGCATAGTTCCTACCACAACTGGAGCAGCTAAAGCAATCACTAAAATATTTCCTCATTTGGATGGCAAGTTAGGTGGAGCGGGTATTCGTGTTCCTGTACCCGATGGATCTCTAACTGACTTTACTTGTGTGGTAAAAAACCCTAAGTCAATAGAAGAGATAAATGCAGCCTTTAAACGAGCATCAGAAAATGAACTAAAAGGGATCCTAGCCTACACTGAAGACCCTATTGTTTCAATTGATATTGTTGGTAATACCCATTCCTCAATTTTTGATGCTCAACTCACATCAGTGATTGGAAACATGATAAAAGTAGTGGGTTGGTATGACAATGAAATTGGATATTCTAATCGGTTAGTGGATTTAGTGGAGAAAAGTTTTCAATGATCATTTTTCAAATTTCAATCTTCGAATTAAAGTTCTGACTTTACCAAAGGTGTTAAAGAAATCCAATTCGTCAATTATTAGTGCATTTTCTGCTTTTATTTCTCAGTAAAACTATTTATTGATTCACTGTATTGACTTATTCACTGATTAACTTATTCATTGATTGACGAATTTACCTATTGATCGATTCTAAAATTCTTCAATTGTACCTTTCCAGCCTCAACTCCTCTCCATCAAAAACGGCATAAGAGTTATAGTTAATCCATTCCCCCAAATTAATGTAGCGACTATTTTCCCCTACTTTTAAGTCCAACGGTAAGTGCCGGTGGCCAAAGACAAAGTAATCTTGATGCTCCTTTTTGAGGTATTCTTTGCAGTAGATGGCTAACCATTCGTTTTCTTCGCCCAAAAACTTTTCATCTTCTCCACGGTTGGCATTCCGACTTTTACCACTCCAATAATCAGCTAATCCTATACCAAAATTAGGGTGTAAGCGAGCAAACAACCACTGTGAAAAACGATTGGCAAACACCTTTTTAATAAATTTATAACCATGGTCACCAGGCCCTAAACCATCTCCATGACCGATTAAGAATTTCTTGCCATTAAATACCCTCTTAATAGGCTCGCGGTATAGTGTAACACCCAACTCTTTTGGTAGATAATCAAACATCCACATATCGTGGTTACCAGTAAAAACAGTTACAGGTATACCTGAATCAGTTAATTCAGCAATTTTGCCTTGTAAGCGCACAAAGCCTTTTGGGATGGCTTTTTTATATTCAAACCAAAAATCAAATAAATCACCTACTAAAAATATTTCTTTTGCCTTAGGCTCAATATGATTCAACCAGCTAACAATATGCTTTTCTCTCTGGCGACTGCTTTCTGCATCTGGTGCTCCCAGATGAAAATCTGATGCAAAATAAATATTTTGTTTGATGGAGCTTTCCAAGTGGTTTAGTTAAGTACTTCTTCCAATTTCTGATGCAAAGCCTGGCCTCGTAAATTTTTTCCTATCACTTTACCTTCTTCGTCAATTAATAAAGCAAAAGGGATTCCTCTAACTCCATAGGCCTGGGCTGCTTCAGACTGCCAGAACTTCAAGTCACTAACATGAGTCCAGGTTAAATTATCTTGTTCAATGGCATTCACCCATGCCTGCTTAGTGCGATCCAATGAAACGCCATAAACAGTAAACCCTTTGTCTTTGTATTTTTGATATGCTGCTACCACATTCGGGTTTTCTCTTCGGCAAGGTTTACACCAAGAAGCCCAAAAATCAATTAAAACAACCTTACCTCTTAACGAAGATAGAGCCACCATTTCACCCTCAGGGTTCGGTAAGTTTATTTCAGGAACGCTCTCCCCTTTTGAAAATCGGCTCAAGTCTACAACTTGTGCATGAAAATTTTGATAAAATGGTGACTCACTATATTCTTTTGCCAATGCTTGATCTACCTTTTTATAGTATTCAATATTGTCCTCTCCTTGTTTCGGCATTTGTTCAATAACAGCTAGGTTAGCAAATAGAGCTGGTTCATCATCAATCATTGCCTTTAAACGGTCTATTTTGCTCTCCTCAATTTTTGAGTAACGTGCTCGAAATACTTTTATAATTGAGTCTTTATTTGAACCATTAGCTAATTGCTGAAATTCTTGCTCTAAGGCTTGTCCCTTATTTGCAATCTCACGTAAAAATTTATTCAATTCAATCATTCTTTCTGCATCTTCAGTTCCTGAAACATTTAATGCACTAAAATCAGAAGCATCACCCTCTACCACTACTTTATCCCCACCTTTCAACGGAAGAATTAATGCAAATTGCTGGCTCATGGTAACTCGATAAAAGCCTTTATCTTGAGGCTGTGCATCAAATGCAAAGTTACCAGCTTCATCAACAAATGCAGTATCAACTGGACCAGCCTTAGGTTTTAGCAAGTCAATTAAATAAAGCTCTGTCGCCGTTAATCCTGTTATTTTCCCACTCAATAATGAGTCCTTCTTTTCTTGTCCTGTTCCACTGCCACAAGCAACTAATAAGATGCTAATAGAAAGAGAAACTGCGAATAAACTATTTTTTAACATATCAATTTTCTAATTTTTCTTTTAATAATGCCGTTGCCATTTTAGGGTCGGCTTTTCCTTTACTACTTTTCATTACCTCACCCATAAACAAGCCCAGCAAGTTTTTATTGCCTGCTTGGTAGGCTTTTACCTTGTCTGGAAATTTATCAAGTGCAGCACTTATATATTCATCAATTGCCGAAGAATCACTCTCTTGAATCCAATTGTTTTGCTCGGCAATTTGCACCGGTGTTAAATTAGGGTGCTGCACCAAGTAAGGAAATATTTTTTGATTAGCGATGGAATTACTAATCTTATTGGAGGCAATTAGTTCAATAATTTCAGCAATTGCCTCTGGTTTTACTTCAAAGTCTTCAATGCTCAACGCATTTTCATTTAAATGAGACTTCACCGCACCCATCATCCAATTTGCCGCAGCTTTATAGTTTGAAGTTTTTTTAATCACCTTTTCATAATAAAGTGCAAAGTATTTATCTTCGGTCAATACCTCAGCATCATAATTCGACAGCTTCAATTGATTCGTGTACTTATGAATCAATTCATTAGGTAAAGGTGGAAGTTCATTTTTAACTGAACTAATATAATCTTCACCAACATAAACAGCTTGTAAATCCGGCTCTGGAAAGTAGCGATAATCGTGAGCCATCTCCTTGCTTCTCATTGTTTTAGTAGCTCCGGTTATAGCGTCAAAACCCATGGTTTCCATTTTTATTTCTCCACCACCTTCAATAACTTCTATTTGACGTTTGGTTTCATACTCGATTGCACGAAATACATTACGAATTGAATTCAAGTTTTTTGTTTCCGTTCTTTCACCAAATTTTTCAGCCCCTTTTAGACGCACTGAAACATTAGCATCACAACGCATACTCCCTTCTTCCATGTTGCCGTCGCAAATTTCAAGGTAACGCACTAATTTTCTTATTTCAGTCAAATAATCATAGGCCTCTTGTGCACTTCGAATATCAGGTTCAGAAACAATCTCCACCAAAGGAACTCCCGCACGATTCAAATCAATTAAGGTGTTGTATGGATCAATGTCGTGAATACTTTTCCCAGAATCTTCTTCCATATGAATCCTGGTGATGCCTATTTCTTTCTCTATTCCACCTTCTCCTTTCAACACCACTTTTCCTCCAACACATAAAGGGGTTTTATCTTGTGTAATTTGATAACCTTTTGGTAAATCAGCATAAAAATAGTTCTTACGAGCAAATTGATTTTCATAAGTAATCTTAGAACCAACTGCTAAACCCAAACGCACACCATACTGCAAGGTATTTTCATTGAATCGAGGCAGTGTACCCGGGTGCCCTAAAGTAATTGGACTAATATGACTATTGGGTAGAGCACCAAATTCAGCTGAATCAGCGGAGTATGCTTTACTATTCGTCTGAAGTTGAGCGTGAATTTCTAACCCTACAACTACCTCGTATTTATCGTAAATTTCTTTTGCTAACATGTAGTTGCGAAATTAAGAATTATCGCTCTTAAAAAGTTTAAACAGTTTCCTTTGAAGCTACAATTGAATTTATCATCTCTGTAAACAAAGTGCTAAGCTTTGGAGCAGCATTAGCTGCTACTTCTTGAACTTCTTCATGCGAGATTTCAACAATTTGACCTTCCACGCCCATATCAGAAATTACGGAAACAGCAAACACTTTCATACCAGCATGAACAGCTACAATAGTCTCAGGCGTAGTTGACATACCCACTGCATCAGCACCAATATTTCGAAAATACTTGTATTCAGATCTTGTTTCATAAGTTGGACCTGATGTACCGAGATACACTCCGTATTTCAAATTTAATTGTTGTTCAGCATCAATTGTTTTAGCAATATCAATTAATTCATTGCTATAAGGCTCACTCATATCAGGAAAACGAGGCCCCAATTCATCGTAATTCTTTCCTCTTAGTGGATTATCATTAAATGAATGAATGTGGTCAGTTATAACCATTAGATCCCCTATTTGCTGCTCAGGGTTAAGCCCTCCACTGGCATTTGAAAGCAATAATGTTTCAACGCCCAATGCTTTAAAAACACGTATTGGAAAAGTTGTAGCTTTCATATCATAACCTTCATAATAATGAAAGCGACCTTGCAAGGCAATAACTCTTGTGCCGTTAAGGGTGCCAACAATTAATTGCCCTTTATGTCCTTCAACAGTTGATACTGGAAAATGAGGAATATCCTTATAATCCAATGCCAGGTCAATGTCAATTTCATTTCTAAAACCACCTAGTCCTGAACCAAGAATTATCCCAATCTCAATTGGAAAGTTAATTCGTTGAATTAGAAATTCCTTCGTTTCTTTTATATGATTCAACATAATTTTTTATTTCAAGACTAAAATTTTCCAGTTCATGTTGGTGAAATTCTATTCGAATTGGCATACAGAAAACCGGAGTATTTTCAAATTTATTTGCATCAAATTTAACAGCATCCTTTTCAGTGATTACAACCATCTTTTTTGGACTTAGGAAAGTCTCTAATTGTTTATTTATTTTTTTGTAGTCCTTTTCTGTAAAGTAATGATGGTCCTTGAACTGAATGGTATCTATTTCCTTTGCGTATCGCTTTAAGTATAATTTTAAAGGTCTAGGGTTAGCGATAGCACTTACAAGCAATACACCACGTTTAGCAAGGTTTATTTTTTTTGAAGCAAGCTCTGCTGCCGCCTCGTTTAATGGCAATAATTCCTGATAATCAATGTAGGAGAAGAAAACTTTTTGATAATCAGTAGGCCTTAAAGTGGTAGTGATTCTTCTAATTTCTAAGGGAGAAAGCACCTTAGGACTTTTTGTAACTACAATTATGTCGGCTCTTTTTGCAGCACTTCGGTTCTCCCTTAACCTGCCTGAAGGCAAAGGCAAGTCGTCAATATAAAGCTTACTGTAGTCGGTTAATAAGATATTAAGTCCAGGTTTTACATAACGATGCTGGTAGGCATCATCCAATAAAATAACCTCAGGCGCCCCTGGAAGCTTTCTTAACTTTGAAATACCTCGCTTTCTATTCCCATCAACTGCAACTATTATTTCAGGATACTTCTTAAAAATTTGGAATGGCTCATCTCCTACAGTTACTGCATTATCTCCTGAGTCAGTCAGTTTAAACCCTTTCGTTTTTCTTCCATATCCTCTGCTAAGTGTAGCTAAGGAATAATCATCTTTTAGTAACTCAACTATATATTCTATAGTTGGTGTTTTTCCGGTTCCTCCAACACTTAAGTTACCAATAGAAATTAGGGGAAAACTGTAGTTTTTTGCTTTAAGTATTCCAAGGTCAAAGGCAATATTTCGAAAGCCCACACCAATACTATATAGCAAGGTAAAAGGCAATAGCAAAATTTTTAAAATAGCTTCCAATGGATTTATAGGGTATTATCTTTGTGCAAAACTCCTTATTTAGGTTAAATTTAACAGCTTAAATGTAAAATATCTATGAAAATTTCTGAAGTTATTCAACAATTAGAAAAGCTCGCTCCTTTATCACTTCAAGAATCCTATGACAATGCAGGGTTAATTGTTGGAGATAGAAGTGCTATTGCAAAGCATCCAATCATTTGTTTAGACAGCACTGAAGCAGTTGTTGATGAAGCAATTGCGGCAGGGTCTAACCTGATTATAGCGCACCATCCGATTGTTTTTAGCGGGTTGAAAAGCATTACTGGAAAAAATTACATTGAAAAAACAATTCTTAAAGCTATAAAAAATGATATTGCTATTTATGCCATTCACACCAACTTAGACAATGTAAAAGCAGGGGTAAATAGAATGATTGCGAAAAGAATTGGACTAAAGGACTTAAAAATCTTAAGTCCCAAGCGAGAAATATTGACTAAACTGGTTTTTTTCTGCCCAACTGCTGATGCTGAAAAAGTAAGAAATGCTGTTTTTGAAGCAGGAGCAGGAAAAATTGGTGAATATGGCTCCTGTAGTTTTAATACGAAAGGAGAAGGAACATTTAGAGCAGGTGAAAACACTCACCCACATGTTGGAGAAAAAGGCCAACTGCATTTCGAAGCAGAAACTCGTGTAGAAACTATAGTGCCGAATAATATTCTAGGCAAAGTAATTCAAGCCATGATTGAAGTTCACCCTTATGAAGAAGTAGCTTATGATCTTTATGCCTTAAAAAATGCATGGACTGAAGTAGGAAGCGGAATGATCGGCCAATTGGAGCAACCAATGGAAGCTGAGAAGTTTTTAGATCATTTAAAATCAGTTTTAAACACTGAAGTTGTGCGGCACACCAAGATAGTTAATAAGAAAGTTAGCAGAATAGCAATTTGCGGTGGCTCGGGAAGCTTTTTGCTGGAAAATGCCATTGCCCAAAAAGCAAATGTTTTTGTAACAGCTGACTTTAAATACCATCAATTTTTTGATGCAAACGAAAAGTTAGTGATTGCAGATGTGGGACACTTTGAAAGTGAGCAATTTACTATGCTGCTCATACAAGAGTATCTTCAGAAAAAAATACCTAATTTTGCAACCTATTTGTCAAAAGTAAACACGAACCCAATTAATTATAGATAACATGGCTAAAAAGGCTAAGGGAACAGAAGCAACAGTGGAAGAAAGATTGCAAGCATTATATGATTTGCAAGAAATAGATTCCAAAATTGATAAGATTAGAACCATTCGTGGTGAATTGCCATTGGAAGTTCAAGATCTTGAGGATGAAGTTGCTGGTTTAGAAACTAGAACAGAAAAAGCTGCAGAAGCAATAAAAAACCTTGAGGGAGATATTGCTGCCAAGAAAAACCAAATAAAAGAATCAGAGGCTGCAATTAAGAAGTATGAAGAGCAGCAAAAAAATGTACGTAACAACAGGGAGTACGATTCTTTATCAAAAGAAATGGAGTTTCAAGCCCTAGAGATTGAATTAGCAGAAAAGCACATTAAGGAGTTTCAAGCAAAAATTGAAGGCAAGAAAGAAGTAAATGAAGCAGCTGTTCAAAAGCTAGAAGAAACAAAGAAAGAGTTTGAACATAAGAAAAATGAATTAGAAGAGATTATTGCTGAAACTGAGAAAGAAGAGGTAGCTTTATTAAAGGAATCTAAGAAAGCAGAAGAAGTTATCGAAGAGCGACTCTTAGCTGCCTATAAAAGAATTAGAGATAACGCAAGAAATGGTTTAGCAGTAGTTCCCGTTCAACGAAGTGCATGTGGTGGTTGCTTCAACAAAATTCCACCGCAACGTCAGTTGGACATTAACCAACACAAAAAAGTGATTGTTTGTGAGCATTGTGGTCGAATCCTAATTGATCCAAAAATGGCAGGCATTGAAGAGGTAGTTGAAGAAAAGCCAAAAAGAAGAACAAGAGCTAGAGCTACTAAAGCAAAATAGGGTTTAGAAATATTAGTTAAAAAGGGAAGCAATTAGATTTGCTTCCCTTTTTTTATTTCCTATTGCCTCAACGAAACAACTTTTTTTATCAAATGCATTCAAAAAAACTATTATAGCAATTACCTTAAGAATTATCCGTTACTAACCGTTAAGAAACGTTTAAAACGAATAATTTACTTAAATTCAATTATTTAGGATTTATTTATTTTTGAAGGCTATAATAGGAATATGAGCAATTGTGCGTATATTCAATTGTTGTGTACAATTAGAAAATGAGATTCAATAAACCTGCATATCCGACAGTGTATTTTAGTGAAGAGATTTGGATTAAATGTCCAAATTGCTCTGAACCTGCATTGGTAAAGACTGAACTACCCAAGTACACGATACCTTTTCCACGGGGACATAAATCTGTTTGCCATTGCAGTAATTGTGGATTTCAAGAAGCAGACGAGAAAAGTTGGTCAGGCTATGTTCAGGGGTTTATTAACCGAGCATGCGGAAATTGCGGAAGTGCAATATCTCACTCAACACAGCCGACACAAGAACCATATGAAACTTCAGAAATTACATGTGACACATGTAAAGCTACACGAGAATATGAGATTCAATGGTATCGCTACAGAAATGACAAACCAACTGACCCTTATTTTGGATTCGACCTTTGGCTTCAAACAACCATAAAAGACAATATACTTTGGCTTTATAATATCGACCACCTAGATTATTTAAATGAATATGTTGAAGCCAAACTTAGAGAAGATGATGGCAGGCATAAATATTCGATGATAACAAATTTACCTCAGTGGGTTAAGTCAAGTAAAAATCGTGATGTAATAGTTAAGAAATTAAAGAAACTGAAAAGCGAATTCGAAAAGAAAACTGTACACAACACGGTATATAGCAAATAGGGCGTTCTGTGATTTAAGAAAGTTCAGTGTTATTAACCAACACCGCCTAATCGTAGATTTGGCTTTTAAGAATGAATAATATAAAAACAAAATACAACGTTTTGGCTCAGTGCAAACTCGAAAGTTTATCGCTTTTTACGGCCCTACTTGCCATATACTAACCGTTGTGCTTAATTGAATCTGTTAAAATGACAAGGTTTAAACCTATATTTAAAAATGATGAAGAAAGAAAAAGGTATTATGAGTTGAAACGATCTGTAGTTTACTCTATAGATATGCCTCACTTTGTAATACCTGAAGTGCCATGTGAGAAAGTTTTTAATGGTCAAAAAACTTCAACTTATTATCAAGTCAATTCTAAGGGTGGTATCTATCATAAACATAGTTTCTTAGGTGGTTACAATAGCGGCTATCCATACTTCAGACCATATTGGGAGAAATCTCAGTACCCAAATAATTCGGAAACCGGTACGGGAAAAATAATTTTTGGTGGAACATATGACGTTTGGAAAGAAGCCTTGACAGTGTTTAAAGAAGAAAATAATCCAAAATTGACTTATAAATACCCTGATGAAGACCCTAATTTTCTTGCAGAAGATAAGAATCGAGTTTTTAAAGATTTAAAAAGCAGAATTTACCATAAAGATGATAAAGTTGTTGAATTTGCTAATAATAAACGACAAAGGATAAAAGTAAATTTTACAAGAGGTTCAGTTATTTATCCTAGCAACATGTTTCCAAAAGCCTACTACTTTGCTACTTATCAGAGGTTAATGGATTACCTAAACAAAAATGGATTTTCTATAGAGTTAAAAAGTAACTAATGATTTTGAGACTTCCACATATAACAAACTTTTTAGGTCATTATATTGATCAAGGTTATACAAAAAGTGCCGATTTACATTACGGAGTTTCAAGGTTAATTTTATCTAATAAACTCGGAGAGGAATGGTGCAGCAAAAATGTTAAGCCGAAAACCGATTTCGGTAAAAAGGAAAAAGGTAATAGAAAATTCTTACAAGTAGACAAAACGATTAAGTCTAGAATGACTCGTGAGTACTTTGAGAAAGTATGTCGACTAGCAAAGCTTTTAATTAACCTCCAAGAAGTAAAAGGATTCGAAATAGTAATTGATAGAATAAAAAAAGACTCGATTCAATCCAACTATGCCGAACTGCAAGCAGCATTATTTTGCATTACTAGAGGGTTTGATGTTGAATTTACTCTGCCAAGTTTTGAAAAAACTAAAGACTTTGACTTACTTATAAATAAAAACAACCTTGCTATTCCATGTGAGGTAAAATCAAAGAATGAATCAGAACAGTATTCTCTTAAATCAATTTTAAATTCTATAACTAAAGCTAAAAAACAACTCCCTAAAGATAAGATTGGAATAATATTCATACGTCTTTCTAAAAAATGGATTCATGAATCTGACTTTAAAGAGATAATAACACACGCCTTTAACTCTGAAAGGGTCGGGTCTATTTGCTTGTCATGGGACGAAATAATTACGCCTCATGATGAATTAGCGCTAACTTATACAAGTTTTCTAGCAGAAATAAAAAAGGATATACCAGCAGATATATCAAAAACCTTCACAGAATTATTTAAAAAAGAGGCTAGCTACCACCCCTTTAATATTCAAAAATTAATTGAAGGATTTCAAGTTAATTGCAATTTAGGTGGCATCACGAAATATAAAAAAAACTAAGCACAACAAGCTGTATAGTGCATTGTTAGCAAGGTAGTTTTGCTAGGTTCTACCCTATTTGAAAAACCACAAAATCTGCTTGCAGATTTTTAGAAAAGGAAAATTTAAAAGCTGCTTCGCAGCTTTTGTTATTTAATAAACTGAAAGTGTTATTTTTATCTAATTCACAACGCACCATACAGTAAACGTTAGCAAAAATTTGATAAGAACACTCTAAACTATGAACCAAGAAATAAAAGAATACTTTAATAGTCTTCAAAAATGGCAAAGGGAATTGACCGAACTTCGGAAAATTATATTGGATTGTGGACTGAACGAAGATTATAAATGGATGCACCCAAGTTATTCTGACAATGGTAAAAATATCGTTCTAATCCACGAGTTCAAGGGTTATTGTGCTATTATGTTTCAAAAAGGAGCATTATTAAAAGACTCGGAAAATATCTTGGTTCAACAGACTGAAAACACACAATCTGCGCGACAAATAAGATTTACCGAATTATCAGAAGTTGAAGAACTTGAACCGATAATCAAAAAGTATATAAAAGAAGCAATCGAAATCGAAAAATCCGGTCTGAAAGTCAAAAAGAAAAAGACAACTGATTTTGAAATACCAGAGGAATTGGAACAAATTTTTGAAGAAAATCCAGAGTTTGAAAAAGCATTTGAGAAATTAACAGCAGGACGACGAAGAGGTTATCTTTTGCATTTCGACAAACCAAAACAATCAAAAACCAAAATATCCCGAATTGAAAATAGTATGAAGCGGATTTTTGACGGTTATGGATTAACAGATTGTACTTGCGGACTTTCAAAACGTAAACCTAATTGCGATGGTTCGCATAAACAATTAGAAAATGTTGAATAAAAAACGTTGCACAACACGTTGTATAATGCATTGTGGGTAAAGCAATTTGGGAGTTTTAAAGCTATTTGCAGGCTCGCAAAATCCGCTAGCGGATTTTGTTTTGGAGAGCAATTTACAATTATCCCGTTCGAACGGGATTTTTGCTAAGTGCTAAATTGAAATTGTATCTTTACTTAACTCACTACACACCATATTTAACCGTTATGGGCAATTGAAAAAAATTACCAATTATTGGTATATTTGTTTAAATTTATTAAGATGAATAAAAATACTTCAATATCACTTGGCACTTATTTTGACGAATTTATTTCAAATCAAATCTCAGTAGGACGTTATAAAAATGTTAGTGAAGTCGTTCGCGCAGGATTGCGGCTGTTAGAAGATGAAGATAGCAAGTTAATGGCTTTGAGAGCGGCAATTCAAGAAGGTAAAGATAGCGGAATAGCTGAAGATTTTGACCCTGTGCAAAACCTTAAAGATTTAAAAGCGAAGCATAATATTGATGCTTAAATACAAACTCAGTAAATCAGCGGTTAAAGATTTGAATAACATTTGGAGCTACACTGTTAAAAAGTGGTCTTTAAATCAAGCTGACAAATATTACAATAGTTTGGTTAAAGTCTTTCAAGACATTGCAAACAATCCAAATGAAGGAAAAAATTACCATGGAGTATCATCCGATCTTCTTGGCTTCCGGATTAGAAAACACATCATATTTTATGAAATACTTGTTGAAGACTTCATTGAAATAATCAGAATTCTTCATGGAAGTATGGATTTGAAATCCAAGCTAAAAAAGTAAACTCTTTTTAGTTTCCAGTTTAATAACTTATAGACTTTTCAAAATAGTTAGGCTCAGTTTTACGAAAGTTCCAAATTCTTTTTCTTTTCTTAACGACTTGACTTCTTACTCTATCCGAGGACTTCGCCAATTTCTGCAAGCTTGATTTTGATCAAACAAAATCGCAAAGTTTTGCTTTTCAATTTAAGATCTTATTAAGCTCAACCTATTTATCACATAGACTGAGAACCAGACCCAAAATTGACGGACTGAGAACAAGGCTGAAAATAAAAAAACGACACGCTAACATTTATAGTCCTTAGTGAGTCAGCAGGTTAAGACATTTTTGTAGCTCTTTGATACTCCGTAAAATTCGCAAGCGAATTTTGTAGAAAAGAAAATGTACAAAATTGCTCTGCGATTTTTACTAATTAGCCCCGAAAGTTTTCGGGGGCTAATTGTATCTTTACTTAACTCACTACGCACCATATTTGGGCGTTCTGCAAGCAATTAAAAAGACAATTTGAATTGAATATCAAAACCATTTTTACATTAATAACTTTACTTTTCTCATTGACAATTGTTATGGGGCAGAACAAGTTGGTATTGGAACATAGAAATAAGCCTTCTAAGAAAAAGCACCTTGACCTTGACAGAGATTATTACATTAAGACTTCAGACACAACATATTCTTCTAAAAAAATTGTAAATTTTAACGACTCTACAATTTCAATAACAGTTAGCACAAAAACTGACAAAGACACGACATATTCATACTCATATAACATTAGCAAATCTAAAGATACTACAATCACTTATGTTGAAGCTATATATAGAGAAGACACAGTTTTAATAGCTTTTTCAGAAGTTCAGGTATTGAAGAAAGATTGGTTTAAAAATAGAAGATGGTTAGAACCCTTCGCATGGATTGGCGTAGGTGCCGTTTTAGGAGTGGCAATGCTTCCGGTAGCTGCCATAGATAAAGGGAAAGAAGGAGTAAAGGAATGGGCGCTTGTTGAAGCAATATTAATTGGAATAGCCGCCCCACCAATATTTATAGGAACCAGACAAACAAAGTATGATCTTAATAATAAATGGAAATTAAAGACAGAAAAATAAAAAAACGCTTGCCAGCAGAAGGCCATAGAGCATTGTGGTCGAATTCTTATTGATCCAAAAATGGCAGGGATTGAAGAAGTGAGTAAAGAAAAAGAAAAACAAGGGCAGGGGCTACTAAAGCGAAATGCTTAAAAATATATCAACAAAAAAGGGAAGCAAAATTGCTTCCCTTTTTTGTTGATTTTATTAAAAACTTCCAAATGCTCTTATACATTTAAATAGCTGCAATAACTAAGGAGTTCATGCTTATTCCATAAGCTCATTCAAGGTTTGACTAGGACGCATAATATTTGCCACTTTTTCTTTATTCGGATAATAATACCCCCCTAAATCAACTGAATTCCCTTGAACTTCCGCTAGTTCACTTAAAATTTGACTTGTTTTTGCCTCTAACTCCTTTGCTAATGGGTGGAAATGCTCTTGCAACTCAGTATTTGCTACCTGCTCAGCCAATGCTCTTGACCAATATAGCGCCAAATAGAAGTGACTCCCGCGATTATCCAATTCACCCACTTTTCGAGATGGTGAATTACCATTAATTAAAAGTTGTTTTGTTGCTTTATCTAATTTTTCAGCTAAAACCAATGCTTTATTATTTCCCGATTTTTCTCCTAAATGTTCTAATGAAACAGCTAAAGCTAAAAATTCACCAAGCGAGTCCCACCTCAAATGGTTTTCTTCAGTCAGCTGCTCTACATGCTTGGGAGCAGATCCCCCAGCGCCAGTTTCAAACAAGCCACCTCCATTCATCAACGGCACAATGGACAACATTTTAGCAGAAGTTCCTAATTCTAAAATAGGAAACAGGTCGGTTAAGTAGTCTCTCAATACATTTCCAGTCACTGAGATGGTATTTTCTCCAGCTTTGAGGCGCTTTAAGGTAAACTTTGTTGCCTCAACAGGAGATTTAATGCTAATAGCTAGCCCTTCTGTGTCAAAATCCTTTAAATAATGATTTACTTTTTTAATCAACTCAGCATCATGAGCTCGGTTTTCGTCTAACCAAAATACAGTAGGCCATTTTGTAGCTCTTGCTCTATCAACAGCTAACTTTACCCAATTTTGTATTGGTGCATCTTTCACTTGGCACATTCTCCAAATATCACCTGCTTCCACTTCATGCTCCAATAAGGTGTCTCCACTTTCAGCAACCACACAGACTTTACCTGCAGTTTCTAACTCAAATGTCTTGTCGTGAGATCCATATTCTTCAGCTTTCTGAGCCATTAAACCAACATTTGGCACTGTACCCATAGTTGTTGGGTCAAATGCTCCATTTTCTTTGCAAAATTTTATAGTTTCATCATAAACTGAAGCATAACTGCTATCGGGAATAATGGCTTTTGCATCTTGGGCTTTGCCCTCTTTATTCCACATTTTACCTGAAGTTCTGATCATGGCCGGCATCGATGCATCAATAATCACATCACTAGGCACGTGTAGGTTTGTAATTCCCTTATCAGAATTTACCATAGCCACATCTGGACCGTTGGAAAGTGCTTCTGAGAAGGCTTTCTCAATTTCTTCACGCTTTTCTTTTGGCAATGTTTCTAACTGAGCCAACATACTACCTAATCCATCTCTTGGGTTAGCTCCTATTTCTTTAAAAGTAGCTCCATATTTCTCAAACACATCAGCAAAAAACACTTCTACTGCATGACCAAATATTATTGGATCTGATACTTTCATCATAGTTGCCTTCATGTGCAAGGAAAAAAGGACACCCTGTTCTTTTGCCTCAATCTTTTGCTGCTTCAAGAATGCAATCAGAGCAGATTTACTCATGAAGGTTGAATCAATTACCTCTCCTTCTTGTAATTCAAATGCTGGTTTAAGCAATTCAACAGTTCCATCATTTTTGTGCAATTCAATTTTCACTGAGGTGGCCTTAGTTATTGTGACTGACTTTTCGTTGGAGCAAAAATCAGATTTGCTCATCGTTGAAACATGTGATTTGGAATCTTTAGACCACTCACCCATAGAATGGGGGTTCCTTCTCGCAAACTCCTTCACAGCCATAGGGGCTCTTCGATCAGAATTACCTTCTCGTAATACTGGATTTACTGCACTTCCTTTTACTTTATCATACCTTGATTTAATCTCTTTCTCCTTATCATTGGCAGGTTCTTCAGGATAGTTTGGCAAATCAAACCCCTGCCCTTGTAATTCTTTAATAGCAGCCAATAATTGAGGCATTGAAGCGCTAATGTTTGGCAACTTTATTACGTTCGCTTCCGGGTTTTTCACCAATTCACCCAGCTCTTGTAGCGCATTTTTCACCCTCTGGTTTTCTTCTAAAAAGTCAGGAAAGTGCGCTAAAATTCTTGCCGCCAACGAAATGTCGCTAGTTTCAATCTCAACGCCTGCAGCACGAGCAAACCTCTTAACTATTGGTAAAAATGAATAGGTTGCTAAAGCTGGGGCTTCATCAGTCTCAGTATAAATTATTTTTTGCGCCATTTATTTTGTTATTTTTTTCAGTTTGAATGCTAAAGCTCTAATTTTATTGGCAGATTGCCGTTAAATTTTAAGAGCAAATTCATTTTGCAAAGGTAATTTTTCTACAGTTCTTATAAAACAAAAAGGGGAAATCAAACTGATTTCCCCTTTTCAAACTAGTTGAAAGAATAAATTTAATATTCTTTCTCTGAAACTATCTTTCCATTTTCATCCCACATTTTCCAAACTCCAGTTTTTTCGCCTTTATTATAATTTAATTCATATCGTTGAACTCCATTTTCGTCCCAAATAATCCACGTTCCATCTTTTTCACCTAAGTAGTAATTGGCTACAGCTGTTTTATCACCAGCAGTATTCCATTTCATCCACTCACCGTGCTTCTCACCATTTTTATACATCCCAACTTCTTGTTTTGCTCCATTGGCATAATAAAATAAGGCTTGGCCATTTAAGACTCCATTTACTAAATTATAAGTAGCCTCAACATTACCGTTTTTATGATAGGTAGAGTAATCTCCTTTTACAAGCTCATTATTAGCAGTATAATACTGTCCGTTTTCATAAACTAAATTTTCTTGTGCTGTGGCAGTCCCTAACAGAATTCCAACTCCTAATATTGCTATCAATTTTTTCATCTTATTCTCTTTTTTAAATTCAAGACATTCAACGAGTTAAGTCAGCTTATTGTCTTGAAAGATACATCTCAGCAGATATATTTGTAACACTGAATAACACAAAGGTAATAATAATTTAACAATTTGATAACATTGGAAGTGAGAATCAAAAAAAATCTTCAGTTTTTACCTGAAGATTGATGAATTGATTGCTATAAAATTGAAGTGTAGAAAGGAAATTTGCTACTTGGACTTTAAGTGAATCTCTAAACTACTGCTTTTTTCCTCTGAAGGAAGAAATGAAGTAGTCGTTTCTAAGTAAGAAATGTATTTTACTTTAATTTTTTGCTCTTCTTGCTGCGGCACTTCATTAAATTCGAAGTTACCATCAAAATCTGTATATACTTCTTTGTCAGAGTTTAAAAGCGTTACCTTAGCTCCAGCAATTGCATTGCCAGCACGATCAGTTACTTTTCCTTTCATGCTTGTTGTCTTTAAGTTTCCACCTGCATGAGCTATCATGAAAGAAGACAACAATAAACTAAGAAGTACGATTTTTCTTATTGATTTCATAACACTACAAAAGTATTTTCATAATGATTGTTCAACGTTAAAATTGAATTATCGAACCATTAATTATGAGTTAATTTAATGTTAACTCAAACAATATCATCCAGCTCTGAAAACAATAGAGGATTTAGTAAATTCGCTGGCCTCAAAATAAAGACATGAAAAAAATTAATGCACTAGGCCTTCTAACCTCCTTCTTGATTGTTTCTTGCCAAACTAAAGTGAAAAACACGGAAAACGAAATTCAAGAATTTACGCCAACATTGAACGAAGAAATAATGCAGCAAAAGAGAAACTATACTGACCATCATAGCTACAGTAAACCGCAAGAGGCAATAGTAACTCATTTAGACTGGAATGCATCAATAGATTTTACAAAGAAGATTATTATTGCCACAGCTACCTACACCATTGAAAATAAAAAAGGTGTGGATAGTATCTACTTAGATAGTCGAAATTTAAAGATTTCTACTGTCACTAGAGACGACTTTGAAGGAGAGTTAGGATATGAGTTACAAGAACGCAAAACTATCGATGGTAAAAACTTCATGGGCTCCGCATTGGTAATTCCAATTACCAGTGAAACAAAAACCATAAGCATCGACTACCAAACTACTGAAGGTGCTGATGCTTTACAGTTTCTTGATCCTGTGCAAACCGCTGGTAAGAAATCGCCTTTTTTGTTTACCCAGTCTCAAGCAATTTTAGCAAGAACTTGGATTCCTTGTCAAGATAGCCCAGGCATACGATTTACTTATAAAGCAGAAGTTAAAGTTCCAGAAGGTATGCTAGCTCTAATGAGCGCTGATAATCCAACAGCAGTAAAAGAAGATGGCATATACACGTTCAAAATGGACCAACCAGTTCCCTCCTATCTTATGGCTCTTGCCGTAGGTGATTTAAGTTATCAGCAACTTGGAAATGAAACTGGAGTTTATGCAGAACCTGATGTTATTGAAGCTGCAGCTTATGAATTTGGCGAGATGCAGAACATGGTTGATACTGCAGAGGCACTATATGGGCCGTATCAATGGGGAAAATACGACGTGATTGTTTTGCCTCCTAGCTTCCCTTTCGGTGGGATGGAAAACCCTCGATTGACATTTGCTACTCCAACGATAATTGCTGGAGATCGTTCGCTAACTGCATTAATTGCTCATGAATTAGCTCATTCCTGGTCTGGGAATTTAGTAACTAATGCTACATGGGAAGACATTTGGCTAAATGAAGGCTTCACCGTTTATTTTGAGAACAGAATCATGGAAGAAATCTATGGTAAAGACTTTGCGAACATGTTAGCTTTACTTTCTTACGAGGATTTACTTGAGGAAATTGAATGGCTTAAAAGCGAAGACAGAGCTGCTGACACTCGATTAAAAGTTAATTTAGAAAACAGAGACCCAGATGCTGGTTTAACTGGTATCCCCTATGATAAAGGCTACTTTTTCTTAAGATTGATTGAAGAGACAGTGGGTAGAGAAAAATGGGATGCATTCTTAAATGAATACTTTAACACCTTTGCTTTCGAAGTAATGACTACCGATGGGTTTCTATACTATTTAGATGAAATGCTCCTGAAGGAAAATGAATCATGGCAAAAAGAAATAAGGGTTAAGGATTGGGTATTTGGAGAAGGCTTGCCTGAAAATTGCCCAAACATTGAGTCCAGTAAATTTGAAACTGTTGATCAAGTGCTTGATAAGTGGAAAGGTGGTACAACAGCTGATTCTTTAGCAACAGCTAAATGGATGACTCCCGAGTGGCTCTATTTTATTGGACGGTTACCCGATACGATAACTGTTGAGCAAATGGAAGACTTAGATGAAGCCTTTAATTTTACTAATTCCGGAAATGCTGAAATTCAAGCTGCATGGTTCGAAAAAGTTATTCCTAATAACTATAAAACAGCAGAAGTAGCAACTGAAGAATTTTTGATTCGAGTTGGAAGAAGAAAATTTTTAGTGCCAATTTATAAGGCCATTTTAAAATCTGAAAAAGGTCAAAAAAGAGCGGAAGCTATCTACAGTAAAGCGAGACCAAACTACCATGCTGTTTCTAGAACAACTTTAGATGGTATTTTAGGATTAAATTAGTATAAATGGCAGGTAAGAGGAAGCTGGAGCACTTTTCGGAAATGAAAGCCTTTCCGAACGTATTTGAGCCAGAGACAGAAGAAGTTTTTAGAACCAATTACCATATGATGGGAAATTGGCATAAAGAATTTTTTAAAAATGATCGCCCGATAATCCTGGAACTTGGGTGCGGCAAAGGTGAGTATACGCTTGGAATGGCAAGAAAATTTCCTAAGGCCAACTTCATTGGAATAGATATAAAAGGAGCGCGAATGTGGAGAGGTTCAAAAACAGCATTAGAAGAAAAGTTGGAAAATGTGGCTTTTTTAAGAACTCGCATTGAGTTTATTGAAAACTGCTTTGCTAAAAATGAAATTGATGAAGTGTGGATTACATTTCCCGATCCACAAGAAAAAGATAGGAGAGAAAAAAAGCGTTTAACTGGTCCACTGTTTATTGAGCGGTATAAAAAGTTTTTAAAACCAGAAGGCTTAATTCATTTAAAAACAGATAGTGCCTTTTTCTATGACTTTTCTTTAGAGGAATGCAAAAAGAATGGGTATGAAGTTTTACTTGCCACAGACAACTTGTACCAAGAGGGCATCAATCATTTAGATGAAGACATGCGTGAAATCCTTTCAATTAAAACACATTATGAAAAAATATTCACTGAGAAAGGCCATCAAATTCACTACTTGAAATTTAAGCCAAATGCCTAGTAATTCAATAAAAATCAGTGAAAAGAATAAAGATTTCTTTGATGCTGTTTTTCAAGTTGTGCGATTAATACCCTCAGGAAAAGTTACCAGTTATGGTGCAATAGCAAATTATTTAGGCACAAAAAGCGGTGCTAGAATGGTTGGTTGGGCTATGAATGCATCACATCAGCAAACAGAATATGTACCAGCCCACCGCGTAGTAAATAGGAAAGGGGTACTAAGCGGAAAACATCATTTCCCTGAAGAAAAGCCCATGCAAAGCGAGTTAGAAAAAGAAGGAATAACTGTTGTTAATGATTGTATTGTAGATTTTGACAAACACTTTTGGGATCCACAAAACGAGTTAGATTATTAAAAGATATCCTCACTTGCACTTTAAAGAATGGTTAATTTTGAAGGCCTATGGAAGTAACATTTGAAAAAATTAGAGAAGCTCTATCATTTGTAGTAGAGCCTGATTTAAAGAAGGATATAATTGCCTTAGACCTCGTCTCGAATATAGAATTTCAAGCAAATAAAATACGATTTGATTTAAAGATTTCGAATCCAGCCATGCACAATAGAAAACGCATGGAAGAAGCTTGTGAGCATCAATTGAAGCGCCTTTTAGGTAAGGATATTACAGTTGAGGTAAATGTTTCAGCAATGGGTAAGGCACATGAGCGAGCTCCTGAACACAGGAGTGTGTTACCAGGTGTAAAGCATATTATTGCAGTTGCATCAGGAAAAGGAGGAGTTGGAAAGTCAACTGTTGCAGCTAATCTTGCAGCTGGCCTAGCAAAGAAAGGGCATACTGTTGGTTTAATTGATGCAGATATCTACGGTCCATCAGTACCAGCCATGTTTGATGTAAGTAACGAAAAGCCTCAAACAACTACCGTAGACGGTAAAGAATACATAAAACCTGTAGAAAGTCATGGTGTAAAAATGTTGTCTATTGGCTTTTTCTCTACCCCTGACCAGGCTGTTGTTTGGCGTGGTCCTATGGCTACCAAAGCATTAACTCAACTATTTAATGATGCCTATTGGGGCGAATTGGATTATATGATTATTGATTTACCTCCGGGAACCGGTGATGTGCACTTAACCTTAGTACAGCAAATTCCTTTAACAGGTGCAGTCGTAGTGAGCACACCGCAAGAAATTGCCTTAGTAGATGTTCGAAAAGCATTGGGAATGTTTAGTTTGCCACAAATCAACGTTCCAGTTTTGGGCTTAGTTGAAAATATGGCCTACTTTACTCCAGAAGAGTTACCTGAAAACAAATATTACATTTTTGGCAAAAGTGGAGCAAAGGATCTAGCTGCTCGAATGAATATCAATTACTTAGCAGAAATTCCTTTAGTTCAAAGTATAAGGGAAGCTGGTGATGCCGGTCGTCCAGCAGTTTTACAAGAAAACACTCCTCAGTCAAAAGCATTTGATCAACTTGTTGACCAATGCATTTTACAAGTTAAAAAATCAACAAAATCCAATTAAGCCAATAAACAAAAAAGGCTTAACATTGTGATAATAGAAGCTATGGAACTCCTTACGAAAGACGAAATTATTCCCAAAATAGAAGAGGCAATTGAACAGTTAAGGCCCTTCTTAAAAGCTGATGGCGGCGACATTCAGCTGTTACGTGTTGACGATAATGTAGCTAAAGTCAAACTTTTAGGTGCTTGCCAATCTTGCAACATGTCTGCAATGACATTGAAAGCTGGTGTGGAAGAGGCTGTAAAAAAAGCTGTACCACAAATTACATCAGTTGAGGCAGTAGAAAATTAATTAGGACATTATTTTAGTAGAATATTAAGAATCAGAAAGAAAAAAATCTGAACTCCTAATAAATTTAGAGAGAAGATTTTATCTCCTTTTATTTTCATTTTTTGAAATAAGAACTGCATTAAAGATGCAATTAAAAACCAAGAGAAATAATTCTCAAATGGAGCAGTGTTGTTTTCAAATTCCCAAAAATCCAATTGAGCTACGACAGGTTCCATTAGTACATCTAACAGCACCATTAAGGAGGCTCCAAGTAAAATTTTAGGAATAAAATATTTTTGTGGAAGATAATTACTTATAGAACCGGCAGCAAATGCCAGAAGCACCCAATTTAAGCCAATCAATAATGGAACGTCAATTATTTTAATGCCAAGATTTTCTCCATAGGCGTACTCTCCGAAAGGAAATCCAGTTTTTACCCCTAAAACTTCTACAAAAAAGCCGATGAAGAAGAATGCAAAAAACAGTAGAAATTCTTTCTTCTGACGAATCGGAAAGATGATGACTAATAACAAAAGCTGAAGCATTAAGTTGATTGTCGTCTTTTCTATGAACCAATCTTTAAAGCCTAAATAAATTCCAAGACAAGCACTTACATTAAATAGCCATAAAATAAATATTGCTAAATTTCTATTATTCATTGAAATCCAGACATTCATAGCTTAGGAATTAAATCAGAAACTATTTTTGCAGATTTTAAACTAAGAGGAATTCCACCGCCAGGGTGAACTGAGCCACCACAGAAATATAAATTTCTTATTCTATTAAAGTTTGGATGCCTAAAGAAGGCGGAATACCTGGAATTACTAGAATTGCCGTAAAGCGACCCTCTAAAAGATTTTGTTTCATTGTCAATTTTGATGGGATCAAGAATTTCCTCACTAATAATTAATTCTCCAACATTTTCACCAAGACATCTTTCTAGCTTCTTCAATATATTACTTTTTGCTTCAGCAATAAGGGAGCTCCAGTTTTGGCCATAATTTGCTGGAGCATTTACCATCACAAACCAGTTTTCCATTCCTTCAGGAGCATCATCTGGCTTTTCTTTGGAGCTTATATTAATATAAATGGTAGGGTCATTAAAAATTTCCTTTTTTTCGAAAAGAGATTCAAACTCTTTCTCATAATTATCGCTAAAAAAAACGTTGTGTAAATCTAATTGCTGGAATGACTTCTTCACTCCCCAATAAAAAATGAGTGCAGAACTAGATTTTTCTTGATTTAGGATACGTTTCGGTTTGCGTTTTTCAGGTAAAAGTTCTTCATAGACATAATGCACATCCATGTTGGAAACTACAATAGCCGCTTTATAAGTATCTTTTACTGTTTTAAGTCCTGAAACCTTATTTGAAGTGGTCTCAATTCTCTGAACCTTTTCATTGAGATGGAATTCCACTCCCTGCCTTTTTGCTAGTTCATAAAGTGAATCTACTATGGACCGCATACCCTTCTTTGGAAAATAGGTTCCATAGTTCATTTCTAAACTTGGAATCATTGACATTATTCCTGAAGTCTTATAAGGTGAAGACCCGTTGTAAGTGGCAAATCGATTAAAAAATTGGACAGATTTACTGTTTTTAAAGTATTCTTTATTCAGTTCATCAAGACTTTTGAAAAGATCTAAAGAGGTAGACTTAGCAAAAGCCTTGAGCGTTTTTGGTTTGAAGTAATTTTTCCAAATGTGCAGTGATTGATTTAGAAAAACAGGTTCAGTTAGCTTATATTTCGCTTTACTTCTCGCTAAATAAGATTTTATTAAAGACTTGTCTTCCCCCAACAAAACAGCTAAATCATTTATGAACTGACCTTCATCGGCGTGAACAGAAAAAGAAGTTCCATCTTCCCAGAAATAGTTGCAAATGGTTTCTTTTTGTATGTAAGAAAAATAATCTTCAAGGTTTTCATCACACAAATCAAATAGCTCTTTGATTAAACCTGGCATAGTGAAAAGAGAAGGACCAGTATCCCACCGGAAACCGTCCTTTTCTAAGGTTCCAATTTTACCACCAACAGTACTTGAAGCTTCAAAAACATCAACTAAATATCCTTTCTGCTTTAGCCTTATAGCAGCAGCTAAACCAGCAATCCCAGACCCTATTATTAATGCTCGCTTCAACTTCTTATTTTTCTAAAGCTTCTATCTTTTCAAGCACTTTTTGAGCTTCTGCTTGCTTAGCATCGCTAGCAGTTCTATTTGATTTAGATAAGGCATGAGCTTCTGCTAAAAGTTTTTTATACTGTAAGTTTAGCTTCTCCTTTGGGCTTTTCTTCTTAAATATTCCGAACATATTTTTCTCTTTCAAACAATGAAATAAAAAATAGGTTCAATAGTCTACTTTTTGAATTCAATTGCAATTATTACTTTATTTTAGCCATTCACCTATCTATTCAATTAAGCATTAATGAACATTGGAGTTGAAATAACAAGATTACTATCTAAGCTTCCATGGAAATTACTATTTGCTTTTTCTACAGCAATCTATTGGGTGCTCTTCAGGTTTATTGGCTATCGAAGAGCTGTTGTATTCAAGAACATTCAAAACTCATTTCCCAACAAATCAGAAAAAGAAATTAAACTTATTTCAAATAAATTTTTCCGTTTTTTAGCAGACATGATGGTTGAAACCGTTAAGGCCATTAGTATGAATGACAAACAATGGGCATCCGCATTTAAAACTACCAATATTGACTTAGCAAATTCGTTTTATGAAAAAGGACAGTCAACAATCACCGTCTTGGGTCACTATGGAAATTGGGAGTATTTAGTGAGTGCTTATTCAAGAGATGCAAAACACACCATACTCGGCGTTTATAAACCACTTCATAATGAAGGTTTTGAAAAATTATTTGCAACTTATAGGTGCAAATTTGGCATGGTGCTAGTTCCCTTAACTAAAGCCTATGAAGTGGTTGGAGACTATTTAGAAAGAGGAGAGAAAGTTAGCATCATGTTAATTGGCGACCAAACACCTTCTGCTGATCGAGGGTATTGGATGGACTTCCTCAATCAAGACACCCCAGTTTTTCGCGGTGCAGAAAAATTTGCAATACAATATAACTTACCTGTAATTTTTGCATCACTTGATCGAGTAAATCGAGGTGAATATTCCATGTCATTTAAGTTATTATTTGAGGAACCCCGCAACACAAAAGAAGGAGAAATAACTGAAGCACACGTAAAGGCCTTAGAGCAACAAATTTTGAAAAAGCCACACTTGTGGTTATGGTCACATAAGCGCTGGAAACACAAAAGACCTGAGGATACTCCTGAGCGATTTATTTCTAAGCGATATCCTGGTAAATAATCTAGAAGTCATTCTAGTCTAGAGCACTTCCAATCTGTCTGCATCCATTTTTATAAAAACGAAAAGCAATATGGTAAATGCCCAGAGTGAAGACCCACCATAACTGAAGAAAGGCAATGGTATCCCAATAACAGGCGCCAGACCTATGGTCATCCCAATATTTATGGCAAAATGAAAGAAGAGGATTGATGCTACTCCATAACCATAAATTCGAGCAAAATTAGAGCGTTGTCGCGCGCACAGGAAAAGAATACGGAGTAACAAAGCCATGAAAACTGCAATTACAAAAAAGCTCCCCAAAAAACCCCACTCTTCGCCTATGGTGCAAAAAATAAAATCAGTGCTCTGCTCTGGCACAAAATCATATTTTGTTTGAGTTCCTTGCAAATATCCTTTACCTGAAAAGCCCCCTGAACCAATTGCAATCAGTGACTGGTTAACATTATATCCAGCTCCTTTTGGATCGGACTCTAAGCCCAATAAAACATTTATTCGCTTTGATTGATGTGGCTCTAAAACATTTGTGAAAACGTAATCGACACTTTTTATTAAGCCTACTGATGCAATAAAAATGATAGAAAGAAAAATAATTATTTGTTTTTTCTTTCTATTGGAATAATAGATTAATGTTAGCACTGCAAAAATCAAGATGGCTAAAAATGTTGATCCATCTATTGAAATATTGAAGGGCAATTGATAACTATCGGCTTGAAAGAACAAGGTCATTATAAAAAGAAATGCTGCAAATACTCCAACTAACAAGATACTGCCTGATAATCCTTCACGATAAAGCACCAAAATAAATGCCCCGTATACAAGTGCGGAACCTGTATCGTTTTGAAGTAAAATTAGTACAGCTGGAAGAACAATAATTAAAATTGCTATAGCTTTCGTTTTCAGCTGCTTCATTTTTATGTTAAGTGTGCTGAGGTATTTTGCCAAGGCTAAATTGGTCGCAAACTTTGAAAATTCTGATGGTTGAATTTTAAATCCGCCGATTGCAAACCACGAGGTGGCACCTTTAGTTTCGGCACCAATAACTATCACTAAAAGCAGCAGTAGGAGAACAATTCCATAAATAATGTAGCCAAAAGTGGAGAAAAAGCGTTCGTCAATTAAGAGAATCACAATAGCTAAAACTGCAGCTGTGCCTATCCATAGCAACTGTTTACCATAGCGTTGTGAAGTATCAAAAATACTTTGAAAATCCTCGTTATACACTGCCGCGTAAATGTTCAACCATCCTGCAAATACAAGAATGGCAAACAGTCCAATCAGCAACCAATCTACATGGTCAATCCAACTTCTACTCTGTCGCATTGGCTTGTGAGATTTGTTTTTTAATATGAATTAAATCACCTTCTAGCATTCTCTTTTCAATATATGGGCGAGTAATGGTGTCACTCAAGTATTTTTCTATCATTAAACCCGCAATTGGTGCAGCCCATCTTGAACCCCAATAGCCGTTTTCAACATAAACAGAGATGGCGATTTTCGGATCATCCTTAGGAGCAAATGCAATAAAGGTTGAATGGTCATCTCCATGCGGGTTTTGAACCGTTCCAGTTTTACCGCAGACTTCGATAGAATCAATTCTAGCTGAAGTTCCAGTGCCTTGCTGCACCACCAGATACATTGCATCAACTACCTTATCAAAATGCTCTTTTGCTATTCCAGTTTCATTTTTTATTATGCCAGTGTCAATTTGAGTAATTGGCTGATTGTTGACTTGTTTTGCAATGTGAGGAGTAATATAGTACCCTCTATTGGCTATTGCGGATACCATATTAGCCATTTGCATGGGAGTAAAACCTAATTCCCCTTGCCCAATTGCCAACGAGACAATTGTTAATGAACTCCAACTTCCTTTGCGGTAGTAACGATCATAATATTCAGGCTTAGGCACAAAGCCTGTAAGCTCATTGGGTAAATCGATATTTGTTTTCTCTCCCAAACCAAAATTAGTAACATAGTCTCGCCAAACAGCATATCCCTCTTCTGCTGTGGGGTAATTATCGATAATACTTCTAAAGACATTACTGTAATAAGAATTGCAAGAGGTTTGAATGGAAAATTCCAAGTTTACTGGCGAGCGATGCCCATGACAGCCCATCCTAAAGTTACCTGATCGATAACCGTGGTTGCAACTGTAAAGAGTATTTGGAGTCAACACTTCTTCTTGCAGTCCAATTAGTGCATTGATGCTCTTAAAAGTAGAGCCAGGAGGGTATTTAGCCATTAATGCCCTATTGAATAGTGGGTTGAGTGTATCTAAGCTTAACGCTTGGTAGTTTTTAGATCGTGCCCTACCTACCAACAAATTTGGATCATATGTTGGCATAGTTACCAATGCTAAAATTTCTCCAGTACTTGGATCTATAGCGACTATACTTCCCTTTTTGTTTTGCATTAACTCCTCACCGTACTGTTGCAATTTTGCATCAATAGTTAATTGTAAATTACTCCCAGAAACTGCAGTCGAATCATAGGCTCCATCCATAAATTTCCCTTTAGAACGGTTAAAAACATCAACCATTTGTATCTCAACTCCTCTTTTACCTCTTAGAGATTCTTCGTACTCTTTTTCAATTCCACTTATCCCAATGTAGTCACCAGAACTGTAATAGTCGTTTTTTTCAATAGTTGAAGGATTTACCTCCCCCACATACCCTAATACATGGGCAGCAGTTTTCTTTGGATAGGTGCGTAAGGTCCTAGTTTGCACGTAAAACCCCGGATAATTGAAAAGTTGTTCTTGTATTTTAGCATAGGAAAGTGCAGAAATTTCCTTTTCAAAAACTGATGCTTTGTAATATGAAAAAGCCTTTGCCTTAATTACTTTTTGAATAAAATGCTCTTCTGATATTTCCAATAATTGGCAAAACCCTGTTGTATCAAATTTCTCAGGAAGCTGTTTAGGTATAAACATTAGGTCATAGGCTGCTTCATTAAAAACCAATAACTCCCCATTCCGATCATAAATTAATCCTCGAGAAGGATATTTTACAATGGTTCGCAGCACATTATTATTTGCATCTAGTTTATAATGATCATCTAGAACTTGGACATAAAAAAGTCGGATTAAGAATATGACTCCTACCCCTACAAAAATTAAAGCAATTATAAATCTTCGCGACTCAAGGTTTCTCATTTTCTACCCTCCGCATTGTAATAAAAAAACTGGGTAATTAAAATTAAGATTAATGTGAAGACGGTGCTTGCTATACTCCTTCCTAAAGTACTAAAAGGCTCAGAAAATCTAAAAACTTCAACAAAAAACAAGAAAACATGGTGTACCAACACACACATTGATGAGTAGGTTACAAACCAGCTGAACCCTAGATCTTGGATAGAGGGTTTTTGATTTAATTCATAACCATCACGCGGAGCCAGTACATTTAGAATATAAGGACGGCAAAACCCAAGAAAAATACTCGCTGACATATGCATACCTAAAGTATCTGAAAATACATCCACAGCTAAACCTAAAGCCATTGATAAGAGTAATACAAGCCACTTTGGAGTTTCAATTGGCAACCAAAGAACAAATAAAATGTATAGAAAAGGATTAACATAGCCTGAAAACTGAATATTATTCAGCACTAGTACCTGTACAATAACAAGCAAAATAAACTGAAGTGGATATCCTATGAATTGCCTAATCATTTTGTTCTTCCGATTTTTCTTCTAATGATTGTTGTTCCAACTGATAATTATTCTTTACGACGTAAACATGCGTCAGGTGCTTGAAATCATTTATAAATTTGATAGAAATATCATAAAAGTTTTCCCCATCTGGCTTTTCAAATCCTAAAATAGTCCCCAACACGATGCCTTCTGGGAAAGTAGCAGAATAGCCACTAGTTTCAATGGTGTCGCCTTTTGAAATATCAACATGGTTTGGGATATCCAACAACATACCCACCTGATAATTTTCACCATTCCATTGCATTGACCCGAAGTAATTGGTGTTTTTTAGTCTAGCACTAATTTTTGCAGATCGATGTAAGACTGAAAGAACTGAAGAAAAATGTGTTGAAACATCTTTTACTACTCCAACCACACCTGAAGGACCAATAACTCCCATACCTTTTTTTACTCCATTTGAGGCCCCAATATCCAAGGTAATGTAATTGTTTTGTTTATTGATTGAGTTATTAATAACCTTCGCCTTAGTATAAAAATACTTGCGCTTATATATGGTATCGTTTACCATTATATTTTCTCCAAAAAGCCGCTGATACGCCTTAATTTGGTTCTCTCTTAATCGACTATTCTCTTTAGCAAGCTGCTGATTTACAACACTGAGGTCCAGGTAGTCCGTCCACTCTGAATAACTTTCATAAATATTTCCACTGACTTTATTTGTGGAATTTAAGAAGACCGTTCGCTGAAAATTGTTGTTTCTAAAAAGTAAATAAAAGGCGAAAACCTCAAGAATTAAGAAGAGGAAAAAAAACGAATACTTAGAAATAAATGCTATTAAGTTCCGCATTAAGTCATTCTAGGATATTTATCTAATTAAAAACGGCAGTTTAGCTGAATTCTTCAACGCAATGCCAGTACCTCTTGCAACTGCTCTCAAAGGATCTTCTGCCACATGTACCGGCAACTTTGTTTTTTGAGAAATCCGTTTATCTAAACCTCTCAATAAGGAGCCTCCACCAGCTAAATATAATCCTGTTCGGTAAATATCAGCTGATAATTCAGGAGGAGTCATCTCCAAGGCATTTAAGATTGCCGCTTCTATTTTAGTTATCGACTTATCTAAAGCATGGGCAATCTCTGTATATGAAACTTTAATTTCTTTTGGTGTACCAGTCATTAAATCTCTTCCTTGAATTGCATAGTCTTCTGGTGCATCGTCCAATTCTGGCAAGGCAGAACCAACTTCAATTTTGATTTTTTCAGCTGAGCGCTCTCCAATTAATAAATTGTGCTGGCGTCTCATGTAATCTACAATATCATTTGTAAAATCATCTCCAGCCACGCGTATAGATTTATCACATACTATACCCCCAAGCGCAATTACAGCAATTTCAGAAGTTCCACCTCCGATATCAATAATCATATTACCCATAGGCTCTAGTACATCAATACCTATTCCAATAGCTGCAGCCATTGGTTCGTGAATGAGATATACTTCCTTGCCACCGGCATGTTCTGCGGAATCTTTAACAGCTCTTTTTTCTACTTCAGTAATTCCTGAAGGAATACATATCACCATTTTTAAAGATGGGGTAAAATAGCGCTTTTTTTGATTAATCATCTTAATCATACCACGAATCATAAACTCAGCAGCCTGAAAATCAGCAATCACACCATCTTTTAGTGGTCTTACAGTTTTTATGTTCTCGTGTGTTTTTCCATGCATTTGCATGGCTTTTTTACCAACCGCAATAACTTTGTTGGTGGCGCGATCTATAGCAACTATTGACGGTTCATCAACAACTACTTTATCATTGTGAATTATCAATGTATTGGCTGTACCTAAATCGATGGCAATCTCTTGTGTGAAAAAATCAAATAAACCCATTTTTAAAAATCAATGTTTGAAGTGACGTACTCCTGTAAATACCATTTTCATATCTTGCTTGTTGCAATAATCAATTGAAAGGCTATCTTTAATTGACCCTCCGGGCTGCACCACAGCATTAATCCCAGCTTTATCAGCTATTTCCACACAATCTGGGAAAGGGAAAAAAGCGTCAGAGGCCATAACTGCACCGTTTAAATCAAAACCAAAATGTTTAGCCTTTTGAATAGCCTGCTGCAATGCATCAACACGGGATGTTTGCCCCGTTCCACTTGCTAGTAGTTGGCCATCTTTTGCTAAAACTATTGCATTTGACTTTGTGTTTTTTACCAATTTTGATGCAAAAACAAGGTCATCCTGCTCCTTTTCACTTGGATGTGCTTTTGTTACCACCTCAAAATCGGCTTTTGATTCAGTAGCTATGTCTTTATTTTGAACTAAATAACCATTCAATGCAGATCTTACCAATTTCTTGGGCATTTCAATATTGTGCTGTTCTAGTACGATTCGATTTTTCTTTTGTTTCAAAATTTCTACTGCACCATCTTCATAGCTGGGTGCTATAACTACTTCACAAAAGAGCGTATTAATTTTTTCTGCAGTAGCCTGATCTAATATTGCATTGCAAATTAATACCCCTCCAAATGCCGAAATGGGGTCACCAGATAAGGCATCATCATAGGCTTGCGCCATAGTTTTTCGTGTAGCAATACCACATGCATTATTGTGTTTTAAAATTGCAAATGTGGGCTCGTCCTTATCAAATTCTGCAATCAAGTTAACAGCTGCATCAACATCTAATAAATTATTATATGAAAGGTCTTTACCATTCAACTTGGTGAACATTTCATCCAAGTTTCCAAAAAATGAAGCGTTTTGATGCGGGTTTTCACCGTAACGCAATTGCTTTGATTCGCGTTCACTTAGCTTAAGTGAGTTAGACTCATCACCTGCATTAAAGTAGTCGAATATTTTTGAATCATAATGGGAAGATATGTCAAATGATTTTAAGGCAAATTGCTTTCGTTGTTCAAAAGTTGTTTCTCCTTTTTTATTTCGTAAGAGTTTTAGTATTTCAGGGTATTGCTCACGAGATGATACGGTTAACACGTCCTTAAAATTTTTTGCAGCTGCACGAATTAAAGAAATACCGCCTATGTCAATTTTCTCTATTATTTCTTCTTCAGTTCCGCCTCCGGCAAGGGTTTCTTCAAAGGGATAAAGGTCAACAACAACTAAATCAAATTCAGGTATCTCGAATTCTTGGATTTGATTCTTATCTGAATCATTATCACGACGTGTTAAAATTCCGCCAAAAATTTTCGGATGAAGTGTTTTAACGCGACCTCCCAAAATTGAAGGATAGGATGTTAAATCCTCAACAGCGTGAACAGGAATGTCTAATTCTTCCAAAAATTTTTGTGTCCCACCAGTTGAATAAATAGAAACGTTTTGGTGGTGTAATTCCTGAGCTATTTCCGCCAAACCATCTTTGTAAAATACTGATATTAAGGCATTTTTAATTTTTCTAGATAAAGCCATGAAAGAGTGCTGATTAAGGATACAAGATTAGCAAATAAAGCTGGAATATGAAAGGGTGCTATTAAGTTCTGCTTTTAGGTTTTAAAGCAAAGACGAAGCATTGTTTTAGAAGTTGCTATTCCTTTGACTTCAGGAATATTGTAAATAGATCTGCATGCATATGATGAACGGTAAGCACAAATCGAACAGCAGTGGTTAATTTTGAATTACAAAAATATAAAATGCTTTACCTTAGACTCATAAAAGAAAGCTTTCTTTTTGCTATTGATTCACTGATTGTCAATAAGCTGCGTACTATCCTTTCATTACTCGGAATTACAATTGGAATTTTTGCAATGGTTTCTGTTTTTACCATGGTAGACTCTTTAGAGAACAATGTACGTAGCTCCATTCAAAGCTTAGGAGACAACGTTATCTATATCCAAAAAATGCCGTGGGACTTTGACTCGAATCAACCTTGGTGGGAATACATTCGTCGTCCGGACCCAAAAATTGAAGAATTTAAAATGGTAAAAAAGCGCTCTCAGAATGCAGATGCTGTTGCCATGCTAATTTCAGGAAATGGAACTGTAAAATATTTAAATAATTCCATCGAAAATATCAGTGGAATGGGAGTAACACAAGAGTATAATCGAATTTGGGACTTAAAAATTCAACAAGGCCGTTACCTCACTGAACTAGAAAATAGAACGGGCAGACCTGTTGCTATTTTAGGTGCAACTGTGGCCAATAATTTATTTTCAGGAAAAGATCCGATAGGCAAGCGCTTTAAGTTTAATGGAAGAAAACTTGAAGTAATCGGTGTTCTTGAAAAGGAAGGTGAAAGTATGATGGGAAAATCCAATGATGAAAATGTTTTTATGCCACTTCAATTTGCTCGTAATTTTTTTCAAATAAGAGGAAGAAATTCAGGTGCTATAATAATGGTGAAAGCTAAAGAAGGAGTCTCAAATTTAGCCTTAACAGATGAACTTACTGGAATCATGCGATCCTTAAGAAAGCTAAAACCAAAAGCCAAAGATAACTTCGCGCTTAATGAATTAAGCATGCTTTCTAAGGGCTTTGATGGCATCTTCTCAGTCATAAACTTAGCAGGATTTATCATTGGCATCTTCTCCATAATTGTTGGGGGTTTTAGTATTGCCAATATTATGTTTGTCTCTGTAAAAGAGCGCACCAGTTTAATTGGGATTCAGAAGTCATTAGGAGCAAAAAGTTATTTTATCTTATTTCAATTTTTATTTGAATCAATTTTTTTATGTCTTATTGGTGGCGCGGTAGGCTTATTGCTCATCTTTTTAGGCACGCTTTTTTTAACTTATGGTCTCGACTTTGAAGTTACGCTCGGTTTAAATAACATCATCCTTGGATTGGGCTTGTCAGCGATTATCGGCATTATTTCAGGCATTATTCCTTCGTTACGAGCGAGTAGATTAGATCCTGTGGAGGCTATTCGTGCCAACTAATCTCCCAATGAAATCCTAATTGAAATAAATGGATTTAAAGCTGCTATTAAAAAACTCGATAAAGCAATAATTTCTTGATTAATACCTAATGCTAATTACTCATTAGCTTAATTTTTGAAAAAAGAATTAAAAATAGGCAGCTAGAAAAATAAAAATATTACTTTTGTTGCCCCTTAAAAGGGGAAGTTCTAAAGAAATAAGCGAGAGTAGCTCAGCTGGTAGAGCACGACCTTGCCAAGGTCGGGGTCGCGGGTTCGAATCCCGTCTCCCGCTCAAAATTCCTCTTCGTGAGTTGAGGAATTTTTTATTTTACACATCACTAGCTCGAGTGGTGGAATTGGTAGACACGCAGGACTTAAAATCCTGTGATCATTGCGATCGTGCGGGTTCAAGTCCCGCCTCGAGTACAAGCCCTGCTGATATTGCAGGGCTTTTTTGTTATGAATTATATAGTATACGCCATATCAAGTATAAAAAGGAACTACATTTATGTTGGACTTACTTCTGATTTTGAGAATAGATTGATCCGTCATAATAGCGGGTATGAAAAAACTACAAAACCTTACGCTCCATTTAAATTGATTTATAGTGAAAAGTGTTCAAGTCGAGAAGAAGCAAGACAGAGAGAAATATACTGGAAATCAGGGATAGGTAAAGAAAGGTTAAGAGCAATTCGTGATAAAAGTGCGGGCCTGTCTACCGACAG
>JAVJQS010000004.1:0-849661 GCA_040218815.1 Vicingaceae bacterium | reverse complement strand
AACGCATTTGCTTGTAATGAAAAGAGCGCAGCGAATAAGTATTTTTTGTTGTCGCCTCCCCACCCAGGATGGCCGAAGGCAATCCACTACAGATAATTCTTAATTATTTACCTTGAGCTTGCTCAAAAGTAAACGCGTTTGTTAGTAATGAAAAGAGCGTAGCGAATAAGTATTTTTTGTTGTCGCCTCCCCACCCAGGATGGCCGAAGGCAATCCACTACAGATAATACTTAATCATCGACCTTGAGCTTGCTCAAAAGTAAACGCGTTTGTTAGTAATGAAAAGAGCGTAGCGAATAAGTATTTTTTGTTGTCGCCTCCCCACCCAGGATGGCCGAAGGCAATCCATCATTTCTTCATTCAAAAGAGTAGTAGTGATTTTTTTCTCAATAAATAATGATTTTTATACGCTAAATTGTGAGCATAGAATCAAAAATTTGAAATCCAAATTTCCTTAATTCATTATTAGCTTTTCCTTAATTTCGCCATTCAAATTTTTCAAGCATGGCAGAAGAAAATACCACAGAGCACGTTAAATGTTTAATTATTGGATCAGGGCCTGCAGGATATACAGCTGCTATTTATGCAGCTCGTGCAGATATGAGCCCTGTTATGTATCAAGGCTTACAGCCAGGTGGGCAACTGACCATTACCAATGATGTGGAAAATTATCCGGGCTATCCTGATGGGATCAACGGGCCAGAGATGATGATTGATTTTCAGAAACAAGCAGAGCGTTTTGGAACAGATGTGCGCTTTGGCTTAGCTACAAAAGTGGATTTTTCTGGTCCTATTCACAAGGTATGGATTGATGAGAAAAAAGAAATTACTGCTGATGCTGTTATTATATCAACTGGAGCTTCAGCCATGTGGTTAGGTTTAGAGTCTGAGCAACGGCTAAACGGTTTCGGAGTAAGTGCCTGTGCAGTATGCGATGGTTTCTTTTACAAAGGGCAAGATGTTGCTATTGTAGGTGGCGGAGATACGGCATGTGAAGAAGCTACTTACCTCTCCAAGTTATGTAATAAAGTGTATATGTTGGTTAGGCGTGATGAATTCAGGGCTTCTAACATTATGGCGCAGCGTGTAATGGAAGCTGAAAACATCGAAGTATTATTCAATCATGAAGTAAAAGAGGTACTAGGAGACAAAGCAGTTGAAGGAGCTCAGATTTTCAATAATCAAACCCAAGAAGAGCGTACCTTAGAAATAACTGGATTTTTTGTAGCCATTGGTCATAAACCAAACACGGGTTTGTTTAAGGATTGGTTGGAAATGGACAAGGTGGGCTACTTAATTGTAAATCCAGGAACTTCAAAAACCAAGGTGCCGGGCGTTTTTGCTTCAGGTGATGCTGCTGATAAAGTTTATCGTCAAGCAGTAACTGCTGCTGGTACTGGCTGTATGGCTGCCCTAGATGCTGAGCGATACCTCACGGAGATAGGGAAACACTGATTTTAATGACCAATTTTTAATGACTAATTACTAAAAAAGTCATTCCAAATGTGCTACTCCTCTTGCGAATAGGCTTTTCTTCCGGGCAATGACGGGTAAATGATAGTATAGCTTAGCAATCGTAAATCGTAAATCGTCAATCCAAAATCTAAAACCGTAAATCTAAAACCGTAAATCTGAAATTTTATCTAACCACAAAGACCACCAAGTTTGCACTAAGTTCACTAATTGATTAATCAATCAAATTTTCAAAATCTGAATTCAAAAATCTGAATTCAAAAATCTACAATCGTAAATCTAATCCCGTAAATTCCATTATCCATTATCCATTATCCATTATCAATCGTCAATTAAAGACTCTCCTAACTTATTCAAATCTATACCATCAAAGTTTCCGGAAGTCATAAGCAGTAAAACAGCGTTTTCAAGTTTATTCCCTTCCAAGAATTGCTTTACCGTTTCAGATTGATCATAAACCCTAACAAGTGAAGGCCTAAATGCCGATTCTACTTCAGCTTTAGATATGGAGTCCAAACCTTTGTGTTCTATAGCTTTTGGATTGAAATATACCACTGCCTCATCGGCGGCAGACATAGCGCCTGAGTACTCCTGAAGAAATTCCTTATTTAAGCTACTAAAGGTGTGCAGCTCCATACAAGCAATTAGTTTCTTATTTGGATATTGTTTTTTCACAGCCTGTGTAGTGGCCTTTAATTTACTTGGTGAATGCGCATAATCTTTATACACTAAAGAGTGTTTGTTTTTAGCAATAAGCTCTAAGCGTTTTGCAGCGCCTCCAAATGACTGAATGGCTTCATAAAAATCGTTGCTATTAATACCCAATGCTTCACAAACCAATAAGGCTGCATTCAAGTTTTGCAAGTTGTGATCACCAAAAATCCCTACTTTAATTTGATGGTCGTTTTTCTTAAGAAAAGTGATACCATCTTTTATTTCATGTTCATGGGCTTTATAATTAATTTTTTGACTGCTTGATTTTGATTCAGAAACTAGTTCATTCAGTGTTTCATCACCCTCATAATAGATCAATTGCCCTTTTTCACTAATTGAATCTATGAAGAGTTGGAATTGCTCAACATAGTTTTCAAAAGTGGGGAATACATTAATGTGGTCCCAAGCAATTCCACTAATTACCGCCACATCTGGTTTGTACCATAAGAATTTTGGACGTCGATCTATTGGAGAAGAAAGGTATTCATCTCCTTCAATAATTATAAGAGGTGCATCACTTAAACTCACCATCGTTTCGAAGCCTTCGAGTTGCGCACCTACCATGTAATCAAAATCTATTTTTTGAAATTGCAAGACATGCAGAATCATTGAAGTAATGGAGGTTTTACCATGACTGCCACCAATAACGACACGTTTTTTATCTCTAGATTGCTCGTAAATATATTCTGGGTAGGAGTAAATTTTTAGCCCTAATTCTTGAGCCCTCTTAAGCTCTGGATTATCTTGTTTAGCATGCATGCCTAAAATTATGGCATCAATCGAGTCATTAATATAGTCAGGGTCCCAACCAATTTTTTTGGGCAGTAAACCGTACTTTTCTAATCGCCCTTTTGAAGGTTCAAATATTTCATCATCTGAGCCACTAACCTCGAATCCTTTTTTGTGTAAGGCAATTGCCATGTTGTGCATGGCGCTTCCGCCAATTGCTATAAAGTGTACACGCATGTTTTATATAATATTTAGACCCAAAGCTATTGAAATGAAAGTAAGGTTTTTTGTAAAGCTTTAAATAAATTTAAATATTCGATTCACCAGTTTTAAATTTTTACCTTTATGCTTCAATAAAAATTAGAGAAATAGAGCATGAAGGAAGCATATATTATTGATGGTATTCGGACACCAATTGGAAAATTTACAGGTACGCTGTCGCCGATAAGAACAGATGATATGGCAGCAATAGTTTTAGAAGAAATTGTAAAACGGAATCCATCCATACCAAAGGAAGCATATGAAGATGTTATTTTAGGCTGTGCCAACCAAGCAGGGGAGGATAACCGAAATGTGGCGCGAATGGCCTTATTATTAGCAGGCTTGCCCTTTACCGTTCCAGGTGAAACTATAAATCGTTTATGTTCTTCGGGTATGTCGGCCATAGTTCAAGCTAACCGAGCCATTAAAACTGGTGAAGGTGATGTTTTTATTGCCGGTGGAGTTGAACACATGACTCGGGGTCCGTGGGTAATTTCAAAAACTTCAAGTCCCTTTGGTCGTGATGCACAAATGCACGACAGCAGTTTTGGATGGAGATTTGTCAACAAGAAGATGAAAGATATTTTTGGCACTGATGCCATGGGCGAGACAGCAGAAAACTTGGTGGATCAATATAATATTAGCAGAGAAGATCAAGATAAATTTGCAGCATGGTCGCAGCAAAAAGCTGAACAAGCTCAAAAAAGTGGACGCCTAGCAGTAGAAATTATCGCGGTTGACATTCCACAGCGCAAAAAAGATCCTATTAAGTTTGATAAAGATGAATTTATACGTCCTGGAACAACAGTAGAAACGCTATCGAATCTTCGTCCTGCTTTTCGCCGAGAAGGAGGTACGGTTACTGCAGGAAATGCTTCTGGATTAAACGATGGCGCAGCAGCAACAATAGTAGCTTCAGAAGATGCTGTTAAAAATTACAACTTAACCCCCTTAGCTCGGATTGTGAGTTCAGCGGTTGTAGGAGTAGAACCAAGAATAATGGGGATTGGCCCCGTTGGTGCTACAAATAAAGCGCTAGAGCGCGCAGGATTAACGCTAGATGATATAGATATTATTGAGTTGAATGAGGCATTTGCAGCTCAGGCTTTAGCTTGCACAAGGGCTTTAGGATTAGCAGATGATGATCCACGAATTAATCCAAACGGTGGAGCCATTGCTATAGGACATCCGCTTGGAGTTACAGGAACTCGAATATTACATTCCGCAGCTTTGGAGTTGCAAAAGACGGGCAAACGTTATGCTTTAGCCACCATGTGTGTTGGAGTGGGTCAAGGCTATGCGACGATTATTGAGAATCCAAATTGTTAATTTTTAGTTTTTAATCCTTAATTGTTAAAATTCTAGGATTAGAGATTAAAAATTTAAAACTAAAAATTAAAGATTAGCATGTTAAAATTAGAAAACTACGTACAAGGAAACTGGGTAACAGGTGATGGCGAAGGCAGTCCGCTTTATAATGCAGTGAATGGCGAAGAAGTTGCCGTAGCGACTACAAAAGGATTAGACTTTGGTGATATTCTTGATTACGGAAGGAAAGTAGGAAATCCAGCTTTACGCAAAATGACTTTTCAAGAACGGGGAATGATGCTCAAGAAATTGGGCCTGCACCTTATGAAAAATAAAAAGAAATTTTACGAAATAAGTTTTAAGACCGGTGCAACAAAATTGGACTCGTGGATCGATATTGAGGGTGGTTTCGGTAATTTATTTGCCAATGCTTCCTTGCGTAGAGAGTTTCCCAATAAGCCCTATCATGTAGATGGAGAAGGGATAGACCTTTCAAGAGGTGGTGACTTTATGGGACATCACATTATGGTTCCCAAAAGAGGAGTAGCTGTGCACATTAACGCCTTTAACTTCCCGGTATGGGGAATGTTGGAAAAGTGCGCCGTCAATTGGATGGCTGGAGTCCCAGCTGTAGTAAAACCAGCAACGAATACCTCATTTCTAACAGAGGCTGTTGTAAGAGAAATTATTGCATCAAAAATATTGCCCGAAGGGGCGCTGCAGTTGATTTGTGGATCTGCAAGAGGTATTTTAGACACAGTAGAATCTCAAGATATTGTAACTTTTACCGGTTCAGCTGATACGGGTAGAATGTTGAAGTCGAACCCTAGAATTAACGAAGAGGCAGTGCCATTTAATATGGAGGCTGATTCATTAAATTGCTCTGTTTTAGGATTAGACGCCGCTCCAGGTACCCCAGAATTTAAGCTGTTTATTCGTGAAGTTAAAACGGAAATGACAGTAAAATGCGGTCAAAAATGTACGGCCATTCGCCGAATAATGGTGCCGGAGAAATATGTGGAAGATGTTCAAATTGCCTTGGGAAAAAGCTTAGGCAGAGTAGCCATAGGTGACCCTGCATTAAAGGAAACCCGCATGGGAGCACTGGTGAGCATGGATCAGGTAAAAGAAGTTAGAGAGCGAGTTGCTGAGCTGAGCAAAACGGCAGACATCGTATTTGGAGATGTCAACAAAGTAGAAGTAAACGGAGCAGATGCTAAAAAAGGGGCGTTTTTAAGTCCGATTTTGATGTTGGAAAAACATCCACATAAAAATTTAGGCGTTCACGAAATTGAAGCTTTTGGTCCTGTAAGTACTATAATGCCCTATAAAACAACAGAAGAAGCTATTGAATTAGCGCAAATGGGAAAAGGCTCATTATGTGCTTCTATCGCTACAGCTGATGATAAAATAGCTACAGAATTTACGGTTGGGGCAGCTTCTCATCATGGTAGAATTCTGGTGTTGAATAGAGATTCAGCAAAACAAAGTACCGGTCATGGTTCTCCACTACCAACCTTAGTTCATGGAGGACCTGGTAGAGCAGGAGGAGGAGAAGAAATGGGAGGTATGCGAGGTGTGAAACACTATCTGCAGCGTTGTGCTATTCAAGGATCACCAACTACGATTACTGAAATAACTGGTATTTATCAAGCAGGTGCTAAGTATAAGGAGCCAGAACATCATCCATTCAAGTACCATTTTGAAGACATAGAAGCGGGTATGTCCTTGAAAACACACCGAAGAACAATTACCGACTCGGAGATCGCCAATTTTGCAAACCTATCTTGGGACCATTTTTATGCTCACACGGATATTACTTCCTTAAGTCATACTATTTTCGAACGCAGAGCTGCTCATGGTTATTTTATACTTTCTGCAGCAGCGGGATTATTTGTGTATCCTAATAAAGGGCCAGTGGCAGCAAACTATGGCTTAGATTCTTGTCGTTTCATGCGTCCTATTTATCATAACGATACCATTTATGTTCGTCTAACTTGTCAAGAAAAGCGCGATAGAGATGTAAGAGGAAAGCAATTTCCTTCAGGAGTAGTAAAGTGGTTTGTAGAAGTGTTTGATCAAGATGATGAAAAAGTAGCTATAGCCACAGTACTTACTATGGTAGCTAAGAAAAGTCCTTTTAAAGAAATTACTCGAGATAATGTTGAAGGGTATTTATCAAAATTGAAAGAGGATACGAAAGCACAGTGGGGGATAATGACTCCACAACATATGCTAGAGCATCTTACAGCGGGCTTTGAAGCAGCTACGAACAAAATAAAACTTGATGTTTCCACGCCAGAGGAGCAATTGGAGAAATATCAGGATAGTTTATTTAATTATCGAGCGATGCCCAAGAACTTTCAAGCGCCAATGTTACCAAAGGGTAAAACGGATGAATTGAGGTTTGAAGACTTGCAGCAAGCCAAAGAAGAGCTGTTGAAGGCTTGGGATGAGTATGAACTTTATTACAAGGAAAACCCTGAAGCTACAGCTGCCAATGCAGTGTTTGGTGAGCTAGATAAAGACCATTGGGACTTGTTAAACAGAAAGCATTTTAACCATCATTTTGAGCAATTTTCTATTCTTTAAATTCTCATTTTAAAGAATAGAAAATTGTAATTACGAATTACAAATCTGGGAATTATGAATTGAAGAAGTCTCTTTATTTTTCAAATAATATTATATGAAAACGAATAATCCTGCTCTAGATAAAAGTTATGAATTTGCTTTAATAGCAGTTAAGTTATGTTTTTCTATCCAAAAAGATAAGAAGGAATATATCCTAAGTAAGCAGCTATTAAGGTCGGGAACTTCTATCGGTGCAAATATGGAAGAAGCTATTGGTGGCCAATCAAATAAAGATTTTCTGCATAAGGTTTCTATCGCATATAAGGAGGCAAGGGAATCTCTTGGATTCGATTAATGGGAGATAGCGGATTGATAGAGAATATCGAAAAAGAAGAATTATTAGAAAAAGTAGATGAACTTCTAAGAATCCTTGGCTCAATTCAAAAAACAATAAGAAACAAAAACACATAAATATTAATTTGAGATTCGTAATTCTCAAATTCGAAATTTAATTTAATATGGAAGCATACGTAAAAATAGATAAGCAAGAAAATGGTTTAGCCACTATAGAATTCTTTCATCCCAAACACAATTCACTACCAAGTGATATTTTAGCAAAGCTGGCAAAAACAATAACCGAAGCAGGTAAAGATGATGCTGTTAAGTTAATTGTATTAAAAAGTGGTGGTGAGCGCACTTTTTGTGCTGGAGCAAGTTTTGATGAACTGATTTCAATTAATAATTATGAAACAGGAAAAGAGTTTTTTATGGGTTTTGCACGCGTAATTAATGCTTGTCGAAAATGTCCGAAATTAATTATTGGAAGAGTTCAAGGTAAAGCCGTTGGTGGTGGAGTAGGAGTAGCATCAGCAGTTGATTATTGCATGGCAACGAAGTTTTCTTCCATCAAATTATCTGAGCTAAACATTGGAATTGGCCCTTTTGTGGTTGGACCTGCTGTAGAAAGAAAGATCGGAGTATCTGCTATGAGTCAAATTACGATTAATGCAGATCAGTTTTATGATGCAGCCTGGGCAAAACAAAAAGGATTGTATGCCGATGTATTAGACAATGCGGAAGAATTAGATCAAGCAGTGGAAAACTTAGCTAACTATTTATTATCCAAAAATCCAGAAGCACAGCAGCAATTGAAAAAAGTATTTTGGGAAGGCTGTGAAGATTGGGATACCCTGCTAGAGAAACGCGCAGAATTGAGCGGAAAAATGGTATTGAGTGAATATACTAAGGAGATTTTAGCGAAATACGCGTAGTTTTAATTGCTAATTACAAATGACTAATTACTAATGGGTTTATTGTGAGCTATGTATCGAGAGAAAGAGAATCCATTAAAAGAAAAAAGCTATGCCTTTGCTTTGAAGATAGCTAGAATCGTTACTCAGATTCAACTAGAGAAGAAGGAATATGTTTTATCAAAACAACTCTTAAGAGCCGGAACCTCAATTGGAGCAAATGTTGAAGAGGCAATTGGTGGTCAATCAAATAAAGATTTTCTTCATAAAATTTCTATAGCATATAAGGAAGCAAGGGAATCACATTATTGGTTAAGATTGTTGATTGATTTAGAGAAAGTAAACAACAAAGTTGGAAAGGAATTATTAATTGATGCCGAAGAATTGCTAAAAATTATTACAGCTATTCAACGAACACTAAAAGCTAAATTGAATTCCTAACTGCTATTTTAAAAACATTAGTCATTATTCATTAGTAATTGGACATTTTAATTTTTAATCCTTAATTTTCAATATATAAGGATTAAATATTCACAATTAAAAATTAAAGATTGATTTACAGTTTCAAAGGTTTCACTCCAGTTGTTCATCCCAGTTCATTTGTGCATCCGCAAGCATCGGTTACTGGAAATGTAATAATCGGAAAAGATGTTTATGTAGGACCAGGTGCTGCAATACGTGGAGACTGGGGAGGAATTGTAATTAAAGATGGTTGTAATGTGCAGGAGAATTGCACCATTCACATGTTTCCAGGCATTACTATTAGCTTAGAAGAAGGAGCACACATCGGTCATGGAGCTATCATTCATGGCGCCCACATTGGCAAAAATGTGTTGGTAGGCATGAACAGTGTAATCATGGATGAAGCAGTGATAGGTGACGAATGCATTATTGGAGCCTTGACTTTTGTAAAAGCAAAGGAAGAATTTGAAGCCCGAAGTTTAATTGTGGGTAACCCGGCAAAACGAATTAAAGCTGTGAGTGATGAGATGATTGCTTGGAAAACCAAGGGCACAGCCTTATATCAACAATTGCCCAATGATATGAAAGCAAGCTGGGAGGCGGTAGAGCCCTTGGCTGAAGTTCCAAACAACCGGCCTTCACAAGATAGCTTATATCAGACTTGGGAGGAAATAAAGGAAAAAAAATAGAATAATACTCCGTGCTCAGGCAACTATTTTATTTTAATCTAGTCTTACTATTAAACCAATTCTATGAAAAAATTTCTACTCTTATCTCTGATTCTATTTTCTCTCATCAAAACTTCAAAAGCCTCTCACATTCTCGGGGGTGAGATGGGTTGGACCTGCTTACCCACCGGGAAGTATATTTTTCACATGACAGTATATAGAGATTGTACAGGTATACCATTCATTTATGAAAATGAAACAATTATAATTGAGGGCACTCCTTTACCAAAAGGGTTAGCTGGGAACGCTTTTGATAAAATCACGATCAAACCAGATTCATTAAGATGGAATACTGAGAATAATGGTGATATTTCACCTAAATGCTCTGATCTTTATGATAACGGCTATTCGTGCGCAAATAGTGACAGAGGAAGTGTACAGCAATTTTTCTATCGATCTGATCCAATCACTTTAGCAGGGCAACCAAATGCAGCAGGTTGGAGATTTTATTGGGAATCATCTTGTTGTAGACCAGTAGATATAGTTAATGTAACAACAACAGGAACAACGCTCTTGAGAGCTGGTATGTATCGTGTTCCAGGCAGTAATGATAAAGACCCTTGTATTGATTCTTCTCCACAATTTAGTGCCTATCCAACAGCTATTTTTTGCAGGGGAGTGGAGGTCAACTACAATCATAATGTGATCGATACAGATCTAGATTCCTTAGTATATTCATGGGACCGGCCAATAAATCCACCATTCAGTAGTCCGGTATTATTAAATTATAAAAATGGTTTCTCTCCAAATAACCCTACACCTGATGCTAGTTTCGATAGCCGGAACATTCCATCAACTATTGATGCGGCGACTGGTCAAGTGAAAATGGCTGTGTATAATGGTATTAACACTCGACGTTACATTACTGTTTCTAAAGTAGAATCTTACCGTGAAGGAGCTAAAATTGCTGAGGTTTTTCGCGAAATACCTATTAGTGTCTTAAGTTGTCCGAGTTTACCGAACCAAAAAGTTAATAGCCAACCCAAAGCGGTTATAAATGGAGATACCACATTAGCATATACTGTAAATGTAACTGCTGGGCAATTAATTGATATTCCCATAGAAGTTGTTGACAAGGATTATTGGGACAGCTCGAATACCAAAGAGCAAGTCTTAAGCCTGCAACCTGAAGGCTTATTGTTCTCTAGAGATAGAAAAATGCCTACCCCTTGTCAAGTAACTTATGGTGCTGGGCAAAATTTGTTTGTAGAACCTTGTGCCTATTTGGAAAAATTAACTCCAAGTCTCGACACTACATTAAATCCTCCACGCTATCAAATAAAGGACACTTCAGACATTCGAACTAATTTTATTTGGCAAACAGACTGCTCTCACTTACAAGGTAAAACTGGTCTTCCTGGTACAAATGAGGCCATTTTCAATTTTATTTTTAATATTCAAGATGATGCTTGCCCCATTCCGGGTTCAATTGCACCAACATTAACAGTTCAACTGCGTGATCCAGTGCCCTTGACAGCTCCAATCATGAAAGGAATAGATGTTGATTTAAAGGGGGAAATTACCTACCAATGGGTGCCTCCTGTTGATTCTGCTTTTACTTTTGAAAAGTACATTGTAGAAGAAGCAACAACTCTTAATGGGATAGATCCACCAACTTGGAATAACTTAAATAATAATTTAAAGGAATTCCAGCAAGAAAAGAAGAATGTATACTTTCAATTATTCTTTAATGTTAATCCATTAGACCCAACATCACCAAGAAATATTTTAAATAAGCGGTGGAATAGAGATTGGTACATGCGGATGCGAGCAGTTTCAGGTTGTACCAATGATGTAGAATCAAAAAATTCTGACCCTGTAAGAGTGATGGAACTAGAAACAACTGGCGTAGATGATAGCTTAAATAGTTCTAACCAGCGTGTAAATTTAGAATGGAATAGTCCCAAAGCAGATTCTGCTGAAACATATGACTATTTTAAGTATGAAGCTAAAACGCGCTATTATATTTGGCAGAGTGATTCCATTACTTTAGCAAGTTTGTCAGACTCATCCAATTGGTATTTGCGAGATAGCACTTATTCAACCCAAAAAGAGATCTCCTCTAATGTTTGTGGCAATTATGCTGCCTTCCGCATTGAAGCGAGAGATACTGTAGTTACTTGGAAGCAAGGGAGTAATTTTGATTCACCAATAGATAGTTTAGATACGCTTACCTTTAGCACGTTTAGTATAATTGATACGGTATTCTTAAACTATTCAAAACCAACTGTTCAACGCATAGGCCCAGAACTTCTAAATACAGATTACCCGGCAGACAGTTATCAGTGGATTGATTGCAACACAAATAGTTTAATTGCCAATGCCAATTCTAGAGATCTTACCTTACTTGACACTGGGAAATATGCCGTCATAACTCAAAATGCAAGCTGCAGAGATACATCTAATTGCCTTGAAGTTTTAATTGCTTTGAATAATTCAATTCAAAAAAGAGGAAAAGATACTTTAGAAAGCCTAGAAAATGTTGCTAATTATCAATGGTTCAACTGCAACACAAAAATTATTATTCCAGGGGCAAATAATCAAAAGTATATAGCAACAGACACTGGCAAATATGCTGTTATTGTTTCAATTTTTAACTATGCTGATACATCTAAATGTTTGCCTGTTAGTTTAAACTTAAACGATTCTATTGTTTTAATTGGCAAGGATACCCTTAAAAGTTTAGATAATGATGCGAGTTACCAATGGTACAATTGTGGAGATAAAACAATTATACCCGGTGCAAAAAAGCAAACTTATGTAATGACTGATACGGGCTATTACGCAGTAATTGTTTCGGATTTTGGCTATTCAGACACGTCCCGTTGCTATCCTTATTTCCCAATTGGCTTGCCAAAGCAAAGTTTTCAAGAAGGTATAGTGGTTTATCCCAATCCTACGAATGAAAAATTAAGTATACGCCTTAATAAAAATTATAAAAATATTCAGCTTCGAGTAATTAGTATACACGGACAAGTAGTTCAAGAAAAGCTAGTCAGTGAACAACAATTAATCGAATTGAATTTAAATGGTAAAGCAGGCATTTACTTCATCCAACTCACCAATCAAGCAGGTGAGCGAGCAAACTTTAAGGTGGTGAAGCAGTAGTTCACTTTTTATTACTTTTAACCCTTTAATTACACCAATTCTTATGAAAAAATTTCTACTCCTTAGTATCTCCATTCTATTAATTACTCAATCTTCTTTTGCCTCGCACATTTTTGGAGGCACCATTTATTGGAGGTGTTTAAATAATGGACAGTACCAATTTTTCATGGAGGTTTATCGCGATTGTACTGGAATAATTTTTAATTACACAGACGAAACAATTACTATTGTTGGTACCCGTTTACCTACAGAAAACTCTGGGAATCCATTTGATAAAATAGTGCTAAAACCAGATTCTGTAAGATGGTTGGCTACTAAAAGTGGCGATATGTCGCCTTCCTGTACTGATCAATACGGATCTCCTAATTCTTGTGATAATCGCGACCAAGATGCTGTTCAGCAAGCTCAGCAATTTTTCTATAAATCTAATCCCCTTACTATGAAAGGTGTTCCACCAACAAAAGGTTGGAAGTTTTATTGGGAATCAGTGTGTTGTAGACCGGCAGACATAAAAAATGTTCAAACTACTGGAACAATGTTGTTGAGAGCTGCGATGTATCCTACCGTAAACTCAGATTTAGTTGATAGTTGCTTTTATTCATCTCCTCAATTTATATCACCTCCAACAACTACTATATGTAGGGGTGAAAATGCCTATAATAACATTGGCATACAAAGAGAGAATGACTCCATCTCATTTTCTTGGGATAGAGCCTATAACCCTCCTTATGCAAATCCAGACCCTTTGATTTATAAGCCTGGTTATTCTCCTTCAGACCCTACGCCTGATGATACAATTGATTCAAGAAATAAACCCAGTATGTTAGATCCTGTAACTGGAAATATTGAGCTGGCAGTTTATAGCGGCACTACTACAGAAAAATTTATCAATGTTGTTCAAATTGATTCATGGCGAGAGGGGAAGGTAGTTGCAACTACTTATAGAGAGCTGCCCTTGGCAATAGGAACTTGTCCAACATTACCTTATGATAGTCTTGCTAAAAATCAAAAACCTGATGTCTTTTTAAACAATAAAAAGCAGCGAAACCTTTCGTTAACATATCAAGCAGGTGCCAACATCAGTATTCCTATTCAATTGATTGATAATGATACTACAGGAATAGGTACTAATTTTCAGTCGGTGAGCATTAAACCCTATGGTCAACTCTATTCATCAGATTTTACAGATACAATGGCGTGTGCTTTTCCACCTTGTGCTATATTAAAAAATACAACACCAGCCTATGATTCCTCAGAATTAGGATACACCATACAAGCCCAACAAAGGGTAAATACCACTTTTGAATGGCAAACCAATTGCAGCCATTTAGATAGAAATGGAAAATCGAAGACCTACCTTTTCTATTACAAGGCTCAAGATGATCATTGTCCTTTTCCTGAAAGTATAAGTGGAGTATTGAAAATTACTCTAGTTGAAAAGAATAATACAAGCAAGCCAAGCATGCAATTTATTAATGGAGATACTCTTGAAAGAGAACTGAGTTGGAAAGCACAAAATGTTATTCAGAGTAGTTTTCAGCAATGGTATATTTATGGATCGGCAACCGAAAATGGGAGCTATAGTTTGATAGATAGTGTAGGAGATTACAACCTGCGTATTTATGTAGATAGCATTACTAAGAATAAATATTACTTTGTTAAGGCTAAAAACTTGCTGTGTAACTCCACCAACAGAACTACTTTAAGCCAAGCAAGTGACACCATTCAATTAGACAACAGTTCTTTGGCGCTTACAAATGTTTCTTCTTTTATTCAGTTGAGTTGGGAAGAGAGTAGAAGCAGTTACCGAGAAGATGAAACAAGAAAGTACTCCATTTATCGATCTTATCCAATAGGAACAGCTTTTGAACTTTTGGATAGTGTGTTCAATTCTTCGACATATAATGATTCGATTATAATTTGTGATGACAGTATTGCTTATATGGTAAAAGGGGACAGTAGCTTTGCAACACGTTATTATTTTCAAGATTCAACAGGAATAAACTCTCCAAGGGTGGAATGGACTGAGCCAATTTTAGTTCAGAACGATACATTATTTGCAGCTTATGATTTGGCTGACTATCAATGGTATAATTGTGAGTCAAAGACAATAATTGAAAACGAAACAAACAAATTTTTTGTTCCCAGAGATACTGGTTTTTATACAGTTGCAATAACCAAAAGTGGCTGCAAAGATACCTCTGCTTGCATTCCATTTTTCCCTGTAGGACTATCTGAAATTGCTTTTCAAGAGCAAGTCTCCTTTTATCCAAATCCAACGAGTGGATTAGTTCAAATAAACTTGGAAGAATCGACTAAAAAGGTAACAATTCAAGTGCTTAATTTACAGGGACAATTAATGAAAGAAGAACAATTTAATGATCAATCCTTTCAATTGGAGTTACCAGCAGCCGCTGGTATTTATTTCATTCAGCTGACCAATCAAAAAGGGGAAAGAGCAAATTTGAAAGTGGTAAAGCAGTAATACCAATTTACCATTGAGTTGTCCTACAACAAGATTTCATGGTACTTGTGCCGAGTTACTTGCAAAAAAGTTCCGCAAATGTGGAACTATATTTGAAAGTTTTATTGGTATAATTAATCAACTGCTATATAATTCCCATGCTTCAATACCGATAAGGATAGAAACGACTCTACTTTGGCAATGTTACTCATGTCAAACAATTGATCCATCATAAATTCACGGTATTTCTCCATATCGTTCAACAAGATTTTTAAGATAAAATCTGAATCTCCGGTTACATAATGGCACTCTAATACCTGCGGGATCTTCGTGATTTGCTCTGTAAACTGCCTCACCAACTCTTTAGAATGATCTTTTAAGGAGATGTGCGCAAAGGCATATAATTTTTTACCCAATTTGTCTGCATTCAATACAGCAGCATAATGATCAATAATACCCGCTTTCTCTAGTTTTTTTACCCGCTCAAAAATGGGAGTAGTCGACATGCCCAACTGTTGTGCGAGTTCCTTTATGGTGATTCTTCCATCTTTTTGCAGTAGTTCAAGCAGTTGAGCATCGATTTGGTCTATTTTTTTCATGAAATAAAGAATTAAATTCTATTTAGTTGAGTTAAAGTAGATTTAATTGGTATTTTAATCTATCAAAAGTAGTAAAAATAGAATTATCATCTACAATTTTTCAATTCCTTAGTTAATCATCTATTTACACACTACATTTGAAGCTGATTATTCTAAGTTATAGTTTATGGCAAGCATTGAAGTTAAACTGCCCAAAATGGGTGAAAGCATCGCTGAAGCAACAGTTTTAAATTGGTTGAAACAAGAAGGGGAAGCGGTAGAAAAAGATGAAGCTATTTTAGAAGTGGCTACCGATAAGGTAGATTCTGAAATAGCTGCTACTGAAAGTGGTGTGTTAAAAAAACACTTAGTAGAAATCAATCAGGTAGTTAAGATTGGTGAGGCCATTGCATTAATTGATAGTGATGCTAAAGTAGAAGAAAAGCCCACTCCAACAGCGAATAATGAAGAAACACCGGCTGATAACGTTAAGAAAACAGCAACGGCTTCATCAAGCACAACTATTGAACGTTTTGATGAATCAGGTCGGTTTTATTCTCCCTTGGTGCGAAGCATGGCAGAAAAGGAAGGGATTTCTTTTGAGGAATTGAGTCAAATTGAAGGAAGTGGTAGTCAAGGAAGGGTCTTAAAAAATGATTTAGCCAATTACATTAAGTCAGGCAAAAAACCAAGCAAAACAGTTCAATCAACTTCAGGCACATCAAATTTTGATGGTGGTGGTCATGAAATCATTCAAATGGATCGTATGCGCAGCATGATTGCAGACCATATGGTGCATTCAAAACATACTGCTCCTCATGTAACATCATACGTAGAAGCAGATGTAACTAAGATTGTTAAATGGAGGGAGAAAAACAAAGACGCTTTTGCTCAGAAACACGGTCAGAAGATAACCTTTACTCCAATTTTTGTTGAAGCAGTAGTTCAAGCTTTACAAGAATTTCCGTTGATAAACGTTTCCGTTGATGGGAATAAGATCATGGTGAAAAAGGACATGAACATTGGTTTGGCAGCAGCTTTACCAAATGGAAATCTGATCGTTCCTGTGATTAAAAATGCCGATCGACAAAACTTATTGGGCTTAACTACTTCAGTAAATGACTTGGTAGACCGTGCTCGAAAGAACAAACTAAAAGCCGATGAGATTAAAGGCAGCACATTTACTATTAGCAACGTAGGGACCTTTAGAAATATAATGGGCACGCCAATTATTAATCAGCCTGAGGTGGCCATTTTGGCTACAGGAGCTATTCGAAAAAGAGCAGTGGTAGTTGAGTCTGAATACGGTGATGTGATTGCGATTCGCCACATGATGTACTTGTCACTTTCTTATGATCACCGAGTGGTAGACGGAAACTTAGGTGGTTCCTTTTTAGCAAGAATTGGAGATTACTTAGAGGCTTTTGATGAGAATAGGAGTATTGGGTGAAGTGAAAGGATGAAGGATGAAGGATGAAGGAGAAAGGATGAAGGATGAAGGAGAAAAGATGGATGAGAAAAGAGATAAAAGATTTTAGATGAATTGAACTCTTTGCGCACTTGGTGAAAACTTTGTGGGCTTTGTGGATAGATAAGAGATTATGGATGAAAGATCAAGGATTAAAGAGAAAGGGTTAAAGAGTTTATGTATGGGAAACTATCAGCAATTTGAGGATTTAAGAGTGTGGCAATCTGCTAAAGAATTGTATAATGTCACATCAAAATATTTTGGAGATTCTAAGAAGTATTTTTTTAGAGATCAAATTTTGAGGGCTGCACTATCAGTTTCTAACAATATTGCTGAAGGATTTGAGCGAAAAAGTAATAAGGAGTGGATTTATTTTTTATACGTTGCCAAAGGATCATGTGGAGAGGTGAGATCAATGTTGTATTTAGCTGAAGAACAAAAAATGATTACTGATGCTGAAAAAAATGAAATACATAAGATTACAATAAGTGTTTCTAAAATGATTGGATCGTTAATTAATACCTCTAAGAAAAATGTATGATGGATGTAGGAGAAAGGATGAAGGATGAAGGATGAAAGACGAAAGCTAAAGTTTGTTCACTAGGGATAAGCTTTAATCCTTTATCCTTAATCTTTAATCGAAAAAAGCTAGCTAGTAATACTTCATTTAATATGATTAGAGAATAACTGTTGTTAAAGCAAAAAACTGAATATGAGTAAAATAAATAAAACAACCTTAAAGAATGCATTTGAATTGATGTCCACTGCAAAGAGCATGACGGAATACTATGAAGAGAACTTCAAAGTAGTTTCAAAGTATGTTCATGCAACTTCTAGAGGACATGAAGCAATTCAATTGGCTGTTGGTATGCAATTGAAAAACTTCGACTTTGCTTATCCATATTATCGTGATGATTCTATTTTATTGGGAATAGGCATGCAGCCATATGATTTAATACTGCAGTTGATGGCTAAAAAAGATGATCCTTTTTCAGGAGGTAGAACTTATTACTCTCACCCAAGCCTCAAGGATGAGGACAAACCAAAAATTCCTCATCAATCTTCAGCTACTGGAATGCAAGCTATTCCTGCAACAGGTGCAGCATTGGGATTACAATACAAAGAACAAGTTAAAATAGACGACAAGAAAAACCCATTGGTACTTTGTTCTTTAGGTGATGCTTCAGTTACAGAAGGAGAAGTAGCAGAGGCCTTTCAAATGGCCGCATTAAGGCAATTGCCCATCTTGTATTTAATTCAAGACAACGAATGGGACATTTCTGCCAATGCTGAAGAAACACGTGCTCAAAATGCTTACGAATACATCAAAGGCTTCCATGGCATTGAGGCATTTACTATAGATGGAAGTGATTTCAGGGAAAGCTATGACACCATTGAAAAGGCGATCAACATTATTCGAAAAGAGCGCCGACCGATATTGGTGCATGCTAAAGTTCCGCTATTAAATCACCATACTTCTGGTGTAAGAATGGAGTGGTATAGAGATGATTTGGATGAACAAAAAACGAGAGATCCGTATCCAAAATTGAGGAATGAACTGTTAAAAAACGGCTTCTCAGAGAAGGATTTAAAAGCAATTGAAAAAGCAAGTCGAAAAAAAGTAGAAAAGGATTACGACAAAGCCTTAAAAGCTGATGATCCTAAACCTGAAGATTTATTTGAATTCGATTATGCGCCAACTGAAATAACGGAGGAAAAAGGGGAGCGTTCTCCAAAGAACGGCGAAAGCGTAGTTATGGTGGATTGTGCCTTACATGCAGTAGAAGAATTAATGAAAAACAACAAAGAATGCTTGTTGTATGGACAAGATGTTGGTGGACGATTAGGTGGAGTTTTTAGAGAAGCAGCTACTTTGGCTCAAAAATTTGGCGATGAGCGGGTCTTCAATACGCCAATTCAAGAGGCCTTTATTGTAGGTTCAACCGTTGGAATGTCAGCGGTTGGCCTAAAACCAATCGTTGAGGTTCAATTTGCAGATTATATTTTTCCGGGGATAAATCAATTGTATACGGAGTTAAGTCGGTCCTATTACCTATCTAACGGGAAGTACAATGCAGGAATGATTTTGAGAGTTCCAATTGGAGCCTACGGAAGTGGTGGACCTTATCACTCTTCAAGTGTAGAAACGATAATTGCCAACATCAAAGGGATAAAAATCGCTTATCCTAGTAATGGTGCAGATTTAAAGGGCTTAATGAAAGCGGCATATCACGATCCAAACCCTGTCGTGATTTTTGAACACAAAGGTTTGTACTGGAGTAAAGTGCCAGGAACTTTAGCTGCTAAAACCATTGAGCCGGCTGAAGATTATGTATTGCCATTTGGGAAAGCTAGAGTAGTACAGGAGGCAAGTGAAGAATGTATTAATAGCGGAAACTCCATGACGGTAATTACTTATGGTATGGGCGTTCACTGGGCGTTGAATGCCTCTAAAAACCTAGAAGGCAAGGTGGAAATTGTAGATTTAAGAACATTAAACCCTCTTGATAAAGATGCGATTTTTGAGTCAGTAAAAAAACACAACCGCTGCTTAGTATTGACAGAAGATGCCATTGAAAATTCTTTTGCTAGAAATATTGCGGGATTAATTCAAGAAAATTGTTTTAAATATTTAGAAGCACCTGTTATGGCAATGGGATCTGAAAGTATGCCAGCAATTCCTTTAAATTCAATTTTAGAGCAGGCCATGATACCAAATGCTGAGAAAGTAGAAGAGAAGATGAAGGAGTTATTGAACTTCTAATTACTTCAAGGCAATCCAATCAATTTCTAGGCGAAAGTCTTGATCTTTTTTGTTTGCGATTAAAAAACGAATTTCTGCTACTTTGTCTGCAGAGAAGTTGGGCATATCTAATTTTCTTCCTCTAAAGCTGGCATAGAAGCCATTCAATGGAAGTTCTATTTCTTGCCACTCACCATTAGTTTGAAAGCTTTGGATAAATGAATGAGCATCTGAATTGTTTGCTTTTAAGCGAAATTGATAAGCTTTTTTATCGCCTTTTACTTTAAGTATAACTTTTTGAGCATCTTCAATTTGGAAACCATTCAATTGGTGCATTACCGATGAAAAGCCACCGTTATTTTCTAAGGAAACGTGCCCCGAGAAAACACCATTTCCTTCCTGGTTTGTAGTAAAGATTCCTTGGGAAACACCACCCATCACTCTATCATCAACAACTTGCCAATCAGAATTGCTGTCAGAAGTAAAATCATATAAATAATTCATTGAAAAAGAAAATACTAATAGGATACTTAGACTTAAAAATAGCGTTTTCATTTTACCCTAACACCTCCCTTCAAGAAAATGTTTTTCGGTGAGTTAATATTAAAAGATATGAATCATTGGTTAGGGAGATTAATTAGATGATCATTTAGAAAAGGATATAAATAAATACGGTATTTTAATTAGTAATTACTGCGTAACTTTAAGAGAAAAAACCATGAAGTTAGAACAGTTAAACGGAAATACCTACCAATTTACCATAGAAGGGGAGTTGAGTCAAGAATTAATGGAAGATTTTTATCAATTGCTTTTAGAAACAGGAGAAAGGCATGAGAAAATTAATCTCCTCGCGATAATCAACAATTGGCCATCTTTTCACAGTTTTAAAGTTTTTGGGAAGTTAGCTCAGGTAAAAACCAAGGCAATTGGAAAGATAAACAAATATGCAGTAGTTAGCGAAAAAAAATGGATGGGAGCATTTCTCCCAATGATTGATTTCCTAACCTTTAGCATGCAGTTAAAACATTTTAGCAAGGAAGAATATCAAGATGCAGTGGATTGGCTTCTAACTGAGGAGAAGATCGAAGTAAATCCAGAAGATTATTTTACTGAAGTTGATATTGAAAAGATAAGAGGAACAAGAATTTATCAGTTTATTATTGATGGTAAGTTAGATGCAGCAGCCTTGCATGAAATGTATAAAATTATAAATGATCTACCTAAAGGGGAGAAGATTCGATTGCTTTCTATTATTAAAGAGATTGATGGAATAGACTCTGCAAAAACATTTCTAAAAGGTATCTACTTAGATTTAAAAGCCATTGGCAAAATTGACAAATATGCCATTGTTGCTGACGACGATTGGAAAAATTGGATTAAGGTAGGAGACTTTTTTACTCCAGGTCTAGAAATGAAAGGGTTTGAAGAAGATGAAAGAGAAGCAGCTATTGCTTGGTTAAAAGAGTAATAAAGGAGACGCTACATAGTGAGGATAGTGTAACTTGGCCGAGTGAAAAATTTTAAAGAAGAAAGTAAAAAAGGCAAAGTAACCATAGGACAAGCCTTTAAAACAATTATTTGGCCACGACGAAGGTTAGTCTTTATTGGTTTGGTGTTAATTGCCATTAGCCGAGCGGCGAGTTTGGTATTGCCACTAAAAAGTAAAACCCTTTTAGATGAAGTGATTCCAAATAAGGATTATGAGCAGCTAAAAATGCTCCTAATTCTTGTTGGGTCAGCTATTTTGGTTCAAGCCATTACATCATTCTTGTTAACACGAATATTAAGTGTTCAAGCACAATTTTTAATCTCTGAATTAAGAGCACAAGTACAGAAGAAAGTGCTTTCTCTCCCAATTCGATTTTTTGACAATACAAAATCCGGGAATTTAGTTTCACGGATAATGACTGACGTTGAAGGTGTTCGAAACCTAATTGGAACGGGATTGGTACAAATGGTTGGTGGCACAATTACGGCTGTAATTTCATTAGTTCTGCTCATCAACATTAGTCCATCAATGACTTTGTTTGTATTAGCTCCCATCTCCATTTTTGGATTAGTAGCGCTAAAAGCATTCAAATTTATCCGACCGGTATTTAGAAAAAGGGGAGTGATCAACGCTGAAGTTACTGGGCGACTTACAGAGTCCTTAGCTGGAGTTCGGGTAATTAAAGCTTTTAACGCTGAGGAACAAGAAAATAAAACTTTTGAGACCGGTGTAAATAGATTGTACCTCAATGTGAAAAAAAGTTTAACAGCAACAGCAATAATGACCAGCTCTTCAGCTTTTTTATTGGGCATTGCATCAACTGGAATAATGGGTATTGGAGGGTATAAGATTATGGTGGATGAGTTAACAGTAGGTGACTTTCTATCGTTTACATTGCTTTTAGGATTTATGATTGCTCCCATTGTTCAGATGAGCAATATTGGAAGTCAGTTAACCGAAGCTTTAGCAGGATTGGATCGAACAGAGGAGTTAATGAATATGGATCCCGAAGAGGATGAAGAGTCTAGAACCATAACACTCAAAAACTTAGATGGAAAGGTGAAATTTAGTGGAGTAAGCTTCGAATATGAGGAGAACAAAGAAGTGTTGCACGAAATTGACTTTGAGGCGGCTCCTGGTTCAGTAACGGCATTGGTAGGAAGCTCAGGTTCAGGCAAAACAACTATTGCAGGTTTAGTAGCCACCTTTTTAACACCAAAAAGTGGAATAGTTACCATTGATGGAGAAGATTTAAGCAAGGTAAAATTGAGTAGTTATCGCAGGAATTTGGGCGTTGTGCTACAAGATGAGTTTTTGTTTGAAGGAACAATAAAAGAGAATATACTTTTTCCACGACCAAATGCTACTGAAGAACAATTGAATCAAGCTGTTCATGCTGCTTATGTGAATGAGTTTACCGATCGATTTGATGATGGCTTGAATACCCTTATCGGAGAAAGAGGAGTGAAATTATCAGGTGGTCAACGACAGCGGATAGCCATAGCTAGAGCGATTTTAGCCAATCCCAAAATAATAATTTTAGATGAAGCCACTTCAAACCTGGATAATGAAAGCGAAGCGTTAATTCAAAAAAGTTTAGCCGAACTCATGAAAGGTAGAACGACTTTTGTTATTGCTCACCGCTTGAGTACCATAAAAAAAGCAGATCAGATTCTTGTAATAGAAAATGGACGAATTGCTGAGCGGGGAAATCACGAAGCCTTAATTGCTAGTGAAGGCCGGTATTTTGAATTATATACCTATCAAAGTAGAATATAAACTATTGAACTATGTAAGTTTTAGATACAACTCCTTGCTTACCAATTAATCTAATCACATAAACCCCTTTGCTAAGAGCTAAGTCGCTAAAAGGCTCAAAAATTTGATCACCAACTAAGTTATTTTCACCTATAACTTTTGATTGAAGAATATTACCTGAAACGCTAATTAATTCAGCAGTTGAACCAATAAAATCCAGTGCTTTTGATGTTGAAATTCTAATTTGATTACCTGTACCTGGATTTGGAAATATGACAATATCATTTAACTTATAGTTAAAGTATCTTTCTCTTTTGATAACCTTAACATCAAACTCCTCAAATTTTCCATCAAAGTCTGTTTGTCTTAATTTCAAATAAACCAAACCTGATTGAATATTTTGTAATTGATAAGTATAATTTAGTTCTAAGTTGCTATTTCCAGCTCCAGGGATTTTCTCTGATGAATAGAAATTATCACCATCAACTGAAAAGTAGATGGTGAAGTAGTTATTATTTATTTCGCTTGAGGTAATCCAATTAACCTCAATAGCATGATCTTGAATATATTCAGCTGAAAAGTCCTTTAACTCGATTGGAAGTCCTACTCCACTACCGAATTCGCAAGGAGGACTAGCACAACCTGTTGTGCTTCCAAAAATAGTCCCAGAATTTCTAATATCAACAGTTCCTTCAACTTGAAGGTTTCCTGTTCCGGTAATTGAAGCAGAGTTTCGGGCTTCTAGATTCCCTTCTACATAGATTTGTCCATCTACATCTGCGGAATTATTATTTCTAAGTATTAAATCTCCTTCAACATAAAATACAGCGCAACTATCCACTGAAAAGGAAGAATTGTTTCGAAATGTAGCATTTCCTTTAATCCTTAAGGTATCACAAGCTTTTACTAAAAAATCCCCATCGTTCGCTAAATCGAAATTTCCACCAACAGTTACATTCCCGTCGACTTCTAAATACCCAGTACCTGAAATGTCTAAATCATTAGCAGTTGCTGAACCATCAATAGTTCCCCCATCAACAATTACTGACCCGCCATTACCTATGTTGATATCTACATTCATCGTCATGTCGTTGGTAACAGTAGCTACTTCATCACTAGCAGGAGCGCCAGCAGTCCAATTTGCTCCTACATTCCAATTTCCGTTAGAAGTGGTACTTGTTTGAGAAAAAGCTTGACTAATTCCACTGAACAAGGCAATTAAAAGAATAAACCTAAAAGGATGTAGTGATATAAAATGTTTCATAATGCCTTTTTAATTATATCAAGTACGATTGAAACTAATAAAAAGTTTTACCTTTTTAGTTACTCTACTGGAATCTAATTAGTTAGATATAAAATCTATAAACAAAATTGAGAATAAAATTTAACAATAAATTATAGACTTTTAAAATAATAAACGTCTTATTAACAATGGAGGTGTTGAAGACATAATTAAACTAATGGAATACGTTCCATCAATCTTCATTGCAATGTATAATTGATTTTATTGCTTTTTAATACAATTATTTAAGACTTAAATAATTTCTTTTAAATACAGTTGCTTTTAATGGTACTATCAATTGATTTGCTAATTTAGTGTTTCTATAAATTAAATTCCAATTAACAAATTAAATGATAGTTTCAATCACTCTTATAAAAAGGATATTGTACTTTTTATCTGTTATTCTAGTTTTCTCTTCGTGTAATCTATATAAACCTACTGCCTTAAATACACCGATATTAAAGGAAAAGGGCGACTTAACTGTTGCATTATCAACAGTCAATAGCACAGACTTACTGGTAAATTATGCCGTTTCAGATAATATTGCAATTCAAGCAAACGTCGCTACAGCATATCAATTAGAGATTACCTCAGAAGTAAATGGGGAAGAAAGAAGTGCCTCTTTTCCTAATTATAAGTATGATATTGGACTTGCTTATTTCAACGAAACATCAACTGGTGACAATCTTCTTGTTGGAGTAGGCTATGCTGGAGGAGAAATGGGCACACTTATCAATGATGAAGATGATTTTGTTGGATTGGTGCTAACTGAAGGTGCTTTTGGAGCCAGCTTTAATGCAGGGTATATTCAATCGAATTACTTTATTGACATAGGAGATGATTTTTATTTTGGAATTTGTGGGAGGTTGAACTACCTTACTTTCAATGAATTTGATTACTCCTTCATCTTTTCTGACACTTCAACTTTTAGCGAAAGTTTTACTCCAAAAGATCATTCTGCATTAATTGGACAACTAGGAGCTGAAATAAAATACAATGGCGATAAGGTTGGCGCTTTTGCTCAATTGAATACTGCTTTTGATTCAAATAATGAAAAGTATTTCACCACTAGAAGACTTTCTTTACATGTGGGAGTTAGTTTTAGACTAGATGAAATTTTTAATTTTTAATACTCCTTATGAGCTACCTAGACGCCACACAAGATTTATACAAAGCTGCTGCAGAAACTCCAGATGTTGGCTTATGCTGCACTACGAATCCAATTTGGGAACTTCCAGGACTTAAAATTCCCACGATTATGCAGCAAATGAATTATGGTTGTGGGAGCACCGTTCATGCTCGCGATTTAGTGAATGAGCCTAAAATCTTATATGTAGGAGTAGGAGGAGGAATGGAACTATTGCAATTTGCTTATTTCTCAAGAAAGAAGGGAGCTGTAATCGGTGTTGATACCGTGGATGAAATGTTACAGGCTTCAGCAAAAAACATGTTGGAAGCAGAGCAACAAAATCCATGGTTCAATAAAGATTTTATAGATCTTCGCAAAGGGAGTGCAATGGACTTACCACTTGAAGACAATACCATTGATGTAGCTGCACAAAATTGTTTGTTTAATATTTTCAAGCAAGATGATTTAAAACAAGCTATCGCAGAAATGTATCGTGTCTTAAAACCTCATGGAAGGCTGGTAATGAGTGATCCTACTTGCGAACAAGCAATGAATGATGAACTTAGAAATGATGATCGACTAAGGGCCATGTGCCTAAGTGGTAGTTTGCCCATTACAGAGTATGTAAAAATGCTTACTGATGCTGGATTTGGAACAATAGAAATTAGAGCAAGAAAGCCCTATCGGATTTTAGACCCTGCACATTACCCAACTGAAGAGTTAATCTATATAGAGTCTATTGAAGTTGCTGCAATTAAAGACCCTATGCCAGCTGATGGACCTTGCATGTTTACAGGTAAGGCAGCTATTTATTTTGGGCAAGAAGAATACTTTGACGATGGAAAAGGACACACGCTCTTGCAAAATCAACCTTTAGCTATTTGTGATAAAACAGCAAATGCTTTAGCAGCTTTAGGCAGAAAGGATATTTACATTAGTGCGTCTACTTTTCACTATGATGGTGGAGGTTGCTGCTAATCCCGATTACAATTTAACGGATTTAAATAGTATTTAGTAGTAGAAAAAGGAACACTTTGATTAGTGGCTCAGGCTTATCAACAGCTAGTATTCAACAGCCACAAGGAGTTATAATTTGTCCCTTTCACTTATCAACAGCATGAATTTTTGGCATTAGTTATCACTAACTTTAACCTTCCTTAAAGTATATTTTTCAAATGCCAGAATTTTCTCATCTCCACGTTCATAGTCAGTTTTCATTGCTTGATGGTGCTGCACCAATCACCTCAATGATGGAGAAAGCCAAGGAAGATAACATGCGGGCGGTTGCAATAACCGACCATGGAAATATGTTTGGCGCTTTTAAATTTGTGGCTGAAGCGAATCGTTTTGGAATTACCCCAATTGTTGGCTGCGAATTCTATTTAGTTGAAGACCGGCATAAGCGAGAATTTACTGGCGGTAAAAAAGACAAAAGGTATCATCAATTGCTTTTAGCAAAAGATCAAAAGGGTTATGAAAACCTTTCAAAGCTTTGTTCTTTGGGTTATATGGAGGGCTTATATTCGAAATACCCTCGGATAGACATGGAGCTTTTAAAGCAATACAAAGAGGGTTTGATTGCAACCACCTGCTGTATAGCTTCTGTGATTCAACAGTCAATTTTGTTCAAGTCAGAAGAGGATGCTGAGAAAACCTTTGTAGAGTGGCACGAACTCTTTGGTGATGATTATTTTATTGAACTACAGCGACACGGTTTAGGTGAGATTGATGGCACAGGAAAAACACAAGAGGATGTGAATCAGGTGCTGATGAAATGGTCAAAGAAGTACAATGTGCCCATGATTGCCACCAATGATTCTCACTATGTAGATGAAGAAGATTGGACAGCACACGATATTTTATTGTGTATCAATACTGGTGATAAAATCAGTACTCCAAAAGGTGATGGGAAAGGCTTCCGATTTGGTTTTCCGAATAGCAACTTCTATTTTAAAACTCAGGCAGAAATGAACGAGCTGTTCAAGGATGTGCCTGAAGCCATTGATAACACCAACATAATTGTAGATAAAATAACCCCACCGGAATTAAAGCGCGATATCTTATTGCCCAATTATGTGCTTCCAGAAAAGTTTAAGGATCAGAATGAGTACCTGAAATACTTGACTTTTGAAGGAGCAAAAAAGCGTTATGGCACTATAACTGCAGAAATTGAGGAGCGACTCAACTTTGAGTTGAAGATCGTGAAAGACATGAACTTTCCAGGTTACTTCTTGATTGTTCAAGATTTTACAACAGTTGCGAGAACAATGGGTGTGTCCGTGGGACCCGGAAGAGGTTCAGCTGCTGGTTCAGCTATTGCCTATTGTGTTGGAATAACCAATATCGACCCTATAAAGTACAACTTGCTTTTTGAGCGATTCTTAAATCCTGAGCGGGTTTCAATGCCTGATATTGATATTGATTTCGATGATGAAGGCCGATCAAAAATTATTGACTACGTAGTTGATAAGTACGGTAAAAATCAGGTAGCTCAAATCATTACCTACGGCTCAATGGCAGCGAAATCATCTATCCGCGATGTAGGAAGAGTATTAGATGTACCCTTGCCTGAGGTGGATAAAGTAGCGAAAATGGTGCCCAACATCTCCTTGGGAGCCATTTTTGATACCGACGAAAAGGCCCTCAAACAGAAGTTAAATGCCGATGACTTTAGTCAGGTTGCAGAGCTGAGGAAGCTAATTAAAAAAGACGATCACATTGGAAAAACACTGACTCAAGCAAAAACCTTAGAAGGCTCTGTTAGAAACACTGGGGTTCATGCCTGTGGAATTATTATTTCACCTGATGACATTACCAACTATGTTCCGGTGTGTACTTCAAAGGAATCAGACTTGCTGTTGACTCAGTTCGATAACAAGGTGGTAGAAGATGCAGGCTTATTAAAAATGGACTTCTTAGGCTTAAAAACCCTTACTATAATTAAGGATGCCATTGCTCTAATAAAAGAAAACTACGGCATTGAAATAGATCCAGATGAAATTCCGCTGGATGACGAAAAAACCTATGAGCTCTATCAAAGAGGAGAGACCAATGGGACCTTTCAATTTGAATCTGCAGGAATGCAGAAACACCTTAAAAACTTAAAACCTACGAACATAGAGGATTTAATTGCTATGAATGCCTTGTATCGTCCAGGTCCTATGCAATTTATCGATTTATTTGTTTCTAGAAAACGAGGAGATGTTGAAGTAGAATATCCCCATGAGCTGCTAAAAGATATTTTAGAAAACACCTATGGGATTATGGTGTACCAAGAGCAAATTATGCAAGCAGCTCAAATTATGGCAGGCTATTCTCTGGGTGAAGCGGATATTTTGCGACGTGCCATGGGGAAAAAGAAAATGGACGTAATGCAGGAGCAGAAGGTCAAGTTTGTTGAAGGAGCAGAGAAGATTCATGGTGTAGAAAAGAAAAACTCGGAGAAGGTGTTTGACATCATGCTGAAGTTTGCTGAATACGGCTTTAATCGATCGCATTCGGCAGCCTATTCAGTTGTAGCCTTTCAAACAGGGTATTTAAAAGCAAATTATCCTGCAGAATATATGGCGGCGGTGCTTACCAATAACATGAATGACATCAAAAAGGTTACCTTTTTCATGGAGGAATGCCGCAGAATGGGAACAAAAGTATTGGGCCCTGATATCAATGAAAGCTCCTACAAGTTTGCAGTAAATAAAAACAAAGAAATTCGCTTTGGTATTGGAGCTCTTAAGGGAGTAGGTGAGGGAGCAGTAGAAGCAATTGTTCGTGAGCGAAAGGAAAATGGTAAATACGCTTCCATTTTTGATTTAACCAAACGAGTAGATTTACGATCAGCAAATAAAAAGGCCTTTGAAAGCTTAGCCTTAGCTGGTGGCTTCGATTCCTTTGAAGAAGTGCATCGTGCGCAATATTTTTATCAAAACAATGGTGATTCGCCTTTTCTAGAAAAAGCAATTCGTTATGGAAGTAATCATCAAGAACAAGAAAACTCTTCACAAGGGTCGTTATTTGGTGGTGAGTCAGCTATTGAAATACCAGAACCGCAGATTCCTGATTGTGAACCATGGGGTAGAATGGAGAAGTTATCTAAAGAAAAGGAAGTAGTAGGAATCTATCTTTCAGGACATCCCTTGGACGAATTTAAGTTTGAGATTAAAAACTTCTGTACGGCGAGGATTAAAGATCTAAATAATTTAGAAGCAGCCATGAAGCGAGGAGAAATGCGCATGGCAGGAATAGTTACGGAAGCGCAGCATCGAATTACTAAAACAGGTAAGCCCTTTGGAATTTTGGTGTTGGAAGGCTATGAAGAGAATTTTCGATTCATGCTTTTTTCAGATGATTACATCAAGTTCAAAGGCTACTTAACTCAAGGGTGGTTCTTATTTGTCAAAGGAAAAGTGCAAAAACGGCAGTGGAACGATGAGTTAGAGTTTAAAATTAGTGGAATTGAATTGTTGTCTGATTTGAAAGATAAAATGGCAAAACACATCAACATCAAGTTGGATTATGAGGCCGTGGATGAAGGCATAATCAATTGGATGCATGAACTAGGAGGAGAGAAGTTAGGTAAGTGTACCATAGGTTTTCAGCTAGTGGATAGAAAGAACAAAAATGTAATTCAATTAAAATCTAGGAACCTACAATTGAACTTGACGAATGACTTGTTGGAAAAATTAGATGCCAACAAAAAGATCGCTTACAGTGTTGAATAATGCCAATTTGTCGTGAGCAAACAGATTGGTAAACTTGTTGAATGCTTAATTTTGAAATTATAGAAACGAACTATCAAATTAAAAACTAAAATATAGAATTATGGCAGTAGAATTAACAGATGCAAATTTTGAAGAAACAGTATTAAAATCAGATAAGCCAGTATTGGTAGATTTCTGGGCTGAGTGGTGTGGACCGTGTCGAATGGTTGGACCAATCGTTGACGAATTGCATGGTGAATACGAAGGAAAAGCAGTTATTGGAAAAGTAAATGTGGATGAAAATCCAGCTATTTCAGCAAAATATGGTATTCGAAACATACCAACCGTATTGTTTTTCAAAAACGGTGAAATTGTAGACAAGCAAGTAGGAGCAGCAGCTAAAACAGCATATGCTGGAAAGCTTGATGCTCAAATGGCTTAATATTCGCCTTCGGCGAGATGAAAGATAAAGGTTAAAAGATAAAGTCTTTATCACGTAAAAAACTCATTATCGAATATCTTTTATAATTTTAAAGGGTGTTTTGTAATGAGTTTTTTAATTTTAATCTTTCAGCCTTAATCCTTATTCCTTAATCCCTAATCCTTTATCCTTAATCCTATTTTATGCCAGCAATCGACAGAACTCAAATCCAAGCATACAGCCATTTAGAATTATTGGCCAAGCAAGTGGTTGAGGGTTTTATCACAGGGCTTCACAAAAGTCCTTTTCATGGCTTTTCTGTAGAATTTGCTGAACATCGTTTATACAATACAGGAGAGTCAACCCGCCATTTAGATTGGAAACTCTTCGCTAAAACAGATAAGTTATTTGTGAAGCGCTATGAAGAAGAAACCAATTTGCGGTGCAGAATTATCATGGACGTTTCCACATCTATGCAATTTCCTGAAAAAGTAGAAAAAGGCAAGCACAACAAGTTGCAATTTTCCATTTATGCAGCAGCTGCATTGGTTGAGTTATTACGCAGACAAAGAGATGCCTATGGCTTGAGCTTATTTTCAGATAAAATTGAGTTTCACTCAGAAGCGAAATCTAATGCGGCTCATCAACGCTTAGTTTATAATCAATTGGAAAAGTTATTGGAAGGGAACTTAACTCAAAAATCAACTTCCGCTGTCGATGCCTTGCACCACATTTCTGAAATGATTCACAAGCGTTCTTTGGTGATTATTTTTAGTGACATGCTTGACAATTCTGATCGAGAGGATGACTTGTTATCCGCTTTACAGCATTTAAAGCACAACAAACATGAAATTATTTTATTTCATGTGGTAGATCAAAAAACAGAACTTGATTTTGACTTTGAAAATCGACCTTATCGCTTCGTGGATATGGAAAGTGGGGAAGAGGTGAAGTTGAATCCCAATGAAGTGAAGGAACAATATGTAAAAGAAGTAAAAGAAAGAGAAAAAGAATTACGCTTGAAATGCGGTCAATATGGTATTGACTTTGTTTCAGCTGATGTAGGGAAGTCTTTTAATCAGGTGCTCTTACCCTTTTTAACGAAAAGGAAAAAGTTGTATTGATTTATAATGCTATTAATTTAAATTTAAATCTTTCACCCGGTCTCTTTTGCGCCAATTGGTTAATACCCATAGGCGTTAACTGTAGAACCCTAGCATACCCTCCCGTTGTTTGTGCATCACGCATCAAGACAATTAATTTGCCAGAAGGTGTTAATTGCACAGTTCCCGGTTGCACTGGACTAGTAGTTATCTCTTTCGCACTAAGTTTTAGGCCATGCTCTATAGGGTAAGCCATGCGGTTACTATCTTTAGAAGGTGTTAATTCTGCAGTAAATATTTCTTCTTGTTGTTCAACAGATAATTTTTCAAACTCAGGTCCTTTTTCGACTTCAATTTCTGTTACTCCAAATAAATTTTGCTGAAAACCAACAGAAGCATGTTTATTTTCAGTAGACTTTAAGGAATTGTTAAACTTAATCTTATCCCCTTTTTGAAGATTAGATTTAGCCGTAATTGAACCATATTGACTAAAGCTATCAAGGACTTTTTCTAATTTCCAGCCACCTTCAACGGCTAAATAGCCATACATACCGTGCTTCGATCCTTTTATATCTAACTCACTATTGGTTGGAACATTTATAACAGTATTTAGGGAAACTTTTTCACCATTTAATGTGACTTTCCAATCACCACCAGTAATTGCAATTTTTTGGGCTTGGTGAAAGAATAATTTTGGCCCTTGTAAAACAAACTCAATGAGTGCCAAATTATTTGAATTTCCTAGTAATTGGTTGGCTAATAGTGCAGAATAAAAATCCATAGCTCCACTTAAAGGAACACCTTGATTTCTATATCCAAACCTTCCACGATCTTGAAAACTAGTCGCTAATCCTGATCTCAATACTTCAATCATTTGATGTTCTGATTTGGTAGTTGTTATTTTTCACTTCGGCGCTAATTTTTTCAAATTCCCCTTTATCTATAGCTTTAAACCGCAATCGATTACCTGCTTTTAATCGAGCTGGAGGATCTTCATTTACAGAAAATAAGTCCACCGGTGTTTGACCAATGATGTTCCAACCTCCTGGCGAAGTAGAAGGGTAGATGCCAGTTTGGTTACCCGCTATTCCAACTGATCCCTTGGTCACCCTAGTCCTAGGAGATTCTAATCTCGGATGATGTAGTTTTGGGTCTAATCCACTTAGATATGGAAAACCGGGTAGAAAACCTAAAAAGTGGATATGATATGTGACTTGTGAGTGCAATTCAATTATATCCTTAGGCGTTCTATTTTTTGAACGGGCTAGTTCTTCTAAATCTATTCCTTTATCAATATCATAGCATACGGGAATTTCATATATTTTACCTGAAAATTCATTGTTTTTATTAGAGGAGATAGGGATTTCATTTTTAATTGTCTTTAATAAATCTTGCTGATTAACCCCTTCATGCAAATAAATGGCCAGCTCAGTATAAGAGGGCACCAATTCAAGAATCTTTTCATTGTGCTTTTTTTCTAAAAAAGATATTGTTTTGATAATGTTTTGTTGGGGATCCTTATTCTTCCATTGAATAAGCAAGCATTGATGACCAAAAGGAATAATGTTTAACTGGTTTTTCATGATAACTCGATTTGCTTTTCCTTTAACTTTTTATGAATGAATCTTAAGGTTTTTACCGCATGGGCCTGATCACCATGGATGCAAAAAGTATCGGCTTGAATTCTAATTCGATTGCCATTAATAGCAATTGCTGTTTGATTCTCGAAGATTGATATGAGCTGATTCCAAGCATCATTTGGGTCGCTTATAATTGCATTAGCTAACGTTCTACTTGCTAAACTCTTCTCATTGGCATAAGTGCGATCAATAAATGCCTCAAGTTTTAAAGGAAAGGAATCTTTCGCTGAACGGTAGAGTAATGAGTCTTTTTGCAAATAAAGTGCAGGGGAGTTATCTGCTTTTTCAAATGCTGCAATCATTGCTGAAACATGATCTTTATGGTTGCTCCCTTGGTTATACAATGCTCCATGTGGTTTTATGTGATTAATTTGTACCTCTTCTTGTTGACATATTTCTTGAAAATTTTCAAGCTGTTCATTCAAGGATTTTTGCAATTCGGATTTGGAAAGATAAAGCATCTTTCTGCCAAAATTATCGAGATCAGGAAAAGCAGGGTGTGCACCAATTTTTACTTGATGTTTTTTGGCTAATCTGATGGTAGATCTCATACTATTAGCATCACCATAATGCCCGCCACAAGCAATGCTACATGAAGATATGAGTGGCATTATTTGGGCGTCATTTCCTGAGCCCTCTCCAAGGTCTGCATTGATGTCAATTGTTGGTGTGCTCATTTAGGCCTTAAAATAAGAAAATAAATTAGAAGCAGTATTAGCTAAGTATTCAGGATTAACTTCTTTAATCATGCGAGCTCAACCCTGAGAACCGAAATATCATCTGCTTCGTTTTGATTCTAAAAAGAAACCAGTTTCATGTTGAAACTCACTTGCATCTATATCTTCTTTCGGTTCATTTGTGATTGAGACAGGGTTGCCTATGGCCATCCTTTGTGTTCCGAGGTCAATAGATATATTCAGAATAATTGGGGTGAAAAAAGGTTTTTTGTTTAGCTAAATAGTATCAAACTAAGGGGTGCAATTTGTAAAGTTTGGTTTTGGGAACGTCCAGTTATTCGCAAGGGCAGCAAATGCACCACAAATAAAAACATTAGACACATTCCAGTTGCTAAGGTCTTGGTTAAAGGATGACGCTTCCATAAACATTAAGTCCATACTAAATACACTAGAAACATCCCAAATACTAATGTCTTGATTGAAGGCTGTTGTCTTTTTAAACATAAATCTCATCTCTAAAACATTGCCTACATCCCAATTATTTAGTGGTTGATTAAAGCTTGTTGTATTATAAAACATTCCTGACATAATGTCGACATTAGATACATCCCAAGAACTGATGTCTTGATTGAAGGCATATGCATTATAAAACATAAAACTCATATTTGTAACATTACCAATATCCCAATTATTTAATGCTGCATTAAAGCTAGTTGCATTGTAAAACATATCATACATATCAGTTACATTACTTACATCCCAATTATTTAATGATTGATTAAAGTTAGCGGCATTCTTAAACATACCTCCCATATTGGTCACATTGGAAACATCCCAAGAACTGATGTCTTGATTGAAACTTAACCTATAAGTGCTGGAAGTGGAGTCAAATAGATAACTCATATCAGTTATTTTCGAAACACAAACGTTTGTTATAACTGATTCAGTTTTAATTAATGCTCTTAATGAATACCAATCAACAATAGTGTAATTAACTCCATTTATTCTACCTGTATCTCCAACTTTTGCCCAATCATAGGCCTTAATAGTAACTCCATTTGAATCAAGGTATACTGCATTTGAATCAGATGCTACTATATTATTGATAATTGTGTCTTCTTCTTCTTCTTCTTTACAAGAAATTAGTGCTAATAATATAGAAATAGCGAGTAGTAGCTTAATTTTCATTGATAAAAATTAAGATAGTTAGTATTTATTAAGGTTATAATCAATTTATATTTCAGAGAGCAATATAATTGTTGCTATTTTATAAATGACGTTTTTATGAAATTAAATAAACTCTTGGCCTATTTTTGTTACTCTTATCAATAGCATGTTTAAATATTTAGTTGGATTCTCGTTAATCCTATTTTCTTTCAATATAAATGGCCAATATAAATCCTTGTTTTCCTCGAACGATACTTGGAATGTTTATAATGTTCAGTATTTTCCAGTTGTAGACTCTTATGTTGATTCAATATATCTTGGAGATTCAGTTACTATTAATTCTCAAAGGTATGCTACTTTAAAAAGTAAATTTTATGATGCAAACCTATCTTTCCCATATGGTTATGTAAGAGAGGATACAACCATAGGCAAGGCTTGGTATTTACCAGATTCACTTAATCTTTCAAGCGAACAATTAATTTATGATCTCTCATTAGTGAAAAATGACACGTTTATTGTTGATAGCGGCGCAACAGAGCTTTTAGTTGATACTTCTTATCTATTAAATAATAGGCAAATATTGAAACTGGTGTTATTGAACAACGATTCTTTCGAGTTGCAAAATGTAAGGGTAACACCTCAGACCAAAGCCATTTATAAATATGATACACTTCTATTTATTGAGGGAATTGGGACGACGAAAGGATTTGATAACCGAACTAATTCGGGGAATAGTCGTGGGATTACTGGTTCCTCTCATCGTTTGCTTTGTGTATTTGACACCAATCAGGTCAAAGTCTTTCAGCACCAACTAACTCCTATTGTTCCTTTTTTATTGGACTGTGATACCGTTCACTTAGGTGGCTCCGTTGGTTTAAATGAGCATACTTTTCCTTATAAAATTGAAATATTTCCTAATCCAGCAGATGATATAATTACCATAAGGTATTTAAAGGGAGTTAAGCAGATAAAGCTTTATAATTCAATTGGTCAGAAGATACAAGAAATGACAATGACCCCTATTAAATCAAACTCAACTCAAGTCATTTTGCCAAACGAACCAGGAATTTACTTTATTCATTTTGAAATAGATGATGGTTCTACTGAGTCAAGAAAGCTGATTAAGCTTTAGAAAGTTTGAATTTGAGAGGTTCCGAGACCAGATGAATTTCAGTGATTCTGAGTTGTACTAGGTTAAAACATGTGCTGAGCGTTGTCGAAATAAAAAAAGGTTTTTGTTTAGCTAATTTGGGTCAAACTAAGGGGTGCAATTTGTAAAGTTTGGTTTTGGGAGCGTCCAATAAGAGTTATTTAAATTGAAGTTATAGCATTGAGTTACAGAATTTACATCCCAATTCGAAATATCTTGGTTAAATGCAGAGTTTTCTCGAAACATGCTTGCCATATCAGTAACTGAACTCACATCCCAATTTGAAATGTTTTGGTTAAATGCTGAATTATTATGAAACATCCAACCCATACGGGTAACTGAACTCACATCCCAATTTCCAATAGGCTGATTAAAAGCCGAGGAGTTATCAAACATGCTTCTCATGTCTGTAACCGAGCTCACATCCCAATTTCCAATGGGTTGATTAAAAGCCGAGGTGTTTTCAAATAGATTTCTCATATCAGTAACCGAGCTTACATCCCAATTCGAAACATCTTGGTTAAAAGCTGAACTATTATGAAACATCCAGCCCATTCGAGTAACTGAGCTTACATCCCAATTTGAAACATCTTGGTTAAAAGCTGAGGAATTTTCAAACATGCTTCTCATATCAGTAACTGAGCTTACATCCCAATTCGAAATATCTTGGTTAAAGGAAGAAGTTCCTTCAAACATTCTTATCATATTAGTAACCGAGCTTACATCCCAGCTTCCAATTGGCTTATTAAAAGCAGTTGCTCCCGAAAATAGTCTATAAAAACTAGTTGCTTTACTTACGTTCCAACTTCCAATTGGTTGATTAAAAGAACTTGCACCAGAAAATAGCTGGGACATATCAGTAACATTACTCACATCCCAATTTTCAATAGATTGATTGAATGACCTTGCCCCACCAAAGGCAAAGTGCATATCAGTAGCAGAGCTTACATCCCAATTCCCGATAGGCTGATTAAAGGTAGTTGCTAAACCAAATATGCTAGAAAAAGAAGTTACATTACTTACGTCCCAACTTCCAATTGGTTGATTAAATGAGTTTGCACCATAAAATAGATGAGACATATTAGTTACATTACTTACATCCCAACTTCCAATTGGTTGATTAAATGAAGTATTATTTTTAATTAGATTAGACATGTTAGTTACTAATGAAATACATCGATTTGTCAAATCTTTGTTATTCTGAACAAGGTTTCTAAGAGTACTTTCATCAACTACATAATATAACCTTCCATTTACCCTGCCTGTATCACCAACACTAGCCCAACTTTTTGCTTTTATGGTTACACCATTTGAGTCTAGATAAACGGCACTTGGTTGAGGTGAAGTTAAAAATGACACTTCATTTCCAAAATAAGTTCCCGAAGTGTTTGTGAAAAAGGTTCTGTAATAATATGTTTCTTCAAAATCCAGATGAGTCAATAGATATGATATTGAATCACCCGAAACTTCAATTACACTGTCGGTCAAAACAGGTGAAGCACTTTTAGCCCAAACGAAGCCTTGAGATACTAGTGAAGTGTCACAAGTAGGTGCTTTAATAGTTCCTGATACTACTGCAGATGTCTCAGTTATACTTGATGCATAATTTGTAGTTAAGGAAGGGGCGGTTGCGCACGGAGTTCCTGGTTGAGTAATTTTGTCATCATCATCCTTTTTACAAGAAAAGAAACAAAAGGATATTGATAGTATTAATAGTAGACTGATTTTCATTTTTGGCTGTTTCAATATATAATTACTAAGTTAGTTAAATAACGAAGATCATAAAATATTAGATTTAAGAATAAATAATCAACTAATTCTTTTTGTTTAAAAGAAAAATCGAGCCTCAAAATAAAACTTGCTAGCACCTGAATCTTTTTCGATTCATTCGTGATCGAGACAGGATTACCTTCGGTGTTCCTGATTGCTCCGAGGTCAAAATGAATCCCTTCACTATGCTATCGCATAGCAGTGATTTTTAGTTTACAGTTCGCACTCAAGCGAGCTTGGCACTCCTTCAAACAAAAAATCCCCGAAGCTATTGCTTCGAGGATTCATTCTCTAGTGATCGAGACAGGATTTCCTTCGGTGAGCCTGATTTATCCGTGAAATGGACCAAAAACGCTTGAGCTAGCGCTCTGCGTTAATTCATAAAAAAACCGCTCAAGTGAACTTGGCGGTTTCTTTATATCATTTCCGCTTTAAAAGCGTTTTTGATCATCAAGTGATCGAGACAGGATTCGAACCTGTGACCGTCTGCTTAGAAGGCAGATGCTCTATCCAGCTGAGCTACTCGACCAATATTTTACCCACAGCTTCCTTACTTTCATTTCGAGTAGCGAAGCTGCCTGTCCCGAAAGTGAAACTTATCGGGAAGCTACTCGACCAATATTTTACCCACAGCTTCCTTACTTTCATTTCGAGTAGCGAAGCTGCCTGTCCCGAAAGTGAAACTTATCGGGAAGCTACTCGACCAATATTTTATCCACAGCTTCCTTACTTTCATTTCGATTAGCGAAGCTACCTGTCCGCCGATTTCGCCATTAAGTGAAGAAGGAGGAAGCTACTCGACCAGTTATGGTATTATATTTTAAAAAACAAAGCCCTCCACCGAAAGGAGGAAGGCTTTGCGGTCCGGACGAGACTCGAACTCGCGACCCCCTGCGTGACAGGCAGGTATTCTAACCAACTGAACTACCGGACCAATATTTTTAAGAACTTTCTACTTTTTTAGCAGGACGGCAAATTTAGAAAAAAAAGTCTGTTTTGATGCTATTTAGATAAAAAAAATATTTATTTTCAATTCGCTCAAAACCAACCTGTTGAGTGATTATTTTTTTACTTTAACATTGTGAAAAGCTCAAACAATCCTTTTGTAATGCTGCTGCTTCTAGAATGTCTATTTCCTTTGCAGCTTTTTACTCCGCTCTTTTGGTACTTTACATTGTACCTAAATGAAACAAGGCGTCTCCTTTATTCACCAATGGAGCATTGCTGTGGCCAATGATTACCCCTTTTTTTGGTGCTTTAATTTTTGTTTCAAAATTGCCAAATGGATCAGTTATTAATGCTAGTAGTTGATTTCTTTCAACTGCTTCTCCTGAGTTTACCTTAAGTTGAATGAGCCCTGAACTTTTTGCGCGAATCCAACTGCTGCTTAAACAATCATAACTATTTACTTTTTTAGACTTAAAATCAATCATGCCTAAGTGGTTAAGTACATTTTTAGCACCTAAAATTCCTTTTTTTATAGCATCTTCATCAAATCGCATGGATTCTCCTCCTTCATAAACTACAATGCTTTTTCCCATTTTATAAGCTTCCTTTCGCAGTGACTTGTCAATTAAGTTTGAAGCCAAGCTTAATGGTGCATTAAAAGCCATAGCAATTTCTTTTGCACGTTCATCTTTTGGATTATATCGTGTTTGTGGTGAATTATAGCGATTAGCTCCTCCTGTATGAAAGTCGATGCCAATATCTATTTCTGCTACTACCTTTTGCATTAAATTATAGGCCATCAATGCCGCTAGTGAACCTTTTTTGTTGCCTGGAAAGCTTCTGTTTACATCCTTTCCATCTGGCACCTCTCGAGAAAAGTTTAAAAATCCATAAATATTCATTACAGGAATGGCTATTACAGAACCACAATTAAGTTTATCAAACACTGAGCTGTTAATCATTCTGCGAATAATTTCAATCCCATCAACTTCATCTCCGTGTAAACCGCCACTCAGTAATACTACAGGACCAGGATTCATACTTCGATAGACATGAATAGGCAAGTCAATTTGAGTGCCTGAGATAAGTCGTGCAATATTTAAATTGATTACTGCCTTCTCCCCGGCTTGTATAATTTCTCTATTTATTGATAACTGTCTTTTCATAAATTAGTGTGGAGTTTGGAATGTAAAGTTTGGAATGTGGAGTTTGGAGTTTGGAATTTTGAGTTTGTAGTGCGGAGTTTGGAATTTTCAATGTCTAATCCTGAGTTTTTTGGTTGATTGAATTTTAAATCCAAAATTTTTCTAAAATCTAATTCCGCAATTGCGGAACTAAAATCTAAAATCTTCACTATTATTTTCAGCTTTCAAGTTTCAAATATCAACTGTTTAAATTATCAATTATCCATTATCAATTGTCAATTATCCATTAAACTCCAACCTTATCCTTCAACTTTGTTTTCTTATCCGCATTCATCTCAACATACTCAATAATTTGTGAAGCAATGTCAACATTTGTTGAGGCTTCAATACCTTCTAAACCAGGTGATGAATTCACTTCCAAAATCAAAGGACCTCGTTCTGATTGCAACATGTCAACCCCAGCAATACCTAAGCCCATTGCATTAGCTGCTCGAACAGCTGCATTAATTTCCGTTCTTTTCAATTTAATTTTTGTGCTTGACCCACCTCGGTGAATATTCGAACGAAATTCCCCTTCCTTTCCTTGACGCTTCATAGCACCTACTACTTTTCCATTGACTACAAATGCTCGAATGTCAGCTCCTCCTGCTTCTTTTATAAATTCTTGAACCAAAATGTTTGCATTCATGCCCATAAAGGCTTCAATTACCGATTTAGCAGCTTTCTGTGTCTCCGCTAATACCACACCAAGCCCTTGTGTGCCTTCTAATACTTTAATAATTAAAGGAGCTCCACCCACTGTGCGGATCAAATGGGGTACATCTTTTGGATGTTTTGCAAAAGCCGTTTTTGGTATACTTACTTTCTCTCGGGAAAGGATTTGAATACTTCTCAACTTATCCCTTGAACGAGTCAAAGCAACAGATTTCACTGTTGAAAATATCTTCATCATCTCAAACTGGCGAATAATTGATGCCCCGTAAAAAGTTACTGAAGCTCCAATTCTTGGAATTACAGCATTATAGCCTTCAATTTTTTCTTTACCATAATAGAGCGCCGGCTCTTGACTTTCGTTTACTATGTAGCATTTTGTATGATCAAAAACTCGAACCTCATGTCCTCTTTCTTCTGCAGCTTCAACCAACCGACGGGTAGAATATAGTTTAGGGTTCCGTGATAATATTGCGATTTTCATATTTCTTTATTTCTTGTGTAAATTCTTTTTCGATACATCGACTAAAAAACCATTCTTTAGCACTTTTCTTCCAATGAGCACCGGATACCTCATCTTACTTCGATCTGTTAAACTAATATAGGTGACTCTTTTTTTTCCACCTAGAATGATTTTAGTTTTTAAAATAAATCTTTTCTCTAGCCTTCCATTGCTGCTTCTTACTTTTTTCCTTTTGAAATTCGAACTTTTAAAAACTTCATCTTTAAATTCAGGATGTGATGCATCTAGTAATTTAAAATTTAGAACTTCCGTATCGCCAACTTCTTCTAGCCAAATTTCACTAGCATGTATGGCTGTAGAGTATGCACCAGTATCAATTTTAGCTTCGATTGATTCAATTCCCAGTTCCGGAAATGCAACTGATTCAGCTCTACCTAAGGTTGTTTTAGTGTTCTTCAAATCTATTTAATTGTAATGCTTCAAGAATAAGAATTATATTGTGCAAATAGAGGAGAAACGGGATTAAATTCACAAATTTGTCTAAAATTTAAAAACAAATTCATGTCAGACGATAAGAAGATCATATTTTCAATGGTGAACCTCACCAAGTCACTACCTTCAGGTAAACCAATCCTTAAAAATATTTATTTATCGTTTTTCTATGGTGCAAAAATTGGTATCATTGGTTTAAATGGTTCTGGTAAATCTACCTTAATGCGAATTATTGCTGGAAAAGAAACTGCTTACCAAGGGGAAGTGGTTTTTTCAGATGGCTATTCTGTTGGAATGCTGTCACAAGAGCCAAAGCTCGACGAGAGTAAAACTGTTCGAGAAATTGTAGAAGAAGGCGCTGCTGAAACAGTGCAAGTTTTAAAGGAATACGAAGAAGTTAATGAGAAATTTGCCGATCCAGCTGTTTTGGCCGATGGCAATAAAATGGAAGAGCTGATGAATCGGCAAGCCAAATTGCAAGAAAAAATTGATGCCCTAGATGCATGGGAGCTTGATACCAAGCTAAATCGTGCAATGGATGCTTTACGTTGCCCAGATGCCGATGCTTCCGTAGCAAACTTATCAGGAGGAGAGCGCAGAAGAGTAGCCTTATGCAGATTGTTGTTGCAAGAGCCAGATGTATTGCTATTGGATGAACCTACCAACCACTTAGATGCTGAGTCAGTTTTTTGGCTAGAGCAACACCTGCAACAATATAAAGGAACGGTAATAGCCGTTACACACGACCGTTATTTCTTAGATAATGTTGCCGGTTGGATTTTAGAATTAGACCGTGGTGAAGGAATTCCGTTTCAAGGAAACTACACCTCTTGGTTAGAGCAAAAATCAAAGCGACTAAAGGCTGAAGAAAAGTCGGAGAGCAAGCGCAGAAAGAACTTAGAGAAGGAGCTAGAGTGGTCGCGAATGAACCCAAAGGCAAAGCGAAGCAAGTCTAAAGCACGTTTGGGGAATTATGAAAAACTATTAAGTGAAGGGGGAAAGGAACAAGTTCAAAACTTAGAAATTCCTATTCCAAGTGGACCAAGATTGGGTAACGAAGTAATTGAAGCAGTTGATGTTTCAAAGGCTTTCGGCGATCGCTTATTGTATGAAAACTTGAACTTTAAATTACCACCTGCGGGTATTGTAGGTATTATTGGACCGAATGGGGTAGGAAAAACCACCTTATTTAAGATGATTATGGGGGAAGAATCTCCAGATAAAGGGGACTTTAAAGTTGGTTCAACTGTAGAACTTGGATATGTAGATCAAGCACATGCTGATTTAGACCCAAATAAAACAGTATATGAGGTAGTTACCGGTGGAAATGAGCAAATGGAGATAGGAGGTAAGGTGATTAACTCTAGAGCTTATTTGTCGCGTTTTAACTTTATGGGAGGCGACCAAGGTAAAAAAGTTGGAGTGCTTTCCGGCGGAGAAAGAAACCGTTTGCATTTGGCCATGACTTTAAAAACTGAGGCCAATGTGTTGTTACTAGATGAGCCAACCAATGATATTGATGTCAACACTCTACGAGCATTAGAAGAGGGTATCGAGAATTTTGCCGGTTGTGCAGTAGTTATTTCTCACGATCGCTGGTTTTTAGACAGAATTTGTACGCACATTCTTGCTTTTGAAGGGGATGCCAACGTATATTTCTTTGAGGGTGGGTTTTCTGAATATGAAGAAAATCGAAGAAAGCGATTGGGCGATCAGGTGACCAAGTTTAAGTATCGCAAATTGGTGAAATAATTTTGTTCCGCTAATGCGGACTTAGACCTTAGATTTTAGACTTTAGAAAAGAGTAATATGGTTTTTAAGGAGGAACACTGAAAACTGAAGTTTGAAAATTGAACATTGAACATTGAACACTGAAGATTGAATATGAAGAAAATTGGGATTCCAAAAGGGATGAGAGATTTTTCGCCACAGGTAATGGCGAAGCGTAATTATATTTTTGATGTGTTAAAGAAAGCCTTTTTGTTGTATGGCTTTGAGCAAATTGAGACACCCACCATGGAAAACCGTGAAACCTTGACTGGAAAATACGGGGAAGAAGGGGATCGATTGATATTTAACGTATTAAACTCTGGTGAATATTTAAATAAGGCAGATTACAAGGCAATAAATGATAAGAATTCATCTGCAACTACGGCTTCTATATCTGAAAAGGCACTTCGATACGATTTAACCGTTCCCTTTGCACGTTATGTGGTACAGCACCAAAATGAGATTTCGTTTCCATTTAAGCGCTTTCAAATTCAGCCGGTATGGCGTGCAGACCGACCTCAAAAAGGAAGGTACAGAGAGTTTTACCAGTGCGATGCCGATATTATTGGTTCAGACTCCTTATTGAATGAAGTAGAATTGATTAAGCTCTTTGATGAAGTATTAAGCCGATTAGGCTTAACTGATTTCTCAATTAAAATCAACAACAGAAAAATACTAACCGGTATTGCAGAGCTAATTGGCAAGCCAGAAATGATTGTTCCAATTACTGTTGCCATTGATAAGTTAGAAAAAATTGGCTTAGAAAAAGTTAAAGCAGAACTGACAGAAAAGGGCTTAACACCAAACGAATTGGAAACTATTCAGCCTCTGTTTGAAATAAAAGGGTCGACAGAAGAGATATTAAGCCAATTAAAAGATTTTTTAAGCACTTCGGAAATAGCGCAACAAGGAATTGAAGAGTTGGAAAGTATGTTGAGTAGTTTAAGTCAACTCCAACTAAAAAAAGCGAAAGTAGAAATAGATGTTACCTTGGCGAGGGGCTTAGATTATTACACTGGAGCTATTTTTGAAGTGGTGAGCAACCAAGTTCAAATGGGAAGTATTTGCGGGGGTGGTCGCTATGCCGATTTAACAGGCATCTTTGGATTGCCAAACACTTCAGGAGTTGGCGTTTCTTTTGGAGCTGACCGAATTTTTGATGTAATGGAGGAATTGAATTTATTTCCAGGAGCCTTAAGTGCTGCAACTCAAGTACTCTTTGTAAATTTTGGAGCTAAAGAGGCTGCTTATTGCTTGCCCATATTGGAACGCCTAAGAGATGAAGGAATTGCTGCAGAACTTTATCCAGATAGCGCTAAACTTAAAAAGCAAATGAAATACGCCGACCAAAAGCAAATCCCAGCAGTAATTATGGTAGGTGAGGATGAAATGAAAAGCGGCAATTTATCCTTAAAAAATATGATTAGTGGTGAACAGCAAAAGTTAACTGTTGACGAATTATTGAAACAACTTAAAGCTGAAGTTAAAAACTAAATCAGTATGAAATCAAATCATTCCATAAGTGAAGACTTTCTTTCACTTGAAAAGTTAGAAGAAATTTTAAAAAGTAATTCAACGCTCTCTTTAAGCAAGTCTGCTGAGCAAAAAATCGAAGCTTGTCGTAATTATTTAGATGAAAAAATGGAACGAAGTGAGGCTCCAGTTTATGGCATCAATACCGGTTTTGGTTCGCTTTGTGATACTGAAATTTCAAAAGATGATTTAGAAAAACTACAAAGAAACTTGGTTACTTCTCATGCTTGCGGAATGGGGGATGAGATATCAGAAGAAATAGTACGCTTGATGTTACTATTAAAAATTCATGCACTTTCTTTCGGCTATTCTGGAGTTCAATTGAAAACAGTACAACGTTTAGTTGATTTTTACAATGAAGGAGTTTATCCTGTAGTTTATGAATTGGGTTCCTTGGGTGCATCAGGTGATTTGGCTCCTTTAGCTCACCTAGCTTTGCCACTTTTAGGAGAAGGGGAAGTAAACTTTAAAGGAAAACGCATGAGTGGTTCTGATATTAATAAACATTTTGGCTGGGAGCCAATTGTATTAAGATCAAAAGAAGGTTTGGCATTATTGAATGGTACCCAATTCATGGGTGCTTTTGCTACTCATACGTTGATTCGATTAAGACACTTAAGTTCATGGGGAGATACCATTGCAGCAGCTGCTTTGGATGCTTTTGATGGAGGGTTATCTCCATTTGATCATTTAGTGCATGATGTTCGACCACATAATGGTCAAAAAGTTACAGCAAAGCAAATATTGGAAAACCTTGAGGGAAGCGAAATTGCAAAGCGAGAGAAAAGGTACGTTCAAGACCCTTATAGTCTGCGTTGCATTCCTCAAGTTCATGGAGCTAGTAAGGATGCAATAGCCTACGCAAAAAGTGTTGTCGAAACTGAGATAAACTCCGTGACAGATAATCCAACCGTTTTTATTGAGGCAGATAAAGTGATTTCCGCTGGAAATTTTCACGGGCAACCATTAGCATTAATACTCGACTTTTTAGCTATTGCAGTAGCAGAGTTGGCTTCAATTTCTGAACGAAGAATTTATAAGTTGGTATCAGGTCAGCGAGGACTACCAGCTTTTTTAGTTAAAAAACCAGGTTTGAATTCAGGCTTTATGATTGCGCAATATGCTGCAGCTTCAGCAGTAAGCCAAAATAAACAATTAGCCACTCCTTCATCTGTTGATACTATTGATTCCTCGAATGGACAAGAAGATCATGTGAGCATGGGTGCTAATGCAGCTACAAAGTTGAAGAGGGTCGTAGATAATTTTGAACGTGTAATTGCAGTGGAATGGTTATCTGCTTGTCAAGGATTGGATTTTAGGGAAGAGAAATCTTCTCATAAAATTGAAAAATTACGTGCTGAATTTAGAAAGAAAGTACCTTTTGTTGAAGATGATGTGACTTTATATCCTTTGATTGAAGAAAGCAGGAGGTTTATTTTATCTAGGAGTTAGTTAGTGGCATGATTGCCCTTAATGTTCAGTAAACCAAAGTCAATTTACCAGTCGTTATTTTTACCAAAGTAGAGGAAGCAAATTAATTTAGTCTTTAGTTCCCAAAAAGCTTATTAAAAAAATTCTTTCGCTTTTTCTTCCGAGTAGCTTTATCCCTTTCTTTTTCCAAGTTGCTTTCTTTGCTTTTGAAAATATCTAGAAATTTATCTAGCTCAGTAGGCTCTTTGAAGTTTTCACAATCAATATTGTTACTCTTAGATAAGCCTGCATTTAACCATGGTTTATTTTTCTCAAGTACAAGTGTATTCCCAATTATTGGCAAAGCAAGCCTACTTCCAGAACCATAATTTCCGCTGCTAAAATGAATGCTTGGTAAGGAAGCACCAACACGACTTATAAGCACCATTTCATTATTGTAGATGCAGAACCAAGCATCAGCATAATTCTGAGAGGTCCCTGTTTTACCAGCTAGTTGACTTCTGATTCCATATCGTGATGGAATAGCAGCTCCAGTTCCTTCCGTTATTGCCTTATGTAGTATTTCGTTGATTTGCTCAGCTGTTGAAGGGTTCAATAGTTGTGTCTTTTCTTCTGCTTTATGTTTATAGATTAATTCGCCTGATTTACTCTCTATCGATTGAATAAGGTATGGTCGAACAGATTTACCACCATTTGCGAAAACACTGTAGGCTCCTGCTAATTCTAATAAGCTCACTGAGTTCGTTCCGTAAATTACAGAAGGGTCTTTACTGAGTTCTCCTTCAAAACCTAGGTTAGTCCATAGTTGCTCTAACTTTTCCCACTCTATCTTAAAGAAAAGTCTCAGCGTTGGGATATTCTTTGAAAATGCCAAAGCAGCAGCTAGTGAATATTCACCGCCACTCTCATTATCATAATTTTTTGGGGACCAATCTTCATAATCTGACAAAACAATTTCATCATTGCTTAAATAATCGCAGGCTCCAAACCCTTCTTCAATCGCTGCTGCATACAAAAAAGGTTTAAATGTTGAAGCCAATTGTCGTTTTGCCCTCACTTGATCATAGGGATAATATTGATGACTAAGTCCGCCAACATAGGCATTTATTCCACCGCTATTTGGATTCATGGCAAAAACCCCAGCGTGAAGTTGCGTTAAAACATGTCGAATACTGTCTGCAAGTGTATACTTGTCTAACGCCTTTTCATCATCCCATTGAAAAAGAAATCGTGTTTTGCGTGTAGTATCATTCACCAATAACTTTTCCCGGTCAGCAACTCTTTTTACTAAAGCTGCTAGTTCTTTTTTATAAGGCTGCATGAGATATTGCCGATTGATAAGGGACTGCATTTTACTCAATTGCTTATTCATTCCTCTTATTGCATGCTCTTGTAAATCGTAATTTAAAGTTGTTTGGATTATTAAACCATCCTTTTCGAGGTCAAATTGGCTTTCATTTCTTTTATTGTAAGCAGTTACAATACGTTCACTTTCTGATTTAACTTGCTTTAAAAAATAGGCGGTATTGTCCATTTTTGATAAGTTAGAGTAATCAAGTTGAATCGGCAGTTGCTTTAATGAGTCATTTTTTTCTGAAGTGAGGTACTTGTACTTCACCATTTGGGAAAGCACTACATTTCTTCTAAGGAGGGCGTTATCTGGATGAAGCCTTGGATTGTAATATGTATTTGCTTTCAGCAATCCAATTAAAACTGCTGCTTCCTCAATTTTTAATTGATTCGCCGATTTATTAAAATAACGTTGAGCCCCTACTTCAATCCCATAAGTGTTTTCTCCAAATGAAACCGTATTTAAATAGAGTTCAATGATTTGTTGTTTGCTGTAGTTGTTCTCAAGTCGATTGGCTAAAATTATTTCCTTTAACTTATTAACTAGAAGAGTTATTTTTCCATAGTCTTTTCTTCCAAATAAATTTTTTGCCAATTGCTGACTTAGTGTACTTCCACCACCTGATCGTTCATCACTTAATATAATTGTTTTAATCAACACTCGAATTAAGCTTTTACCATCTACCCCTTCATGTTCGTAAAATCTTGCATCTTCTGTTGCAATTAAGGCATTAACGAGCTGCTGAGGCAGTGAATCATAAGGTACAACTGTTCTATTTTCTTTAAAAAACTTTCCTATTACATGTTTATCTGTACTATAGACTATGCTTGCAGTATGATTTTGAAGATCTTTTAACTCATTTTGGCTCGGTATTTTGCCAAAACCTCCAAGAAAAAGTATTAAGAAGAAAGTGGAGGCACTCAAGAATACAATTAATAGCAGACTAAAGGCTATTTTAAAAAAAACGCTTAGAAATTTATTTTTTTTCAAGGAATAAAGTTTGCTGCGAAATTAAGAAATAGTAAAAGCCCGCTGTCGCATTTTATTGCTGCACAACGGGCTCCAACCAAACCAAACCAAAATTTAACCTAGTTAAATATGTTTACATAGGATACAAATAAGTCATGGTATTGTTTTTCCCATATCACAAATTATTTTGAACAGCTGTTCAAGGACATAGGTGCGGGCATTTACTATATTGTTTTTACTATATTTAACTTATGGAAAAAGCATGTTTAGAGTGCGGTGATGAGTTGTTTGGGAGGATTGATAAAAAGTTTTGCAGTGCTCAATGCAGAAGTAGCTACTATAATAAACAGAACAGTGAAGATAATAATCAGGTTAGAAACATCAATGGAATACTTAGAAAGAACCGTAAATTACTAGCTGATTTAATTAAAAAAGATAAAACTAAAATTCAGCGTGAAAAGCTGTTGGAAAGTGGATTCAATTTTACCTATCATACCAATACATTAACTACTAAAGAGGGAAGAGTTTATTACTACTGCTATGACTATGGATATTTTGTATTGGAAGACGCTTGGTATGCTATTGTTAAAAAGCTAGATTGGGTAGGGCAATGAGCTAAGTGGTTTTAGGGCTTAACCATTTTTCCAAAGCTGGTGGCGTATAATTTTCCATTTTCTCTAATAATTGCCCCATCTCCGTTTCTATCAAGAGCATATTCATATGCTTGTCCTTCAATAGCTTTTCACTATTCATGTGTTTGAGTTGAGCAATTAAAAAATCATAGTATCCATTTACATTTAATAAGGCTGTTGGCTTTTGATGCAAGCCCAATTGACCCCAAGTAATGATTTCAAAAAACTCTTCTAAGGTTCCAAAGCCTCCAGGGATAGTTATACTTCCATCAGACAAGTCATTCATCTTTAGTTTGCGCTCGTGCATGGATTCAACCATAATTAATTCAGTTAATCCAATTTGAGATATTTCCTTTCGATTTAAAAATTCGGGCAATACACCAATCACCTTTCCATTATTTTTTAATGCTCCTCTTGCTACTGCACCCATACACCCTATTGCTGCTCCACCGTAAATTAAAGTATAACCCTTGGAAGCAATTAATTTGCCCAACAAGAAAGCCTGCTCTACATAAATTGGATTGTCACCTTTTGCAGATGCACAGAAAACAGAGATACTTTTCATAAAATGTTGTGGTATTCGCTGCGAATATAATATTAAATCAATAGTTGTTTATTTACCTAAATTGATTAGTGAAGAATTTAACTTTTATTGTTCTCTTGCCTGTCAAAAGAAAAGTAGAATTAAAAGAATCACCTTATTTACTGTCATTGCGAACCCTCTGTACTCAAGGGTGCCTGCCCACCGAAGGAGAGAAGCAATCTGGTATTTATTACTTCTGGATTACTTGCTTAGGAATCAATGCAGCGTAAGCATGTCCAGATTGCTTTGTCCCACCGCGGCGGGCAGGCGTGCCTCCTCGCAATGACTAGTACTATAATCACTATGTTAGCTTTTGAGCTTCTTAAATCATTAGCCACATTTTTTTAGTTCCATCCTCAAATGATAAAAATGGTCATCCTTCTCGAAAAAATTCAAATTAAATTTAAACAGTTGTGGGTATCACTCCAGACAATCAGTTAATATTACTGTTGAAAGCTACTCATTTCCACTTGCTCGAAACAAGAAATCTTTCTCAGCCTTACTCAAGGAGTCATAACCCGATCTAGAAATCTTATCTAAAATTTCATCTACCTTCTCTTGCTCTTGCTTTTGGCGTGTTTTGTAATCATAGTCACTGCTGCTTCGTCTATGCTTCACTTTCATTTTACTTTTTGAGCTGCTTTTGAATACCGCTTGAATAAAACCAATCGTGCTGCCTACCCAAGCCGTAATATCATTTCCTTTTTTCCATTGCTTAGCAAATAAAAAGCCTAAAGCAGCACCTCCAATATGAGCAATATGTCCTCCTGAATTAGAGTTTGAAATGCTTAACACATCAATGACAAATGAAAAAATTGCGATGTATTTGAGCTTTACATCGCCAAAAAGAAAGAGGCGGATAGAAAAGTTTGGTGCATAAGTGCCTACTCCAACAACAACAGCCATAACAGAAGCTGATGCACCTAATGCTCTTGAAATTGGCATAGCCTCTCTGAAAACAGGAAATAGATTGAAGAAAACAATGTACAGTAAAGCTCCTGCTAATCCACCGGAAATGTATACCGTTAGTAGTTTCTTTTCACCGACAAATTCCAAAAACAATTGACCTAAAAAGTAGAGCCAAAGCATGTTGGTAAATAAGTGCCAAAAACCTAGATGTAGAAACATGTAAGTCACTAAAGTCCATGGCTTAAAGATTAAGCTTCCTGGGTTGGATGGTACCGCTAACCAATTTAAGGCCCACTGTTCAGGAGAACTACCGGCTTGCATCAACCAAAAGAAGAGGTATAATAACTTAATACCCAAGAACACAAATAGGTTGATGTATATTAGCTTGATGAGCATATTTCCGCTCTTAAAACCTAAATCTATATTACGTCCACGATTAAATTGCATCTAATAGAATGTTTTGCCGTTTTGTTTCCAATACTTAATTAAGATGAAGCCAAATAACATTCCACCTAAGTGCGCATAATGTGCAACATTATCGTTGGGGTTGTTGGCAAACCCTTGGTAGAGTTCAAATGCTCCATAAAGCGCCACAAAGTATTTCGCCTTTATGGGCACCGGAAAAAAGAGTAACATCAACTCAGTGTTTGGAAATAACATTCCAAAGGCCAAGAGAATTCCAAAGATTGCTCCCGAAGCACCAACAGTTGAAATGTTGATTAGGTTATTTAGTTCTCTAGCAGCCTCATTGGTATAGTTTTGCCCACTTTGTAGCACCTCTAAACCTTCTCTAACTACAATTTGATATAACTGAGGGTCAACCTCATTTACTAGCATTTGAATTCGAATTTCAGTAACTGCCAATTGAATTAATCCAGCACCAATGCCGGTAACCATGTAATAAATTAAAAAGCGCTTATTGCCCCAAACTTGTTCCAGTACACGGCCAAACATGAATAAACCAAACATGTTTGAAAACAAATGCATAAATCCTCCATGCATAAATATATAGGTAACTAGCTGATAGGGCTTAAACAACTCACTTGACCAATGATGTAAACCCAAATGATCGGCTAGGTTTATGTTTGCTTGAGATGCAGCAATAGTTCCTACAAATAGCAATACATTGATTATCAATAAGTTTTTGACAACTTCTGGTAAGTTACTTAAGGGGTTTCCGCCTCCAATGTTCATTTTCTCTTAAATTGTTTATCTAAATCTTCTAATGAGTAGGTAATAATAATTGGCTGACCATTGGGTAAACTATAAGGCATTTGACAAGCAAAAAGTTCATCAATTAAATTATTCATTTCTGTTTCATTTAATTGTTGGTTGCTTTTTATGCTCATGCTTTTAGCCAAGGAACGAATTAATTGTTCTTTGGGGTTGTTTTTTAAGGCGGAAAGGTTTCCTTTAAACTCCTCCAACAAACTTTCAATTAAATTTCTAGCATTGCTGTTATTCGCTTCTGAGGGTACCCCATGAACAATAAAATGATTTTTACCGAATGATCTGAGATCAAATCCCAAACTTTTTAATTCATCCAATAAGCTGTGAATTAATGTAGCGTCCTCCGCAGAAACCTCTAGGTCTTCTGGAAACAATAACTGCTGACTATTACTGTTCTGGTTGCTGCTTTTTTCACTTAGTTTATCAATTAAAATGCGCTGATGCGCACGATGTTGATCTACTATGATAAAACCAGATTTAATGTGATTTAATATATAGCGTCGATGAAGCTGAAGTAATTTTTTTTCGTTAACCCCTTCTAGCTTATTGATTTGTTGTGCTGTTGAACTAGAATCACTTGAAGTTTCATGCCTTCTTTGGCTGCCTGAACTTGAATCATACAATTTCTCCCAATTAGAGTTAGCTTTTGATTCCCGTTTAAATGGAAAGCTAATTTCAGGCTGGGGTGATTTCTTTTCTGATTCAAAGGGATTGAAATCTGGGTTTACTTCAATATTGGGCATGCGAATGGCTTCCCCTTTTTTTAACATGGGCACATCAAAGGTGCTTTCACGCTCAAAATCTAACGATGGAGCAATATTAAACTTGCCAAGGGCTTGCTTTACTGAAGTTCTTAAAATAGCATAAATTGCCCGCTCTTCTTCAAATTTTATCTCTGTTTTCGTGGGATGTATGTTGATATCAATTTTTGCAGGATTCAGTTCCATTTTCAAAAAATAAGAGGGGAACTGATCTTTAGGCAATAGTTCTTCAAAGGCATTTTGAATAGCATGATTCAAATAGGCACTTCTGATATATCGGTTATTTACAAAAAAATACTGTTCGCCTCTTGTTTTTCTGGCAAATTCAGGTTTGCCAACAAAACCTGAAACTTTAACAATATCAGTAGTTTCTTCAACTGGAACTAGTCGTTGATTGTATTTTTCACCATAAATATTAACGATGCGTTGCCTAAAAGTTCCTTTAGGTAATTGATATACTTCTTGCTGGTCATTGGTCATTTGCATGGCTACCTCAGGGTGAATCAATGCTACTCTCAAAAACTCTTCAATAATGTGTTTGGTTTCAACGGGGTTACTCTTTAAAAAATTTCTACGGGCAGGAATATTAAAAAAGAGATTTTTAACTTGAATATTGGTTCCCACTTTACACTGACAAGGTTCTTGAGAAATAACTTCGCTTCCTTCTAATACGAGGTGTGAGCCTAATTCCTTTGACGTTGTTTTGGTTTTAAGTTCAAGTTGAGATACCGCTGCAATTGAAGGTACAGCTTCCCCTCTAAATCCCATTGTGGTGAGTGAATATAGGTCTTCAACTTTTGTAATTTTAGATGTAGCATGACGTTCTAATGCAAGTCTTGCATCTGTTTCAGACATTCCAGTACCATTATCAATAACCTGAAGTAAGGTTTTACCTGCATTTTTTACTACTAAACTTATTGAGGTAGCCTTGGCATCTATAGCATTTTCCAATAACTCTTTTACGGCAGATGCAGGGCGCTGAACCACTTCTCCAGCAGCAATCTGGTTGGCAACAGAATCAGGTAAAAGATGAATAATATCGGGCATTTATGCAAGTGAAATTTGACCGACAAAGGTAATCAAATTCAACTCTTTACTAGGGTTAAAAATGTCTAATAATAGAACATCCAATAACAAAGTGCGAAAAGAATGATGGTAATAAAAACCAATCGAACATTGGACTTTTTATCAAAGTTGCTGGTTTTTTTATTGCGTTGCCATTTGTCTCTTAAGTTAAAACTACCATTTGAAGAAAGACTCCTTTTGCCGTTAATCTCTGCTTCAATTCGATTGTAGCGTTCCTGTCGTTCTTCTTTTTCTTCATCGTAATAGCGAGGTCTAAACCTAAAAGGTTTAGCTTTTTTTAATCCTCCCTTAAGTGGTGACCCAAATAACATAATTCAAAATTAAGGATTACAATGCAGTTCAAACGGAGATTAACGACTTAATAGTATGTTTAGTGGGGTTAACATTTATAATAATTTCACTTTTGGGTGTTTATAAGTCCAATAAATGGCAACCTATTTGCTATTAACTTGTGGTAATTTAGCTGCTTGAACCCAAATCACTCACAAGTTGAAAATTAAACGACTTCTAATTCTTCTTATACCGGTTTCATTTTTTTCCTTCTCAGTGAATGAAGAACGTGAACAACCGCCATTTTTAGAGCAAAAATCAGTGTGGGCGGATTCTATTCATGCCCAAATGACCTTGGATGAGAAGATTGGTCAATTATTTAATGTTGCCGCCAATTCTACTAAAGGGAAGGATTATGAGAAGGAAGTTGAAAGCTTGATTCAAGAATATCATTTGGGAGGTCTTACTTTCTTTAAAGGAGGTCCAGTTCAACAAGCAAAATTGACTAACCGCTACCAATCACTAGCTAAAACGCCGTTAATGATTGCCATAGACGGGGAGTGGGGTTTATCAATGCGACTAGATAGCACTATTAAATACCCATGGCAAATGACCTTAGGGGCAATACAAGATGATGAATTGTTGTATCAAATGGGCTTAGATGTTGCAGAACAGTTTAGACGGATTGGCGTACATGTAAATTTTGCCCCAGTAGTAGATGTAAACAACAATCCAGAAAACCCTGTAATTTTTGCCCGCTCCTTTGGGGAAGATAAGCGAAATGTTGCTCGAAAGGGAATTGCCTATATGAAAGGCATGCAAGATGGCAACTTATTGGCCTGTGCAAAACATTTTCCGGGTCATGGAGATACAGATACTGACTCTCATAAGAGTCTACCTGTAGTAAATTTTAATCGAGAGCGTATTGATTCATTAGAGTTATATCCCTTTAGGAAACTCATTGATTCAGGAATTAGCAGTATTATGACAGCTCATTTGTACTTGCCTCAAATAACAGGAGTAGATAAAAGGGCCTCATCTTTGACATCTGAGGTGGTAGACACTATGTTATTGCAAGAATTAGAATATAAAGGCTTGGTATTTACTGATGGCTTAAATATGGGTGGAGTTGCAAAATATCAAGAATCTCAAGACATTGATTTACAAGCCCTAATAGCCGGTAATGATGTGTTACTACTCTCTCAAGATATTCCTAAGGCTTTTGAACTAATCAAAGCTGCTTTAGCTGATGGTCGACTAGATACTGCTGCTATAAATCGTTCTTCACTTAAAGTGTTGAGAGCTAAAGAATGGTTGGGTTTAGACAAGATGAATCCTGTAAAAATTGAGGGCTTGGTTATGGACTTGAATCAGGCAAAATATAAAAACTTGAATCGAAAATTAATGGAGCATAGCTTAACCTTGCTCCGCAATAAGAAGAATATCCTTCCTATTAAAGAGTTAAATGATAAACGTATTGTCAATGTAGTTTTGGCTGAAGAGGGGGTTAGTTATAGACCTTTTCAAAAAAGTTTGAACAATTATGCAAGGGTAGATACTCTTCATTACGCTGAGCTTCCTGTTGCAAAACAAAAGACGCTGATGGATACACTGTTGACTTACGATGAAATTATTGTGAGTATTCATAAGTCCAATAAAAACCCTTGGGTTTCAGCTGAGCTGAATACAGAGTTTAAAAACTTTATAAATATTCTTCGTTTGAAGAAGAAAATAACACTTGCTGTTTTTGCCAATGCCTATAGTTTAAAAGAGTTTTTAGCGGCAGATTATGTTGATGCATTGATTATGGCTTATCAAAATAGCATTGATGCACAAGAATTAAGTGCTCAATTGATTTTTGGAGGCATTAAAGCTACAGGGAAGCTTCCAGTAAATATTAATCGAAACATTGAAATGGGTATGGGTATAGAGTCTAAAACACCTATTCGATTTAATTATACTATGCCAGAAGCGGTTGGATTAGCCTCTTCTAATTTTAATTCAGTTGATTCTATTGTGTTAGAGGGAATTGCTGCAAACGCTTTTCCAGGAGCTCAAGTTTTTATAGCAAAGGATGGACAAGTAATTTATAATAAATCATTTGGTAGACCCACTTACACTACTAATGATACGATTAAACCAACGGATTTATATGACATTGCTTCAATTACAAAAATAGCTTCTACCTTATTGGCAATAATGCAATTAGATAGTGAAGATGAGTTGTCCTTAGATGATAAATTAGGCAAGCATTTGAAAATGGTTCGAGGAACCGATTATGAGGACATCGTTTTACGCGATATGTTAGCACATCAAGCTGGACTAGCTGCTTGGATTCCTTTCTACGTTAAAACCTTGCATCACGGAATGCCAAGGTATGATATATATAGTAGTGATTCATCGACAACTTATTCCAATCGAGTCGCTGAAAAATTATATATCAATAAAAACTATGAAGACACTATCTATAGTCGCATTATAAATAGGGCAAAACTTGATCCCAAGAAAGAATATAAATACAGTGATATAGGATATTACTTTATGAAAGAAGTGGTTGAGAAAATCACAAAAGAATCCATTGAGGCTTATAATCAAGAAAATTTTTACGGACCAATTGGCATGAGCAGAACAACCTTCAAGCCAAGAAACAAGTTTGATTTAAGTGAAATTGTTCCAACCGAAGATGATAATATCTTTCGCAAGCAGTTGATTCATGGCGATGTTCACGATCCTGGAGCTGCTATGCTCGGTGGAATAGGAGGACATGCCGGTTTGTTCTCAACTGCCAACGATTTAGGTAAATTAATGCAGATGTACTTAAATGGTGGCACTTATGGCGGGCAACGCTACTTAAAGGAAGAAGTATTAACGGAATATCAAAAATGTCAATTTTGTGAAGGAGATATCCCTCAAAACAAGGAAGAAAACCGAAGAGGCGCAGGCTTTGATAAGCCTGCATGGCATGGAGAGCCTGGTCCTACCTGTGATTGTGTCTCCTATGCCAGTTTTGGACACTCAGGATTTACGGGCACTTATGCTTGGGCTGACCCTGATGAGCAAATCGTTTATGTTTTTCTATCTAACCGAATTTACCCGGATGCAACTAACGGTAAATTAGTTTCGATGAACATTAGAACAAGAATACAAGAAGTCATTTATGATGCTATTGCTGAAAGTAATTTCCGAAATTCGCAGTCGGCACTAATTGAACCACAAAGCAAATGAATATTGGAATAGTATGCTATCCAACTTTTGGCGGAAGCGGAGTTGTAGCAACAGAATTAGGGAAAGCATTAGCCGCTAAGGGGCATCAAATTCATTTTATATCATATCAGCAGCCTGTTCGTTTAGATAGTTTTAGTGAAAATATATTTTATCATGAGGTAAGTGTTTCCGACTATCCCTTATTCGAATACCCTCCTTATGAGTTGGTTTTAGCGAGCAAGTTAGTTGATGTTGTAAAATTTGAGCAATTGGATATCCTTCATGTGCATTATGCCATTCCACACGCTTCAGCAGCATATATGGCACAGCAAATATTAAAAGATGAGGGAATTGAAATTCCATTTATCACCACCCTGCACGGAACAGACATCACACTAGTTGGAAAAGATAATTCATTTGAGCCTGTAATTACTTTTGCAATAAATCATTCTACAGCTGTAACTACCGTTTCAGAGAGTTTAAAAAAGGACACATTTGAGCACTTTAAAGTTAATCGAGAAATTGAAGTAATTCCCAACTTTGTTTGCATAGAGGGATGTGATCACCCTGAGGTAGATTTAGAGTTGAGAGCTTCAATGGCACCAAATGGAGAGCATATTTTAGCCCATGTTTCCAATTTTAGAAAAGTGAAGCGGGTAAAGGATGTAGTAAAAGTTTTTGCTAAAATTCGAAAGAAAATGCCGGTAAAACTACTCCTAATTGGTGATGGGCCAGACCGGTATATGGCTGAAGCTTTTTGCAGAGATAATGGCATTAGCGACGACTTAAAAGTACTGGGAAAAGTGAAAGATACGGAGCGTATTCTGAGTATTGCCGACTTGTTTTTATTGCCTTCAGAATCGGAGAGTTTTGGTTTGGCAGCTTTAGAGGCCATGGCAGCAGGAGTACCTGTAATTTCTTCAAATACTGGCGGAATTCCTGAAGTAAACAAACATGGTTTCTCTGGTTTTTTGAGCAATGTTGGTGATGTTAATGATATGGCAAAGAATGCTTTTGAGTTGCTTTCTGATGCAAAAAAATTGGAGCAATTTAAACTGCAAGCATTTGGACAAGCTAAAAAGTTTGACATATTGAATATTTTACCAAAGTATGAACAACTGTATAAAAAGGTCCTAAGCTCAAACAAGATTAAATAGTCGAAGTTTAAAGCAAATAAATTGCTTTATTTTAATACTTTTGCGGTCTTATTGGCCTCGTAGCATAACTGAATAGTGCACCACATTACGGCTGTGGAGGTTGCAAGTTTGAATCTTGCCGAGGTCACGACACTCAAGAAACCACACATTTGAAAAATGTGTGGTTTTGTTTTTTACAGGCGTTAAAAGCCTAGCTTTTATAAGCCTGAAAAAAACAAAACTAGCTGCTTTAGCAGCGTGGTTTCTTCTTTGGCTTGTTTTGGGACATGTGTCAGAAATGAAGATTCAATAGTTTAGAGGAAAATATTCTAGCTCTAGCGCATTGCTTATTGAACTGAATTATTAACAAGTTAAAATATTCCATAACTTAGTACAGTCCTAAATAGTAAAATTTACTACTTTTTGAAATATTAAAAAAAAGTATTATGGTTAAAAGTTATCAAGGTGTCCGGAAAGTAGAAGAAAAAGTAATTCAGCAGTTATTGGTTAAAGATTTCATGACTACGCAATTAATCAAGTTTCACCCAAACCAATCAATTGATGAAGTAGTTAATATTTTGGTGTACAGAAATATTTCAGGGGGACCTGTGGTGGATGAAAACAATAAGTTAATTGGAATTATTTCTGAAGGAGATTGCTTGAAAGAAATGATAAGTGGGAATTATTCAAATGAACCATCATTGAGTGGCTTGGTAAAAGACCGAATGGTAAAGACAGTTGAAACTTTAAGCCCAAATCATTTGATATTGGATGCAGCAATAGCTTTTTTAGATAAAAAACTTAGACGCTTTCCAGTTCTAGAAAATGGCGAGTTAGTTGGCCAGATTAGTCAAAGGGATGTGATGAGAGCTCTTGAAAATGGCTAGATGAGACTATTACAATAAATAAGTGTAACATCTATAATTCTTATATTCATTCGAGTTGAATATATAAATCAGCGATTATTTCTTTCAAATCATCGAGAATAAAAAAGCGGAATTATCAACATTAATAATTCCGCTTTTTTATTTTAAAATTAGCCTTCTAGTCTTCTTTCTTCTTTTCTTTCTCTTCCGAAGAATCTTTACTTTCTGGTAATTCTTTTGACGAAGAACTTTCTTTCAACGCTTTCTTAGGTGGCTTGACAATATCAATAGTAATGTTCTCCTTTGTTTTATCTAACTTGATACTAATCATATCACCTTCAGTTAAATGCGATTGAATAATTTCCTCAGCTAATGGATCTTCAACATATTTTTGAATAGCTCTAGCTAAAGGTCTAGCCCCATATTCTGCATCGAACCCTTTATCGGCGATAAAATTCTTTGCCGGATTAGAAATTTCTACTGTAAAGCCCATTTCCTTTGTTCTACTGTAAAGTCCTTCTAGCTCAATGTCAATGATTTTGTTTATATCCTCTTTTTCAAGAGAATTAAAAACCATCATATCATCTATTCTATTCAAAAACTCAGGTGCAAAAGCTTTTTTCAAAGCAGACTGAATAACACCTTTCGCATGATCCTGAGAGTTCTGTTTTTTTGCAGCTGTTGAGAACCCAACACCTTGGCCAAAATCTTTCAATTGACGAGCGCCAATATTTGAGGTCATAATTATAATGGTGTTCTTGAAGCTTACTTTTCTACCTAAACTATCAGTTACTTGTCCGTCATCCAGTATTTGCAACAGCAAGTTAAAAACATCCGGATGTGCCTTTTCAATTTCATCAAGTAAGATTACAGAATAAGGATGTCTTCTCACTTTTTCAGTTAATTGACCACCTTCTTCGTAACCAACATACCCAGGAGGTGCACCAATTAATCTGCTCACTGCAAACTTCTCCATGTACTCACTCATATCTATCCGAATGAGTGCATCATCATTATCAAATAAATGACGCGCCAGAACTTTGGCGAGTTGTGTTTTACCTACACCTGTTGGACCTAAAAATATAAATGAACCTATAGGTTTGTTTGGATCTTTTAATCCGGCCCTATTTCGTTGAATGGCCTTAACTACTTTTTTGATTGCATCGTCTTGGCCAATAACTTTATCTTGGATATCGTCATACATTTTGACCAATTTCTTTCCTTCCTTCTGAGCAACTCGTTGCACAGGTATTCCAGTCATCATAGCAACTACTTCAGCAACATCTTCTTCACTGACTGTTTCTCGATGATTTTTCGTCTCCTCTTCCCAAGCAACTTTTGCTTCATCTAAGGCTTCACTTAATTGACGTTCAGAATCCCTAAGTTTTGCTGCTTCCTCATATTTTTGACTACGAACTACCTTATTTTTTTGAGATTTTACTTCTTCAATTTTTTCCTCAATGTCAATTATATTTTGAGGCACCTTTATGTTTGTAATATGAACACGAGAGCCAGCCTCATCCAATGCATCAATTGCCTTATCTGGCAGGTGACGATCGCTCATGTAACGATCAGTTAAGTTAACACATGCCTTAATTGCCTCATTTGTATAATTCACATTATGATGCACCTCATAACGATCCTTAATGTTATTTAATATTTGAACAGTCTCTTCAACGTTAGTTGGTTCAACTAATACCTTTTGAAACCTTCGTTCTAATGCACCATCTTTTTCGATGTGCTGGCGATGCTCATCTAATGTAGTTGCTCCAATACATTGTATTTCTCCTCTTGCCAAGGCAGGTTTGAACATATTTGATGCGTCAAGCGATCCTGATGCACCACCTGCTCCAATAATTGTATGAATTTCGTCAATGAAAAGGATAATGTTTGGAGATTTCTCCAACTCATTCATAACCGCTTTCATGCGTTCTTCAAACTGTCCACGATATTTTGTGCCTGCAACTAAAGAAGCTAAGTCTAGGGTTACAATTCGTTTGTTAAACAGCACACGAGAAACTTTTTTCTGAATAATTCGCAGTGCTAAACCTTCAGCAATTGCTGATTTACCAACTCCTGGTTCACCAATTAAAATGGGGTTGTTCTTTTTTCTTCTGCTTAAGATCTGAGAAACACGTTCAATTTCTGCTTCTCGACCAACGATAGGGTCTAATTTATCTTCTTCGGCCATTGCCGTTAAATCTCTTCCGAAATTATCGAGAACTGGCGTTTTAGATTTTGAATCTCCTGACTTTCCGCTTCCTGAGGATCCGCTGCCTCTAGAACTTCCAGCACCGCCACCTGAACCACCCATATAGGTATCTCCATCTTCATCGTCGTTAGTTGGATTACCTGGTAAGTCTGCTTTTGAACTTGGATTATTTGATAAAATACTTTCCAATTCTTCCTTTACCGAATCATAATTTACATCTTGATCCTCCAAAGCTTGCGTTCCAATATTGTTAGCATCTTTTAGAATTGATAATAATAAATGTTCAGTTCCAATCAATGTTTGGTTGAATAACTTTGCTTCTAAATACGTGATTTTAAGTACACGTTCAGCTTGTTTTACCAAAGGAATGTTTGAAAGATGGTTAATAGAGCTGCTTCCAACCTTAGTTGAGCTTTCGATTTTTCTTCTCAATTCATTAAGATCTGCTCCTAAGGAATTTAAAATTTGAATTCCAATTCCTTGTCCTTCTCGAATCATGCCCAATAAGAGGTGCTCAATCCCAATATAATCATGCCCCAATCGCAAAGCTTCCTCTCTGCTGTAGGTGATTACATCTTTTACTCTTTGTGAAAAATTAGATTCCATATAGTATGTTTTTAATAAAACGTTTGAAAGGTCGAAATGGTTGTTTCAAAAAGGAAAGTTTAGCATAAAAACGACCAAATCAAAATTATTTTATCAACTCAAGGCAAAAGTCAGTCCAAAGCTCTTTTATCAACAAAATTTTGTTAGTATTTAGACACAAAAATGACGTAAAAAGCTGTCTTTTATACCTATTTTCGAAGCTAGTTTGAGCCGCACTGAGCGGTTATTTTATTATTAAACAAAACTGTAAATATGGCAGAAGGCGAAAGAATTGTACAGATTAATATTGATGAAGAAATGAGATCGGCTTACATCGACTATTCCATGTCGGTGATTGTAAGTCGAGCATTACCTGATGTTAGAGATGGCTTAAAGCCAGTACACAGAAGGATTCTATACGGAATGCAAGATTTAGGTGTAGTGTCAAATAAAGCACATAAAAAATCTGCAAGAATTGTTGGAGAAGTTTTAGGTAAGTATCATCCACATGGTGATACTGCCGTTTATGACACAATGGTCAGAATGGCACAACCTTGGTCTTTGCGCTACATGTTGGTAGATGGACAAGGTAACTTCGGATCTGTTGACGGTGATAGCCCAGCTGCAATGCGATATACTGAGGCGAGGTTAAGAAAGATTTCAGAAGAAATGTTGGGTGACATTGACAAGGAGACGGTTGATTTTCGACTGAATTTTGATGATTCTTTAACTGAACCAACTGTTTTACCGACACGAATTCCACAACTAATAGTTAACGGAGCTTCAGGAATTGCAGTTGGTATGGCTACCAATATGGCACCTCATAACTTAACGGAGGTAATAGATGGCATTATTGCCTATATCGATGATAACGATATTGATACTGAAGGCCTGATGCAACACATTAAAGCACCTGATTTTCCAACTGGGGGTATTATTTATGGTTATGAAGGTGTAAAAGATGCATTTGCGACAGGCAAAGGTCGAATTGTACTGAGAGCAAAAGCTGAAATTGAGGTAAGCTCAAGTGGTAAAGAAAGAATTATTGTTACCGAAATACCTTATTTAGTCAATAAAGCCGATATGATTAAAAAAACGGCTGATATGGTGAACGATAAAAAGATTGAGGGAATTTCTGACATCAATGATGAGTCCGACAGAAATGGGATGCGGATTGTTTATGATTTGAAGCGTGATGCCATCACTAATGTTGTTCTAAATAACTTGTTTAAGTACACAGCTCTTCAAACAAGCTTTTCTGTTAATAATATCGCCTTAGTGAATGGACGGCCTAAAATGTTGAATCTAAAAGAGATGATTAAACATTTTGTCGATTTTAGACATGAGGTAGTGATCAGAAGAACTGAGTTTGAGCTTAAGAAAGCGAAAGATAAAGCACATGTGCTTGAGGGTTTAATTATTGCCATTGATAACTTGGATGAAGTAATAGAGCTAATTCGAGGAAGCAGAACACCTGACGATGCGAAAAAAGGTCTAATTGAGCGATTTGAGCTATCTGAAATTCAAGCAAAAGCGATATTAGAATTGCGTTTACAAAAACTTACTGGCTTAGAAAGAGATAAACTAAAAGAAGAACATGCTGAGTTAATGCGTTTAATCGAGCATTTAGAGTCTATTTTAGCTAATGAGGAGATGCGAATGAACATTATTAAGGAGGAGATGAATGAGGTAAAAGAGAAGTTTGGTGATGAGCGTCGATCAACGATTGAATATTCTGCTGAAGACTTTAGTGTGGAGGACATGATTCCTGATGAAGAGGTGGTGGTAACCATTTCTCACTTAGGATACATCAAAAGAACACAGTTGTCTGAATATAGAAGACAAAACCGAGGTGGAACAGGATCAAGAGGTAGTTCAACGAGGGACGAGGATTTCTTAGAGCATCTTTTTGTTGCCACTACCCACAATTATTTACTCATCTTCACGGAGAAAGGAAAATGTTATTGGATGCGCGTTTTTGAAGTTCCAGAGGGAACCAAAGCTTCTAAAGGTAGAGCAATTCAAAACTTGATTAGTATTGAACCAGATGACAATGTTGAGGCATACATCTGTGTGAAAGACTTAACCGATCAAGAATACATCAACAATAATTTTATTGTGATGTGTACTAAAGAAGGTGTAATTAAGAAAACAAAACTAGAGGCCTATTCTAGACCACGAGTAAATGGAATTAATGCAATTACCATCCGTGAAGGCGACAAATTATTAGAAGCTAAGCTGACTAATGGAAGTGATGAAATAATGATGGCCATTAAAAGTGGACGTGCAATTCGATTCAATGAAAGCAAAGTCCGCTCAATGGGTAGAAACGCTTCTGGAGTTAGAGGTATAAAAATGGGAGATGATGATGAAGTCGTAGGAATGATCACCGTTAGAGAAGCAAAAGAAGAAACAGTGCTAGTTGTTTCCGAAAAGGGCTATGGAAAACGTTCCTTCTTAAATGATCCTGAAGATGACGCTGAAATTTATAGAGTTACCAATAGAGGTGGAAAAGGAGTAAAAACACTTAACGTAACTGAAAAAACAGGAAATCTGATTGCCATTAAAAATGTGACTGATGATAATGACTTGATGATTATTAACCGTTCAGGTGTAATTATTCGAATTGCAGTGGAGGATTTAAGAGTTTTGGGAAGAGCTACACAAGGCGTTCGATTAATAAACTTAAAAGGGAGTGATTCTATTGCAGCTGTTGCAAAAGTGGATGTTGAAGAAGAAAGCGAAGAAGAATTAATTGAAAACAGTGAAAGTTCAACTGAAGCTAATTTAGAAAATTCCGCAGATACCGATGATCAAAATACAGATGAAAATAACGATGGCAAAGAAATTGATAAGGAAGATTAAGATTCATAATTATTATTTTTGAACCATCGAATTAAAAACAAAACAATGAAAGTAAATTCTAAAATTATAATAACAGCTGTTGGCTTAATCCTTTCAATGTCTGTAGTTGCTCAAAAGGCAAAAGTGGTAAGTGCCTACAACTACAATAAATCCTTTGAACGAGATAGAGATTGTAGTGAATTGAAAAAAGGAATCGAAGCAATTGAACCGGCCACAAAAGATGAGAAAACTAATACTTGGGCAAAAACTTGGTATTACGGAGGAAACCTATATTTCAATGCTGCTTTAACGCAAGATGAAGAATGTGCTGCACAGTTTGAAAATGCTCTTGACAAAACCTACGAATACTATGTCAATTCAATGAAGTATAACATCCAGGATGAAGAATCCAATCAACTTGATTTAAATAAAGAGTCTGATATGTTAAAATTAGTAGGTTATATTTCAAATAGAAATACTGAGTTTGAAGATCCTTCTTACTTTCGAGACATTATTGGAAATAAATTCCCATACATTGCTAATGCATTTATTAATGCAGGAGTTGAAGCATACCAAGCTGGAAATTATGAAAAGGCGTTTGAATATTCGGGAAAATCTATTCAAACGAATATGTTTTTAGGAAGAGTAGATTCCTTAGGAATGTATAATTCTGCCTTGGCTGCCCAGCAAATGGGGAAAGAAGAAGATGCCTTAGCGTTTTATAATGCACTTACTCGTATCAAGTATGGTGGTCCAAATATCTATTTTTATATCGCTGACATATATGCGAAGAGGGAAGATACTGCAAAAAAGATAGAAACGATTCGTAAGGGTTTAGAAGTTTATCCTGATAACGCTGATTTAATACGCGAAGAATTAAGTTACCTATTAATCACGGGACAAACTGATGAAGCATTGGCAAACTTTGATAAAGCCATCGCAAATGATCCACAAAATCCTTCATTATATTACAACAGAGGTCTTATTTATGATGAATTAGGGGATATGGAAAATGCAGCTAAAGATTATAATAAAGCTTTAGAAGTGGATTCTACTTTTTTTGATGCAGCTTATAACCTTGGTGCTATGTATTTTAATAAGGGCGCTGAATATAACAATGAAGCCACTGGATACGGGTTAGATGAGCAGGCTAAATATGAAGCAGCGACAAAAAATGCAAATGATATGTTTGCAAAAGCGTTGCCTGCATTGGAGAATGCACACAAATTAGACCCTTCGGATCAAAGCACAATGTCGTCTCTAGTGCAGATTTACTCTATTTTAGGTGAAGAAGAAAAATACAAAGCCATGAAGGTAAAACTTAGTGGAAAGTAACATTTTGATCTAAATTTTTAAAAAGCTCATTCAATTTGGATGAGCTTTTTTTATGACTTAAACTTCTTAAGTTTTCTCCGGTCTAATTTTGTTGGTCTTCCTTTTACTCCCAGCTGATTTAATTGCTTTTGATGAGCTTGAAATTCTTCCAGTTTGGCTAGTTCTTCTTCTTTTGTAATTTCATTGATAAATTGATTTACAAGAGGTGCTCCAACTCTTGATTTTGGGAAAGCAACTACTTCATATTCTTGCCAAATCGGACTGTTTTTGACTGATATAATATCATTTTCTTTTAATTCCTTTGAAGCTTTAATATGTTGTCCATTCAATTTTACTTTATTACCACAACATTGTTTGTTGGCAATACTTCTAGTTTTAAAAATTCGAACGGCCCAGCAAAATTTATCTATTCGCATAGTACAAAATAATGGCTTTTTGCGAACAAATTATGTTTAATTAACTTATTATTACATACTAAATTAATCAATATGGAATATTTTATAATTGCTCTAAAAATTATAGTCGGATTAAGTTTATTAAACGTCTGGATAATTCAACCTCAAAAGAAAACGAAATGGAGAGGTGGATCAGCCACGAATATTGTAGAAGAGTTTAAAGCCTATGGCTTACCGGTTTGGTCCTGCTATGTGGTTGGTTTCTTAAAAGTATTATTTTCAATTATACTTCTTGCTTCTATTCATTATGCAAGTTTTGAATTTATTGCAGCTATAGCATTGGCAAGTTTATTAACAGGTTCGGTAGCAATGCATTTAAAGATTCAGGATCCACTGTTTAAATCCTTACCTGCTTTTAGTTTTTTAATTGCTTGTCTGATTATAGCTTTTATATAAAAATACCAATAAACTAATGCATTAATCTAACTGTAGCATAAGCCAAGTAAAGATTTAATAGGAAGAAAAATAGAGCGGGGAAAGATGCGTAAAAACTGTCTTTTATTCGAATTCTTGTAATAAACCCAAGTAGCATTAGGATTGAAAGCCCAATTGAAGAAATTACTATGAGGTAAGGTGAAAGGAAAGAACCTAGAGCAAGTCCCAAGCTCCCTAAAATTTGTAGATAACCGGTAATTTTTCTCTGTGTGTCGCTAAGGCCAAATCGTGCAAATTCAGACTTCATCTTCTCAAAAAACAAGCAGTTGATGCCATAAAATAGAAAGCAGAAGCTAAGTAAAAGAGAGAGAATAAGAAGTAAGTCCAAAGTTTTTATTTAGTAACAGTATATCCTTTGATAAGTTTATTAAACTTAAAATTGAGGACAAAAAAAAGCCCGATGAAAATCATCGGGCTTTGTAAGAATTTGAATTTCTTATTTTACTTTAGAAGAAAGTTCGCTTCCAGCTTTAAACTTCACTACATTTTTTGCAGCAATGTTAATTTCTTTTCCTGTTTGAGGATTTCTACCTTTTCTAGCAGCTCTTTTAGAAACTGAAAATGTTCCAAAACCTACTAAAGCAACTTTGTCACCTTTTTTAAGTGCTCCACCTGTAGAGTCTAAAAATGCATCTAATGCTCTTTTTGCGTCAGCTTTTGACAAGTTAGCACCATCTGCCATTGAATCGATTAATTCAGATTTGTTCATTTTTTTGAATTTTGGTTAAATAAATAAGTTTAATACTTCTGTTGAAGTGAGTACAAATATAGATTAAAACGCAAGCGGTGCAAGCTTTTCAGGAATAAAGAGCCCATTTTGTTGAAAAATACGACTGAATGTTAATAAAGTCGAGGGTTTTTACCCATTTTAACCTTTTATTTAGGCTTTCTGCTAGGTCTAATCTTACTTAATTGTTGATTTACACACTTAAAAAAAGAACCTATTCTTCAATTTTAAAAGCATTTCCCTTGATGCTGATTAGTTTTTTGCCTTCTTTTAATTCTGAAATTATTCTTTCTTGGGCATCATTGAGCTCAAAAACTTCATCCATCTTTCTTACAGCCCCTGCAGGAATATCTGAGTTGATGAATTGCTGAATCAACTCTTTTCTATCATAGCTTTTAATTTTCGATGCCAGCATGCCTTGCAATTCTTTTCTATTAGTTATTCTGTCAGTATTATCTTTAAATCGGCTATCATATATAATGGCATCCATTTTTAGACATTTACAAAGCGATTTAAACTGTCGGTTTGTTCCAATTGCCAAAACAAGCTGCTTATCATCTTTACAAGTAAAAAGTTCCCCATAAGGTGCAATATTTGGGTGTAGAGTCCCCATTGGTTGAGCAATGTGTTTGGCCATCAACCAGTTACTTGCTTGGTTAACTAGCCCCGCAAGAGCAGCATCAAAAAGAGAAACAGAAACTTTAATGGCTTTTTTATTTATCTGCTGCTGAAGCATTGATAAAAGAATACCTTCCTTCAATTGATGAGCTGCCAAAACATCAATTAGGGCTACTGGCATTTTGCAAAGCTCTCCATTGCTGGTACCGCTCATGGCTAAAAAACCACTCTCTGCCTGCAAAACGACATCATAAGCTAAGCGATTTGACATAGGAAATCCAGTGATTTCTCCATATATAATTTTTGGATTGAGCTGTTTGACTGAATCAAAGTCAAGCTTTAACTTTTTATCATCACCTGGTTTAAAGTTGCAAATGACTACATCAGCATTTTTTAAATGGGACTCAATTACTTTATAATCTCTTTCTTTTTTAAGATCAAGGAAAATACTCTTCTTGCCGTAGTTTACACTGCTATAGTATGCGGAGTAGGGGTGATCACTGTCTTCAATTGCTAGTTTCCAAGTTCTTGTAATATCACCTCCAAGGTTTTTATTTTCAATTTTTAAAACCTCTGCGCCCAATTCAGCAAAAAATTGCCCAACAGATGGACCTGCAAGTACACTTGCCAGTTCTACAACTTTTAATTTTTTGAAAAAAGTTTGCATCTACTTTTTCGCTTTAAGTATTCCATACTTCCATAAACCACTATTCAAGGAACTTAGCAAATGGAAACACATCTTAGTATTAGCTTCTTGGATTTTACTAAATCGCCTACCAATTAAGCGATGAACAAAATTGTAGGGTGCTGCGAGGTAATAAAAGCGTCTCAGCCTTTTGATTGAAGGTCGAATCATAGCAGTATAATCTTCACATGTTGCCGCTGAAAAACCAACTTCATCTAAATTATTTAAGTATTTCTCCTCAGTATCTAGTGACTTTACCTGGCAACCATTAAAGGCTTTTGTATAGAGTGATTCGACCTCCTTCTCAGAAAGCATTTCCTTTCCTTGCAGGTTTTCTGCCATCACAAGACTGCCCCCCTCCTTTAGTAACCGAAAGGCCTCTGTTAAAAATTCAATTTTAGGTTCGGCATAACATATGCTTTCAATACCAATAATTGCATCAAACGAATCACTTGAGAAGCTGGTGTTTTGATAATTCATTTCCTTAAAAGTAACTAAGTGTTCTACTTGAGCCGCAACAGCGTTTTTTTGGGCTTGCTTGATTTGATCGGGAACCAAACTAATACCAATGACTCTGCAACCAAAAGTTTTTGCAAAATAAATTGCAGTTCCACCAACTCCACAGCCGGCATCAAGAATATTAAAATGAGGCTTTACCTCAAGTTTTAAAGCAATCTCTTCATTTAAGTTACTTAGTGCTTCTGACAAATTCTTAGTATTACTCTTCCATAAGCCTAAGTTCAATTGCATATTTTTATCTAAATCCCAAGCATCTTTGTAGGCATTATTGCATTCTTGGTAATACCTTATTATAGCTTTACTATCAAGAGGAGAGGAATTCATGGAGATTAAACTTGTTTTAACTTGTCTTTCAAAAAATGGAATTATTATTGCAAACTTAACTATTGATTTACCTACACTAAATAAAATATTATGAGATTTATTCAATTCTTGCTTCTGATTAGTTTAGCCATGTATTCCTGTAAGAACTCAAAGCATCAAACCTCAAAAGTTAACCAACAAGAAACTAAAGATGAAATAGTTACTACACCAATTTCGGGTGATGAAGTGGCCGATCAAAACAAAATTATATTTAGTGACTCTGTTTTAGCACAAATTCAACGTACACCTTGTTTTGGTAGGTGTGGAATATATACACTAACAGTTTATAAAAGTGGGTATGTTCGATACAAAGGGGAAAAATGGGTTGAAAAAGAAGGAATTTATGAGGCTAGAGTAACTCCTGAAATATTAGATAAGTTAATTGATTTTGCTAAAGAGATTAACTATTTTGAACTAGAGAATGAATACGATAATAAACAAGTGACTGATTTGCCTGCTACCATTACTAGTGTTCGGAATGATGAAGGCATTAAAACAATAGTCAATAGATATAATGGGCCGAATGAGCTCAGTGAATTTGAAAAATATTTTGATTCACTCTTTGAATCAGTAAACTGGACAAGAGTGGGAGACCTACCTCGCAGATAATGGCTAATAAATTAAAAGTTGGAGATGAAGTTCCTAGTTTTTGCTTAAAAGACCAGGACAACAATGATTTTTGTGTAAATGGCGAAGATGGAAAAAACAGAGTTATCTATTTTTATCCTAAAAATAATACTCGAAAATGCACTGAACAGGCTTGCACTTTCAGAGATTGGCAAGATACTTTTATAGATTTAGGCTATGAAGTCATTGGAATCAGTAATGATTCAGTGCAATCCCACCAAAATTTTAAGTTGCAGCATAGACTGAATTTTACATTATTGAGCGATAGAAATAATAATGTAAGGAAACAGTTTGGTGCAACTAGTTTTTTTGGCTTGATTCCTGACCGAAAGACTTTTATTATAAATAAAGATGGAAAAATCACTTTTATATATGAAGCCTTATTAGAAGGTCAGGAGCACATAAAGAAAGTATTAAATCAAATTAAAGCTAAAGAAAGTTGAACTATATTAAGTGAACATAGTTTTTACTAAAAATTAAAATTCAATCAAATGAGAAAACTTTTAAAAATTGGCCATCTTGCTGTATTAGTCATTTTAATAGGGTGCGGTAGAAATCAAAAAATAAATGAGGCAACTACTTCAACTGAGGAGTTTTCCGAATTAAGTAAAGAGGAAGGTTTTGCTGAAAAGCATGCTGAGCCTAAAGCAATCGCTTCAAATATTAGAGGTGAAATGATTTCAATTCCAGTTAAGGATGGAGAAGCTGCTGCTGCCTATCAAATTAAAAGTGAGAAGAAGACTAAGAACTATCTTTTTGTAATCCATGAGTGGTGGGGACTAAATAATCATATTAAAAATGAGGCAAACAAGTGGTTTGAAAAATTGGGTAATGTAAATGTATTGGCACTGGACTTATATGACGGAAAAGTGGCCACAACAAGGGAGGAAGCTCAAGAATACATGAGTAGTGTAGACGAAGAAAGAATTAAGTCAATAATTGACGCTGCTATTGAAACTCTCCCTTTAGACGCAGAGTTGGCAACAATTGGTTGGTGTTTTGGTGGTGGGTGGTCATTGAGAGCGGCAATTCAAGCTGGGGATAAATCAACTGCATGTGTCATATATTATGGCATGCCCGTGAAAGAGGAGGAGCAATTAAAAGCCTTAAACGCTGAAGTGCTATTTATTTATGGAACTCAAGATGAGTGGATTAATGAAAATGTGGCTAAAGCCTTTCAAGCGAATATGAAGCAAGTAAACAAAGTGGTTGAAATATTAGCATTTGATGCTGACCATGCATTTGCTAATCCGTCAGGCGGCCATTACAAAGAGAAAGCTGCCAAAGAAGCAAATGAAAAAGCCTATGAATTTTTGATGGAAAAGCTTTAAAATAAACTAGCATATTAGAAAAAAAAAGACCGAGTTATCGGTCTTTTTTTTTCTAATACGATTCAGATAGCTATCTATACTGCAGCAATCTCATCTGATTTATATTCTCCAGCTTCCAATTTAGATTTTACTTTTGTAAAAGTTTCAATCGTATAATTTACATCTTCTAAGGTGTGCATTGCTGTTGGAATCAATCTTAAAATAATCATTCCCCTAGGTATAACAGGATATACTACGATAGAACAAAATAAATCATGATTTTCACGTAAATCTAGGGTTAAGTTAGTTGCTTCGCCTAAGCCTCCTTCTAATATTACCGGAGTAACTTGAGAGTTAGTGGAACCAATATTAAAACCAGCATTTTTCAAGCCCTTTTGCAGTGCATTAGCGATAGTCCACAACTTATCCTTTAATTCGGGCATTGTTTTCATCATCTTTAATCGCTTTCTTGCTCCAATAACTAGAGGCATTGGCAATGATTTTGCAAATATTTGGGATCGCATATTATACCTCAAGTAATTTACAACGTTCTCATTTCCTGCTATAAAAGCTCCAATACTAGCAAAAGATTTGGCGAAAGTTCCAAAATAAATATCAATGCCATCTTGAACTCCTTGCTCTTCTCCGGTTCCAGCTCCAGTTTTGCCCATTGTTCCGATACCATGAGCATCATCTACAAAAAGGCGGAAATTATACTTTTCCTTTAAAGCAATTATTTCTTTCAATTTACCTTGGTTCCCACTCATTCCAAAAACACCTTCAGTAATAACCATTATTGCTCCATTTTGCTCTTCAGCTAACTTTGTGGCTCGCTCTAGCTGCTTTTCAAGGTTTTCTATATCGTTGTGCTTGTAAACATATCGCTTCCCTTGATGAAGTCTAACACCATCAATAATACAAGCATGCGACTCAGCATCATACACAATTACATCATTTCGATCTACTAATGCGTCAATAGCTGACATACAGCCTTGATAACCAAAATTTAATAGAATAGAATCATGCTTCATAACGAACTCAGCAAGTTCTTTCTCTAGTTTCTCATGCAGCGGGGTATTACCAGACATCATTCTAGCTCCCATAGGGTAACCTAATCCCCATTTTTTTGACGCCTTAGCGTCTACTTTTCTAATTTCTGGATGATTAGATAAGCCCAAGTAGTTATTTAAGCTCCATTGCAATACTTCTTTACCTCTAAAGGTCATTCTATTGTTTATTTCTCCTTCCAGTTTTGGAAAGGTAAAATAACCATGACTTTCTTTAGCATGCTGTCCTAAAGGACCTGGATTAGCATTAAGTTTATCAAATAAATCTCTCATTAAGTTTTGTTTGTACGAAGGTGCAAAGGTAACTGATATTTGAGCGAATGCAAAATGCCAGAAGAGCTAGAACTACTTGAATTTTGTATTTTATTCACAAATTCTAAATTAGGAGCTACCATTAATAAACATTTGTAGAAAAAGTACAACAGTTTGTATAAGTTGTTTTAATTGTATTCGTCAGAATCTGAATAAGATAACTCTAATCATTAAGATGGTACGTTATTTTCAGTTATCAATGAAACCATTAAATTAAATAAAGTGAAAATTTCAAAAATTACATACAAAGCTATATTTCTTTCAATTTTTTTAAGTTCAATTTGTTCAACTTTCGCGCAAGATGGTGAAAACAAATTTGGAATTAAAGGTGGAATAAATTTTTCAAATTTTCACAGCACAAATGACGATATAAATGATCAAAACTTAAGGTTTGGTTATCAGGGTGGGTTATTTTTTAAGTTTGCCTTAACAGATTTTTTAGCAATACAGCCAGAATTGCTCTATAACACTAAAGGTTCTGAGGTTGACTATAATTTAGGCGCCTTAGGAAGCGGTGAGATAACACAAAAATTTGGATATATAGAAATTCCCTTACTGGCTGTGGTTAATTTAGGTCAAAAACTGAATGTTCATGCCGGTCCATATGTAGCTTATATGGTAAATGCTGATGTTGAAAATAATTCCAATGATAATTCTTTCGATTTTGCAAATGATTTAGATCCTGATGAATTTGAACGATTGGAGTATGGAATAGCTTTAGGTGCTGGGTTTGAATTTGATATTTTAAAAATTGGTGCTCGATACGATTATGGTTTAACGAATGTAGGTAAAGAGCAAAATTTTACAGTTGCAGGTAATGAAGTTTCTTCGAATGCATTTAAGAATGAGAAAAATTCTGTTTTTTCAATTTTTCTAGGCTTTAGTTTCTAGATAGAGCTAGTGATTTGTAGTTAAGCATTCTGGTTAAATGAAAAAAAGAATTCGATTTTCAACCAAAGAGATTTTAATTGTCCTTTTCACTTCCTAGATCCTCAAAACTTACATCAGAAAAGTCTTTGCTAACTTCTTTTTCAGTATTTTCATTTTCAGAATTAGTATGAGATTTTTCTTCTTTTCGCTTTTCTTCTAATTCTTCTCGTGGAATGATTTCTTTCCCTCCATTCAGTTCTGATATTTTGTCAAGAGTAGCTTCTAAATTCTCTGTGAAGCTTGCAAAATCTTCTGGATATAAAAAGAGCTTATGCTTTTCATAAAAAAACTTGCCGTTGTCGTTGTTAAACCGTCTTTTACTTTCTGTAATCGTTAAGTATAAGTCATCTGACTTGGTTGATTTTACATCGAAAAAGTATGTTCTATTTCCTGCCCTTAGCGATTTAGAGTAAATATCATCGGCTCTTCGCTTTGAACCTTCATTCGCATTATCCTTCATCAGTTGGTAGTTTTTTTCTATAGATTTATCCTAAAATTTAGTGTTAAACAAATCTAACTAAAAAAAATCTTTATTGTTTTTAAGAGACAATAGATTTTTCATCTTCCAATAATTGTTTCTGATGCGTTTCATAATACTCTCCTTGAAGCCTCATTAATTCATTATGCGTTCCTTTCTCTACGATATTGCCATCATCTAATACCAAGATGTGGTTGGCGTGTTTAACAGATGAAATTCGATGACTAATAATAATAGAGGTGGTTTTAGTCATTATACGCTTTAAATTATTTAAAATTTCTTCTTCAGTTTCAGTATCAACAGCAGATAAACAATCGTCAAAAATTAAAATATTTGGCTCGTCAATTATAGCACGAGCAATCGAAATTCGTTGCTTTTGTCCTCCTGAAAGAGTAATTCCTCTTTCACCCAATGTTGTTTCATAAGCGTTTTTAAAATTAGCTATGTTGCTATGAATAGCTGCGTTTCTTGCCGCTTTCTCTATTTTTTCTAGGGAGACTTCTTCATTAGTGATGCCAAATGAGATGTTATTTCTTATGCTATCCGAAAATAAAAATACATCTTGAGGAACATAGCCAATGTTGCTTCTAAGACTATTTAAATTCAATTTAGTGATGTCACATCCATCAATGTAAATTTCTCCACTCGTAGTGTCAAATAAACGACAAATTAAATCTGCTAAGGTTGATTTCCCTGAACCAGTTTTGCCAATTATAGCAAGAGTTTCACCAGGATTAACTTCAAAGTTAATGTCTTTAAGTGCTTCTGTTCCTGACTCTTCATAGGTGAAAGAAACGTTTTTAAACTCAATTTTACCCTCAATTTCTTGTGGATTTTGGCTAGGATTAATGATGTCTGGAGTAGTTTCTAAAAACTCATTTATTCGAGTTTGAGAGGCAGCTGCACGCTGTATCAAGGAGGTTACCCAACCTAGAGCAGTCACCGGCCAGGTTAGCATATTCACGTAAATAACAAATTCAGCAATGTTTCCAATAGTCAAACTGCCTGGTGCTCCTTGTCCTTCAATCACCTTCATGCCACCGATATAAACAGTCAAAATTGTACTTAAGCCAATCAGCATCATCATAATGGGGAAAAAGAAAGCTTCCAATTTTACGAGATCTAAGTTCTTTTCCTTGTAGTCTTCTGCCTCTTTTTTTAAGACCATATTCATGTACTTTCCTTTCACAAAAGATTTGATAATTCTGATGCCTGAGAAACTTTCTTGTGAAAAAGTGGAGAGTTTTGATAATTGACGTTGCACAACTTCACTTTTTTTATTGATTTTATTGCTAACAATGTAAATCAAGACAGAAAGTATTGGCAATGGTACTAAAGCATAAAGTGTTAGTTCAACATCAATACTGAGCATCACACTAACAACCATTACAAATAGAGCTACCAAATTAATAGTATACATGATGCCTGGACCTAAGTACATTCGTACTCTATTCACATCTTCACTTATCCTATTCATGATGTCGCCAGTGTTGTTTTTTTTGTAAAACGACATACTCAGTTCTTGGTAGTGTTTGTAGATTTCATTTTTTAAATCATACTCAATCAATCGAGACATGATAATGATTGTTTGTCGAGTAAAAAATGTAAAAATTCCTTTTAGAAATGCCATTAATAAAACTAATCCGGCAAAAAATAGTAACATTTCTCCTAAGTCAAGGTCCTGCAAAAAATCATCAAAAATTCCTAACCCACTTGTTTTTTTTGGCTGGACTGAAGTGGTCTTTTCGGCAAACTTTTTCAATTCATCCGATTCAGCTACTGCATCGAATGCTTCGCGAATAATCATTGCTGGATATATCGCAAATACATTCGATATGCCCACAAATAGCACACCCAATATCAACCGTGAGCGGTATTTCCAAAGATATTTATTGAGGTACTTGAGGGATTTCATTGACTGTTTTGCGGCTTTTTATACTTAGATATTATAGATATTTTTGCAATCCTTTTTTGAAGCGATATATGCCTTACAAAATTAGGATAAACAAATTTGATACATCAACTTAATATTGAAGAATGGAAGAGCTTATAGAAATTGAGAAATTAGGAGACGATCTAAACCCTGTAATTGCGAAAATGAGCGAAATGGAGCACGAGCAAGTTGTATTTTGCCAAGATAAAGAAACAGGCTTAAAAGCCATTATTGCTATTCATAACACTACTCTAGGGCCTGCATTAGGTGGTACTAGAATGTGGAAGTACGATAACGAATTAGAAGCATTGAACGATGTGTTGCGTTTATCAAGAGGGATGTCTTATAAGGCTGCCATTAGTGGGTTGAATTTAGGCGGTGGAAAAGCGGTGATCATAGGTGATTCCTACACACAAAAATCAGAGGCACTTTTTCGTCGTTTTGGTCGATTTGTAGATAGTCTGAATGGAAAATACATTACTGCTGAAGATGTTGGAATTAGTCCTCAGGACATGAAATTTGTGAACATGGAAACCAAACATGTAAGCGGTTTACCTAAGGACATGGGTGGTAGTGGTGATCCTTCACCTGTTACTGCTTATGGTGTTTATATGGGAATGAAAGCAGCTGCCAAGTTTAAATTTGGCGATGATTCTTTAAAAGGTAGAAACATTACTGTACAAGGAGTAGGTCATGTAGGAGAAACTTTGGTAAAACATATTTCAGAAGAAGGAGCAAACGTAACAGTTGCAGACATAAACCAAGAGAGAGTTAAAGGTATTGCTGAAAAGTACGGTGCTAGTGTTGTAGAAGGAGATGCCATTTATGATATTGATATGGATATTTATGCACCCTGTGCACTAGGGGCAACTGTAAATGATAATACTATTGGAAGATTGAAATGCGCTATAATTGCTGGGGCCGCTAATAATCAGTTATTGGACGAAACGGTGCATGGAGAAATGTTGATGGAGAAAGGCATTTTATATGCCCCAGATTTTTTAATCAATGCAGGTGGTTTGATTAATGTTTATCGAGAAGTAGAAGGAATTACAGAGGATAAAGCAATGGAGTTAACTAAAAATATTTATAACACTACTTTAGATATCTTTATGCGATCTTCAGAAAAAAATATTACACCTCATGCAGCAGCAATGGAAATAGCTGAAGCTCGAATTTCTTCAGTGGCGAAATTAAATAGCACCCTTTAAAATATGCTAAATAGGCGAATACTTCGGGTAAAAGTGATGCAAGCGTTATATGCTTTTTTTCAGTCGAAAAATGCAGATTTGGCAAAGGCAGAAAAGAACTTGATGCTCAGCATTCAGCGAGTTTACGAATTGTATTTACATTTTTTAATTCTACCAGTAGAATTAGCTGATGCTGCTGAAGTACAAATGGAGGAGGCTAGAAATAAAGCCTTACCTACTGAAGAAGATAAAAATCCAAATAGAAAATTTGTCGATAGTTATGTTATAGCGGCGCTTAGAAACAATAGCTCATTAAATAGAAAGGTTGCTGACTTGAAGGTTTCTTGGAGCGCTGATAATGAAATTGTGCGAAAACTTTGGAAGAAGATAAAAGGGGGTGAAATTTATGCTAATTATTTGGCGGAGGAAGATCATCCTGCATCTCATCGAAAGTTTGTTGAACGAATTTTAAGTAAATACATTCTAGATTCAGAAGACTTTTACACTCTATTTCAGGAACGCAGTATCTATTGGGATTACGAAGATAGTGACTATGCTATAAATATGGCCATGCGTTACATTGGGAAGATAAAAGGGAAAGAGCAGTTTAAATCTTTACCTGAAATGTATAAAGATCAGGAAGAAGACCTTGATTTTGTGAAAAAGCTATTTCGAAAAACGATAGCCAATGATGCCGAAAACACCCAGTTGATTGATGAAAAAACAAAGAACTGGGAAATGGATAGAATTGCTGTTTTAGATGTGTTGTTTATGAAAATGGCAATCACAGAGTTTAAATACTTTTCATCCATTCCTATTAAAGTGAGTTTGAATGAATACATTGAGTTATCAAAGTTATTTAGCTCACCAAAAAGTAAAATTTTTATAAATGGTGTGTTGGATAAGCTAGTAGCAGACTTTAAAAAAAATAATCAAATCAAGAAAACCGGAAGGGGTTTAATGCAATAGCAAAATCAGTAAAGACTGTGTAGTTTTACGCATTGAAAATAAAATTAAAAATTAAATAAATTATGAAAAAAGTAGTTGTAATGGCAAGTGTTGCTTTACTCGCTTTAACTTATGCATGTGATTCAAAATCAGATAGTAAGGATGAAGTAAACACCGACCTAATTAATAATCCAGCAACAGCTGAAGAGGGTGATTCAGATGAATCGAAAATGCCAGCTATGGAATTTGAACAAAAGGTAATAGAATTCGGAACTATTTCTCAAGGAGAAAAGGTGAAGCAACGTTTCCGATTTAAAAATACCGGCAACAGTAATTTAATTATTTCTGATGCAAAAGGCAGTTGTGGTTGTACTGTACCTTTATGGCCAAAACAGCCGATAAGACCAGGACAAGAAGGAGAAATTGAAGTAGTTTTTGATAGCAATGGCAAATCAGGTCGTCAGCACAAAACAGTAACCTTAGTAGCGAACACCGTTCCAAATAAAACAGTAATTGCCATCAAAGGTGATGTTTTAGTTCCGGGACAAGAAACAAGCCAGAAGTAAGATGAATTTAAATAGCATATTTTTAATGGCTCCTTCGGGAGGAGAAGGTGGTGGAATAATGTCTTTTCTACCACTAATTTTAATAATTATAGTGTTCTACTTTTTTATGATTAGACCACAGCTGAAAAAACAAAAGGAGCAAAAGAAGTTTCGCGAGAGTTTGGCTAAAGGTGATAAAGTAGTAACAATAGGTGGAATTCATGGTAAAATTTTAGAGGTTAGGGACAATACTATTATTATAGATGCTGGACAAGACCAACGATTAACTATTGAAAAGTCAGCAGTATCTTCAGACTTTTCATCGAATGAGCCTATTAAGCAAAGCGGTAAATAAGTCGTAATTTCACTTCAATATTTAAAGTGAAAAAATGAAAATCAAAAAATTATTTTTTGATTCTAAAAAAGGGAAGATTGACCTCGATAAACGAGTAACAATCTTCTTTTTTTGTTTATTGCTTTCAGCATCCTTTTGGTTTTTAGCAGCACTTTCAAAAAATTATACCACTAATTTGAGAGTGCCATTAAAGTATGTAAAGATGTCTGATGATTTTTTGCTTACTGAGGAGCCACCTAAACAAATTGATATAAAAGTTAGTGGCAATGGATTTGAATTACTGGGAGAACAAATGAGTCTTGATCGTTCGGCTGTAGAAGTTAACTTAAACTATGCACGGCCACTTAAAAATGGATTATATGCTTTTTCAAGTATTCGATTAGAAGCTAACGTAATCGAAGCATTAGATAAAGATCTGAATTTAGAGCAAATAATAACTGATTCAATTATTTTTAAGACTCAAGAAAAAGTTAGTTTAAACTTACCAGTTCGTCCAAAGTTGAAATTGAGTTTTAAAACTGGCTTTAATATTCGAGGAAAAGCTATAATTACACCTGAAATGGTAAAGGTCTCTGGTCCTAAAAATATTGTTGATAGTTTGAGCTTTATTGAAACAAAAGAGTTGAATTATTCCGAAATAGCTGACTCTGTTAGTTATACTATCGGTTTCAATACAAATAATCTACATGAAAATTTAACTGTTGAGCCTACCCAGGTTAAAGTTTTTGTTCCTGTAGAAAAATTTACTGAGAAAGTCTTTAACTTAGAGTTAGAAACAGAAAATAGTGTGAATGCAACAAGTATTAGAACTTTTCCCAATGAAGTCAAAGCTGTTTTCTTAGTGCCCTTAAGTCAATATGAGGGGTTTAATGAAGATATGATTTTAGCTAAAGTCAGTTACAATTCAGAAAGTAAAAACTTAAAAAAACTTGAAGTTATCATAGAAGGTATTCCAACATTTGCAAAATTGCTTCGCTTGGAACCAGATAAAGTAGAATTCATTATAAAAAAGTAATGTTAAAAATAGGTATAACTGGAGGTATAGGAAGCGGAAAAACAACTGCTAGTAGGATTATAAAAAACTTAGGTGTACCTGTTTTTGCATCTGATGAAGTGGGTAGAGAGGAGTTAAATTCTAATAAAAGCTTGATTAAAAAGGTGATTAAAGCCTTTGGTGAAGAAATGTATTTCACAGACGGGAAATTAGACCGTGAAAGAATGGCTGCTTTAGTTTTTAGTAATCCAAAAGCTTTGGAAAAACTCTCAAGTCTTGTGCACCCAATTGTAGAACAAAAGTTTAATGATTGGTGTAAAAAACATGAGAAGAAACCATATATTTTAAAAGAAGCTGCTATTTTATTTGAGACAGGTGGTTATCATGATTTAGATAAGGTAATACATGTCTTTGCTCCAAAAGAACAGCGCATTCAGCGAGTTATTAAAAGAGATAATACCACAAAAGAAAACGTTGAAAAAAGGATTCGTTTTCAATATACTGATGAGGAGCGCAATCGATTAGCAGATTATATTATAATGAATGAAGATGGCACTGATCTGTTGCCTGAAGTCATGGATTTACATGAAATTCTATTGAACGAAAATCAATATGCTAAAAGTCTTTTCAGCTAAACAGCTTCATCAATTAGATACTTATACCATTACGAATGAGCCAATAAAATCTATTGACTTAATGGAAAGAGCTGCTAGTCAGCTTTTCAATTGGATAAAAGACAATTTAATGGGAAAGGCTAACAAGGGAAGCTTTTCAATTTTTTGTGGTAGTGGTAATAATGGGGGAGATGGATTAGCGATTGCTCGGATGCTTTTAGAAGAAGGCCACCATGTTAAAGTGTATATTGTTGAACTTTCCAATAATTATTCAACAGACTTTAAAACCAATTTAAAACGCTATAAGGGTGAGAAATTCACCCTAAGTGAAAAAAGCCATGATTTTAGTCTTCAAGAGAAGGAGATAATTGTTGATGCCATCTTTGGAAGTGGCTTAAATCGACCGATAAGTGGCTTTGCTGCAGCAATAATTAAACAATTAAATGCTAGCTCTCATTTAAAAATAGCCATTGATATGCCATCTGGATTGTTTGCCGAAGATAATTCAGATAATGATATAACTAGTATTTTCAAAGCTAACATTACTTTGAGCATTCAATTGCCGAAGTTGGCTTTTCTATTTCCAGAAAATTCAGTTTTTGTCGGGAATTGGCAGCTGATAGATATTGGATTAAGTGGGGAGTTTATAGAGCAAACGGAAAGTGATTTTAATTATTACTTGCCAAGAGACTGCACTAAGTTTTTAAAATCTCGTGCTGCTTTTTCACACAAGGGTAGCTATGGTCATGCTTTAATTTTTGCAGGAAGCAAGGGTAAAATGGGGGCTGCAATTTTAGCCGCTAAGGCGTGTTTAAGATCTGGGGTTGGTCTATTAACAATGCGTTTGCCGCAACTGGGAGAGCACATTCTTCAAACAGCAGTGCCAGAAGCCATGGTAGAAGCAGACAACAATGAAAGCATATTAAGTGAATTTAAGAATGATTTAAAATATAGTGCCATTGGACTTGGACCTGGAATTGGAACTGCGAATGAAACACAACAAATGTTCAAGTTATTAATACAGCAAGTAAACTCGCCAATGGTTATTGACGCTGATGGCATAACTATTTTGGCGGAGAATAAGACTTGGCTCTCGTTTTTACCAAAAGCAAGTATTCTAACTCCTCACCCCGGTGAGTTTAAACGCTTAGTAGGGGAGTGGAAAAATGATTTCGAACGTTTACAGTTGCAAATCAACTTAGCAAAGAAGCATAGTGTTTATATTATTTTAAAAGGGAAAAATACCTCGATTGCAACTCCTTTTGGTAAAGTTTTTTTCAACTCTACTGGCAACCCAGGTATGGCTACCGGAGGAAGTGGTGATGTATTGACGGGGATGTTAACTTCGTTTTTAGCACAGGGATATTCACCTTTAGAAACTTGCTTGTTGGGCGTTTGTTTGCATGGTTTGGCAGGCGACTTTGCGGCTGAAAAAAGGGGTATGGAGAGCATGTTGGCGGCTGATATAGTAGATGGAATTGCTGATGCCTTCTTCGCGCTGAAAGACAAATCCTTTACTACTTTTGCAAATTATTAGTCATGATGGGTAATAGCAAACAGCTTGAAGGCAAAGAAATACCTACAAAAAAGGAATTGGAGGACTGCCTAGCTGTTTTAAAGACACTTAACAAGGATAGTGATGCATTAACTCAACTGAGTGAGGAGCAGCGAATAGAGCTATTGAAAGCAGCTGGTATCTTATCTCGGCCCGACCGTGTAGAATTAAAAAAACGAAGGAAAAGTCTAAATCAAAAACTAAAATCTGCCGTTCGCAAACAAGATAATAAAGCAAGAGAAAGTACTGGAATACGCTCAGCAAGGACAGCGGAGGTTTTTACAGCACCTGACCAGTTGCTATTAACTGAAGCCAAGAAGGAGAGTGGACAGCAGCAATTAAACTCTCCGAGAAACTGTTATGTCTGTAAAAAGGAATTTACCAAGCTTCACTTTTTTTACGACACCATGTGCGAAAGCTGTGGCGACCTAAACTATAATAAAAGATTTCAAACTGCAGACTTAGAGGGACAAGTTGCATTAATTACGGGTTCGCGTCTTAAAATTGGCTACCATGTCACCTTGATGCTGCTTAGAGCTGGAGCTACAGTAGTAGCAACTACGCGTTTTCCAGCTGATTCTGCCATTCGATTTGCTAAAGAAAAGGACTTTTTAAAATGGTCTGATCGCTTACATATTCATGGATTGGATTTAAGACATACACCAAGTGTTGAGCTCTTCTGCAGCTACATTGAGCAACAATATGATCGCTTAGACCTTCTGATCAACAATGCAGCCCAAACAGTGCGTAGGCCACCCGGTTTCTATGCTCACCTAATGGAAAAGGAAGAGCTTAACTATACTGAGCATTCTGTAGAAGTGCAAGAACTCTTAAAAAGCCATAAAGCCTGTGTGCAGCAAATTGAGAAAGTTAGTGGAGCTGCTAAAGATACTTCTGCATTGGCAGTACGTTGGAATGCAGAAGTTCCTGGGATTGGCTTAAGAGCTTCGGCGCAGCTATCACAAATTCCTTACAGTTATGATGCTCACGAGCAAGTTGAAGAGGTGTTTCCTAGTGGTAAGTTAGATGTAGACTTGCAACAGGTAGATTTAAGAAAAACCAATTCCTGGCGCCTGAAGTTAGGAGAAGTGCCAACTCCTGAATTGTTAGAAGTACAGCTGGTAAATGCTATTGCTCCTTTTGTGTTGTGCAACAGGTTGGCTAACTTGATGAAAAAAGAAAATACCGGTCAAAAACACATTGTTAACGTTACTGCGATGGAAGGCAAGTTTTACCGTTTCAAAAAAGAAGCCCGTCATCCGCACACCAATATGGCAAAAGCTGCGCTCAATATGTTAACACACACTTCAGCAGGAGAATTAGCAAAAGATGGCATTTATATGAATGCAGTGGATACTGGTTGGGTGACTGACGAAGATCCAGTTCAATTGGCGAAGTATAAAGAGCAAGTGCACGACTTTCAACCCCCTTTAGACATTGTAGATGGTGCCGCACGTGTGTGCGATCCATTTTTCGACGGAATAAACCGCGGAGAACACTGGTGTGGTAAGTTTCTAAAGGATTATTTTCCGATTGATTGGTAAACGTTATTCCAATCTAGAGAACTCAAAAGCTGAATTAGAAAATTAACACGGCTTATTCAGTTGATTTTAAATATCGGTCTCCAAAAATATTACAGCTTAAAACAGCAAAGAAAATAGCCAAGCCTGGAAAAATGGCCAACCACCAGGCACCATAATTAACTCTCGCTTCTGCAATAAGTTTTCCCCAACTTGCTTCTTCAGTTGAAAGTCCCATTCCTATAAAAGATAAGGTGGCTTCAATCAAAATGGCCGCTGCTATTCCAAATGAAAGTGAAACCAAAACTGGGCTAATTGCATTTGGCAGTATATGCGACCAAATGGTTTTAAAGGCAGGAAAACCTAATGCATTGGCACCTTCAATATACTCTAATTCTTTAATTTTTAATGTTTCAGCTCTTGTATAGCGAGCAATTCCCGCCCATGACGAAATTCCAATTATAACTATCACGGACTTAATGGAAGGGCTAAAAATGGCTGATAAGGCAATAATTATAAATAAAAGTGGAAGGGCATCCATTACTTCAATTATTCGACCGATAATGAGATCTACAGGAAGCTTTAATCCTTTGCTTTTTTGTTGAACATTATTATTTATCTCCAGCTTAGTCATAAAGTAATTAATTAAAAATAGCATCAGAAGAAACAGACTTGTAATTGAAACAAACAATCCTAATTTTAATCCCAAATCTACTGAGCCTATATCCCACGGGATAGCATAAAATTGGATAGTAAGAAAGACAATTAGAAGAATGATTAGTAGGATCAGTCTAGAGCGGCTAAATGTGATTTTATGATCACCATAATAAGCAGCTATACTCCCCAGAAATACTCCAATTATTGCCGCTATGCCCATTGCTCCAAAACCAACGAATAAAGCAGTTTTGCTGCCGTGGATCAAATTGGCTAGTACATCTCTACCCAAACCATCTGTACCTAACCAATGACGGTAATAAATTGAATTTATTTGTTGTTTTTCAAATGGGCCAACTGCATTAGAATTGTCAAGATCAAGTGTGGAAGCATCATAGGGAACAGGAGCGCTTAGTAAGACCTTACTCTCAGCAGAAATAACTCTAGGAAAAAAAAGAATTCCACTTTCATCTTGTACAATGATGGCTTTTTTGTTTGCAAGAATTGGTGCTAATAATGCAACTAGAACCCAGGCAATAAAAAATTTCTTACTCCACCAGAGACCATTAAATTTTCTTCTTTTACTCATTTTCTCAATGTGATTTTTGAAGGTTAATTCTAGGGTCTAATAATTGATAGATTATATCTGCTAGTAAAACCCCTAATAGAGTCATAAAAGAGGCAAGCATAACTATGGCAAATATTACGGGAAAGTCTCTAGCTAGAAATGAGTCTAAAGTTAATTTTCCAATGCCATTAATTGAAAAAATAAATTCTACAATGAAGGAACCGGAAACAATAGCAGGGAATGCTCTCCCTGCAAGTGTTACTAGTGGAAAAGCTGCATTTTTAAAAGCATGACGTACGAGTACAGTTTGTTTTGAAAGACCTTTAGCTTTTGCTGTAAGCACATATTCTGATTGTAACTCTTTGTTCAATGCATTTTTTAATTGTTTGTATACAATTGCAATTGATCCATAGGTTAAACAAAAGATAGGCAATACTAAATGGCTTGTTTTAATTTGAATCGCCTCCCAAATTGAATCAGAGTCACTTGTATCGCCTAGTCCATAACTTGGAAACCATGATAAATAGTCACCTCCACCTAGGGCAATAATTAGTAAGGTAGCTACCCAAAAAGTGGGTAATGCATAGAAACAATAAAGTAAAGTGCTTATAAATTTTTCAACTAAAGAGTTTGTTTGATTTGCTGCATAAATAGCCAATGGAATTCCAATTAAAAAGGCGAGAAGAATGGAAATTAAACTCAAAAGTGTGGTTGTTTTTAAGGCTGTGCTAACTTTTATATTGACTGGAGAACTATCAATGTAGGACTTTCCTAAGTCTCCTCTAAATAATCCAAAAATCCATTGATGGTATTGGTTGTTTAGTCCGTTCCAATGAAATCTTGGAAGGTAATTTTCTAAACTCCACTCTTTAGCTTCAAAAGCTAAAATCTTTTTTTCAAGATTGGAAAATCTATCAGATTGATTCCCTCTAACTTTTTCCTTTAACAATTTAACAGAGCTGATTTGAATCAATTCATTTAAAAATACAAGTTCTTTTGAAGATAAATCAGCTTTTTTAGTGCTCTGTTTCCAATGCTTATAATATTCATTTACGAGCTCCCATGAACCTAGCTGGTAGGATAAATCATTTAAATTTTCTCTAAGTTGTTTACTGGGAATTTTATATGCTGTATCACTTAGAGTTTTACGGTGGACTTTGAAATAAAAAAGTGGCTTGTTTAATCCTAGCTGAATTCTAAGGGCTTTCAGTTGTTCGATTTCTTCCATTGAACTAGCAGCACCTTCACCAATAATTGAGGACTCTAATCTATTCAGTACTGGATCGCCTGGACTTATGGTACTTAAAAAGAAAAAAATTAGAGAAAGTCCAAGTAAGCTCGGAATGAAAAGTAGAATACGCTTTAATAAGTACAATGCCATATTATTTCCAACTTAACTCAGGAGGCCAAAAATTTGGTCTGACTGAATAGGTGGGGACTTCATTTAATTTCGATGAATAGGCAATTTGCTCTTTCGTAGTAAGTAAAAAAACATAGGGTAAGTCTTGATTGAGCTGATTTTGAAAGGCTTTTATTGCTGTTTTTCGAACCTCTGGATCCATGCTTGTTTTAATCACTTCAATTAAGCTATCACTTACTTGATTCTTATAGTTGGCGTAATTTCTTCCTCCGTTGGCAGAAGCAGAGTGGAAGCTGCTTTTAAAGTCAGGTGGTATTGGCAAGCTTGAGGTGCCATTGAAGAAAATTTGCATTTCTCCTGCTCTTAATTTTTGAAGGTAAACAGACCATTCAATGCCTATCACTTCTAACTCAATACCTACTTTTTTCAATTCATCCTTCAGAATAAGTCCAACTGCTTCTCTTTCTTTGTTTCCTGAATTGTAATGATAAGTTAGTTTGCATTCTACTATTTTGCCTCCGATCATTTTCTCTAGTACACCATTATTGTCCTTATCTTGCCAGTTGGCTTCTTTTAAAAGCTGTTTGCTTTTTTCAATGTTATATTCATATTCATTTAACGTTGAATCAATTAAGTCTTTACGTTGAGGCGATAGCGGAACATTTGTTGGAATAGCTTGTCCATAGTAGATTTTATCAATAATCTTCTTTTTTGGGGTAAGGTAGGCAATGGACTTTCGCAAAGCCAACTCGTTTAACAATGGGTTATTTAAGTTAAATCCAATGCTTTGATAACCAAATTCGTTAATTGATGTGGTTCTTAGATTGATTGAGGAAGCACTTTTTTGTAGGGCTAAATAATCCTTGGGAGGGATGCTTCGTAAAAAGTCTATTTTACCCGACTTTAAGGCCACCATTGCAGTTGTTTGGTCGTTTATTATTTCATAGTTTAAGGAAGGTGCATTAGTTATAAAAAAGGTGTTTTTATTGTCTAGTTTTTCTCCCCACCATTCTTTCTTCCGTTCTATTAGTATATTTTTATTTCTATTCCAGGCTTTAAGTTGGTAGGCTCCAGAACCGTTGATGAAGTTTGGGTCAGAAGCATATTTTTCAGCATTAAATTCCTGAGCGTATTTGATGATTTCAGGGTTATATTGCAAGGAGTCATTTTCAAGAAGTGCTTTATATGAAAATTTTGCTAGGCTATTTTGAGGGTCATAAATATGGGAAGGTAGTATTGCAAAATCTCCACTGAAGTAGGGGTAGATCGGCCCAGCTTTTTCACATTTAAAGCTGATTTTTAGAGGATCGCTCTCTCGGTAAACTATTTCTTTTATAAAGCCATAATAATTAGCTCCACCAACATTATTTATGAGCGGACAAACATTAAGTTTAAGAGAGAATGCTACATCTTTGGCAGTTATAGAAGTTCCATCATCAAAACTTGCCTCAGGTCTAATTTCGTAGCTAATTAATAAGTTATTTAGTGAGTCTGTGGATAGTTTTGGGGCGCTTGTTGCAATAACACCTACCAACACCTCTGTATTAAAGTCTATTGCTGTAAGCGTTTGATACAACTGCATTGAAATAATAAAAGAAAGTTCATCTCTTGCAGCTACAGGGTTAAGTGTTGCTGCATCACTGCTTGCATGTATGTTAATGGGCTCATTAGTATTTTGTTTCTTTTCTGCTGGAACACAGGAGAACAAGAATATTGACAACAGATATGCAATTCGGAAATAGGTATTATTCAATTCAAATAACTTTTGAGTTCCAAACAAATATAGGAAGGAGAGCCAATGTTATTTTTTTATTTTCTTATTTTATTATTCTCAGCTAAGCAATAAGCAGATTTGCTTAGAAATTTTTAGAATAAAATGCGGAATAATATTTTAAGAATGAAAAATCCTTACTACTTTTGCCGTCCGCTTAGGAGAGGTGGGTGAGTGGCTGAAACCAGTAGTTTGCTAAACTGCCGAACCCTGTAAGGGTTCCGGGGGTTCGAATCCCCCTCTCTCCGCAAAAGATACCTATTTCGGGGTGTAGCGTAGCCCGGTATCGCGCCTCGTTTGGGACGAGGAGGTCGTAGGTTCGAATCCTGCCACCCCGACAATAAGTAAAAAGTCATTCATTAATTTGGATGGCTTTTTTTTGTTTGCCCCCCTGTAAGCTATTAAAATCAGAGAGAAAAATCTCTTCAGGAATCTCATTTACTCAAAGCTTAATCTAAACCAATTTACAAACACATAGGTGTACATCTAGGTGTACCTATTTATTTCTCTGGTGTACCATTTAAATTTTACAATCATGACTAATTTTAAATTATCAATTCTTTTTCTTTTACAAAAGGCCAGAGTAAATAAAAAAGGTATATGCCCATTGAGATGCAGAATTACCTTCCAAAGCAAAAGAAAGGAGTTCTCAACTGGTCTTTTTATTAATCCGAAATACTGGCATCCCAAAATACAGAAAGCTAAACCCTCAAACCAAGAAAATAATTACATCAATTCACAAATTAGCCTGATTAAACAAAAGATAAATCAGGCTTTTTTAATGCTTCAAGTTAATGAGAGCTCATTTGATGTTGAAGATGTTTATCTTAACTATATAGGAAAGCCCACACATAACAACAAGACTTTCCTTGAGGTATTAATGGTTCATAATAATAGAATGGAAAAGCTTGTGGGAATCAATTATGCTAAGAGATATTATCAGAAATGGAATGGCACATACACTCTGTTACAAAAGTTTATTAAAAGCCAATATGACAAAAATGATATAGCACTCAATTCACTTTCAATTAAGTTTCTTGATGACCTGGATTATTATCTTAAATCTAAAAGAAATCAAAAGCAAATTACTGTAAATAAGTGCATCCAAAGAGTGAGAAAAATAATTAAGCTATCTATCTCTGAAGGGTTTTTAGATAAAGATCCATTTCTCAGTTATAGACCTAGAAGGTATTTAAAACAGATAATTTACCTTACTCAATCAGAGCTTGACTCATTACAGAATTATTCATTTGCTCAAAAGAGACTTCAGCAAGTGAAAGATATGTTTATATTTTGTTGTTACACTGGCTTAGCCTTTCAGGAGATGGATTCTTTGTCTAAGAAGCACATTATTATTGGATTTGATGGTAATAATTGGATAGAGATGTATAGGAAGAAAACTAGTGCAAGTATTTCAATACCTATATTACCAAGAGCTCAAGAGATATTATATAAATATCAATCAGATGAAGAAAAACTTTTACCAAAAATCTCTAATCAAAAGTTTAATTCTTATCTCAAAGAAATAGCTGAAATTGTAGGGATTCAAAAGAAACTCACTCATCATATTGCTAGAAAAACCTTTGCTACAACAATTCTACTTTATAACAATGTACCTATAGAAATTGTAAGTGAGCTTTTAGGTCACTCCAAAATAGCTATTACGCAAGAACACTATGCTAAGGTTGTTAAGAAGAGTATTAGCAATCATATGGAAAAATTGAGCAAAATTCTTTCAAATAATATTGACTGATTCCCTCAAATTGATTATCTTTGACGGAATTAGTCAATATTGCAATTCCTCCCCAGTTGGCTAACTATCCGAGTTTTATCAAACATTTTGTTGAGTTTTCTTTATTTCAAATAAGCGTAAAGTTTCTTATTTGAATCTTAACATTTAAATTTTTTTTAATGGAAAAATTAGATTTTGCCTCTATTCAAAGAGGGGCTTCAATTATTGAGGAAAATGCTAATAAGCAGCATGAGTTTTATGATTTAAATGAGTCTAGTATCAATCTCAATTCTGACACAGAAGACCTTGAAATAGAGGGTAATGAGTTTGAAGAAAAGAATGAATTAACTGAAATCAAACTTTTTGACCACTCTAAAAGTGTAGATGAAAATTTTGAAGATGGTTCTTCGAAAAAATATATTTTATTCGAGGTTAGAAATGATGGGGAAGTTGAAGTTCCTGATATTGAGGATGCTTTGCCCAGACCTGAATCTAAATGTTTGGTTAATCTATTCAGCATTGAGGACTATGGAAGTAGTCTAGAATTTATGCCCATAACTTATAGCAGCTTTATGGGTGTTGAATGTAAGAATTTCTTTAGGTATAATAGTGACTTTTTTAGTTGTGATGAAAGAGTTTTCTTTATTTTCCTGCTTGTCAAATTCAATTATTTTAAGCATAAACCATTTTATTGGTCAAAAGAAGTTATTTACCGTGAGACTGGAATTAAGAAGGATAGAGCTAACAAAATTGTTGACAAATTCTGTAAACTAGGAATTATTAAGACAGAGGTAAAAAAGAGCACACTTAATGGTAGGCCTCAACAAATTACATACTTTGATATAGATGGACAAAAGATTGTTGACCTATTACCTCAAATAATTGTTAATTATGAGGAAGACCAGTATGACCTAGTGCATGATATTGAAAAATATCTTAAACCAGGAATAAAGGAATAAAAAATCAGAGTCTATTAGGAAAAAGCTGCTTTAAAGGCAGCTTTTTTTCATTGGAGGAAATCAGATGACTATTAATATATATTCATTGTTAGTCATTAATTAGAAAATTTGAATTAAGTATTCTCTTTTATTGAGGGATTTCCTCCAATGAGTTTCCTATTTCGAGAGTCATAGTTTATTTTATTTTATCAAGTACCTGGAGGTATTTAAAATATCTATCAATCCAATTATTCTATAGTAACCAAAGCACAATATTATTTTAGTTTTTGAAGTAGGGGTTCAGTATTCAAATAAAACTCTTAATCAATTGGTCTTACCTTAATTTCTATTTTCATTTTACTGCATTGATATCAACTTTATTGATAGTATAGAGCTTAGGTAATGTTACCTAAGAAAAGTGGAACCCTAATTGAGATTATATCATGGCTTATGGGGAAATCTTCATTAAAAGTAACCTTGAAATACCTGAAAGCTAGAGAATAGGAGATTTTGAGTCAAGAAATAGAGAAGTTTAGAAAGCCTCCAGGTTTTAATCTAAATAGCAAATTCATAGGCTGACAGCAATGTCAGCCTATTTTATTCAGAATCAACCTTAATTATTAAACAATCAATATTTAACATTAAACAATCAAAATTATGAAGTTAAGAAAATCACTTAGAAAACAGGCTAAAATCAAACTAGCCATACAAGGCTCAGCAGGTTCTGGAAAGACCTATGGAGCATTATTAATAGCAAAAGGCATGTTAGGCAGTCTAGAAAAAGTTGCCATCATTGACACTGAAAATGGTTCAGCAGACCTTTATGCTCATTTAGGTGGGTATAATGTCCTTTCAATGGATCCACCTTACAATCCTCAGAAATATATTAAAGCCATAGATGAATGTATAAATGCAGGTATGGAAGTTATTATTATTGACTCCATTAGTCATTGTTGGGAATATCTATTGGATTATCATTCATCACTAAATGGGAACAGTTTTACCAATTGGCGTAAGATAAATCCACTTCAAAAAGCATTTATTGACAAGATTCTTCAGTCACCAGCTCATTTCATAGCAACGATGAGATCTAGGCAAGACTTTGTTCTCAACTTAAAAGATGGTAAGTATGTTCCAGAAAAGGTAGGATTGAAAGCCATTCAAAGAGATGGCGTGGATTACGAGTTTGCAATTGTATTAGAAGTGGATTCAAAGCACTTTGCTAAAAGTAGTAAAGACAGAACCAACCTCTTTTCCAATGCTCCAGAGTTCAAGATTTCAGAAGAAACAGGTAGAAAAATCCTTGAATGGTGCAATTCAGGGGTTACAAATGACCAAATGCTTAATAAGATCAATGGCTGTAAATCTGAAGAGGAACTCAAAAGCCTTTACAGGTCTTACCCTGATGCGAGAGAAGAGCTAGTCTTAGCATTTAAACAAAAGAAAAATCAATTACAAAATTTAAATTATTCAAGCAATGGAACTGATATTAAAAAATAGCTCTCAGAATGGATCTGAGGGCACAAAGAGTCCTGAAGTAAGGCTGACTGAGAATAAACCAAAAGCTGATGATAGAGCTTTTCTAAAAGCAAACTCTGTTGGAATAAACCTGGATGAGTTAAAAAATAGATGTATAGTCCCTGTATTTGCTAAAGACAATGAAGTGACCATCTCTCATGACCAGTTTATTGAAACTGGATTAAGGGCAGCAAAAGAGATACTAAATAAGCCAATTGAGATGCCTCAGATAAGAGTAAGTCACCAAATCAAGGGTAGAACTCCTGATGCTATAAATTTAGCTGCAAATGAGCTAAATGAGAGTCAAAAAACTCTCTATTATGAGAGAATGGCATGGGTTGCTAGAATACCTGAAATAAGGACACAAATTGGTGGAAATGAACTTTCATTAGCCATAGGTGGAATTAGATGCTATAATCATGAAAATCTTCATTCTAAGAAAGGAGTGGAAAAGTTTAAAGTCTTTATAGGTTTTCAAAATATGGTTTGTTTAAACCTTTGTATTTCAACTGATGGCTACCTCTCTGAAATAAAAACAGATAATCTTAATGATCTGTCATTTAAGGTTAAGGAGCTAGCACAGGGATTTAATTTTAATAGACAAAGGGAAGTTTACAAAAATTTAGAAGAAGCTTATTTTACAGAAAAGCAATTTGCAACCCTTCTAGGTAAGCTCAGACTATATAATCACTTACCTGGAGAAGCTAAAAAGGATCTGCCAGAGATTCTGCTCACTGACAACCATTTTAATGTGATTGCTAAAGACTATTACAAATCAAAAAGCTTTTGCAGGTCAAAGGATGGAAGGATCAGTCTATGGAAACTGTACAATCTGATTACTTCTGCTAATAAGTCTAGTTATATTGATAGCTTTCTTGATAGGAATGTCAATGGTTTAAAACTTGTCAAAGGGATCAGCTCTGCTTTGAATGCTAATTGTAATTATAGTTGGTTTTTGAATTAGGAAAGGGGGCTTTTGCCCTCTTTTTTTTTACTTTAGCGATGAAAAAAAATGGGAGATTATGAAAGATACATTAATTGGGCTAACAGTTGGAGTAGTCATAGGAGTTTTAATGTGGATAATATATTCTCCATATTTTGAGAAATGGCAAAAAATCATATTATATATCACTACAATTTTCCCACCTGCTCAATGGATATTAATAGCTGTTTTTTACTTCTGGAATAAGAATGCTAATCAAGCTGAATTTAAAGTGGACAAGTTAGTTGAAGATATTGAGAACTTAAAGATGGCAAGGGAAAGAGGTTTAATAAATGAAGACGAATTAAAGAAAAAACTAAAAATAATTGAAACAGAGCAAGAATCTATTTCAATTGATGAGTATGTAAAAACTACCGAAGATTATAAAGTTCTTAAGAATCTTTTGAAGAAAGAGTTACTTACTCAACAAGAATTTGAAAAAAAAATAGAATTACTAAAGTCCAAGTTGGATTTTAAGAAGTCAATTAATCAAAAGAAAGAAAAGATCATTTTTAGTGATCTTAGTATTGCAGGTAATTGGGAAAACAATAAATTTAGATTAGCTTTTAAAGCAGATAATCAGTTCGAATATTATGATAAAGTTGAAAATAAGAAAAAAAAAGGATCCTATACAATTCTGGAAGATAATGAAATTTGGATTTCATATTATTCTTTATTTAAAGGCTCTATCTTTTTAAAGATAGTTGATGTCAAACAAAATTGGTTAAAATACAAAATTGGAGATACTTTATTTGAACTTGAGAAAGTTGACTAATTTAATTCAACAATGGTTTAACTTAATTGAGAAGGGTTTCTGCCCTTTCTTTTTAACTTAGCTTAAAATTAAAAGTTATGCCCAAAAAGATTGAAATTAATTTCCAGAACAAAAATTATGCGCTTTTTCAGAGCCTAAAAAATGATGAAAAGATCTATGCACTATCTATAGAAGAAGAATCGAAGTGGTATAAAAATAGTAATCAAAAAACCTACAAAGTAAAAGCACTCAAAGTTGATGTTACAATTGATCAAAAAAGTAGTGAGAAACAATATAAAGCAGAACTAACTCAAGAAAAAGTCGAAGTAGACAGTGACAAGATTAAATTACTGTCAATAAATGGTTGATTTTTTATATAATTCATGACTTGTTTAAGGCTCAGAATCAATAGAATCAAAATATCAGTTTTACTTTGAGAAGTAATTTCATTTGGTTTTAAAGTACGAAAAGAATAATTAGTTCACTTTTATTTATCTTAGCTATCTGTATGGAAGAAAAGATAAATATTGGAGAATTACTATTTAAAGGTGAGCCCATAAATTCAGCATTTAAAGCAAAGTATAATGAGACTAGCTATTTAATTACTACTGCTCATGGTGCACTTGATGGAAATATACTAGACTATAAAATTATAATAGACGGAAAGGAATATAATTTTAAAGGAAGAAGAATAAAAAGAAAACATATCCGAAAAAAAACAGAAAACAAAAATCAAGAATTATTGGATTACTTAGTAATTCCAATAGATCAAGATGAGGGTGGTTTTGAATTAGATAAATCTTTTAAGATCTCTAATAAGCTTACTCTTAAACCTTCACAAGAAAATAAAATAGATTGGGAGCTTGTGAACTCAGAATTTGGCATATTGACTCATGAATACTTTTCTCCTCAAGGTAACAGTGTATTTCATAACTTAGGAGAGGCAACTGGCGTGAATAAAAAAGGGTACAGTGGGTCTCCTGTTTTCAATGATAAACATGAATTGATAGGCTTAAATATTGCTGGTAGAGAAGATGGGAAATCAAACAATCATTTTATTAAAATATCAGACCTGTTAAATGAAATGATTTTCCGTTAATTTATAAATAAATTTAGAATTTATCCTGTGCCAATTTCACTTAAAACACATAAGATACTTTGGGGAAAATCTGGAAATAGATGTGCTTTCCCAGAATGTAGAATAGAGTTAGTGGTTGATGAATCCTTGACTGATGACCCATCAATTATTGGGCAAGAAGCACACATTGTTGCAAGAAGTCCAGATGGGCCAAGAGGTGATAATGAAATGAACAATGGAGAAAGAGATAAGTATTCTAATTTGATACTTCTTTGTGGAAATCATCACAAAATAATAGATGATCAACAAGAAGAATACACCATAAAGAAACTACAAAAGTTTAAATCAAAACACGAAGAATGGGTTAGTAATAATCTTAATTTAGATGAAGAAAAACTAAAGGATGAAAAATTATATGCATCCTATATAGATAAATTCATTGAATTTACTGATCTTCATAACTGGACAAATTGGACCTCATACATTCTAGGTGTTACAATGGAGTTCCCAAAAGATAATTTTGACATGCTAATGAAAACCCCTGACTATATTGTTTCAAGAGTCTGGCCTGGAAGATATGAAGAATTAGAAGCATCATTAATCAATTTCAAAAATGTCATTAATGATTTAGTTATGGTCTATTATATGCATCCTCTAGAGAAACCTAATGCATATGCAATTGAAAGGTTTTATAAAAATTTTCAACGGGAAATGTTTTATAGAGATGAAGATAGTTATGATCAACAAAAAGAAATAGATGCAGTTAATAGGTATGATTATCATTTAGCTTTAATTATTGACTTAGTTGTGGAATTGACAAGAGCTTTGAACTATGTATGTGATAAGATTAGAAAATACTTATTTGAAGGATTTAGAATTGATGAAGGAGTAATATTAATATCTAGGTTTGACTGGATGAGCAACCAAACATATAGAGTGGAATATAGAGGTCTAGAAAGGACTCAATATCCCTATACGGGTCTTAAGAACTTTATGAAAGAAAGAGAGAAAAGGGACTATTATATTGGTACTGGAGTTAATGAAGATTATTTTGCAAGACTACCTTGGGAATAATAAGTTATCTTATTTATGAACAGGTCCCAACTAGGTACTATTTTTTACCCAAAATAGATTTCCTTTTCAAGGTTAACTCTATATAATTACTGAAAATTATAATGGTTTTTTATTTATATATTTGGCTAGATGCGGTTTTACGTAATTGAATTTCTAGGATTTGCAATCATGTATTTCAGTTCAATATTTTTTTTTGGATTCGAAGCACAAATTATAAATTTTATTGTGGGTACTTTAGGAGCAGTAACAGCTAGAGTTATTTATTTAAAAAGAAAAAAGTAAGTATTATGATAGTTCTTCACTCAATTATTTTAATTGTTCTTCATTTAGCAGTCTCAATTATATTTGGTTCCATAAGGCGCTTTGTTCTTAAGACTCTTAAGTTGGACAATAATAATCCTTCTCCATTAATCAATTTTATATTGTTTGGATTTATGCCTTATTTACTCACTTTGGGTTATTTTAAAGTTTTTGACATTGAGTTTTCACTTATTCCAATTATTGCTATTCAAGTAATATTTGGAGGCGGTGCATTAAGCATTGCACTAACAGGGAGGGGAAGGTATCCATCAAGTAGAATTAATCAAGAAAAAGGAACAGTCATTGGTATTATCGCTTTTTGGATAGCTTATTTCATTATATAGCGATTGAAATCTAATTTCAGTGGACTTCAATAAACTAAAAAGACATTTTAGGATGAGACCTTTTGCTAATCTTGTTGGATAATTTCACTTATTAATCAATTCTCCTCTATTGTATTCTATCTTTTTTGTATTAATGAAGCAAGAATCACATTTTACTTCCCAAATACCGTCTTTGATCCATTTATTATTTTTTTTTAATAAACTACCTGCAGAATCTGGATTGTTAACTCTTTTAGGGATTTGATAGTATCTATATTGCTTTACACTATCTAACTTTCCTTCAACATCAAACCATTTCCATTTTCCATTTTTAAATTTTTGGAAATAACTTCCTTTCAGAGACAAAGATCCGTTGTCATAATAATATTCAAAGTCTCCCCAATTTGGTCCAAAGAAAAGTTTAACGCTTTTCTCTTTTAGAGTACCCTTATCATTATAGAAATAAAAAGTGTACGCTTCTTTATAAGGTAGCATTTTCTCTATTAAAACCCCATCCTTATTATAAATATATCTTTCTGAATTTTCCTTGAAGTAGGGGTTAATGTACTCTATAGTGTGACCTGATTCATTAATAAATTTGTGATAAACAAGCTTGCTATTTTCAAACTTAAAACTTGTTTCCTCCTTTCCTAATGAATCATATTGAATACAACTTCCGTGAAGTAATCCTTCAGAAAAATTCATTTCAATAATTTTTTTACCCTCTTTACTACGATGAAGCAAAGTACCATCTAATACATTCCTATCTTTATTATAATATCCTTTTGATTTAATAATGGCTCCCTGAGGATTACCTGAACCTATAACTTGTCTCCCCCAAAAAATAATAGAGTCCCTCTTATTATTAAACTCAAAAGGTAAAATTAGGTTATCTTCTAACCCTAAACAGTACCAATAATAATTTGCAGAAGTATCTATCTTCTCTTTTGATTTTTTGTAAGAAAATTCAATTTGGCTATCATCAGAAAAATATATAGATTTTGTATATGATCCTATATAGTTTTCATAATCCCTCTTTTCTTTATTGAAATTTTTAATAATCTTATTTACTTTTTTAATGTTGTCTTTATACCTAATGTATTCGGAATTTGATAAATATTTGCCATCAGGAGTTATCCAACCTCTCTTTCCAGTGTATGGGTTTACATTACCTTTAGTCGAGAAATTATCTCTATTAGTGCTATTTGGTGCAGTTCTATAATGAGCATTTACATATGTACCATCTTTTCTAAAATACCCCTTGACTCTGACATGATTTGAGTTTACTTGACTTAAACAGTCAAAAATTACAATCAATATGCATAAAAGTATTAGAAAAGCTTTTTTCATAATTATCTATCAACCCATACCCTCAATAAAGGTATTTACAAACTCAATAATTTTCTCCTTAATTCTTTCACCAACTGATGCTCTTTCTTTAAGACCTGGAGGATTATTTCTAAGCTTTATTAAATCATCCCTAAGAGGTTCTTTTTGAGTAAAGATATAAACTGATATAATCTCTACCAAACCATCAAAATTTAGCTCTTCTTCTTTAGCTAACTCAACTACTGCTTTTTTCTTTTCTCCTTTCCAGAAGTCATCAAAGGCATCTTCAATATCATCTACTTCCCTTACCATAGGAAGGTTTTCACTCATGAACCTTTCAATAAGCTCCTTTTTACTTCTCATTTGCTCATTCTGATCCATTTGTTCTGAAATGGTCTTCTTTAGCTTTTCTTGCTCTTCTTGCTTGGCTCCATGCAATTGAGCTAACAATTTTATAATGTAGGCTACATTAATTTCATCTCTTCTGATTAATTCAATTTCAAAATCAATATCATTTAAGATAGAAACCTTCTCCTTTTGATTACCAAACTTGACTAATTCATATAGGTCCAGGTACTTGCTCTTGTAATTAGCATATTCTTGTTCTTCAATATTGAGATCATTTTGCTTGAACTCTGTAAAAGTGTCAAGCACATTTTTAGCCCTCATCATTTCCCTGAAGGCTTTTACAAAGGCCTCTTCCTCTTCTTCAGAAGCCAATTCATTTACAGAGTCAATATGAGGAGCTATATCTTTTAGCTTAGCTAATGCTTCATTGAATTTTTCAACATAATGCTCATAGGGTTGAATGGTAATTTCCTCTATGGCATCTTTATTTGAGAAAAGTGCAATGGCTTCATCTGTTGCCTTCTTAAGGTTTCTGTAACAAACTACATTCCCTTGGGACTTCTTATCATCAATGATCCTATTAGTTCTAGAAAAGGCTTGTATTAAACCATGATAACGCAAATTTTTATCTACATAAATGGTATTCAATAATTTACTATCAAATCCAGTCAAAAACATATTCACAACTAAAAGAATATCCACTTGCCTGTGCTTTACTCTTTTACCTATGTCTTGATAGTATCCATAAAAATCATTTGTAGAATAGCTCATGTTGAACATTTCATTGTAATCTCCAATGAAATCATCTAGAACTTCACGATAAACCTTAGAGGTCATGGAGTCTTGATCCTCTTCTAAATCATCCCCAAAAAATATTCCGATATCATTATCACCTCCTTCATTTGCACCAAAAGAAAAGATAGTGGCCACCTTCAGATCATGCTCCCCTTGTTGCTTCTTCAATTTGAAGTTTCTATAATAATCAATCAGCATGTCAATACTACTAACACAAAAAATTGCTGTGTATTCTTTATTGTGGGTTTTGCGCTTATGATTCTGAATAATATTATCTGTAATTAGATCTACCCTCTCAGGAGCTTCCATCACCTCCTGAGTATTAATATCCTCTACTTTGATGTCTTGAATCTCCTCAGCTGCTGAATAGGTATTGATGTATTCTATTGAAAATTTCAAAACATTTCTATCTCTAATAGCATCTGTAATCACATATTTATGAAGGCACTTTTCAAAGAGGTCTTTGGTTGTCTTTTTACCCCTAGCTCCTTTTACTGCATTATCCTTAAATATTGGTGTACCTGTAAAACCAAACATCTGAGCCCCCTCAAAGAATTGTTTAATACGCTGATGAGTATCCCCAAATTGGCTCCTATGACATTCATCAAAAATGAAAATGACTTTCTTATCCCTTAGGTGCTCTAGTCTTTTTAGATACCTCTCCTTAACTATGCCATTATTCAACTTTTGTATGGTAGTTACAATCAAAGGAGTGTCATCAGAAAGCTGCTTAACTAGAGTTGAAGTGTTATTAGTGGCATCAATACTACCAGAGGAAAAGGAGTTAAACTCTTTAATGGTTTGATAATCCAGGTCTTTCCTATCAACAACAAAAACTACTTTATGGACTTTTTCCAATTCTGTGAGTACCTGGGCTGCTTTGAAGGAGGTTAAAGTTTTTCCTGAACCTGTAGTGTGCCATATATAGCCAAACTTATTTGAGCTTTTTACTCTGTTCACAATGGCTTCAGCTGCATAATACTGATAAGGCCTTAAAACCATCATCTGATTAAAGGTATTCAGTACCATGTATTTGGCAATCATTTTTGAAACATGACAAGGTTCTAAAAATACCTCAGCAAACTCTGGCAAATTGGTAATGGACTTATTATCTTCCTTAGCCCAAAAGAATGTTTGTTTAAATGTTTTAGCCTTGATGGGGTTGTTGCAATAGTACTTGGTATTAACCCCATTGCTTATTACAAATAGTTGAATAAATTGAAACAAACCTGAACCTGCAGGATATGAATGTCTATGATATCTGAGGGTTTGCTTAAAAGCCTCTTTCATTTCAAGGCCTCTCTTTTTAAGTTCTATTTGAACTAATGGTAACCCATTGATAAGCAATGTTACATCATATCTATTTTCATACTTCCCTTCTATGGTTACTTGGTGGGTTACTTGATATTGGTTTTTACACCAATTAACTTGATCTAATAACTCTAAATAACCTGTTGATCCATCATCCTTTAAATATTGTACCTTGTCTCTTAGAATCTTTGCTCTTTCATATATATTCCCTTTGGAAATATGATTTAACACTTGCTTAAACTCCCCTTCTGATAAAATCAAATGGTTGTGTTTTTCAAGCTTCTTCTTGAGGTTAGCAATTAGTGCATTTTCATCTTGGATGACCACTTTTTCATAGCCTAGATCATCCAGTTGACTAATGAGCTTTTGCTCTAATATGGCTTCTGATTCTGTGGTCATTTATTATAAAGTGTTTAGGTATTCCCTAAGTTTTCTGGTTATTTGCTGTCGATTTTTTGAGCCTTTCCATTTTGCTTCTGGATTGTATAAAGCATCATATGTGTATGCCAAAAAATTGGAGGCATATTTACCAGAACTAGTTTTTGAGTCCATTAGCTCAGTTATTAATCCTCTATGAATAGAAGCTTGCATCACTATAAACTCAATCTGATTTGTTGCAAGTTTATTTTGACTCAATAACCAATCAATATTACCCATAGGAATATCATCAAAATAATAATCAACTATAGCGTTAATATTCTCCTCATTCCTTGGATAGATGTTTTTAGATTTACTAGGAATTTTCATAATAAGATGTTATATAATTCTAACTCTAAAGTAGCTAAATCTTTATAGCCTAACTCGCTCTTAACATGCTCTGCAAAATTTATAACCATCATATAGTCTTCAACTGAGTCATTTTTTGTCCATTTTATTTTATAAAAATTTTTAGATAAACCTTTAGAAGCCTTTTTTCTTAGGAGGTCTTGAATCAATTCATCTATTGGGAAATGTGGAGGAGAAGGAATTAGGTCTAAAACCCAAAGTTGTTTTAGATATAAATTAAAAAGTTTCTGAGCTACTCCAAACCTGTATTTACCTCCATGTAGAAAAGTAGAATATCTAGATATTACAAATTCCTGAAATAACTCAATATTGTTAATGTGTTTTTTAGCAGAAACAGTAGATTTATACTCTTTTGAAATTTGATTTTCAAAGTAATCTTTCAAATTATTGCTAATGTCTTTTCTAACATTACTATTGACTTCCTTTTCGTAGATTTTGGCATGTTGAACTGATGCATTCCAAGATAATGCCCAAATGTTTGATAATAGAAATTTACTTTTTGATCCACTCATTCAAACCTCTTTTTAAGAAATCATTTTTTGAACCTTGGCAATAGAGCTTCTTCAAACTCATTTGCTAATAAAGCAATATTATCAATTATGTAATCAATATTATTCTTCCTTTCTTGCTCAATAAAAAGCTTCTCTCTTTCATCTTTATGATTCCAACCTAAAAAATACTTGTACACTATCCACCAGTGGTTTGCTTTGAATGAATCAGAAAAAAAAGCCCATTCTTGAGGGTGCATTTTAAAATAGGAGTCCATGTTTGGATTTTCTTCTTTTTTCTTAGGCATTCCTATAATAGAATGTTGACTCCACATCTTTGATTGCCCTTCAACTCTTATAAAGGGGATATAGGGTTCAGTAAGAAGAGTTTTATATTTTACACTTAATCCGTGATAGTTCTTGTTAAAGTCATCAAGTTCAACATGCCATTGATCTGATAGCTTATCCTTTAGTAAAGGAACTACTTCCTCCATCAACTGAATTACCTGCTCTTTTTCAACTTCTTCTATTTGGTCTGCTAGGTACCTTACTTCATGATAATTATTTCTAATAATATTCTTTAGCTTTTCATCCATATGATAGTTGGTGCTTTGATTAGTTAATTTTCTAATTAGTTGGATATAGTGACCTATGCCAGACCTTATTCTTTCAATTTCAACTGCTTCTTTTTGACAGTCAACCAACCAATCTAAAATATCATCTTTGTAGGATATTAATTGGTATTCTTCTCCTGCTATTAAACTTCCCTTACTTTCTAATGATGCATCAGACCCTTCAAGAGTAAGGTAAAATACTGAGTTTTGATTCTTTTTATAGTTTACATATCTTTCTAATTGAGATTGTTGGTCTCCAGCGTAAATTTTATTTTCTATGCTCAAGGAATTACCATTTTTATCCTCAATATGAATATCAATTCTTCCACCTGTTTTCTTATTTAAATCAACTGCACCAATATGTTTCTCAATTGTTACAAAGGCACCTTCAGCAATTAATTCATCTAGACCTATTCTATCAAGGAAAAGCTGAAGAAAAATATTCCCCATTCTATGTGTACCTAGAGGATTCAAAAGCTCTGCTAAGAAATTAGAATGAGTTTGATTTTCAGCATGCTCTAACCCTAATAGAGAGTAAACATTAAAATCCTCTCCATTTAATTGCCGAATTTCATCATAGTGCTTGATGATTGTATTGCTTTCTTTGCAGATGGCCTCAGCTCTATTTAGATCAATAACTTTATTCATACAAACATCTTTTGAAGGAGGCCTTTTTTGAATTTCATTTCAGATTCAATTGAGTCATTCATCTTGGATATCAAATCATTAAGCAATTCAAAGAATGCTGAGATACTCTTTTGCTCCTGCAATGAGCTTGGGACCTCAATTCTAATTTTGGCCATTACATTGTTCATCAATTTAGGATTCCCTACATATGAAACATGTTTGTAAGATATTGACTTGAGTTTTTCTGCTATAAAAGAATTAGCATATCCTTCATCGCTGATTAGAACCCCACAAACATTTGTACAATAAAACTTACCCTTTCTATAGTTAACATCACCAGCATTTGCACCATCAGTTGTCCATGTTAAAGAATTTTCAAATAAATATTCAGAATAGTATCCCATCAAGCCTCTATTTTTAGTTTGCGAAGAATACACAGGAAAATTATTTATTTCTGATTTAGTTTCTGATGCTTTAATAGCTGCAAGTACTTGACCTCTTGTTATACTAAAAATATCTTCTATTTTCTTCTCTTCCCAATCAGGAAACTCATTTCCATTCTCATCCTTGAATCTGATCTCTTGAGAAAAGATTTGCTGCAAGACTCCCTTTTTGTATTGCTCCAGCAGGGCCTTTTTCTTTTCCAAAAGGGCTATCCGCTTATCTATAGCAGAAAGAAAAGAGGCTATTTTTTGTTGTTCAGAGAGTAAGGGTATTGCTAATCTAATACTCTTAATGTCTTTTGGAGAAAGATTAGGAGGGTCGCTGCCAGAAATAAGAACCTCAATTTTTCTAATTAAAGAATTATCATTTAGTCGTTGAAATATGAACTCTAAATCATTCTCCGATTCTATTTTCCCAACCCTCTGATTTAATAGTGAATTACTAGCAAATTTATCAATTCTAGCAATCTTCAATCTCCCATTTAATATAGGCCTAGTAAGAGCAACTACATAGTCACCTTCCTTTAGGATATAATTTTCGTGATCTTCTAAGAAAGAATTAGGTAGATAAGACAGACTATCATTTTTAACTCTTCCAATACCTACATCTGCAATCTTTATCCATCTTGTTCCACAGGCTTGAGAATTACTACTAGAAAAAGCGTAACCATTCTTGATTGCAAAAATCTTATTAATTGAGGAAATGTTCCATTTTGGACTAAATTCCTTAAACCTTAACTCTGGAACTAATTCTTTTTCAGCCATATCTAAAACGGAGTTTCAATTCCCAATTCATCACAATATTGCTTGATCTCAGTATTGGTGGCTTCCAATTCTTTGTCCAACTCCTTTAACTTCATAGATACAAAATCTAAGTCAACAGGCTCTTCTTCCTCAAAGGTGTCTACATACCTTGGAATATTTAAATTATAGCCATTCTCTGCTATTTCAGCTAGAGGAGCAATATAACTAAACTTATCAATAGTCTCTCTATTGGTGTAAGTCGAAATGATTCTCTCAATATTGGCCTGAGTAAGCTTGTTTTTATTGCCATCCTTCTCAAATTCTTCTGATGCATCAATAAAAAGCACATTTTCATCTTCTACCCTGCATTTGGAGATTACCAGCAAGCAAGTTGGAATTGATGTGCCATAAAAAATATTTGAAGGTAAACCAATAACTGCATCCAGATAGTTCAGCTTTTCAATTAGGTATTTACGAATAGCACCTTCAGCAGAACCTCTAAATAGGACTCCATGAGGCAAAACGCAAGCCATAGTACCATTATCGGCCAATTGATAAATCATATGCTGTACAAAGGCAAAATCTGCTTTAGAAGTAGGTGCTAGTTTTCCATACTGGCTAAATCTATCATCATTTTCATTCAGTGGATTCTTATTCCCTTTCCAATTGGCTGAAAATGGTGGATTAGCTACAATAGCTTCAAATCTGAGATCAGAATGTTGAGGCTCTTCTAAAGTATCTTCTTGCCTGATGTCAAATTTTGAAAAATGTACATCATGTAGGATCATGTTCATCCTCGCCAAGTTGTAGGTTGTTCTATTCAATTCTTGCCCAAAGAACTCTCCCACTTCTTCTACTTCCTTTGAAACTCTTAAAAGCAGAGAGCCAGATCCACAAGTTGGATCATATACATTTTTCAATCTCTTCTTACCTGCAGTTACCAGCTTGGCTAATATGGTAGATACTTCTTGAGGGGTATAAAACTCTCCTGCTTTCTTTCCAGCACCAGAAGCAAACTGTCCTATCAAATATTCATAGGCATCACCCAATACATCTGAGTCAGCATCTTCTAGTTTGAAATCTATCTTGTCTAAATGAGTAAGAATCTTAGCTATTAAACTATTTCTAGCTTCCACAGACCTTCCAAGTTTAGTACTAGTTAGATCCAAATCTTCAAAAAGTTTGTTGAAATCATCTTCACTTTCAGTACCCATGGTGCTTTGTTCAATAGAGTTTAGAATAGCCTCTAGGTCATCCAAAATGAAATTATCTGAGTCTTCAGTCTTACCAGAGCCTCTTTTAGCTACTGCAGAAAAAAGCTCATTTGGTTCAAGGTAATAACCTAGCTTACTTAGAGATTCAGCTTTAATGGCTTCTAAATATTCTTTATCCTGTACCTGGAGGTAATTTAAAGACCCCTCAGTTTTTAGTAGCTCATTGGCATAGATTAATTGCTTTTCAGAAAGATATTTATAGAAAATAAAGCCAAGTATATAGTCTCTAAATTCATCAGCATCCATCTTACCTCTTAGCTCATTAGCTATGTTCCACAATTGCTGTTCTAGTTGTTTTTTTTGGTCTTCACTCATTTTAAAGTTAGTATTTTGGATGCACAATTTAATAAGAAGATGTGGAATAAGTATACTCAAATCTGAGTAGTTTAATAATCATTAGATACAATATAATTATTAATCAAAAAATCAGCAAAGTGAAAAATGAATGGAAATACGGTGTTACCAGTGAAAATGAACTATTTGTCATTCCTCCAAAAGAAATAGCTAAGACAACTCCTAAGACTTTATTCAAGTATTATGCTTTGAATGAACACTCACTTGAAGTTATTGAAGAAAAGAAAATATATGCTTCATACCCTAAGATTCTTAATGATCCTTTTGATTGTTACCATGAATTAATTGACTTTGATGATCCAGGAGCAATTGCTGATTTTATTGCGCCCATTATTAATGAAGCTGAGTTTAAGGAACAATTTAAAAAGGATCCCCTTAGCTTCAAGAAATTTTGTAGTAATAACTTTCAAATAATGTTTTATAAAAGAATTGGAATTTTCTCATTGACAGAATTGCCAAATAACCTTTTAATGTGGTCATATTATAATAATCACCAAGGTTTTTGTGTAGAATATGACTATAAAGCATTCCCATTTAAATTTCATGGACCTTTTCAGATAAATTACTCAAACACCTATAAATCTATGTCAATCAAGGAAGGGTGGCCTAAATGCTTATTATATCAAGCTTCTATCAAATCAAATTTGTGGTCACATGAAGAGGAGTGGAGAATATTACCTGAAACAGGCAATAAAGAAGGAATGGAAGTCAAAGGCATTGATGTATTAAAAGGTATGAATGGTAGTGCTGAAAGAAACTTTCCTATCACCCCTGAATGTATTAAAAAAGTGATTCTAGGAAATAGATTTATTGATAATTCTAATGAGTTTTATCCAAATGGGGACAACATGAATGTCAGGCTAAAAGTTGATACAAAGTCCAATAAAAAATTTACAGAAGATAGAAATAGATTGATAAAAGCAACTCTAGCATTGGGTATTCCAATAGAAATAATGTTTAGAGATAAAAATAGTTTTTCATTTCATAATGTTCCAATTGAAGTTGAAATTAAAAGCAAAACAGAATGGACACTAAGAAAGGCAAAAAGAAATTTGACTTAATTGACTGAAAATTTTTTCTAGAAAAAATTTTTCAACTCCCCTTTTTGAGAGTGCAATCTACCCTGATATAAATGCCCCCACCTATCTTGGGAGAAAGACTCCCTCCTCCACATTCTGAGATAATAAAAAAATCATGCAACAATAATCAAGGTGATAGCTGATTAAAGTGCTTTTTATTTTCTCAAAATTCATTGGGAGAAATCTTAAAATTTAAAATCATGGTAAAAATTATTGACTACCAAAAGAGAATTAATCAAGATGACTTGAAAGAGTTCTTTGTTCTTGTTCTTCAAGGAGACCTAGAAATCATTCAATCCAAGCAAAGTGGTAATCTTTATGCTACGGCAAAAAAGGTGTCTATGCCAACTACCTTTAATGAAGAGGGGTGCAAGGCAATGATTGGAAAAGATATTGAAGGGAAAATTGATAAAGTGCCTTGTGAGCCATACAATTATACTGTTGAAGAAACAGGAGAAATAATTGAATTGGATTACAGGTATGAGTTTATTCCTAAAGGTTCCAAATCATCTGTTGTACCTGGAGAAGCTGTAAATGCAGATCTTGAAACATATTCTGAAAATGGCATACTTGAACATGCTGATTAGTAACTAGCCTACCTGATTTATTCAGGTGGGCTTTTATTTTATATTATGGAAATAGCAGAAATCAAAGTCTCCTTTGCACCTATAACTGCAAATAGAGCAATAATTAGTAATTCAATGGATGCATACCATGCATTCTCTTCTATTTGGGATCATGACACAATTGAGCTTCAAGAGGAATTTAAAGTATTATACCTCAATAGAAGTATGAGAATCTTAGGGGCATATCATCATACCCGAGGAGGAATTAATCAAACAATTGCAGATACAAGACTTATCTTTAGTATTGGCATGAAGTGTAATGCTTGCTCATTAATAGTAGCACATAATCATCCTAGTGGAAACCTTAAACCAAGTAAATCAGATGAAAAATTGACTAAAAGGTTAATTGAAATAGGTCAGCTAGTTGAAATCCCATTAAATGATCACTTAATTATAACTAAAGCTGGATTTTACAGTTTTGCTGATCAGGGATTGATTTAAGCAAGATTGAAAGCGTTTATGAGACTAATTGATATGAATATCTAACAAGTCTATTAGATAGTAATATTCGCATTACCATCACTAATAGATATTTTAATCACCAATATTCACAAGCTTAGATAAAGAAATATCCAAAGCTTGAGAAATTTTGTAGAGGGTAAGAAATGTAGGATTTGTCCTTCCACTCTCTAGTCTAGCAAGATTTGATTTTTCTAATCCAACCTTACTTGCCAATTCAGTTTGATGAATACCAACTTCTTCTCTACAGAACTTAACTCTTTCACCAATTTTAACCTGAAGTAACTTCTTATCAATCATTTTTTTGAACAGCTTAGACAAAGTTGTTAAAAATGATTATAATAGCAGTTATCATAAATGACAACAATATGCTAAAAAAAATATTATCTATAATAATACTGATTGCTGGAATTAATTCATGCATGAAGTCACAAACTATTAAGAAGTATCCATATGAGTTTGAGTATGACTACCGTCATGAAATAAAAAATTCAGATTATAATAGTGACTATTTTGGGGTCAGAAGCAAAGTTGAATTTACATGTGTACCTTGGAATAGTGGTGAGAAACAATTATCAATTTCTGAAAAAAAACAATTAAGTGAGGACTACTTTAATAAAGCTTTTAGTACCAATTCTGATATAAAGGAAGGATATTTTCTGAGTCCTGATGGCGTAAAAAAAAGAGCATATAAAATTAGCTCTAGTCACGCAGTAAAAGGAGAGAATGAATTACATTTTATATATATTGTAATAAAGGATCCAAATAATCTTGTACAAATTACTCTTGTTAACAAAGATAAAAAGCAAGTTCAATCAGACTTAATGTTCATATTAAGCCATATAAAAGTTCTTGATTTTTAAGTAATGAAAACATATCTTAGAATCCTATTTTGGTTTGTAGCATTCATAATTGTTGGTTCTTTCTTTGTTTTTTTATTAGATGGTGTAAAAAGCACATTTAATAATCACCCAATTATATCTATTCTAGCTTGCACTATAATATTATCCTATTTCTTTAGAGATTCACTTGCTTCCAAATTTGGCCTTGAGTTTATTTCATTCACAAGGTCTCCTATTAAGTTTATAACTTATAAGGTTAAGGATCAATCTGAAAGATATCAGAGTTTTAGAAAGTTATTCAATCCTAGACTTGGTTCCCAATATGAAGATAATGAGTTTGAGCTTTCATTATATAAATCAAATAATCATGAGAGTCTTGAGTTTCATTTTGATTTTTATTCAATGGATTCTAGTAATGAGAGTCAATTTATGGGAATTGAAAGAAGAGAAGAAGATATAGTTGGATACAATGGAGATAGATTAGCCTGTATCAAAATTAAATTGGAAGGATCTCAAATAGTTTATCTTGCCAATAGCCTATTAACTAAATATCTGTTTGATAGTAAATATGACATTGATGAATCAAACTATAAATGTCATCTAATATCGAAGAATGAAGTTTTGATTCTTCTTTTCAAAAAGAATGACAATCAAACTCTTCTAGTATATTGCACCAAGCATTTCTTCAATCTTTATAAAGCTAATTGTTTAACTTAAGATTTTATGACTGACCAAGAAAAAGTATTTATTGAATATTGCATAAAGGGAGATTTAAAAAGTGTACAAAGATGTGTTGAAAATGGAGTAGAGGTTAACGTGGAAAATTCATGGGGCATACATTGTGCTGCTAAAGCTAGTAATAGTAAACTTATTTTCTACCTACTTGAAAATGGAGTTTCTTTTGAAGATGCAAGTAATGCAGAAGTACTTGAATATGCAGCAAATAATAATCAATTAGCAGTGGTTGAGTATTTAATAAGAAACAGTGATGTTTATAAAGAAAATAATAGGGCATTACAATGGGCTGCAATGAAAGGTCACAAGGTTGTGTTTGAAATACTTTTGACCTATTTGGAGAATCTAAATGGAGCTTTGGTTAGTGCTTCTCAAAATGGCAGAATTGAAATTGTACAGTTGCTAATTGATAACGAATTAGCTGAAAATGACTTATCAAATAAAACTGTTCTATATAGAACTGCTAAAAATGGTCATTGGAGAGTATTAGATTTATTAATAAGGAATAACTTAGGTGATTATTCCACATTAGATAAAAAGTTGCTAGAAAAATATGAAACATGGAAGTTAAAAAACTCCTAAACCAATCTATTAAGTGAAAAAGAAATTTTCAGAATTTCCTACTTATAATCATGTTATTCAAGGCATAAAGAATCTAGAGCATGTCATTTGGCCTGTTGTCTCTGACTTTGATGAAAATACCTCTTATATAAAAGCAGTTGAAAAAATTCTTACTAAAGAATTTAATATCCTACCTAATTTTATCCAAAGAGCACCTTGTACAGATTTTAAATTGCCAATATTTCGAGTTAGAGAATTAAGCTCTTTTACTAATTCAAATCTGTTTGTTGAACATAGTTATCCCCCAATAGGTTTAAGTGATTTTGGCAGGTGTAATCTTCCTAAAAGCCCCGTATTTTACTGTTCTAATAATCCTTTAATTTCATTGATGGAAGTTGTAAGAGATAATAATTATAAATCAAAAAAGTATTGTATTTCAAAGTGGGAAGTCTTGCAATCTGAAGAAGAGTATGTTTTTCAGACTTTTTTGCAGAAGAAATTAAGAGAAGATTATTCTTATGATATGTTTAGAAAGTCTGTAGAAGAGAGAGTAAATGAACCCTTTGAAAATGAACTAAATGAAGATAGAAAAAAAGGGCTTCTTGAATTACTTAAGTATTTGCATTCTTCTTTTATAGATGATAATTCCTATGCTATATCTTCTTTTTTGGCACATAGATCCATGTATGCACCATACAATTACTCAACAGATATACTTATGTACCCTAGTATTCAAACACAATTTAGAGGAGTAAATATGGCTATCCATCCAAATTTTGTAGATAATAATATGAAGATAAAGAGGTTTTATGTTGCTGAACTTGAAAATTATGATTCTGTAAATGGTATTTTCAAGGTATCAATATCAAGATATGGTATAATTGACAAAAGTGTAATACTTTGGAAAGATCTTGACCCTAATGATCAGGAATACAAAAGTTTAATGGATGAGGATTTTAAAGATTTTACTCTAGGAAAAGGTGAATGGAATATTTCAAAGAATAATGAGAAGAAATAACTATAATCGCAACTAAAAATGGTTCAACAAGACATTGAAATAATTTACAAGCATTATATCCCAAATGAGTGGATAGATGAATTTTCAAAAGAGATTGTAGATACTGGGGTTGGCATAAAAAGGTCTAGAGACGATGAAAAAATATCATTCTTTACTGGACCTGAAATAGCAGATATTATCATTTTTATTAAAGGTAATCCTGAGTCTATATTTATTGCACCAGCTCTTTATGATATTCTCAAATCAAGCATTTTAACTATTTGGAGGAAACTAAGAGAATTAGATCTAAAAAAGATCAAATCTTATAAAACTGCTAATTCTCAGCGGAAAGAAATATCCATTAGATATAGAGATTCTAAGGGTGAATTAATTAAAATAAATATTGAAGGGGAGTTAGATGTCAAGGAAGTTGAAGAAGTAGTTTCTAAATCATTAAAAGTCCTAAGAAAAGATTAATATAAAATAATATGAAAGTATTTAAATTACTGTTTTTTTGTGTAATGTCAACTGCTTTAATGGCAAATGATAGCATTAGAATTTCACATCTCAATCAGGAGTTGAAACAAAAAGAAATACAATTAGAAATAGTTCATAAGAAGATAGACTCTCTTTTAAACATACCAAATGAGTTGCAACATTCAGGAAATATCTCAATCAAATCTGAGGATAATAAATCTTGGTTAGAATTTTTTTTTCCTTCAATAATTGCAATTGTTCTAGGTCTAATAGCACTAAGTGGAACTATTTATGCAAGTAGAATACAAAGAAAATCTTCAGAGAAAATGCTTCAAGAGCAATTGAAGGATAATAAGAAAATAGTAAAGGAGCAATTAAAAGAGAATAAAGAACTTGTAAGAGATCAAATTAAATCAGGTGAGAAAATAGCTAATCTAAATTTTAAACAAAATGTGTTATCTGTTAATAGACAAAATTGGATAAATACTCTTAGAGATATTATTAGTGAGTTAATTTCAATGGTGGATAAAGTAGCACTAAAAAAAGAGATGAACCATGAACAGTTAGAGATAATCAATAAGCATCTATTAAAAGCTGAGTTAATGGTCAATCCTGAAACTGATAAAGATTATGTAAATGCCTTAAAGGAACTCCAGGTTTCCTTATTTAAGCTAATAGGAGAGGGTCTTGAATTTGGAAGTATAGAAAAATATAAGAACAATGTTATTAATCTCACTAAAAAGATTTTAAAAACAGAATGGGAAAGAGTAAAGAAAGGAGAATGAGTACTTGAAAAGAAATCTAATGCAGCTTAATACTTTCAATTAAGGCATTAGAATAGGCATACAATGAATGTTATTAAGATTTAAGTTGCTTATAAGTAGTAAGTTATATAGGTAGGTTCGAATCCTGCCACCCCGACAAAGAAAAGCCTTGTACGAAAGTACAGGGCTTTTTTAGTTTTATGCGTTGAAATTATTCATAAGCGATAAAACTAAAAAAGACCAATTGAGCAAAGCGAAAGGCTTTTCTTTGAACAAACCCCATTAGGATCACCGACCGAAGGGAAGGTAATCCGCCACTAGAAGGTTGTTGTTATTTGCAAGTTGAAGTTCACTTCAAACGAAGCATAAAACAAAAATTCAAATCTGTGGAGCAGATTTAGTTTTTCTTTGAACAAACCCCAATAGGATGGCCGACCTTAGGAGGCAATCCGCCATGCTTAAAGGTTATTACTATAAGTTGTTTCCAAATTACTGGTTTAAAAACGGTACGTTGAAATCGGAGCGAAGCGCAGATTCACAAGAGTCAATGCGCATGCCTTTGGGTATGAACAATCCACCCCATTATGATGGCCAACTTTAGGAGGCAATCCTCTCCAAGAAAGTTTAATGTTATTTGAAGATTGAATGTATTCATGAACAATAACTCAATGGTAATTAGTTACTATCAGCATAATTAAATACTTTTTCCAACAAGGCTGTCGTACGTTCTTTTGGGTTAGTTCGAATAGCCTTTTCTTCAGCTGCAATTTTTAAGAATAATCCACGAACTGCTCGCTCAGTGACATATCTACTCAAGTTCGTTTCAACCTTTTCAACTAATGGAATTTGGTTGTAACGTGTAGTAAGCTCTGTCCAATATTTGGTGGCATTTACTTGATTGAGGGATTGTTGAATGTGCGGTTCAAATTTAGCTTTCAGTTGGCTAGAGGTTTTAGCTTTGAGATAACTTGTTGCAGCAGTGTCGGTGCCAAATAATATTTCCTTTGCATCAGTAATAGTCATTTGCTTAATGGCATTAACAAAAAGTGGTTTTGCTTCAACTACAGCATTTTCTGCTGCTTTATTCAATGAGCTTACTAATCGGTCTATTTCATTATCTAAGCCTATACCTCTTAAGGTATTTTCAACCTTTTCTGCTGATGGCGGGAAATAAATTTTATAAAGAGCATTATTTAAATAACCCCCTGTTTTAGCTAAGTCTGAAACACCTTCTAATGTGCCCTTCTCCAATGCAGCCTTTAATCCCTGTGCCATTTCAGATTTACTAGGAATGAGAGTAGTGTTCTCTACCTCTGGCAATTGGTTTACAATGTTGTTTAATTCATTACAAGAACTAAAGCTCAATACGAATAGAATAGAGCAAATTGAAAATAATGTTTTCATGAAATGATAGGAATTACATTCAAATTTAATCATGCAATATAGCGTTATTTAAGTTAGAGCTGATAACCCAAGTGAATAAATTTAGCATATCATATCTTTGCAGGAACTAATGAACTAGATACATGGATGAGGAATTATGGCTTAAAGCAAAAAATAAGCTATTCAACTTTTTAATAGAAATTGGTCCGGAGGCTGCTTATGCAGTAGCCAGTTTTATCATAGGTGTCTTTTTAATTAAGATTATAAAGCGCTTATTGAAGAGAGCACTAAAAAAGGCACATGTAGAATTATCCTTAAAAACATTTATTGAAAGTCTCAGTACTTTTATACTTTATGGCTTGCTTCTCTTTGCAGTTGGATCAATTATAGGCATTAAGTCAACATCTTTTTTAGCCATATTTGGTGCTGCAGGAATTGCTATAGGTTTAGCCCTACAAGGCAGCTTGTCAAATTTTGCTGGTGGAGTGCTCATTCTGGTCTTTAAACCATTTAGGGTAGGCGACTTAATTGAGGTAAACACCAATTTAGGGGAAGTTCAAAAAATTGACATCTTATACACGAGCATCAAAACCTTCGATGGGAGAATAATTACCATGCCCAATGGAAATGTTTCTAATAGCGATGTTGACAATAGAACTGCGGAGCAATACCGAAGAATAGACTTGAATTTAAAATTTGCTTTTGATGAAGACATCGATCGATTACGAGCAATTATAATTAAGGCGCTTGAAAAGCACCCTAAAGTTTCAAAAGAGCTACCTGTAGATGTCTGGTTAGATGCCTTAGGTGAATACGAAATGAAAATAGTTGCTAGATGTTGGGTGGAATCAGCTGAGTATTGGCCATTGTTTTGGGAACAACTGGAAGCAGTTAAAAAAGAACTGGACAAAGAAGGTATAATAATACCAATTCCTCGTCGAACTGTTTATCAAGGTGGAGAAACTAAAAGTTAATCGGCTTATTTTCGTTTTTATGTTAGTCTTGGATTGAACCATAGCTTTATCTCAATTTGTTCAAATTAAATAACCTTATAGGACAACAGATAAAATTCAAGTAATTGAACAAAATAGTTCCTAATAAATTTATTTATTGTATTTAATTTATTAAATGATTTGTATAATTAATATAAATCATTATACATGAAATAACTTTTACATCTTTGCAAATAAAAAACCATGCGAAAAGTTATTGTCGCTAAAGGCGACGGGATTGGTCCTGAAATAATGGATGCCACTATAAAAATTTTAAAAGCTTCAAATGCAAAAATTGAATTTGAAGAAATTGAAATTGGAGAAAAAATCTACTTGAGTGGAAATACGGCTGGTATTCCTAAAGATGCCTGGGATACGTTGAGAGAAACGAAACTGTTTTTAAAAGCGCCAATCACTACCCCCCAAGGAGGTGGTTATAAGAGTTTAAATGTGACTATGCGCAAGGCGATGGGTCTTTATGCAAATGTGCGACCATGTAAAAGTTACCATCCTTATATTACAACTAAGCATCCTAATATGGACCTGGTGATAATTCGCGAAAATGAGGAAGATCTTTATGCAGGAATTGAACACCAACAAACCGATGAGGTAGTGCAATGCTTAAAACTGATCAGCAGACCAGGCTGTGAAAAAAATATTCGCTACGCATTTGAATATGCTCGATCAGTAGGTAGAAAGAAAGTGACTTGTTTTTCTAAAGACAACATCATGAAGCAGACGGACGGTTTGTTTCATCAAGTATATAATGAAATTGGGGAGGAGTATCCAGACATTGAAAAAGAGCACTGGATTGTAGATATTGGAGCAGCTAAAGTGGCTGACACTCCAGAAAAGTTCGATGTAATTGTAATGCAAAACTTGTATGGTGATATTATTTCAGATGTTGCAGCTCAAATTGCCGGATCAGTTGGTTTAGCGGGATCTTCAAATATTGGTGCTGATTTTGCAATGTTCGAAGCCATTCACGGTTCCGCTCCAGATATTGCTGGTCAGGATAAAGCTAACCCATCAGGCTTAATTAATGGGGCGATTATGCTCTTGCATCACATAGGAGAACTGGAGGCTGCAACTAATATTCAAGGTGCATTATTAAAAACCATAGAAGAGGGGATTCATACGGCTGATATTTATAAAGAAAGCAGTAAAGAGCTTGTTGGTACTAAGGCTTTTACCGATGCAGTTATAGCTAATCTAGGGAAGAAACCAAAGACGCTAGAATTGCAAGACTTTTCTTCATCAAAACCAATTAAATTACCAGTTTATAAGCGAAAACCCGCAACAAAGAAATCCTTGTTAGGTGTTGATTTATTTGTTGATTGGAAAGGTGAGGAAGTAGATGGTTTAGCTGAAGAATTAAATGCTATTGGCACTCCGCATCTGCAATTGGAGATGATTACCAATAGGGGAATAAAAGTATGGCCAGGTGGTTTTAAAGAAACCTTTAAAACAGATCATTGGAGGTGTAGGTTTACTGATATTGAGCAAAATAAAATCACCTCGGAAGAAATTATAAAATTGATGACCAATGCTTCTAAAAATGGTATAGATGTAATAAAGACTGAAAACTTATATGCCTTCGGGGATCGAAAAGCATTTAGCTTAGGACAGGGTCAATAATTCTCTTTTTCATTTTTTTATTAAGTGCTTCTTGGTAGTTTTTATCAAGAAGCATTTTTTCTTAAAATGTTTCAAACCAATCGAATTTACTGCTGATAATGTTCTCTTTTTCGCTATTGAGGAACTTGATGAAAGCTTCAGCTGCAGGTGAGAACTTTTTATTTTTTAACCAAATTAGATTCCATTCAGTAATCATGGGTAATTGCTTCATTGGGATGATAAATAGCTCTTTACTCCTTAGTTCTCTCCCTATGCCAATTATTGGCATTATTGAATAACCTAAACCAGCTATAACTGCTTGTTTAACAGCTTCATTTGAGGTTAATTCTAGCTTCTTTTTTACTATAAGTTGATTTTTATCTATAAAGTCTTCCATGGCTTGCCGTGTAGCGGATCCATTTTCTCTAAAGATCAATGGCAGCTCTTCAATTTGTTTGTTTTCTAAATATTTTTTCTCATTAAGGGGTTGCTTATTTCCAACTAAGAACAGCTTATTTTGTAATAATTCAATTCGTTCAATGTTTAGTTTTTCAGGAAGTACAGAAACCATAGCAAAATCTACTTCATTTCTTTCTAAACTTTCAATCACCATGGCTTTATTGGTAACGTCTATATTTAGATCTACCGCCTCGTATTGATGTATAAAGTCAGTTAGAAAATAAGGGATTACATATTTGGCGGTAGATACTACAGAAAACCGCAATTTCCCGCTAATATGACCTTTGTATGCCATTACCTTGTGCTTTATATCATGCACTTCTTCTAGTATTTTACTGCTCGATTTCGCCAGTTCTTTGCCAAACTCTGTAATGTAAAGCTTTCGGCCGATTACTTCAGTTAATGGGATTTCAAACTGATCTTGAAGATTTTTAAGTTGAATTGAGACTGCAGGCTGACTTAGAAAAAGTTCATTAGCTGCTTTGGTAATGCTCTCTTTCTCAACTATTTTTTGAAAAATCCGCAATTGGTGTAAAGTATAATTCATTGTGTTTGTTTATGCATTATATTGTAAATATAAATAAAACTTAATGAAAAAGTCTTCTTTACTTTGTCAAAAAAAAAGACGACTATGAATAATACAATAAAGCTAATCGATGGCACTTATAAAGTAGAAGATGCTGGTGAAATCTTATTAAGCGTATTAGGAGATAAGATACGATTTCATAACATTAATAGTCTTGGCTCAATTGAGCGGGATTGTGAAGACTCCTACAACTCAGATGTAAGGCTAAAAGAACTAAACGCTGATCGAGAAAAAGTGTTAGAACTTCTAAAGAAAAACAAAAGCGATAATAAGCAGATTAAAATCAATTGTAAAATTGAAGTTGAAGTTGTTGAATCGGTAGAAGCTAGCTAAGTACTTTTAAACATAACTCCCTCTTTATGGATTTTCATCTCCTGATCGATAATCTCACTAATCCTGCGCTCTTATTTTTCTTTCTCGGTCTGCTTGCAGTTCAACTTAAGAGTGATTTACAGATCCCTGAAAATTCATCAAAGTTTATTTCACTCTACCTCTTGTTTTCTATAGGTTTTAAGGGTGGACAGGAGTTATCTCATAGTAATTTAGACCTTGAAGTTTGGGGCGCCTTAATATTTGGTATTTTACTGGCAATAAGCGTTCCTTTATATAGTTTTTTTATTCTCAAGCGACGTTTTAGTAGGGAAAATGCTGGGGCGATTGCCGCTTCATACGGTTCTGTCAGTGCCGTTACTTTTGTTACCTCTATCTCATTTCTAGAATACCAACAAGTGGATTTTGGTGGTCACATGGTGGCAGTTATGGCTTTAATGGAAGCTCCTTCTATTATTGTGGGTATGGCTTTGATTTTCTTAGGTAAAAGTATGAAGGGAAATGATATGTCTTTTAGATCAGTTTTGCATCATTCAGTAACCAATGGAAGTGTAATGCTGATCTTGGGAAGTTTAATAATTGGCTTCATCGCTAATGAAGAACAGGCCGCAGGAATTGAACCATTCACAACTGATATCTTTAAGGGCTTTTTAGCTATCTTTCTCATGGATATGGGAATTGCAAGTGGTAAACGCTTAGCCTCCTTCTTCAAAAATGGATGGTTTCCATTTTGGTTTGCTATTGTAGTTCCATTAATTAATGGATTGCTGGTTTCCTACAGTACGAGGTGGTTCATAACGGCTGATGGAGACCGCTTTTTGTTTGCCATTTTAGCAGCTAGTGCATCATATATTGCAGTTCCAGCAGCCATGAGGATGGTTGTGCCAAAAGCAAATCCTGGATTATATATTCCGATGGCATTAGGAGTTACCTTCCCCTTTAATATTACTGTTGGTATGCCCTTATATTTCTACATAATTACTTCCACATAGTAGCCTCTCAAGTGAGTTGTTTTGTGTTTTCATCAGCAATTGAAATCATTTTCTGCTTATTTTAGCATTCAAATTCATTAAATAATACTACCTCAAATGAAAAAGCTATTCCCATTTACTACGGCTATACTTTTAACTTTTGTCAGCTATTCTCAAGTTAGTGAAGGAACTACTGAATATGCTGCTCCTTCCGTTGAAAAGGAGGAAATTGTTCCTACAAAGCACAGAATTGGAATAAATATTGGAGGTTCAAGCCCAAAAGGAGAATATTCCGCAATCGATCAGAATGAAGAAAGTTCAGGCTATGCTGATGGAGGTATATCTGTTGGACTTTCTTATCAATACAATATGCATGAAAGTTTTGCAGTTAGTTTTCTATATGGCTCCACAGCCAATAAGTTTAATGCACAAGCTTTTGTAGACCAATTAAGCAGAGAGGAGCCAAATGTGAATTGGAGAGTAGAAGCAGACCCCTACTCAGTAGGTTTTGTAATGGTAGGGGTGAAAGGCTTTATTGGAGATCAAGTGAAGGCATATGTAAACCCCATGTTTGGTTATGGAATAATGACCTCTCCGAATGTTCAGATTATAGCAAGTAATGGAGCAAATTCTATATCACAGCAAATCCGTGAGTCTGACCCCGAAGGTTCCGGAATATTAGGTGTTTCGTTTGGTATTGACTTTTTAGTTTCAGAATTGATTTCAATTAATATCGATGGGACCTACTTAAATAGTGAGTTTGAAATTGAACGGGTTTTAGACACTTTTGACCCTAATGGACGTCCACAGGTTGTAAGAGTCACAAATGATCAACCCTATGAAGTATTAAACTTCAGTTTGGGTATTGGATTTAATTTTTAGAAGTTACCTTTTTCATTACGAAACGGTAGCCAATTCCTCTTGCATTAATAATGCTAAGACTTGTATCAGCTTCCAATTTTTTTCGCAATTTGGAAATGAAAACATCTAAGGTCCGACCAACATAATCCCCATCATCGCCCCAAACCTCCTTCAAAATATACTCGCGTTGAAGTGTTTTGTTTTCATTAGAGAATAAAAGAAACAACAAATCCGACTCTTTGCTGGACAGTTCAATCAATTCGGTCTTTAAGCTAAGCGTCATGCCTTTGGGGTCATAGTTAAATTGACCAATGTTGATTAATTCTGAAGCAGTATTTGTTCTCTTCCATCTTTTTATTCCATAAAAAATTGAAATAAGAAGCACCAGTGAAATAAGCAGGAGTAACAAAGTCGATAAGCTATCATTCTCAGCAACTAGTTCTCCATGAACAAGTGATGAAGGAGTGAAATAAAGAATATAGCATCCCATTTGAAGTGCTCTTTCTTTGCAGGCAATAGTTCCTTGCTTCTTAGTTGAAGTAGCCTCAAAGCTATGGACAAGTTCACCGGTACCACATTTTTCAACTTCTACCACATAACTCCAATCGTCGGTAGATTTTTTCATTACGGCATAAGTTGCATGAATCAATTGTTCAGGTTCGAAGACAAATTCCCGATCAAACTCAATAGCATAACGATTACCTTGCTTTTCGATCGGTAAAATGCGCGAAGTACTGTCATTTAGTTGCATTAAAAACTCATGTGCAATGCTTCGAAGTTCAATTTTTAATTGTTGTTCTACTGTTTTTCCCTTAGAAGGTCCTGCTGCTAAAAGGAAAAAAGACAAAAAGAGTGATGGATAAAGTTTGTTCCATAAAACCATACAGCAAATCTATTTGAATTGATGCTTAGTAGCGTAGTTTTAAATTTAAATTACATACAATTTACATTAATTTACAGTCTTTTAAGCTATTTTAGAAGGCTCCAATCTACTTTTAACAATGAATTTTAAAATTAAAATCATGAAAAATAAAGTATATGGCTTATTAGTGACTTTGAGCATGACAAGTTTTGTTGCCTGCTCGCAGAATAATGAGGGTGATAATTATAATGAAGGTAATATTGAAGCCTTAAAAGCAAATGCAGATATGGCTGCTCCGCATCAATATGGTGGATGGTATTGTCCTGATAACCTCAATGGCTTTCCCGCTGTTGATTTTGAAGATTGGGAAAATGTTCCTGTTGTAAATGGGAGACTAGCGACCAAAAAAGAAACTCAAAGTGGAACAGCATTAATTTACATCGATCCTAAGAAGTACCCTAATGCCAAAACATTGGACATTACGATGCCAAAACTGGCAAAGTTTTACTGTGTTCAAAGCAAAAGAGAAGAGCTTATAATTGTTATTCAAGCCTTGAAAATCCAAAAAGACTCAATAGTTGGATTTAGGTACATCAATGGAGGAAATGGAAGTGCTCGTTTGAGTGAAGTTCGTTTTTTAACTGATAACGAGCTAGCTTCACTTCCTTCAAAACGATTTATAAGGAAAACTATCTCTATAAATGCTGAAGCTTTTGCAATTTGGGAGGTTCTAACTAAAAAGGAGAATTCAAAAAAACTCCAAACTTATTTTGATGCAAAAAACAAAATAAATGCAAATTGGCGAGCATCAACAAATATGAACTACTACTATGCTAATTCTGGTGTGGCTACCTCATTGTTTGCAGATGTTGTGTTTGGCAACTACTATATTCAAAACGACTATGAAAACTCCAATTACACCGAGAAATTTCTACTTTTAGTTGATAATGAAAATCAACGCACCAATCTGCAAATGGTAAGCGGTCCTTTTGGAGATGATTTTGAAGAACAAGAACGCCAATTAAATGCTTGGGCACAAGAAGTAAAACTACTTAGTGAAAAGAATGGTGGGTTTCCTGCCAACCATTGAATATAACTCAAGTTTATATAGAATTTAACAACAAAAAATAACACGAAAAACTTTTTAAAACTATCGATTAAATCTATCTTGCCTGCCCATTAAAAGGAGCAATTTATGAGTGGAAAAAGAGTGCTAAACTATCTGGAAAAAGTAATTGAAAATATGCCAAGTGACTGGTTGAAATTAACCACGCACCGGCTAGACATTTACAATGAAGAATTAGCAAAAACTCAATTTACAGAACAGTTTGAGACGCTTTATGAAGCAGAGAAGGCAGATGCAGATTTACTAAGTCAAATCCCTACTGCTTATGATTACATCCGCTTAGGTCATCCTTTATCTTGTGTGCTAGAGTGGGGAGTAGCCCAATTAAATGATTTAAGGGCTGAAAATGTCATTAGCTTTTCTTCTAAAACAATGCCCGTTTTGGCCATTATGAGAACCAATGGATTTGCCGATAAGCATACCCAAGTATTTTACAGCGGAGAATTGCCCGATTGTTTTGATGTTGAAATACTACAAAAGGTATATGGTTACCAGTTTGAGGTCAAGAAAGTAAATAATATCAACGATGTTCCTCAATTAAAAGACAGCACCATCTTTATTTCTCAGGATGCTGACTTGGCTGATTTAAATCCTCCATCAACGGTTGACTTTTTAGTTAGTATAGCTGATCAATTGGGTAGCGTTTTGGTGATAAATGATGATCAGGCGGAGCATTACGTTTCAGAAATACAACATGTAAGAAGAAGAGAAACGGTAGCCATGACTCCGGACGATTGTTTTACCGCTTTAAAATTATTGACTGGAAAGCAAGCAGCAGTTACTGAAAGAAAGAATCAGGCAAAAGATAGAGCAAGTGTCGTGGAATCAATTCATAAGATTACAGGGACCACATCCAACGCTCAGATAGCAAATTGTGGTTTATCCATGCAATATGCCATTATGATGGGCTTAGTAAATTATGCTGCTGAAAATCATCCAGGTAAAGCCATTAAGTTTATAGTTCCCCCAAATTGTTATGGTGGCACCAATGATCAAGCAAGGCGGGTTGCTGCTGCAATTGATAATGCAGCTGTAATGGATTTGCCTGTTGATGGTAAAAACGATATGGTTAACAGCATCGACAGGGTATTGGACGAAGTAGCTAAAATTGATGCCATCCCTTACATAATTGCTGAAATACCTACTAACCCAAGAGTTGAAGTACCTGACTTAGTCCAGCTGAAGGCTGTTTTGAGCAAAACAAGAAAAACACCCCATGGAGTATATTCAATTGCTCCAGTTTTCATTCTAGACCAAACATTTTGTCCTAATGTGCAGTTTTTGGGAAGTGAAGGGATACTGTCAAGTGTGAAGACGATCTCTTATGTGAGTGGATCAAAATTCCCGAGTGGAGGAAAATGCACTGCAGGTTATGGTGTGGCCAATGAAGAAGCAGAGGAAATGATGGCGAATGTTGAAAAGCATTTATTGCTTTGCGATAACCAGGCGACTGGGTTACAGTTAGAAATACTGGCCGAGCAGCTTCCCTCAATGAATCAGCGGATAAAAGACGCCTATATAAATACCCGCGAATTTGTGAACTATATTGAGGCTACTTTACCCGATGCCAAAATCAACTTTGTTTCAGAGGAATTGGCAGCTGCTGATTTCACCCCTTCTGTTTTTTCATTAGACCTTCCAACAAAAGGAGATACTGCTGAAGCACGAGAAGCTTATAAGCGAGAATTAAATCATAAGCTCATCAACTTGATGATAAATGAAATTCCCAATGAAAGTAAGTATTGTGTAAGCTACGGGCAGTTAAAAGGCTGTTACTGGACAATTCCAGCCACCTCTACCCAGGGAACTACTAAGGAAGGCGACAAAGATTATATTGCTCGAGTTTCAGTATCACCGGATATTGATCTAGAAAAGCACAAACAAGTTTTTTCAGATTTTGTGGCCCAAATTAATAGCTAGTATTTTAGAGAATAACTTATGGGCTTTTAACGGAAGTTTGAGGGTTTCTTTATTTTTGAATGGTTGTCAAATTGGATTAATGGTACACTAAGCTGCTTTATCCATTTGTCATGGGCATTATATAATATAAAACTGAAGACAAAATGAGAAAACTAATAGCATTGATGATTATGTCAGTTATTGTCTTTACAACACATGGACAATGGAATCAACAAACATCAGGGACTACCAAAGTATTATCTGAGGTGTTTTTTTCAAATCAAGATACAGGCTATGTTGTTGGAGAGAATATCATTTTAAAATCAGTTGACGGAGGAACAACTTGGCAGTCTTCATACTCAGGAAATTTCCTATTAGAAGAAGTTTATTTCTCTAATTTAAAAAATGGTTTTGCAGTTGGTTATAACATCAGCGCCAATAAATCAACAGTTATTAGAACTACTGATGCAGGAGCCAATTGGACAATGAAGAATTTTACTACTACATCTTTCCTTAATGATATCTACTTTGTAAACTCTGATACTGGGTTTATTGTAGGTACAGATGGAAGCGCCTTTAAGACTATAGACAGCGGTAATACATGGGATACCCTTAATACTGGAACTACTGATAACCTTCAAGCTGTTTTTTTTACCGATAACCAAAATGGAATTATTGTTGGTGGAACTCCAATTGCTCCATTAATCTTGAAAACCATTGATGGAGGTAGTAACTGGAATGTCATTTCTTCTCCTGCAACTGATTTCTTGCGAGGGGTATTTTTTCCCTCTATATCAGTAGGTTATGCAGTAGGATGGAATGGTGAAATTATTAAAACAATAGATGGTGGAAATAACTGGAGTACCCAATCTTCGGTTGCTAATTATGGAAACCTTGATGTGTTTTTTATTGACGACTCAATAGGTTACATCGTAGGTGGACAGCCATCAACAGCAGGAATTCAAAAGACAACAGACGGGGGGCAAAACTGGAATAGTCAAACAACAACAGCAAACCAAGGTTTAATTGGCGTATTTTTTCCTACAACAAATACAGGCTATAGTGTTGGAGACAGAGGAACAATCTTAAAAATAAATGATAATAACATATCTGGGTTGCCTAACTATATTTCTTCAATAGAAGTATCAATGTATCCAAATCCATTTATAAGAGAAATAAGTATCTCCGTCTTGAATGAACCAAGTAAAAAAATTCGACTGAATATTTACGATTTGAACGGGAAAAGTGTTTTTCAATCATATGACTATGAGACTGACCATGCTATTGACTTATCCAATTTAAATAGTGGAACATATATTTTGATTGCTGTAATAGACGATATAAAAATCACAAAAAGATTGATAAAAGGTTAAAATCACAAAACAATATGTATAGCGCATAACATACTACCGGATGCTAATAAAAAATACTTGAATCATTGTGCGTCAATTAAGTGTATAGAATAATAGACCTTAAGTAAGTGAAAGCTAAAATCAACTATCATTTTTCAAACAAAATATGGAGACACCATTTAGCAGGGGGGTGGTATTTTATTTCTCTACCAAGCAATCTCTCAAAAGAAATCAGACAACAGCTGCAATGGCAAGAAGAAGGTTGGGGAAGAATGAAAGCTACTGCACAAGTCAATTGGAGTTCTTGGGACACCGCCATCTGGTTCGACAAAAAGCATAATACCTATTTACTACCACTAAAAGCCGACATTCGAAAAAAAGCCGGTCTTCAATTAGGTGATAGAGTTGAAGTAACCATATCAGGTTAAATTTTTTAGGGTAAAAAAAGTGAAAAAGCAGATGGATTGGCTTTATTAAAGCCAATCAAACAAACAAGCGGATGGCTTCATCCAATAACTCCTGCTTTTTTATTGGAACAACGCCCACATTTTCACATACCAATCCACCAGCAAGATTAGAAAGTTCAGCAATATGCTCAGCTGACTCATTTAAAGCTAAGCAGAGGCTTGCTACTGCAATAACCGTGTCGCCCGCACCAGAAACGTCTGTAATGTCGCGTAAATGAGCTGAAATGTGGTGCTTATTGGTTTTACTTTTAATAAACACACCCGATTCTGAAAGAGTAATCAATGTTATTTCATTTTGAAGGTGCTCTTCTAATTGTTGAATAGCAGCTTCTAATTCATTGTCGTTTTTGTGGTTAAACTCTATCTTTAAACCTTCTTTTAATTCTTTTAAATTGGGCTTAAATAAAGTCACTTTGTGATAGGCCGTAAAGTTTCGCTTTTTAGGGTCAACAGTAGTGGGAATCTTTTTAGCAGCGCATAATTCAACTACCTGCTGAATTAAGTTTTCTGTAATCACGCCCTTATCGTAATCTTCAAAAACTACTACATCAACTTGCTGCTTTTCGATGGTTTGCTCAATGAGTTTGAAGAAATCGGCTTCCACTGCAGCGTTTATTGAGGAGCTGTCTTCCGCATCAATACGCAACATCTGATGGTTATTGCCAATTACACGTGTTTTTTGGGTAGTTTTTCTTTGCTTCGAGCGTAAAATTCCAACCGAAGTTTGGGCATTTTCTTCGAGCAAATTCAAAAAGTCATTGCCTTCTTCATCTTCTCCAATAACGGAACATAAAATTGGAGTGGCCCCCATAGCTTGTATGTTCAACGCTACATTTGCAGCTCCACCTAAGCGCGATTCTTTTTGTTGCACAGCAACAATTGGTACTGGTGCTTCTGGTGATATTCGATCCACTTTCCCCCAATAATAGGCGTCGATCATTACATCACCAATAATTAGAACTTTTAACTTGTTGAAGGACTCAAACAGTTGGTTGAGCTCCCGTGACGAAATTTTCATGCTTTCAATTCATTTAAAGCTGCTGAAATTCTATCCAATGCTTCTGTTAACACTTTTGTTGAGGTGGCATAGGAAATACGGATGCAACTTGGGCTGCCAAATGCATCACCAGTAACCAAAGCTACTTCAGCTTTTTCCAAAATGTACATGCTGAGATCTGTAGCATTTTCAATCGTTTTGTTTCCGTATTTCTTCCCAAAAAAGGCTTCTACATTAGGAAAAACATAAAACGCACCTTTGGGGTCATTTATTTTTATGCCTTCAATTTCTTTCAAGCGGCCAACCACTAATTTTTTTCGTTCTTTAAAAGCAGCGCACATTTCTTTGGTTACTTCTTGTGGATTGGCCTCTAAAGCAGCAATAGCTGCACGTTGGGTAATGCTGCAAGTTCCACTAGTAACTTGACCTTGCATTTTGTCGCAGGCTTTTGCAATCCACTCTGGTGCTCCTATATAACCTAATCGCCAGCCCGTCATAGCAAAGCCTTTTGAGAGCCCATTTACGGTAATTACTTGATCGTAAATTGAACTAAATTGAGCTAAACTCTCATGCTTGCCAATAAAATTGATGTGCTCATAGATTTCATCAGAAATAACATAGAAATCTTTTTTGCTAGAAATTACTTCAGCCAATGCTTCTAATTCAGCTTTAGAGTAGATTGAGCCAGTTGGATTACAAGGACTGCTGTAAATCATCAACTTAGTTTTTGGTGTAATGGCCTGCTTCAACTGCTCTGCTGTAATTTTAAAATCGTTATCTATGGTACTTTCAATCAACACTGGAACCCCTTCAGCTAACTTGATTAATTCAAGATAACTTACCCAGTAAGGGGCAGGCACAATCACTTCATCGCCAGGGTTGACTAAACTTAAAATTACATTGGCTAAGGATTGCTTTGCACCAGTAGAAACTACAATTTGCTTAATGGAGTAATCCAATCCATTGTCACGCTTGAACTTTTTTGAAATGGCCTCTCTCAGCTCTTGATAACCTGAAACAGGAGTGTAACTTGTATAATTTTCATCAATGGCTTTTTTTGCCGCTTCTTTTATAAAGTCTGGAGTAGGGAAGTCCGGTTCACCTAAACTTAAGCTAATAATATCTTTTCCTGCTGCTTTTAACTCACGACTGCGCTGAGCCATAGCAATGGTTTGGGATTCTGAGAGATTATTAATGCGTTGTGATACTTCCGACATAGCGTGTTTTAAGTAAGTTGGCAACAAAGCTAATAAAACCACTTATTTGTTTCCCTATTTTTTAGGGCATCTTTATTTTTCTTTATCCACAATCCTTTTCAATTATTTAAGTGGTTTAATGGTAGAAATTATTATTTTCACAGTCTGAAACCAATGTATTGAAATACGTATAAGTTGGGTTGATTAATGCTTTGGTAATAAAAATTTGATTCAATAAAATGGAAGTAGCTTTAGAAATATTAAAATATATTTTACCTGCAGCTATAGTTTTCGTAGGGGTTTATTTTATTCTGCAAAACTTTTTAGAAAGTGAACAACGTAAGAGAGAATTGATGTATAAGACAGATAACTTAAAAATTATTATGCCAATTAAGTTGCAAGCCTACGAGCGGGTTATTCTATACGTGGAACGCATTAGTCTTAGCAATTTGGTTATGCGTTTGTATAAAAAAGGCATGGATGCAAAAACCTTACAAGCTGCTATGTTAGATACAATACGGAAAGAATTTGACCACAATATGGCGCAGCAGTTATACATTAATTCTCGCACTTGGAAGATGGTGAAGTCTGCTCGAGAAGAAACTGTAAAGGTTATCAATAGTTGTGCTGATCAGTTAAATGATGATTCTAGTGGCGTACAATTGAGTCAGTTTATTTTAGAGTTGGTTGGAAAAATTGAACGTCTGCCGACAGATGTAGCCATTGAAGCCTTAAAAAATGACGTTAATAATGCTTTTTAACTAATGCAGCACCCTCCTCATCATCATGAAGATAAACTACACCATGGTAGTGGTTGGTTAAATAAGTGGCAAGACTATATTGGTGAATTTGTTTATGGAGGAATCGATGGAAGTGTGACCACCTTCGCCGTGGTAGCAGGTTCTGCAGGAGCCAATTTGGATTCCTCAGTAATCATCATCTTGGGTTTTGCCAACCTAATAGCAGATGGTTTTGCGATGTCAGTTGGGAGTTACTTATCCAATAAATCAGAACAAGAAAGTTATGATAAGCACGAGCGAATTGAATACTGGGAAGTGGATCACTTGCCCGAAAAAGAGCGAGAGGAAATTCGTGAAATATATGAAGAAAAGGGGTTTGAAGGTGAACTATTGGAGCAAGTAGTGGAGGTAATTACTGCCGACAAAGATCGTTGGGTTGATGTAATGATGAAGGAAGAACTTAACATGACTAAGCAAGATAAGTCACCAATTGCAATGGGAGCTATGACTTTTTCTGCTTTTATTATTGTTGGTCTTGTCCCATTATTGGCCTATGTATGGGATTACTCAAATGATGAAAGTTCAAGAAATTTATTTCAAATTAGTATTTTTCTCACTTCACTGGCTTTTATAGGAATTGGCTGGCTTAAATCTTATGTAGCACAAACTAGCCGTTTCAGAAGTATTTTCGAAACCTTGTTTTTGGGAGCTGCAGCTGCCACCTTATCTTATTTTGTTGGTAGTGTGTTGGAGCAAATGATCAATTAAACTCAGTTTTAACCACAAAGCAAACTAAGTTTTAACTAAGTTCACAAAGACTAAATTCATCTAAACTCAAAAATCGTAAACCGTAAATTCCAATATCCTTTATCTTTCTTCTCTTTTCTCTGTTTTCCCTGATCTTTCAACTTTCATCCTTCCTCTAAACTCTTTTCTCTGTTCTCTTCTTTTATCCACAAAGTGCGCATAGTTTGCACAAAGTACTTTCATATTAGACCATCAAGAGCACCTGCTTTAATCTAGTTTCAAGCTGTCAATTATCATTTATCCATTGTCAATTATCCACTATCAATTATCATTTCTTCCCTCTCCCTTTAAGTACTTTAGGCACTCTTAACTTTAAGTACTCTCTTTTTCATCTCCATTCAACTTTATCTTGTATAGGACTCATCTGTTTCTTTGAAATTTCAGGTAATCCTTCTTTAGGCACACCTAATTGTAAAAAGCCCATGCATTTATCTTTTTCTCCCAAGTTTAAATAGCTTTTCATCTCTTTAGAGAAGGCAATTTTACCTGTACCCCAATAACCAATAATGTTCAACGGCTTCATACTTAACAACATGTTTTGAACTGATGCTGCCACTGAATATTCTTCTTCTTCGATTGGAACTTGTTCTTTCTCATCCCGTTTCATACAAATTGCAATAAGGTGAGAAAGGATAGCGGCCTTTGTTTTAAACTTCTCAATTTTTGATGCATTAACCTCTTCCTGAGGGGTAATCTGCTGATAGATTTTACCCATTTCCTCAAAAAAGTGATGTAAGGCATCGCCGCTAAAAACAATGTATCTCCATGGTTCTGTTCGTTTATGAGAAGGAGCGTAATTGGCGTTTTCCAGTAATTTCCAAATATCAGCATCTGGTATTTTTTCGCCAGCTTGCATTTGAGCAGGATAAAGTGATTGTCGCTGTTGAATTAATTGACTTGCCTCGTTTATTGAAAGCTTCATTGATTTAATTTAATTTTCAAATAAGTAGCCTGTAGCTCTTTTCAACTCTGCTTCTATAATTTTGTTTTTTGCAATGAGTTCAATGAGTTTTAGTTCGGCCTCGATTGTTTTTGTTTCTCGTGAGTTTACCAAAAATAAAGAGCTTTCCCCAATTTCAAACTTTTGTCTTTCACCACTGAGTAATCTATTATAGTTGGCAACCGCATCAGTATAAAGTTCAACTTGTTGATTTAAATTTAATTGGTTGTTATACAATCCTTGTAAATCATTCTGTAACTTATAGAGGGTGAGTCGTTGATCCATTTCAGTTTCTCTGATTTTAAGTTTAGCGACTTGAAAAGCACCTCTCTCTTCACGCAAGAGTATTGGAATACTAAACCCTACACCCCATTTATAATTTTCAGTTGAAATGTTATTGTAAAATTCATTGTTTACTGGTTCTGTCAAAAAATTGTAATTCAAATTCAACGTTGGCTTTAACTTTTCTGCTTTCAATCGTCTTTCAATATCTAAGTTTCCAAGTTTGAAATCAATTAGTTGCATTTTGGGGTGAGTCGCTTGCAGCTGGTTTAAGGCTCTTTCTAAACTATCCAAAGAGTATATTGGATCAATTATAATGTTGTCATAAACTGGAGGTCTAATGCTGTCTGTTAAAATTAGTGGTGTATTATTTTCAAACCAAAGGTAGTTCGAAAGTTCAAGACGGGCATTTTGATAAGTCAACTCAGCTTCATTTCGACTAATCTGCCTATTCTGTACTTGTATCTTAGCTTCCAATGTATCAATAGCGGGTAGATCCCCTAGTATAAAACTTTGCTTCACGCTTTCAAAACGAAATTGGGCTAGTTCAACTGCCTCTCGATAGACTTCTAGGTTATTGTATGCCTCGGTCCATTTCCAATAGCTTTTAATCGCATCAAAGTACAACTCGTTCATCAACTGCTGTTGCTCTGCAAAGGTAGATGCAGCAAATAGTTGTGCTTGACGCAAGCTCGCTCGTCTATCATCTATAAATAAACCATTCCCCAATGCAACAGATACTCCACCATACCAAAGGCCTCCATCAGGTACATTATTTTCAGGATTTAAAAACACCCCTTCATTTTGATCTATACCGGTTTTTAATTCAATACCATACCATGTAGGCACTTTTAAACCACCATTTAATAGGTTGTAATAGTTTTTATCGTCAAAATACTTGTCGTTGTAATCTCCATGTAAATAAGGGTCAAAACCACCTCTAGCTTGTCTTACTTCGCTTTCACCACGCTGCAACAATAGCTTTCCTTGCACTGCAACAGGATGATAATTTCTAACATACCATAATAGCTCATCTTGAGTAAATACATTACTGTCTAATTCATCAAGTGAAGTACTATCTTTTTGACCCATAGTCAATAAAGGAAAAAATAAAAGGAGAAGAGCTATCCTCATTTGTCTTCTTTCTGAATAATTAAATCATTTGCTGGAACCTTATAGAAATCAGGAGGAAACCCGTTAATTTGTCGCCAAAGCTCATACCAAATCGGAACATCTTTTAACAACATCATATTATTGGTTCCACCACCAACACGAAGGGCATCTGGCCATTCATGATCATCTTCATCTGGCCTTACTAAAACTCTAAACTTTCCATTTGAGCTAATAAAATTGTCTATGGCAAATACCTCGCCTCCGTAAGTACCATAACTTGTATTTGGCCAACCTGAAAACACGATTGCAGGCCACCCATCAAACTGTATTCTAACTTCTTGCCCTCTTTGAACCAATGGTAAGTCGATTGGCTCAACATATAGTTCCACTGCTAAAGCATAGTTAGCTGGCATTATACTTATAATGGGCGTTCCTTCCTTAAAGGTTTCCCCAATTCCGACCTGTATAGCCTTAGTGATGTAACCACTTTGTGGTGCCAAAACATAATGTAAGTTATTACGCACGGCGTAATTGGTGTATTCATTTTTTAGCTTAGTAGCTGAGATTTCAGCGTCAAACTGACTAGAAAGTGCCGTATATTTTTCGGATTTAGCTTTTGCAATTTCCTTTTCATATTCTGCTTTTATAGAGAGCAATTCCACTTGTGCATTGATAAGTTCATTTTTACTTGTTAATAGTTTGTTTTCAGCTGAAATCAATTTGGCTTGTGCTTCTCGCATCTTATTCTTTCGATTTTCTAAATCTGTCAAGGATTTTAAACCATCTTCGTACAACTTCTCTAAACGCTCAAACTGCTTTTCAGTAATTTCAGCATTCAATTCAGCAGCTTTCAAATCAATACTGTCACTTGTTACCTTAAGTTCAGCTTGTCTAAATTTATTTTGGGTTTGCTGGAGCTTTAGCTTAGCTGTTTGCTCTAAGGCTGTAACTTGATTGTTCAAGGCCTTCACTTTTTCTTTATAAGAGTCCACAGAAAACTCTTTTGCTTTAACCTGGTCGTCTGTTCTGCTTAATAATAGGGGGTCGAAGTAAGCATCTTTTATTTCAGAGATAAATAAAATGGTGTCTCCTTTATTTACAAAATCACCTTCTTTTACATACCACTTTTCAATTCTACCGGCAATTACTGAATGAATTGTCTGCGGTCGTTGATCAGGTTGAATGGTCGTAACATTACCATTTGAACGGATATTTTGAGTCCAAGGCAGAAAAAGGATCACAATACTCCCAATTAAGAAGGCAATCATTGTTTTCTTAAATGCATTTCCAGTATCCAAATCGTTCACTTTCCTTAATGCTTTGTGATTGGATTGGTTGAAGTGCTTGTTTATACTATTAGCGCTAATGTTTAACATGCCTAAATTTATTTTTTTGAATATTCAGCATAAGTTCCCGAGAAACTGATTTCTCCTTCATTTAGCTCAATTATTTTATCAGCCTTACTAATTAAATAATCGTTTTTTGTAGCTGCAATAACTGTCCACTTATTATCTTTCTTTCTTATAAAATCGATGATATCTTTCTTTTGATTTCCATCAATAGCATCCAAATTATCTTCAATCAACAATAGTTTAGGGGCATTTAAAATTGCCCTTGCCACTAATAATTTCTGAACAGTACTTTCTGCAAGTTCACTCCCTTGCGGATCTAATAAAGTATCATAGCCTTTTGGTAGATTATTTATGAAATCACCTAAATGTATGGCTTTGCAGGTATTTTTTACCTTTTCAATTCCCATAGTTTTACCCATGGTTAAGTTTTCCATTACTGAGCCTTGAAACAATTGCTCTTGTGATAAGCAGTCGCCAATAGCAGATCGAAGTGATTCAGATTGGAAGCTTTTCATGTTAATTTCATCGTAAAGAATCTGTCCGTCATTCAATTCATACAAACCTGATAACAATCGAATTAAGGTACTTTTTCCAGAACCATTTTTACCGACCAAAGCAATTAAATTGCCTCTTTCAATTGATAGGTTTAAGTTTTTGAGGGTTTTTTTATTGTTGGACGGATATTGAAAACTTAAATTTATGAGGTCAACTTGCATGCCACTAGATTGACATTCTACTTCTACATCTAAACCTTCTGTTTCCTCTAATTCCATATCAGTTACCTCACCCACTTTTTCCAATCCAGTGAGCACATCGTAAATAGTTTCCAAACTCGCGATGAGTTTTTCCACTGAGTTCATTATTAAGAGGATGATAATCTCAGCCGCAACAAATTGCCCGATGTTCATCAATTGTTCCATAACCAATATCCCTCCAAGTGCCAAAAGTCCTATGGTCATTAGAACCTTGAAGACTACCATAAATGAAAATTGTTGAATCAGAATTTGGAAGTGACTTTCTCGTGCTTCTAAATAGGCTGAAACATCTTTATCTGTGCGTTTTAAGGGTAGGTCGGTTTTACCAGTTAGTTTAAAGGTAATATTAGTTCTTGCTAATTCTTCTAACCAATGTACTGTGCGGTATTTATTTTTTGATTCCTCTAAACTCGTTTTTAAGCCCCTTTTAGCAGTAAGTTTAAAGATGATATAAAGTAATATTAGCAACAGGAAACTAAATAGAATAAAGAACGGGTGGTAGAAGGATAGCAACCCTAAACCAAAGATAATCTGCAAGGAAGCAGCACTAAAGTCAATTAGAATTTTTGAAAGCCCTTTTTGAATATTCATGATATCAAAAAAGCGATTCATAAGCTCAGGAGCATATACTTTAAAGAGCTCCTCCATTTTAATTCTTGGAATACGATAAGCAAATTCAAAGGCAGCTCGAGTGAAAATCTTTTGTTGTAAATTTTCTACAATTCTAAGCTGATAAATTTGTAAAGCACCTGAAACTCCTACACCAATAGTTACCAATGAAACCAATACAACCCAAGAAGTACTAATTTGACCTCCTTGAATTAAGTTAATAATTGCTTGAATGCCTAAAGGTAAACTCAAAGCAACTAAGCCATTGAGAATAGCATAAGTATAAACATCTTTTATTTCCTTCTTATCCGGCCGAAGTAATCTCCAAAGCCGACTGAGAGGACTTAATTTTTCTTCTTGATTTTCCATAGTTATGTTAATGCTTTATTAGCTACTTCTAAATAAAAATCTGTAATACAATCTTCACCTTCTAATTGATCTGTCAACTTTGGTAGATGGTCGGCAAAATGATGTTGAAAATGAGCTCCTTCAATTATAGTAGATATCAACATATGAGGATATTTATAGTTCGGTTTTATTTCTAGTACAATAAGACTAATGCGTTCAACTAATCTTTTATACCCAACAAAGCTACCCAGCTTATTTGCATTATCTACTTCTTTTGTAAGGTATGCTTTGGGTGATTCAGAAATTACAATACGATATAATGCTTCGAGATTTAAAGACTCAAATGTTTCATTTTTTGAGGGTGGTTTAATGGTCACCTCTATCGCTTTTTTAAGCCGATCTTTTGCTGCTGAAACATTAGCTATTGAAAATACTAATTGGTATTCAAGCCATCCCCAATACCAAGAAGTAAGATAAATCAATAGCTTATGTTTATTTTCAAAGTAGCGGTAAATCGAACTTTCAGTAGTACTAAGCTGCGTTGCCAACTTTCTGAAAGTAAAAGCTTCAAACCCAATCTCATCAATGAGCAGGATAGAGCTTTTTATCATCTTTATACCTAAATCTGAGGTCTTAGGATCCTTCAAGTAAATTTTATTATTGACTTGTATCTGTATTTGTTTAATTAAACTTTCCATTTTTGTTATTCAGAAATGAGAGTATACCTACTCATTTTAATTTAATATAAACGCAAATATAGTAGTATTACTATTGCTTTTTAGTTAAATACTATTAATATTTATAAAAATTCATTTCAAGATGAATCTAATATTCTGTAATTCAATTTATTACTTTATTGGACTGTGCTTTATAGGCTATGATTTTGAATAGCCATTACTAGTCATTTGTAATGTTTTGATAGAGCTTGCAAGTATTTTGGTAATTTCATTTTTTTAAAAAATAAGCATGAGATTTTTATTAAGTAGCATAATTGTATTAATATCAAGTAATTCTGTACTATCGCAAAGTTCTTACTGGCAGCAAGAGGTTGCCTATCAAATGGAAATTGATATGAATGTTCAAACCAATCAGTTTGAAGGAACACAAGAACTGAAGTATACTAATAACTCACCAGATACCTTATATAAGGTTTTCTATCATTTGTATTTTAATGCCTTTCAGCCAAAAAGTATGATGGATGTTCGCTCAAGAACAATAGAAGATCCAGATAGGAGGGTTGGAAACAGAATATTTAATTTAAGCCAAGAAGAAATCGGCTATCAAGAAATAGAAACGCTAAAGCAAGATGGTAAAAAACTTGACTATGAAGTAAATGGTACAATCTTAGAAGTTAGTCTAAAGCAACCAATTTATCCTGGAACATCATCAACTTTTGAAATGAAATTTAATGCTCAAGTTCCATTACAAGTGCGTCGATCAGGTCGAGATAATAGAGAAGGGGTGCGTTACTCGATGACACAATGGTATCCTAAAATGGTGGAATATGATTACCAAGGGTGGCATGCAAACCCTTATGTTGGTAGAGAGTTTCACGGGGTTTGGGGAAGCTTTGATGTGAAGATTACAATTGATAAAGAATACATGCTTGGTGGAACTGGTGATTTGAAAAATGCGAATGAAATTGGCTATGGTTATCAGGATGATTCAAAGGAATTGATTAACCATGATGAAGATAAAATTACTTGGCATTTTAATGCTCCTATGGTACATGATTTTGCATGGGTAGCAGATACTGCCTTTACACACACTACCGCCAAGTTAGATAACGGCACTACCTTACATTTTTTATATCAAGCCGACTCTAATACTACTTACTGGGACAGTCTTCCAAAATATGCTGTGCAGATTTTTGAATTGATGAACAGAAATTTTGGAGAGTATCCTTACAATCAGTATACGGTTGCACAAGGAGGCGATGGAGGTATGGAGTATCCGATGGTTACTTTGATTACAGCAGAACGCAGTAAAGGAAGTTTAATTGGGGTTACAGCTCATGAAGCGGTGCATTCTTGGTATCAGCACTTATTAGCCACAAATGAAGCACAATATCCATGGATGGATGAGGGGTTTACTTCTTACGCAACTGATTTTATTTTAGATTCCATTTGGGATAGTTTCACCCCATTTGCCGGTAGTTATCGCTCCTACTTTTCTTTATTAAAATCGGGAAAACAAGAAGCCTTAACTACACATGCTGATCACTATGAAACTAATAGAGCCTATGGAGTCGCTTCCTATTCAATGGGCTTAATTTTCATTAATCAGTTGGGCTACATTATCGGAAAAGAAACCATGTTGAAGGGCATGCGCCGTTATTTTAACGATTGGAAATACAAACATCCAACCCCAAATGACTTCATTCGAGTGATGGAAAAAACTTCGGGGATCGAACTCGATTGGTATCTAGAGCAATGGACAGAGTCTACCAACACTATTGACTATGGTATAAAATGGATGCAAGAAGTGGAAGGAAAAACCAAAGTGCTTCTTGAAAAAAAGGGTAGAATGGCTATGCCTTTAGACGTTTTAGTGACTTTTAAGGATGGAGCAGAACAATGGTTCAATATTCCCTTGAGAATAATGAGAGGTGAGAAAGCAGCCGAATCAAATATGACTAACTATGAGGTGGTAGCAGATTGGCCTTGGACTTTTCCTGAATATGAACTGATAATTGATCGGCCTTGGGATGAAATTAAATCCATTGAAATTGATCCATCATTGCGCATGGCAGATACCGATCGATCGAATAACAGCTTTCCGTTAGATAAGTCTACCACCTTCAGCAAATAAAATTAGAATCCTACCTTTGCAATTGTGAAGAGATTAAATCAACTTCTTTCTATTGGGCTTTTGCTTGTTTTAGGACTTGCTATCGTCCCTGCTGAATCTTTTCACCACCATCACGAAGAGACAATACTTTGTAAGGAAGGTCAGATTCACCTTGAAGTAAAACAGTTTGAATGTGAGCTCTGTAATTTTGTTTTACCGACACTAATACAAGGTGCTGAGCAGCAGTCAAATATTCTTATTGGAAGTTCGTATTCCTATCAAGTAAAAAATACTCCCACTGGAGTAAGTACTTTTTTTGATATTCCAAAGTATCGCGGCCCACCTGAAATAGTTTAAAGGGTTCTAAGTAAAAATCTTTACTGAACTTGTTTAAAGAAACATTATACTTTCATTAAAGTCAGCCTCACTTGAGCAAGGTGATGCTAAACTATTCTAATTTTTTTATGAAAATCAACTTTTTAATGTTGATTTACATGCTGTTAGCTGTTGGTATTAGTCAAGCACAAACAGGATGTAACTTGAGTATATTCGGTCAGGTTATTGATGAGCATGATGGTTCTGAGTTGGGTTTTGCTAACCTCTGGTTAGTACATGAAAAACGAGGAACATCAGCTGACATCAATGGTTTTTACCGTATTGATGAATTGTGTTCAGGTGAATATACCCTTGTTGTTTCACATGTTGGATGTGATCCTGATACTGTTGTGCTTAAGCTTAAAAGATCGAAAGAGATTAATTTGAAATTAGAGCACCATACTGAAGAATTGCAAGAAGTTCAGATAGAAGGTAGAAAAGAACCAGGGGAAACTGTGCAGCATGAAGAATTGACTGAGGAGCAGTTTTATGAAAACAGTGGGAAGCCAATTGGGGAGATTTTGAAAGAAATTAATGGTGTAACTAGTTTTAAAACTGGAAGTAATGTTTCAAAACCGATAATTAGCGGATTTAGCGGTAATCGGGTGCAAATAATGAACCAAGGAGTACAACATCAATCTCAACAATGGGGCGATGAACATGCTCCTGAAATTGATCCATTTGCAGCAACCCAATACTCAGTAATTAAAGGTGCTGGAGCTGTAAAATATTCTAGTGGCGCCATAGGTGGATTAATTATAGCAAAGCCAAAACCACTTCCTCAAAATGTTGGGATCAATGGAGAGTTGAATGCCTTATACGCCACGAATAATAGAATGGGAAATGGGTCTGTAATGTTAGAAGGCAATGCTGCCTTTCTGCCAAAATTTTCTTGGCGAATTCAGGGAAGCTTAAAACGCTCTGGTAACATTAAAACACCCAATTATTATCAAAAGAATACTGGGGTGAAAGAATATAACGGTTCTATGCACTTGGGTTATTTTGAAGATGATTGGTCTGCACGAATTGATTACAGTCAATTCAATTCGGAGATTGGAATTTTTACAGGTGCACATATTGGAAACCTAACTGATCTAGAAAATGCGATAGATAACGGTAATCCAAGAGAGGTGGACCGTGGAGGATTTTCTTATGATATTGGAAGACCTTACCAACGTATTATTCATGAATTAGCCAAAGGAGAGCTGAATTATTATTTTGAAGAGGGCGGTAAATTGAATTTTAAATTTAGTCGACAATTTAATATTCGAGAAGAGTTCGATAAAGAGTTGCCACGCAACAACGAGCTTGCCGCTTTAAATATACCTGAGTTTTCTTTGAGTTTAGAAAGTTATAGTTCGAATTTGAATTATAGTTTCTCCAAGGGAGAAGCTTGGCAGTTTGAAACAGGTGCGCAATACATTTATAAACGCAATTCAGTGAATAGTTTTACAGACTTTATACCTGACTATACTCAAGCACTTTATAGTGGATATTTTATTTCGAATCTAATTCGTAAAAATGGAAGTGTTGAACTTGGAGCTCGGTTTGAGTATAGCGATATGAAAGTGAACAAGCTAATTGATCGAGTGTATGTTCCATTTGACCATCAGTTTGCTACGCTTTCTATAAATTTAGGATATACCTATAATTTATCGAATGTAAGTAGTTTAAAAGCAAACGCCAGTTATGCGAGTAGAGCACCTGAAATTAACGAGTTGCACAGCGATGGCTTGCACCACGGTAGTGCAAGCTTGGAATTTGGTGATCCCAATCTAACACAAGAAAATGCCTTTGCATTGAACGCTACTTATTTATTGGAGCAAAAAAGATGGACCTATGAATTATACGCTTATTCGCAATACATTAAAGATTTTATTTACTTAGAACCCCAAGGATTAGATTTAACAATTCGTGGTGCTTTTCCATCTTACCAATGGTCAAGCACCAATGCATTGATTCGAGGCATAGATCAATCACTTAATTATTCAATATCAGATAAATGGACAATTAATAATAAGCTAAGCCTTTTGTGGGGCAATAACCTTTCTGATAATAACTATTTGATAAACATGCCTTCTCAGCAAATGGAGACCAACCTGAGTTATACCACTTTCTTCAAAGAAGAACATAGGCGACTCCAATTCAAAATTGGACACCAGTGGGTTGGAAAACAGAATCGTTTTAATGTAAACCAGGAGTTTGCAACACCACCCGATGGCTATCAACTTTTTTCTGCAGCAGCAAGCTACAGATTATATTTTAACACTAAAAAGGGAAGACAGCAGACTTTTGAACTCGCATTGAAATTAGATAATGCATTAAATACTGTTTATAGAGAATATTTAAATCGATTCAGGTATTTTACAGATGAACAGGGTAGGAATTTAACAATAAGAATAAATTATAAATTTTAGTATTAAAAATATAAATTATGAAAACAATCAAATTTTTAACAATAGCAGTAATAGCAAGTTTAATATTCAGTTGTACAGACGATGATGATGCTACACCTTCAACTCCAATATCACCAAATGAAGAGGAGTTAATTACTACTGTACGACTAAACTTTATGGATTCGAGTGGTGTAACTACAAGCTTTGAATTTAATGACCTCGATGGGGATGGAGGAAATACACCAGTTATTGATACAATTGCTTTAAAGAAGGGCATGGAGTACAACTTAAGTACAGAATTTTTGGATGCATCTGATCCAAATGATGTAGAAGACATTACGGCAGAAATTAGAGATGAAGATGACGAACACCTAGTTTGTTATACTACACCTGGAGTAAATGGGCTAACTGTAAGTATAACTGATACAGATGGAACCTATGAGGTTGGTTTACTAGCAGTTGTATTAACAGCAGATACTGCAAGCTCAATTAATGGCACTTTGAGAGTAAGCCTAAAACACCAGCCAGGTGTTAAAAATGGAACATGCGCTTCAGGTGAAACAGATGTTGAGGTTGACTTTCCACTTCAATTTAATTAATTCACAGTTTTAGTCTATTAAGCAAGCTATTATAGAGAAGGCTTTCTTGAAAAAGAAGGCCTTCTTTGTATTTTGATATTTTTTGCATTTTACTTGTTAACTTTGTATGAAGTAGAATTATAATTATGACTAAACTTTCTAAAGTTTTAAGCTTATTTCTCACACTTAGTGTTTTAATCTTCTCAGCCTGTGGTGATGATGATTTGGTAGATGAGCCAGATGATTTTCCCCCAATCGATAGGGGAGATATTCAAGCGAATAGGTATTTTCTCACCTTTACCCAAAAAAGTGATACCTCAAAGAGTCAAACGGTTGAATTTTACGATCCAGATGGTATTGGAGGAGCTGCACCTATTACACGGGAGTTATTAGAGCTTAAGAAACCTTCGGGTAGTTTTTTTTATTACAGTTCTTCAATTAAAATTTTTAATGATTCGGTAGATGTTACTGATCAAGTTATAGCTCAGCAAACTGAATATATAATTTGTTATAGGGGATATGATGTTAATAATTTGACAGGCGGCGACTGGAATGAAGATTTTAATGGAATTCAATTGGGAACAGAAGGTGAGTGGAGCACAAGTGATAAATTAGGAAATAATGGATCGGGAGAAATTAGAGTTACACTAAATTATCAACCTACCGGAAAAGATGGGCTATGCGATCCTGGTATTAGAATATTAGATGGTAGCATACCTTACCAAATCAACTAAACAAAAATTTCATGTTAAAAAGAATCATATCATATTTCTCAATTTTAGCTTTTTTATTTGCAGCTTCAGCTTCTTTGAGTTCATGCGGGAACAAAAAAAAGGGCTATAAAGTAAGGTCTGGCAGTGGCATGGGTAATAAAAAGCATAAAAACAAACACGTATGGGGAAAATAATTCAATTGTTTTCAAAAGTATGCTAATCGTAACCTTTCTTGCTTTGCCTCGTAATTGAATTATGAGGAAAAGTATAATTTATATTTTATCGTTAGTTATGGCAATCTTTTTAATAACAGGATGCGGAGGGTCGAAGAAAGGAATGAAAGTAAAGTCTTCCAATAAAATGTATAACTCAAATCGTCGTTAAAATTACTGAACGACTAGCTTTTGAGCATTAAGCTGAGTTCCACTACTATCTTTTGTTATTAAAAAATAGACTCCAGCAGTCATATTTTCACTTAAATATACTTGCTCATCATCAAAGGTCATTCTGAGCCTGCCGGAAGCATCAATTATATCAAAGCTATAGTTCTTAGAATTTTGAAACTTGCTTTTCATTGAAAGTAATCCATTTTTCTTTATGGGGTTAGGGAAAGCAAGAAGATCTGAAGTTCTTAGCTTATTACTTTCTTCAATTGTGGTAATAGGGGATACGCAGAAGTTTATTGTTTTCTTAGCAGTAGTGAAACTATTTTCAAACAACAAAGTATCTCCATTTGCCTCGGTAATCAATGCATAACCATTACCAAATTGTCCGTTAAAACCATCTCCGAATTGATCAAATAATATAAAATCAAAACAGTCGCTAAATAGGCAAAGTGAATTTGTTTCTATAGTGCCTCCGTTTCGATTGATATAAGGACCTTCTTCGAATAATTTATCACCTAAACTGTTGTTTATTCTCCAAGAAGTTTCTTCACCGTAGTCATCTGTTTTTATTTCAAGATTGACGAAGATTGCTTGGTCATTAGTTATAAACTCAAATTGAGAAGTGTTATTCGCGGTGTCTTGATCAAAAGTTGTTGGTGGAAGTATGCTGACCTCAACGCCTAGTATGTGGGTTCCAGAACTTATGTTAATAGAGGGAATTGTGATTTGCTCTACTTGATTTCTTAGCATTCTACCAGTCCAATGAGTAGTTTGTACAGTGTTGTTATCTAGTTGGTAAGAAATTTCAATGGAGTCTACTTGGTTATTACCCTTATTTCTCACATTTATTTTAGGCTCAATAATAGTATCACAGCTATAGTTCGGAACACCAACTATGCCTAATAATTGAATATCATCATTATTGTTTGAAGGATTCGGGTCTAAGCCATCTAAAACTAAAACGTTAGTAGTGTCAGGGTCAAGCCAAGCTTTCAATTGGCGACTTTTGGTAGTGTTACTATTCCATGACTCTGCGAATTTTCCAAAGTAATCTTGACCATTGTTTCCACAAGCAGCTTCTCCTCCGTGAAGTTGACCGATTACCCTTAAATTTTGATCAAATAATGGTGCCCCTGAAGAGCCGCTTTCCGTGGTTCCAACTTCCCAATTATTAACAGTCCAATGTGTAGTGCCATTGGCATCATAATACCCACTAGTAATTAATGAATCAGTGTTTCGTGATATTTTCTTAACATCTCCAGTTGGGTGATGAATTGTAGTTGATTGTTGTACAGCAACATTATTGGCAGACCAACCTGAATAAAATACATTGTAACTGCTGGGCGGGCGTGAGCTTAATTCAAACAGATGAAAGTCAGGCTGTGAACTATTTGATACAGCTTTAGGTGAGGCACCACTTATTGAGTTGCTCAAACCACCATCAGTTGATGGGGTGCAATTAGCACTTTCGTATCCAAAAATAAAAATTGAATTATTTTTTATTCCACAATGAGCGGCACTCAAAAAATAAGGTGTAGTGTCTTGCCTTACATTATTTAGCAATGTACCAGTGCAAAATCGTGTGTTACTAGCTGTTGTTATTAAAGCTACCGAGCGTTTTACATCTTGCCAATTCTTTCCATCTGGACAATTAATGTTCACATTACAATTACCTGAACCATTAAATACTTTTTGAACTTTTTCGTGAATATTTCGGTATCCATAAATTAGCTCATTGAGTTCAAACTCTATTTGATCAATTTCTTTTGAAGGCAGAATAAGTTCTATAGTTAATAAATCACCTCTAATAGGTCGGATAGAAAATAAGGAGTCTTTTTTGTTGTTATTAGAAGTAATAGCACCTAATACATCATTGTAATTCTCATTATAGAAATATAGCTTAGCGTTATCGCTAAGAAAGAATTTTTCAAAGTTTAAATTAATAGAGATTGCATCTGTTGCTCTAATTTGAAGCTTCCAAGTGCTCATTCCAGTTTCATTATTATCTGTCCAAGCACCAGCTTCTTCTAAATTTATTGTAACTGGTATTAATGCTCCAAATCGCCATGGCTTTAATCCTGCTGCTTGATCAGCTTTATCTTGTATCCTTAATGATTCCAGATTTGGCTGTTCAATTTGATAAATTGGAATGGCTTGATTACTTTTCTCACTTTGAGTGTAGAAGGAGGGAGGAAACTCACCAGTATTAATTTGCGACATTAAAACAAAATTGACACAAAAGAATAGAAGTAGGATTAAAATTGATTTTTTTCTCATTTTTTATTAAGGCATTTCAACAAAGGTAAATGATTAATAATAACGACACTTATGAAACTACAACAAAATACCAATGTTTGTTTTAAAGGCGCAAATGACCGCTCTACACTTCTAGACGAAATATATTTAGAAAAGGGTGTAAAACGACCCTTATTAATTTTTGCTCATGGGTTTAAAGGCTTTAAAGATTGGGGACACTTCCCTTTAGTAGCCGAAGAATTTGCTAAAGGAGGCTACTATGTCATTAAATTTAATTTTTCTCACAATGGCGGAACAATTGATAATCCAATTGACTTTCCTGACTTGGAGGCCTTTTCAAGAAATAGCTATTGGAAGGAGCTACAAGACATTCAACAACTGCTAGTTTGGATTAAAGAAAATGATGTTCAATTAGCAGATGCAGGTGCTGATACTGAAAATATAAGCCTGCTTGGGCATAGCAGAGGAGGAGCTATTTCACTCATCGCTGCCTATCAATTTTTAGAAATAAAACGAGTTATTACTTGGGCTTCAATTGCAAACTTTAAGGAACGCTTACCTAATCAGGAGGCATTGAAAAAGTGGAAAGAAGAAGGAATACGTTACATTGAAAATGGCAGAACTAAACAACAAATGCCTATGAACTATCAATTTGTAGAAGAACTGGAGAAACACTCAGAAGTATTGAATATTGAAAAAGCAGTAAAGTTGCTTGAAAAACCACAGCTTATTATTCATGGTGCTGATGATCCTACAGTAAATGCTGAAGCAGCACTACGTTTAAAGAGATGGAATCCGCAGGCTGAGCTAAAAATTATACAAGGAGCACAACATACTTTAAATGGAAAACATCCTTGGGATGAGAAAACCTTGCCATCTGAAACAATGATTGCAGTTAAAAAAACGATTGGCTTTATAAAATATACTTAAAATTTCATTCGGGGTTCAGGGGCACCTGCTAAGCTACCAAATTGTTTGGCCTCAAAAATAAACTTACCAGCCATAGCAATCATAGCGGCATTATCAGTGCAATATTCAAACTTCGGCAAATGCACCTTCCAACCCTTTTCCTTATAGCTGTTGAGTCGATTTCTTAGCGCTGAATTGGCTGAAACTCCTCCAGCAATTGCTACTTCTTTAATTCCATAATCACCAACTGCCTTTTCAATTTTATTGAAAAGTGCATCGATAATAGCTAGTTGAATACTAGCACTGAGGTCAGCTATATTTTCTTTAATGAAGTTCGGATTAAGCTTTACTTGATCTCTAAGGAAGTAGAGAATGCCAGTTTTTAATCCGCTAAAACTAAAATCATAGCCTTTCATTTGTCCAACTTTGAAGTAAAAACGATTGGGGTCTCCTTCTTTAGCATATTTATCAATTAAAGGTCCTCCAGGATAGGGAATATCCATCATCTTTGCCGCTTTATCGAATGCCTCTCCAGCAGCATCATCTAAGGTAGTACCAATAACCTCCATTTCTAAAGGGCCATCAACTTTAACAATTTGAGTGTGTCCTCCGCTAACCGTTAAACATAAAAATGGAAAATTTGGTGTAGTAGCATTGTCTGCTATAAAATGTGCTAAAATATGCGCTTGCATGTGATTAACTTCTAACAATGGCTTAGCTGAAGCCAATGCCAATCCTTTTGCAAATGAATTCCCTACTAATAGTGATCCTAGTAATCCAGGTCCTTTTGTATAAGCAATAGCATCAATTTCATTAAAAGTTAAATTTGCTTTTTTTAAAGCAGCGGTAACTACAGGAACTATATTTTGTTGGTGCGCTCTAGAAGCTAATTCGGGAACTACACCTCCATATTTACTGTGAATTTCTTGATTGGCAATCAAATTGCTAAGAATAAGTCGGTCTTCAATAACAGCGGCTGATGTATCATCACATGAAGATTCAATTCCTAATATTCGGATAGGTTTACTCACTAGCTTTATTTTGCTGAATTTTGCAGGTAGTTAAACAGTCATGTGGTATTAATATAAAAGAAAACTACCACTTTTCTCAAGATCAAAATTATTAAAAAAGCGCTTAAAATAGTATTTCGGATCATTTTGTTGCTATTACTGCTAATGGTGGCAATATGGGGGCTTTTTCAATTGCCAAAGGTTCAAACTTATGCTGCAAAAAAAGTTTCTTCCTATTATGCTAAAAAGCTAAATACAATAATCACTATTGAGGGGTTGGAGATAAAGTTTTTTGATCAACTTGATTTGAAGGAGTTATATATTGAAGATAGAAACGGCGATACATTAGCTTACCTAAATAACTTGTTGATTGGGCTCGATATTTTTGATTGGGAAGGAAAGTTTTTAACAGCAAAGCTCGATTTGGTAAGTCCCCAATTATATTTCAATCGACAAGCTGATTCGAGTCGATATAATTATCATTTTCTAATTGATTACTTTGGAAATGAGTCAGAGAGTTCCAATTCACTAGAGTGGAAGCTAGAGTTAAGTGAGTTAAACTTAACCAACGCAGCGTTTCATTTTCATGATTACAATAGGCCAGATAGTTCTGAAAATATTAATTATAGTCATATTGACCTGCATGACTTAAACTTGGCTTCGAGTAATTTGGTGATAAAAGAAAACACACTAAATGTTGCAATTGATAGCTTGTCTGCCAAAGAGAAAAACGGTTTCGAACTACAGCGTTTATCCACCAAGTTGACAATTGATTCAGCCAATTTTTTATTCAAGGAATTAAGCATAAGAACTGAGGGCTCAGAAGTAAATGTTGACCTAAGTTTTACGGCAAATAGTTTTGGAGACTATTCTAACTTTAATGATCTAGTTGAAATGGATGCATACTTTGTGAACTCAAAAGTTCACATTGATGATATTGCATTTTTTGCACCAACTTTAGAGGGTATAAAAGATCAAGTTTATTTAGATGGTGAGGTAAACGGTACAGTCTCAAACCTAAGTGGAACCAACATAGAGCTCCAGTTAAATCAGGCAACCTTTTTAAAAGGAGACTTCGATTTAAGAGGACTTCCAGATGTTGAAAAAACCTTTGCGCATTTTGATTTGAAGCAATTAACAACCAATGCAGCTAGTATAAGGTCCTTGCCCTTTCCTCCATTTAAGGATGGACGGCACTTAGAATTGCCAAGTTCATTTGACTCTCTTGGAACAATTGATTTCAAGGGAAATTTTACTGGATTTTATAACGACTTTGTCGCATACGGTAAGTTTTCAACTGCTTTAGGAGCTTTAAAGACTGATCTCGCCTTAAGGCAAGATGAAGAAGGGAAGATAAATTATAGAGGCAACTTGAGTACTTCTGGGTTTGATTTAGGGCGATTTTTTAAAATAAAAGAACTCTCAACAATTGCTTTGAATATTGAATTAGATGGAAGTGGCTATGCTTTTGAAACTATAAATGCGACTGCAATAGGAAAAATAAATGAACTGAAATATAAAAAATATAACTATGAGAATATTCAACTAAACTGTAGCTTTTCAAATGAGACATTTGATGGAACAGTGATGTCAACAGATAAGAATCTTGACTTTTTATTTGCAGGTACAATTGATTTTAATAAAAAAACGCCAGTCTCAAAGTTTAATTTAAACCTGAATAATGCAAGTTTGGGTAAGCTAAACTTGTTTAATGCTCAAGATACGGCTACAAAATTGCGGTTTAAGGCCGATTTTGATCTTCAAGGAAAAAACATTGATGATATATTGGGTATGGTAAGGATTGATAGCCTTTTATATACAGACTCTCATCAAAACTATGAAGTTGAAGAGTTCCAATTAAAGGCATCGAACACTTCATCCGATAGAAGAATTAGCCTCAATTCGAGTTTGCTAGACGCCTGGATAACAGGACAATTTAGAGTAAAATCAATTGCCAATAATCTCAATACCTTTTTAACTCATTACCTTCCTCAAGAAAAAGTGATAGAAGAAAAAACTGAGCTTCAAGATTTTGAGTTTGAGGTTGAATTTAAGAAGAGTAAACCACTTTTCAGAGTCTTATTAGAAGAGTTGGAAGTTGATTCTGGGGCAACTCTTATTGGAGAGTTTAATAATTCAATTAATGAGATCAAGCTTAAATTCAAAGGGAGTAAGCTTAAATATGGGGCGTCTTATCTATCTGATTTTGAAATAAACATTAATGGAGATGAAGAAGAAATCACTAGTTCGATTGCGATTAATAGTTTGAAATTATCGGGCATTAATAGTTTAGATACTTTTCAGCTTAACACCACCCTAAAAGATGGAGAAAATGAATTAAAAATTGCCTGGGAATCATTGAATAAGAGTCCAAATAAAGCGGTGATTAATGTTACAAATCAACTTGATACTTACACGAAAATGCAAGCTCAAATTAATGATTCATACATTACCATAAACGACTCAATCTGGTCTTTTGCAAATGACAGTAGAGTGAGTATAGATAGTTCTTCGGTGAAGTTTAGCAATTTTCACCTGGTAAATTCTAATCAAAAGTTAGCCTTAACAGGAGGTGTTTCTAGAGATTCAAGTGATACCTTAGGCTTGAAATTAAGTAAGATTGACCTAAAATTTATTAGCAGCATTTTACCTGAAGGATCAGTAAAACTAAGTGGTATTGCTAATGGAGAAGCAAAAGTTCAAGACGTATATAATCGTTTTTCTTTGAGTTCTGATTTAGTACTAAAGAAACTTATTGCGAACAATGTGAAGATTGGAAATGCAGATTTAAAAAGTGAGTGGAAGCCAGAATTAAAGGCATTTCTGGTTGATGCTAATATTGGAGAGATTCATGAGGAAAAACTTCAACTAAGAGGTAAAGTTTATCCTCTTAATAAGGAAAATAGTCTAGACTTAAGTCTAAGGTTTAATGAATTCCCAATTCTATTGTTGGCACCATATGTTGAAGATTATTTAACTGATATTCAGGGAAGTTTAAGTGGAAAAATTGATGTATCGGGAGAGGCTCAAAAACCAATCTTAGCAGGGAGGCTTCAATTACAAAATGCAAGCCTTCTAGTAAATTACTTGAATACGCGATATACGATAAATGATGAAATTATAGTTGAGCCAGACTTCATTGGTTTTAACTTGATAGAAATAGTTGATTCACAAGGAAAGAAAGCTATTGCAACAGGAACTGTCTTTCATGAAAATTACTCCAACTTTAACTTAGATATAGGTCTAGAATTCGATGAATTTTTAAGTTTAAATACGAATTCACTAGATAATGAACTATATTATGGAAAGGCTATTACTAGTGGTAATGCAAATATTTCAGGTTATGCTGATCAGTTAATTTTTGAACTGGATTTAACTGCTGAAAAGGGAACAGATTTTAAAATTCCATTAGACGAGGGTGTTGACGTTTCAACGTCCAACTTCTTAGTATTTACAAATAGTCCAAATTTTGATAAGAAAAAGATGGAAGTAGTTGACTTGAGTGGTATTCAGTTAAATTTTGATTTGCTAATTGATCGAGAAGCAAAGGTTCAAATTATTTTTGACGAACAAATTGGAGATATCATTAAAGCACAAGGAGAGGGAAGTTTAAACTTAGAGATTAATACCCTAGGTAATTTTAATATTTATGGTCAATATGTAGTTGAAAAAGGAGATTATCTTTTTACGCTTCAAAATGTGGTGAATAAAAGATTTGACCTGTCAAAAGGCAGTAGAATATTTTGGGATGGTAGTCCTTATGATGCCCAAATAGACATGAATGCAGTGTATAATTTACGAGCACCTCTTTATGATTTATTTCCAGAAAATGATTCCAACTCGGGATATCGCCGTAGGATACCAGTTGAACTTGAATTACAAATGACAAATAAATTGCTAAGTCCTAATATTGCTTTCGACATTAAACTGCCAACAGCTGATGAAGAAACCAAACGAAAATTGGAAAGTATTTTATACGCGAATAACAATGATGTCAACCGGCAAGAGATGAATCAGCAAGTTTTTGGATTGCTAGTGCTCAATCGTTTTATGCCTTCATCTTATGGAAATGGGGATCCAACAGAATATGATCGTGGTGCACCTGGATTAAATAACGGTTACGAGTTTTTATCCAATCAATTGAGTAATTGGTTTTCCCGTATTAGTGACGACTTTGATGTTGGGTTAAACTACCGACCTGCAAATGAACTGAATAGTGAAGAAGTTGACATATCACTTTCTACTGAAGTTTTAAATGATCGGTTGATTTTAGACGGAAATGTTGGTTATACAGGAAATGCGCCACAATATAATCCCAATCAAAACTCTAATTTTATTGGAGAATTTACTGCAGAATATAAGTTAAGTAGTGACGGAAGATTTCGTGTAAAAGGCTTTAATCGATCAACAAACAACAGTTTGCTGCAGTTGAATAGTCCTTATACGCAGGGCGTTGGACTGTTCTATCGAGAAGAGTTTGATACTTTTGGAGACTTATTTCGAAAGTATTTTCATTCAAGTGCAAAATAATACTCTTCCGATCTCAATTATTATACCTGTTTTCAATGAGGAGTTAGTCATTGAAAATATTTTGAATCAGGTCAGTCATCTGAATGCAAGTGAGATTATTATAGTAGATGGCCAAAGTACCGATGCTACCGTTGACCTCATAAAACACTACGATGTACAATTGTATGTTGCTGATCATAGAAGTAGAAGTTTTCAAATGAATTTAGGCGCAAAAGCAGCAACAACTCCATATTTATTTTTCTTGCATGCTGACGTTAAGTTACCTGAAAATTTTAACTCAATCTTGAGAAAAGCTATTGAACACAAGGTTATATTAGCCAATTTTAAAATCCAGTTTGATTGGGATCAATGGTTTTTAAAAGCGAATGCCTTTTTTAGTCGATTTACTTGGAATGGTTTTCAATTTGGTGATCAGGGGTTATTTATTGAAAATAAATTATTTAAACAGATAGAGGGTTATGATAATGGGTTGCCTTTAGCTGAAGGAAATGAAATTATAAGAAGAGCAAGAAGACATGCTAAGCTTACTAAGTTAGATACTAATTTATTGGTTTCTGCAAGAAAATATAAAAAACATGGGGTTTATAAGCTCCAGCTATATTACTTTCTAATATACTCCTTAATAAGAATTGGGATTAATCAAAAGTTGATTTTGAAAATTTATTACAAGCTTTTAAAAGAATAACCCTACTTGCTAAAATCAAAGAATCGAGTATTTTAAAAAGGAAGTGTTATTTAAATTTACCCTTCAATATTACGCTGTAAAGCCACCATTTTAATAGCACTAACTGCTGCCTCAACTCCTTTATTGCCAAGTTTTCCGCCGCTTCTGTCTATACTTTGTTGCAAAGTGTTATCGGTAAGAACACCAAAAATAACAGGCTTATTATATTTCAATGAGACATCTTTAATTCCTTGAGAAATACCCTGGCAAACAAAGTCAAAATGTTTTGTTTCACCCTGAATAACGCAACCTAAGCAGATAACGGCATCAATAGTTGCTTTTTCCAATAAAAATTGTGCACCAAGCGGCAGTTCATAACTTCCAGGAACGAAATGTATAGATAAGTTATCGGCTTTTATTCCTTCTTTTAAAAGCGTATTCCTTGCACCATCTAACAGTCCGTTGGTAATTTTATCATTCCACTCAGAAACGACTATGGCAATTTTCATATCTGATGCAGAAGGCAGCCCTTCAGTATCGTAGGATGAAAGTTGTTGGTTGGCTGTAGCCATTTTTAGTTTTGAACGTAAGACTCAGCTCTAGCAATATATTTATCAATATCGCTTGCCTCTGATGATTTCCTGTAATCTTCTTTAATGCTCTTGTAATGCTCAACAGCATTTTCATATTCACCAAGTAACTCATAGGTTTGAGCTGCTTTTTTTAAATATAAGGGTGTAGTAAAATCGTTTTCTTTTCTGCTAGCTGCTTTTTCGTAGTTATCAACTGCCTTATTTAGGTCACCCAACTCCATGTAAGCATCTCCCTTAGCTCCTGTAGCTATGGTTCCAACTACTTCATCCTCACCATCAAAATCATTTAAAGCATCAATCGCCTGCTCGAATTGACCAGTTCGCAAGAATGCAATACCCAAATAATAGTTTGCTAAATTACCTGCTTTTGTGCCGCTATAGTTATCACTAATTTCAATAAAACCAGGATAAACATCATCTCCATAAATTGCTAAATTCATTGAGTCTTGGCTAAAATACTTCTCAGCCATAAACATTTCTTGCTGTGCTTCATCCTGTAATGGAGCCAAATAAAAGCTGTTGTATGCAAAGTAACCACCGATAATTATTGCTAAAGCTGCAACAATTCCCACTAATACATTTTTATTTTCTTCAATAAATGTCTCCGTTTTGCTGTATACTTCTTCTACGTCAACAATTACTTCTTCTTTCTGATCTCTCTTTTTAGCCATCGAATATGTCTTTTAACGAAGCCGCAAAAATAAGTTTTTTTTAGAAGTCGCAAATTCCTTTTTAGAGATATGTTAAGACTTTGGCTTTATACCGTTAACACATTCAATAAAGTACAAATTCTTTTACTTATTTCATGTAGTTTCGGCATTTACTAGAGTAAGGTTTGACTAATTTGAGATACAATAGGCTTTAGTTATTTTTGTGCACATGCATTTAAAGAATTTACAACTTCTTAATTTCAAAAACTACGCTGAAGTAGATGTTGACTTTTCTTCCCATATTAATTGCTTTTTAGGTGATAATGGAGGTGGAAAAACTAATTTATTAGATGCTATATTTTATTTGGCTTTTTGTAAAAGTTTTTTCAATCCGATTGATTCTCAAATTATGAAGGATCAGGAAAGCATGATGGTTGTAAAAGGTGAGTTTGAAATAAACAATCAAAAAGAAAAAATACATTTTGGCATGAAAAAAGGCCAAAAGAAGCAGTTGAAACACAACAAAAAAGTAATTGACAAACTGGCTGATCATATAGGTTTCATACCTTTAGTAATGATTTCACCATCTGATAGCTTATTAATTTTAGAAGGTAGCGAGGTAAGAAGAAAGTTTTTAGATTTAATTATTTCTCAATATAATCGAAACTATTTAGACAGCTTAATTCAATACAATAAAGCACTTTCACAGCGGAATAGGTTACTCAAGAAATTTATGGAGCTGCGACGATTTGAGGAGGCAAGCCTAGAAATTTGGGATGATCAGTTAATAAAATATGGCTTACCAGTTCATAATGCACGTATGGAGTTTATTGCTGAATTTATGCCCTTATTTCAAAAGCATTATAATTACATTAGCGAAAAGAGTGAAACAGTAAAATTAATTTACCAATCGCAACTAGATGGAGAGGAATTTGAGAGATTGTTGAAGAATCACAGGGATAAAGACAGAAGATTAACTTATAGTTCAGCAGGTATACATAAGGATGATTTGGTTTTTGAAATAGGAGGTAAACCACTTAAAAAATTTGGTTCACAAGGGCAACAAAAGACTTACCTATTGGCATTAAAATTAGCTCAGGCTGAATACTTGAAGGAAATTAAAAATTCAGCTCCTATATTATTGTTAGATGATATATATGATAAATTGGACGAAAATAGGATTGAAAAGTTAATGGATGTTGTTCAAAAAGATTGGTTTGGTCAAGTTTTTATCTCAGATACTCACCCTAATCGTTTACCAGCGCTTTTTGATCAATGGAAAACTAATTATAAGGCGTTTAATATAACTAAAGGAGAAATAAGTAATGTCAGATAGTTCAGAAAAACCACTAAAAGGGGCAATAGACCAATTGTTGAGAGCTTACGGATTAGGAGAGAAATTGGATGAAATTAGTCTAGTTAAAAGCTGGGAGGAAACAGTAGGTAAAATGATTGCTAAGCATACAACAAATATCTATTTTAAGTCTGGCACATTGTATATTTCCCTAGATTCAGCTCCATTAAGACATGAATTAAGTTTAGCTAAATCTAAGCTCATTGAACGATTGAATCAACAGGCTGGAAAAAGATTAGTAGTTGATATTCGATTAAATTAATTTGACACAATGGAGCTAGATAAAATATTGGGTGGTTTTGTTTTAGGTAATAAACTGAAAAGACAAAATAGAAGAGTTAAGGTCTTTAATTTAAAATCTGCTAAGTCAGCTTTACTTGTTTATGAGGCTACTCATGCCTATCAAGAAGAAAAAGTTAGAAATTTTGCGCGTTTTTTAAAGGAAGAAGGAATAAAAGTAGATAGTTTGGGCTACTACAAAAAGAAAAATAAAAAGGAAGTGCTCCCAAAAGATGAACTAGGTTATGTTTATTTTGATAAGGAGCACCTCAATTGGTATGGTTTTGCAAAAAACCCTAAGTTAAAAGCTTATCAAGAAAATGAGTATCATTTGCTAATTGATTTAAATTTAGAAAACCGTTTTTGCTTGGAGGTAATCTCTTCCTTGTCGAATGCCCACTTTAAAGTAGGTATAGCAGGAGGGTATTGTAATGAAATATGCGATTTAACAATAGCTACCGAAGAAAAAGATATCGATTACCTCATCGAACAAATTAAAAATTACTTGAACATTATTAATAATTGATACAAATGAAAAATTTAAGCGGCACTGGAGTTGCATTAGTAACACCTTTTAAAACTGATGGAAGTATTGACTTTGATGGCTTAAGCAATCTAGTTGAACACGTTATTAAAGGTGGTGTAAACTATTTAGTAGTATTGGGGACTACTGGTGAGTCAATAACCTTAACAGATGAAGAACAAGTTGAAGTGTTGGAACACGTGAAAAAGGTTAATGCTAGCCGCTTGCCAATTGTTTTAGGAATAGGTGGAAACAACACTCAAAAGTTATTAGCTGAATTTAAACGATTTAATCTGGACGGTGTAACAGCTATATTATCTTCAAGCCCTTCATATAATAAACCAACACAAGAGGGGATTTACCAACATTTTAAAAAATTGGCTGAAGCTGCACCTTTACCAATTATTCTATATAATGTTCCAGGACGAACTGCATCAAACATGACTGCAAAAACTACTTTGCGTTTGGCAAATGATTTTAAAAACATCATTGGTATCAAAGAAGCTTCGGCAGATTTGAATCAAGTAATGGAAATCATAAAAAATAAACCTGACAAGTTTTTATTAATTTCAGGGGAAGACGGCTTAACATTTCCAATGATAGCTTGCGGTGGAGCAGGAGTAATTTCTGTTGTGGCCAACTCGCAACCGACAATTTTCGCGGGTATGGTAAGAGAAGCCTTAAACGGAGATTTCGAATCAGCTAAAAAGAAACATTACCAGCTGATGGATTTCATTAATTTATTATTTGAGCAAGGAAATCCAGGTGGAGTAAAAGCAGCATTGAAAAATCAAGGAGTGTGTGGTGATCAAATGCGTTTGCCACTGTGGAATGTAGATAAAGGACTAGAAAGTAGAATTGGAAGTGAGTTGAAAAGTTTATAAGCTGATTTCTATCTAATTTATATATTTTTTTCTATGAACCTTAAGGGTAATTTAAAAGTATTAAAAGAAATTCACTAATTCTAAACCATTCTCCAACTTACAATGTTAACTTGGCACTTTGTAACGAACAGAATTTAAAAATAAATATACTATGAGCCAGTTTGATCAACCTTCATTTGACCCTTCAAAATTTAGACCTTATATTATTATAGGTGTTGGAGTTATTATTTTATTAATTGTTTTATCGAATATTTTTGTTATTCTTCAGCCAACTGAGCGTGGAGTCGTGTTTAAGAAGTATACCTCAGGATTAGACGTTGATGATGTGAAGGAGGAAGGACTTAATATTGTTGCACCTTGGAATGATGTAATTATTTTTGATATCGAGGAGCAGCAAATTGAAGAAACAATGGATGTTCTATCAAAGGATGGTTTATCAATTTCTATTGATGTTTCCTTGCGTTTCAGACCAAAACCAGAGCAGATTGGATACCTATACCGCGCGTTTCGAAACAATTATATCGAAAGTTTAATTCGACCTGAATTGCGCTCAGCAGTTCGCCAAATTATTGGTCAATATAGTCCTGAGGAGCTATATGCTACAAAGCGACAAGAAATTGAAACAAAAATTCAAACAAGTATCAGTAAAACATTAGACGAAAATCACGTGCAATTAAAAGCACTGCTTTTTAGATCAATTAAGCTACCAGCAATGATTAAAACTGCTATTGAGCAAAAATTATCTGCTGAACAAGAAGCTCAGAAATATGAATACATACTTGATAAAGAACAAAAAGAAGCTGAAAGAAGAAGAATTGATGCTGAAGGTAAAGCAAAAGCAAATAAAATATTAAGTGCTAGTATTACCAACAACATCCTAAGAGAAAAAGGAATTTCTGCAACAATTGAATTAGCAAAATCAAGCAATTCAAAAGTGATTGTTATCGGTGGAGGAGAAGATGGATTACCACTTATTCTAAATTCTGATAAATAAAGAACTTGAAGCGACTTATTAGTCTTTCAATTTTTATTTTCATAGCCTCAATTGCTCTAGGGCAATTGAGGCTTGATACTTCTAATACGGTAGAAGACTTAGTAAAAAAACAGCTGTTGCAATCTAACAGTGACCTTTTTATTAGCAATATTCGCTTCACTGGCCTTAACTATTCAATAGCATCATTTACTAATGAAAGTCCGGAAGAGCTTATTGATGCAGGAATTATTTTATCAACAGGTAATGTATTTAGTGCGAAGGGCCCAAACAGTGCCACTAATGTTGGAACCCAAGCTTCAGCAAGAAGAGATGTTGACCTGCAAGCCATAGCAACAGGTGTAGTAATTGATGCGGTTGTGTTAGAGTTCGACTTAATTGCTTTAAGAGACAGTATTGAGTTTACTTATGTTTTTGCTTCAGAAGAATACCCTGAATACGTCGATAAAGGGGTTAATGATGTTTTTGGGTTTTTTATCGAAGAAATTGGAGCTAGGGGCGTTCGCCCATTAAACATTGCTAGATTACCTAAATCAAATCAAAAAGTAACCATTGACAATGTCAATCATCGCAGAAATGAAGAATTCTTTTTGCGTTCTGACTATTTAAGTGCTCACAATAATGCTTTTTGGGAGCAGAATAAATCTATGATGATGCGGGCACGCATTTTTGAATTTGATGGTTTTACAGTTCCTTTAAAGGCTGTAGCAAAATTAAAACAGGGAAAAAAATATCATTTAAAAATGGCCATTGCTGATGTGGGTGATCGTTATTTTGATTCTGCAGTTTTGATTAAAGCAAAGTCGCTTTCTTCAAAAGGGCCTAGAATTGAAAAAGCCGATTCAATTGTGATGGAAGAGGTTAAAAAAAGTATGAATTTCTCTGAGCAGATTTCTTTTGACGAGAACTTGAACTTCTCTCTACAAATAAACTTTGATGTGAATGATGCCACCATTATGGAAGAGTCTTTAGCGCCATTAAAGCAACTTGTTGCTTTAATGAATCAATTGAATAGCTTGAAAGTGGATCTTATAGGTCATACTGATAGTGACGGAGATACTCAATCAAATCAGATTCTATCAACAAAAAGGGCTGAAACTGTTAAAGCATATTTGCAGTCTAAAGGGATCAATGCAGACCGACTTTCTTCAACAGGGAAGGGAGAGCTATCACCAATAGAGTCAAATGAAACTATAAGCGGAAAAGCCATGAATAGGAGGGTAGAGTTTCAGTTGAGTTATTAATTTAAATCACTCCGTATCACTGAACTTTTCATCCCAGAAAACAGTGATTTCCACCAAAAATTTAAAAAGGACTTGTCTTTTTCTCGTGTAAAATCAATATCACCTTTTATGTAATGCCCTCTTAAGGGATTAGATTTCCTGATAATAAAACTATTAGCTAATCCACTTATCACTTTATCTATTATTTGTGGGTTATTTTCTTTTTTGTCATTGAACACACTTATATTCAAATTTTCATAATAAAAGTCTAAGGTACCCTCAGAAAAGGTAGAATTTAAGTAATAATTGAAATCCATTTTAGTTAAGTGTCCTTCTTCAAATCGGATTAGTGCTAAAGGCATAAAAACCTTATTTAAATTAGTTAAGTCAAAATTTGCTAAGTTGCCATGGATTCGATGGTTTCCTTCAGCTGAGGCTAAATTGTAATCAATAATAACGGCCATCACAGATTGACTCATTAATTTTGTTTCTATAGTAGCCTTCATTTGATTGTTTGTAGCCAAGGATGCACTATCGTTTGTTATATTTTCTATTGTTGCGTTAAATTCAGTAAAATAGATAACTCCTCGATCATTCCTGCCTTTTTTTGTTTCATTGTACTCAAATCTGGAGTTTATAATTAGTATTGAATCTAAGGTCATTGATAGGTTAAGTTGTTGAATCATTTGATGTGGCAATAGCTTCTCTTTATGCTCTTTTTTAGGGTAATTTTTGTTGATTAGACTGCTGTATTCTAGCTGATTAATAATTAATTTATCAGAATGTATTTGCTGTTTATTTTGAAGGAGATTCCAATCTAAGCTTAAGTGAAGTGAGTCGATTGTGGCATTTGTCCAGTTTACTCGATACTGTTCTTTTTTACTCCCATTCATATAAATTTTATTCGGACAATAGTTTAAATCTTTAACTATAATTCCACTTAAGTCATTAATAAGCACTTTTTTTGTTGTTAAAAAATGCTTGGAATTTTGAAAAAGGCAAGATGAATCCATTGTAATATTAAACCCAGAATACTCAATTTGGCTTGGGATAAATGGTTTCGTTAAATCAATGTCAATGCCGATCAACTGACTATTGATTTGATTTACTTGATGAATTAGACTTGAATCAATACTAAACAGCTGTAAATTTCCATCAATAACCTCAATGTTTTTAAAGCTGAGTTGTTCTAGTTTGAGCTTATGTTTTTGGCTGTTTTTTTCTACTTTTTCATTTTTCAGTGCATATTTTGAATATTCAGGCGCAGCTATGACTACTTTATCAATCGCAAGATGTTTTTTGAAGATCAGCTGATAAAGTGAGAAGCCATCTACTTCGATACTTGTTATTTCTAGTTTTATTCCTTTTTCAAGCGTTTTGTATGTAACACTGTCAAATATAATCTCACGATCTAGTATTGAAATATGAATTGCTCTTGCGGTAAAGTCTTCAACCTTTTCTACTTCTGATTTGATCCGATCTTCTATATATTCAATTACAAAAGGTTTTAACATAACACCTAATGCGACAAATACAATAAGAATAGAGCTGATTATTACACCTCTTTTTTTAAACTTGCTCACAACTGTAATATTAAATATTTCACTTTAATTAAGACTCAGATCGATCTCATCAATCCTTTTCACACTATCTAAAAAAAACATTTATCTTTAGAAAATGGAACAAAAGACATTTAAGTATGAAAAAGAAGATCTTACAGTAAATTGGAATCCCAAACAATGCATTCATTCTGAAAAATGCTGGCGAGGGTTACCCGAAGTTTTTAAACCCAAAGAAAAACCTTGGATTCAGTTAGAAGATAGCACAATAGATAATATAATCGATCAGGTTAAAAAATGCCCCTCTGGAGCATTAGGGTATTCATTAAAAAATGAAAAAACTATGAATAAAGAAAGCGCTGAAATAACTATAGTTAAAAAGGGACCACTCTTATATACAGGAAAAGTGACAATTAAAAATCATGATGGCTCAACAATTGAAAAAGAAAAAGCTGCTTTTTGTAGGTGCGGAGCTTCATCTAGTAAACCCTTTTGTGATGGATCTCACAAAGAATCAGATTTTGAAGGTTGAAATTTAATTGGAACACTAACTTTTGTTTTATCCCACATTAAATTCATATTTACGCTATAAACGAATTCAATTGTAAACTGCTCAACAACTTGATCTAAAGATTGAACAGGAACATTAATTTTTACAACATCGTATTTAGCCTCACGAGAAGCAGTACCATCAAAACCAACCCCCCAGCTATACATTTTGCTGTTTAAAATTACAGTCCATTGTGTTTTTTGAGGAATAGTCCATAAAGTATATGTTCCGGGTTCAACAACTTCTCCGCCAAAATCTATTGTAGTATTAGTAGTAAAAGTTGTGGCCTCGTTGGCCCCTGTTCTCCATACTTTACCAAAAGGTACTAATTCTCCAAAAATTTCTCGGCCTTTTTTAGATGGTTTGCAATAAAAAACAGATAATTTTTTTTCTCTTTGTTTGTATTCTACAATATCTTCTGGGCTAGCCGTCTTAGTTTGAACTTTCATGTATTGAAACCCAAAATAACCTGCTATCACTAATATTCCAATGATAATACCGATCCATTTTAATACTTTCATATCTTAACTATTTATAATGTAAATATATAATAAAAAAGGCAGCGAAAACAGCTGCCTTTTTTATTACTTAAGGATTAACTTTATTGACTAACCGCATCTTCTATCTCACTCTTCAGGGGTTGTCTGAAAACTATATCATTTTCAAATACATCCATCACTACTAAATCTCCTGCACTTATATTACCTGCTAGTATATCTTTTGAAAGTTGATTTAGTACCTGCTTTTGAATGACTCTTTTAATTGGTCTGGCACCAAATTGAGGATCATAACCAATTTCAGCTAAATAGTCAACAACATCATCTGTAGTGCTCAAGCTTATATCGTTTTTAGCCGCTAGTTGTTCAACAGCTTTCAATTGTATTTTTACTATTTTTTTAACTTCAGTTTTACTCAGTGGAGTAAATACAATCGTTTCATCTATTCTGTTTAAAAATTCAGGTCGTATTGTTTTGCGCAACAATCCGATTACTTCCCTTTTTGTATTTTCCAATACCGTCTCACTTTCAGCCTCATTAAAATTCTCATAATTTTCTTGAATGATTTGAGAGCCTAAATTTGAAGTCATGATAATTATCGTGTTTTTGAAATTTACGACTCGACCCTTGTTATCCGTAAGTCTACCATCATCTAATACCTGTAACAATATATTGAATACGTCAGGGTGTGCTTTTTCAATTTCATCTAATAGTACAACAGAGTAGGGGCGTCGGCGAACTGCTTCGGTTAGTTGACCGCCTTCATCGTATCCAACGTAGCCTGGAGGCGCTCCAACCAAACGAGAAACTGAATGACGTTCTTGATATTCACTCATATCAATTCGAGTCATGGCATTTTCATCATTAAATAGATAATCACTTAATGATTTTGCCAACTCAGTTTTACCAACGCCTGTTGTTCCAAGAAATATGAAGGAACCAATGGGTTTCTTCTCATCTTGCATACCTGCTCTACTTCTTCTTACAGCATCTGAAACAGCTGCAATGGCCTCATTTTGACCAATCACCCTTTTATGTAGCTCATCTTCTAGGTAAAGTAACTTTTCTCGCTCACTTTGCAGCATTTTACTAATTGGTATTCCTGTCCATCGACTCACTACATCGGCAATTTCCTCAGCATCCACCTCTTCTTTTATTAAGGTTGATTTGCTTTTAAGTTCAGCCAAACTCTTCTTTAATTCATCTAGCTTTTCTTCACTTTCCTTAATTTTTCCATATCGTATCTCAGCAACTTTTTCATAATCTCCTGCACGCTCTGCTTGTTCTGCTTCAAATTTAAATTGATCGATGTTTTCTTTGCTTTTTTGAATACCATCGACTATATCTCTTTCAGCCTGCCATTTAGCATTTAAGTCATTGCGCTTTTCATTTAAGTTGGCAATATCTTTATTCAATTGTTTTAGTTTCGCTTGGTCTTTTTCTCGCTTTATAGCTTCGCGTTCAATCTCCAATTGAGTTACTTTTCTGTCTAATTCATCTAGCTCTTCTGGCTTAGAATTCATTTCCATTCTAAGTTTAGAAGCGGCCTCATCAATTAAGTCAATGGCCTTGTCGGGTAAAAAGCGATCTGTTATATAACGTTGAGACAGTTCAACTGCAGCAATAATTGCAGCATCTTTAATTTGAACCTTATGGTGCGTTTCGTACTTTTCTTTTATCCCTCTTAATATAGAAACGGCATCGTCAGTAGTGGGCTCATCAATTAAAACCTTTTGGAACCTTCGCTCTAAAGCTTTGTCTTTTTCGAAATACTTCTGATATTCATTTAAAGTGGTGGCTCCAATAGCTCTAAGTTCTCCCCTTGCTAAAGCAGGCTTTAAGATGTTTGCAGCATCCATTGCTCCTTCACCACCTCCAGCGCCTACCAAGGTGTGGATTTCATCAATAAATAGTACAATATCTCCTGCAGCGTTTACAACCTCTTTAACCACTGATTTTAAGCGTTCCTCAAATTCACCTTTGTATTTAGCGCCAGCTATTAAGGCACCCATGTCCAAAGAAAAAATTTGTTTACTCTTTAAGTTTTCTGGTACATCACCTGCAATAATTCGATGCGCTAAGCCCTCGGCAATGGCTGTTTTACCAACACCTGGCTCACCTATTAAAATGGGATTATTTTTTGTTCTTCTCGATAAAATTTGAAGTACTCTCCGTATTTCATCATCCCTACCAATTACTGGATCCAACTTATTCTCATTGGCCATTTTATTTAAATTGTTGGCATACTTCTCAAGAGCGTTGTAGGTGTCTTCAGCTGTTTGTGAAGTTACTTTTTCACCTTTTCTCAACTCCTTAATTGCTGCCATTAGCCCTTTCTCGTCTATTCCACTGTCTTTTAATACTTGTGAAATTTGATCTCCAGACTTCAAAATCCCCAGGAGCAGGTGTTCTATGGAAACATATTCATCCTCAAACTCCTTCAAAAATTTATTGGCTTGGTTTAATGCTTCATTTGCTTTTTTTGATAAATACTGATCCCCACCACTTACGGTAGGATAAGCTTTTACAATGCGATCTAATGCTTGCTTTAAATTAGGAATATTAACCCCTAACTTTTTCAAGATAAACGGTGTTACATTTTCATCTACTGCTAAAATTGCATTTAGTAAATGTCCGTTTTCAATTGCCTGGTGTTCATTACTCATGGCAATTTGCTGTGCTTGTTGCACAGCCTCTTGAGCTTTTATTGTATAATTTTTAAAATTCATTTTTTGATTTTTGATTGTGCTTTTTACCAATCAAATCATTTTCCAAATCAATTCAAGTGGTATTTACTGAATATTTGGCAGTAAAATTCTGTAAATCAGCCTGAATCAGGTCATTATGTCAGTAATGGCAAGGGTTACAATAGCGTATTATTGAAAAAAGTAGAAGGAGAGTTTTATGGCCCAGCTATCAAACTGATCTTCACGAAAAGAAACAAATGCTCCAGCATCCATCAAATAGAAAATATTCGTAAGTGAAAGACCAGCTTCATAAAAATGAATGTTTCGATCAGTATAGAGATAGCCGAATTCTAGTTTTTCATCAAGTCCTGTTCTATTAAGTAAGGGCAAGTATTTCAATACTATATGATCATTAGTAATAGAAAAATGACCTTCAAAGTAATAGTTGGATGTGTTAAAGGCATAGTAATCTAATAGCCTAAAACCATCAGGTTCTGCATTGTCGATTACAAAGGATGGGGTGGTATTAAAGTTTTGGTAATCAGTAAAAAAAATATTTTTACTAGAAAGGAATTTTCCCACTTCAAAAAAGTAGGAAACTTCGTCAATTAAACGAAAAGCAAACTTTTGCTGGACAGAAAAGTCAATGACATCATAATTTGATTGACTATTTAGCACACCCTCTATCCCTTTCCTATAGTCCAAGGTAAAGGTGGGGTATTTTGAATTTAAGAGTTGCTTCTTATTGTCTTTGAATGTATAAAACTGTTGAGGCGTGTAAGCTAGCCTAGCTGTAAAAGTTAGCGCTCTGTTACTCTCAATTAATGCTGGGCGTTTAAAAACCTCTGCATTAACGGGTATGTTTGGGGTAAATTCCCGATTAATGAAAGAGAATAGTTCATAATCTGAATTGTTTTTCATTTCCATGCGGTTAGCAAATTCAGCTCCGAGTCCAAAGGTCAAACCATTCACTACATCAATACTGTGTTGAAGTTTGGCATAATCCTGTTGATACATTTTTTTAAAGTTACCGGTGAAAAACGTTGTGGCAATCGTATTTAAACGATCAGAGATTGGGTTATCTCTGTTAAATCCAACAGTTCGTCTTCCTGCTGAGAAATTTATTTTCCCTCTTTTTTCTTTATTATACTGCGATTCAAGTTCCAAACGTCCGGTAAAAGTTTTACGCGCAACCGCATAACTTAAATAAGGAGTTGTATTTATGTATTTTCCTTTTCGATCAGTCCATTCATAATTGATTATTTTTTTCTCTGGTGCAAAACCATCAACAGTATTGAAGTAGGGCATAAGTCCAACTAATATGCCTTTTGGCTGAAATATGTGCTGTTTATTTTTACTGATTATTTTTTCATTGTTAAGGAAAATTTTATACAAAATACTTTTATTCTGACTATGGACGGTATCTCCACTTTTTACCTTATTCAAGGAGTCCCTAGCTCTATATATTGCTTCCTCTTTTTGTGTTAAAGGAATCGCTCTATTTATTTTCCAAGCACTGTCTGTTAAACTAAACGCGCTATCGGCATATTCTAATTGATAATCCTTTTTTCGTTCAAACGTTTTGCCCGTATCACTTTTCTGGTTTGCTTCTCGTTCTTGTTTTTTAATGAGCCGGACTAATTTTAAGGCTTCTCTGTTATTGAGCTCTTCTTTATAAATTAATTCTTCAATTTTTGTCTCAACTTTAGAAAGTTCCACTCCTTCCTGCTTTTGAACAGCTTCAAGTGATAATTCTTTTTCGAATTGATCAACATAGTCTTTTAGGTTACTTTTTATTTTTTCATTTATTGCAGAGTCTACAATTACCTCTAAATTGGTAAGGTTAGCGAGATACTGCACCTGTGCATGAATCCCTATTAAACTGCCTTTCACGATTATTTTATGATTGGTAGGCATCCAAAGTAAAGGCTCAATCTCATTATAGCGTTGCTTATATTCAATTGTAAATACTTGTTGTTCAAGCACTACATCAACATTGTTCAAATTCCATAAGCCATCATTTATATATAAAATACCGCTCATTAAATCATTTCCTCTTCGCTTTGGGCTAAGCTTTATTTTATGCACCTTTCTACTACCTTCAAAAAAGGTGCTGAGGTATTCAAATTCATATACTTTAAAAGAGTTTCTACTTAATGGATTTACTATATCAGGACCACCTAGGTTATAGAAGCTTAAGTTCACGTAAGATGAACCTGTCTTAGCAGTATCATTACTACCCGATTTTCGAGCAATAATTTTTTCTTTTACACGATTTGGTTTCTTAAAAGAATAATGCAGTAGTGTTTCATCTACATTACCAGTTTGAATCTCAGCAATATCATCAGCTTCTGCTAGTTTCTTTACTAAAGTAGGAATGTCTTCTACATTGTAAAAACTTCTGATATACAAGTCTGTTTCATAAGCTGAAATTTGCTTTCGGTAGTATTGAGCCATCACAATTGCTTTGCGAATAATATTATATGCTGGGTCTTCTGAAGAAGGGTCTATATTAACCTCTTCGAGTTTATAGGCAACCGATTTTAGTGATATTTTAAAGTCTACTTTATCGTTTTCTATAGAAAGCTGTACCGTTTTTGACTCATACCCTAAACACTGAAATTTTACTTTATAACTATTACAAGGTACACTCAAAAAGAATTCACCCTTATTGTTTGCCATTGAGCTGGCAGAAGTGGCAGGAACAAATAATGTAGCAAAAGGGATGGGTATTCCTTTTTCATCAACAATTTGGCCTTCAAGTGTACATCTTTGCTGTGCTTGAATATAAACACAAGAAAAAAGTAACAAAATAAAAATAAGGTTCTTCATCAATTTATCAACCGCAAAAAGCTTGACGAATTTAGGTTTTTGAATGTTAATCTAGCCTAGCGAATTGGTTTAATGTTTAAGCATTCTCAACTGTTTTAAAACTTTTTTCCCTCTACTTTGAATTCCTTTGCTTTCATTTTGATTCAATTCTCCCTCAAGAATAGGAATTAACTCACTTTTTAGTTCTGGGAATCTTTTACAAATATTAAATAGAACTGTCATACTAAATGCTTTAATCGCTATAGGTTCCTTCGTATCTCTTAAAAATTTTAAACAACAGTCAAACAATGGAGCAGTCAATTCCTCAGGAATTTTCTGAAATTGAAGAATTCTAATACTATTTCTTTTTACAGCTACTTCCAGTTCTTCTTCAATAAGTTGAAGTATAATTTTTTTCTTGAAGGGCTCCAACAGTCTAGGATTCTTGTCAAAGATTTCAGAAACAACCATTGCCGAGCGTTGATTTACTCGATAATGATTACAAAAAAAACAATCCATTAACTCAGCAAGTCTCCATTTACTTTCGCCAATGTATTTTGCAATTTTTTTTGCGTTTGCTTTCGAATGTTCTACTAAGAGCTGTTTTTGGATGTTCACTTTTGATTCTTATTGTTGGAGTTGCTTCGCTTTTTTAAAGTAGGTGTTAGCCTGCTGTTGCATACCCATGTTTTGATAAGTTATTGCAGTCATTTGATAGTAAGTTGCATTATTTGGATCTAGATCAATTGCTTTTTGAAAATATGTAATAGCAGCATTAAATTCCCCTAAGGTTCCTAAAGTTGATGCGTAATTATAGATTGCATCAAGGTGATTAGGGTTTACATTTACAGCACGTTTTAAACTATTTTTAGCAGCCGTGTATTTTTTTAATTCAAAATACAAGCTTCCTAGATTTGATAATGCTGTTGCATTAGAGGGATTATATTCAGCAGCTTTTAAGTAGGCATTTTCAGCAGCACGATAATTTTTTAAGCGATAAAATGCTAAGCCTAATTGTCCCCATGCGTCCGAATAACTCGGGTAAATAGTTATGGCTGACTTAAATGCCTTTGTAGCTTCTTCTATTATGGCTTTACGTTGCTCAATATCTCGAATTTTCATAGCCTTCTCTTTCATTAAGCCCAAGCCATAATAATAATGACACCTTGCACTCTTATCACAATGTTCTATATCTGTGGTGTAAAGGCTAAAATTGTTTTTCCAGGCTTTATTTCTATCAATGGTTTTAAAGGAATAGGCAGCTATTATGATAATTATTACTGTTAATGGTGCTATAACTTGATTGGGTTGAATACCAATTATACTCTTTTTTAAGACTTTAAAAAGAAAATACACTAGAATCATGCAAAAGCCAAGAGAAGGAGCAAAGAGCAGACGCTCTCCAAATGAAGTTCCTATTGTAAAAATGATATTTGAATACAATGAAATCGTAATTAAATAAAATGCAATACCGAATGTCAAAATGGGTTTCTTTCTCCAGTATTTAATTCCAATAAATAATAGAAAGCCATATATTAAAAGTGACAAATAGGGCCAAAAGTGGCTAAAATCAGTTAAGGTAATTTGTTGAAGTGAATAATCATTCATTAAAGGGTGGGGAAATATGAGTTTCCATAAATAGAGGACTAAAATCTTTAACGCCGTTGCAATTCTAACATAAAAATTGGGGGCTGCAACGAGTAAATTGTCTAATGCAGCAATTGACTTATCACCACTAACTGAACCTAAAATGCGATAACGCATTATTAAATATATGGTGAAAGGAATCAAGTACAATGAACTGTAGCTTAGTGCTTTTTTTAATGACATGTTTCGAAATAGTAGCAACACAAAAGGGATCATCAAGAGGTAAGTTATAGCGCTTTCTTTTGACCAAAATGCTAACATAAAGAGGAGTAGACTAACAAACAACCACTTTTTCTTTTGCTTTCTTAGGTAGTTTAGTAATAAAATAATTCCTCCTAAGGAGAAACCCATTGCCAATATATCATCTAGACTTTTTATGTTCGCAACTACTTCGGTATGAATGGGATGTGCTAAAAAAAGTAGTGTTGATAAAAAGCAAAAGAGCTGATATTGCTTTCCAATTACCAAATTTAGAAAGTAAAAAATTAACACTCCCAAAAAGGCGTATGCTAAAACATTAATAAAATGTGCAAAAGATGGGTTATTTGGAGCCATTTCCCATTGCAATGCGAATATGCTTAGGCTTAATGGTCGATAAAGGTTAGCTTGAACAAAGCCATATCCATATCGATAATGTGTTTTCCAAATTTCACTCAAGCCATCTAAGCCTTTTTTTACAACTCTATTATCTTTTATTACTGAGAAGTCATCTAATACATAATTATGATTTAAAGTATTTGAGTAAAGGAGGAAGCCAAATAAAAATAAAATTAAAATGTAGGCTGTTGTTGGGTATTTTGACATGGGAGAAATTTTTTGAACCTTATTAGCTATTCAATGTTTAAAAGGAATCGAATAAAGTGTAAAGCAACTAATTTAATAGTTTGTACCTTTGCAAAAATTAAAAATAAAAATTTCCTTCAAAATTTCTTAAGTAACAACTGAATGAAAACAATAAGTCCAATTAAATTTTCGAATCCATCTCAATCGGATTTTGTAAAAACATTAAGAAAGAGAGTAGATTCGTATTTTAAAGAAAATAGTTTACCAAAAACTGGTGGTATAAGAGCTAAAGTTAAAGCTGTATTTATGTTAGCTGCCTACACAGTGCCTTACTTTTTAATGCTTTTTGGTGTAATTTCAAATCCTTGGGTAATGTTAGGGATGTCCTTAATGATGGGTCTAGGTATGGCTGGAATTGGTTTATCTGTTATGCATGATGCAAACCATGGTAGCTTTTCAAGTAAAGGATGGCTTAATAAAGTGGCTGGTTTTTCACTTAACTTTTTAGGGGGTAACGTGAATAATTGGAAAGCACAGCACAACATTATGCATCACTCTTTTACCAATATAGAAGGTTATGATGAAGATATTGATCCAGGAAGTGTTTTGCGTTTTTCTCCTCATGCTGAAAAGAAAAAGCATCATCGTTTTCAGCACCTTTATGCTTGGTTTTTATACGGAATGATGACAATGTCATGGACTTTTGCAAAGGATTTTAAAGATGTTTATCGATACGATAAAATGGGTTTACTAAAACAGTTAAAAACTAATTTTAAAAAGGAAATGACTTTAATTATTGTTACTCGGGCTGTATATTTCATTTATATGGTTGTGTTGCCACTTATTTTCATGGATATTACTTGGTGGCAACTACTCATTGGGTTTTTTGTAGTGCATTTTGTTGCGGGTCTTACCTTGGCATTGATTTTCCAATTAGCACATGTAATGGAAGAAACTGTATATCCTGAGCCTAAAGAAGGTACAGTAAATAATCAATGGGCGGTGCACCAACTTCAAACTACCTTGAATTTTGCGAATAATAAACGAATTTTTTCATGGTTAGTTGGTGGTCTTAATTATCAAGTAGAGCATCACTTGTTTCCTCATATTAGCCATGTTCACTATAGTAAAATAGCCCCGATTGTAGAAAAAACTGCACAAGAGTTTGATTTACCTTATCATTCACAAAATTCTTTTAGAAAAGCTTTGCTTTCCCATGGTAGAAAGCTATATGATTTAGGAAGATAAATACCCTTGAAGTTCTAATAACATGATGCTTGGAATAACTTTTGCACTTAGTGAAAGACAATCCTTAAAAAAAAACTATGTTATTAGAAGAACGACAAGAAGGTAAGTATAAAGAATTATTGGAAAAGGCTGTTGAACAAATTCAACGAAGAGGTTTTAAGGATATCAGGGTGAAACTAGATGGTTATGAAGAACCTAAAAGTTTTTCTCAAAAGAAAGAAGATAATACCTACATTCCTGATATTACGGCCACTAATTCGAAAGGGAAATTTTACTTTGAAATTGCTCAAAAAACTAATGACACTACTAGTATGGTTAGTAAGTGGAAGTTGCTTTCAACTATAGCAGAAATGAAAAACGGTGGGCTAAATATTCTTGTCCCTTATGGCCAGAATAAATTCACCAACAATCTTGTAGAGCAATATAACATCAAGGCAAACTTGCTGAAGATGAACTAAGAAATAAAATAGTTAACTAACCAAAAGCCGATTTTAAAATCGGCTTTTTTGCATTTGGTGCCTTTTCTAAAATTGAACTTTATTTCAATTTTTGCGTATTTTAAACGGTTATTAGTATGTTTACAGCAATCATCTTAAGTTATTAAAGCTAATGTTATGAAAAAAGCACTTCTACTTACTGTAATAGTTATAAGTTTAGTTGGTTATGTGAATGCCCAAAATAAGTCGAGCCTATTTGGGTTCGAAGGGCGAGTATACTTATTAGAGGACAGAGGAGATAAAGGGAAAGAAGTAAATATATCCTTATATGATAACAATGAAAAAGTATCAAGCTACCAGACTAATAGAACTGGTAAATTTTTATTAGATGTTAAACGCAATAAGCATTACACAGTGCTCTTTGAAAAAGAAGGATATATAACAAAAAGCATAATTATAAAAACCTATGCTAAACCTAATGAAGTAGCAGACATAGAGATTTTTAAGTTTGACGTAATTTTAGATGCAAAAGAGCCTGCTAATAATTACTCTTTAGTCGATTTTCCAGTGTCATTGATTCAGCTGGATCGAGAAAAAGGCGAATTTGCTTTCAATGTAGATTATAACGAAAGCATGATTGAATTAAAAAAGAGAATCTTAGAAAGAAAATCAAATATAGCTGCTACCGAGTAGCTATATATTACTTTGCGGGAAACGATTAATCGTCCAAAAAAATTTTTAACAAATAAGAATAAACTTTTTAAACTTGGCTATGGGCAAGTTTAATTTATAAAAAAAAGAATGGCCTTTGTTGCTGAGAGCAACAAAGGCCATTTTAACTCTGAATAGATTTAATTTGAGGCCAACTCGAATTCTTCATTAGCTGGGAATATCTGCTGCTTTACCATTAATTAACTGAGCAAAGCCCTTTTTATTTTTTATAGAAGTTGCTTAGTAAACTTTTCCATTTACAATCATTAATTGTTCTTTCATTTCACCTTCATTTAGTGCAAATGGCTTAGAACCGTTCCAAAACTCAATAAGCTTGAAGATTATTACATCTAAAATTCTAGAAAGTCATAAACTGGAATATTAGGTTAAAATCATCCTAAAAGATGATAGGTTTAAGAAATATTGATGAGAGTTTTAACATTTGTAGACAAATCCAGCCCGTCTTCAAATTAATAGTTTAATCACATCAATCAACTTTCGTAATTTCGAGCCTCAATGAATTTTATCGCACCTGAATTTCTTTATGCTTTAAGCATTCTAATTTTCCCAATACTCATTCATTTATTTAATTTTAGAAGATTTAAAACTGTTTATTTTTCACAGGTGCGTTTCTTGAAGAACATTAAGCAAGAAACTCAATCTACATCTAAATTAAAGCACTTATTAGTCTTAATTAGTCGTTGTTTAGCTATTACCACCTTAGTGTTTGCATTTGCCCAACCATACTTTCCTTCAAAAGAAACCTACAATAACCAAGGCAAAAAAGGAGTAAGCATTTACCTTGATAACTCTTTTTCTATGCTTGCAGATGAATCAGAAGGTAGTTTACTTGAAGTAGCAAAAAATAAAGCCTTAACTATCACTAAAGCCTATTCTGCTTCTGATAGATTTCAATTATTAACCAATAATTTTGGTTCAAGTGAGCAGCGTTGGATGAATCGGGAAAACTTTATTTTAGCCTTACAGGCTGTGGAAGAAACGCCAATATTTAGAACTTTAAATCAGGTTCAAAACCGCATGAATCAAACGGCAAATGATGAGGGGTTAATACTTGAACGTTACCTTATTTCTGATTTACAACAAGTGAATGTAAACTTTAGCGAATTAAAGGATACCGCCGAGTATTATATTATACCAGTTCAATCACAAAATAGTAAAAATCTCAATTTAAGTCATTTATCATTTTCAACTCCTTTTCATTTGCCTAATCAATTAGAAAATATTGCGCTGACCATTAAAAATGAAGGCAAAAATGAAGCTCTTGAAATTCCAACCCAAATGTTTCTTAATAATAAATTAAAATCTCCGTTTGTAGTTAATTTACCTGAGCAAGACTCTATAACTAGAGCGTTTAGTTTTAGAAATCCCACTTCAAATCAACTAAATGGAAAATTGGTAATTAAAGATTACCCATTAACATTTGATGATACCCTCTACTTCAGCTATCCGATACAATCCCAAATAAAAGTTCTTTCTTTATTTGAGGAGCAATCCAACCCAAACATTTCTGCATTATTTCTTAACGATAGTTTGATCCAATTTAAAAATGAAATTACCTCTAATATCAATTATCAGCAATTAGCAAGTAATCAACTTATTATTTTAGATCAAGTTATAGGCTTAAGCTCTGCTTTGAGACAAGAGCTGAAGAAATTTGTAAGTAATGGTGGATCTTTAGGAATTTTTCCAAATTCTGAAATGAATTTGAAGGAAGTCAATGATTTACTTTCTTCGTTGTCTATTGGCACTTATAATTCTTTAATTAAAAGTGAAGCAGTAGTAGCATCTATCAATCAACAGGCTGATCTATTCAAAGAAGTATTTGATGAGCTGCCAAAAAATATTCAATTGCCAAGAGCGAGTAGCTATTGGAATATTCGCAGTCAATCAAGAACTTTAGTTGAACGATTAATGGAGTATAGAAATGGAAAGTCTTTTATTTCGTTGTTTAGGGCAGGGAAGGGTAAAGTATACTTGAGTTCTGTTGGTTTGCTCGAAGAACAAAGCAATTTAGTAAACCATGCCATCTTTGTACCACTACTGTATAATATGGCTTTACAAGCAGGAATTCAACAACCCAACTACTATAGCATCAATCAAAGCAGCTTCAGACTACCTATGTCTACTTCAACAGAGTCGCCAATTCATATTACAGGCCATGGACTAGACTTTATTCCCGCACAACAATATTTACAAAATGAGCTGAAAATTGAATTGGGTGACGAGATAAAGAAAGCTGGACATTACCAATTAGTTCAAAATGAGAAAATAATAGGACAGCTCTCCTTTAACTATGATAGAAAGGAGTCGCAAGTGGACACCTATACTCCTCAAGAATTTATGGAATTAGCTGCAATTGAAAAACTCAACTTTCAACTACTCAACGAAAAGAATGATGTATTGCGTTCTAAGATTGAAAAAATAGATCAAGGAACACCACTGTGGAAATATTTTATCATCTTAGCACTAATTTTTATTGCCATTGAAATTATTCTTTTAAGATATTTGAAATAAGCAACTTATGGATATTCTCATCAAATCAGCTACCATTATAGACTCTAAAAGTAAATACCACCTTAAAAAAAGAGATGTATTAATTAAGAATGGGAAGATTGAAAAAATTGCAGACAAGATAGAACAAGGCAGCGCAAAAGTCATAAAAGCTAAGGATTTGTATGTTTCAAAAGGTTGGATCGATTTGCAGGTGAATTACCAAGATCCTGGCTTTGAATACAAAGAAGACATACAAACTGGTTTAAATGCCTCAGCTGCTGGTGGATTTACAGCTGTAGGGGTATCACCAGCTACAAGCCCAACAAGAGATGTAAAAGCGCAAGTAGAATATTTAGTGAACCAAAGTAAAGCCCATGTTATTGATGCACTTCCGTATGGCGCTGTATCAAAAAATATGGAAGGTAAAGAGTTAGCAGAATTAAGTGACATGCAATTTTCAGGTGCTCTTGCATTTTCCGATGGGAAACAGTCAATCAAAAATCCAAATCTTTTAAATAGAGCGCTGCTTTACTCAAAAGCATTTGATGGAACTGTTATGAATTATCCAAATACCAAAGACATTGCTGAATTGGGAGTAATGAATGAAGGAGAAGTTAGTACAGGTCTTGGATTAAAAGGTATACCTGAATTGGCAGAAGAATTAATGGTATCTAGAGATATTTTTCTAGTTGAATATACGGATGGACGATTGCACTTTAATACTATTTCAACTGCAAAATCAATTGAGTTGATTGCGAATGCAAAAGCGAAGAACTTGAAGGTAAGTTGTGATATTGCTAGCTATAGCCTTTTATTAACGGATAGTGAGTTAAAAGAATTTGATACCCGATTTAAGACACTTCCTCCTTTACGAACTTCTAAAACGATAAAAAAACTGATTTCAGGCATTAAAAATGGAACAATTGACGCGATATGCTCTGATCATTGTCCTGAGGACATTGAAAGTAAGAAAAAAGAGTTTGACTATGCTGCCTTCGGAATCATAAATGCACAAACAGCATTTTCAGTTGCAAATACAGCGCTATTAAATTCCATTCCTCTTGAGCAACTAATTAGTTTATTTACAGATGGTCCTGCAAAGGTCTTAGGCCTAGAAAGACCAACAATTAGTGAAGGAGAATCTGCTAACCTAACCCTATTTCAGCCAAATGAGAAGTTTATATTTAATAAAGATGATGTACTCTCAAAATCAGATAACTCTCCTTTTTTTGGAAGAGAGCTAACAGGTAAGGTATTAGGGTTGATAAACGGAAAGAAACAACGGTTTAATTAGTTAATCTATTTCTAAAGTAATAAGGATTTGTTATTAAGGATGTTAGCTATTTATTATATCACTTATTCTTCCTCATTCGTTGATTGAGTAGTTCTACCAACAAAGAAAATGCTAAAGAGAAGTAGATATATCCTTTTGGCACATGTACATGGCATCCATCTAAAATTAGCAATGTCCCAATCATTATCAGAAAGGCTAGGGCCAACATTTTTACAGTTGGGTTTTCATTAACAAAATCACTTACTTTTTTGGCAAAAATTAGCATTACCCCTAATGCAATTACCACTGCCGCCACCATAATTAATATTTCGTCTGAAAGGCCTACGGCAGTTAAAATAGAATCAAAAGAAAATACTACATCTAACAGCACTATCTGCACAATTGCTTTTTTTAATGTTAATTGAATGCCCTTTTTTTCAGATTTTTCTTTTAGGCTATCACCTTCAATCTTTTCATGAATTTCTGATGTACTTTTCGCCAATAGAAATAATCCACCTACTATCAATATTAAATCGCGTACGCTTAGATCAAAGTCTGCAATAGTCAGGATTGGTTCAGTTAAGTGAACAATCCAAGAAATGGCGAACAATAAGGCAACTCTTATACCTATAGCCAATATCAATCCAATAGATCTTGCTTTCGCTTGATTTTCTTTGGGTAATCGATCGGAAACTATAGAAATAAAAATGATGTTATCGATCCCTAACACCACTTCCAAAAATGTTAAAGTTAGCAGACTAATCCATGTTTCAGTTTGAAGAAATATTTCCATTTTATTCAATTTTGAGCAAAGATACACTTTGACTTTTATTTTGAATGGAAAAATATTCAATACTTAAGTAATTGACATATAATATTTTAACTTTTTTGAATGAAAGATATTTATTTTTTATGGTACTATGTATTGCATATTACTATATTTTTGCTTTACCTTTGCCAAAGAAATTTTAATAGGATAAAAAAATGAACGCTTTTAAATTGAATTTAAGATATCATGTGCTGTTGAGTTCTTTACTTGTTCTTTTTTCAAGTCTTTCCATACAAGCATCAATTTTTGAAAAGGAAAAGACGATTCAAGAAATGCTTGAGGATTTAAATCCTTCAGTAAGTTTTAGTTTTTCGAAAAACATACTCGATTTTTTCGATGCTGATTTGGACTGGAAAGACACCAAAAAGCATTTAGAAGGAGATTTTTCAAAAGCAGGTTTTTTTGCTTTTGATGAAACTACTGCTAAGAAATCACTAAGTAGTTTATTAAAGCATAAGGGGTATTTCCACATAAGAATTGATGATAAAGACAAAAACAATGACAAAGTGGAGCTATTTGTTAATCAAAAGGGAAACGAAGTTGAAGAAGCTCATTTCATAATTGAAAGTGATGAGAAGTTGATTGTTTTTTCCTTGTATGGTAAAATGCGGTTAAAAGAACAGAAATAATAGAAAATGAAAATTGAAAACACAAAAGCGCAAATGCGCAAGGGAGTATTGGAGTTTTGCATCTTATCCATCTTAGAAGCAAAAGAAGCTTATCCCTCTGAAATTATTGAGCAATTGAAAGAAGGAAAAATGATTGTGGTAGAAGGAACATTGTATCCTTTATTGACTCGCTTAAAGAATGCTGGATTACTCACCTATCGTTGGGAGGAATCTAAATCGGGACCTCCAAGGAAGTATTATAAACTCACAGAGTTAGGAGTAGAGTTTCTAAAAGAATTAGAAAAAACATGGAATGAATTGATGCTAGCTGTCAATTTAACACGGAAACAAAACACAACCAAATAAAATCAAAAGCAATGAATAAAACTGTCACAGCCAATATTAGCGGCGTAGTATTTCACATCGAGGTCGATGCTTATGAAAAACTCAATCGCTATTTAAGTACCATAAAAACATATTTTAGGGATTCGGAGGGCAAGGATGAAATAATGGCGGATATAGAAGCCCGCATAGCTGAACTTTTCAAAGAAGATATGGAGCCTGGGAAAGAAGTAATTACTGTTATAAATGTTGAGAAGGTAATTTCTATAATGGGTGAACCTGAGCAATATATGGAAGAAGCTTCTGATACATCTTATAATGAAGAAAACCAGCAAACTGGTTCAGATTTTAGATCTAGAAAACTTTACCGCGACCCAGATGACAATATGATTGGAGGTGTTTGCTCGGGTTTGAGTTATTACTTTGGTATCGATAAGATTTGGTTCCGAGCGGCTTTTTTAATTGCATTGATTGCAGGTGCTGGAACAGGAGTAATTATTTACATCATTCTTTGGATTATAGTCCCTTCTCCTAAAACAACTGCAGAAAAGTTAGAGATGAAAGGTGAGCCCATCAACGTTGAAAACATTGGCAATACGATTAAAGACGAATTCAACGGGTTTAAAAAAAAAGTAAAAAGTAAGGATACAAAAGGCTATGTTCAAAAGGCCGAAAACTCGATTTATAAATTCTTTGATTTTTTACTAAAGGTACTCGTTTATTTCTTCAAGTTTATCTTTAAATTGGTTGGTGTAGCATTGGTTATTGCGTCACTATTTGCCTTAGCTTCAATCCTTACAATAGTTTTTGGTGGACCAGTAAACTTTAGTTTAAGTAATGCCAATATAGATGGCAATTGGTTTACTGATTTTGCAAGTATAGTTTTTAATTCAAGTTCATTGTTTTATCTTGGTTACATAGGGCTTTTGTTAGTAGTGCTTATTCCCATCTTAGGGTTGTTATATGGTGGCTTAAAGCTGTTGTTTAAAATTCCAAGTTCTAATAGAGCAGTAAGCATAAGTGCCACTTCACTTTGGATACTAGGTTTGATTATGGTTTCAATTGCAGCCGTTAGCACTATTTCAGAATTTTCAAATGAACAAAAAATAACAGAATCAATTACTTTGGACCAGCTTCCATCAGATACTCTGATTTTAAGCTCACTGCAAAATAGCTATTCGGGTAATCGCATTGGCTCGGTGGAAATAAACATTGAAGGGGATCAGATGCTATTGAATTCAATAAGTATTGATGTAGTTAGAAGTAATGATCAGGATACGAAGATGAAACTTGTTAAATCAGCTAATGGATCCAACCGAAAAGAAGCAGGAGAAAGAGCTGAAAAAATAGTAATGGAATATTCAATGGATGGAAATAACATAGAAGTTAATCCATTTATTGCTGTTCCATTGAAAGACAAATATAGAAGTCAAGAGATAGAAGCAAGTATAACACTGCCAGTGGGAAAAACAATTTTCTTAACACCATCTTCAAGAGATTTAATTTATGACATAAAAAATGTTTCGAATACCTATGACGGTAAAATGATAGGACATCATTGGAAAATGACAACTAAAGGATTAGTATGTACTGATTGTGATTGGATAAAATCAAGTATGCAAGAAGTCGAAGTAGAAGAAGTTAAACAAGTTGAATTTGAAGAAACAAGCGATGAAAAGGAATAAAACTATAATTTGGGTGACTTTCGGACTATGCCTTTTTTTTATATTGGGCTTATTAGTAGTCAAAGCAAGTGTATCTTTTGATCAATTAAAAATTAATTCAATCAAGGCAAGTAAAAAAACTCATGAACATTACCACATCAGTGTTGAATTATTTAAATGGTAATTTAATCTTCTTTCCAATCCTCTTCAACTACAGTTAAACAATCTAGCGGAGGATTTATTCCCGACTTTTCAAAAAAAGTCGGGATTTTTTATTCAAATACTATAGGTTGTAATCAGTCAATACTTTGCTAACTAAGGCCTATTAAACTGAAATAAAAGCATTAAACTTTATTAACTTTATAGCGTATAATTCAATTAACTGATACCCATTAGGTTAATTTAATTTAAAGTCATGAATTTGAAAAAATCCACCTTTAGTATTCTACTTTTAAGTAGTGTGCTAGCCTTTTTAAGTAGCTCATTTGCTCAAAGTCCAAAAAAATATTTTAAAACAGGTGAAGATTTTGTAGAAGCTGAAAATCACCAAGATGCCATTATTCAATTTACAAAAGCTATTGAAATTAAATCTGATTACACTGACGCATATTTAGAGCGAGCAAAGTCTTATGAAAAACTTGAAAAGCTTGAAGATGCCGCTGAAGATTACAATCGACTTGTTGCTCTTGAGACAAAAGAAAGTGAATTTCCGTATAATTTAGGTAGGTTATATTTTGATCTAGAAAAATACCAAAAGAGTGTTGAGGCCTTAAGCATAGCTATAGAGCTAGATAAAAAATATCTTTCTGCAATTCAAATGAGAAGTTTGGCTTTAATTAAACTTGGAAAATATGAAGAAGCACTAGCAGACTGTAATAGAGCCATAGAGATTGAAAAAAAAGATGGAGTTAATTATTACAATCATGGAGTTGTATCCGATAGCTTAGAAGACTATGAAACAGCAGAAGCTGATTTTACAAAAGCAATTCAACTTGGTTTAGAAAATGAAGCCACATATATAGCTTTAGCTAAAGTGAGAATAAAAAGAGCTAAGCTTGATGAGGCATTCGAAGCTTCTAACAAGGTAATTGAATTAGATCAAGAAAGTGAAGCCGGTTATTTTGTAAAAAGTAAAATATATTTCTTAAAAAAAGATTTTCCTAATGCTATAAATGATATATCTAAAGTTTTGGCTATTAATCCTAAAAATGAAGAAGCTTATTATCAAAGAGGCATATATTATCAAAAATTGAGTCAACATCAAAATGCTATTAACGACTTTACACAAGGTATTCTTCTAAACAATAAAAATTACAAGTTTTTTTATAAGAGAGCCCATTCTAATGAATCAATTGCAAACTATGATGGAGCAATTAAAGATTACGAATCACTAAGACGGTTATCCCCTTATGATGAAGAAGCAAAGCGAATGTTGGAAGATGCTAAGGATCGATTATATGAATTAAATCGAGAAGATAAGCCACCATTTGTAGATATTACAAGCCCAAATACAAAAGGAGATAATGTGCTTGAGGTATCTGAAGCACTAAGTAGTTTCAGCTTGGAAGGGCAAGTAAAAGATGCCAGTGCTATTGAGTACATAAAAGTAAGTGGTTCTGAAATTAATTTTAATAAGGATGAGTTAAACCCAAGCTTTACAACTGAACTTAACACCGATGCTGAGAAAATTATAGTTGAAACTTCAGACATTTATGGAAATAAATTAAGTATTGAGTATCAAATAGAAAAAACAGAAACGAATCCACCTGAAATCTCGTTAATTGCTCCTTATGCCTCCGACAATGGAGAAGTATATTTGGATTCAGAAGACCCAAGTCTATATGTTGAAGGTAAAATCAAGGACAAAAGTCTCATCAAATCTATTTTTATTGAAGGAGCTACGGCTAGTTATGTATATGAAAGCACCAACCCAACTTTTTCTGCAACTATAGATGTTTCGAATAAAAATAAGATCCTAGTAAAAGCAGAAGATATCTATGGAAATGTTTCTGAGAAAACATTTACATTAAATAGAGAGGCAGCCAGAATAGCTGGTGATAATCCGATGGGAAAAACTTGGGTTGTCTTCATTGAGAATTCAGATTACGAATCTTTTGCAAGTCTTGATGGACCGGTAAAGGATGTAACCATGATGAAAAGCGCGTTTGCCAATTACGAAATCCACAACATTATTCATAAGAAGAACATGGCAAAAGTTGACCTCGAACGTTTCTTTTCTATTGAATTAAGAGACTTAATTCGAAGTAATCGAGTTAATTCAATATTGGTTTGGTATGCAGGTCATGGCAAGTTTATTAATGAGTCAGGTTACTGGATTCCAGTCAATGCAAAACGAGATGATGAATTCACCTACTTTAATATAAATTCTTTGAAAGCATTCATGCATTCTTATTCTAATTATGTCACACATGCATTGGTTGTGACTGATGCATGCGAGTCTGGACCTTCTTTTTATCAAGCAATGCGATCAACAGAAACCGAAAAAAGATGCGATGATTGGTCTGCAACTAAATTTAAATCATCACAGGTATTTTCTTCTGCAGGCTATGAATTAGCCACAGATAATTCTCAATTCACTAAAACTTTTGCAAATTCTTTATCTAATAATCCAAATGCGTGCATTCCTATTGATAAAGTTGTTTCAAAAGTGACTCAAGCAGTAGCTAAAAATAACTCTCAAAGACCTAAATTTGGTAAAATTTCGGGCTTAGAAGACGAAAATGGAACGTTTTTCTTTATTAAGAAGTAGTGTTCAATAAAACAGATCGGAATAGCAGTGACATGCAGTTAAAGAAAAAAACATCACTTTTCACGCTGTTTCTATTCTTGATTATTCCGATTAATTCGCTGGCTCAAGTATATTACTTTGACAATTACAATGTTCAACAAGGTCTTGCTCAGTCAAACATATATTCAATCATTCAGGATAAGGAAGGTTATATTTGGCTAGGCACAGCAGGTGGTGTATCCAAGTTCGATGGAATAAATTTCACCAACTATACTACTACGGATGGTCTCGCAGATAATGGCGTAAAATCGATAATTCAAACAAGGGATGGCAAAATCTGGTTAGGGCATATTGGAGGAGGAATCACACGAATTGTAGATGGAAATGCTGAAAAATGGACTGCTGATAGCCTTGCACTAAATGGCGACATAACTTCTATAATAGAAGATGTGGATGGTCATTTATGGATAAGCACATATGGCGATGGAGCGCTTTTTATTGAAAACCCTGAGGCAGATTCCTTAGATGAAATTGATTACCTTCAATATAGAGGTCAAGAAGGTTTAAGTGATCGTATTTTTTCTATGTTGCAAAGCAAGCAAAAGCAAGTTTACTTTGTTACTGATGTTGGAATTAAGCTATATAATAAGGGAAAGGATGAATTTGAGTTCTTCCGTGTTGAGGGCATACCTGCTTACTTTCAAATCACAAGTCTTTTTCAAGATCATATCGGTAATTTCTGGTTTGGAACATATAATGGAGGTTTATACAAATACATTAACCACACAAAAGATGTTGTTATGTATGATGTTAGGGACGGACTTGCGGGGAATTGGATCAGTTGTATCACAGAAGATAAATTGGATAATATTTGGGTGGGAACCTGGGGTGGTGGTATCACTAAAATAAAGAAGGGTACACTTTTTACTTTTAACCCAAGTAATGGGTTGAAAGACAAAAAAATTCGATGTTTTTTTGAGGATCGAGAAGGGAATTTATTGATTGGAACAAATGAGAATGGACTACTTATTTACAAAGGAGAGCAGTTTGTTGCATATACAGAACAAGAGGGAGTAATTGATAATCAAATATGGTCAATCTTAGAAAGTTCACAAGGCAATTTTTGGTTTGGAACCAATGAAGGAATTGCCATACATAACCCAAGAGCTATTAAATCAAACAGTTACTCAAGTTTTACACAAGAAAATGGTCTAGTAAACAACCACATTAGATTTCTAAAAGAAGACCAAAATAAAGATATTTGGATTGGCACTTGGGGAGGTGGAGTGTTAAAGTATAAGCGTAAAAGTTCAAGTTTTGAATACCTTCCAAGTATCAACAATAATATTCCTAAAGGTGGAGTTACCTCAATGGAAATTGATCAACAAAACAACTTATGGGTTGGAACAATAGATGGCTTAATTTATTATGAAATCAATAATCGAGCAATTGCCCGGCTAACCCAAATTAATGGATTGGCAGGCAATGATATTTCATCCATATTTTGTGACTCAAAAGGCACCATGTGGGTGGGCTCTAGAGGGAAGGGGGTTACAAGCATTGAAGACACCTCGTTCACAATTCTACCACTTAAAAATAAGCTTACCCCAACTTCATTTACTGAAGACAAGTCGGGAAAGCTTTGGATAGGCACTGAAGGCCAAGGCTTATTGGTATCTGATAAAAAATCAATCATTCAACAATTTAAAGTCAAAGATGGCTTATTAGCAGATTTCATTACTCTAGTTGATATTGATGATGATAATAACATTTGGATTGGCACTAATAAAGGACTAAATAAATATATACAGAATCAAAAAAGATTTCTCAATTATACCTCAAAAGTTGGTTTTACAGGAATTGAAGTAAAAAATCAAGCCTCTTTCAAAGATCAAAAAGGTAATCTATGGTTTGGCACTATAAAAGGTGTACTAAAATACCAGATAGAACATTCACAAGAAAATAAACTAGAGCCACTCACACATATAACAGAATTTAAAGTAAATTTTGAAAATCGAGAACTCAGCTCAGACTTGTCTTTAAATCATAAGGAAAAGAACATCTCCTTCCAGTTTAATAGTATTTGTTTAACAGACCCAACTTCAATTAGGTATCAATTTATGCTAGAGGGTGCAGATGATGATTGGCGTCCTGTAACGAAACAGACTTTCGCTAACTACTCACCACTACCTCCTAATAATTACACCTTTAAGGTAAAGGCAATGAATAATGATGGTGTTTGGAATAAAGAACCAGTGACATTTAGCTTTAAAATTCAACCTCCATTTTGGCAAACATGGTGGTTTTATCTCATCTGTATTGTTGTTGGGTTTAGTATTATTATTGGCTATATAAAAATAAGAGAGCAAAGCTTATTGAAAGAAAAAAGAGTGTTGGAAGAAAAAGTCATCGAAAGAACTAAAGAAGTAGTTGAGAAGAGTGAAGAGCTAGAATATAAAAATAAAGACATAATGGATAGTATAAGGTATGCAAAGCGCATACAAACAGCTATTCTTCCACCTGACGACTTGTTTGAAAAGCACCTACCACAATCTTTTGTTTTGTTTAAACCAAAAGATATTGTTAGTGGAGATTTCTATTGGATGTCTACAAAAGGCAGTAAAGTGTTATTTGCTGCATCAGATTGCACAGGTCATGGAGTTCCTGGAGCATTTGTATCAATAGTTGGACATAACCTTCTTGATAAAATTGTTGGAGAATATGGAATTTCTGAACCAGCTGCTATTCTTGATAGACTTAATATTGAAGTAGCGAATACTTTTAGACAAAAAGGAGAAGAAGCTATTGCTCAAGTTCAAGATGGAATGGACATTGCATTGATAGGGTATGACAGTGCAACAAATATGTTAGAATATGCTGGAGCTTTTAATCCGCTTTATTTAGTTCGGAATGGAAAAATTTCAGAAATAAAAGGAAATCGTTTTCCAATTGGGAGTTACAAAGAGGGTGAACAAAGAAAGTTTATAAATCATGAGGTAAAAATTAAAAATGGTGATTGTATTTATATTTTCACTGATGGATATGTAGATCAATTTGGAGGAAAAAGAGGCAAAAAGTTCATGGCAAAACAATTGAGAAAAACACTAATTTCAATTAATGAGCTTGATATAAAAGAACAGGGGATCCGACTTAATCAAATATTTGAGCAATGGAAAGGAGATTTAGAACAAATTGATGATATTCTTGGTGTTGGAGTTAAGTTCGACCTTTAAGTTTAGACTATTTATAAACCCACATACATACGCTGTAATTCTTTTAATTGGTTAGGCTGATTAGCTAAAATGTGCCTTATTTTAGGTGCTCAAATTAATTACCACAGTTAAAAGACTTCTTTACTTCTCAATACCTAGCTCACTACTCCGAAGTCTATAATTTGACTTATAAGCGTTAAAACGATGCATGGCAATATATTGCCATAATAGTTATAGAATTAATTTGCTAAGTGTATTCATCCCAACTTTCCAAAAAAGTCGGGATTTTTTATATCTATATTAAATCACTGGTGGTCAAATATTTATTCGTTTTTAAACGTTTACAAACGTATTTTAAACGCAACTAAGCGTTTTTTATACGAATCGAACTCAAACCTCTTCCAATCTTTGCCCCGTCGATTGAAAACAACGACACAACTAAAATTTATTTATTAATTAAAACAATGTGTTATGAAAAGCATTAGAAATCAAGTACAGTTAATCGGAAACCTAGGTGCAACTCCGGAAGTTAAAAATTTAGATGGTGGTAAAACAGTTGCCAATTTCTCTTTAGCAACAAATGAAAGCTATAAAAATGATAAAGGAGAGAAAGTAACAGATACTACCTGGCACAATTTAGTTGCCTGGGGTAAAACAGCTGAGATTGCAGAAAAATTTCTCAATAAAGGAAGTGAAGTTGCGGTAAATGGAAAATTGGTTAATCGTTCTTATGAAAACAAAGATGGTGTAAAAAAGTACGTAACCGAAGTATTAATTAACGAAATTGTAATGCTAGGTAAGAAGGATTAAGTTAATATGCTTAGTTGAACTATTGAATGAGCAGCTTTATGTATTTGTATTGCTGCTCATTTTGATATTAAATACAATTAAGACCGGTTTTTTTCCTACTCTAATTCAAACTTTATACTTAGTCGATTGAGGTTAGGTGTAGTATTTGAAACAACTAATAATTCAATATTTACCCTACCTGTCAGGTTTTCTAAATCTATTTCTACCAATATTTTTGACTCATCACCTGCTGGAATAAGGGTAGGGTAATCTAGATTAACACAATCACAGTTTGGACTAATATTATAAAGTTTCAAATCACCCTTACCCGTGTTTTTAACCTTAAAGAATCGACTGATAATTTTTTTATTTTCTTGTGGGCCAAGCTCATATAGCGTAGAATTAAATTTAATTTTGGCGGGTTCCTCCATTGATATCGAAGAAGAGTTACTACTGCTCGAAACAGCAATAAGTTCAATCTTTCTTTCTGATGCTGCTTGAGGACTATAAATAGCCTCAATTTTATCTTCTTCATCGATGCTTTGTGTTACAGCATATTCACCATAAGGGATTTTATTAAAAGTGAGAAATCCACCATTTTCTGCTTCATCATTTAGAAAAGGCATAAATGCTCCATTTTCCGCTTCTTTAAAATAATTGATTAAGCTTTCAATTCGCCTATAGGTTAATTTTAGATTGTATTCTGTTTCAGAAATAGAGCTTGCAAAACCTCTGACAGCTAATTCAATTTTGCTCCCTTTCTGCAACTCCTTTAGCAAAAGGGGAGTGAATTCCTCAAGTTGGCTTATACCTTGTTGTAAACGATTTTCAAAAAAGTACTCTAGGTCCACTTTCGCTTGACTTTTATCTCTTCTTGAAACATGATTTATATAATTAGTAAGATAGTCATCTTTCATTTTTACATAATTAACTGCCAAATCCATGTAATTCTTTTCGGTTTCCATTTTCCTTGAATTAGGATTTGGCTCATCATTATGAAAATATAACTCAGTGGGAAGAAATTTATTTAATACCTCAATATTCACCGTTTCTTCAAGTACTTCATCAGTATTATTCTTTACACTATCAGCTTTATAGTTAACTTCATACAAGTCATTGCAGCAATCGCTCTTATTTGTTTCGCTTCCTTCATTTCTATTTGATGCTAGCAGAGCAATTGATTCAAAAGCTTTAAAATAATAGTCATCAGCAGATGAATTTATTCCAAAGCCAATATTTTCTGATTCTTTAAAGTCAACTGGTAGGCCAGTACTTTTAAAAATGTCGTACCCACCATAGCCAATGTGCCAGTCGGAACTAAAGAATAAAGTCTGTGAAAAGACATCATAGAAGGGTGTAATTTCATTCCCCAGGCTATTAACAGTTGGACCTAAGTTAATTGCTTGATCAAATCCAAAAGAAACCTTTTTAGCAATATAAATATCCAAATCACCTAAGCCTCCAGGACGGTCTGAAGCAAAAAACAGGTAAACTTCATCATTAATCTTTACTGGGCTAGCTTGTGTGTTGTTACTCGAAGGGTAATTAATATTCTTATTTAATTTATTTGCTGAAACAATTTTATTATCAACCAACTGGCCCTCCCATATACTGCATATAAAATTGCTATCACAAACACTAAAATAAATGTTGTTTTCATAGAATGCAGGATTAGCAAGGTGTAAGTTTTTAAATTTATTACTTAACTCATTAGTCATTTCAATTTTTTTCGCTTCCTCATTGGAAGTGAGCGATTTATAATATATTCTTGTATAAAAATACTTGTCTTTTACTGTGTTATTCTCACCGACTGAGTCAGCTAGCATGGCTGAAAAGAAAATTCTACTGTTGTGAATAGTAGGAGCAAACTCGGCAAAGCTTGAATTTACTTTTTTGGTAAGATTAGCTGGTTCAGCAAGCTTAAAGCCATCGTTTTTACTTGCCCAAGAGGCTGCATCTTTATTTTGATCCATTCGCTGATACCAATATGATTTTCGATCAGATCGAAAAGGCCTTAATGCCTGATTGTAATACCTTCTAGCTTTACGATAGTCACCGCTATATCTATAAGACTCAGCTAAATAATAGGCTGCCATAGGAAACTCATTCGAACCATCAAGGATTAAGGCTTTCTGGTAGTACCTGCTTGATTTCTTGTGCTGATTAATCATGCTAAGATTTCTTGCATATTTATAAAGTACTTCTGCATTGTTTGAATCAATAGCAATGGCCTTTTCATAAAATTGAATTGCTCCAAAGTAATCTTCATTTTCAAACAAGTCATCTGCTACCTTTAACACTAAGTCGGGTGATTGACTTTTTGCAACCCCGGCAAATAATAGTAAAAGTGCAAGTAATACTTGTCTTACAAGAATTTTGGACATACTTTATATCGTCTAATGTTAGGTTTAAAATCTTTAAAAATATATGTAACAGCTAGCTCTAAACCGCCTCGATTATTACTTGCAATTTCTAAGTCAGAAACATTTATGTCATAACTTACTCCAAAATGCCATTGATCGTAATCTAAGCCTGCAGTTAAAATAAGTGCATCTCTATTTCTGTAAAAAACTCCACCGTAAAGATTTCGCTGTCTGAAACCTGATCCATTTAATCGATAACGAAGCTCACTTCCAAAAAGAATTTCTCGATAAGTACCTTGCGAAGAAAAAAGCAGTGAAGGTAAAATATCCAATTCTTCATTGAGCATATAATCAGCAGCAAGTGATGTAGTTACTCTAAGATCTAAAGGTATGTTGCTACCGTCAAAACTTTGGTTAGGAGAACTCATATTAAAAAAAGCTATTCCAGCAGAATATGTTTTTCTATCTTCTTGTTTATAGGCCAATGATACTCCAGTGTTTATAGATAGATTTAAGTAACTGCTTTGATCAAAATTTTCACCTGAAGGAAGGTTCTGGTCAAATTGGGTACCGTTGTATTGTCTATCGAAATTAAAGAGATTGAAGTTTATAGATCTTGCTTGAAAACCTACCTGCAAACCAGCCATTAAAGCCAATGAAGAGTCATAGTTTAATTTTAAAGAATAAGCCCCGCTTAGCATAAAGCTAGTTGTTTTTAAACCTCCTACTCCTGCTTCGTCGTTAAATAGCAGAATACCTAGATGCACTTGTGGAATACTTTTTAAAGGACTTCTAGCATCAGCTGCGAAAGAAAAAGTTTGGTAGGGTTCAGCAACAGAAGACCACTGATTCTTAAAGTTTCCGTTGAACCGATAATCTCCTTCAAAGTTACCTGTTAGAGCGGGGTTTAGATTTAAATAGGAGCGATTGAATTGAGAGAAATGAATATCTTGGCCCAACAATTTAATTGTTGCGCAGCAGAAAATAAGAGCATACGTTAAAAGCTGTTTATGCATTATCTAATTAAAGTCACATCTCCTTTGGTAAAATACTCTTGATCGTCGAAACACACGGCCTTTAAAGAATAAACAAATACTCCAGGGTCAACCTCACGACCTTTGTAGGTTCCATCCCAACCTATATTTATATCTTGGGTTTCAAAAACTTGTTCCCCCCAGCGGTTATATAGTTGAAAATCAATTGACTTTACATTTGAACCACGCACATAAAGCACATCATTACTCATATCTTGGTTAGGGGTAAAAGCTGACGGAATAAATATATCGGGATCACCACAATTGACTTCAAAAACCTTTATGCGTTTAAAGGCTTCCACAACACAACCTGTATTTAAATCAGTAATTGTGACTTTGTAAGTTTTTGATTCTATAGCTTTTAGAGTGGGTGAGGGGCTATTTACATTGCTTAAACCTGAATCTGGTTCCCATAGGTATACCAAATTACTTCCGTTTCTGTTGGTTGTTAATTGAGTGGTTTGTCCTTTAAACAATGAATCTAATGTACTTAATATTACAGCGGTGGTAAAGGCTGGAATATTTACATCTACTTCAGAACTGTCAAAGTCAGTACAACCTAATGCACTTGTAGTTCTTAAATAAAAAGTCATGTCTTCTAGCGGTGCAGCTACAATCTTGCGGGTATTTTGACCTGAAATGATGCTATCGTTTGGAGACCACAGGTAGCTCAAATTACTTCTTGAGTTAATGATGTTTGCTTCAATCTCAATAGTGTCCTCCAAACAAATACTAACAATATCTTCCAATTCAACATCTAAAAGTTCAGTGCCAACATTTACCGAGTCAATGGCTTCGCAAATAATATTTTCTCCCTTAAAGTAATAGGTACTATTTTCTTGAGTTGGCAGCAAGTTTAAGGTGCTATCGTTAGCTGGATTTAAGGGTTGGTTAAAGTCATTGCTCGTTGCCCAAAAATACTCCATAGCAGTGCCAAAACTATTTCCAATTAACGAAACAGAGTCACCCAAGCAAATTACTGTATCCATAGGAGCTTGAACGTTTACGTTTTGGAAGACTTCAATGGTTTCTGTAATGGTATCCTGAATATTACACTTGGAATTACTACCGATAAGTTGGATGGGGTAAATACCAGCATTTGGAAAACTTACTGTAGGAGTTGAGTCAGTAGCTGTGGAGTTACCATTTCCAAAAACTATTCGAAAGGAATCAGTACCAATTATAGTTGTTTGTAGTTCAGTGGAGAATGGGGAGCAGGTGCTATCAATTACAGGGTCAAGCATTAACTCATATTCGATGTATTCTGCATTTAAACTATCTGTGTTTTCACAATAGTTATCACTAATCTTAATATAAAACGTGGCTGAATCAGGCTCATCAATAAAAAAAGTACTATCACCTATGTTAGAGTTTATCGTATCGCTAAAACTTCTGTTGCTGCTCCAAATATAGGTGCTTGCAGTACCAAAAGTGTTTTTAGTGACATTAAACCCACCTATTCCACATAAAAGGGTATCATTTAGGTTTTCAAAGCGCAAAGTGTTAGGAGTTACTTCAAGCGGCAATTTTATGGTGTCTCTAGCCGGGCAGAGGAAGTTTTCTACTTCTAATTGAATATCAAATGTTCCTGCATTACTAAAGGTCTCAAAAATGGATGCATTTATAGAATCTTTTCTACCATTGTCTAAATCCCAAACAAATCGATCAACATTCTGAAGACTTGAAATTAAATCGATGCTTGAGTTTTCACAGATGGTATCTTTTGAAATACTGGCTGATGCTAGAACAGGAATATAATTTACAAGTATGGAATCAAACTTTTCGCAAGCTTCAGTAATGTTATTTCTGGCACGAACGTAAAAAACATTAAGACCACTATCCAATGGAACTGTGATTAGAGAGTCTCTTGATTCAAATGGAGCTGAAAAGTCGCTATTTATTGACCAGGTAAAGGTATTGGCGAAACCATTGGTAAAGGCCCCAATTAAGGCTGAATCTTTATAGCAAATTGTGGTATCAAGGCTGGTTATTATCTCGATATTGTCCGGACGTGCAAAAAGTACTGTAATCTTTTTATCATCGGTGAGGCAAACGGTATCTTCAACTACCTCTTGGATAGTATATGATCCTGACTGAGTAATAAATATTGTGGTGTCTATAAAATTAGAAGACACTTGAGTGCCATAAAAATCCCAAACAATTCTGTCAGCCCGATTCGTTTTATTTGTTATTAATACTGCTACTGTATCCATATTTGCTTCATTTAAGCAAAAGGTATCTTCACTGGTAATGAAATCTGCTTTTGGTAGCACTTGAAAATCTAATTTAAATAGCGCATTATTACAACCACCACTACTTCTATCAATACTAGAGTATGCATTTTTTGTTGGGAAGTCATTCGTACTACCGAAACACGAGGCACAAACAGACTGATAAATAACACCTTGTTTATCAAAACGACTAGTGCCTCCATCTACATGGTCATCTGAGGTAGTTCCTCCAAAATAACTTCCATAAATAAGACTATCTGCAAAGCGATTGATTGCATAAAGATAAAAGTCATTTTCGTCGGTAATTGAACTATATGCGTCCGAAGTTATTGGCATATTAGTACTTAAGTTTTTAAGCCCTTCACCTCCTTGGATACTTCCTCCCCAACCAGAAATAAACATATTTTGACAACGATCAACTAAAAAGGCGGTTGGTGAAATATTTATTCTACCATTTACTGATCCATCGCCAAAAGTTAAACTGATCTCTAAGGAATCGAGGTTTTGATCGAGCTTCACAATAAATTGACCGGCAGCTGTGTCTGCTACTAGGGCATTTTTGATTGGAAATTGACCATTACTGGTTTGTCCAAACGCATAAACTTTGTTGAATCGATCAAATTCTACAAAATATACTTGATCATAATTACTTGTGCCTATCAAGGTACTTTTTTCTAAAGTGATACCATCAGCTGAAATAATAGAAATAAACCCATCACTTCGACCCATAGTAGTATTGCTTGTTTGATAAGTTCCAGGTGTAGTAGGGAAGTTACTGCTTTCTGTTCCACCACCAACGAGTACTTTATTGCTGTCAATTAATTTTAATGAATAAATAGCATCTTGAGATGCACCACCAAGAAATCGAGCCCAAATAACACTATCTAGATTTGGGGTGAATTTTACAATAATTCCATCTTGTCCTCCTGAAATTGAATTCAATGTTCCTGTTAAATTAGTACTATTACTTGAGGTGCCAATATAACAGTTACCAATAGAGTCAACTATTATTTCACCTCGGTGTGAATCGCCGTAATTATAAGTTAATCCACTATACCCGTTGTTATCCATTATACCATCGCTACCGTTTCCTCCAAAATAAGTTGAACCTAATAGTTGGTCCCCTCTAGCATTAAACTTAGTAATTACAGCATCTGCACCGTCTGCAAAAACATGAATTTCCGTATTTGTTGAACTAGATATTTCTTTAGTAGAGTCATAAGCATTCTGAGAAATTGGATAATCTGTAGAGTTTGTTGCTCCAAGTAAATATAAGTTTTCGTTTTGATCAACTATGAGGCTATGCACTGTTTCTTGCCTGCTTCCGCCTAAATAGGTAGAGTATATTAAAGAGTCTCCCTCAAAGTGAAATTTACTAATGCTTATATCAATGGGTCCTAAATTTAGCGAACTTATAGGATCACCTCCTGCAAAGCTTGTTTGAAATGCACCTAATGTTGTATCGTATTGATTCCCTCGAACTATTCCCCCCATGTATCCATTTCCACTATCGTCATAAGTGGCGGTCATTCCAAAGTTATCTGACCTTGAACCAGAGTAAGTAGAAAAAATCAGTTCAGGGTCTATTATTAATTTATATTTAGTGTTATAACCTGCGGGAAATTGGAAGCCCAAATAGCCTTCTTCATCAAAATAAAAGTTACAGGTCACTTCTATTTTTTTCCCATCAATATGTTGGTAAGCAAAGGGCTTTTCTTCTAACACTTGCCCTAAAGAATGCTGTATGATTAATTGACCCTCGCGTATAATTGGTTTGTCAACACCCTTGTAGTTTACTTTAATTTGATTTGGATCTGCACCTGGAGCTATTAAATAATCATATTTTAAAAACCCATTCTTCTTATATGCCTTTAAGTCAACCCCGTTGTATAAGTTATCATAAGTTATGGACTCAAACTTTTTAACACCGGTCTTCCACTTACTTTTATCGTTCCCTAAAAAATAATTGTAATAAAACCCAGACTCTCCATCTTGATGAAAGTTTACGAGTTTATTACTACCAATAAATTCTGCTTTAAAATTGTGTCCTTTATAACCTTCCTTATCTTTTTTAAGTTCCTCTTTTGAGAGTTTTCTTAAATGAGAAGGATATTCTTGAAATTGGAAATGAAAAGCATTGCTTTCGAAATAAATGGTAGCTCCATCTATTTCTGCCTTATACTTTACAGCCTTATCCCATTGCCCTAAATTTTCAATAAACGTGTAGCTGTTGTTATCAAATTTAGCATCATGAGCTAGTAAACTAAAAGTAAGAATACACAGTACTAAAGTGGATAGAAATTTATGCATATAACTGGTTAAAAAGTAAAGTTAATGAATTTGAGCGCTACCAAATATAAAGACGTAAATTGCCCGAATTAGGCTGCCTTACGGTCTTGAACTTATACCAAATCTATAATAGACGGAATAAAATCACACGCTTATATTTGGGCTTTAATACAGAAAGATTATGATTTTAATTGCAGATAGTGGATCTTCTAAGACTGATTGGAGATTGGTTGAAGGAACCAAAATCACTCAATATTCATGTAAAGGTTTAAACCCAGATTTTAATAGCTCGAAAGATATTGAGTCAGAGGTAGCTACTACTTTTAAAAACTTACCTTCGACTTCGACTATTAAATCAATCTATTTTTATGGTGCAGGTTGTTCTTCTGATGAAAGAAACAGTATTGTTGAAAATGGCTTAAAAGCCATATTTGGTGCTGCTTCAATTGAAGTTGAACATGATTTGCTTGGAGCTGCACGGGCAGCTTGTGGAAATCAAGCAGGTTTGGCTGGAATTTTAGGAACAGGCAGCAATTGTTGCTTATTTGATGGTAATGAAATATCCCGTGAATACCGCACAGGTGGTTTTGTTATTGGTGATGAAGGGGGAGGAGTAGATATTGGTAAACGAATTATTAAAGCATACATAGAAGATTATCTGCCAACTGAATTACGATCTGTATTCGATAAGCGTTATAATTTATCAGTAGACGCTATTCTTCAAAAGCTATACAAAGAACCTCAAGCCAATCGATTTTTGGCCTCCTTTGCTAAGTTCGCACTGCATCATAAAGAGAATACTTTCATATCTGAACTTATCCAAAAAGCATTTTCAGCATACTTTAAAAATCAAGTGTTGCGATATCCTGAAGCCAAGCAATTGAAATTAAATTTAGTGGGGTCCATTGCTTTTTACTTTCAAGAACATATCCGAAATGTAGGGCAGGAAAATGGAGTTCAAATAGGAACTATTTTGGAAAAACCCATTTCGGGCTTGACACTTTACCATTCAGGTTTAAGCTAAAAGTAAAAAAATGGCCGGTTGTTTTTGTAAGTTCGGAAGTTGAACCTTTCTCCACTCTTGAATGGTTTTTGTTTGAATGTATTCATTCGGCAAACTGATGTTGGCGGCAATACAAAAATTAGTAGATGGGTTTAAAGTTTTTAAAACGTCTTCTAGAATTGCCATATTTCGGTATGGGGTTTCCATGAAAAGTTGACTTTGATTCAATTGTTTGGAATCGGCTTCCATTTTTCGTAATTGCTGACTCCGCTTATTGCTATCTCTATTTAAGTACCCATGAAAAGCAAAGGCTTGTCCGCTTAAACCACTTGCCATAAGTGCCAACAAAATAGAGGAGGGGCCTATTAAAGGTATTACCTTAACTTTATTTTCATGTGCCCATTTTACTAATAGTGCACCAGGATCTGCTACCCCAGGGCAACCTGCATCAGAAATAATGCCTACTGATTCACCTGATTTAATTTTTGAAGTCAATTCAGCAAGCTCATTAAGGCTGCTTTTCTTATTTAAGTCATAAAAACTGCTGCTGTCAATCTTTGATTTTAATCCGAGCTTGACTAAAAACCGTCTGGCATCTTTTAGATTTTCAACTGCAAAGTTGTTTAGCGATTCAATAACTGAGCTGTTGTGTGTAGGAAGCACTTTATCAGGTGAAGAGTCATCTCCTAATAAATTTGGTATTAAATAAACTTGTGCTTTTGTCATTTTAACTCTTCAATCAAGATGTCGCAAGCTGCATCGAGTAATTGATATACATTCTCAAATCCATCTTCAGCTCCAAAATAGGGGTCTGGAACAGATATATTGCTGTTGGGTTGGCTTAAGTTTAGGATTAATTGAACCTTCTTGCTGTCTTCCTCATTCCTTGCCAAGGCAACAACATTTTCATAGTTGGAGCTGTCCATTACAAAAATGCGATCGAACTCATCAAAGTCTTCCACTGAAAACTGACGACCTCTTAAATTACTGATGTCAATTCCATGCGTTTTGCAATTTGCTATTGCACGTTCATCTGGCTGCTGGTTTATATGATAATCTGAGGTTGCAGCAGAGTCTACGCTTACATTTAAGTTAGTGTCTTTTAACTTTTTACTCAAAATTCCTTCTGCCATTGGAGATCGGCAAATATTTCCCAAGCAAACCATTAATACCTTCATATTTTTTTATGCTAAAAAAAGCCCTGATACAGGGCTTTTAAATTTTATTGTATGCTTATTTTTTTCTCTAAATCGTCAACATAACCTCTAAATCGTTTATCGGTATCGATTAAGTTGTTGACCGTTTTACAGGCGTGCAATACGGTTGCGTGATCTTTACCACCGCAGTGCATTCCAATGTTGGCTAAGCTAGATTTCGTCATTTTCTTCGCAAAGAACATCGCAATTTGTCTTGCTTGAACAACTTCTCGTTTTCTTGTTTTTGATTTCAACAACTCAATAGGTAAATCAAAGTAATCGCACACTACTTTCTGTATATAGTCAATAGAAACCTCACGAGCTGTGTTTTTCACAAACTTGTCAATCATTTGCTTAGCCAACTCTAAGGTAATGGCCTTTTTGTTCAGTGATGATTGAGCCAATAAAGAAATCAAGGCACCTTCTAGTTCACGAATATTTGTAGTAATGCTGTATGCTAAATATTCTACAACTTCTTTAGGCAGCTCTAGGCCCTCATTGTACATTTTGGTTTCCAAAATGGCAATTCTTGTTTCTAGTTCAGGGTTTTGAAGGTCTGCTGAAAGCCCCCACTTGAATCGAGACAACAAACGTTGCTCCATCCCTTGAAGTTCTACAGGTGCTTTATCACTTGTTAAAATCAGTTGTTTGCCAGTTTGGTGCAAGTGATTAAATATGTGGAAGAAAACATCTTGTGTTTTTTCTTTACCACTAAAAAACTGCACATCATCAATAATCAACACATCAATCATTTGATAAAAATGAATGAAATCGTTTTGATTGCCATTTCTTACTGCATCAATAAATTGGTGGGTAAATTTCTCTGAAGAAACGTACAACACCGTTTTATTCGGGTGATTGTTTTTTATTTCAATACCTATAGAGTGCACTAAGTGGGTCTTTCCTAAACCAACGCCCCCGTAGATTAATAATGGATTAAAGGCAGTGCCACCAGGATTTTTAGCTACAGCGTAACCAGCAGAACGAGCTAATCTGTTGCAATCTCCCTCAATGAAACTATCAAATGAATAATTGGGGTTGAGTTGTGAGTCAATGTTTACTTTTTTGAGGCCTGGAATAATGAATGGATTGCGGATGCCTTTTTCACCATTCACATCAATGGGCACAGAAACAGGTTCATTTTTTAATGCTTGTCGGTTGGTGGTTGGAATTTTTACGGTGTAGGGTTTTGGATTGTTTTGTCCATTCTCCATAATAATGCTATACTCCAATTTGCCTTCAGCTCCTAACTCTTTCTTAATTGTTTTTCGAAGTAAAGTAATGTAATGCTCCTCTAACCACTCGTAAAAAAATTGACTCGGTACTTGAATCGTGAGTACCTTATTGGATAGCTTTATCGGAGAAATTGGCTCGAACCAGGTTTTAAAACTTTGAAGACTAACATTGTCTTTAATAACTGACAAACAATTTTGCCAAACTTGGTTAAAGTCATTACTCATACTTTTTTGGTTTAAAGAGATTAATAAAGCGGCGATAATTTAAACAAAAATATCTCTCGGTGGTCAGATTAATCAACTAATTTGTAAAATATTTTAGGTTTTCCTGTACAGCAGTGAAAATATCCTAAGTTGTTGAAAAACAGTGCTTTGAGATAAAATAATATCTTTGTTTATCGCTTGACAAATATTTGAAGAAAAAAGTGAAATAAAAAATCAAAATGCTATTGATTTTAAAAAAGATTATGCTATGTTTCGAGAAATATTTTAGCTTGAATTAAATAAATAAGAGGTCAAATATGATAAATCATTCGACGAAATTAAGGGTAAGGTACTCAGAAACAGACCGGATGGGTTTCGTTTATTATGGCAATTATGCTCAATACATTGAAGTTGGTAGAGTAGAAGCACTAAGAATGGTTGGAGTTAGCTATCGGGAGCTTGAAGACAAAGGGTATTTGTTACCAGTGAGGGACTTCAATATTAGGTATTTTAAGGCTGCAGTTTACGACGATGAAATTACAATAGTCACTAATATAGAGGAAATGCCAGATAATCGAATTACGTTTAAATATGAAGTAAAGCGCGAAGATGAATTATTAGTTACAGCATCAACTACTTTGTTTTTTATGAACAAAGAAGGGAAAGCTTGCAAGCCGCCTCAATTTTTTATTGAATTGATGAAGCCTTACTTCAATTGATTAAAACGTTTTTTGCCTTTTAAAAAATATGCATATACGATGCTTTTACCATACATGCCAGCTAAGTTGGCTTGCATCGACTTAATTTTAGGTGTTTTCATTACGTAAAATGAAAAATGTGCTTTTAAAATAGCAAAGGCATGATTCAAACCTGATTCCTTAAGTAATTTGATAAATGCTAGACCATCAAGCAGTAGTCTGATGAAGATTTTGAGCCAAGTAAATCCAGATTGATCATTTTTCTTTAAGGTTAGCAAGCTGTTTCTAAAATTTAAGAAGGTTTTCCTCGGATTATCGGTTTGTAAGGTACCTCCACCCAAATGATAAACCACACTTTTAGGAATAGCATAAACAGCATATCCTAAGTTTTTGGCTCGCCAACATAGGTCAATTTCTTCCATATGTGCGAAAAAACGTTCATCAAAACCGCCAAGTTCTTTAAATACGGATGACTTAATGAACATACATGCTCCGCTGGCCCAAAAAACTTCTGTAGTGGTATCGTATTGGCCGTTGTCGATCTCCATTTCTTGAAAAACTCGTCCTCTACAAAATGGATAGCCTAGATAATCAATATAACCACCTGCAGCACCTGCGTACTCAAATTTATCTTTTTCGAGGTAGGAGAGGAGCTTTGGTTGTGCAATCATTGCGTTTTCAGAGCGTTCTAAATATTTAACAATTGGCTCAATCCAATTTGAAGTAACTTCAACATCAGAATTTAACAATACGAAATAATCTTCTGTGAGATTTGCTAATGCATCATTATAGCCCTTTGCAAAGCCCCCATTCGATTCATTTTGAATTAACTTAAGTTGGGGGTAGTTTTCTTCTAAGAATACGACAGAATCATCTGTAGAACAATTATCGGCAACATAAACAACCGCATTTTTCGAATGCTTTACAACAGAAGGTAAAAAAGTTTCTAAATGTTTTTGGCCATTCCAGTTTAAAATAACTACGGCTACAGTTGATTTCATTTTGCCAAAAATACTTTGACTTATTGTATTGGTGCTTAAAAACTAATTTAATCTTACAATCAAGTTAATTTATGCAACAGGGTGTAATAATTATCTAGGATTATTAAAAAGAGTATTGGCAGGCTCATTTATTACAGAGCCCTCCATAACTTCTTGTGTGCTCTTGTTTCCATTAGACTTACTCACTAGGTCTAGCTCCCAGTTTGGATTGTAAACTTCACCTCTAATGTTGGAGTGTAAAACTTGATAGCCCAACATTTCCATTGAGGGACTATAAAAAACAATTTTCCTATCGGTTAAGCCTTGAAGCTTATAATATTGCCAGATGGAATAAGGGTAGGTGTCTCTATCGTAAGGCACATCTTGTACGGCATTTGGAGGGCCATATTGTAAATAAACTCTTCCGCGCTCAGTGGTATAACCTTTAACACCGCCATAGCCAAACTCTTTATCCACTAATATCACTTGTTCTTTATAAGCTAGCCACTTTTGCTCAGGATTAGTTTGGTCTCTAGTTTTCCAAAAGTTTAAAAAATATTGCTGCATAAATTTTAAATCACCATACTCCAATTGATTTTGAGCAAAAATCAATTCATCATGCGTAGAAATAGGAGCAAGACTTTTTATATAAGCCTCCAATTCCTTTGGATTGTTAATTGAATCAACGAATGTATTTTCAGCGTTTACAGAAGAGTAATTGATCAGGTTTGGATTGATACGATAAAATGTAATGTTCTTTTCAGCAATTCTTTCATTATTTCTATTCCTAGCTGTTAATTGCAGATTATATTCCCCTGAAGGAAGCTCACTTAAATTGAAAGAATAAAGCAATGGAATTACTGAATTAGAGTTGAGGCGTTTTACACTTCTTAAATTGGCTATAATTTCTTTGCTTTTGGGATCAATAATAGCATATTCTATTAAAAAGGCTGCTGACTTACCTAAAGATTTATCTGTATGATACAATTCAGCATAAAAATGCAATCGATTTTGATTCTCTTTATATACATGAGTTATATTGGGGATAATATCAAAACCATTTTTGACAAATGCTCCATTCTTATCAGTTGCTGCTGTTACTTGGTTTGCCAGTTGAATTCCCGAAAAGGAAATTTCTTTTGTTGGAAAATTAATGGCTTTTAATTTTTGTTGAACCTCAGTTGCTGGGCTTTCCTTATTTATTAGGTCTTTAGCTATAAGTGTTAGTTGGTATTCTCCATTTTCTATTGGAATACGTTTTAAATCAATTAAATCAAGCTTAATGTCTTCTGCTTTGTATTCAGGACTATTTATTTGAAACTTTTCAAATGCTATCACTTCTTCTCCTTTTTCTATAAGGTAGGTGATTTCAATTTTAGCTTGATACAACTCATCTTTTGTATTCGCATATAAAATTGAGTTACCATTGATGTTCAAATATAATTCAACATAGGGCTTTTCGTCAATAATGTTAAAAGTTGCATAATCCAAGGTTAGATTTATGCCTGCCTTTAAAAAAAGTGAGCCAAGCAAAAGCGCTGTTAATGAGAGTGTTTTTAACATAGATACTAAATTACGTATAGTAGACACGAAAAAATGGAATTTCGTCACAAAAAATTCACAATTATTTAAAACGCTTTGTTACTTTTGCCGCGGAGAAATGGCAGAGCGGTTGAATGCACCAGTCTTGAAAACTGGCATACCGCAAGGTATCGGGGGTTCGAATCCCTCTTTCTCCGCAAAACTCAACGAAAGCCCCACTATTTGGGGCTTTCGTTGTTTTAAGACTAAAAAACGGAACATTTACGAAACAGCAAATCTTTCTTGATGCTTGATTTTAAGCATACTAACAGTCCTGTTCCATTAACTGGAAGCGATTAGTTTCTCTAATTATTGTGACTTTTAGAAGATAGCGGAGAAATAGTATTTCGAATAAATCCTATAACAAATCTCTTATATTCAGTAGCTTAATGAATTCTGGAACAAAATCGGAACAGTAAGTTTATTTAAATTGAAATAAGTTTTTTATCCATTGAACAAATCCCAATTTAGGAGGATTTAAGTTTTCCATTTTTGATCTTACCTCACTAAAGTATTTAACTCTTTCTTTTAAATCGGCAAGCCATTCTCTTATTTCTTTAATACTGTTTTTGTGATTCTCAAATAAACTTTCAACATTTTTGAATTCTTCATCTAACGATGAATTAAAAAGTTTTATTAATTTATATAGGTATATGCTGTATGAATAAAACTGTCTAATTTCTATATCTTTTCTATTTAAAATACTAATATATATATCTATATACATCTTTATAAATGGGTGAGATGCTAGTATATAATTCGAATAGGCTAATTTTAATTTTTTTAATGTTTGTTTATTTATTTTAATCAAAACCATTTCTGTATTTTCTTCAATATCAAATCTCTTAAAGTATATTGATTCAGCATCTTTAAGGTTCGCAAAGAATGAAAAAGATGGATGGTAACTACTCTTTTCTACTTCCATAATAATATAATCACTACTCTTATTATTTTCATTGGCAGTTACCCAATTTTTAATAGCGATGTAATAATTTGATTTAAAAAGTTTATACATTTTGGATAAAATATTTAATCTCTGATCTATATTTATTATTTCTTGTTTATCCTCAAATGATAAATCTTTCACTTCTTTAGAAAGTAAAAGGTTAAAACGATCTAGTTCATCATGTTTCATTCCTTCTTTCAACCTTACATTAAAGGTTAAGCCTATAATTTCTACGAATGTCGCCCAATAATGAACAGCTGTTGTTCTAAGTTGAACTTCAACTTTCTTGCTACATGATTTTGGTTTAACTATAAGGTGATAACTTCTATATCCTGTTGTTTGGGGGTTTTTAAAATAATCAAGATGCTTTTCAACTTCAAATTCATCACTTTTTTCAAATTCATCTACAATTTTTAAAATTTGGTTGTAAGAATCAACAATAACTCTGCATCCTCCGATGTCATACATACTATCTAATCGAGTGCTATTAGGTCGATTTATTTTTCTTAAAATAGTATCTATTCTTTTTAATCTAAAAACGGCAATAAACCCTTTGTGATAAAGCTTGCTTTTTTCAGATAAGAAGTCAAAAGTCTTAACTAGACTTTCTTGATGGGATATTCGAAAATTTTGAAGCTCGTTTAAGTCTTCAGGTTTAGGTTTAAGACCCCTTTTTTGGTTTTTCTTTAGTCTTCTTCCAAGACTTCTTACCGAGTTAGATTTTTCATTTACACTCATTTATATTTATATTTATAGCAAATATGATGTTTTTTAGTTGTTTCTAGAATAAAATTCCGGAACAGAAACGGAACAGTAGACTATAATTTAGCTAAAAATATTCATTGATAATCAATACTTTAAGTTTGTTAAACAACATAAATCTAATCCCTCTTTCTCCGCTTCAAAAGGCTCAAAACGAAAGTTTTGAGCCTTTTTGTTTTTCCCCAGCTGAAAGTTCACTTTCAAGCGAAGAGGAAAAACAAAAAGGCAAATCAATGTAAATTGATTTGAGCCTGTTGAAGTTGGTCTCCCTCTTCAGGATGGACGTAGCGCAGCGGAGTCAATCCCGATGAAGTTGAATTTTATAGGAAAAACAAAAAGGCAAATCAATGCAAATTGATTTGAGCCTGTTGAATTAGGTTCCCCTTTAGGATGGACGTAGCACAGCGGAGTCAATCTTTCTTCTTGCACTTAACTGATTTAAAGAAATTGTTTTAGGCCTGATTTTATCCTCCTGAAATAAATGTATTAGTAATTTTTTTTCAAGTATTTTAAAATTAACTAATGAAAATTGTCTTTATCGCTAGAGGTTTCATTTTTAGTTTTAAGCTTCTTAACAATGGATTAGATATAACTTACTCAACTATCAACTTTTTCACTCTAAGTTCACTTCCATTATTTGTGACTTTTACAATATAAATGCCGCTTTTTAAAGTTCTTAAATCTACTCTGCTGCTCCGAGTTAAGAGGTCCGTATTTAGCACTACTTTACCGCTAAGTTCATAGATTTTTAAATTAAAGTTTCCTTGAATTAGCTGATCGATTTCAATGCTTAATTCTGCTACAACAGGGTTTGGATATATTTTAACTGCATCATATATGTCTGATTGCTCCTGGATTGCAGTATAGTTTGCATTAAAGAGCTTGATGATTTTTTGGGGAAAACTATTTGTAGCTATATAAACACTGCCCTCGGGATCACTTGTAATGTCTCTCAATCTTCCCCAACGATTGATGAAAAAGTCAGAAGTGCCAGTAATAGAGTCTTTTGTAGAATTTAAACTCAGTTGAATAACTCGCTGATCTTTTAAAGTAGTTAATAATAAATGACCTTCCCATTCAGGGATAGCAGGGTGATCATAATAGCAAATACCTGAAGTTGCCACTGTTGGGGTCCAGGCAAATAGAGGCTCAACAACATTAGAATCAGTACAAAAAGTGATTTCCGATGGGGTGTTGCAAAAACCTTTAACATCCGGCCAACCGTAATTTCTGCCTTTTTCTATTGTATTAATTTCATCGTCTGAATTAGGTCCATGCTCTGAACTGTATAAAAACCCATTGGCATAATAGAGACCTTGAGCATTTCTATGCCCCCAGGAATAAATGGGACTGTTTGGGAAAGGGTTATCACTAGGAATAGAACCATTTAACTCCAAACGTAAAACTTTTCCTGCTAAACTAGCTATATCTTGAGGTAAATTAATATTAGATGCGTCCCCAGTAGTCATATAAAGTTGATTGTTTATAATTTCTAATCGTGAGCCATTGTGATTTGCAGCTGCAGGAATACTATCTATTAATACCAGCTCATTGATTAAACTATCTTGAATAGTGTCATAATCAAATCGAACCAAACGTTCAAATAATGTTCTTTTCTTGGTTCTGTAGTTATAAACTAAATAAACTTTAGAAATTGTAGTTTTTTCAAGAATTGCCATTCCCAAGAGACCACCTTCTCCAACCTGTTCAACGGTATCTTGGAGGTCTAATACAACATGCACCTGCTTAGTGGATAAATTAATTCTCGAAACTTTTCCTATGCGTTCTGTAAACCATAATGAGGTATCAGAATGAGTATATACCATATCCCAAGGAGTAGTTAAATTGCTAGCTAAAACTGTTGTATCTATATTGGTTGAACCAACTTGCAGTTGTGCAGCACCTTCCTTGGCATTAACTATTAAAAGGCTAAACAATACTGGCAAAAAACTTTTCATGATTAAAAATTTTGCTAATAAAATTAAGCAATTGTGAACAGTTCAAAAAAAAGTTGTTCATTTGGCACAACTATTGAAAAGCACATAATAAATCTAAAACAAAAATCATGAAAATCAGATCAATTTTAATCTCAGGAACACTTGCGATTGCCTTACTTACCTTAGGTGCTTGCAACAATACAAAACAAGTAACTCGAGTAGAAGAGGATGCAGTAATCGACCTAAGCGGAAGATGGAATGAAACAGATTCGCGATTAGTAGCCGAAGAAATGGTGAGTGATATGCTTATGCGTCCATGGTTAGAGGAGTTTGAAAAAGGAAAAGATAGAAGACCTGTCGTAATTGTAGGCTTAGTTAAAAATAAAAGCCATGAACACATTGCTACTGATACCTATATAAAAGATATTGAAAAAGCAGTTTTAAATTCTGGGAAAGTACGTTTAGTGCAAGCTGGAGAAGCAAGAGAAGAGCTAAGAAAAGAGCGCGCTGATCAAAATGAGTTTTCTACCGCAGCTACTGCTGCTAAGTGGGGCAAAGAATTGGGAGCAGACTTTATGTTACAAGGTTTGGTTAATTCAATAGTTGACTCTAATAACAAGCAAAAAGTAGTGTATTATCAAACTGATATGGAGTTGGTAAACCTAGAAACCAATGAAAAGGTTTGGATTGGGGATAAAAAAATAAAAAAGGTTGTTGAGTAAGCAAGTTTATCCTTGCTGAAATAATCAGATCATATTCTACCATTCTTTATTTATAAATTTAGATAATGGATTGATTTGACTGGGTTTGTGTAAAAGTATAACGGCCAGTTAAATTAATCCAGAACTCCCTTAACAGACCTTATGGGATTAGTTTCCTTCATATATAATTATATTAAACCATGCTCAGCTCAGCTTATTGTTGTAGCTTCAATTGTTATGATTCTTGTTGGTTGTGCCACTTATTATCAGCAAAGTATGAGCTTTCAACAAGATTTTGCAAAAGGGGATTTGGTAAAGGCCCAAAGTTTTTTAGAGCACCACAAAAAAGCTGCTGAAAAAAAGGACCGTTTGCTTTATTTTTTTGATCGAGGGGTAGTAGAGCAAATGCTAGGGAATTATTCTGAAAGTAATTTATACTTCGAAAAAGCCTACCTATTTACACAAGATTATCGCAAAAACTTTTCAAGTGATGTAGTTGAGTTTGTGGCTAATCCTATGTTAAAACCATATACAGGAGAGGAGTTCGAATTAATATTATTGCATTTCTATAAGGCCATGAATTACATTCAGCTAAGACAATTAGATGAGGCTTTAATTGAAGTGAGAAGAGTGAATGTTAAATTGAATATGCTCAACGATAAATACGAAGGAAAGCGAAACAGATACAAAGAAGATGCTTTTGCGCATAATTTAATGGGTATTATTTATGACGCGAAAGGAGATGTAAATAATGCATTCATAGCATACAGGAATGCATATAGTGTCTATGAAAACTATTATGATTCCTTATTTCAAACAAGTGTTCCTGAGCAACTAAAGCTTGACTTAATTCGAACTGCTGCATTAAATGGATTTTACAATGAACAACGTCTGTATGAAACGAAGTTCAATTTAAAATACAAAGCATCAGTTCCTAGATCAGAGCTTATATTCTTTTGGCTAAATGGTTTAGGGCCAGTTAAAAGTGAATTTAGTTTGAACTTAACAGCCGTTAAGGATCAAGGTGGAGCGGTTACTTTTGCCAATGATCAAGAGGGAATTACTGCCCCCTATTTTAGCTCCAGCTCTAACAATTCTTCAGGTAGTGAATTAGGAGATTTAAAAGTAGTAAGAATAGCCATTCCGAAATACCTAAAGCGAGAGCCATTAATTTCCGAAGCATACCTTAATGTTGATGGAAGCAGCTATAGTATGCAAAAAGCTGAAAATATAAATGCCATTGCCATTAGTACTCTTCAAGATCGTATGTTCAGAGAAATTTCTAAGTCAATTGCACGTTTGGCTGTAAAACAAGCCTCGGAGTTAGCCTTACGTGAGCAAAATGATGACCTTGGTGCTTTATTATCAGTTATAAATGCAGCAACTGAAAAGGCGGATACTCGGAATTGGCAAACCTTACCTCACAGCATCTATTACCAACGGCTGCCTTTAAGCTCTGATTCTACTGAAGTGCAATTTATTACCAATGGCAATCAAATTGATGGGGATACATTGACTTTTAAAATCAAAAGTAAACCAGGTGAGACTATTTTTAGAATGTACCATTCACTGGAAAGTACTGGTCCGATTAAACAATAATTATTTCTATTTGGTTAATTTTATAACTTAAACTATATTCTATGACAAGCAAAATCAACGAACAAGACAAATTAGCAAAGCTTTTAACAATAGGTTTAATATCAGGAATAATTGCAGCAGCGGTTAATGTATGCTACATGTTACTTTATGAGTCAATGACAGGATTTAGTATGGATAAGTATATCAATATTTTATCTGTATCAATATCTTCAATTGTGCCTTCTGTATTTGTAGGCCTTTTATACTTTTCTTTGCGTCGCATAATGAGTTGGGAAAAAGCATTTAATGCTTTTTTATTAATTGTAATAGTAGTTTCACTAGTAAGTTTCTTCGGTCCTTTGAGTAATGAATTGCCCGATGGAAGTGCTATGCCTCCTGAATTTGCTGGATTGACTATTCCGATGCACATTTTTGCACCTGCCATTTATATGTTTATGATAGTTCGAGCGGTCCCTCGACACCAAGAATAGCATGTTTGAAAAAATTGAAAAAACAGACTTTCCGCCGCAACACAAACCCATAATGGTTTATGATGGAAAATGTGGCTTCTGTAAGTATTGGATCATTAAATGGCAGAATTTTACTGGTGATAAGGTAGACTACCAACCATTTCAAAAAGTAGCTGAACGATTTAAAGATATCGATTTAGCTTACTTTAAAAGTGCCGTGCGTTTTATTGAACCAAATGGAAGGGTGACGAGCGGCCCTGATGCAGCTTATATTACCTATTACCTATATAGTAAACCGAAGTTCCTTCATCTATGGTATTTAAATAAATCGTGGTTTAGAAAGCTGAGCGACCTAGGCTATAATTTTGTGGCAAATAATCGCTCAACTATGTTTGATTTAAGTCGCGCTTTAATAGGAAAAGACCCTAACCATTACCAGCCCAAGTGGTTAATCTATCTATTTCTATTAATTTTATTAATATTCAGTCTAGCATATTTTTTGTAAGCCAGTATCGAAAACCTACTATAGCTTTATCAAAAGAAGACAATTTATTTAAGTCCTTATTGTAATAAGAGGGAAATACTTTTGCTATTGAAAAAAGAATTTTATAGAACATTGATTAAAAGGTGAGTGCTAGTCCAGCTCCTAGGTTTAGTGCTTGAATGTCTTTTTCCAGTGTTTGGTTCTTGGTAGTAGGTTCACTATTAGATTTTATTTCTTGCACCTTAGTTTCAAATTCTTGGCCACTCATAAATCCTTCAGCATTTATTCTTAAACCAAGTTTACCCACCAATTTAATTCGGAAATGTATACCATAATTAAAACCGAAAGCCAAAGATGAAACCTCATTACTTCTACTTAATTGAACTTCATTGGTCTCTGATTCTATATTAATAAGCGGTTTAGCACTATTCATTACACCACCTAGCAGTTTTAAGTCTACTATGAAAGCTTTCGATCCAAATGATAAATAAGGTCCTAACATCAAATAACTATTGACCCAATCCTCTGACTCAACAGTAAATTCATCACGATTATTAAAATCACTTTTTAATTGATCGATGATATCTTCATTGTCTACTGAGTTAGTAAAAGCACCCAAATTAACCCCTAAACCAACTACTTTTGAGAAAAAGGCACCTGCCTCAAAACTGTAGTAAAGTCCTGGGTTGGCGTTTCCTAAAACAACGCTGTCCAGCTCTTTATAATCAGAAAGAGGGATGTTAGTTCCAAAATTTAAGGAAATAAAATGAGGATGTGATAATTGAGCTTGAGCAGTTTGACTAACAAAAAGCAAGGCCAATGAGAATGTTGTGAGAGTTATTTTTTTCAAATCAATAGATTATTGTAATTAATCCTTCTGTTTTTAGAGGACCTTTTAAATTTTCATCAAATTTAGCAGTTTTTGCCGCTTTCATCGCTTTTGTATTTAAATAGGTATTAGAGGTGGTTGTACCCGACTGTCCAGGTTCAGCACTTAAGATGTTTCCATACCTGTCTACGATGACTTTCACAACTATTGTTCCTTTATCTTCCGATCCAATAGAAACTTCTGGTTTTCGCTCCATTATCCTATCTTTAATTTGATATTTTACAGTAAATCCATTTACTTCAAACACCTTTTCTTCTCCTTCAGGAATCAATACACCATCATAAGGAACATATTCATTAAAAAATACGGAAGAGACTTCCTTCATATTAATTTTTCGCTCCTTTCCTTCGGTATAAATCTCCCAAACATCGTTATTAAGCGATAAAACTACACCTTCAATTTTATCTCCTGACTTTAACACCATGCTATGCTGAGCGATTAAATTTAAAGAAAGAATAAGGCTTAGAATAAGAGTAAATTGCTTCATGTATAGTTTTTTTTCAAAGTTATTCGAATCTTCCTAACGCTTTTATTGATTTAAAATTGGTTTTCAACAGCAGTTTATTAATATAAAACTTAACATATTTTGATACAATAGCTATTGTTGTAAAACGTTTAAGAAGCTTATTTTTGCAACATGCTAAAAAAATGGCTCTATCTTATAATTGTAATTACTGGACTTGCTTCTTGCAGCGAATATCAGCGTGTTTTGAAAAGCCCAAATCCAGAATTAAAATATGAAAAGGCCATTGAGTATTACGAAGGTGGTGAATATGAGAAAGCAAGTCCTTTGTTTGAGGAGTTGATTCCTTTGTATCGTGGAACTGATAAGGGGCAAGAGATCTTTTTTTATTATGCCTATACTAGCTTTTATCAGGGTTACCTAATAAGTGCTGCATATCATTTTAGAAAATATTCCAGTACTTATCCATTAAGTGAACGAGCTGAAGAAGCCTTATTTATGAGTGCCTATTGCAATTATTTAGATTCACCTGTTCCTACTTTAGATCAAACTCCAACGAAATTAGCTTTAGAGGAATTACAGATATTTGTGAACACTTATCCAAAAAGTGATTTGGTCGACTCAGCAAATGTATTGGTTGATGAGTTAAACTTAAAGCTGGAAACAAAAGCTTTTTTAAATGCCAAGCAGTATTATAAAATTCGAAAATATAAAGCAGCAATTACTGCTTTGGAGAATATGTTAACTGATTATCCTGGAAGCAGATACACAGAAGAAACAAAGTATTTGATCGTTTTATCATACTATGAGTTAGCAATTAATAGCATTGAAGAGAGAAAGTTAGAGCGATTTGATGAAGGAATAGCTGCTTATATCGATTTTATTGATAATTTTGCAGACGGTTCTTTTTCAAACGAAGCACAAATCACTTACGCAAAGTTGATCAAAAAACGAGAAGAATTTCTAACAGAAAATTCCAACTAATATGAATTATAAAGATACTGAAGCAGCTGACTCTACAATTACAAGAGACATTATTGACATTGACTCAAAAACTGGAAATGTTTACGAAGCAATTACAATTATTTCAAAGAGAGCCAATCAAATTGGCTTAACAATGAAAGAGGAATTGAACTCAAAGTTGGCTGAATTTGCTACTACAACAGATAACCTAGATGAGGTTTTTGAAAATAGAGAGCAAATTGAAATTTCAAAGTTTTACGAAAGCTTACCAAAACCAAATGCCATAGCAATGGATGAGTTTTTGAAGGATGGAACCTACTTCAGAGATCCATCAAAGGAGGTGGCAGAAGACTAAAATGCTGCAAGGCAAAAATGTATTGTTGGGAATTTCCGCTGGCATTGCCGCTTACAAATCGGTAGTGTTATGTCGAGAACTTGTCAAAAAAGGGGCTAACGTAAAAGTGCTGATGACCCCCAATTCAGCTAATTTTGTTACGCCTCTTACTTTATCTACACTTTCTAAAAATCCAGTAAATTTAGAATACTTTGATTCTAAAACTGGTTCATGGAATAGCCATGTTGAGCTTGCAAAATGGGCAGACTTTATGCTTATTGCTCCAGCAACTCAAAATACAATTAGTAAAATGGCTCACGGCACATGTGACAATTTACTTTTGGCTACCTACTTTTCGATGAATAATCCAGTTTATTTTGCTCCTGCTATGGATTTGGACATGTTTCAACATCCAAGCAATCAAGATAATATTAAACAACTAGTGAGGTTTGGAAATATCTTAATCCCTGCAGAAGAAGGAGAGCTTGCTAGTGGATTAAATGGAGAAGGTCGAATGGCTGATTTAGATAATATTTTAGCCGCTATTGATATTGATACCAAAAGTTGGCAGGGTAAAAAAGTTTTGATTACTGCAGGACCAACTCATGAGGCTATTGATCCAGTTAGGTATATCGGAAACAACAGTTCTGGGAAAATGGGTTATGCACTAGCAGCTGCAGCTCAAGCCAGAGGAGCACAAGTGACTTTAATTTCAGGTCCAAGCAGTATAACTCCGCCAAATGTTGAAACATTTGTTTCAATTAAGTCTGCAGATGAACTGTTTAAGGAAGTAGACTCTCGGTTTTCAGACACTGATGTTTGTATAATGGCTGCTGCTGTGGCCGATTTTAAATCAACAGAAATTAGCAAGCAAAAAATAAAGAAAAACAAACAGCAGTCTGAAATAAAGTTACAGCCTACAATTGATGTATTGAAAACAATGGGATCAAGAAAGAGTAGTAATCAATTTTTAGTTGGATTTGCGCTTGAAACTGAAAATGAAAAGGAAAATGCAATTAAAAAGCTTACTGCTAAGAATTGTGACCTTTTAGTTTTAAACTCTTTAAACGATAAGGGATCTGGATTTGGAACGGATACTAACTTAGTTACTATTTTTGATAAGGGCAATAATGCTCATCGTTATGAGTTAAAAAGTAAACTTAAGGTAGCAGAAGATATCCTAAATTTAATTGAAGAAAAATGGTGAAGAAGTTTAATTCAAGTAGATTGATATTGCTTCTTGTGTTTGTGCATACCTTTAACTTTTCAGGTGCTCAAGAATTGAACTGTGTGGTTGACGTAAACTCAAGACAAGTTGAGGGAAGTGAAAAAACCATGTTCGAAGAAATGCGAAAAGCAATTTTTCAACTGGTCAATGGCAGGAAATGGACGAAAGATCAATTTGAGTCGAATGAAAAAATAGATTGTAGCATCTTAATTAATTTAACTGAAAGAACAGGTCCTAACGAATTTACTGGCAACATTCAAGTTCAAGCTTCACGACCCATCTATGGTACAAGTTACAACAGTCCTATAATGAATGTTAGAGACGAGGATTTTGAAATAAATTACAATCAATTTGTGCCTTTGCAGTACAATGAAGGCAGCTATACTGATGAGCTAACATCTATACTTGCCTACTATATTTATATGATATTGGGATATGACTATGATTCTTTCTCCTTAGAAGGTGGAACACCTTATTTTCAGGAAGCATTAAGAATTGTAAACTTAGCACAGAGTTCACCTAGACCGGGTTGGAAAGCTTTTGAAGATCAATCAAATCGTTACTGGCTAGTTGAAAATGCCTTAAGTGCTCGTTTTAAGCCGCTAAGAAAAACATATTATGAATATCATCGACTTGGATTTGACTTGATGCAACAAGATATAGTTCGCGGAAGAAATAAGGTAACAGAAAGTTTAAAAGCACTCCGCCCAATACATAATGTCGCTCCATCTTCATACAATATGCAGGTATTTTTTAATGCTAAAATGCAAGAAGTAGTCAATTTATATGAAAAAGCTACTCCAAATGAAATAGCACAAATAACTGAACTGCTTATTCGTATTGACCCTGGTAATTCGAACAATTATGAAAAGTTGAGAAAATAACTATAAACTGAACATCTCTCTTTTTCTTTGGCTTAATTTAGCGGCATGTTGAAACAATTGTCTGTTCAGAATTTTGCACTCATCGATCAAATTAAAATTGATTTTGACAATGGACTCTCAGTAATTACAGGTGAAACTGGAGCTGGTAAGTCAATCCTGCTAGGTGCACTTTCATTGATTTTAGGAAACCGAGCAGATCACGATAGCTTAAAAGATAAAACACAAAAATGTATTATTGAAGGGGCTTTTGATGTCTCTAATTATGATTTAAAGTCATTTTTTGACCATGTAGAGTTGGATTATGCTGATAATACCATCATTCGAAGAGAGATAAATCCACAGGGTAAAAGCAGAAACTTTATTAACGACACACCAACTACCTTGGGGGTTATGAAGAGTTTAGGAAGTCGATTAATTGACATTCATTCCCAACACCAATCCTTAAAGATTAACGATGCTGTTTTTCAATTGGAGGTATTAGACGCTTTGGCGAATAACCAAACTCGATTATCAAATTATCAAGCCATCTATAGTGAATTTAAACAACTTAGTGCTAAGCTTGATGAATTAAGAGGTGAAGCAGCAGAGTCAAAGACACAAGAAGACTATTTAAACTTTCAATTTGAAGAGTTGGAAGCGTTGAGTTTAAAAGAAGGAGAAGTTGAGGGATTAGAGATTGAACAAGAGCGCTTTGCAAATAGCGAAGAAATTATTAATAACATGAGTCAGCTTATCACTGGCCTAAGTCAAGGTGAAACAAATGTAGTTGACAGTTTATCACAATTGAAGCAGTTGTTGAGTCAAACCGAAAAATTTGATGCAAGCCTAAAGGAGGAAAGTGAACGCTTAACTAGTTTACACATTGAGTTACTAGATTTGGCTGCTGAATTAGAGTCTAAAGCAGAAAACTTTCATCATGATCCTGAAAGACAAGAAATTGTAGAAGAGAGGTTAGCAGAGGTTCATCGCTTACAAGTTAAACATCAATTGGCAACAGCAGATGAACTAATTCCTCTAAAAATCAAGTTAGAACAACAGTTAGAAGCTATTTCAACAGTTGACCTACAAATAATTGCTACTGAAAAGGAATTAAACAAAAGTAAAAAGGATCTAGAGGACTTAGCAATACAACTTTCTAAGAAAAGAAATGAGGCAAGCAAGAAATTAATTTTAGCAGTTGAAAATACAATTCACCAATTAGGTATGCAATACGCTAAATTAGAGGTGAGTCATACTAATCGAGAAGACTTTAATCAATATGGTTTAGATGATTTTGAATTTCTTTTTTCTGCCAATAAAGGCATGCAACCACAACTTATCTCTAAAACTGCTTCAGGTGGTGAAATATCTAGATTAATGTTGGCCATAAAACGAGTTTTGGCAGAATATAAGCAAATGCCAACTATTTTATTTGATGAAATTGATACTGGTGTTTCTGGGGAAGTAGCCAATCAGATGGGAATAATATTAGAAGAAATTGCCAGTCAACGTCAAGTGATATCGATTACCCATCTTCCACAAATTGCAGCAAAAGGAAAGTCACATTTTTATGTATATAAACAAGAAGGTGGAGAAAGATCCGTTTCTCAAATGAAACGCTTGAATCATGATGAACGAGTTGAGGAAATAGCTAAAATGTTAAGCGGTAGCAAGTTGTCTGAAGCTGCTAGAATAAATGCTAAAGAGTTGCTTTCACAATAATTCCATTCTATATTTGTTAAACAAAACTAAACACTATGGCAAATCTGTTAAAAGGAAAAAGAGGTATTATTTTTGGAGCACTGAACGAGCAATCAATTGCTTGGAAAGTCGCAGAACAGGCTTATTATCAAGGAGCTAATTTTACACTAACCAATGCCCCAATTGCTATGCGTATGGGAGAAATTCAGCGCTTATCAGAAAAATGTAAGGCTGAAATTATTCCGGCAGATGCTACGTCTACAGAGGAGTTGACACATTTAATTGAGAAATCTCAAGAAATTTTAGGAGGTAAAATAGATTTCATCCTACACTCAATCGGCATGTCTCCAAATGTTAGAAAAGGTAAAGCTTATGATGATACTAATTATGATTGGTTTCATAAAACCTTAGATGTTTCTGCATTATCTCTTCATAAGGTGCTTCAAGTAGCGAAAAAAATGGATGCTATAAACGAATGGGGATCGGTAGTAGCGTTAACTTATATTGCAGCTCAGCGAATCTTCCCAGATTACAATGATATGGCAGATGCCAAATCCCTATTAGAGTCGATTACACGAAGTTTCGGATACCATTATGGAACTGATAAGAAAGTAAGGATTAACACTGTTTCTCAATCTCCAACAGTCACTACTGCTGGTAGCGGTGTGAAAGGTTTTGATGCTTTTATAAGCTACGCAGAAGATATGTCTCCTCTAGGAAATGCTTCTGCAAAAGATTGCGCTAACTATTGTATAAGTTTATTTAGTGATCTTACTAAGTATGTTACCATGCAAAATCTTTTTCACGACGGTGGGTTCTCCAATACTGGGGTAAGCAAAAAGGTAATGGAACGATTTATGTAAAATAATTATAAGGTGTTATTTCAAAAAATACCTTATAATTTCTTATCCGCTATTTTATTAGAACCCTCATTAATGTGTTTCTTATAAAAGTCCCACGCTTTGGTTGCAACGTTTCTTCCTAATTCTAAGCCTGCGACATTATCTGCCTGAATATGGTATCCACCCAGTACACGTGATATTCCAGCCATATTAGCGGTTTCAGTAAATGTTGGAAACACTAAGGTTACAGTATCACCTAAATTATCAGGCTCAGTCAAACTCCCTGCAATTAATTCAACTTCTTCACCAAACTCGTCGCTACCTGTCAATAATTTGAGCGCTTCTCCACATGCTCCGCTAATCGTACTATGACCTGAAGTGTAGCTAGGAAATGCAGGACATAAAAAGATAGAAGGAGAGTAAGGACGCCATTCTGATCCTTTCATACTAATCATGCCTTTACCTTCACCGCCCCAACCTACTATAGTGTCATTTTTAAATTGGTCGTGAACCAAAGCATAAGGTCGTGCAAAATCATAATACATTTTTGAATCCCATGATGCTATAAATGCATCCATTGCTACTACTTGAACATAAAAATGCATCTTAACATCTTCATCAAGCGTATTATTGTCTCTTCTAGAAACATCTTGAGAAAACTTTAACCAATGACCTGCTTGTTGAACTGATTGTGGACCATCTCGCATAAACTCCACTAAGGCTTTTTCTTCATCTGTTAAATTAGCTTGCATTTCAACCACTTCTTTTACTTCTTCTTTTAATTGTTCAGAACCTAATGCAGGAGGAGGACCAGGTCTAAATTCATCAGCAGATGAGATTGAAATAGGTTCCACATTTTGCCAGTGTGGTGTTAAACATTCAGGGGCGTATTTTCCACCTTTACCATCAGAAAAGTACTTTGGTTGCCACTTAATTAAATCTACACTTTCATCGGCAGTATTTACTGGCTGATAGCCTGTATAATCAAAATAAGCTTGGCCATTAGAACCACTTCTTGTTCCATATTGATTTGAGCCATCGTTTTTCCTTGCTTCAATTACAGCTTTTGCGGCTAAATTTCCAATTCCTATCGGAGTATTAGGGTCCATTGAATTATTTTGTGGATCTAACCCTAAGTCATCCATAAAATTATTAAATAAAGCCGTGTCAGCATGGTAGTATTCTTTCAAAGCGCCAAGAGCAGCATAGCTTATTGCAATTTCTTTATTTTCTAAATTATGTTCACCTGATGGTCTTCGTTCAACTCCTTCAAGGTAAACTGGAATTGCATTTTCATCATATCTCGACCATGCATCAAATACAGCAACATACAACAGTCCCAGTATTCTTGAAGTAATTGTTGGTCTGGGTGTGTACCGCTCGGTATCATATGCAGTTGCCGTTAATGCAATTTCACTCCATTTGTAGACTAAGTTTTCCTCGCCAGTAGGTTCACTGGATGCCATTTCATTTTTACTTGCTGCTTCTTTTTCTGCAGTTGTTGGACCACAGGCAAATAAAATAGTACTTAATAAGAGAAAGCAAATGCTTGTAAACTTAAATCGATTGTTGGTGCTTGAGTAAGTCATAGAAAATTATTTTGACACTAAAATATTAATTTTAAAAGGTAACAAAGTTTTTACGAAGTAGATATTTTTAAACTTCAAGTCTAGTATAGATTTGAAATCTAAACCATACTAAAGCTTTGTTTAATACAAAAATATTACTTTTCTAGCTTAATTAGCAAGATGAAACAATATATTAATGCAGCCTAAAAAATTCTATCTTTATATTATTCTATTGTCGGCATTAGCTTATGGCAATACACTAAAAAATGGATTTGTTTTAGACGATGATGTGGTGTTTTTGCAGAATAGATATGTTCAGGAAGGTATATCTGCGATACCTGATATTTTAAGTCATGGATTTTTATATGGCTTTAATGAACGTAATGATCAGTCTTATAGACCTTTAGTATTGATTGATTTTGCCATTCAAAAAAGTTTTTTTGGCAATAACCCCACAGTTCTACATTTTTTTAATGTGCTTTATTTTAGTATACTCTGTTGTCTCCTATTTTATTTTTTGAAGCAATTATTTCGCAAATCATCCCCATGGATTGCTTTTTTTATCACCCTGTTATTTGTTTTACATCCAATTCATACCGAAGTGGTCGCGAATATTAAAGGCAGAGATGAACTAATACACGCTATTTTCTTGCTCGGAAGTTTTGTGGCTGCATTTAAATCTATTGATACCAAAAATAAAACGTGGCTAGCCGTCTCAATAATATCCTTTTTTATGGCCTTGCTTAGTAAAGAAATGGCAATAACTTACCTTGGATTGCTGCCTTTAAGTGTTTGGTTTTTTCGTTCGATAAATTTAAGGCAACTAGTTAAGTTAATGCTTCCTTATGGTGCAGTATTGCTGGCTTACTTCTTAATTCGAAATGCTATATTAGATACCATCACTTTTGAAGATAAAATGACGGTAATCAATAATACTCTTGCTGCTGCCAACTCACTACCAGAAAGAATAGCTACTAATCTTATCATTTTTGCCAATTACATTAAGTTGTTATTTTATCCTCACCCTTTAGCATGGGATTACTCTTATCCACATTTTCGAATTGTGAGTTTTAATGAACCAATTGTTATTTTGATAGGTATTGCTTTGCTAGTGCTTGGAGTTTTAGCCATTTTTGGAATAAAATCAAAAAATAAATTTGCCTTTACATTTCTATTTTTTATTGTCTCTTTCTCAATCGTTTCAAACTTTTTTATCCTTATTGGTTCTACATTGGGCGAACGGTTTTTATTCTTTCCATCCATTGCCTTTTGCATTTTTATAGTGCTTTTTATTCAATGGATTTTAGATAAGCTTAAATATAAAAAGCAAGTCCGAACCTTAGGATTAGGAGTATTAGCAATTGGACTTTTATATGCTGCTAAAACGATTAGTAGGAATCAAGAATGGAAGAGCAATCTCACTCTGTTTGAGTCTGGGGTAAAGGCTACCCCTAATAATAGCAGAGCGATTTCTGCGTTAGCTTCAGCTTATAGGAACAGGGCAGAGGCAGCCAAAAATCAGGAAATCAAATTGCAAAACTATAATTTAGCCAAAACAGGCTATCAAAAAAGTGTAGCCTTATATCCGAAGAATACGGATTCGTGGTACAACTTGGGCGTTGTGCAAATGAACATTGATGAAAGAAAACAAGCAAAGAAAGCTTTTAGAAGAACAATAGAGCTAGATCCATACCACATAAGTGCTAGAAATAACTTAGGCGTAATATACTTTCAAAACAAGAATTTTCAAGCTGCTGCTGAGCAATTTAGGAACTGCCTAAAAATTAATAACAACTTTCAAAGCGCCTATGCCAATTTAGGTGCTGTATATCACAATTTAGGTGACTATGATCAAGCGAGAACAAATTACAATAAAGCGCTTGCATTGAATCCAAGTGATCAAACATCACTAAATAACTTACAACGGCTGCCTACAGAGAACAATTAATTATATTTAAAGCAATGGCTTTCATCAACGATTAAACGAACACTATGAATAAATACTTTCTTTTTGCCTTTTTTATATCAGCTAATTTTTGTTTCGCACAAGTGGAATATAATTATGTCTATAATGGCATTTCAGCCCAAATTGCACCATACTACTATAGTGAAGTTCCAGAGGGAGTGAACAGCATTAATATTGTTACAGAAAAGTTTAAGAGTGGCTTGTTTGGTCTAGGAGGAACTAAGACTTCTAGCTTTAAAAATACTTATGATGACAGTGGAATAGTGCTTACAAGCAATATGCTTATTGATGGCAATTTTCAATTAACAATGAAAAACGAATACAACACCGATGGTAAATTAGTATTCCAAGAGCTTTATAAGAAAAATGGTAAGCTTCAATCGACTACAAAAATAAAGCGAAACGATGATAATGAATACCTAGAGTATACTTTTCTAAAAGGGAATGATAATCTTCAATACGTTAAAACTTGGACCTATAATGAAGAAGGTAAAATAAAAGAGTCAAAGCATTTTAAAGGAAAAAACAAGAAACTGAAAAAAAAATGGGTTTATGAATATTATGAAGATGGACAAAGAAAAACGAGTAGATTATTTAATGGAAAAGGAAAATTAAAACAAGTATGGACCTATGAATGCAAAGAAGAGGGAGAGGAATTAAGTCCTAAAAAGGATGTAAAACAAATCTGTAAATATGAGGAGAGTGACGGAAATTTTTTACTGAAGGTGACTGAGTCTTTGAATGAAAAAGGTAAACGTTATAAGTCAGTCCATAAGTATAATAGTGCAGACACCTCATTGGTTAAAGCCAAATATTACAATGACAAGAATGAATTGTACTCAATGGGTACCTATGATGGATCCGTGAGGAAACCACTTAGTTTTATCTCCTATAGAAATGAGGAAGCTTTATACAAGTGGATTTACAAATATGAAAATGATCGTTTAGTTTATCGATCTACTACATTTAAAAATAAAACTACAAAAACAGAGTATGAGTACATCGACAATAACTTAATCGCATTAAAATCTTATAACAAGAATGGTGAACTTGCAAAAACCACTACTTATAAGTACAATTGAAGCTAGAACTAATTTCACTTAAAATTTTATAATCGATTGAAACCAAGCTCAATCAAATGGGTTGATAGACGAATAGGAGTAATCACTTGCTTCATATTAAGTACTTGGCAATCCATTTTTTCTTTTTCTAAAAAAGACCGACCAAGCAATAAAATTCTTTTTATTAAGCTCATTGAGCAAGGAGCAAGCGTTCTTGCTTATTCAGCTCTTAAAGAAGCGGTAGAGAAAGTGGGCAAAAAGAATGTTTTTTTTCTAGTTTTTGAAGAGAATAGACCCATCCTTGATTTCTTAAATGTATTAGAACCTGATAATATTATTGTAATTCGAAATAAAGGCTATCAATCCTTTATTATCGATTTGTTAAAAGCTTTACGTTTTATTCGTAATCAGAAGATTGACAGCTGTGTTGATATGGAGTTTTTCTCTAGAGCTTCAGCAATTATTGCCTATTTAAGTGGTGCAAGAAAACGGGTTGGCCTTTATAGTTTCACAAGTGAACACCCTTATCGGGGCAAGTTAATTACACACAAAATTCACTATAATCCTTATGTGCATGTATCAAACTATTACTTGATGTTAGTACGAGCATTAGAGGAAAAACAAGTGAATGAACCCCTATTAAAAACCCCAGTTGAACAATTTAAAGTAGAAAATCCTACGGCAGGCATGTCTGAAACTCATTTAAATGCTGTGAAAGATAAATTAGGAAAGGCAGCTATAGGAAAAAAGTTGATTGTGTTAAATCCTAATGCAAGTGATATGTTGCCCTTACGAAAATGGGACACCGCCAATTTTGAAGTTTTAGCTAATAAAATTCAGCAACTAGAGAAAAATTACTACATTGTTTTTACTGGTGTAGAAAAGGAAAGAAAGCAAATTGGACAACTTACAGTTAATTTAAAAGAGGAGAATTATTGTAATCTAGCTGGTAAAACAAGTCTTGAAGAATTGATGGCACTTTATCAGTTGTCGTCAGCAGTGATAACTAACGATAGCGGTCCTGCTCATTTCGCTTCACTTTTTAAAACACAAGTAATTGTGTTGTTTGGACCAGAAACTCCTGATTTATTTGCACCTGTAGGGGAAAATATTCATGTAATTTATAAAAAATTAGCATGCAGTCCTTGTGTAAACGTCTTTAATCATCGTTTTTCGCCTTGCACAAACAACGTTTGTATGCAAAACATAAGGGTAGATGAAGTGTTTGAGAAATTAAAAATAGTCTTGAAATGAGTGATATAAGAAAAGAAGTAAAAAACGTAAGACGAGATTATAATTCAGGTGAATTAAGTGAATCAGAAATGCCAAAAAACCCATATGCTGTTTTTGAAAATTGGATGAAAACTGCTCTTGATGAAAAATTGAAGGAACCGAATGCTTTTACAATTTCAACGGTGGTAGATCAGCAGCCTGACAGCAGAGTAGTATTGTTGAGGGATTTTTCTGAAGATGGATTAATTTTCTATACCAACTACAGCAGTAAAAAAGCAAAAGATCTTGAAAAGAACCCACAGGTTTCCATTAACTTTTTCTGGGCTGAGTTGGATCGTCAAATTCGCATAAAAGCAAGAGTTGAAAAATTAGATCCCCTAAAATCCGATAATTACTTTGCTTCTCGTCCCCGAGAAAGCCAATTAGGAGCTTGGGCATCTAACCAAAGTGATGAATTAGAAAGTAGAGACCGCTTGGAAAAAAGCTTAAAAGCATTTGAAGAAAAATTTGAAAATACAGATCAAATTCCGCGACCTGACTTCTGGGGTGGATACTTGATGGTACCTCATTTTTTTGAATTTTGGCAAGGTCGTTCCAGTCGTTTACATGACCGGATATGTTATGAAAAAAGCAATAACGAATGGAAAATGAAACGTTTATACCCTTAAATGTTTTTAGCTTATCTCGAAAAGCAGGCTGTAAGGCCTAGTTTATTTTCAGAACCATCGGAGGCAAGTCTTGGAATTATTGTGGTGATTCCTGCCTACAATGAAGAAACACTTATTCCAACAATTCAAAGTTTGAATAGCTGCGATTTACCTCAAAAATTTGTAGAAATTATTGTTGTTTTCAATGCCTCTGAAAAAGACTCAGAGGAGGTAATTGCAACAACTAAAAAGGGCTGTACGGAACTAAAACATTGGTATCAGCAACAACCAGATGCTAAGTTTAGTCTGTATCTTATTGAAGAATATAATTTACCAAAAAAGCAATCAGGAGTAGGTTTAGCTCGTAAGATAGGCATGGATGAGGCCGTTAGAAGGTTTCAAAATTTAGGGAAGGATGGGGTTATTGTTTGTTTTGATGCTGACAGCAAATGTCAACAAAACTATTTTACTGAAATTGAAAAGCACTTTCAAGAAAATCTAGAAACTGAAGCCTGTTCTATACATTTTGAGCACCCACTAACTGGGACTAAGTTTAATTCTGAGGTTTACAAAGGGATTGCTTATTATGAACTGCATTTGCGTTATTACAAAAATGGATTAGCTTTTGCCAAGCTGCCTTTTGCCTTTCATACCATTGGCTCTTCAATGGCTGTTCGAGTGAGCGCTTATTGTAAAGAAGGGGGGATGAATAAGCGCAAAGCAGGAGAGGATTTCTATTTCTTACAGAAATTTATTTCAAAAGGAACGCTCTCCGAATTGAATTCAACTATGGTAATTCCATCACCGCGTTCTTCCGATCGTGTGCCGTTCGGCACAGGACGTGCCATAAAAGAAATGGAGGAAGGGAGCAGACAGATTGAACTTTCTTATGCACTAGAAATTTTTGAAGTGTTACAGAAATGCTTTGCTAATGTGGAAGAGTGGTATACTGGGAAACCGCATTTTGAATCCACTTTAGTAGAATTTATTGGTGCTGAAAATCTAGATAAGAAGCTAAATGAAATTCGCAATCAATCTACCACTGAAACCCGCTTTGTAAAGCGCTTTTTTCAATGGTTTAATGCTTTTAAGACCTTAAAGTTTGTTCATTTTTTGAGGGATCATTATTTTAAGAATAAACCTTTAATGGAAACGACAAAAATCTTGCTCAATAGAATTGGACATGATGTTGAAGAAGAAATAGAAGTAAATCAACTACTTAAGCAATATAGAGCGATAGACTTAGCAATTAAAAATTAGTCCATCCAACTTTAAGACCACAAATTTTTTTATTAAAAGGTTAATAACTCTTACAGGATATATTCAAGTATTCTTAAATTATCAATTTGAGGTATCTAACTTCAAAGATCTACTCTTTAATCCTTCACACATCTAAAGCCTAAGTGTTCTAGACCTGAATCAAATGCAGCTGCCATTCTTGCACTTGGTCTGTAATTGCTGCAATACTTTTCACTACACAAAAACGATCCTCCCTTAATAACTCTTTTTGGCGTTAAAGGCTCTTGTGGATCATAACTTTCTTTTGGGCCAGATGGATTATAGCAAACCTTGCTCATTGAAGCTTGTATGTCTCGCGTATCATCTCTATACCAATCCGAAGTCCACTCCCAAACATTGCCAATCATATCATACAAGCCAAAACCATTTGGAGGAAAGCTTTTCACAGCTGCACTGCCTTTAAAACCATCTAGACTAGTATTCTTATTCGGAAATATTCCTTGAAAAAAATTGGCTAAATATTTTCCATTGGGACTTAACTCATTTCCCCAAGCAAATTCTTGATGCCCTTCGCCACCGCGAGCTGCATATTCCCATTCTGCTTCAGTAGGTAAGCGTTTTCCAGCCCATTTAGCGTAGGCTTGTGCATCTTCAAAAGCAATATGCACCACGGGGTGGCTTCCCTTATTTTTAATACTTGAACCAGGTCCATTTGGGTGTTTCCAGTCTGCTCCGGTAGTCCACTGCCACCAATTGGCTATGTTGTTATAATCAACCGCTCTACTGGTGCTGTAGAACGTTAAGCTCCCAGGTAATAAGTTTTCATCCGGTGGTTTTTGAGTGCCTGTAGGTAATTGTTTTTTTAGTTCCTCCCAATTCACTGGACGTTCTGCAACAGTGATGTAGCCTGTTTCGTTTACGAACTCCTGAAACTCATCATTGGTAACCTCTGTTTCATCCATCCAAAAACCATCAACTTTTGTTTTTACAAGTGGACCTTCCGATTTACTAGCTGTTTTAGCTATGCTCCCCATAGTGAAGCTACCGCCATCTATCCAAAGCATTCCTTCAATATTTTGGACTTTCACAGGAGATTCAAATTCAGCTTTATTACTCTTTACTTTTGATAAATCTGAAGAATTACAGGCAATATGAATTATCAATAGGATTAAAAAAAATGGAAACTGATTTTTCATTACTTGAAATAAATATAATTATAAAGCTTTAAGAAATTTAGCAGTTCCATTACATTTCTCATTCGTGTTAGGTGTATTGAACGATAATGTATAAAGTAAAAAAATAGAATATGAGTTTTTATGAAAAGATTATTGAATGTTCAATCTACTTTAGCTCCGTCTAGATTGACTCCATTTAATAATTCCCCTGTTTTCATTCTCTTTTTACCTGCGATTTGCAACTCTTTAACAAGTAATGGAATTGTGGCTGTTCCCATAAACAATTGCTTCTCATCTACTTTAACTTCGCCTTGTTTTAGTGGGAAATTCTGATCAGAGGAGTTGACTTCTAGTATTTTGAGCTGCTGTACTTCTGCCTTTTCAGCTAAATCTATCATCGTCCAAGCACCTGGATAAGGGCTTAAACCATGTATAAAGTTGGCAATTTTTTCTGCTGGTTGACTCCAATCTATGCGACAATCATCCTTAAATATTTTTGGGGCTTTTTTGGGCATAGTTTTAATTAATTCGTCTTGATTAATCAGTTGATAGTTTCCCGATTCAATTAAGGCTAGGCTTTTCAGCACTAGTTCTCCACCTACTGTCATTAATTTATCATGCAAGCTACCAGCAGTTTCATTTTCTGAAATAGCGACCTTTTCTTGTAATAATAAATCACCGGTATCAATTTCATGTTTTAGGAAAAAGGTAGTCACCCCTGTTTCTTTTTCTCCATTAATAATTGCCCAGTTAATTGGAGCAGCTCCTCTGTAATTTGGAAGGAGGGAGGCGTGCAAATTAAAAGTGCCCAACTCAGGCATATTCCAAACAGCTTCTGGTAGCATTCTAAACGCCACAACAACTTGAAGATCGGCATTAAAACTCCGTAATTCGCTTAGAAAGTCTTGATCCTTTAGGTTTGTTGGTTGCAATACGGTGATGTTATGCTCTAATGCATATGTTTTAACGGCAGATTGCTGTATTTTTCTTCCTCTGCCAGACTTTTTATCTGGTGCAGTAATAACGGCCACTACATTTCTTCCCGACTCATAGATTTGTTTGAAGCTTTCTACAGCGAAATCAGGTGTTCCAATAAAAATAATTCGTAAGTCTTTGTTTTTTTTCATCTAAACCAAACTGTTCTTCCAATTGCCAAATTTCAGATAAAGTATAGAAATACCACCCATTAATCCAAAATAAATAAATTCTGAACACCACACAATGCTAAGTGGTAATTCAAAGTGGACCCCAATCAAATAAGCTCCAATCAGATAAATAAAAATACTCGTAAACTCTATACTCATAGAAATAAGTGTTTTTCCAGTTCCCGTTACTGCAGAAAATACAATGTAGGCAATGCTAAAAAGCAACATAGATCCGCAAATCACATTAAGTACAGGATAAGCGGCATTTATTAATTCAGAACTGTCTGTGTAAATTGATAAAACCGCTGTAGGAAAGAAGAATAAAACAGGCATAAAAAGAAGTGTGCAAGCTAAGCTTAGCTTGACTACGCGCTCCACTAACTTTAACACCAAGTGCTGATTGCCTTGTCCAAGTACATTTGAAACCAATGTGCTGGTTGCTGAACTAAATCCAAAAAGAGGGATCATTAAGACCATATAAATGCTTCGAGCGATGTGAGAAACCGCCAGCTCTTTTTCACCAATTTGCTCAATAATCATAAAGAAAATCAACCATGACGTGAGCGCCATAAAGTTTTGGAGCATAATTGGAAGAGCTACCTTCATAATTCTAGGCAACTTTTTAGAAGTGAACTTCAAGCTTACAAAGAGATTGTATTTTATTCGATCAACTTTTTTGTTGGTAAAGTAAATGAAATAGAGAAAGGCAACAATTTCAGAAATTACTGAAGCCAATGCAGCACCAGCAATTCCCATTTGTGGAAAGCCAGCAACACCGAAAATGAGGAGGTAATCAAGGATAACATTAACTATGGCTTGTAAAAAGGTAGCTTTTGTAAGCACTTTTGTAGAGGTAATGCCAGTGTAGAAGGCTATAAATAAGAAGTTTATAAATGCGAAAAAGATGCCCCAGATTCTGATATTCAAATAGTCATTTGAAGCAGTTAAAATATCAGGGGAGGAAACTAATTCTGAAAGTAGGAGAGGAGAGAATAGTTTAACTAGTATAAATATGAATAAGGCTAGAGGCAATAAAAACAATAAGGCCGTATTAAATAAACCCCCTATTTCACGAAAGTTTTTTTCGCCATTTCTGCGTCCAATTATGATTTGACAGCCAATAGTAAAACCAATTCCTAGTACTAATAAAACAAAGTAGAAAATTCCTGAATTACCAGCAGCACCCAGTTCTACCATGCCAACTCTACCTAAGAATGCAGTATCTGTTACATTTACAATATTTTGTGCTACACCACTAAAAATAATAGGAAGCGATACCTTCCAAATGTTTTGAAACGAAATGGATTGATTCATGATTCGATATACAAAACAAGACCTTTAAGGTATTCTCCTTCAGGATGAAAAATACTAACAGGATGATCCGCAGGTTGAGACAGATGATGTAAGATTTTTATAGTTCTTCTTGCTGAAATTGCCGCTGCAGTTATGGTGTCTTCAAATAGTTTACGGTCAATTACTTGGCTGCAAGAAAAAGTCAATAAAACTCCTCCGGGTTTAATCATGCGCATAGCCGTATCATTTAGTCTCTTATATCCTTGGACTGCCTTATGTTTTGCACTTTTGCTCTTAGCATAAGCCGGCGGATCCAAAACGATTACGTCGTATTCTTCATTAGTTTCCGAAAGAAATGAAAAGGTATCTTGAACAAATGATTCATGTTTAGTCGTTTCGCCAAAGTTCAATTTAACATTGTTGTTGCAGAGCTCAATTGCTTTTTCAGAGCTGTCAACAGAATGTACTAAACTAGCATCTGCAGCTAAAGCATAAACACTAAAACCACCAGAGTAGCAAAAGGTATTGAGAACTTTTTTATGCTGCACAAATTGTTGCAAGAGTTTTCGATTTTCTCTTTGATCAATAAAAAAGCCTGTTTTTTGACCAGTAATCCAATCAATGTCAAAACTTAAGTTGTTTTCTTTTACAATTTGAGGACAATTGCTTTTGCCTTGCAAGTAGCCATTTTGTAGGTGTGTTTGATCTGCTTTGTGCAAAGTCTTTTCGCTCTTGTTGTAAACAGCTTCTAAATCATTACCATACGCACTAAGCAGTGCATTGGAAATTTCATTTATGGCATTGGCCATGCCAATACTATGAGCTTGGATTACAGCTGTTTTATTATAAATATCGATAATTAAACCTGGGAGACCATCACCTTCAGCATGAACTAAGCGATAAGCGCTAGTTTCTGAATTATTAATTAAACCGAGCTTTTTTCTAAGCTTAACAGCAGCTTCAATTTTTTTTAGCCAGAAATTTGAATTGATGTCTTCCTCCTTAAAACTCAACAATCTGACAGCAATACTTGCCTCTCCAAAGTGACCAACTCCAATACATTCCTCTTTTTGATTACACACTTTCACCAAGTCACCTTCACCTAATTCTTGAGCGTCAGGATCTAGTAAGATTTTATCTATAGCACCTGAAAACACCCAAGGGTGTCTCCTTTTAATACTGATGTTTCGCTTGGGTTTTAGTATAATACTTGGGTACTCCATATTAATATCCGATAAAAAATTCTTGTCCTCTAATGCCTTGCTCAATCTCTCTTCTGCGGCGAGCATCTTCTCGCAATCTAATGTTCATGCGAGCATCTTTTTTCATTTGTTCAGTCATTGGTCCATCCATTCGAATGGGTCTAGACTTTTGCTCTCCTAGGCTCGATTGATAGCTGTTAGTGTCCTTTGCTTGATTGGCTTTGTAGCGGTAATATCTATTAACTTTTTCAATGTTTTGTTGCGCCTGAATTAGGACTGATTTTGATAGCAGCATTTTTTGAGTTGAATTATCTTCTATTTTACTTATCACTAAATAAAAGGAGTCCTTTTCAAAGCTTATGGTGGCAAACTCAAAATCTTGATTTGCTATTGTTGGAAAGAGGGAGTAATCTAATTTCTCATTCCGATCAATGGTATCACCAATACTAGGATGTAGTGGGTAGTGCTGCTGAGCAGATGCATTGGTGCAAATAAGAACGAATATAATACTAAGCAGACTTTTCATTCGTCAAAGATAAGATAAGCAATTGTCAAAGCATCAATTTGATAATGAACAAGGTGAATAGCAATTTTCCTAAAATATCTTTGACCTACATATAGTATACTTATCTTATTTAAATATTAAACTCTTTGGTAGTATTCATAAATATGGAAATTCATGGTATTTTAGATAAAGTTTAATAATGAGTCATGAATAGGCTTAAAGCGCGTATTATGTTTAGATATTTTTCCTTTACCCTACTAATTTTAATGTTTCTTTTAGCCTTTCTCGATGGCTACAGCCAGAAAAAAGTTGAATTTGAAACAGCTGTTGTTGAGGATTCAGTTCCCATAGTATCTCGTGACTTTGTTAAAAAACTTTTTCCAGATGAAAAGGTAAACTGGTTTTTTGAGAAGAATGAAGCTGATAGTTCTTTTGAAGCAAAATTAAAAGCTAATAAAAGAAGATACAGTATAGAGTTTTCCTTTAATGGCGTTTTTAAAGATGCTGAAGTTTTAATTGCATTAAAAGAAGTTCCTAAATATGTAATTGATACCATAAGAGGAAAGCTCAATGAATCTTTTAGTAAAGTTGAATTCAAGAAAATTCAAAGACAATACATAAGTCAAGGAGATGTAATGAAAATTGTGAATGAAAAGAGATTTAATGATGTAAAAAAAGAAGTTGAAGTAAACTATGAGATAATAATATTTGGTGAGAGTACTGATAAACAAGCCTATTATGAGTACCTCTTCGATGGAGAGGGTATGTTTATTAAAGCGCAAGAGTTGGAAGACAGTAATCACGATAACTTCTTTTATTGATGAAGTACTTACTTGCTTTTATAATTTGTTTTAAAATTTTTGAAATGGGTGCTCAAGAAAGCTATGATGCAACTGGATTAAGCTTCAACTTAAACTCATCAATTAATATAAATTCAAAATACAGTTTAAAGCCTGCAGTTAAGGGAAGGTATGTTTCATTAATTAACAAAACTGATGGTTTAGAAAGAATTGAAGAAAAAAGTCAACGAATTGATTTGCAAATGGCATTGGAAAAAAGATTGAAATCAACTACAAAAATAGCAGTTGGTGCCTTACATCGATTTAGCGACGCTCAAAATGCCACACGTTTTTTTGAACAACTTGGTTGGGTGAAAAATACAAATTCAAACATAACCTTCATACATCGAATCAACTCAGATCAAACGTTTAGAGGAATTGATGATATTGAGATACGTCTTCGATATCGATTTGGGATATCATTGCCGTTAGAAGGATATAATTTAAATAGTAATGAAAAGTATTTTTTAGCTTACACGGAGATTTTAGGAAAACATCGGAACCCAGACTTTACCAATGAAGTGCGTTTAAAGCTTGTTATTGGAAAATTAATGAAGGGAGGTAGCAAAGCGGAGTTAGGAATTGACATTCGTTACGACAATCCTTTTGATGGTATCCGAGAGCGATTATACTTGTTAGACTTAGCTTATTACTTTAACTTAAATTAATAATAAGCCAAAAAAAGCCCACCATTTCTGGTGAGCTCAATTTTTTAACCTGAATATTTTCAGATTTACATGCTTAACATTATTTCTAAATCTACATCGTCAGAAATTACAACATCTTTTGCTGGATGGCTAAAAGCAACATCATAATTCTTTCTATCAAATGTTAATTTGCCACTTGCTGTTTTTGCAGTTAAATCAATTTTTACATCATTAACTGTTTCTTCTCTAGTTACACCTCTAATGGTTAAATTTCCTGTAATTGTGTTATTTTCAACATCATGAGAAATTACCTCAAAACTTGCTGTAGGAAAAGAATCTACCATAAAGAAATCTGGAGAAGAAAGGTGACCAACTAATTTTTCTTTTGATTTTCCTTCTTCAGGTGTATAGTTTTCATCAGTAGGGGTCATTGTAGTTAAGTCAGCAGTGAAGTTTCCACTTTTAACTTGATTGCCTTCTATAGTAAGCATTCCATCAGTAACAGCAACAGTGCCAGTATGAGAGTATACGCCTACAACATTTCCTTCCCAAACTACTTTACTATCCGATGGCTTAATCATTAATTCCATTACTTCAACGGTTTCTTCAGTAGAATTTTCATCCATTGTCTTTGATTCAGCTTTCTTTTCAGCTCCACCACATGCCACTAGTGCAGTTGCGAATGTAAAAGCAGCAATTGTTTTAGCTATTTTTTTCATATTTTTTATCGTTTTTAATTTTTTGCAAATGTCCGAAAAAAAAATGAATTAATGTAGATACAAGTAATTTATATTTTCACTCTATTATTGCAAATAAGAAGATTGGAAGACATTGTTAAACATTGGTTTTGTCGTTATGTAAATGAACTAATTCTTGAGTAAAAAAATAAGCTCATTATAATTGTTCTAGTACAATAAATTTTATTCAGCAATGAAAACAATATAAGTTACGTTCTGATTTTTAAATTCTTTGATTTGATGAATAGCTTCTTGTTTTTTTAATGCATTAATTTCTAATCCATAGTCAATTACTGAGTGCCAATTGTCCCAAATTACTACATCGCCTCTTCGAAGTTCTGAAAATACTTTAGGTGATAGGATTAATCGCTGTTCAACATCGAAGGGGTCAATATTTAAAGCTTTACCCAAGTAAGGGTCAGTATAGATAAACCGACGATTTTTTAGCGAATCTAATGAAAGAATGAAGTCAGCTGTTGCCTCAGCTGTAAGTTGTGCCTTACTTAGATTCATATCTACTTTCCAATCTAAGGCTGCAGGGTTTGAAGTGAATGGGAAGATTAAAATATAGGCCAAACTCACTAGCTTCAATGTCTTATTAAACCAATTTAACTGTATTTTTTCTATGGTATTGAATCCAAGTAACGCTAGAATGGCCATTAATGGTGTAATTGCGCCAAAAACACGCTTTAATCCCATGGAGTTAAAAATGCCCAAATACCAAAATAGACTATGAGCTATAAAAAAAAGTAAAAAGCCACCAAAAATTAAAAGCTTAAAAGTTGTTTGATGGCTTACATTGCTCCATTTTTTAAAGACAATTGAATTAATTAACCCAAGAAGAAATAAAAATAAGAGTGGTACTCCCGTAATGTGAATTAATTTCTCTGCAAAATGGGTGAGTTCCCCTGAGCCATAGTGTGATTGCAAACTAGCATATGGTATTTTGGTAGCTACCCAAAGGGGGGTATCACCAAAAATAAATCCTATAGCTGAAAATAATAAATGGCCAATCAATAAATAAAAAATACACTTGTATTTTTTTCTTAAAATAAAATAAAGTGCAAACAGACCGATAAACAACAACCCTTCAGAACGTGCAAAAGGCATAAATGAGACTAAAATTGCTGCAAGCAAAAATTTGTTTTTTAAACAAAAATGAATACTAATACAGAGCATAGCTGCAAAAATTGGCTCAGTAAAACCACTATAATTGATCGTAAAAGTTAATGGAAAAATGAAGTAGAACAATGATGCTAAAGGAGCATTATTCAGCTTGAATTGCCGAGCTATCTTAAAAGTATAGATCACCGAGATTAAACCCATTAAAACGTTAAATACTTTTACACCAATAAAGCCAAACTGAGCAAATGGAGAAGCAAATAAGGTGAAAATTGGTTTTGCCCAATGATTCAAAAAAAGTTCTGGATGCTCTGGGGCAAATTTCGCATAGAGGTAGTGATGAATGCTATCTGCTTCGCCACCTGTTCCATTGAATAATAATAGAATAAAGAAAGAGATTACTAGGTATAAAACTGCGATGATTTGCAGTTGATATTTTTTTAAAAGGGCTAATAACATTAAGAAGTGCTTTGGGTTTATGCTCTAAATCCAATCACACATACATCATCAAGCTGCTCATAATTGCCCATCCAATCATAGAAATTCTTTTCAATTAGTTCTCGTTGTTCATGCATGGGTTTTTCATGAATTGCAATTAGTAGTTGCTTGAAATTTACACTTTTAAATTTCTTACCAATCTTACCTCCAAACTGATCAGAATAACCATCACTAAAAATATAGGCGGTATCACCTTCCTTTAAAATTGTTTCATGCGTATTAAAGGGAACGTGCTTTAGGTAACTTCCTATGGGCTGTTTATCGGCTTTATATTCCTCAATCTCGTTTGAATTTTTTCTAACAATCCAAAGTGGGTTATTCGCTCCTGCATAAAGTAACTTGCCTGTTTGTTTTTCAAAGGTGCAAATGGCAATGTCCATACCATCTTTTACCTCTTCTTCAGATTTTTCAAATTTCTCCAAGACAATCTCTAGTGTTTTGTCGAGCACTTTGCCTGGTTTTGTTAGCTTAAACTCTCTAACTGATCGATTCAAAGCATTGCTGCAAATAACACTTACCATTGCGCCAGGTACACCATGTCCGGTGCAATCTGCTGCTGCAAATACGGAATAATCATCTTCTGCTTCCATCCAATAAAAGTCACCTGCTACAATATCTTTAGGTTGATAAAAAATAAAGCTGTTGGGTAAATTTTCTTTTACAAATGAAATTGGCGGAAGTATAGCTTCTTGAATACGCTTAGCGTAGTTGATGGAGTCAGTAATTTCCTTTGTCTTCTCTTCCAACTGAACATGCTGTTTTTGAATGGCATCACGCTGAGCTTCAGTTTCTTCTTTTTGTTTGTTAATGATAGCACCTAATTTCTTTTGCTTAACAAAACTCTTATAAGAATAGAATAATAAGATGGCAATGAGTAAAGCAATGATGGCAGCTGCAATAGTAAATTTCTTTTGAATGTCAAGTGATTCTTTGGTTTCACTCATGTTTTTTTGAACTTCAGCATACTCTTCTTTGGCTTTTTCCAATTCGGCAATTTGAGATTTTAGTTTTTTATCACTTCTTACGATAGACGCCTGTTTTTGCTCAATAATTTCTTCATTCAACTTTAAACGGTCTTCCAATTGGTCGGCCTTCATCTTTTGAACCATAATATTTTCTTGAATATCATACAGTTCTTTGTCTTTCTCTTCAACTCGTTTTGTTTTTTCCTCAATTTCAGCATTTAAGGCGGCTATTTGTTTGGATAAGTTTTCATTGTCCTCAGCTTGGCTATTTAATTCGCTGCGAAGATTTTTTAATAGTTTTTGCCATTCTTCTTGGTTTACGTCATTGTTTGAGTTTTGTATAATTGTGTTGTCTACAACAATGTTTCTACTCTCTATTTTTAAAATATTCACTTGGAACTTTATTCGGCTATCGACAGTAATAAAGTTGATCATGGTAGTTTTAAAGTCGTAGTTCTCCGTAATTAATAGGGTAGGACTATCTCCAATAGCATTAAATAATCGTTCTGGTTTATAGCCACTATTATTATTGGCATAAACCATATTAAAACTCGTGGCCTTGTCTAAGTTTTGAATCAAACTTACCTTAATGGGTAATTTTTCATCCCCATAATGGTGCCTTGCTGATATGGCAGTCATAGTTTCAGCTAAGTCCTCTTCTTGCAATATTGCTAGCCGAAAAGTATCTTTAACAGCACCTTCAGGCCAATCCACATAGTGGTAAAAGTTTCCAATAAAACCCGCTTTAACTCTAGCAACTGTATTTACTGGTTGAGCGTTAACAAGTGTATTAAAAATTATAAAAAGTAGTATTAGGAAAGCCTTTAAAAAGGAAACGCGTTGTTTAGTAGAAGAAAAGTGCTCATTACTAGGCATATTACAAATATGACATATTTGTCTGTATCATTTACAAGTTTGATTCATAAGTTTTTATTCAACCAATTGTTGATAAATATAAAACGTTAAAATGGAGGCTTAGGTTAAGAGGTTGTTACTAATAATTTTTGTAAAGATCATTCACAACTTGAAAATAACTCCGATTTTATAATCCAAGTAATTGGTAAGGCTTGATTTACGTTCACTAGACATCTTATCGGATTGTTCATCGTTTTTTACTACTTGATAATTAGAAATACTTCCTGAAAATGTACTTACTGAGAAGTCAATCCAAAAATCACTTTCTCTATCGTAGTCAAAGAAAATCGTAGGGTTTATCATTATACCGGCACCCAATCCCAAATTAAATGCTGAACCATGTGTAGTTAACTCTCCTTCATATTCCATTTCCTCAGCAACTGGGCAATGGCCTAGGCTATATTCAGTAAAAAAAGTTGTAGCACCGATTTTACCTTCTCCATAAAATGTTGTCCATCCAAAATCGAGCAAGTCATAACGAATAACCCCATGTACATTAAAAAAACCATCAACAGCTTGAATTTCAATTTCTCTGCCTTGAAATTCAGTAACAACATCTTCTCTCGAATACTCAGCAAATCCAGCTTCAAGTCCAAAAGACAATCTTGAGTTTTGAATTGTTCTTAAGTAAGATACAGAAACACCTACAGGTGTGCTTTTGATGTTGTCATTAAATGATGAAGTAGGGGTGTAAGCTTTTAAATTAAGACCCACTATGTTGACTTGAGCTCTAAGTATTCCAGTGAGAAAAAGTGCTAAGAGCAGAAGCGTAGAATATCTCATTGTAAGTTAGTTATTAATAGATAGCTAATGTAACTAAAATAATAATTAGTTGATATAAAGAACTCATTTTTATGCCTGCCAGTTGTGTTAAAATCGCTGTTAATAAATCCTCAAATGGTAGAAAAAACGAGCTGTAATTTCTATGTACTTTAGATGCTTCAATCAAATTTATGGCAGAAGAAGTAGAATATACGGAAGATAACATCCGCTCACTAGATTGGAAAGAGCACATTCGAATGCGTCCTGGTATGTACATCGGAAAGCTTGGTGATGGCAGTGCTTACGATGATGGAATATATGTGTTATTGAAAGAGGTGTTGGACAATTCCATTGATGAATTTGTGATGGGCAATGGCAGAACCATTGAAGTGAGTATTAAGGATAAGACAGTAAAAGTTAGAGATTACGGACGTGGAGTGCCGCTAGGAAAAGTAGTAGATGTAGTTTCTAAAATTAACACTGGAGGAAAGTATGATTCTAAGGCCTTTAAGAAGTCAGTAGGATTAAATGGGGTTGGTACAAAAGCTGTTAATGCATTATCAACTAATTTTAGAATTGAGTCTTATCGTGATGATAAGATGAAGGTGGCTGAGTTTGAAAGAGGGGAGCTAACACTTGACGACCCTGTGGAAGAGTCTACTCGTAGGAAAGGAACTAAAGTGGTTTTTATACCTGATGAAAGTATCTTTCACAATTACCAATTTCGTACACAACATGTAGAGCGCCTTCTTTGGAATTATGTTTACTTAAATAGAGGCCTGACGATAGTTTTTAATGGTGAAAAATATTTTTCAGAACGTGGATTATATGATTTACTGGAAAAAAACATGTCCGATGACCCACTTTACCCGATTATTCATATAGAAGATGAGGACATAGAGGTAGCTGTTACACACATTAATTCTTATGGTGAAGAATATTACTCATTTGTAAATGGACAGCATACCACTCAAGGTGGTACTCATCAAGGTGCTTTTAGAGAAGCTTATGTGAAAACCATTCGCGAGTATTTTCAAAAGGATTATGATGCCGTTGATATTCGATCATCAATCGTTGCTGCCATTAGCGTGAAGGTAATGGAGCCGGTGTTTGAATCTCAAACAAAAACCAAACTAGGAAGTAATGATGTAGGTCCCGATGGGCCTTCTATGCGCTCCTTTGTAATGGATTTTTTAAAGAAGCACCTTGATAATTTTTTACATAAAAACCAAGATGTTGCTGATGCCTTACAAAAGAAAATATTACAGTCTGAACGAGAGCGAAAAGATTTAGCAGGCATTAAGAAATTAGCTCGAAAAAGAGCTAAAGAAGTTAGCTTGCACAATAAAAAGCTGCGCGACTGTCGTGTTCATTTTAATGATGGAAAAGAACGGAAAGAAGAAACAACACTTTTTATAACTGAGGGTGACTCTGCCTCCGGTTCCATCACAAAAGTGCGTGATGTAAATACTCAAGCAGTTTTTAGTCTGAAGGGAAAGCCATTGAACTCCTATGGCTTAACTAAAAAAATTGTTTACGAAAATGAAGAGTTTAATTTATTACAAGCGGCTCTAAATATCGAAGATGGATTAGATGATTTGCGCTATAATAAAGTGGTATTGGCTACTGATGCCGACGTAGATGGAATGCATATTCGCTTGCTATTGATTACTTTTTTCTTGCAGTTTTTTCCAGATTTAGTTAAAAACGGTCACCTTTATGTTATGGCAACTCCATTATTTAGGGTGCGCGACAAAAAGCAGACCTTTTACTGCTACAGCGAAACAGAGCGAAGAGATGCTGTAAAGTCCTTGAAGGGAAAAGCAGAAATTACTCGGTTCAAGGGATTGGGTGAAATTTCACCAGATGAATTCAAAAATTTTATTGGCGAAGATATGCGATTGGAGCCAGTAGTTATTGGAAAAGACTCTATAAATGAGTTACTTAAATTTTACATGGGGAAAAACACCCCAGATCGACAAGAGTTTATTATTGATAATTTAAAGGTAGAAATTGATTTAGAAGAAGCTGTGGCTTAAGAATTAAATATGGCTGATAAAGACGAAGAAGAGAAGGACTTGAGTCCAGAAGAGAGCAATCCAAAAGAAGAAGTTGAAGGTTCTGAAGGGCTTGAGAATGTGATTCAAGTTTCTGGTATGTATAATGAATGGTTTTTGGATTACGCCTCCTATGTTATCCTAGAGCGAGCTGTTCCACATATTCACGATGGATTAAAACCGGTACAACGAAGAATCCACCATTCATTGAAAGAGTTGGATGATGGACGTTTCCACAAAGTGGCCAATGTGATTGGTAATACCATGAAATATCATCCACATGGCGACGCTTCTATTGGTGATGCCATGGTGCAGTTGGGACAAAAAGAATTGGTGTTGGACTGCCAGGGAAACTGGGGGAATATCTTAACCGGAGACCGCGCTGCTGCTCCCCGATACATTGAGGTACGTCTTTCAAAATTTGCGCTTGATGTAGCTTTTAATGTTAAAACTACAAATTGGGCCTCGTCTTACGATGGAAGGGGAAAAGAACCTTTGACTTTACCGATGAAGTTCCCCTTGCTTTTGGCACAAGGAGTAGAGGGGATTGCTGTTGGATTAGCCTGTAAAATCTTGCCTCACAATTTTAACGAGTTGATTGATGGTTCCATAAATATTTTAAAAGGGAAAAAGACCAATATTCTTCCAGACTTTTTAACTGGTGGTATGGCCGACTTTTCGAATTATAATGATGGGTTACGGGGAGGAAGAATCCGTGTTAGAGCTAAAATAGGGCAGGAAGATAAAAAGACCTTAGTAATCACTGAAATACCTTTTGGCACAAATACTTCAGGCCTAATAGATTCCATTTTAAAAGCCAATGACAAGGGGAAGATAAAAATCAAGAAAATAGAGGATAATACTGCAGAGAATGTTGAAATAAATATTCATCTACCCACCAACGTTTCTCCCGACAAAACGATTGATGCGCTCTATGCTTTCACCGATTGTGAAGTTTCCATATCACCAAACTCCTGTGTAATTGAAGATGATAAGCCAAAGTTTTTAGGAGTTAATGAAATTTTACGACACAATACTGAACGAACAAAAGACCTTCTTAAGAAGGAGTTAGAAATTCGTAAGGGAGAGCTTGAAGAACAATGGCATTTTTCATCTTTAGAGAAGATATTCATTGAAAATAGAATCTACCGCGACATTGAAGAATGTGAAACTTGGGAAGCTATATTAGAGGCTATTCATAAGGGGTTGAAGCCTCATACAAAACATTTGCTTCGGGAAGTTACCGATGAAGATGTTACTCGCTTAACTGAAATTAGAATTAAACGAATTTCTAAGTTTGACAGCTTCAAGGCCGATGAATTAATTAAGCGAATTGAAGATGAAATTGCTCAAATTAAACATGATTTAGAGCACCTTACTGATTTTGCCATTGCCTACTTTAAGAAAATAAAAGAGAAGCACGGTAAGGGCAGAGAGCGTAAGACAGAAATAAAGTCCTTTGAAAACATTGATGCCACTAAGGTTGCTGTTGCAAACACCAAACTGTATGTGAGTAGAAGTGAAGGTTTTATAGGGCACGGTTTAAAAAAGTCCGAGTCTGAATTTGTAGCAGATTGCTCTGATATTGATGACATCATAGTCTTTAGGGAAGATGGTATCATGCAAGTACAGAAAATTCAAGCAAAATCATTTGTGGGTAAAAATATCATACATGTTGGCGTTTGGAAAAAGGGAGATAAACGCACCATCTATAATATGATTTATCAGGATGGGAAGTCAGGGAAATCAATGATTAAGCGCTTTGCGGTAACATCCATTACACGCGATAAGGAATATGATTTAACTGCTGGTAATCCAGGGTCAAAAGTGCTTTACTTTAGCGCAAACCCCAATGGTGAAGCAGAAGTTGTTCAAGTTTTATTGCGTCCAAAGGCAAAGTTGAAGAAATTAAAGTTTGATGCTGACTTTGCTGAAATGGCAATTAAAGGACGCGCAGCAAAAGGAAATATATTGAGCAAGCACTTGATTAGTAAGATTAAACTCAAAGAGGAGGGAAGCTCCACCTTAAGTGCCCGAAAAATTTGGTTTGATGACACCGTTCAACGCATTAATACTGAAGGTAGAGGGGAATTGTTAGGACAATTTAACTCCGATGATAAAATTTTAACCATAACTCAATCGGGTCATTATAAATTAACAGGCACCAACGTGTCTACTCACTTTGAAGAGGATTTAATTGTGATTGAAAAATGGAATCCTAAGAAACCACTTACAGCTATTTATTTTGATGGTGAAAAGGAAGATTTTTATGCGAAGCGATTCTTGGTGGAAGATACAGATAAGAAAACCACCTTTATTACGGAGCATGAAAAAAGTTACTTAGAACTGATTTCAACCTCATTTAACACAGTTATTGAGATGAGTTTTGTGAAACCAAGAGGGAAGGACGCACGTGACAATGAAATACTCAACTTAAAGGAATTCATTTCGGTGAAAGGAATGAAAGCCTTGGGTAATAAGTTGAGCTACCACAAATTAAAGTCAGTAGATAGACTAGAAACTGAAGCAGCAGCAAAGGCCTTGGATATGGAAGTGGAAGATTTTCTCAAAAGTCCATTTGATGAAGATGCTAAGAAAGAGCAAAGCAAAAGTGAATCTTCAGAGACTGAAAATAAAGAGAGTGGAGACGAAGAGAATTTATCCGAGATAAAAATTGACACTGATGTAGCGTTAAAAAAGCCTTCAGGAGATCGGGAAAGTGATGCACCACAAATGGATTTATTTTCTGAATGATTTCAATAACTATCATAATAATAATTGTAACTGCAGCAGTTTCCATTCCTGCGTTTAATAATTCTAAGTTGTTTTACAAATTAGATTTTACTCCTTATATAATAGAGAGAAATAAGGAATGGCATCGTTTTTTAAGTCATGCTTTATTGCATGCCGATTGGATGCACTTAATTGTGAACATGCTGGTACTTTTTTTCTTTGGAGGAATTACTCAAAATTACTTTGAAGCCTATGCTGGAACAACTGGTACTTTTTATTTTGTGTTGCTATATATTGGTGGGATTATGTTTGCCATTCTCCCCACTTACAAAAAACAAAAGGATAATCCAAACTATCACTCAGTTGGAGCATCTGGTGCCGTTTCCTCCGTCTTGTTTTCTTCAGTAATTTTTAGCCCAGGAACGTCCATCTGTCTTTATGGATTATGGTGTTTCCCAGGTATAGTTTGGGCCATCATTTATCTTGTTTATTCTTATATTCAAGGTAAGAAGAGCGGTGATTATGTGAATCATGATGCCCATTTTTGGGGTGCAATATTTGGAGTAGGATTTACTTTCTTGACAGTTCCTAAATCTTTTCCAGTATTTATCGATCAAATTTTGAGACTTTTACCTTTTTAAAAGACTGCTTAATAGTGCCTTCAAATTACCTTTGTTACAACAATAAATTTTATCAAGCTAATCAACCAGTGTTTAGTTTAAATCGTGCATTAAAATACGGGGATGGAGTTTTTGAAACCATCCGTATTAAAGCCGGGAAGCCTTGTTATTTAGAAAATCATTTCAATCGCTTGATTGGAAGTCTAGCTCAATTGAAAATTGAATTGAATCAATTACAGTTGAATGAAATAAAGGTTTGTATAGACCAATTATTGATAAAAAATGAGCTAGAGAGCAATGCTAAGCTAAGATTAACGGTTTTTAGAGATGGTGGAGGAACCTATAAACCGACTGCATCAAAAGCTGCATATTTTATTGAAGCAGAGCAATTGGATGAGGCTATCGTTCATTTAAACCAAAACGGTTTACGCATTGATTTTTCAGAGGAAGTAACGATTTTCCCTAATTACTTAACATCAATCAAAACATTAAATTCACTCCCATATATTCTTGCGGCAATTGAGGCAAAGGAACGAAAGTTAGATGACCTTATCCTTCTGAATAATCACCAAGGACTTGCCGAGGCGACTAGTTCCAATATTTTTTTAGTTAAAAAACAAGACATCTATACTCCGCCCATTTCTGAAGGCTGTTTAGATGGTGTTATGCGTTCAAAAGTGATAGAAATAGCTAAAAAGCTAGACTTCAAAATAGTTGAAATTCCCTTAAAAAAAGAGGCCCTTTTAGTGGCTGATGAAATCTTCCTCAGTAACAGTGTAAAAAAAATCCAATGGGTAGGCTCTTTTGGGAAAAAACGATATTTCAATAAGGTCAGTAAGCAGCTTTTTGAATCAATTTATTAAACATTTTGATTGCCCCCTCATCTTAATTTTATTGATTAAATAGTTTAACTCATTTATTTTTGACTATAAAGATTAATTAAATTTGTACTTCTTATAATGATTTTAATATGATGATTAAGAAGCCTTTTGGTTTTGCCATTTTTCTTTTATTTCTCTTTTCATTTTCAGCAGCCCAATCTAGTTTTCAGTCTGTGCAAACAGGAAATTGGGATGATGCTTCCACATGGCAACAAGGCGCTGGTGCAGGAGGAACTGAGGGAATTGACTATCCAGCACCAACTGATAATGTTTTTATATCTAGTGGTGACACTGTTTATCTGGATTATGGTACGACAGGCACCCTTTATGAATTTGAGGGTTATTTAGAAGTCGATACTGGAGCAATTTTTTGGGTGACGGTTGGCACAAATAGTACAGGATTAGCTTTAATTAACAATGCAAGAATCTATAATCGAGGTCAGTTATATACTGCTAGAGCTAATGAAGGTCCAGGAACAGTTGGTCCAGTTGAAATAGATATCTACTTAGAAGATAATTCAATTTATTACGCTTTTACAAGCTCATATAATTATTGTGCAGATGATATTCATATCCGGGATAATGCAATTTTCTACGTAGAAGTAAACGTATGCGTAGAAATTGACGATGACATACATCTTAGAGGAACAAATTCAATACTCTGTGGTGATGGTGGAGCGAGCATTGGCACTAGTACCGCAAATAATAATGTGATTTATGAGAATGGCGCAGGGACTAATAATTTATGTACTGGATTAACTGTTTTTAGAGGTCCTGGAGGTACATGTAATCCTACAACAGGAACAGCTATTGCAACAGGAACCGGACCAACAAATTTGAGACCTCGCGCTGTGGATGATAATTTTTCGGTTGCCTCAAGTGGAAATACGAATTTGAATGTGTTGTTTTTTGGCTTGGACGATATTGATATTGATGGATCTAGTCTCGAAATTATTCAAGCAGGGAGCAATGCTGCAATAAATGACCTTATATCAGCAAATGGTGGAACATTAAGCATTAATGATAACGGTACACCAGTTAATACTAATGATGATTACATTGTATACACGCCACTTGCAAGTTTTGTTGGCATTGATAATTTTCAATATGTTATTGAAGATGTCGACGGAGCTACTGATACAGGGTTTGTAATGATGAGAGTAGCCTGTGGAGAACGATTTATTACTACTAATAATTACACCTATGCAACCTATGAAAGTGATCAAAATAACGTAATAAATGATACAGAGGCAGAGGGTTCACCAGATGGTAACTTTGCAGAAATTTATAATGATAATCAACAATTAATATTGGATTTTGGGCAAGTATTTACTGCAGGAACACAATATGAGATTACCTGGAGGAGAAGAAATTCAGTTGGAACGGGTACTGCCATTATTGATCTTTCAGAGTCTACACTCGCGGGTTCTGGTTTCACGAATCATCCTAATTCCCCTACAAACAATAACAATGTTAGTTTTACAACTACCACAGTAACTTCCAATGTTGATTTTAGGTATTTAGCTTTCGATAAAGGTAATTCAAGCTCAGTTGATTATGAGATTGATGCAGTTGGAGTTATTTCTTCAGCGAGTTGCACAGCTGATCAAGATTCAGATGGTGTTGCAGACGATTTAGATACTGATGATGATAATGATGGTATTTTAGATGTGAATGAAAGGATTTGTGAGTTTGTAGGTACAGTAGACGCCTATTGGTCAATGGATAATTCAACTGATGATGTTTCAGGGAATAATTATGATGCAGGTTCGGGAACAACTACTCCGGCCTTTTCAACTGATGCCATTCAAGGCTCACATTCAGCAAGTTTTAACGGAACTAGTCAGCAAATTCGATATAGTGTTGATGGTGATTTTATGGAGTCGCAATATACTACTGTTAGCTTTTCAGCTTGGATCAAGCCAGATGATTTAACGGGTACTAGAGTCATCTATGAAGAGGGAGGAACAGTTAATGGCTTGATTCTTTGGTTAAATGGAAATGCCTTAACTTTTTCTGCTAGAAGTGGTGGAGCAGGTTCTCAAACGAATTTGATCTACTCTCAAACACTTACTGTAGATAATCAATGGCATCATGTGGCATGTACTTTTGATAATGGCTTAATGACATTATATTTTGACGGTGTTGGTGAAACATTAACTGCTTCTTTTACTGACATTCCTGCCCACTCGAGTGATGGCGGTGTAGGTGGGAGTTTTAGTGCAGGTGATAATTCTGCAGGAGTAAGCGGAAACTATTCGGGATTATTAGACGCTGCAAGGTATAGTTTTAGTGAAGCGTGGTCAGCTGCAAGAATAGCCTTAGAATCAGATCCTTCATGTGACTCTGATGGTGATGGCTTACCAAATATTTTTGATTTAGATTCAGATAATGATGGAATAGCTGATATAATTGAAGCAGGGGGTCTTGATTCAGACGGTAACGGAACAGTAGATGTTTTTGTTGATTCTGATAATGATGGGTGGGCAGATACTTTTGATCCAGATGATGGGGGGACTGTCTTAGTGGATGCGGATACTGACGGAGATGGCTTCTCAAACCGACTGGATATTGACTCTGATAATGATGGAATAGTTGATAACATCGAAGGTCAAGCTACCAACTCTGCACCAAGTTCTCCGTTAGGAGTTGATACGGATGGGGATGGTATTGATGATGCTTTTGATATTGATCAAGCAGGAAATTTTTTAACACTAGTAAATACTGATGGGACAGATGAACCTGACTATTTAGATATCGACTCTGATAATGATGGTTTTACAGATTTTATTGAAGCCTACGATACAAATAATGATAAAATAGCGGATGTTACTATTTCTGGAGTTGATGATGATGTTGACGGCTTGGATGATGTTTTTGATAATGTCAATGGATCAAACCCTAGCACTAATGTTACAAATAACGGACAAAGCTCAGATGACTTTCCAAATGCTGACCAACCGTCAACCCCTGAAAGAGATTGGCGGGAGATTCTAGACACTGATGAAGATGGTGTTAGTGACTTTTTTGATATCGATAATGATAATGATGGAATTTTAGATGCTGACGAAGCCATTTGTGAAACACCCGTGGTCAACTTCGGTGGCAGTGTCGATGCCTTTTGGTCGATGGATAATAATACCAACGATGTCTCAGGTAATGGCCGAAATAGTGGTTCAGGAACAACAGCTCCAACTTTTTCAACCAATGATGTAGTTCAAGGAACCCATGCTGCACTATTTAATGGAACTAATCAGCAAGTCAGATACAGTGTTGACGGAGGTTTTATGGAGGATGATTACACCGAAGTGAGTTTTTCGGCTTGGATTAAACCAAACAATTTAAGTGGCACAAGAATTATTTATGAGGAAGGAGCAGGAACAAATGGCCTAACCATGTGGCTAAATGGTAATTTATTAAGTTATTCTGCACGAAATGCAAGTAACCAAATTGATTTGGTGCATACTCAAACGGTAGTTTTAGACCAATGGCAGCATGTTGCCTGTACGTTTGATAATGGACTAATGAGCTTATACTTAGATGGAGTTTTGGAAACCCTATCAGCACCATATACATCAATTCCTCCTCATGGGAGTGATGGTGGAGTTGGTGGTAGTTTTGGCGGAACCTCGGCTAATGTTACGGGAAATTATTCTGGTTTACTTGATGCAGCAAGGTATAGTTTTACGGAGGCTTGGCCTTCAAATAGAATAGCATTAGAATCTCAAAAATTTTGTGATTCTGATGGAGATGGAGTTTATGATCGATATGATTTAGATGCTGATAATGATGGTATTCCTGATATTTTAGAAGCAGGTGGGCTAGATGGCAACGGAGACGGAAGGGTTGATGGATTTATTGATTCTGACGGAGATGGTTGGGCAGATGAATTTGATCCGGACAATGGAGGCTCACCTCTTGCAGATGACGATTTGGATGGAGATGCAATACCAAACCGTTTAGATTTAGATGCTGATAATGATGGCCTCATTGATAATGTTGAGGCACAATTAACTGCTTCATTCATAGTTCCCTCTGGGTCTGATGGTGATGGCGATGGCTGGGACAATGCCTACGATTCGGATAATGGAGGTACTGCTATTTCCTTAAGTGATAATGATAGTGATGGAAATTCAGATTTTTTAGATTTTGATACAGATGGCGATGGCTTGGAAGATTGGATTGAAGGGTTTGATGACAATGCTTCAGGTGATGCACTGGATGACTTTGTTATCCGTGCAGATAATTTTGAATCTGCTGCAGGAAATCCATTATTCTATGTAAATACAGATGATGCTGATGCTGATAACATACCTGATTGGTTGGAAGATGATGATGCTGATGGACTCCCTAACTTTTTAGATTCTGATAACGCCTTATATTTTGATTCTGACAGAGATGGAATTGTAGATTTATACGATACCGATAATTTTGGAATAGCTTCTAATTTGCCTGATTTTGACGGAGATGGAGAGTATGACTTCAGAGATACTGATGATTTAATTTCTCTACCTATCGAATTGCTTGATTTCAGCGCCAAAAAACAAGGAAATAAGGTGCTGTTAGAATGGAGCACAACAAGTGAATTAAACAATAATTATTTTACTATTGAACGTTCACTCGAAGGTCACGTTTTTAATGATATAGGAAGAGTAGCTGGAGCTGGAAATAGCTCTGAACTAAGGCTTTACAATCTAATTGATGAAAGTCCTGAAAACGGTTATAACTATTATCGATTAAAACAAACAGATTTTGATGGTACTGTAAATACACATAATATCGAAGTTGTAAAGTTCGATGGCGAAGAATTTCTCCCTAGCATATCTTTGTTTCCAAACCCAAATGATGGAAATGAAGTTTGGCTCAATGCATCTGGCCTAAATGAGGGAAGATATCAAATACAAATTAGAGCTACGAATGGACAAATCTTAGTTAATCAAATAGTTAATATTAGTAGTGAAGAGAATTTAATAGAAACCCAACTATATCTTAGTAAAAAATTACCTAAAGGTGTTTATATGGTCCAATTCTTTAGCACTCACTTTAATAAGTGCATTAAATTAATAGTAAATTAATATTCAGCTATTTAAAAAATAAAACCATTGGATACTGGGCATTAATTATCCATCGGTTGACCATTAAGTTATTACATATTAAACCCAACTAATATTTATTAGGTATTTTCGTGTTTTAATATCAATTTTATGAAAAAGACTATACCATTTTTTAAGCAAGCAATAGCTTCCTTAGCTCTTATAACTTGCTTAGCTGCGAATTCAACGGCACAAATCTCAATTACTGAAATTATGTACAATCCACCTGAAAGTGGAAGTGATTCTTTGGAATTTATTGAATTTGTAAATACGACTGTTACTACAATTCATTTAAACGGTTATTCATTTGTTGAAGGGGTTTCTCATAATTTTACAGCAAACGATAGTATCTTAGCTGGACAATTTGCAATTATTGCAGGTGATTCAGCTGCCTTTAGAAATGTTTTTGGTTTTGACGCAGATTTCATCTGGACTTCAGGTGCATTAAGTAATGGGGGTGAGGACATAACTATTAAAGATAATTTTGGAGCATTAATTGATTCTGTAGATTATGATGATGGAGGTCTTTGGGACTCTAGACCTGATGCAGGTGGTCCCTCATTAGTTTTATGTGATTCTTTAGCAAATAATAATATTGGAGAGAGCTGGTATGCTGCTCAAACAGCAGTTTTAGGGGGAATTGTTAATGGAATTCAGATTTATGCTAATCCAGGCGCAGGAGCAAATTGTTTTATCATTAGCCCTCAGATTGATACTAATATTAGTTGTCCAGGTCAAAATGATGGTTCTGTGAGTATTCAGAATATTGGAGGAACTAACCCAATTTCATATAGTTGGAGTACTGGTGACACTTTGAATTTTGTAGATACCCTTTCTGCAGGCACCTATAAGGTTACTGCCACTGATTCAACTGGGTTGGTAGATAGCCTTGAATTTACATTAGTAGAACCTCCTGTAATAATTACTACCTTGGTAGATTCAGCCTGTGTTTCATATACTTGGTCGACTACAGCCTTGAGTTATGATTCTACTGGTATGTATTTTGACACTACTACAACTGCAAACGGTTGCGATTCAATTAATGTGCTTGATTTAACAATTTTACAAACTCGAACAGATACCACTGTAAGCGTTTGTGATACCAATTTTTACGTTTGGCGTGGTGATACCTTGAGAGCTGAAGGATTGTATAGAGATACGCTCTTAGGTGCTTCATTATGTGATTCAATTCTAGAACTGAATTTATTTATTGGAACACCAACATCATTGGCAGATACAGTGATTACTTGTGATAGCTATGTTTGGCAAGGAGATACCTTAACAGCGGCAGGTGATTACTTTGATACTATTCCAAATGCTAAAGGATGTGACTCTTTGTTATCCCTTAATTTAAGTTTTACTACTCCAAGTTCTTCTTCGGATACTGTAGTTGCTTGCGAGCTTTATGTTTGGCTTGGCGATACACTCACAACCAGTGGTACTTATTTTGATACCATACCAAGTACAACCCTAGGTTGTGACTCATTGCTTACATTAGAATTGACTATTTTAAATGCTACTACAGCTACAGTAAGAGACACTGCATGTGATACTTATAATTGGGCATTGAGTGGTCAAACCTATACTACTTCTGGTCAATATATTTTTGTTGATACCAACTCTTTAGGTTGTGATTCAGTGATTACTTTGGATTTACTCATATTAAATTCTAATTCATCTTCAGAAGCGGTGGATGTATGTAAAGAATATACTTGGCCTCAAACTGGTTTAACATATAATTCTACAGGAGTATATACAGACACCATAACAAATTCTTTAGGTTGTGATTCTGTTCTATTCTTGAATTTGACAATTAGGAAAGCGAATAATACAATTATCAAAAGAAATTTTTTATTGATATCTCAGCAAGCCAATGCTACTTCATATCAATGGATTGATTGTGTTGCAGATACTGCAATTGCTGGAGCTACAGGTCAGCAATATTTAGTTGAAGAGAATGGAACATATGCAGTAGAAGTTAATTTTGATGGTTGTGTTGACACTTCATTTTGTATTGAGATAGTTAATGTTGGAATTGAAGAATATTCAACTGCAAAATTTAGTTTCAGTCCAAACCCTGCCAACGATTACTTAAATTTTAAATTTGAAAATTCACCGCTAAACGCTCAAGTTCTGCAAATAATGGACATCACTGGTAGTATGGTGAAGGAGTTTGAAATTAGCAGCAAAAATCAACAGCTAGACATAAGCGATCTTAATAATGGTATCTACATTATCCGGTATGGTAATAGCATGAAAAAATTGATTGTATCGAAATGATAGTTTATATATAGTATAAACCAAAGAAGCTCAATCTTTTAAGATTGAGCTTTTTTATTGGTTAAAATAAAGCTAGTCTATAAAATTCGATTTAAAAGTTAATTATAATGCAGGTTAGGCTATAGTTTCAGATCTCATAATTAAATTATAGTTCTATTCTTTTAAAAACATGGTTTAGCCAAGCTTTTTTTGGTATAACAGAAATAGAATTCAACTATAAGACCTAAAGGATGTCGTGTTTGATAAGAACTAGAAAAGTATTGCTAGGTGAACTATATAATGTGGTCAACCTTAACAGATAAGTCAATTATTTTAATCAAAGCTAACATCAGCATTTAAGTTCCAGAGCACAAAGCTCCAAACATCTGCCCATTCTTCAATAGTTTTTTCAGTTGGTTTTCCAGCTCCATGTCCTGCATCAACATCTATGCGAATAAGAACTGGATTATCTCCTTCATGCTTCTTTTGTAATTCAGAAATAAACTTAAAAGAATGTGCAGGTACAACCCTATCATCATGGTCCGCCGTAGTTACCATAGTTGCAGGGTAATTTACGCCTTTTTCAATGTTGTGCAGCGGAGAGTAACTGTATAGATTCTTAAATGTGGCTTTGTCCTGATCAGAGCTGCCATATTCGCCCGCCCATGCCCAGCCGATTGTAAACTTATGATACCGCAACATATCCAATACACCAACACCTGGTAAAGAGACTTTCATTAAGTCAGGACGTTGCGTCATAACAGCACCAGCCAATAATCCACCATTAGATCTCCCGTGGATGGCTAGTTTTTGACTTGATGTGTAATTGCTGTCAATCAGGTATTCTGCAGCCGATATAAAGTCATCAAATACATTTTGTTTGTTTTGTCTCCAACCTGCTTTATGCCAGTCTTCACCATATTCACTGCCACCTCGAAGATTAACAACGGCATAAATTCCCCCTTGTTCTAAAAATACTGTATTAATAACTGAAAATCGGGGAGTAATGCTAATGTTAAACCCTCCATAACCATATAGAAATGTTGGAGTTGAGCCATTTTTTATTGTGCCTTTTTTATAGGTAATAAACATAGGAACCTCTGTTCCATCTTTACTTTTAAAGAATTTTTGTTCTGTGATATAATCTTCAGAATTGAAAGCAGTTTTAGGTTTGAAGTATTCTTCCGAAGTATTGGTCGAAACATTATATTTGAAAATAGTTGTAGGGTAGGTATAAGAGGAAAAGGAATAGAATGCGATTGAATCACCTTCATCACCATTGAAGCTGGCGATACCAATCCCAGGTAACTCAATATCATACAAGTATTTTCCTTTCATATCAAAGACTTCAATTTTGCTCTTAACATCTTTCATATAGGAGGCAATAATTTTATCACCTGCTAAACTCACTCCTTTTAATACATAATCTTTTTCCGGTATAAAATCTGTCCATTGGTTTTGCTTTGGTTGATCAATACTTGCCATAACCACCTTGTTATTTGGTGCTTTGTAATTCGTTTGAATCAAAAATTTACCATCTTCTAAGTGAGTTATTAAATTATTGTCTGTGTCAAAATTCTCCACCATTTTTACGAAGGCGTTATTTGATGATAAATCTTTAACCATCAAGCTATTCCCATTTGTTGATTCTGAGGTTGTAATCACTAAATAAGCTTCATCATCTGTTACCCCAGCGCCTGCATTACGCTGTGGATGCTTTTTGTCTTCATAAATTAAGCGGTCATCTAATTGGCTTGTACCAATTTTATGATAATAAACTTTGTGGAATTCATTCTTTCCAGAATAGTCTGAACCTTCGGTAGGTGCATCATAAGCGCTGTAATAAAATCCCTTACCATCCCAGGTAATACCACTAAATTTTACCCAATTGATCTTGTCTTTAAGTTGCTCCTTAGTTTCAAGATTCATTACATTAATTTCCACCCAATCTGAACCAGCCCTTGATATGCCGTAAGCCATGTATTGCGCATCTTTAGAAAAACCCATTCCATTTATAGAAGCTGTGCCATCTTCAGATAGGGTGTTTGGATCAAGCAATATTTTATCCTTACCTGACAAGCCTATCCTATAGTAAAGAACGCTTTGATTTTGAATGCCATCATTTTTAAAGGTGAAATAAAATTTCCCTTTATTAAAAGGAGTTCCTGCTTTTTCGTAATTCCATAACTCTGTCAATCGATCCTTCAACTGAGTACGATATGGAATTTGACTTAAATAATCAAAGGTTACCTCATTTTGAGCCTTTACCCAAGCTGCAGTTTCAGCAGATGTGTCATTTTCTAACCAACGATATGGGTCTGTTACATTTGTACCAAAGTAATTATCAGAAACACTATCTTCTTTTACATCAGGATATGCCATTAAACTGATTTCTTTACGCCCTGCAGAATCATCAGTTAACTTTTCATTTGTTGAATTGGTGCATGCAAAAAGGCAAAAACCAATAGCAATAAGGGTTATTTTTCTCATAAGACCATTTGATTGATTTGAAAATTAAACTCCAAACATAAGAATTTAACTGACTTTTACTGGTTCTTTTCTTCTACTATTTAATACAATTGTATTCGTTAATTTCACTTTTTTACTTTAAAACCACATTATGAAAATTACAATTCTAGCTGCAGCTCTTCTAATTTTATTTGCCTGCGATACGAAGCCAAGTAATAGTGAAGAAAAAAATACTGAAATAGTTAAGAATTTTGACACCTTTAAGGTTGAATTTATTGATTCCTTGTGGAGCATTAATCCAATTTGGGCTTCTTATGAGGGTTATCATAAGTTCGATGAGCTATTGCCCTTGCCTGATGAGGCTCAAAAGCAGAAAAAGTTAAAATTTTCGGAGCAGTGGATTGAAAAACTTCAAAGTATCAAGTTGGAAAAACTCTCAGAAGTTGATAAAATCGACTATTTTCTAATTCGTGATTATCTCCAATCCATTGGTTTTTACATCAATGATTTTAAGTCAGACGAATGGAATCCATCTAACTATATTTTGGGTGGAGCATTTTTTCAAGTAATAAATTATAAGAGCAATTCTATAGAAAACAGGCTGAAGGCAATCGATAAAAAAATAGAAAATGTGCCTGCTTATTACAAGCAAGCAAAAGCCAACTTAAAAAATCCAACAGAAGTTCATACTGCTCTTGCTATTCAACAACTGGAAGGATCAAAACAAGTCTTCTCAAAAACTTTGTTAGATTCACTGGCAGTCTCAAACTTAGATGAAAACTTCAAAGAAAATTTTAAACAAAAGAATGCTAAAGCAATAGAAGCTATTGAGGAGTTTAAAAACCATTTAGATTCAATAGTTCTGCCGGAAGCGAAACAAAATGGTAGAAGCTTTAGATTAGGTAAGGAGCTGTATGAAAAGAAGTTTAACTATCAAATTCAATCAGCTTATTCAGCTGAAGAAATTTTTAAAGCAGCCATTGAAGAAAAGGAAAAATTACATGATAATTTGTATCGCTTATCGGGAATGCTTTGGGAAAAATACTTTGGTGAAAAAGAAAAGCCAGGAAATCGACTGCAGCAAATAAAACTAGTTATAAATGAAGTATCAAAGCAACATGCACACCGTGACTCGTTTATCGTCGAAATACGCAATCAAATTCCCCAACTAGAGGCTTTTGTTCAAGAAAAAGGACTTATCACCTTAGATCCTGAAAAAGCATTGATTGTTCGAGAAACACCGGAGTATATGCGCGGTATTGCTGGTGCTTCAATATCTGCGCCTGGGCCCTACGATAAAAATGCTGAAACATTCTATAATGTTACTCCTTTAGACGATTACACTGCTGAGGAGGCAGAAAGTTACTTACGAGAGTACAACGATTTTACCTTACAAATACTGAATATTCATGAGGCCGTTCCTGGACATTATACCCAATTAATATATAGTAATAAATCGCCTAGTTTAATTAAAAGTATATTAGGTAATGGTGCCATGGTTGAAGGGTGGGCTGTTTATACTGAAAAGATGATGTTGGAAAATGACTATGGAGGAGATTTTCTTGAAATGGGCTTAATGTATTACAAATGGAACCTTCGAACAGTTTGTAATACGATATTGGACTACGGAGTTCATGTATTAGATTTTACCGAAGAGGAGGCCATGCAGCTTCTCATGAAAGAAGCTTTTCAAGAACAGTCGGAAGCAATTGGAAAATGGAGGCGTGCCAGACTTACCCAAGTTCAGTTGTGTAGCTATTTTACTGGTTATTATGAAATTTTGCAATTACGTGATGAATATAAAACGATAAAAGGGGAGAACTACTCATTGAAGGAATTTCATGAAGAGTTTTTGAGCTATGGGAGTGCACCAGTAAAATATATCAAAAAAATGATGCTTGGTGTAACTCATTCAGAAACAGTAAATGAAGGTTAGTTATGTGGGTTTTATAAGGATTATAAAAAACTTCTGCGAAACCAGAATAAATATTTAACGTAAAAAATGGCTATGAAAAAACTTCTACTGCTGTTCTTTGCTTCTATTTTGTATCTGTTCTCAGCTGCCCAATGTACCTTTAGAGTGCTTGATGGGAATGGAGTGGCAAGTGATAATCCTTTATTTGTTAGTTGTACACCTGGAACATACACTATTTTTATACAAACTGACGCAACTATTGGTCCTTATGCTATTAGTTGGGGAGACGGAAGTACTGATTCTACTGGTGCAACTTTAACAACAGCAGGAAATGTCGCACATACATATGCTGCTACTACAGATACATTTAATATTTCAATAACTGACAGTAGCACCAACTGCACTGTTGATGGTTTAGTCGTATTAGAGAGAAATCCGCTTGCCTCTATACAGTTGCCAACAGGGGATGATAACTTTGGTTGTACTCCTGTATTATTTAGATTTATTAATAGCAGCACCCAAATTTCTGAAACAACAACATTTACTTGGGATTTTGGAGATGGTAGCCCTATAGAAATATATGATTACACTAACCTTGGTGATACCATTAACCATACATACATGCCTGGTGTTGGTGTTCAAAGTTGTGACCTTGAGGTTACCCTTACTGCTGAAAACTATTGTGGTACTTCAACTGCTACTTTTTTCCCATTAAAGGTGTGGGATTTGGATGAAGCCCAAATTGATCCTTCAGCAACCTTACTATGTTATCCTGATACTATTGTTAACTATAGAAATACTACCATAAGAAACTGTTTTCCTGAAGGAAATACTACACAGCGTTATGAAAGATGGAATTTTGGTGATTATTGGGGATTAGGTTATGATTCTATTATTGAATGGAGACCATGGAATCCACCAATTATAAATCCTCCACCAATGGCATACCCTGGAGTTGGTGTTTATTTTGTGACTCTTCAAGATAGTAGTTTTTGCGGAATTGATGATGTTACTATTAGCATAGAAATTACTAATGCTCCAACGGCAATAATTACCTCAAACAAAGACACCATTTGTGCTGGAGAAAATGTAACATTTACTAATGGCACTTTCGGCGGAGCTAATGAGTTTTTCTGGAATTTTGATCGAGGAAATGGTTTTGAAGCATTAGGTGGAGGAAATAAGACTAGAACCTATAATACTCCTGGTGATTATACCATTCAATTAGCAGTTGGAGTTGCAGGTGCTCAAGGATGTAGTGATACTGCTTCTGTTGATTTGCATGTTTTAGCTAGTCCAGCAGCAGATTTTACATTTGATGATAATGATGCGTGTGATAGCATGACAGTAAACTTCACCGATGCATCAACAGGTAATATTGCAACTTACAATTGGGATTTTGATAATGGAAATACATTTACAGGTGCAAGTCCACCAAGTCAATTTTATGATACAGTTGGTACTTATAGAGTTGAATTAAGAGTTGACGGTCCTCAAGGGTGTACGAATACTGAAAGCAAGTTTATCCGTGTTAGGCAAACTCCTATTTCAGGCTTTACAGTATTTCCAATTTGTTTGGATTTACCTGCTGTTTTCGTTGACACAACAGTCTCAGGTCCTGATCCAATAACTTCTTACGATTGGGATTTTGGAGATGGTAATGCTAGCACCCAACAAGATCCTTCTCACATCTACACGGTTGCAGGTACTTATCAAGTGACACAAATTGTTGACAATGGATTTTGTCAAGATACCTCAATTCTACCAGTTACTGTTGAACCTCCTCCTGTTGCTGCATTTACTGCAGATACTTTAGAAGGCTGCTCCAGATTAACGATTGACTTTACCAATAATTCTTCTGCAAATGCAACAACATTTAGATGGAACTTTGGTGATGGTTCAGCTATTTCAACGGCAAGAGATACAACACACACCTTTTCAAACACTTCACCAGATGATACTTTATTTGTGGTTACATTAATTGCTACAACTGCATTTGGTTGTTCTGATACTATCACTGATACTGTCCGTGTATATCCAGTGCCCCAGCCTTCATTTACCTCCAACGCAGTAGCAGATTGTGGTCCAGTTGATGTTCAGTTTACAAATACTACCATGGGTTCGAATCTTACCTTTACCTGGGATTTTGGAGATAGCACTCCCGTAGTAAATGCATTTAGTCCAAGTCATACATTTGAGAATAAGACGCTCTTTATTAGTAACTATCAAGTAAAATTGATTGCACAAACAGCTACAGGTTGCACTGATACTACAGTTGCAACAATAACGATTTACCCAGAGCCAATTTTTAATTTTACAGCAGCTCCTGATTCAGGGTGTAGCCCATTAACAGTAAGATTTCCATCTGTTGTTGGTGCAGTAAATTATCAATGGGATTTTGGAGATGGTGCTACAGCTTCTGGACCAACACCTACACATACATTTATTAATAATACAACCAATAATCGAGTTGACACGGTACAGTTAATTGCAAGAAATAGTTTTGGATGTAGAGACACTTCTACTGGTAATGTTTTAATTTATCCAAATCCAACCTCCCTATTTACCTTGGATACCAACCGTGGATGTCAACCACTACCAATCAACATTACAAACAATTCAATCGGCGCAACTTCTTACAGTTGGGAATTTGGAGATAGTACCTTTTCAGATACAGCAGATGCTACTTTTATAAAAACATACACGAATGGTTCTGCATTTTCAAGAACAAATACTATTCGCTTGATTACTGAAACAGATAATGGTTGTAAAGATACTTCTTCAAGAAATGTAGAGGTTTATCCTTTCATTGATGCTCGTTTTGTATCTGATACAATTGGATGTAGCCCATTGAGGATTCGATTTACAAATAATTCAGTCGGCGCCCCAACCACAGGATATTTTTGGGATTTTGGAGACTCGCAATCCAGTATAAACTCAGATCCAACAAATACTTTTACAAATGTTTCTGATAGCATTGAGCAATATTTAGTAAGCCTTCAAGCTACTTCCACTCAAGGGTGTGTTGATAATGTTAATAGGACAATTACGGTATATCCAAAGCCTACCGCTGACTTTAGTGTGAATAATGTTCAAGGATGTCATCCCTTAAGAGTCACGTTTACAAATAATTCTAGTCTTGCTGATAGTTGTTTATGGCTTTATGGAGATGCAGATACGTTTAAGTTATGTTCTCCTACAAATTCGCATACGTATACGAACTCTACTTCATTTTTTCCGATTGACTACGAAAGTAATTTGGTTGTATATACCGATTTAGGTTGCAGTGATACCATGAATCAAAAAATAACTGTAAACCCAAGAGTTACTGCTGATTTTGTGTCAGACTCTGCAGGTTGCAGTCCTTTGCCAATACGTTTCCAAAATCAGTCTGTAGGGGGGAACCAATTTGAATGGACTTTTGGAGATGGAGGTGGAGCACCTTTACAAAACCCTAGATATTTTTTCCAAAACTTTGGACAACAAGATACTGTATACACTACACGCCTTATTGTTACCAATACAAACTATAGTTGCAAGGATACAATAGAGAAAGATATTACTGTTTTTCCTAAACCACTTGCAGATTTTACAATGAGTAATAATGCTGGATGTCAGCCCCTGTTAGTTGAGTTTACTAATAATTCAACTATTGCTGATAGTTGTTCTTGGGTATACGGAGACATGAATACATTGAACAATTGTAATACACTGACAAGCCATATCTTCACAAACACTTTATCATTAGGGCCAATAAATTATATGCCGGAACTTCGAGTATATACTGATAAAGGCTGTGCTGATACAATGAGTTTAAATGTGGAAGTAAATCCCCAAGTAATAGCCGACTTTACTTCTCCTGATACTGCTTGTTCCCCCTTAGATGCTACTTTTAGAAGTCAATCTTTCGGCGCTGTAAGTTATGACTGGGATTTCGGTGATGGAAGAATAGGGCAAGGCATGCTTACCACCAACCGTTATTTTAATACTGGTTCAGTTGATTCAATTTTTACAGTTCAGTTAATAGCCCGATCCTTATACAATTGTAATGATACTATTGAAAAAGATATTTTAGTTCGTCCTACACCTATTCCAGATTTTGAACCAACACCATTAGTTCAAACATTTCCGAATAGCACAGTGACGTTTACAAACACTAGTAATCCAGGAAATTGGACCTATAAATGGGATTTTGATGACTCAACTTTTTCCAATGTGAAAGACCCTGGAACCAAAACTTACGCTACTTGGGGTCAATACATTGTTAAGCTTGTCGCTTCAACTGCATTTTGCTCCGACAGTGTAAACAAATTGGTAACTATTAAAGTACCGAACCCAGAAGCTGACTTTATTGACTCTGCTTCTGGTTGTCAACCATTAGAAGTAACCTTTCAAAGTAATTCGCTGTATGCTAGAACCTTTGAATGGGATTTTGGTGATGGAGGAAAGTCTAGTTCTGAAAACCCGACACATATTTATTTCAATGAAGGAGAGTATGACGTAACCTTAACTGTTACAGGATTTGAGAAAAATCTTTTCGATACTGAAACAAAGAGTAATTATGTAAAAGTATTTAAGCGGCCAATTGCCGGATTTATAATGAGTAAGGAGAAAGTATTCATTCCAAACGACCCTGTTGTATTTTCTAATAGCACCTTCAATGCAGACTCATATAGTTGGTATTTTGGTGATGGAGGTACTTCAACCGAAAGAAGTCCTGTGTATTTTTACAAATTACCGGGGGAATATAATCCGTATTTGGTGGCTGCATCCGACAATGGATGTGTTGACACTGCATTCGCTCCTGCATCAGTTCTAGCAGAGTTAAAAGGAGAAGTAAATGTGCCCAATGCTTTTACACCAAATCCAAACGGACCAAATGGAGGAAAAGTTAATGTAAACCCTGGAGCAGGTGAGACCAACGATGTGTTTTATGCAAAGCTTTCTGGAACAACAAAATATGAACTTAACATTTTCAATAAATGGGGCGAGTTATTATTTGTTAGTCAAGACATTAATATTGGATGGGATGGATACTATAGAGATGAGTTATGCAAACAAGATGTCTATGTTTGGAAAATAAAAGCGGAGTTTGCCGATGGCACTTCATTCGTTAAAGTTGGAGACTTAATGTTATTACGCTAATGAATAAATGGATTAAAATAGTTTTAATTGGGATTACGATGCTTTCTGAATTCTCATTAAATGCACAAACAAGCAAGTTTGAACGTGAAGAAAAGAAGATTTTCAATGAAGCTGAATCTTTTTACTACTACGGCGATTATAAATCTGCCATAGACCTATATGAAAAGATAGAAGGAGTAGATCCTGATTTTGCTGAACTTCAATTTAAATTAGGGGAGTCTTATTATCAACTTAAGCGCTATGAAAAAGCAAGGGAGCATTTAAAAAGAGGCGAGAGCTTCAATTCAGATGCAACTTTTTACTTGGCCAAGCTTGATTTATATTTTGGAAATCTAATTTCAGCAGAAGAAAAGCTAACAGAATTTGAACAAACTAGAGACAGTAAATTCTCTCTTGTAAGTTTTGATCAAACTACATTGCTGATGCGTAATATTTTGAATGCACATAAGTTTATGTCTGAGCCTGAAATTGTGAACATTATTAATTTGGGCCCATCAATCAATACAGAAAACTCAGAATACGTGCCTATCATCTCTTCAGATGAAACATTTATGGTATTTACATCAAGACGAATTCGTGAAGGAAATACCATGGACCCAACAGGTCAACCTTTTGAAGATATCTATACTTCTAGCAGAGCGAATTCAAATCAAGAATGGAGTTTAGCCACTCCAATTAATGGACAAGTGAATACTAATAAGCATGATGCCAGCGTAGGGTTATCTCCTGATGGAAATCGACTTTTTGTATACCGATCAAATGAAAACTTAATTGGAGGAGATCTTTATGAATCTATTTATTTAAATGGAAAATGGACCGTACCTGTTCGAATGAGCGAAAAAATTAATTCAGCTTATTCAATTGAACCAAGTGCCTCATTGTCATTGGATGGAAAAACCTTCTACTTTTCTTCAAATAGAGAGGGCGGGTATGGTGGATTTGATATATACAGAGTTATTTTATTGCCTAACGGTGATTGGAGTCTTCCAAAAAACCTGGGACCTTCAATTAACACAAAGTATCATGACGACGCACCTTTTATTCATCCTGATGGTCATACACTTTACTTTAGTTCAAAGGGTCACGAAAGTATGGGGGGATTTGATGTGTTTAAGAGTGCTCTGCTTGATGAAGAAACTTGGTCAGACCCCGAAAATATGGGTTATCCTACTAATACTACTAAAGATGACATCTATTTTACTATATCTGCCAATGAACAACACGGCTATTATTCTTCTGACAAAAAAGGTGGCTTTGGTGAACATGATATTTATTTGATTGACTATTTAGAAAAGAGTTTAAGGCAGTCAGTCATTAAAGGGAAAGTTATAGATGAAGGTACAGGTGATGTTGTAGCTGCTAATATAACGATAATGAGTTTAAAGGATGCTGAATTGACAGGTGTGCATGTTTCAGATCCTGAGGATGGGGGATTTATTTTTCTAGTTAATCCAAATGAAGAGTTTGAGGTGATTGTTGAAGCTGATGGCTTCGATAAACATATAGAATCGGTTATTTTTTCTGTTGATCAATTAAGGAAAACACAAAAAATGGAATTTAAGTTAAATAAAAGCCAGGCCTCTGAATGAAAAACTACTTGCTCCTTTCATTTACTTTTTTGATGTTGTTTTCAGCAAAGGGTCAAGATATGCGTTTTTCACAGTTTTATGCAGCTCCTTTATATACCAACCCAGCTTTTACAGGTGCTACTATTGAACACCGTTTGGTTGTGAATTACAGGCATCAGTGGCCTAATATTCCAGGAGCCTTTGAATCTTATCACGCCTCTTACGAATATAATGCTGCCGATATAAATAGCGGTTTCGGCTTAATGATGAATAGGGAGGAAGCTGGATCTTTTGGATTGACAACAAATTCAGTAGCCTTTTCATATGCATATCGATTTCAAATAAATAGAAAAATGATTCTTCAGCCAGGTTTAAAGATTGGATATGGGTTTCGAGGAATAGACTATGACAAATTAGTTTTTAATGATCAATTGGAAAGTGGAAGTAGTTCAACTTTAGATGTAGACGCTTTTGCTGATGAAAATTCTAGCTATGCTGATATTAGTGCAGGCTTATTGTTATATGCTGAAAATTATTGGGTCAGCAGTTCTTTAAATCATATAAATAAACCTAATCAAGCCTTATTAGCCAACGGGAACTCTGAATTGCCTATGAAGTTTACTTTTCAGGCCGGTTATAAATTTAGTTTATCTGGCCCAGTTGTAAAAAGACGATCTTCACGAGAAATTACGACCGCTTTGCATTATGATGCTCAAGGCAAATTTGATCAATTTGATATCGGAGCTTACTACAATCACGCACCATTTACTTTTGGATTTTGGTATAGAGGTATTCCAGGATTTAAGAGATATGATAGAGGTTATGCTAATAACGATGCTGTTATTTTACTAGTTGGATTTAGCATACCAGATAGAAATCTCCGTGTAGGGTATAGTTATGATGTGACTATTTCAAGATTGATTTCCGATTCTGGAGGCGCTCACGAAATCTCACTAGTTTATGAGTTTGCAAGTAAAAAATCAAAGCGAAAAAGCAGGAGGTTTATTGTTCCTTGTGCTAAATTTTAAGACTTGTTGAATAAGTTTTTAAACTTTTTATAAATTCCAACATTATCTTCTGGATTTTTACTTTGTTCTTCATCACTTTGTAACAAAACGGCATAAGGTCGAAGCCGTTCGTAATGACTAAAAATAATTTTTAAAATTCCTGTCATTGGAATTGCTAAAATCATACCTATAATTCCCCAAAGATTTGCGCCAATTATTAAGGCAATAATTGCTGCTAATGGATTAATATTAACTTGAGATCCAGTTATATTAGGAGTAATGAAATTACCTTCCAGAAATTGAACCAAGCCCATTATTCCAACCACAGCAAGGGGGTAGAATAAAGAGTCTTTCGTGATTAGAGCTACAAGAAATGGCAATAACCCACCAATAAATATCCCAATGTAAGGAATAACCGTCAAAACTGCTGAAAGAACTCCCATAAAAATCGCATATTTTAACCCTAAGGCATACAATCCAATGGAATTTAATATTGCAATTATTGCAATTACAATAACAAGACCAACAATATAACTGTGTACCATAATATTTGCTTCTCGCACCATTGAAACATAATTGTCATCATCTTCGGGGTCAAGTTTTACCAAAAAAGTCTTAAAGTTTTTTCGATACAAAAGCATAAAGAAGACGTAAATTGGAACTAGGCTTATAAAAGTCAAAAAATTTCCAGTTAATGATAAAGCATTTGTTAAAATTTTACTCCCAGAAGACATTAATTTATCAGAGTGTTGTTTGAGAAGCTCTTTAGGCTCTTGAGCTGATAAACCATTGATAGAAGATATTTTTTCAGCTATACTATCAATTGTATTATTAAACTTTTCAGCTAAATCTGGTAAGTCTAAGATTAAATTTTTGGCTTGAAAGCTTACATAATAGATGCCGCCTCCTAAAACTGTAATTATGATTAGTAAAGATATAATTATAGAGATGATAGTATTAATATTTTTCTTCTCAAAAAATGAAACGAGAGGGCTAATAATAATTGCTAAAAAGAGACTAAAAACTATAGGTACTAAAACTTGACTAGCATTAATTAAAGAATGAACTAGAAGAACAACTATTAACAATACCTTCCAAATATTGTCGACGGAGATTCTGCGTAGTTTATTCATTTATTTTGGCTTGATCGGTTGTTGATATTAGTTTTGAAATTGCATTTGTAATTTTTGAACTATACTTCTGCAATAACAAAGAACTGAAAAAAATTGATGCTTTTTCTACCAGTTTTGATTTTGGTTTGATCCATTTACCAATTACAAAACTACTTATCAAGCGCGATAGTTCCTTTGAAGAGATATCAAGGCCTCCGTTTTTACCATGAGAAATGCTCCCCGATGAAAATAAACCATCTTTTAAAGCAGCCAAATTCGCTTGTATTTCTAATTCGCTTTTCAGTGATTTAGCCTTTAATTGCGCTCTTGCTAGCCTTAGGCTTTTAAGATCTGTAATTTTATTTGTGTTATTATTCATTTTCTAAATTCTTAAAAAAATGTTTAATTACACTATTTTGAATAGGTAATTTTAAGAAGCTTTTTTTAAAACTTCCAAATAAAATTAAGAGGAGGAAATAAAATCCTGAAACTATACCAAAGCCATACCAATAACTATCTAAAAAGGATCCAATATAGATAGCTATAAATATTGAGAAAAAGAAGAGAAACAATATTGCTATTCCTCCAATGATTAGTTGGGAAGCAGTTTCTGCTATACCTTCACTTAAATTTTCAGCAGCTTGTAATTTTACTTCTTCAACTTTAGTCTCTAAATATTCTTTAGATTCTTCAATTATTGATTGTATGTTGTTAGTTTCGATCATAGAATTAAAAAAAAAGGGCCGAAGCCCTTGTGTTTTTATTGAGCTTTTAGCAAACTATCTGTTTTTTTCTTAATGCCATCGATAACTTCATTGCCTTTTTCGGCTAAATCTTCCATACTTCTTGTGGCATCTTTTTTAAACTTTTTAGTACTCTTTTTAACCTTTTTTCTTGTTTCAGCGCCAGATTCTGGTGCTAACATAATTCCTGCTATTGCTCCTGCTGCTGCACCTACTAGTGCTGCAAATAATACTTTTGATGTGTTGTCCATAATAATTTAATTTTTAAAGTTAATAGTTTTTAGTTTGAATGATTATTTTTTCCATGTTGATAAGCATCAATCGACTTATCTATATTTTTCAATTTTAAAACATCTGAAGGAGTCTCAATGAATAAAATATCTTTTTTAGTTTCTGCAATTGGTGTTTTTATTAAAAGAGGATGATCCGTTAATATAGCAATCCAATCTGCTTCATCATAACGCCCGTTCTTCAAATTTTCATTGTAAAGAGAAGACTTTTTATTAACCAAACCCTTAATATTAGTATTCATTTTGTTGGATAGTTGTAACATCTTTGTTCCAGAAAGCTTTTCATCACTAATATTTTTTTCAATGGTTTTAATTTTATCACTTTTAGCAAGTGCCAAAATTTGATTCACGAAATTCATATCTCCATGATGGTAAATTGTAAGTGTTTCTTCAGTACTCATTATTTCTCTTTTTTAACATCGTGAATAAAAGCACCAATGGTGTCTGAAGCATCAGCTCCGTATGCGTTGATTAAAATACCTTTTTCTCCAGTATCGCTCTTAATTGCATAACATATTGACGTATCTGATGGGTTAGACATGCCTTCGAAACGATAAACTTTCTCAATTGTAACCTCATTTTTAGTGAAGGTTTTTTGGTTCATTTTGAGGTGATTTTTATCTAAAATTCGAATATTAGCGTCATACCCCTTTTTTGTTAATTCGGCAGTTACTTCTGATAATGTTTTCTCTGTATTTTCCATAATTTTTATTCTTCAAGCATGCTTCGCAACATCCATGCGTTCTTCTCATGTGTATCAATTCTTCCTGTTAAAAGATCAGCAGTTGCTTCATCATTAAATTTATCAGCTATTTGAATTACTTCTCTGGAATGTTTAGAGATATGTTCATGCGCAGCTAACAAGTCTGCTAACATTTCGTTCTCAGTAGCTGTGGAATTTGGTTCTTTTAAATCAGAAAGTTCACTAAACTCTTTTAAAGAGCCTGGCGCTAAATGACCTAACGACCTTATTCTTTCAGCAAGAACATCAACCGCTTCAAACATATCTTCATACTGTTCCTCTGTTAATAAATGTATTTGACGAAAATTTTTTCCCCTCACATTCCAATGATAATTATGCAACATTATCATTAAACTATATGAATCTGCTAAAATATTTGATAAACCTCCTGCGATAACCTCTCTATCTTCTTCGGAGATACCAATATTCATGCTTAATTTATAGTGTGATTGGTTTTGTAATTTTAAATCTTCTATATCTTTCATAATGTATTCTATTTATTTACTCTAAGGAGCTTAATAAATGTGCCATATTTTAAGAGTGTACATTTAGTATTCTTAAATGTCTGAATATTAGTGGCTAGAGGAAATTTTAACTGCAGTAACTTAAGCTTGAATAAGGATAATGTAGACAATATTCCCCAAGTCAGTTCCAATTTTGGTGTATTTTAATATACAATGTTGTTTTGAATCGAAAAAAGACAACGGTTAAATTGATATATCTACTTTTGAAAAATGATAAATTGGAATCAACTTCGAGATCAGTTAATAGGTAAAAAGGAGATAGTAATTGTTTCTCATCGTTCGCCTGATGGGGATTCAATTGGGTCTTCCTTAGCAATGAAACATTTCTTAGACCAACTTGGTCATCAGGTTCAAGTAATTACACCTGATCCAGCACCTGGTTTCCTTAATTTTTTGAAGGGATATGATTCAATATTAAATGGTGTAGATCATCAAGGCGAAGTGGAAATGCAGATTTCAACTGCTCAAATTATTGTTGCACTTGACTTCAATGGTCTAGATCGCTTAGGTAGCATCAAAGAGGCAGTAGAGTTGAACAGATCAGCCTACCTCATAAATATTGATCACCATCAAGAACCAGATGATTTTGCAGATTTTCAACTCTCTGATACCACAGCAAGTTCAACATGCCAGCTGATTTATGAGTTTATTGAAAAGTTGGGACAACTTTCTAAACTAGACAAAAGTGTGGGGGAATGCATTTACACAGGATTAGTGACTGATACTGGTTCATTTAGATTTTCGTCAACCTCAGAAAAAACCCATCAGGTTGCGGCCTTTTTAATAAAGATAGGTGTTAATACATCAAAGATTTATGAGAATATTTATGACAGTTATTCTGTAGATCGATTAAAGTTGATGGGCTTTGCCTTAAACGAACGTTTTAATTTTTACAAAAAATACAGCACTGGCATTATTTACTTAAGTGAGCAAGACTTGAATCAATTTAATTTTAGAAAAGGGGATACTGAGGGACTAGTAAACTATCCTTTAAGTGTGAAAGAAATAAAAATGGCGATTTTAATAACTGAAAAGGATGGTAAGGTAAAAATGTCGTTTCGATCTAAAGGCAATTTTCATGTAAATGAAATTGCGAAAAAGTATTTCAATGGTGGTGGACATTTTAACGCTGCAGGTGGTATTAGTGATTTGAGTGTAAGCGAGACAGTAAATAAAATTGAAAAATTGTTACCTAACTATGAGACAGAACTTTCTAATTAGTTTTTTTTGCTGCCTATTGTTTAGTTGTAGTTTAGAAGATGAAAAGTCTAAAAAGTTGAACTTTGATAACAGAGAAGAGCTTGAAAAAACATTGATTCTATCTCACCAAGCCTTTTTGAAAAAGGAGCGACAGCGCATTGAGGCATTCATCGATAGTATTGAGCTAAACTTTAAAAAAAGTGGAACAGGATTGAGGTATTGGATTGATAGTAATAAGAGAAGAGATTCATTAAAGTCAGGCGATATTGCAGTAATATCATATAAATTACAGTTATTAGATGGCAATCGTTTATATGAGTCACCAGAAGGAAAAGCACAAGAATTTGCGGTAGATTATGATAATGTTGAAAGTGGTTTACATGAAGGTATTAAATACATGAGCGTGGGTGACAGTGCAGTATTTATAATACCTGCGCATTTAGCTCATGGAATAACCGGGGATCAAGCAGCAATTCCATCGCAAGCAACGCTTGTTTATTACCTAAAACTGAAAGCGAAAAAATGAAACTTTTAGCAGCTTTTATAGTAGCAACTTTTTGCCTTGCTTGTACTCAAAATTCTGGCGAGTTTACCAAAATAAACAATAAGGTAGATTTTAAATACATTCAGTTTGGAGAAGGCGATAGCCCAACAGTTGGAGAATATATTGGAGTGAACATAATGGTTACCGATACCACAGGCGATACTATGCATTATGTACCCAATTATCCCTATTTTATAAAATTACAGGAAACCGCATTAGATTCCGCATGGCAAAAACTAAAAGTAGGAGACAGCATTTGTTTTCGAATGCCTCGCGTAGAATTAAACAAGTTTTATAAGTTTTATAAAGTCATGCAATCTAATCGAGGAAACGTTTTAATTTATGCTCGTTTAAATGGTGTTTATGATTCAACTGAAATGGAATTAGCTAAACGAGCTGCTCTTTCTAAACGTGAATTAGAAGAACAAAGAGAGTTTAAGAAATACTTAAAAGAAATAGACTTCAAATTAGATACACTAGAAGGTGGATATAGAATTGTTAGTAGTACAAATAACACAAGTGCAATACCCATAAAATATGGAAGTGAAGTAAGTATCCATTATATAGGCAGGTTTATAAATGGGTATATATTTGATAATACCTATGAAAAAGGAATCACGCCTACATTTGTTTATGGTAAAGAATACCAGCTAATTGAAGGTATGAAAATGGGAATTAATGGCTTAAAAGAAGGCGAAAGCGTGAAAATTATATTACCTTCGCGCCGCGCTTTTGGGGATGAAGGTTCCTTAGCAGGAATTGTGCCTCCTTATACCGCAGTAATATTTGATGTAGAAATAATTAAAGTAATTAACTAAAATGAAGAAATTAAGTTTATCGGTAAGTGTTTTATTTTTAACAGCAGCGCTTTTTTCATGCGGGAAAGGCGGAAATAGTGAGTATCCTGGGTTTGAAAAAATCGAAGAAGGGCTATACATTAATTTTTTAAGCAAAAACGAATCAGCTAAGGCAGTAGAAGTAGGTGATATTATCACTATGGATATGACTTATTCTACGGAAGATGATTCAGTTTTATTTGAAACTGCTTCAAATGGCCAACCAGTTCAAATGAGAGCAGACACCGCAAAGTATACAGGTGACATCTCAGGTGCATTTTTAATGATGCATGAAGGAGATAGTGCAAAATTAATAGTTAGTGCTGATAGCTTCTTTATGAACACAGCAGGAATGCAAGAATTGCCTCCATTTATTGATTCAGCAAGTATGTTGAACTTTACTGTTCACATTTCAAAAATTCAAACATTAGAAGAATTACAAGCTGAACAAAGTTCAAAAAATGCAGAGATGCAAGCTGCAGAAATGCAACAGTTGAGTGAGTACTTATCATCAGAAGGAATTACAGCTAGCCCAACTGCTAGTGGGTTGATCTTTATTTCTAAAAAGAAAGGCTCTGGCAAGCAAGCTGAAGCAGGTCAAACTGTAAAAGTAAATTATGAAGGAATGTTATTAGATGGTACATATTTTGACACCAGTGTTGAAGAAGTTGCAAAAGCTAATGGACTTTATAATGAACAGAGATCATATGAACCTTTTGAATTTACCTTAGGACAAGGGCAAGTTATTAAAGGATGGGATGAAGGAATTGCAATGATGAAAGTTGGTGGAAAAGCTAGATTAATTATACCTTCAAACATAGCTTATGGAGCAAATCCAAGACCAGGTGGACCAATAAAGCCTTTTTCTACTTTAATATTCGATGTAGAATTGGTTGATATTGTAGAATAAATAATCTCAAGAAACAAGCATAAGAAAGACCTTGATATGAATTCATATCAAGGTCTTTTTTTGTTCTATACATTTTGAAATAGATGTCGAATCAAATGGACTTTTCCAAATTCAATGAAAATAGTTGATTAGCAAGTGCTAACGTTTGTGCTCTTAATCATTTGATTGAATGCTTGAAAGAGAGTCTCTTATAGAAAAGTGTACAATTATCTGAAGGATAAGAATAAGGAGTATTTCTACCCCTTATCCTTTTATAAAATAGTACCCCGAACGGGACTCGAACCTGCACGTCCAAATGGACACATGGCCCTCAACCATGCCTGTCTACCAATTTCAGCACCGGGGTTTATAAAGTGTAAATCTAAGACTATTGAAATGGAACAACAATATTATAAATGCAATTGAAATTTAGTTAAGAGTTGAGAAAAAAACGAGGATTTCTATTGCTTTTTACTGTAGCTACATCCAAGCTTTTAATAAAGAGAAGTTAAGAACCATTCCTGCCTTAGGCAAATTTGTAGCGAGAAGGAGATTTGAACTCCTGACCTCCGGGTTATGAATCCGAATACGTTCATAATTGGTATTGAATATCAATGACTTAACATTTATAAAAGGCTCTCTCATATTCGCTTTACTATTCGTTATAGTATTCGATAAGCTATTCCAACATTAAAATCAAAGAAGTTAAATGATCGTTGGTTTCTAGGATTAATTCGCTCAGGGTCGTCAACTTCATAATCGTATTCGCTTGACCATATAAACTGATTAGAGAAGGATAGACTTATGTGATTTGAAATACTTAAGAAGTAGCCAGTTCTTATCCCAAAGTTAAACCCTAAACTATTTTTATAAATTCCTACACCAGCAACGGGACCAAAATATACGCCTTCATTTTCATAATAAGCACCAACCAATAAATTATGATTGCCTAATAAATATGATTGATAACCCATTGAAGTCATCATTATTTCATTTCTTGAATAATGGTCTATGGATATGTTTGCGGCCTCTTCAGTTCCATTTGTTGAGAATCCTATCGTTCCTGAAATAAATTGCTGAGCATTCAAGTTGAACATTAAAATAAATGCACCTATTGTTGTTATTGTTTTCATGATTAAAAGAATTTTTTAATTGAGCCTTTTACAGCATACATTTGTTGAATTAAGCTTTTAGGAATTTCTTGATTTACAAACTCCTGAGACTTATTATAAGGTATCAAAGTTAGATTTTCTTTATTATCTGATTCTGTTACTATCTTTATTGTTCTAAATTCATTAGTTACTATTGCATAAATTTCACCAAGGTTTATAAGTCCAGTTCTTCCAAGGTATTTTTCAAATGATTTGATTCTGCTTTCGTAGTCTTTGAACGTCCTTCCCTCAGCTCCACCTTTTAGTGTTTTCTTTTTAAGGTCGAGCGCATAGGCTAAGGCATCAACTCCGTTTAATTTAGATTGAACGAAGTTATCTTCATAGGGTGAGAATCCTGAATCTAACAACTCATTTAGTTGGTCTTTTACTTGCCTTAGAAACCTTAATCTATCCTCCTTGGTTTTATAATCCCTATTAGCGTTTAGATAAACAGGGGCTTGCTGTTTCATTTTGCCAGTGGAAGGGTGGCGAAAAGAATAATAAACGTACCAACGCTTTGATAAATCATAGTCTTGACCACCATGATATATTTTAGCCTTGCGATACTTCAATTGATATTCGCTTTTATATTCGGTAAGTAAATTTAGCAGCTTAGAAGTCATTCGATATCGGCTTAAATCCTACATCCTTATTGACTTCTTTGGTTGTAGCGAGAAGGAGATTTGAACTCCTGACCTCCGGGTTATGAATCCTGAGGTCGAAAACTATTATCTACTGTAAATAAGTTAGTTGGTAATTCGAATGAAATAAATCAGGTGGCAAAAGTTGCCATAAGTTGCAGTTTTTCCAAACACACTTTTACTTCGTAATTATGACACAAAGCTGCCATTTTTAACTTGTGTTGTAGTGCAAAAGTCAAGTGTATTTAGATATAACTTTCTACTGTAGTTTCCACCTAGAGCTAATATAGTGAGAAGCATCGCTGCAACTTTAATTCTTCTTTTAATTCTTTCGGGGATGGGATTTCTTTCTTCTACGATTTCAGGAGTTATCTCACACCTAATTGTCGGATAATCGTTTTCAATTTTTTGATGAAACAGGTCTTGTAGCTCTCTCCATTCTTTAGAGGTAAAATCACTTGAATACTCGTCAAATGCTTTACTCAACTCAATGTTGTTATTGACGACCTTATTGTAAAATGTATTCATGGTTTACGGATTGTTTAGTTTAGGGATAATGGAATTAGACATAATTCTTTTTTAAGTACAAAATCTAAAGTATAACTGTAGACCTTCTCATCGAAGGTTGTTCCTAATGCACAGACTGAGAGAAGTATTATTGCCAAACGCACCCTGGTCCTAATTCTATTTGGGTAATTGTGTTTGAATGTTTTTGTTTCGTTGATGTGGGTTACCTTGCTTGAATTAAAACGTTGATCTACTCTGACGGAAAATTCATTATACAATTCATCATACTCTAAAGGGGTTAACGAAGAAAGTTGACTAAAAATGTCTCTCACAGGTGTATTCCCATTTACGATTTGGTTATAAAATTGATAACGACTTTCAAACATTAATATTCATTGAATTAAGTACTCTATATAATAACAATTTAGAGGCTGCCTTTATTGCCTTACTTTATTCCTAAGCCGCTTTTCTAAAAGGATCATAAGGAGCTTTCGTGCCTTTTGGATAGCCCCATGCTACATATAACGGCTTGCTAAGATCATTGTCGAGATGTACGAATGTTGTTGCAATTCCGATACGTTTGAATCCTGCCTTTCTTGCCGCAGCAACAATTGCATCTCTTTGTTTAATACTGCTTGCTTTAATGTCTACGGCCATGCCTTTTGTATGTGCTGAATTCTCAACGCCACCGACTATTTTATTGTGGCTTTTAGTTCTAAACCCGGAACTGTATTTGAACTTAAAGCCTGCATGCTTTTCAGCTTTTTTGAGCATTTTGAGGAAAGTCTTGTCCATGTTTTTACCGCTACCGAATAGATCAGGGCTATCAAACAAAGACAGATCAAATCTCTTGGAAAGGTATTTTGTTAGTAATACTAATAAGAGTGATCCTACTACAATACCACCAATGTAATATAGGTGCTGCTTTTTCACTTTATTTCCTTCTTACATTCATCACAAAGACTTGACTTTTTAAATCTGTCCGCTACGACAAATGTTAGATTAACTACTGTGAGTATTAATGAGGCGGCAAGCAAGAACTGAACTGCCGGACTTTGTTCTTTAAGCTGCATCATTTCTCAATTGTGTTACCTCTTTTTCAAGAGCGGTTTTCTCTTTGGTTAATATTTCAACCTTCTTTTCTAGTTTAATAATCCGTCCTTTTTGGCTATCAATCATCTTTCGTTGTGACTCCACTTTCTCCATAAGTTTGCGATTGTCTTCAGCAACAGCTTCTAGCTCCTTTACCCGTTGCTCTAAATGTTGCGACCATTGAATCCAATTGCCTACAATCTGACCTTCCGCTTGAACTTGTAAGTTTTTTGTTTCCGCTTCACGTAACTTGCGTTCAAGCCTTACTTTGAATAGTAATTCAATGACTTTCCATAGACCCGTTGTGCCTAAAGCTAGTGTGATTATTTTCCAATAAATATTCCAATCGTCCATCTTTCCTTCTCCCTTTTATTGATTTATATTCCGTGAAATTTCTATCCATTGACTTCCATTCTTTTGCAACAGAATGATGCTATACTCATTTGAAATGATGAAGTCATTTTCTAATCTCAAATTGTTACTACTTGATACTGTTAATTCTGTATTTGCACTTATGATTGATATGGTTTGAGATTCGTAGCCACCAATGATTGTATTTAATTCTTCTGATGTATTAGTGCTTGACACCTTATACAAATTCGTTACAGGCGATACTGCAATTGTATTGCTCTCTACATGAACTACTGCTGAGCTTTTAATTTGAACTCCTCTTAGCACATTATTTACAATAGAGGTCAACTGCTCCAAGTCATACGTTTGGAATTTAATTAACTCAAATCCCTCAACAGTCTCCTCATCTTTAGTCACGAAGATTTCTCCTTTTTCTGTAAGGATCAATGCTTGTGATTCATGGTGAGAACCAACTGAGTTACTATTGAGCTTTTTTATTTCCATTCATCGTCTGTTTTAAAAGTCGGAAGCGTAAAAGCTTCCGACTTTATCGGTTTTGCTTACCACTGAGTAGCGGTCAATAAAACCAAGGGCTTACCATTGTAAGAACCGTCGCCTAACTTGACGACTGCCGCCTCATTCGACAATTGAGCTTGCTTGCCGTTAACCTGACCTTGCAATCCACTTTCAATAGAATCTACTTGAGACTTGGTATAAACCGCACCTGAATCTGCCTTTTGATTGATGGAACTTTGCAAATTAGTCTGAGCTGAACTAATTGCACTGCTGATTTCGGCAGGCTTAGAACCTGTCGGCATATTGGCAATTGGTAATTGAGAACCACCGTCTAAAGGAGCATAGCCATTGGCAGCTCCTTTTAGACTGTTCATGTAGTTCTGCATAAGCTGCTCGGTACTCACAGGTTTAGCATTCCCTTCGCTATCTGATACATAATGAATAGCATTTCCAATGCTACCTTCAATGTAATAGATGCTGTTGGGTTCTAATACCGGAGGTAATTCCGTTACAAAATTGATCATAGAACTTTGTTTTATTCTGTTATAAACAGAGGGTTAAAAAATTGGAAGTCATTGCGTCTTCTTCCTTTAACTGAATCCATGCACGCAAACATGTTTATTTAGAATTTCTTTCTGCTCAGTTCCACCCAAACAGATGAGCTGATTTTCTGTAAGCTAATGTTGTCTAGTAGCTGTGAATCAGAAAACACAAATGGTTGAGATACCTTGACTTGATCTGAGCTATTTAGGATAATTGAAAAGTTGGATGCTCTCTTGAGATTGATGATTTGTCCAATCTCTCCACCTTGAATGTGTGAAACAATGCTGTTGTTTTGGAGAGCTTCTATACTTATTGAAGCAATGCTTAAAGTCAATGCTTCTGGAAGAATTAAGATGTAAGTTGCAGGATCAGGTGACTGTTCTAATTGAACTACTATTGAAGATGGTGTTACTTCAATTCCATGAGTTGGAATTCCCAAAAATTCTGAACTGAACTGATTCAATTTTTCAGTCAGCCTTGCAGGTGTAACCATCTTTCTATCATTCACACCATCTAATACTTCTTGCTCGGTAGCTGCTTCAGCATTCTCTAACTTCATCCAATCTGATGAAGTATTACCAATTTTTCGGTATCTAACGGCAGGTAAGAATGACCGATCCTCGTATTCCACACCAATTGGTACATTCATATTTGGAGTACCGTTGCCATAAATCAAGATTTGGCGATTGCTGAACTCTTTTGCTAAGAGTCCTGCTTGTGCCTGTGCCTGTTCAACTGTCCAAAATTCAGCCATTACACAATCTCTTCAACAGTAATGGTTGCCAAACCTGTGGTATTGTTATTGACCGCTTGCTGATCTGCCCAAAAGAACAGGTTTCCTTTTACATTTAAGGTCTGTGAAGGAGCTGTAATACTGTAGGTTTTCAACTCATCTATTAGGTTGTTTTTATAGGTTAAAAGAATAGAATCTTTATCCCTAGCAACTACTTTACTTGTATCGGCTACATTTACTTCTAAGTCTAATTCATTCTGAAAAGCAGGTACAACAAGTACTCGACTAACAAAACCGCCTAACTCATAGTCTGCGTCTCCTGTTAAGACATTCACGGTGCGACCTGCCAAGTTTTTAGCTTCTGTTAATCCAAATTGAAAGATGCCTTTTTGGTCGTCATCGTGAACCCTCAAGGATTGATTCCAAACCTTTTTATTTCCCGAATCAATCATATTGCTTAACAATGTCCCATGTGGGGCTGTGATTGTTGGTGCTTCTAGTAACTCTTGATCTGAAATCAAGCTAATTTCATGGTTTTGGGCTTGTGTGCCATTGTTTCCTCCACTTCGGAGTCTTGTCGCAGGCTCAGAAATTCTAATTACAGGGTCGCTATCTGCAATCTGAACAATTTCATCAGCAATAGTAATAGCACCATTAGAAATCTTAGTCATCGTTACTCTGATGTTGTCTTGTGAAACATTGTAATCTCCGCTGATTCTTACAACCTCTTTGAAAGGTTGAAATACGTCAGGGTTGGCAATTTGCAGTTGACCGTTTGGAGAGCTGTACAAAATTTCATCGTAACCATTACCCGATAAATCGACCTTTGCAATTTCATTGTCTTTTAAGGCAACTTGTCCTACAGGGTATTCAACGGCATCAATTATTCCTGAAGGGTAAAAGTTATTAAGTCTGACTACATGAACTCCTTCATCGCTTCCTTGATCTTCTGTATTATACTCCTCTCCAAAAGAGCCGTTGGTGTTCATAGCTCTTAGCTTAACACCATGCAAGGAAGGACTTTCACCTTGGTCGGCAATTTTGATTTCTATAATAGTTGTATTGGTTGGTGCAAAATCAAAAACCTGAGGTTTTGCTGCTCCATAGTCTAACACTTCGATTCTTGCCATTTCTGAATCAGAATTTACTTCAACAAAAAAGCTGTCATCTTCTTTGACTTCTGATTGTCCGTTAGGATAGCCACCTGTAAAGTTGGCAATTACAATTTCAGCACCTTGGTCAGCAACTATATCTACTTCGTGTTTTGCTCCGTCTTCATGCTCTGCAATTAACTTTGTTGCTCCATCCAAATCAATGTCAACTGTTCCTTGCCAAATGGGTTGATCTTCATCTTGAGATAGATTTACTGTGTTTCCCAAAACCGTAATAGATGGTTTGTAATTGGTGTGACCAAGAGCTGCTAGGATAGTAACTTTTACGAGATCTGTATTCGTTAGTGCAGAATCCAACACTTTTCCATCAGAACTAAAAACTTTCTGTCCTACATTGTGCAATGGATTCTGTGGTTCAACATCTGTGATAAATACAGCACCGTTAACTCCTTTTTCTCCTTGTCCTTCGGGAATCCAATTACTTCCTACACCAACATCTATTTGAGTATAGGTTATTGGTGGAAATACTGATTTGTCCATGTATTTAGCTCCTTGAGGGGCTTGGGAGGTTGGTAAGCCATCTCCCTTTACTAGAATCTGTCTGTTTGCAAATTCTTGTGCGTTTAAAGCTGCATTTGCTTCAAACAATTCTTTTGATACATTATTTGCCATTTTCTTCTACATATTATGCTGCTATTCAGCAGCGATTCAACTTCAATTAATTATTATGGTCTTTTATGGCAATTCTTCAATTGCTACTGTTGCTAAGCCTGTGCTATTGTTGTTAACTGCTTGCTCATCATTCCAATGGAAAATATTTCCTAATGGATTTGGGATGTTGGAAGGTTCTACTATCGTATAGGCTAATTCGATGTTTTGAAAACTTGGCACATAAGTCATCAATCGTTCATCTTTGTCTTGTGCCACTAACTTTTGAGCATCACTAATCTGTGTTCCTAAGGCTGCTTCATTACTAAATTCTTGAAAGCTCAATATCCTTCTGACAAAACCTCCAAGGGTATATCTTGCATTTTGCTCGAACGCTGTTGTTTCAATTCCTGCAAGGTTTGTTGCTTTTATTAATTGTGCTTGATGGATGCCTTTCAAGTCGTTATCGTGAATAACAATCGTTTGCTCATAGTTATTGGAATCGCCTAATTGCGTTGCTGCTTTCTCCAAGGTTCCTTGTTCAACTGACAATTGCGGAACTCCGATCATTTTCTGATCTGATTGAATAGAGAGCTGATGTCTCTGAACAGCCGTACCATTATTACCTCCTGAAACCAATCTTCTTTCATTGCCATTAAATGATAGTATTGCTGGTTTGTTAGCAATTTGCACCACCATGTTTGCTTCAATGGAAGATCCGTTGGCTGAACGATTCGCAGTGATTTTCAGGTTATGAATGCTAATGTTATATTCTCCTGCATTTCTTCGTACTTCTTTGGTACTGCTAAAAAGGTTTGGTTCTGAAATATTCAGTTGTCCATTTTCAGAGGAGTAAGACACCGAATCATAGTTGCTGATTTCATGTTTTACAATTGCTTTTTCTTCATTTTTTAAAGCAAATTGATTCTCAGGGTAAAGCAACTCCTGAATTGAAATGGAAGGTTTGGTATTGTTTAGAACTACCGTGTTAAGCCCGTCTATCGCTCCTCCTGAATCGGTGATAAACCAATCACTTTTTGTCCCGTTGCTATTTTCTATTCTAAGCTTTACACCAAGGCTTGTAGAGGAGTTTCCCTTGTTAGCAATAATCAGATCAATGGATGCTGATGTGCTTGCCGCCATAGAATAAGATTTACCCTTTGCAGCTCCATAGTTATCAACCTCAACTTTAACGAATTGCTCAGAACCTTCCACTTGAAGGCTAAAGGCATCATTTTCTTTTAATTCAGTTTGTCCATTTGGATAATCACCTGCTAAGAAGGCGTTTGTTACAACAGGATTAGCTTCGGTGGTAATCATGCAACGATGAAAAGCTCCATCGTTGTGAACTGCTTCTACAAATGATTTTCCATTTAAGTCTAAATCTATCGTTCCTGTCCAAACATTTTGGTCTTCATCTTGAATCATTGTAACCAACTGACTTTCGATCATTACAATCGGCTTAAATGTGGAAAAGCCTGTAATTGCCAATACCGAAACGGTAATTAAATCAGTAGAACTTGAACAGCTTTGAAGCACCAATCCATCACTCGTAAATACTTTGGAAGCCACATTCTCAGTTGCTTCTTGTGCTTCTATATTGGTGATAAATATTGCTCCACCTTGTGCCATATTTGATGATTGCACCACATCACTTTGATATCCTCCTTCAAAACTCATATCCTTTCTATTTTAAAATGATTGCAGCACTAGAAGCAAGCGAGGCGACACCTAAAATAATCTTGTGCCACTTTGCTCGTTTCAATCGTTTGTCTCTATCATTTAACTGCTCGTTTAAAATCAAGATGCTCTGCTCGTTGTTATTAATTATCAAATCTTGATTAGTAATTTTGCTTTCCAACCTTTGTTGGATTCCATCACTCTTGATTGATCTGATTTTATAGTCTGTGATCGTTTGCTCGTATTTGACTTCAAGTGAGTCGGCAAATTGACCCTTGACAATGTATTTCGCAATTACCTTGCTTTGTGGTATGGTAAAACAAAAGTTAGTGTCCAAATTGACCGTTAAGACTGTCGGTTTTAAAGTTTGAGAAAAAGCCGTAAAGCTCATTATTATCCATCCCATTAATATTATCCATCGTTTCATCTCTCTCCGTTTTAATATGTTCTATCGCTGTAGCTTTAATTGTGATTGCAGTTGTTAAACTGTCTTTTTCTTCAGTCAGAACTGCTACTTCTTGATCTAATTGAAGGTTGGCTTCTTTTAGCACTTCATTTTCCTCTTTTAGGTGTTCAATTTGTTCCTTGTAAGCTTCTGAATTTTCGCTGCTTCCATTCTCAAATAGGAATACCAAAGCGATGTAATTGAAGATTAAGAGAACTATAAATGCGATCATTCCCTTATTCATCTTTGCCTCCTTTTAATTTCAGAAGGTTGATTTTTAAGAGCTGTTCTTTTATTGCTCCGATAACTGCATCTACCAATAGCTTATGAAAGGCAAAAGAGACTAAGAACGAACTAAATAAAATGCCGACTTGCTCTTTTTCCAATCCCCATAAGAGATAGTACAGGGGAGCGTACAATAAGCCAATCAAAGCGACCTTGAATCTTGTCTTCACTTTCTTCAATAGTTTCCATTTGATTTGCTCTTCTATTGATTGATAACCGTAACAAAGGAGAATGAAAGTGATAATGTATATCCACTCCAACTTTGCCAAAAACGGTAGAATGTTTCTACCTACTGCTTCTACTAATACTTCCATATTTATATTGATTTAATGATTACTTATTGATTTACTCTTACTTAATGCTCTTAATCCTGCACCAATGGCATGGCTAAAAATGACCAAGCCAATTCCAATGCCCAATAGTGTTACAGCCGTTTGACTATCTACACTAATGTTGATTTTGTTTGTGGTTTTTATACCATCTTGACCCATTACCTTGTCGAGGTAACTAAACAGGTTTTTCTTATTCTCATTTTGACTCATTAGGCTCTCTTTTTTCGTTGATCGTGTACCATTTTGTCAAGCATCAGCTTTTCATAAAGCTCCTTGTCTACATGATCTTTTTTGAAGTATTTAAGGGTTCTTTCTTGAGCGATTAAATCAAACTCTCCATTGGGTTGTCTAATCCAACCCAATTGTCGCATCAGAAAGATTTGAAGCCGTTTTACTTGTTCTCCCGTTGAACCCAATTTCAATGGAAACACTTCCTTATATTGTTCAACCACCTTCTTTTCTGTTGGCTCTTGAGTTTCTTTTTTACTTTTCTTGTCAATCACATCATCCGTCTCAGGGAATGATGTTAAACTGATTCGTGCAAGGGCAAACCCTAACAGAAAACCTGTTGCTACTGCAATTCCTATTTTAACTTTTTGATTCATATTCTGCTTTTTGTGAATGGGTTAAGTTGTGCTTTGAATTTTGTGAATTGTGCTTGTGAAACAGAGCTGATCCTTTCAAAGTGTTTTAAAGCTGCAATGGTTTTATTACCCATTTTTCCATCTACTTTTAATTGAACTCTAGGTGGCAACAGCTTTATATTCAAATAACGCTGAAGGTCTTTTACCTCATTTCCACAAGAACCATGTCTTAGCGGAAAACCTGTGTATTTGCAGAATCCACTTTTTGTTGTATCTGATGAGGAAGAAAACCCTGAATCGGAATTCTCTTTTGTGATGAGATAGTAGATGCCATAGATTGCTCCGATGGTGGCTACTCCTGAAAGCACAAGCCAAAGTGGATTTATCTTTTTGATTGAGGCTGTTTTCATCTTACTTCATTTCTTTTTTAAATAGATAAGCTAATCCACCGCCTGCAATACTTCCGAGCCACATGTAACCCAAAATGGCTAACATGCCTTTCTTTTTGCTAATGGCTAATGCAGCTCCTGCTACCACACCAATGCTGATTAAGCCCTTTTGCTTATCGTTAAGCAATGGTATTTTAGATTCATTGCCTTTGCTTGACTCTTCTTTTGGCTTCGAATTCATTTTGTATTGTCCATCGTTTCCCATCTCTTAATCTTTACTGTGCTATTTTCTTTATTACTATGCTTTTTACTTTGGCGAATTCCGCTGTACTTAACTTAGCGTTCAAGTGTTTCCATAAGTCTTTGCCCTCAACTTTTGAGCTTTGATAAGCATCTGCAACTCTTGACACATCAGCAAAGGTTTGCAGTCGGTGGTCTTCAAATGCACGATAAACTTCTTCTTCTAAATCATCCCAAAATGTTCCGGCATTCCATGCTGCTGAAATCTTTTTGGCTAACTCAAGTGCTGTCTTTTCTCCAACTACTCTTTTGCCTTTCGCAGCTATTTCTTTCCAAAAAGTGGGATTAAATGCACTACTTAAAACTGCTTTATTGATCTTCTCTGGTTCGGTTGTGTTTTCTAGGTTGGTTCGGAATTCGTTAAATGCCTTATCCTTTTTTTCTTGCTGTTGTTTGTTGTAGGCTTTTACCGAAAAGCCAATTGCTGTTATAGCTCCAATCACTCCTAAACCATATATCCATCTCTTATCCATCTTTATTATTTTATCTGTTTTGCAATGGAAGCTGCTTTACCCATTGGCAATGCAGAAACCACATCTGAAACTTGAATCTGCTTCGCTATTCGATAAAGCAGAAAGAGCGTTATACCAACACCTCCGATCAATGCTACTGTTGCAATTTTTGGAGTTAAGCCCGTTAAAGAACCGACCCCCTTAATGATGTTTTGACCAATGCCTGAGACCCCTGCAATGGCTTTGTCAACTCCATCGGCTACAGCAACCTTATTTTTTGCCGCCCAACTGTTAAATGCTTTGTCTTTGGTACAAGAGCTGTTTCCACTTTGATTGAAAGTGTAGAGCCATGCATCCCTTGCATTGGCAGTTCCGTACTTCTTCTCCAAAGCCTCGAAATACAACCTCCAAGATTGACAGGGCGAATCCTTGTCGGGAATTGATATGTTGTCTATTCTATTACTCATCGTTAAAAGTTCTATTCAATGCTTCTTTAATTTCTTGCTCGCTCCATCCAACTGTTTCGAGATAGATTTGGAGTTTTCTCTTGGTGTTTATCTTTTCTTTTGCTCGCTTAGCGAAGTCGTATCTTAAATAGACTTGCCGACTAAGCCAATAGCCAACAGCAGTAAATATGATAGCCCGAATCATAATTTGACTGCTTGAAAGTGCATCCAATCATAGTCTTTAGCTACTCCAAGCGAAACCCAACCTTCTGCTGCAAATGCACTCAATAGGAATTGGTAATCTTTTTTAGCAAAGAGTGCTTTTTTATGATTCCACCTTAATTGGTTCATGGAAGGATGCAAGTCGATTGCTGCTCCCCATGAGTGGGTAGATAGCTTTGCACCACCTCGCATTTTTCGCTTATTGAAACAACCTCCGTAAAGATCTAATCCTAGTTGTTGCAGTTGTTCTAAGCCATAATGCTCTAATAGATCTTCTAACACTCCCAAAAGGGATGGAGCTACCTTTTTGTGGCAGGTAATCTTTTGCACTTTTACGGAAGTGTCCCATGCTAATCGCAGCTCAAATGGAACTCGAACGGTTTTAAGGTTAGTGGCAGGTTCTCCAAAAACTTGCTTGATATTAGCATAGGTTGGAAATCCATGAGGATTTAATTTACCCTTAACTGATTGAGTTGGTTTATCGTCTATACGCCATAATTCGGGTAAACGATGATGTTTCTCTAAAAATACTAATTGTTGAAAGGCATGTCTTGTTTGAGTACCGATTAAGCCATCTACTTTTCCTGCTTCAATACCTTTTGATAAGGCGTTAAACTGAACTAAGGCAATTAGTTTTCTTTCCGGCTTCCAATGGTGTTGTATTAAAGGAATTATTTTGGACTTTCTTTCAATTAAACCAATGGTGTTTCTGCCAATGATTCCATCGTCTTTTGTTCCGATTAGTCGCTGTCCGTATCGGATTATTTCATTCTCTTCATTTCTCTCTCTCATCTTTCTCCTTTTTAATTCTTTCTGCTCTCTTCCCTATAAATGAATGCTGTGCTACTCGTGATATATGAGTAGGCTTACGGACAGCTTAGGGGGTACAAATACTTCCCAAAATGCTTTACCATCTATGATGTAATTGTTGAGTTCTGTTATATCGTATATTTTGCTGTAATGCTGTGGACTATGGTATTTTAGCAAGGACACTAAACGACTTTCTCGCTTTCCTGCTGAGCTTTTGAAACCCACTCTGAAAAACGGTCTATCATTGGTTCCTGAATAGAAAACCCTCAGGTGTTTAACCAATATGGGTTGGTGCTGAAAATCCGCTAATACTTCTTGATAATTGCTGCTGAATGATGCAATTGGAATTTCTTCTTTGCTATTTAGAATGTGAACTTGATTATATACCGAATCTACACTATAAATCAGTTGACTTGTTTCATCAAGATAGAAGTCAGCCACCTCAGCTTTTATGCTTATTGCTTGAATTAGCTTCAACTCATTATCAAGTATGCAGATCTGATTAGGCTCTGATGTTGCAACAATTATTGAACCGTCATCAGTTGTTTTTAGCTGCTTTAATTGAGCATTGTAAGTGCTACTTTGTAAAATTGAACCGTCCGTAATATTAATTGAAAGTAGCTCGTCAGATTCCTGGTCTATTGCCAATAGTTTATCGTCTTCGAATGTATAGGAGATACTTGTTAAAGCACGGTTCTCAAAATCAAAATTGTTGGTTAATTGGTTGGAACTATCAAAGATTTTGATGGTTTCTCCTTCATCAGAAACAACTGCCCACGAGCCATTAATTGCATCTAATGCAATATCTTTTTGAGCAGCTGTGGTTTCAATTAATTCAATAGTTAAGTTGCTTGTATCAACAATAGAAATACCTTTACCAATCAAGTGTTGAATGTATAGTTTCTGATTACTAGGATTAAATTTTATAGAAACGGGTCGATCTTCCAATTGAATTGTATTCGTCAACTCAATGTTGCTATTAACCACATAAAGACTGTCTGAAAGCGAACCCAAAATATAGGCTTCCCCATTGGTATTGTTTATTGTTATCGCAATGGGAGAAGCGGTAGGAATACTGCTTGAATCCAACTGCAAGGAACTCACTAATTCATCATTATGGTCGAACACTTGCAAAGTGGCAGCCAACTGATTGACGATATAAATAAAATTATTTACAGGATTGAAAGCGATCGCTTGAGGGTATGTATCTGTCTTTAAAACTCTCTCTTTGTTTGAAGATAAATTACCCTCGTTTGCTCCCCACACTTTGATCCATTGTTCTTCTTTAGTTGTATTGGTTAGGGTAATTTGAGTTTTATCAAACTGTTCTAAAACTGCAACTCTTTCAGCATAATAGTCGATATATTTTGATTGTTCGATCATGCTGCTGCTTTGTTTGAGGTATATTGAACCGCATCGCTTTTGATGTATTCGTCAATGTAGCTGTGAATGTCTTTTAAGCGAATCAATTTTGCTTTTTTAGCTGTACTGCTTTCTGCTTGCATGGCTAATGTGCAGGCGTAAATGGCTTCTACTTTTGGGAATCCATAATCTAAGAATACTTTTAGAGCGGTTAGGTCAGCAATCTTTTCTTCTCTCGTAGGGAGTTGAAAATGCTTTCTTTCATGCATCAATATAAACCAACGAATAGGCACACTTAGTGGTAATAAATGATGCTGACTTGCTTCAATTCTGCCGTTAAATCGAGATGTTCTTGCGGGTGTAACCAATGGTAATCCATGCTCATCTTTTATCACGGGCATATAATCTATCATGTATTTCAAGTCAGGACTATCGTAAATTCCCGCAGGCAGAATACCTGCTTTTTGAGCGAACCAATTTGCAAAAGGTATGAAGTCGTGTATGTCCTTGTGTTCTAAAATAGATCTTGACTCCATTGCAGATACCTTGAAGGTGCTAACCTTGAATGTATTTCTGCCAATGTTGTATTTGTCCCAAATGTTCAACATCATATAGTTTGGTGCTAACGGAAATGGGATATTTATTTCACGGTAACCAATTGCTTTTTGAAAGTACTTCGGACCTATTACCACTTCTCTTGAAACATAAGTTGTATAAGGGTTTTCAGCATCTCTTCCAACAATAATCAGTGTAGTTGGTCTATTGACAGTAAAGCCGACAGTCAATCTAAATCTTTTGCTCTTGCATGGAATTGGAATTCTCATCTTATGCTGTTTTAAGTTTGGGTGTTTTTGACTTCTTGAAAACGTAGATTAAAATGCCTGTCACGATTAAGCCACCAACGATTATAGAACCTATTAAGAGAGGAGATTTTCCATTTTCTTCTTCAATCACAACAGTTTCTTCTTGCTCTTTTAATACCGCCTTATCAATTCTATTTTGAATGGAAGTAGCAATTTGTTTTGCTAACTTTTCGGTACTGTCTTTATCTGCGAGCTGCAATAGACTGTTCTTGTTGTTGGGTAAGATGACATCAGCTTCAAATTCTTCCTTAATTGTTGTTTGTTTTGGTCTAAGAATTCCGTTGCCAAGTCCTCCAAAACCATGATTGAACGATTTTGAAAAACGACTAAAAGTGAACGGATCGGTTGCGATCAGCTCTTCGTTGATGAAACTATCTCTTTGTGACATATCCATTATCTTTTCTAGTTTATTGGAGCTTTTGTAGGTTCAAAGCATTTAGTTGGTTTTGTCTGCTTTTGATGTAAACTACAATTCCGCCAATGATTGCTAAACCTCCAAGTGCCGCCAAACTGATGTAGAGCATCTTTTTGTTTTCTCCTTGTTCAGCATCAATTTTATCTTGCTCTGTTTTGGTTTGCACTTCATTGAGTTGAGAAATCTCTTCCACTTTCTTCTCTTCAAATGCTGCTATCTCCTGCATTAAATCTTGTCGATCTGTTGCCAATTCAACTTCTTTTGCTTGAACTGCTTTGTCAACCGTTGCTTGAACATTTACTTTGGGCTGAGAAGTATTTTTCTTTTTAGGAATAACCTTTTTTGCAACAAATCTTGGCATTGCAGTTACAGTCCTGAGTGGATTGAAAATTTTCGGTGGTCTAACCTTTTTAGCCACTTTCTTAATTTTCTTTCTAATCTTTTTAAAGAACAAGTCATACTCCTCGTCGTGGTATTGTCCGTTCCATATTTCATCTCCTACTATCATAGCGTATATCTTATAAATAATGTTGAGCCGTTTGTTTGATACTCAATAGCTCTGTAAGGTTTCCCCATGAAGCCAAAGTTGGTAGCTTTTCCAACCTTTAGCCGAATTCCGTTTACAATGGCTACTGAAGTCCCTTCATTGTAGAAGGAGATTTTTATTGCTCCGGCAGGTACTGTTCCGTCCTCTGTTGTTTCAAATTCTATTGGATCTGCAAATGCTCCCATTCCTTTTATTTTTATGCAGCTTTAGCTTTGGCAAGTTTTGCCGAAATCAATGCTGCGTTTTTACCTTGTTTTATCATGTAGGCAGCTAATGCAACTCCACCAATCACTACAATAGCAGCGATGGCCATTCCCACATACTTCAGTTGTGTAGTCGCTTTTGCACCTTTCAACTGAGTGTCTGCCTTTTCAGCTAATTTTTGTGCGGCTATTGCTTTCATTTGCTCAGCCTGTGCTCTAAATACTTCTGCCTTTGCTTTGGCATCAGCAATTTGATTTTGTTTATTGGTTAGATTAAGGTTGGCATCTCGCTGCTTTATGTCCAATTTTTCCTTTTTCTTTTTATGCTTGGATTTGAACAAGCCAAAAAGGTTGTCATATTCTTCTTGATTCCCGTAAATTCTTCTTTCCTTATTTGCTCTTCTTCGTTCCATAACTTAAACCATTAAATCTTCTGCTGATAATCCGTTTTTGACCGTTTCAGTAGCTTGTTTCTTTTTCAAAAGAGCAACTGCACCTATGCCTATAAGAATAACTATACCACCTATTAAAGCAATCTTGCCAATGTCCATGCTATTGGATGCAGTATTGTCCGGTTCCGAGAGTATTTGTTGCATGGCGGCAGTTTCAGCCCTCATTCGTTCTATTTGGGCTTGCTTTTCTTGTTCTTTAATTCTCTTTTTTGCTTTGGATTCCCAAAACCAACTTTCGAATTTTGCATCTCCTGTTGGAGTAAAATCATGCTCTGAAGTTGATGATAATCCAAAGTTTTTCTTCGTTATGCTTGCTCTACTTTCCATTCTGCTGCTTTTTTATTTTTTCTGACCAATACGACGGTAATTACTATACCTACTACTGCGAGTATTGCAATGATAATTGCTGTTGTATTTCTTTGTCCTGAACCTCTGCTACCTAGTTTTGCAGATTTGTATTGAAGCATACTTGCCAAAGTCATGGCAGAAGCTTTTTCTTTTTCAATTTTTTCTTGCTTTGCTGAATTGGCAAAGCCAAATATTCCTCCGATAGCTCCTAAGGCAGCTCCAACGATACCGCCGCCTGCTGCTCCTGATGCTGTACTTGTACCAATGGTTTTTGCTCCGTCTAAAAAGCTAGTACCGCTCGAACTTCCACCAAAACTTTTTAAGCTATTATTTCCTCCAAATAGTTTAGTGGCATCTCCAAAGTTGTCGTATTGCGACTGCTCTTCAAGTTCAGGAAGGGCTTTTAGAATCAAGTTTTCTAAATCATGATTAAATGCTTCATCGTTCGTTGATACCTTTTCAATGATGGCTCGAATGAGGTTTTTTTCAGATGTATTATCATCTACAGGAGATCCATGATTGTTTAACAATATCACGGTTTCTTTTGGAAACTCTGCAACGGTTATCGCAATCATCTGTGAAACAGCCTTCGTAATCTCTCGAATCTGACCACTTGAAATGCTCGCTGACCTTTTTTTTATTCTCATTTTAGGATTATCTACTAGGTGTACCATGGTCTTATTTGATTTGTGAGATAATTAATGCTAAGCCGAAAATCAATGAACCTACTACTAAGTCTTTTGAATTGACCGTAAATACAGCTTTAGAATCTAAGTGGCTTTTTGACTTTTCTTGTGTAGATTTTGAGGTTCTTCTATGCTTCTTTTTCTGATAATTTAGTTGTTCCCAAACAATCTCAATTTCTTCTCTTAATTCTTTGTCTTCAGGAAACTGCTTTAATAATCTCTTTAATTCTTTGTAATGCTGATGTAGTTCTTTTTTGCTCATCTTTTCAAGCTTCTTGTCGTATTCTTGATTGTAAGAGCTTTTGCATTGACAGGGACATGGTGTACCGTCAAACGAATCTTTACAAGCACAAGCTGAACCGTCAAATGAACTTTTGCAGCCACAACCGCCAAAGTTTTCATAGGCAGGCTTGTTTGCGGATAGGATAGCATCTTTTTCAGGATGCACCTTCAACAATTTTACAACTGCTGCTTTTCCATCTTGCTGAATCCATTGCTTGGTCTGTTGAATTAGAGTATTCACATCTGTGGAAGGATTAAATCCTTCTGCTACCAAGGTTTGAGAAACTCCTGATGGGTTTTCTTGGACGATGTAATTGATTCTATTAATTCTACTGTTTGAGGTATTATCCATAATGCACTTTATTGAGGTTAAAAAGCTGCCAAAGGGCAGAACGCTCCTTCGGCAGCATGAGAATGGGAAGCTTAGCCTGCTCTTCTAAATATTCTGCGAGTAGGTTTTTGCGAGGAAGGTCTTTTATACCTTAGCTTGCGAACCTTTCGCACGGGCTGTGCTAACTGTCTCAACTTAGAGATAGGCTTCAATCTATCATCCATTTGTGGTAAACCTGTTTGTTGAGGTGCGGTGTTTACTTCCGCTACATTTTTACCGATTAAGACGTTTCCAAGATTTGTTCGAGATTGAACTGAGAAAGTAAACACAGTTGTGCCTTTCTTCACTTTGAACCTCAAAGAAGTCTTACCTGTTACATGCATCGTAAAATTGATAGCATGAATCGACTTTTGATCGAAATTTTGAGGCGACTGCCATGTTCTTGGTTGTCTCACATTGGTAGTGGTTCTACCTGTTGAGGTTTTCTCATAAATAAACAGTACGTTGTCGAACTGTTGTGAATTGCTCACAGACATTTTCATGCCTACGATAGTAAAAGGGTTTGCTTTCGATTCCTCTCTTACTTCATTGTGGCTAGATTCAGCCACTTCAACGGTAACTCCGTCAGGTGGAGATAAATTTTCATTTGCACCAAAAAGAACAACCTCTTTGTCTTCGTCACCACTATTTGTTACTACAAAGGTGTAAGTCGTATCATTTGGATCTAATCTCCCGATGGCATCGTTGGAATAAGAATCGAACTCTTCATCCTCCAATTCTTCTACCACTTCGTACTCATCGTCTTCGTAGTAAAAATCGTCTTCCGAAGGAACTCCTCCATAGTTGTCATACCGATCTTCACCATCACGCTCATAGCGTTCAAAACTTTCATTTTCCATTTTCTTACGGTTTTTGAATTTTTACTTATGCCACATTTGCGGCTTTAACTTTTGCCGAATAATCAACTTCTACTTCTCCTTGGATTTTTCATCCTTTGCTTCATCATCTTCCTTTGCTACCGTGAAGTGATAGGCGGCTACAACACCGATTGCAACTACAAGAGAAATTCCTCCTGCAATTAAGCAGAACTTCATGGTCTCTTTTTTTGCTACTTCGCTCATCTTTTTGCGTTTTAAGTTTATAAATCTGATTTGTGGCATGTATCTAAACCGTGCTTTAAATCTTCTGTACAAAGTTCAAAATGAAGTCTTGATTTTACACGTAAATAGCACGTCAGGTATGCCGTAAATGAAGTGACTGTTTGCTTTAAATGCGGTAGTTAAGCAGTAATTATTGGCTGCCGTAGAAAGTATGGTTTGAGTCTAACTTGAGCGTCAAAAACGCTTAGGCTGACTTAATGAACATTATTCGAAGTAAGGGTAGTATCGTATAAACACTAAATGTGTTTAGAGTTAGTATCGGTATGATTGGTAATTTGTTATTTGTAAAAAAATACTTGCAACTAGACTTGTACCGATGTACCTTTAAACTATGAATATAAAATTATCCGAAGAGGAAAAAATAATGATTATCAAATTACAATAACTCTTTACGGTAATGCTATTGACTATTCTGAAAGAACAGAAGATTGACCAAAATCAGGCATAGTTTTGAACTATAAGTTAGCAGAATTTGAATCGACTCTTACTTAACCAATTAAGTTATATTCGACCAATTAATTATGATAAAACCGAACAAGTAGTTCGGGTTTTTTATTGCGGTATATTAGGCGTTTTTTAACTCCCCAACCTCAAAATCCTGACTGCCCCTCTAATTACTATTGCAAAGATGATTACCCCAATGACTAAATCAGGAATCTTGCTATCAGTCAGGTAGACTAAAACTCCTGCTACAATAACTCCTGTATTGATGATAATATCATTTGAGGTAAATATAGCTGATGCTTGCATGTGAGCTTCTTTGCTTTTGGCTTTTTGAATGAGGTAGAGTGAAACTGAATTGGCGATCAACGCCAAAATTGAAATGACAATCATGTTCTGAAAATCAGGAATTTCAGTTGTTCCGAAGACTCTTCTTATTAGTTCCGTTAAACCTAAAATTGCCAAAGACATTTGAAAATATCCACTTAAACGTGCTACTTTCTTCTTTTTGGCTACGGCTGCTCCAACTGCCATCAGACTCAAAATATAAACCAATGAATCAGCAAGCATGTCTAAGGAATCAGCAATTAAACCCATTGAATCTGAAAGCCAACCATAAATTAATTCAATCAGAAAAAAAGTAAAATTGATAATGAGGACAGCCCATAACATTTTACGTTCATTAGCATTCGTAGATTTTTCAGCTACGTAATCTTCGATTGGATTATTAGAGACTAAGGTAGTATTGAGCTTTAATTCCTCTAAGTAAGCAAGAATTTGCTTTGAATCCGCCTCATGAACAACAGCTAACTTTCGATTGGGTATATCAAATTCAAGTTGATGAATTTTTTCTATCTCAGACAGCTTCATCCGAATCATTTGTTCCTCGGAAGGGCAGTCCATTTGGGCGATATTGAAAATTGACTTTTTCATTACTCCTCTATTCTACATGTCTCTTTATCCAATTCCGTTTCTACTGTACAATGACTAAAATGGTAAGGTTTAAGACTTTTTCTTATATCGTTCTTTATCTGCAACAACTCCTTTAAATTGCTAATGTTCTTCAATTTTAGATGGGTACTAAAAACATGATGTTCTCCTTCCTGTGACCAAATGTGTGTATGATGAACGGAATCTACATTCTCAATTTTAATTAATTCAGTTTCTATTTTATCAATACTCATGTCTTCGGGTACACCTTGCAGAAATATGACTAATGTCTCTTTTAAACGCTTAACCACTCCGTATAAAATATAGGCAGCTATAAATAAAGAAAGTGCAGGGTCTAAATAGGGTGTTTGTTTGAATTTTAGAATGATAGCAACGACAAGTACCGCAGCCCATCCCAATACATCTTCCAACAAATGCCATGAAACTACTTTTTCGTTCAAGGTCTTGCCTCCACTTAGTTTCCATGCTGCATAGCCATTAACTGCAACGCCTATAATAGCAAATACAATCATTCCATCGGCATCTGAATACTCAGGTTCAATTAATCGATTTACTGCCTCATAAATCACATACACCGAGCCACCAATCAGCACAAGAGAATTGATTAAGGCTCCTAAAAGGGAGAACCGTTTATAACCAAACGTAAATTTTTGATTGCCTTCTTGTTTCGATTTCTTATCCAAATACCAAGAAATGCCCAAAGAGATACTGTCGCCTAAATCGTGAACGGCATCTGAGATAATAGCTACGCTATTGACGTAAAAGCCACCGATAATTTCAAAAATGGTAAAACTAATATTGAGTAAAAATGCTGTTCTTAGATTCTTACCGGATTGATTTGTATGTGTATGATTGTGTCCCATAGTCTCTACCTTTTAACTCCTGCTTTTTCAAATATGACTTGAATTTCTTCTGATATTGGAAGAGGGCGAAGCGGTGGAACATTTGCTCCACCCGTATTTCCAACAGGAATAGTACCTACAAAAGATTTAACCCCACCAAATATTAATCTTGGAATCTGACCTAAAATTTCTTTACCGTTCTTAATATGAATACCGAAAAGCAGCATTTTCCAATGCACATAAGAATGTTCGTAAGGATAGGCTTGCCCGATTACATGAGCTTTTTCTAAATGTTGCCAAGCCTTGTGCAAGTTGTCTTTTTGCATTTCAGATTTATATTCCTTTAGTTCTGCTAAAAAGAATGGCTTCAACTTTTTTGGGATTGCAGTATTCATATATTTTTTATCTTATTCAAAATTTATCTTTTATTAAACGCAACACAATTGCAAAATCAATGGTCGTGTTCCGCTTCGCCTTTTTTCATCTCTGCTATGAGGTAATAAGCATTATTCCAAGCCACCTTTATGTTTGGAGAGATCGGCTGTAATGGTCTTACTTCCGTCCATTGCTCGGCTTTATTACCTTCTACAATTTCAATGGGTTCAAACTCCCATTCATTTTGCCGCTTTGTGGCAGAAAAAATGTAGCTTTTATTGCCTTCTTTCACAATGGCAGATTCAGGTAGAGCATAAACCATAGAATCGGTTCCGGTCAGTATTTTTCCTCTCACATACATTCCCGGAAGTAGAACGCCTTGTTTCTGTTCAATCTCAGCATGAATGTGAATGGCTTTCGGGTTTTCCTCGAAGTTTTTGCCCACTGAATAGACCAAAGCTTCTAACTCATTGACTGCTGATTCAACCTTGAAGCGAATCTTCTGACCAACTTTCACTTTGGCTACATCCTTTTCAAATACCATAAAGTCTGCATGGATATGTTCTAAGTTCACGATTTCAAACAGCTCTTTTTGAGGAGAAACATATTGCCCTGTTTTCACTTCTACCAATCTGATGAAGCCTTCAATGGGAGCTTTTATGGCAACTGTTTCAGCAATCGTTCCATTTTTGACTTGTGAGGTTGAAATGCCTAAGAGCTTTAGTTGTGCTTCTAAACCATTCACTAAAGCTTTTTTTGAGTTGTATTCTGACTTTGTTTTTTGAAATTCTTTCCCCGAACCAATTTCTTCTTCATACAATCTTTTTTGTCGATTAAACTCTTGTTCTAAGTATTGCAATTCATTCCAATTGCTGTTGTAATTGGTTTGTAGGTTGATTAAATCAGGATGACTAACCGTTGCTAACACCTGTCCTTTTTTTACTTGATCTCCTTCAATTACTTTTATGGAAGTAATATTTGCACCGATCACAGCAGTTACAGTTGCCTCGTTCTGTGGTGGAACTTCTAATTGACCGTTGGTTTCTACATAAGAAGATACGTTTCTCAATGGCAGGCTGTCCACCTTCATGTCCAAAGCATTGAATTGCTCCATTGAAAAGTGGACAACTTCTTCTTCGTGTTCTCCTTCCTCATGGTTTTCTTCAGTTATTTCTTTATGAGATTCAGCATTTTCATCATGGGAGTGTCCGTGCTCTTCCTCTTTGCTGTTACATGCTATTACTGCTAAGGAAAGCAGCATAATGTATAGGTATTTCGTGTATATCGTATTCATTATTTCTAATTTTTTAGGGTATAAAATTCAAGTTGGAATCGGCTGAGCAAATAATTCTCATAGGTCTGCCAAGCTTCCTGTTCAATTTGCATGGCATCTTTTACATTTTGCAGGAATGCTATATAATCTATCGCTCCTTCCTTGTATGCAATGGCAGCAGCTTTTCGCTGTTTCTTCGCCAATTCTAAGGCTTCCGTTTCAAAATAATTCCAAGAAGCTCTTAACTTCTGATAGTTTGCTAATGCATTCAGATATTGACTCTTTAATTCAAGATTAGCTTGTTGTAGGTTTTGCTCTGCTATGTTTCGGTTTAGTTTAGCAGATTGAACCTGAGCTTTCTCATTATTAAAAAACAAAGGAATATTTATTCCTGCTTGGTATTGATAAAAACCGCTTTCTCCTGCGACTTCTTGAACGCCATACTGAACATTAAAGGTGGGATAGTAATTCGCTTTTGCCGTTTTAATGGACTGCTCTGCTAATCGCATTTTTTGATTTTCAATTGATAGTATTGGATGTTGAGTCAAATCGTTCTCTAAAGCCAATTCTTCAAAAGCAATGCTTGGTTTTGGATCAACGGTATATAAGGTATCGCTAATGAACCAACGGTTTAAATTTTGAACTGCTATCTGATAATCATAAAAGGCTTGCTGCTTCTTATTGCCGATCTGCTTCGCTTGATTGGAAGCGGACAAATACGCCAATTTTGAAGTTGCTTCTGTTTCGTAACGAATCTTTGCTGCTCTTTCAAACTCTTGAAAATTAGAATCCAATGTGTTGTACAAATCCAAGAGTTGTTTCTTCACAAACAGCTGACCATAGCTCTTCTTGACTTCCAAACTCAATTGAATTTCGTTCAGGTCTAAGAACTTTTCGGTTAAGGTTATTTTCTCTTTTTGCAGTTTCGTTTTAGAAGCCATTCCCAATAGGTCTATATTTTGCTGTTGCACTCCAACTATGGTGCGAACCCCATCTGTATTCTTCCCAATTTCTTCTCCTGCGGTGTAAAGCGTTGTTTTTCCCATGTCCCATGTTGATTTTTTCAAGACTTGTTGATTTTGAATTTCCAACTGCTTTGCTTTTACAGAAGGATATTCCTCCAATGCTTTTACTACTGCTTTTTCCATTTCAATTGGAATCAACTTTTGTTCAGATTGTGCATGTAACGAAGTTGACCCCAAACCTAAGATGACCACCAAACCTGCCAATATGGGCTTAATGTTAATACCTCTTTCGTCTCTTGTTTCAATCCAACGATACAGCAATGGTAAAACAAAGAGTGTTAGTAGGGTAGCTGAAATCATGCCTCCAATGACTACCGTGGCTAAGGGTTGTTGAACCTCTGCACCTGCTGAAGTGGATATTGCCATGGGTAGAAAACCTAAAATATCGGTTAGGGCAGTTAACAAAATAGGACGAATTCTCCGTTTTGCACCTATTCGAATCCGTTCATTCAGATTGCTTTCGCCTTCTTTTTTCAATTCGTTCCATCCGCTGATTAACACTAAACCATTCAACACAGCTACTCCAAACAGTACGATGAAACCAACACCTGCGGAAATGCTAAAGGGCATATCTCGCAACCATAGAGAAATGATGCCGCCAATGGCTGCTAATGGAATTGCCATATAGATCATAAATGTTTGTTTTATTGATTTTAATGCAAAAAATATGAGTAGAAAGATCAAGCCCAAGGCAATAGGAACTACAATTTTTAAGCGATTGGTTGCTCTTTCTAAATTCTCAAATGCTCCACCGTATCGAATGTAATAGCCTGATGGTAGTTCTAATTCTGCATCTAATTTTTCCTGTATTTCAGTAACCAAAGATTTTACATCTCTTCCTCTAACATTAATGCCCACATAAGTTCTACGGTTGGTATTGTCACGACTGATCTGCATCGGACCGGATTGATAACTGATATTCGCAAGTTCTTTTAGCGGAATTTGAGAGCCATTAGAAAGACTGACGTATAGATTTTTTAAATCATCAATTCCCTTGCGATGCTCCTGATCTAAACGAACGACTAAATCGAATCGTCTTTCTCCTTCAAAAATCACTCCTGCCTTTCCACCTGCAAATGCGGCTTCAATTACTTGATTTACTTCTGAAACAGATACACCATACTGAGCCAATTTATTTCGATTATACCGCACAGTCATTTGTGGTAAACCTGTGGTTGCTTCAACTTTCATATCTCCAATACCATCAGTCCCCTCTATTATTTTACTTATTTCATTCGCTTTTACTGCTAATGTTTCAATGTCCTCTCCATATAGTTTAATGGCTATATCCTCACGAACTCCTTCCAACAATTCATTAAATCGCATTTCAATGGGTTGGGTAAATTCATAGTTTACTCCCGGAACTTTTTCCAATTCTTCTTTCATCATTTCGACCAATTCTTCTTTGGAACTTGTAGTAACCCATTCTGATTTTGGAGCTAAAATGACAAACACATCCGCTAAGTCCATTGGCATAGGATCAGTAGGTACTTCAGCCACACCAATCCGACTAACAATTTTTTGAACCTCCGGAAATTTTTCCTTCACTATTTTTTCAATTTTTGTGGTTGTTTCTATGGTTTCCGAAAGTGAACTACCGGGCTTTAAAATGGCATGAAAGGCGATGTCTCCTTCATCTAATTGGGGAATAAATTCGCCTCCTAAGCGTGAAAAAATAAAAACGGAAACTCCTAATAGAATAACTGCGGTGGCAATGATCCATTTCGCTTTTCCTAAAGCTCTGCCCAAATTTCTTTCATAAGCGTTCTCCACCTTTATGATAAAGCGATCTCCCCAAGAAATTTTATTGCCTTTAGGGACTCTTAAAAACCAAGCTGACATCATGGGGACATAAGTGAGGCAGAGTAGCATTACCCCGATCATGGCAAACATAAAAGTGAGTGCCATAGGCTTAAACATTTTTCCTTCAACACCTTCTAATGCTAAAATCGGAATGAAAACTATTAGAATAATTAACTGACCAAAGAAAGCCGAGTTCATCATTTTGGATGCTGAATTTTTAGCGACTTCATTCCTGACTTTTGCTGTAATTTCTTTCTTTTTCAGCACTTTTTCGTGCAGGATGAAGACCGTACTTTCTACAATTATTACCGCTCCGTCAATGATAATCCCAAAATCAATTGCACCTAAACTCATGAGGTTTGCCCAAACGTCAAACACATTCATTAAAATAAAAGCAAAAAGCAGGGACAAAGGAATGGTTGAAGCGACAATTAAGCCACCTCGCCAATTTCCCAATAGGAAAACCAACACAAAAATGACGATCAATGCCCCTTCAATTAGATTGGTACTTACTGTACCTGTGGTTTCTGCAATTAGCTTACTACGATCTAAAAGTGGTTGAATGATGATTCCTTCGGGTAGTGATTTTTGAATTTTATCCATCCGGTCTTTCACGTTATTAACCACATCATTAGAGTTTGCTCCTTTCAACATCATGACCAAACCACCAACAACTTCACCTTCACCATCTTGAGTTAAAGCTCCATATCGCACTGCTGAACCAATTCTTACCGTTGCAATGTCTTTAATGGTAATGGGAATGTTTGTATTGGTTTCTAACGGAATGGATTCAATATCTTCAATGCTACGAGCTAAACCTTCGCCACGAATAAAGTTCGCTTGATGATTTTTTTCGATGTATGCTCCGCCTGTATTTTGATTGTTCATCTCTAAAGCGTGCATCAGATCTGAAATGGTCAAGCCCATCGCTTTTAACTGATCGGGATTTACCGCAACTTCGTATTGTTTGATGTTCCCACCGATGGCATTTACTTCTACAACACCTTCCACCATTGCCATTTGTCGGCTAACTATCCAATCTTGCATACTTCTTAAATCGGTAGGGGTGTACTCTCCTTTGTGAGAATCATCTACTTTCAAAGTATATTGATAAATCTCTCCCAAACCTGTAGTTATCGGACCCATCGAAGGAGAACCAAAGCCATTTGGAATTTCTTCTTTTACCTCATTGAGTTGTTCTGCTACCAATTGTCGAGGCAGATACGTTCCCATATTATCCTCAAAGACAATGGTTACTACGGATAATCCAAATCGGGAAATGGAACGAATTTCGGTTACTCCGGGCAGGTTTGCCATAGATACTTCTACCGGATAGGTTACAAACTGTTCAATATCCTCTGTTCCTAAATTTGGAGCTTGTGTAATTACTTGCACCTGATTATTTGTGATGTCAGGCACGGCATCAATGGGTACTTTGGTAATGCTCCATAATCCTGCACCAATTAAGGCAAGGGTTAATAAAGCGACCATCAGCTTGTTCTTGATTGACCAAGCTATGATATTATCTATCATGATTTTAGATTTAATTCAACGATAAAATGAAAATCACATGGTTTTAAACCATGCTGATTTAAGAAAAGGCAAGACGTACTTACCCCTTAAAGTTGAATTAAACGATGGGAGGTCTGAAAAGAGAGGTGAGAGAACTGTTAGGTTCTGATGCGGAATAATGCATAGCAGGTTTACCGTAATCCGGTAAATTAGTTAAGGTTTGAAAGTCGGAAGAGAGGGTTGCATGAACGTGGCAACAATGACAATAACATAAGGGAGCACAGTTATCTGCTTCTCCTTCATGTTCATGTTCCTGACTCAGTTCAATTGCTGTTTCATCAGTCGGTGCAGCATCGGCACATGGCATTACTGCCAAGCACAAAAAGAAAATACCTAAGACTGCTGCAAAAAATTTCATTGGTACAAAGATAAGTAAAATGCAATGCAACTTTATTGCAAAGATTTTATCAATTTCTTCCCAATAATATATCCACCTTTTCTGACTCAGAACCTTTATCTATTCCAACTTCATACATCAGCTTGTTCTCCTCTTTATTTTTAACTATATCATTAATATTAGCAGGGTATAAATTAGATAAATTGATAATATATGACGATTCTTTCATCGGGGATTTTCGACCACCAAAAGTTAAACTGATCTTTGAATCAAAATTATCTTTTACAAGGTTATTAGGGGCATAACATAAGGTCAAATCATAATACGGAACTCCACCATAATGCAATAGATGGGCAAAATCTTTAACGTATAATTGATGTCCTTGAAGACTTAACTTAGTATGATCTTGATCCATCATAACACCATTGATACATGTAAGCCTAAATGAAACATCTTCTTCATTTAAAATTGAAGAATGATTGATGATTACTATTTGGGTTTTTAAATAATAGTATTGACCATCGCTTTTTAGCTCTTGAAATTTTAGATAACCCCCCAATTCAGGGTATCTAACTTGTTTGAAAAGTGCTTCTATGTAATGATGTGGTGCAGGTCTTGATTGACCATCAAGTCGCATGTAATAGGTATTATCAGTTTGGTGGGGAGCATAAACGCTTTTATCAATTTCAAATACGATTACTCTATCACCATTGTTTTCAATTATTTCTGCTTTAACTGAGTTAGGAGTAGGTGTAATATTATCTGATATTTTATTGATTAAAGCATCTTTTTCAAGGACTTCTTGTATTGGCGATAATGCACCTTCAAATACTTTTTCTTTACGATTTGGCACTTTCTTTCCTTTTGGTGCTCCCCAAATTAAAATTCCTCCTTCGGAGTTAAGCATTCCGCAAACTCCCTTGTAAATTCCTTTATACTTTTCTTCTATTGAACCTCTTGAATCGTATGACTTATATTCTGCCTTATTGGATTCTTCTTTAGGATTTTTAAAGAATTGCTCAATATCAGCATACTTTAAATCTTGTAATTCTTTTCCTAATAGCTTTTTACTGTAATTCATAATGTTATTTTATTTTTTAATCAGGATTTACTTTCTAAAAGTGTCCTGTTAAAGTATATATAAACTATTTTCTGTCTCCATGGAATTATTCATTACAATTAGAGCAAAGTCCCTTATAAACCATATTAACTGATTTTGCCTTAAAAGAGGAAGGAATGTTAAGAGCAGGTATTCCTGTATTGGTCAGGCAAAAGGTTTCTTCACAATTTTCACAATGAAAATGCACATGCTGATCTTGTGGCTCACATTCACAATTTTCTTCGCATAGAGCATATTTAACAGCTCGGCTACCATCATCAATGCTATGGATAAGTTTCTTCTTCTCAAAGGTTTTGAGCGTTCTATATAGGGTTACTTTATCTACTTTGTCAAAGGAGTTTTCCAACTCACTCAGACTAACTGCCGATGGGCTTTCAATTAGCTGTTTTAAAACCAATAAACGCATGCTTGTGGGCTTTATATTTTTGGTGTTGAGTTTATTTTCAAGTTGATTCATCAATAAGTCTATTTATTAGGAGCAGCAAGATTTTCCGTTCTCTTGTATCGGAGGACAGGGAACAGAACCGTAAGAGCAATAGACACAACAATCATTGTTGATTGGTCTTAAAACTGCTTTACAATTCTCACAATCATAAAAGTATTGGCAGGCATCAGTTGGCATTTTTTCTTTCTTCTGATGCCCACACTTTGGGCAAGTAATTGTTGATTTTAATTCAATCGTTTTTTCCATTCAATTTTATGTTTAAAGCATGTATGAAATATCTGAGGATAATGTTGGATAGGAAAAGACCATTTTCTTGATATCGTTGACCTTAATTTTTGTTTCAATTGCCATTGCAAATAAATTGATAACCTCTTCCGTATTTGGACCGATAAGGTGAGCCCCCAAAATAGTTTGTGTGTCTTTATCTACAATAGTTTTGATTGAATATTCTTCAATGTTCAATCGTTTAGCATTGAACCAATTGCCAACCTCTTTATAATTTACCTGAATATTATGATTTAGTTCCTTGGCTTTAGCCTCTGTATAGCCAACTGATGCAATAGTTGGTAAGGTGAAAACCACAGTTGGCATTGGAGGATAATTTACTTCTTTGGAGTTATTTTCAATGATGTTTGAGGCAACAGTGTAGCCTTCCAAAACTGCTATTGGTGTTAATGGCAAACCTTCTGAATCAGCTGCATCTCCTGCCGAGTAAATATGAGGATTTGAGGTGCTTTGGAGATTCTTATTAACAGAAATGCCTTTTTTAGTATAAGTAATACTTGCTTTTTCTAAGTCCAAATCAAATATAGCAGGGGAACGTCCGGCAGCATTAAATACAGCGTCTGTTTTATAGTACTCAGTTTGTGTTTTTGATTCAACTTTCACTCGATATTGCTGATCTATTTCTTCAATGCCTGTCACTTCAGTTTCAAGAATAAGGTTTATCCCTAATTTATTAGTGGCAGATACAAGGTGCTTTACAATATCTTGCTCGAAGTTTTCCAATGGAGATTTTCCACGATGAACGATAGTTACCTTCTTTCCACAACGTGCTGCTATATGAGCAAATTCAAAAGCTATATAACCCCCACCTATGAATAATAGGGAATCTGGTAATTCGGTCAAATTTAAAAAATCGGTACTTGATTTAGCCAAGCGACCTCCTTCAAATTCTAAAACTCTTGGCTTGGAACCTGATGCTATAACAGTTTTTTTTGCTCGCACCTTTTCCATTCCAACAGCTAAGGTATTTTCTGATAAAAATTTTGCTGAACTATGAAAGGTATCTATGCCCTTTTTTTTATATCCTTCTTCAATTTTCGGCGGCATTTCGTCCACAAAGGACTGCTTAAATTTCATTACATCTTTCCAATTGACATTTGGGAAAATATTTATACCCTTTCCCTTCAATCTTTTAGCAAAATCTACTACTTCGGTAGCACCAATAATTACTTTTTTAGGATCGCAACCTCTCAATGCACAAGTACCGCCATAAGGCAGTTCATCCGTAATACCGACTGTTAATCCTTTTGATGCACATTTATTGGCAATGGTCATTCCTGCCATTCCCGAACCAATAATAAAGACGTCATATTCTTTCATAATAATCTTTTCTATTTTATCGCTGTCACTTTGTATCCTGTTGAATTAATTGCTATCTCAATTTCCGTTTTATTGGTTTCTGATTTATCAAAATCAATAATGGCGATTCCATCTTCGTAAGAGGCTTTTGATTCAACTATTCCATTCAGTTTATTTACTTCATGCTTGACATGTTCTTCGCAACCTGTGCAGGTCATTCCACTAATCTTAAATTCCGCTCTTTTAATGTTTGCTTTGTCAACTATTATTACTTGTTTATCCTTATTTGGATAAAAAATACGTGAATAATATGGAAAGGCTAACATGATAATAGCAAATGCTGTTACAATTCCTAAAAAGGTTTTGGACTGTATAAATTTTGGTCTTTCGTCTGTATCGCAATCACAATCAATTTCTTTTTGAGGTTTAAGTTTATGATACCAAGCAAAACCAAGAACTAAAATTGTTAGCCCAATGAGATATGGTCTGAAAGGTTCTATCCAAGAAAATGTTGAAGCAATTCCACTTGTTCCTGCAATTAATGCTAAAACAGGAGTAATACAACATAAAGAAGCTGTTATTGCCGTTAATAATCCTGCTCCAATTAGTTTATTATCTTTTTTCATACCGTTTCTAATATTTTATTCTTACCAATCTTTTCAAAAAAGCCTTCAAAGAGTAATTTGTAAGGTGTAGTTAAGGAATAATAAATCGTTTGTCCAACTCTTTGGTTTTGAATTATTCCACCATCTTTTAGCTTTCTTAAATGTTGTGAAACAGCAGGAATAGTCATTCCCAAAATATCACTCAAATCACAAACACATAGCTTTTCCTGCGAAAAGAACAAATAAAGCATCTTCATTCTTGCCTCATTTCCTGCTAAGTTTAATGCGTTGGATAAGATCTGAATAGAGTCACCAACCTTCTCCAATTCTGTTTTGCAGTTTTCGATCTGCTGTACATCGGCATAAACTCGAATACAACTATTGTTTTCCATAGCACAAATATATTTAAATATTTAAGCAAATGCTTAAATATTGCTATTTACAACTGTAAGTATTATCTTTGACTGTCATGAAAAAGACTTTTTCAGTTCTTTTATCACTAATTATCTTGCTTAGCTCGCTGAATTTCAGTTTGAGTGCTCACTATTGTGGGCAGACGATAGTAGATGTAGCTCTTTTTAGTGATGCAGAGCCATGTCCTATGGACACTGGGATGAATAACGAAGTTAAACAAGCCCCTTGCTGTTCAGATCGACAAATAATCATAGAAGGCGAAGATTATCTTTCCTGTAAACCTTTTGAAAAGCAAGAAGTCGAAAAAGTTGAAATTCTCTTAGCTGATCTTCAATTTCCCATTGAACTATTGGTAGAAAAAGAACAATCTATTTCTCTTTTAGAACACTATACTCCACCCTTGATTGAACGGGATATCACAGTCGCTGTTCAGTCTTTTCTTTTATAGCGTAAGTCTCCAACTGAACCCTTTTTAACCTGTTCTAACGTTTTCGTTAGTAATTCTCTGTTTTTCTAAATTCAATTAAAATGAAAAAATTTATTACCACTTTTTCTCTCTTAACTATTTTAATCTTTTCTACAACTGTTCAAGCTACTGAAACAGTAGCAAGGCAATGGAGTGAAGTTTTACTCGAAGCCATCCGAGAAGATTTTGCGAGACCAACCATACATGCGAGAAACCTATTTCATGTTTCGGTAGCGATGTACGATTCCTATGCGGTTTACGATACCACTTGTAGCACATACTTTTTAGGGAAAACAGTTGATGGATTTGCTTGCCCATTTAACGGTGTAAATCTTCCATCTGCCTCTCTAAAAAAGGCATATCAGGAAGAAGCTATGAGTCATGCTGCTTTTCGTTTGTTGATGCATCGCTTTCAAAACTCTCCGGGAGCTGATTCATCCTTACCACGGTTTGAAAACCTGTTACAACAATTAGGTTATGATGCTACTGATACCTCAACCGATTATACCTCCGGCGATCCGGCAGCTCTTGGAAATTATATTGCACAACAATTGATCACTTTTGGACTTCAAGACGGAGCGAATGAAGCTAATGGATACGCTAATCAATTTTATAATCCTGTTAATAGTCCATTAGATCCTGTTAAAGAAGGAAATTCAACCATTAGTTTTCCAAATCGGTGGCAGCCATTGGCTTTAGATAGCTTTGTAGACCAAAGTGGCAATCCGAGACCCGGTTCTATTCCTGAGTTTTTGAGCCCTGAATGGGGAGAAGTTAGTGGCTTTGCTTTGACCGATAGTAATTTGACCTCTTATCAAAGAGATGGTTATACTTATGAAGTATATTATGACAAAGGAGCACCTCCATTGTTGGACAGCATTGCTAATTCGAATTCATCAGAAGAATATAAATGGAATTTTGGTCTTGTTTCAAAATGGTCTTCACATTTAGATCCGGGCGATACCGTCATGTGGGATATTTCTCCGGCATCTATCGGAAATGTTCAGAGCTACCCTGATAGCATTCCGGGATTAAGGAGTTTTTATAAAGAAGTTGAAGGAGGAGATAAAGGCATTGGTTGGGCGATGAATCCAAAAACAGGTCAACCTTATACCCCCCAAATAGTCCCAAGAGCTGATTATACGAGAGTATTAGCAGAGTTTTGGGCTGATGGTCCGGAATCAGAAACACCTCCGGGTCATTGGTTTACCATTTTAAATTATGTAAACGACCACCCTTCTTTAATTAAAAAATTTGGAGGTGTTGGACGAACACTGACTGATTTGGAGTGGGATGTAAAAGCTTATTTTGCTCTTTCCGCTGCCTTGCACGATGCAGCCATAGTTGCTTGGGGAAATAAAGGGTGGTACGATTATATTCGTCCTATTGCAGCCATTCGACATTTAGCGGAAAACGGTCAAAGTTCAGATACTTCTTTGCCATCATATCATCCACAAGGAATAAAGTTAGACAGTGGACTGATAGAGTTGGTAAAAGTGGGAGACCCATTAGCAGGAGCGAATAATGAAAATGTAAATAAAATTAAGGTAAAAGCATGGAGAGGTCCGGATTTTATCAATGACCCTGCAAACGACTCCGCAGGTGTAGATTGGATTTTAGCTGGAAATTGGTGGCCCTATCAACGACCTACCTTTATAACTCCTCCCTTCGCAGGTTATGTTTCCGGTCATTCCACTTTTTCAAGAGCAGCAGCTGAGGTAATGACCTTATTTACAGGAGATGAATTTTTCCCCGGAGGAATGGGAGAATTTTTTGCTCCTAAAGACAATTTCTTGGTATTTGAAAAAGGACCAAGTGTAGATCTAACGCTGCAATGGGCTACTTATAGAGACGCTTCTGACCAATGTAGTCTTTCCCGAATTTGGGGAGGAATACACCCTCCGGCAGATGATATTCCTGGTCGATTGATGGGAATTGAAATTGGTGTAAGTGCTTTTGAATTAGCAGAATTATATTTCAACAATCAGAAAACAAGTTTAAACGAGTTAAATAGAAGAGAAAATCTTTTTCTTGTTTATCCTAATCCAACTACTGAAGCAATTGTTAATGTTGAACTAAATCATCCTTCAACAAGCCGAATTAATGTTCAATGGACAGACTTATTGGGTAAAGTAGTTAAAACTGAACAATTAATAGGAAGTAGCGATTCTCAAAATTTTAGCCTGTCTATCGAAGGTTTTAAAAGTGGGATTTACCTCTTACATCTATCAGGTTCGGATTGGATTAGCAGTCAGAAGGTAATAGTAAATTAGAATGAATGAGGTACTTTACATAAAGAATATGGTTTGCCCTCGTTGTGTGATGGCGGTTGAGAATACTTTGGAGAACTTAAAAATTCCATACTCTAAAGTAGAGCTTGGAGAAGTGTATTTGTCAGAAGCTATAAAAACTACTCAGAAAGCTCAGTTGAAGTTTAATCTCGAATCATTAGGTTTTGAACTGTTGGAGTCAGATCAATCTGCTTTGATTGCCCAAGTAAAAGCATTAATCATCCAACAAATCCATCACAATACAATAGAGTTGAAAATGAACTTTTCGAGCTATTTAGCAGAAAAAACCAAGCAGGACTATTCTAATTTGAGTCGATTATTTTCAACCGTTGAGGGAATTACAATTGAAAAATACATTACAAAACAAAAGATTGAGAAAGTAAAAGAGCATCTTATTTACGATGAAATGAGCTTATCGGAAATTGCTTTTGACATGAATTATAGTAGTGCTGCATACCTCTCTACACAATTCAAAAAAGAAACAGGAATGACTCCCTCACAATTCAAGAAAATGCCACGCTCCACTAGAATAAACCTTGACGCTATTTAGAATGAAAATTCAGAAGAAGTCAATAGCAGTCATCCTTTTGTTCTCCTTTTTAGGAGTGCAATTAATTTCTGTTGGTTGCACTGTGATTAACTTCTATCATCAATTTTCACATCGTCTTACATCAGAAACTTCGCATCATGACCACGGTCATCATCATAAACACGATAGCGATCATCACTCCTCTTCAAGTGATAATAGTGAGGATGAAAGTTGTTGTGTAGAAAATGCAACAGTATTTCTTCAAGGTCTTGAAGCCGTTCCTCAAGAGATAAACTTTGTTTTAAATAACACGACTTTATTGGCTGTAGTTAGTTTAGATCAAACGTTACCCGTCGTATTAGCAAAGAATCTATTGTTCATTGAGATCCGCCCACCTCCTGAAGTTGCCATAGGAGGGTTTTTAACTCGAATCATCTTCCAATCTTTTCAACTCTGATCTACTCTTTCGATAAGAAGGGACAGGATAACTGTGTCCAAAATTCACAGCTGCATTTTAACGAACTAACTAAGGCAGCTTCTCACACTCTCACGAAAGATCAGATGACTCAAAAAGTACCGCTTTTTAAAAAGCACCACATATTTAATTGCCTCAGTAGAACTGAGAAGGACATGCTTTTAGAAGGCACGGAGCAAGGACGATTAGAACCTAGAGCCTACTTCTATCAAAATGACAAAAGTTTGCGGCACATTTATTTTATTATTAGTGGTTCTTATTTGGTAGGCAAAAACTTAGGAAAGGCTCAGGAAACAATTCTTCAACTCTCTATGGATTCTAATTTTTTGGGGGTACACTCACTCATTTTTGGGCAGGGAAATTGTCAGTTTGCCAAAGCACTTTCATCGGTTCGCTATCTAAAATTCAATAAAACGGTTTTCAAATATATTCTTCATCAAAACAGTAAGTTTCATGATCTTATTAGAAAACAATTAGGAAAAGAGTTTGCAGAACTTGAAACAAAATATTTGAGACTACATACCAATACTAAGCTTCATGATCGACTAAAGCTATTTTTGGAAGAATTACACCGTAAAAATCATAAACGAGCCATTGAAAGAAATCGAATTGATTTACACATTACTCATTTAGAAATCGCAAAATACCTGCAAGGCTCTCGTCAATCTGTTTCTCTCAACCTTGCTAAAATGAGACATGAGGGCATCATTGATTATGATAGAAATTGGATGAAGGTACTTGATTTAAAAAAGTTAAGATCTTGGGATATTTAGCCTTAAATTCTTGGATTTATTTAATCTCTATGTTATGAATATATATCTTGCAAAGAGAATTTAAAGAAGACAAGTAGCCGACCATGATAAAGTATGATTCACACTCCAAAAAGAACGTTTTAAGTATTCCTGAACTTAGAGAACTTAGGAGACAGGATTTTGAATATAGAAGAAAAAGGACTTATTACCAAAAGCGAAAACTATTTAGCAAACTAACTGCTTTCTTTGATTGGTATACTTCCTACTGTGATAAAATTCTAAAGAATAAAAGCTATTCTAAAGAAACCATTGCTCAAGTTGTTCTTAAAGATTTCTTTAAAGATGAAAGCCATTGGCGTGAGTATCTCAAAAAGAGCTTATACCTATCTAAAGAATACGTTGAGTATTTAAAAGCAACCGTTAAAATGAATAATCTTAATGCTTTTGAGCATACTCTTTCAAGCTTAGAAACAGACCTTGAATGGCTAATCATACAATCTGAGATATACATTAATAAGTCTATTGATGAACTAGCAAATAATAGCTTTAGGAGTCATACTCTTACACCAACAGATTTGTATTCCGCTGCAAGAACGCTATTTCGAATAGAAGAATTCACAAAAATGGAAGATCTTTATCTGAGAGACCTAAAGCCTGTTGTTATGTTTCAAATTCGACAGCTATTAGAGGTGTATGGTAAAAATTTGATAGGTTATAAATCAATCGTCGATAAAGACGGTAATCCAATAAAAAAATTCACCCAAATTGCATGGGAATTCATCAAGTATGAGAGTAAATCAAAAGGGTCAAGAATAAAACTTCCCTTTGATGTTCAAATGATCTTAGACATCAATAAATGGGCAAATAGCTTTGTTCATACTACCTATCTCTACAATTTGTACATACAACATTTTGTTCTTAATGCCATTGGTGTTCTATTTACAATTGCTGATAAAGATGTTACTATTTACAATGGAAAAACATCTATTAGATTAGACATTGCTCATATCGAAATTATAAATTACAATAATTTGAAGAAAGACTTTGAAAAGTATTTGAATGATAAAAACTCAGGTGCTTTTGTAGATTGGATGCCTGTTGAGAAAGTAGGAGCTTATATTATTTCTCTCTAATCTCATACAAAATCTCATAAGTCTTTTACAAAATTCTGTAAGGTATTTCTTCCTCTCTTCGCTCAATTTTGTAGTCATAAATAATAGAAATTATGGCAAATCAAAGTAGCGTTCAAAAAAACACATTTCCGGTAACAGGCATGACTTGTGCCGCATGTGCTTCAAGCGTAGAGTCTATTTTGTCTCATGTGAATGGGGTGCAATCAGCAGTTGTGAACTTTGCATCCAATTCGGTTTTGGTTGAGTACGAGAAAGAAACAGATGAGAACTCAATGAAGAAAGCCTTACAGGATATAGGCTACGATCTGCTACTTGACGAAATAGACCCTGCTGCCGCACAAGAAGAGTTAGCCGAAAAGAAATACGCACTCACTAAGAAAAGAACTATTTGGGCTGCCATTCTAACACTTCCTGTATTTATAATCGGCATGTTCTTCATGGAATGGGAAAGCGGAAAGTGGATTTCATTGGCTCTTACCATACCTATTCTCTTTTGGATCGGACAAGACTTTTTTATCAATGCATGGAAGCAAGCCAAACATGGAAAAGCCAACATGGATACTTTGGTTGCTCTCAGCACAGGAATTGCCTTTCTTTTTAGTCTTTTCAATACGCTCTACCCACAATTTTGGGTGGCTAAAGGCTTAGAAGCTCATGTTTATTATGAAGCTGCTACGGTTATTATAACCTTTATTCTTTTAGGAAAACTGCTAGAAGAAAAGGCTAAATCAAATACCTCTACCGCCATTAAAAAACTAATGGGATTGCAACCTAAAACGGTAGATGCAATAATTGATGGAGAGACTGTTACTATTCCAATAGCAGAAGTTCAGATTGGTCAAACTCTTGTAGTGAAACCCGGAGAAAAGATAGCTGTTGATGGAACACTTAGTCAAGGTACTTCTTTTGTGGATGAGAGCATGATTAGCGGAGAACCAATTCCGGTGGAAAAGCATGAAGGAGAAAAAGTATTTGCAGGAACAGTAAATCAGAAAGGTAGTTTCCAATTTACGGCAGAAAAAGTCGGAGGAGAAACCCTCTTATCTCAAATCATTAAAATGGTTCAAGAAGCTCAAGGAAGCAAAGCTCCGGTTCAGAAATTGGTAGATAAAATTGCAGGGATATTTGTGCCAATTGTTTTAGTCATCTCTATTATTACCTTTTTATCTTGGTTCTTTTTGGGAGAGACAGATGCCTTAACGCACGCTCTTTTGACCTCTGTTGCAGTTCTTGTGATCGCTTGTCCATGTGCCTTAGGTTTGGCAACACCCACAGCTATTATGGTTGGGGTTGGAAAAGGAGCTGAAAACAACATTTTAATAAAAGATGCGGAGAGTCTTGAAATCGGTCATAAAGTAAATGCTATTATTCTTGATAAAACGGGCACAATTACCAAAGGCAAACCTGAGGTTAAAGATGTGCTTTGGTATGATGAAACTACTGAACATCAAGAAATACTGTTAGCTCTTGAAATGAAATCCGAGCATCCTTTAGCAAGTGCTGTTATTGAACACTTTAAAGCAGAAAATAAAACCATCGATCATCTTGATGATTTTGAGAGCATAACAGGTCAAGGAGTGCAAGGGGAAGTCAACAACAAATCCTACTTCATAGGTAATGAAAAATTGATTAACGCTCAGAATATTGCCATTGCTAAGGATGTTCTTAAACAGGTAAAGGAATGGCAGAAAAAAGCCAACACGGTGGTCTATTTTGCTGACGAAAACAAAGTATTGGCAGTTATTGCTATTGCAGATCAGTTAAAAAGCAGTTCTAAAGCTGCTATTCAACGGTTGCAGGAAAGAGGAATTGAGGTTTACATGCTTACAGGAGATAACCAAGAGACTGCCAAGGCTGTTGCTGCGGAAGTTGGTATTCAAGAATATTTAGCCGAAGTAATGCCTTCGGATAAAGCGGATTTTGTAGAAAAACTACAAAAGCAAGGGAAAGTTGTGGGTATGGTGGGAGACGGAATTAACGATTCACATGCCTTAGCAAAAGCCGATTTAAGTATTGCCATGGGACATGGGTCAGACATTGCCATGGACGTTGCTAAAGTAACCTTGATTACTTCCGATTTAAGTAGCATTCCTAAAGCATTAAAGCTTTCTTCTAAAACCGTTCAAGGCATTAAGCAAAACCTCTTTTGGGCATTTATTTACAACACCATTGGTATTCCAATCGCAGCAGGAGTATTATATCCCATCAATGGATTTTTATTAGACCCTATGATTGCAGGAGCTGCCATGGCATTTAGTTCCGTTTCTGTAGTAGCAAACAGTTTACGTTTAAAATCAATTAATCTTTAAAATTATAATTATGAGTACATTAAAATTCAAAACCAACATTAACTGCACAGGCTGTCTTTCTAAAGTTACACCTGTTTTAAATGGAGAAAACGAAATCAAGAATTGGGAAGTTGACCTTGAGAATAAAGACAAAGTTCTATCGGTGGACACCACTAATAAATCTGCTGCGGAGATTTCAGCTATCGTTCAAAAGGCAGGATTTAAAGCAGAAGCTATATAAACTTTGTTAAAGATGGTGTTGTTGTCAAGACAATACCGTCTTTTAATTTTGATTAAACGGTAGACTATATCTAACTTTGAAATTGTGAAAAAGGTATTTGCACTTTTTATGTCATTTTTGCTACTTGGTTCGCAAGTAGGCTTTTCTGTTGCTACTCATTACTGTGGCGGAGAAGTGTCTGACCGTGCAATTTCTTTATTAGGTGAAGAGCTTGGCTGTGGCATGGAATCCATGGAAAAAAGCTGTGCTTCTACCAATAGCGGTATTTCAGAAAAATCGTGTTGCGATGATGAAAGCAGCGTATATCAGTTGAACGAAGATTTTCAGCAGAAACAACGTTCCATTGATTTACAAGCTAATTTTTTAGCGGTTTTTGCAATCAATTACTTTTTACTTTTTGATACAGAGCAAGTAGAAGAAAATTATCAAGTTACTCCACAGCCCCCTCTGATTCAGCAGAACACCCAAGTGCTGTTTCAATCCTTTTTACTGTAGACTTATTTTAAGATGCTTTTCAGCCTTAGTTGAAAAGTATGATGGATTCTTCTTTGAACGAATCTAAGAACTCTTTGTGTTCAATTCAATCATCTTAAAATATGCTTAATCAACTCATTCGGTACTTTCTCGAAAACAAGTTAGTTACCCTTTTAATCATCCTTCTCTTTGTCGCTTGGGGTATTGTTACCGCACCCTTTGGTTGGAATACCTCTGTACTTCCTTCTGACCCTGTGCCTGTAGATGCGATTCCTGATATTGGCGAAAATCAACAGATCGTTTTTACGGAATGGATGGGAAGGTCTCCTCAGGATATTGAAGACCAAATTACCTATCCTTTAACCACCGCCTTATTAGGAATACCCGGAGTGAAATCCATTCGGAGTTCTTCCATTTTCGGGGTATCGAGTATCTACATCATTTTCAATGAAGAAACAGAGTTTTATTGGTCAAGATCTCGAATATTAGAAAAGCTCAACTCACTTCCCTCAGGATTATTACCCAACGGAGTTCAGCCTGCTTTGGGACCCGATGCCACCGCTTTGGGTCAGGTGTTTTGGTACACCTTAGAAGGAAGAGACAGTAATAATAATCCAACAGGTGGTTGGGATTTACATGAAATCCGAACCATACAGGACTTTTACGTAAAGTATGGATTAAGTGCTGTAGAAGGAGTCTCAGAGGTAGCTTCCATTGGTGGTTTTGTGCAAGAATATCAAGTGGATGTGAATCCAAATGCACTGCAAACTTATGACATCTCTTTACATCAGGTCATGAAAGCGGTTCAACAATCGAATCGGGATGTGGGAGCAAAAACGATAGAGATTAACCGTGCAGAATATTTAGTTAGAGGCTTAGGGTACATCAAATCCATTGAAGATATTGAACAAGCGGTAGTAGCGGTATCGGATAACGTTCCCATAACAATTGAAGACATTGGAGTGGTCAGTTTGGGTCCGGCAAATCGCAGAGGCTTGTTAGATAAAGACGGTGCTGAAGTGGTTGGTGGTGTTGTGGTGGCTCGTTATGGTTCAAACCCCTTAGCGGTTATTAATAATGTAAAAGATAAAATAGGAGAAATTTCTTCGGGATTACCGAAAAAGACCTTACAAAACGGTGTTGAAAGCCAATTGACCATTGTGCCATTTTATGACAGAACTCAACTGATTAATGAAACTATTGGTACGTTGGAAGAAGCTCTTTCCTTAGAGATATTGATTACCATTTTAGTAGTCATTGTAATGGTGCTAAACCTACGGGCATCCATTCTTATTTCAAGTCTTTTGCCCATTGCCGTATTGATGGTTTTCATCGCCATGCGTTACTTTCATGTAGACGCTAATATCGTAGCTCTTTCAGGAATAGCCATTGCCATCGGTACAATGGTTGATTTGGGAATAGTCCTATCCGAAAACATCATAAAGCATATAAAAGATGCTCCAAAAACGCAAAAACTAATTGATACGGTTTACAAGGGTTCAGCGGAAGTAAGTTCAGCTATTGTTACCGCCGTGGCGACTACTATTGTCAGTTTTATACCTGTGTTTACTATGGAAGCTGCGGAAGGTAAATTATTCCGACCCTTGGCATTTACAAAAACCTTTGCCTTAATAGCTGCACTCATTGTGGCTCTCTTCATTCTACCTTCCATTGCCCATTGGTTTTTTGGAATCAAGATCAACAAAAACAAAAAGGGACTTTTCTTCAATGCCTTATTGGTGGTTGGTGGAATTGTCATTGCTGTATTTATATCCCTTTGGGGTGGATTAACACTACTTGCTTTTGGTGCTGCTTGGTTTTTAAAAGAATATGGAAAACGCAGCAATTGGTTGATTGACAATGCTGCTGTTGTGATTGCTTTGATTTCGGTAACATGGATTTTAGCCGACTATTGGATGCCTTTAGGAGCAGGGAAAAGCATGACGACTAATTTTATTTTTGTTGTACTGCTCTTAGTTATCATTTTAGGCTTATTCAGCTTGTTAGAGCGGAAATACCTTAGAATATTGGATTGGTGCTTAGCTAATAAAAAGACCTTTCTAAGTATTCCGATAATAATCATTTTGTCTGCTTCTATCATGTGGATGGGCTTTAATTCAGTCTTTGGTTTCATTGCTACAGGCTTTGAAAAAGTTGGTTTAGAAGTCAGGCAAACAAGTGTATGGACAAGCTTAGAAAAGACCTTTCCCGGAATTGGTAAAGAGTTCATGCCTGCATTAGATGAAGGAAGCTTTCTATTGATGCCTACCTCTATGCCTCATGCAGGTGTAGAACAAAACAAACAGGTGGTTCAGCAATTGGACATGCTCTTAGCCAACATCCCTGAAGTAGAACTGTCGGTAGGTAAAATGGGCAGAGTTGAATCGGCACTTGATCCTGCACCTATTTCCATGTATGAAAACATAATTAATTACAAACCTGAATATGAAGTCAATGCAAAAGGACACCGTCAGCGGTTTAAGACTGACAAAGAAGATCGTTTTATTCTTTCTTCGGGCGATACGCTCACTCATGACCAAGCGTTGTTGCAGGGAATAGATGGAGGACAACTCGTTCCTGATGAAAACGGAAATTACTACAGAAATTGGAGAGACGAAATACAATCTCCTGATGACATTTGGGAAGAGATTGTAAGAGTAACCAAAATACCCGGAGTGACCTCTGCTCCTAAATTGCAACCCATAGAAACCCGATTGGTTATGCTGCAAACAGGCATGAGAGCACCGATGGGAATTAAAGTCTTTGGTCCCGATTTACAAACTATAGAAGACTTCGGGCAACAGTTAGAAAATATTCTAAAAGAAGTTCCATCAGTAAAGAAAGAAGCTGTTTTTGCAGATCGAATTGTAGGTAAACCCTACATTCATTTAAACATAGATCGTGAAGCCATAGCACGATTTGGGTTGAGCATTGAAAACGTACAACAAACCATAGAAACGGCTATTGGCGGTATGCAAATAACCTCTACTGTTGAAGGAAGGGAACGATTTCCGGTAAGGGTTCGCTATCCAAGAGAACTCAGGGACGATCCGAGTTCATTGAAGAACATCCTTGTACCCACTCCAACGGGTGTGCAAATTCCTTTAGGCGATTTGGTGGACTTGGAATACGTGCAAGGGCCACAAATGATTAAAAGTGAGAATACCTTCTTAGTAGGCTATGTCTTGTTGGATAAAAAAGAGGGTTTTGCTGAAGTTGAAGTCGTTGAAGCAGCACAAGATTTCATTCAGCAGAAGATTAACGAAGGCAGTTTGACTGTACCTTCAGGGGTCAGCTATAAATTTTCAGGGAGTTATGAAAATCAAGTCAGAGCTGAAAAAAGACTTTCCATCATTGTTCCTTTGGTGTTGGTCATCATCTTTCTGATCCTATACTTCCAATTTAGATCAGTCTCTACCTCACTTATGATTTTCGCAGGAATTGCCATGGCTTTTAGTGGTGCATTTCTAATGCTGTGGTTTTACGGACAAGATTGGTTTTTCAACTTCTCCCTATTCGGAACAAACATGAGAGATCTATTTCAGATGCAAACGATTAACCTGAGTGTGGCGGTATGGGTAGGTTTTATTGCTTTATTCGGAATAGCAACTGATGATGGTGTATTGATCGGAACTTACTTGGATCAAAGTATGGTAAGAAATAAGCCCGAAAGCCTAACCGCAATCAGAAAGGCAGTTCGGGAAGCAGGTTTGAAGCGAATTAAGCCTGCGATTATGACTTCAGCCACTACCATTATCGCTTTATTGCCTGTGCTGACTTCTACCGGAAGAGGTGCAGACATTATGATTCCAATGGCTATTCCTGCTTTTGGAGGTATGGTAGTAGCGGCAGTTACCTATTTCATTACACCTGTATTGTACAGTTGGAGAGAAGAAAACAAATTCAAAAAACAGAATTCATGAGAGGATTATTAAAAATAGCAATGCTTGTTCTGTTGGTTGTACCTACATTCTGTAAGGGACAATCGTTGAATGAGTATTTAATTATAGCGGCAGAAAATAACCCTGAACTGAAAGCAAGCTACACCGAATTTGAAGCTGCTTTGCAACGAGTAAACCAAGTAAACGCATTGGCTGACCCACGGCTGTCATTCGGCTATTTCATCAGTCCGATTGAAACTAGAGTTGGTTCGCAACGAGCGAGATTATCATTGGTTCAGATGTTCCCTTGGTTTGGGACTTTAAAAGCAAAAGAGAGTTCAGCGAATTATTTAGCGGAAGCGAAATATCAAGCTTTTATCAATGAAAAGAATAAGCTGTTTTGGAAAGTTAACCAAGCCTATTATCCAATTTATGAAGCAAAAGAGCATATTGATTTAGTCGAAGAAAACATTGAAATTTTAAAGACTTACAAACGCTTGGCAACTTCAGCCTTTGAAAACAATCGTGGTTCTTTATCTGATGTGATTCGGGTGGATATTATGATTGAAAATGAAGAAACGGAACTGAGCATTTTAAGAGATCAACTCATTCCTTTGCGAGTAAGCTTTAATCGTTTATTGAACCAAGCGGATTCTATACCGATTACAATAGCAAACGACCTTTCTTACAGTAGCGTAAATAAAAACTACCGCAGAGATAGTTTGTTGGTGCAAAACCCTCTGCTGACCTCTTTGGAGCTACAGCAAGAAGCCATCAAATCAAATGAATTGACTGCGAGAAAATCGGCACTACCACAGTTTGGAGTTGGTTTGGACTATGCTTTTGTTGGAGAACGATCAGATGTGAACATTCCTGATAATGGAAAAGATGCTTTCATGCCCATGGTTTCTGTAAGTCTGCCCATTTTTAGAAAGAAATATAAAGCAGCCATTAAAGAAGCTCAGTTGGGTCAACAAGCCATTGAATATAAAAGAGAAGCTGTAAAAAACAAGTTGGTTAGCGACTATGAAAAGGCTTCTTTTCAACTGACAAAGGCCGAAGATTTGATTGAGCTGTATGACCGTCAAATTGAAAAGACCAATCAACTCATACAATTGCTCTACAGCTCCTACAGCAATTCTACAGAAGATTTTGAAGAAGTGTTGAGGATGCAGCAACAACTCTTAAAATATGAAATGGCAAAAGTTACGGCTCAGAAAAACCACTTTATCGCATTAGCAGAAATCGAATACTTAACATCTAAATAGAAAGCAGATGAAAAATAATGGAAGGATATTTATTGTAGGAGTTATTGCTCTGATTGTAGGCTTATCAAGCGGTTGGTTAATCTTTGGAGATTCGTCGGCTTCTAATGAAGAAGCTCACAACCACGAAAGCGAAATTATAGATCAAGTATGGACGTGTTCTATGCACCCTATAATCCGAAAGAATGAACCGGGAGATTGCCCTATTTGCGGAATGGATTTAATTCCACTATCGTCAGATGAAAATATGGAAGACGATCCGCAGGCTATCAGAATGTCCCCTACTGCAATGCAATTGGCAAATGTTCAAACGGCAGTAGTTCAGTTGGGTTCAGCTACTAAAAAACTGAACCTCACAGGAAAAATTTCAGCAGATGAGCGGAAGGTATATAACCAAACCGCTCACATTGGAGGAAGAGTTGAACACTTGGATGTCAATTTTGAAGGAGAAATGGTTAGGAAAGGTCAGGTTATTGGCTCTTTGTATTCACCTGAATTGGTAACCGCTCAGGAAGAGTTGTTCATTGCAGTGCAAAATCAAGAAAGCCAACCCCAACTTCTTGCTGCTGCTATGAATAAACTCAAAAATTGGAAACTCACTGACAAACAAATTGACCAATTGATACAATCCGGTAAAACAACAGACGAGTTTTCTGTTTTGGCGGACTATTCAGGCGTGGTACTTGACTTAAAAGTAGAAAAGGGAGATTATTTAAAAGAAGGTCAAGCATTTTATGAAGTGGCTGACTTATCTGAGCTATGGGTACTCTTAGATGTTCATGAAAGTGACCTCAGTTGGATTAATCTTGGCGATAAACTTGAATTCTCAGTTAAAGCCTTTCCGAATCAAAAGTTTTCAGCTAAGGTCAGTTTTATTGATCCGATCATTAATCCCAATACAAGAGTAGCAAAGGCAAGAATAGAAGTTGAGAATGCAAATGGTTTATTAAAACCTGAAATGTTGGTAAACGCTACTATTGAAAGTGAATTCAAAACCATGGATAAAGCAATCGTAGTTCCTAAATCTGCTGTAATGTGGACAGGTAAACGCTCGATTGTTTATGTAAAAACCAAGCAAGCAAACGGACTACACTTTAAAATGAGAGAAGTAGAATTAGGTACATCATTGGGAGAGGCTTACGTAATTCAAAGTGGATTGCAAGAGGGTGAAGAAATTGCTGTAAACGGTACATTCAGTATAGATGCGGCTGCACAATTAGCCGGAAAGCAAAGCATGATGAATCCCGAAGGGGGATCTGTAAATACAGGACATAATCATGGTGGAATGTCGGGAATGGAAGAAGCTAATTCTACATCAGCTAAAACTACCTCTGTTCATACTATCTCATCAGAAGCAAAAAAGAAACTTCAACCGCTTTTTAAAAGCTACTTCAAACTGAAAGATGAGCTAGTGGCAGATGACTTTGAATCTGCTGCTTTAGCTGTCAAAGAATTTCAAGCGGATTTAGATGCTATTGAAATGGAGCTATTTACAGGAGAATCTCATAGCCTATGGATGGAAAATGCTACAGCATTAAAAGCTGCAAATACTAATGCTTCTAAAGCAGAAGATATTGAAGAGCTGAGAACAGCATTCATTGATATTTCCATGGCTGTACTAGAATTAAATCAACGCTTTCGACCAATGGACTATCCAACTTACGTGCAACATTGCCCTATGGCAAACAATAATAAAGGAGCTGATTGGCTCAGTAAAGAGAAAGAAATTAGAAATCCATATTTCGGTAGCTCCATGTTGGGCTGTGGAGAATTAAAATAAAATCTATAAATGAAAGATTGTTGCAAAACAGGAGAGGAAAAACCCAAATCAAGAGTAAAAGTTTGGTCAAACCGAACATTTTACGGTATAGCCATTCTGCTGTTTGTAATAGTCGCAATAAAACAATATTTACAATGAAATTTTCAAAATTATCACTTGCTCTAATTTTTTACTTGATAACTCACACAATCAAGGCACAAACTGACACAACAGTACACCGAATTACCATTAAACAGGAAATGGTAAACAAAGCAGGAAAAGAAGTTATGGGAATGACGGTGAATGGAACCATTCCCGGACCAACCTTGGAGTTTACCGAGGGAGATTATGCTGTGATTTATGTGACCAATGAAATGGATGTGGAAACCTCCGTGCATTGGCACGGGCTACTATTGCCCAATTTTCATGATGGTGTTCCTTACCTTACCACTCCGCCAATAAAAGCAGGAACAACATTCAAGTACGAATTTCCTATTAAGCAAGCCGGAACGTATTGGTATCACTCACACACCATGCTTCAAGAACAAAGCGGAGTTTATGGCTCATTTGTAATACAACCCAAGGAGAAAAAATTGGAATACGATAAAGAGTTGGTAGTGGTGCTTTCTGATTGGACGAATCAAAAACCGAAAAATGTGCTAAGAAATTTGAAAAGGGGCAATGAATGGTATCAGATTGCCAAGGGTACGGCTGTACCTTTAAACAGAGTGATTAAAAGAGGTGCGTTGGGTGCACAACTCAACTTTTGGAGACAGCGTATGGAGGGTGCAGACCTTGCAGACATCTATTATCCTGCATTTTTAACCAATGGAGATACGCTGAATAAATACCCCGAATTCAAGGGTGGAGAAAAAGTTCGGTTAAGAATTATCAACGGTTCAGCCTCATCTCAATTTTGGTTAACCTTTGGTGGTAGTGATCCATTGTTAGTAGCAGCAGACGGCTTGAATGTTCAAGCTGTGGAACATAATAAAACCTTTATAGCCATTGCGGAAACCTATGATTTTATAGTGACTATTCCCGAAGGGAAAGCCATTGAAATGAGAGCGATGGCTCAGGATGGTTCGGGACATAGCTCCACCATTATAGGCGATGGAGAAGTTTTAAAAGCCAAAGTTTTGGAGCGACCGGACAAAATTAAAATGATGCAGCAAATGGCAAATATGAATATGCGAATGGGTGCTCCTGCCATGAAATTTAATCCTTCCAATCCCAATCCTAAAAAAATGATGAGAAATTGGGGTATGCAGATGCATGCTTCGAGCGAAGCCGAGAAGAAGGAATTGAATCACAGCAAGAAAAAACATAATCATTCTAAAATGAAGGTGGACAATTCAATGAAAAAGAATGATGCAGATTCCTCAACTATGAAAATGAGCAATTCTAAAATGGAAATGACCAATAGTAAGATGGAGAGTTCAGAAATGAAAATGGATGGGATGGATATGAAGCTATTTTCTGAATACAATTACAATTACTTGAAGTCGACCGAAAAAACGGACTTTAATAAAGACAAGCCAAGGAAAGATGTATTACTCAACCTTACCGGAAATATGTGGCGATACATTTGGAGCATGAATGGTGTTCCACTTTCCAAGGCTGATAAAATAAAAATTGAAAAAGGTCAGGTAGTGCGAATTACACTCAACAACCTTACAATGATGCACCACCCCATGCACCTTCACGGTCATTTTTTCAGGGTGGTCAATGAAAACGGAGAGTATTCTCCCTTGAAGCATACGGTAAATGTAGCACCTATGGAAAAAATTACCATTGAATTTGATGCGGTTGAAGACAGTGATTGGTTTTTTCATTGCCACGTTTTGTATCACATGATGAGCGGAATGGCGAGAATTTACAGTTATGATTCCTTGCGTAATGAAGGCGTTCGACCTTATAGCTTAAAAAAGCTGACCAATGAAGGAAACCACTTCTACACTTGGGCAATGGTAGATGCTGCTTCTCACTTGACAGAACTGAATGTAGTTTCATCTAATACCTATAATCAGTTCAATATAATAGGAGAATATGGGTGGAATGAAAATTTTGAATTTGAAGTGAGCTATGAGCGTTATTTATACGATTACTTACGAGTATTTGTGGGAGTGAATGCTGAAAATGAAATCAAAAAAAGCAATGAGAAAGCCTCTACGGTTGGAATTGCAGGTATTCGATTTTTTACCCCATATATGTTCAACCTCGATGCAAGAATTGACAACCAACTGCGACCTGAAATAAGAATTGGAAGGGAAATTATGATATTTCCCCGAACCGTACTTTTTGGAAACTATGAATACCAAATGGATTTTGGATGGGTAAATGAATTGGAAAAAGAAGATGGTAACGGAACATTGGATTATAAAAGTGAAACTACTTGGTCTGTCGGCATGGAATACTTCCTATCGAGAAACTTTTCCTTGATGGGAAGTTATGACAACCGTTTTGGAGCAGGTGGTGGATTAAGTGTAAAATTTTAAATAAATAATTATGAAAAAGAAAATAGTACAAATCAGTGCTGTAGTATTTCTACTGATGGCAGGAAACCAAGCAATTTCTGCTAGTAATCTAAACTCTATGAACGACATGGAAATTGTAAGCGACTCTACTACAGAAAGCTTTAAAGTTTATGGGAATTGTGGCATGTGTAAACGAACAATTGAAGCTTCACTAAAAGACCAAGAAGGGGTGTATTCTGCTGATTGGGACAAAGACACTAAAATAATGCTAGTGAAATATGACCAATCTCTTATTTCTCTTGAAGACATCAAAAAGAAAATTGCAGCGGTAGGATATGATACGGAAGAAAATAAAGCAAGTGAGGAATCATACAAAGGATTACCAAATTGCTGCCAATATGAAAGACCTGAAAAAAAATAGAAACTAAAATTCAAAAAGATGAAAACGATAATAACAATTGCCCTTTTTATGGGGCTTATAGCTTGCCAAGGAACACAAACAGATAATGACTATTCAGCAGATGCCAATAAGATTAGTGAAAGCGAAATTACCTCGGCTAAGTTAAATGCTGAAACTACAAAACAGCTAGTAACAGGGTATCTAAAAATTAAAGATGCTTTGGTAAATACCAACGCTGAAAAAGCGGCTTATGCAGCAGATGAAATCTTGTTCAACTTAGAGCAAAATAATTCCAAAGTAGTGAGTCAATTACTCAAGGAAGTTCAACTGATTAAGCAAACCAAAGATGTCGATGAACAGCGTATTTACTTTGAAGGCTTATCTTTTAATATCTACACCTTGGTTAAAAACACATCAATTGAAATGAACCTTTATCAGCAATACTGCCCTATGGCATTTGATGATAAAGGAGCTTATTGGTTGAGCGATGAAAAGAAAGTTTTTAACCCCTACTTTGGTGATGAAATGTTGCGATGTGGGAAGGTGATTGAGTTGATTGAGTAAGCAGAACACTAGAGTATTCTTTTGTGCTGTTTTGTATTTTAAAAATGAATCGAATTATAGAGAATATATCAAAGTACGAAAAGTCGAAAAATAGGTTTGGAATATTCTTTTGAAACTGCTTTAACCATTAAAAAAAAGGCTATGATACAAGAAGAGTTCAAGATAAAAGGAATGATCTGCAGTCGCTGTCTAAAGGTTTTGACTATGGAGTTAAAATTAACCGGAGCGGAAATTTTAGAAATGGAATTGGGCAGAATTGTTATTCAATACGATCCTGATACTGTGTCTCGAAATAAAATCATTGAATCGATCTGTGAAAATGAATTTGAAATTATTCGGAATCCAAAACTGATTCTTTCGGAGCAAGTTAAAAGGTGGATTCTTCATTACGTTTGGAATACATTTCAAGATGAAAAACTTTCTGACTTCCTAGTTAGAAAGCTTCACAAAAGCTACAATATATTGAGTAAAAATTTTAGCAATAATTATGGAAAGAGTATTGAAAGATATCATGTACTCTTAAAAATGGAACGAGTGAAGGAACTGATCCAAAATGAAGAACTAAGTTTTAGTGAGATTGCTTACTCTATAGGTTACCAAAGCCCTTCTGCACTTTCTAAGCAATTTAAAAAGGAAACTGGATTGACTTTAAAAGAATATAAACATTTCAACATTGGAGCTAGAATTCCGCTTGACAAAATTTAGTAAAGTTCAATTTCAACATTCTCATCCACGAATAGTAATGCTTTATAGAAGTTAAATGGCAATGAGAATGTATATGATTAAGTTAAGGCGGGGTAATTCTAAAAAATTACAGAAGATTTAAGAATCAAGATAATACAATCTGTTCTTATAAGTAGGGTTGAGAAACTATTTAAGTTTAGGCTAAATTCAATAGTTAAATGTCTTATTAGCCTTCTGAAACTCCTTATCGCTGTGTCGCATTAATTACTCTTTGATTGTATTTTTTAGCAAACTGAAGTTGTCAAAATAGGACAAGTAAAATACAACATATGACATAACTGCCTATCTACATACTCATATACTTGTATAGTATTAAAAATAGTCATTATGCACTTTTACGAAGGTTATCATTTTGGAGGAATGCACCTATTCTGGTGGTTCATGTGGGTACTAATTATATTTTGGGTTTTTGCCATTCCCGATGATATTCCTGGGCAAAGAAAAAAGAATGCACCTATGGATATTCTTAAAAAAAGACTTGCAGACGGAGAAATAGATTCTCATGAATTTGAAGAGCGAAAAAAGATTCTAAATCAAAAATAATAAGATGAAGTTAAAATATCAAATTGATGGAATAAGCTGCGGAGGGTGTATCTCAAAAGTTAAAAAAACGCTTGAATCACACCCCTTAATAGATGAGGTGGAAATTTCATTGAACTCTTTAGGAGCAACAGCTATAAAAATGAAAGAAGTAATAGATACAAGTTATCTCCAACAAATACTTAGCAAAGTTGGAAATTATTCAATAATCGATAAAAATTAAATTAATCAGCGGGAAAGAAGCTTTCCTGCATAAAATCAATCATTATGCACTTTTTTTATGAAGGTTATCATTTTTGGGGTATGCACCTTTTATGGTGGGTTATTTGGCTTGTAATCCTGTTCTGGATTTTTGCTATTCCTGCTGATATTCCCGGGCAACGAAAAAAGAAAGAGTCTGCTTTGGATGTGCTAAAAAGAAAATATGCTTCTGGAGAGTACACTACTGAAGAATACTTGGAGAGGAAAAAGAACTTATAAATTAATAAATAGGATTGTCCTATTGTTTAACAATAAAACCTGAAAAAATGAATACAATTAAATACGCATCAATACTAATTATTGCAGTTATTTCATTAGCAGCTTGTTCTCAAAAAAAGGAAAAATCTCTTGAGGAATTGATAAAAGATCCAAAACAACAGGAAGAAATAATGAATGCTATTGCAAATGACCATCAAATGATGAACAGCATGATGGAACACATGATGAAAAACAACCATGCTATGCAGATGATGGCCGGTAATCATCAAATGATGAGACATATGATGAGAGAGAAAAGCAGTATGGAGAACATGATGAAAGATAGTTCTATGGCTAATGTGATGATGGGAAGCATGATGAAAATGATGAAAGGTGATTCCACTATAAAACACAAAATGATGGGTATGATGAGCCAAAATAAAGGAATGATGAAAAAGATGATGCAAAATATGCACGCAAAAGGAATGATGAGTTCTGAATGTATGCAATCATGCATGCAAAATATGAACAACATGCACATGAACGAAGATGTAATGATGGAAGGAAATGAAGAAGATCATAAAGGTCAACATTAGAATGATAAAAAAGAAGATTATCAATGATGTGAGTAATATGGATGTCCCTGATGATTCTGGCTGTGTGGTTAATTATGAAAATGATATATAACAACAAATAATCTTGTCACGAAATTGAATCTTTGATGGAAATACTGAAAAGAAGATATGCCGAAGGGGGCATCAATGAAGAAGAATATGAGAGATGTAAAAAATCCTTGAATAATGGTGGATCAGGAAGCAACAAAAATAAAGAATAATATAAAAAACCATTCAAGATGAACTATTACTATAATAAAGTACTGAAAGATAACTCATTCGATGAAGCTATCGAAAGGGTAACAGATGAACTAAAAAAAGAAGGGTTTGGTGTTTTAACTGAAATGGATGTGAAAGAAACACTTAAAAAAAAACTGGATGTAGATTTTAGAAGATATAGGATTTTGGGAGCTTGTAATCCGTCTTTTGCTTACAAAGCCCTACAAGCCGAAGGTAAAATTGGGGTTATGCTTCCATGCAATGTTGTTGTGGAAGAACATGAAACAGGTGAAGTGGAAGTGTCTGCCGTAGATCCGATAGCATCAATGCAGGCTATTAGTAACAAAGAGTTGGGAGACGTAGCAATGGAAATAAAGAGCAAGCTGCAAATCGTAGTTGATAAGCTCTGAAATATGACTGAAAACATACAAGAATTTGAAGGATTAGCAGAACAGTTAAAAGCCATTGGTCATCCGATCAGACTTTCGATCTTCCATTTGCTGTGCACCTGCGGAGCAGAAAGGCTAAAAGTGAAAACCATTTATGAGATATTAAAGCTTGAACAAGCAAGTACATCAAGGCACTTGGATATAATGAGGCGAGCAGGAATATTGGAGCGACAGCGAGAAGGAAACGGAATATATTATTGTTTATGTGATGAAGATTCTGGGATTGCCTGCCTCAGAAGGTGCTTTAAAGAATAATAATTTGAACTGTAAACTATAATATAATGGGAAAACACATGATTTGGATGATTATTGGATGCTCCATCCCTTTGCTGCTTATTTTTTTTGCACCCGCACTGGGGCTGAGTGGTAATTGGGGTCTGTTTATCTTTATTATCGCCATGTTCGCTTGTCATTTATTAATGCCACATCATGGAGCACATGGACACGAGCATAAAAAAGAAAATACAAAAACTAAAAAACAGAATGGTCATGAACACACCCATTAATATCAGAAAATTTGGATTAGCATTTGGTTTAACCGGTACACTCCTGTATGCTGGTTGCATGTTATTGATGATAACCGTTGGTCATAGCGGCACGGTTGATTTCTTCAACAGTCTATTACACGGCTTAGATGTTTCATCTATCATTCGAATGGAGGTTCCCTTTTGGGAAGCGGGTATTGGAATTGTACAAACGTTTATTCTAAGCTGGCTTGTTGGAGCCTCTATTGCCGGATTTTATAATGCTACACTCCCAAAGAAATAATGCAATACGTTTGGTTCAACTGGTCCATATTAATTTTAGGCATTTGGTTTTTCATTTACTTTTCAAAAAAGTCTTTTAGAAATGTGATGCTCAAAATGAGCTTAATAACTGCTCCTTTTGGGCTAACAGAACCTTTATTTGTTCCTGAATATTGGTTTCCTCCGTCTCTTTTTAATTTGGCTGAAAAAACAGAATTTGATCTCGAAAGTATAATTTTTTCCTTTGCAATTGGAGGTATTGGTTCAGTACTATATCAGCTGGTCTACAAGCAAAAAATAGTTAGAATAGACACTTTAGAAAGAAATCAAGCTCGTCATAGATTGCATCGACTTATACTTTTTGTGCCGCTAATTATTTTTATTTTATTCGCTTATTTCACCAAACTTAATCACATCTACTGTGGAGTATTGGCTTTGTTTATAGGTGCATTGTTCACATTATACTGTCGCCCCGACCTTAAAAGTAAGATCTGGATTGGAGGTCTTCTTTTCACTGTTTTGTATTTTATTTACTTTGGAAGTATTCTTCTCTTCTACCCTAATTACGTTGAACTGTATTGGAATCTTGATGAGTTGAGTCATATTTTAATCCTCGGCGTACCGATTGAAGAGCTACTTTTTGCCTTTAGCTTCGGGATGTATTGGTCGAGTCTTTATGAACACTTGTATTGGCGTAGATCAGTTAAAGCAATTAGTTCTACAATTCCAAACGGTTTAAAATGGAGGGAAAATGAAAACTAGTTTGCCTTCAAAAAACTTCCTTTTGCTACTGATTTGCCTTTTTGTGGTTATGTTAGGTTACGGAGTATTGTTGCCTGTTCTTCCCTATTTTATTGAACAACTCAACGATTCAACTTTAACTGCCGATCAAGTTGCTTTTCATTTTGGAATACTAACAGCTATCTATCCAGTAACTTTAGTTCTTACAGCACCTTTTTGGGGGAATGTATCAGATCGGATCGGTCCTAAATTTTTAATTTTCCTCGGTTTAGGAGGCTTTGTGTTAATGCAGTTATTGATTGGATTTAGTAAAAGTATTGAGATGCTTTATTTTTCTCGAATTGTAGGCAGTTTACTTTCTTCCTTTTTAGTGCCTGTAGTAATTTCAAACATTAGTGATATTACTGATAAGGCAGATCGTACTAAAGCAATGGCTTGGGCAGGCTCTGCTGTGAGTATTGGAATAATTATTGGCCCCGCATTAAGTACTTTACTTATTGAGGCTGACCTTCATATTTGGATAAAATCAATTCATCTTAATTTAGATCGGTTTAGTGCACCATTCATAACTCTTGCTTTGGTTGGCTTACTCACACTAATTGTTGCAATTTTTATTTTAAAAACAGATAAAAGATTAGCGAAGATAAATCAGCCACGAAATAAAATGCTTTTTCCTCCCGGCAAATGGGCTCAATATAAAGAGTTGTTATTGCTTTCTTTAATTATTCAGTTTATTATTACGGCTTTTGAAACAGTAATTATATTGCAACTGAAAAGCTCAGTAGAGTTTACGGTTTCCTTTATTGGATTGAGTTTGCTTGTCTGCGGTTTAGTGATGGCTGTTTTTCAACCCATTGTAGCAAAATGGGGGCACTTGCTTATTAAAGGTTTGAATAAGCAAATGTTTATTGGCTTTTTAGTTTCGGGTGTTGTGCTAACTCTCTTTCTATTTGCAAAAAGTAGATGGTTTATATTATTAGCTATTGGTTTGTTTGGGTTGGGAACTTCTTTCATTGTTCCAAATATATTGGCTCAAGTGTCACTAAAAAATTCAAGCTCTTCAGGGTGGGCATTTGGTATGCAATCTTCATTCGGTGGAATTGGTCAAATGATAGGCCCATTAATAGGTTCCGCGGTTTTTGTTTTAAATGGAAATGCTCCTTTCATTTTGATGGCTATCATTTCCATCCTAACAGCCTTTTTTCTTTTGAAAAATTTGATACCAAAAGGCTATACGGGATCTTACATTAAAGGAGTAACTAAAAAATTAAATTTTGAATAAAAGACAAAAAATAGTTAGCCCCTTTTTTATAGGTCTCCTTAAAGAGATGAGTCCTTCTTATTTGATTGCTTTAGCAGTTCCTGTCTTGTATATCTATTTCATGCAATTTGCCGATCATACTGCTAGATGGACGAGCTATTTGGTGGTTGCAATTGCCCTTTTCAAAACTTTTTATTTTACCTTTTTTACGTTTAAACAGGTTAATAGGTCAATAAAAAAGTGCCATTCATTTACACAGCTTTTATGGACTTTTGGTTTACTAGTATTTCTTATTATCCTGTCTTATTCGGCAGATTATACTTGTTTGTATGCAGCTGACTCAAATTCCTTTCAAGGAATAAAAAATTATTCAACTGCAACTTACTTTAATCAACTCTTCGATTTCTTCTACTTCAGTGTCGTCACTTTTGCCTCTATCGGTTACGGAGACATTGTTCCTGTAAGCTTGTCTGCAAAATTAATAGTGATGTTAGAGATCGGTCAGAGTTTTGTTTTGGTTGTCTTTGGTTTATCCAACATCAATAATATTCATACCCTAAAAAATGATAAAACTTAAAAATCACATCACTATAAATACAAAAAAATGAATAAAGTTAGAATAGGAATTAATGGATATGGGGTAATCGGTAAACGAGTGGCAGATGCCGTTGCTTTACAAAACGATATGGAATTAATAGGCGTTTGTGATGTGATCTCAGATTGGCGAATAAAGATGGCCGTTGAAAAAGAATATACTGTTTTCGCTTTTGATGATAACTATAAGAACCAAATGACTGCTGCAGGTATTCCAATAAGAGGAAATTTGGATGATTTAATAGCCAATTCAGATCTTATTGTAGACTGTACTCCAAAAAATGTTGCTGCTAAGAACATAGAGAAATACAAAAGAGCAAATCGAAAATTCATTGTTCATGGGGGAGAAAAGCATGAAGTAACAGGACATTCTTTTAGTGCAGAGAATAATTATGAATCTGCCATTGGATTAAATGCTACAAGAGTAGTTTCCTGCAATACAACTTCCATTCTTCGTACGTTAACTGTATTGAAAAAAGCAGGCTTGTTAAAAAAAGCCCGAGGAACCTTATTACGAAGAGCTACAGACCCATGGGAAAGCCATTTGGGTGGTATTATGAATACCTTGGTTCCCGAAAAGGAAATTCCAAGTCATCAAGGACCTGATGCAAAAATGGTAGATGCTGATTTGGATGTTATTACTACTGCGGTAAAGGTGCCTCAAACACTGAGTCACTTGCATTATTGGAATGTGCAGCTGACCAAAAAAGCCACAAAAGAGGAAGTGCTCGCCGCATTTAAAACCTCTACGAGGATTGCACTCATCAATTACGAGGACGGTTTAACAGCCAATAATACCATTAAAGAATGGATGCTTTCTTTAGGCCGGCCTTATGGAGATATGTATGAAGTAGCACTTTGGCAAGATATGCTAAAAGTAGTAGATGATGAATTGTTTTACGCTTATGTAGTAGATAATCAAGCAATCGTTATTCCCGAAACCATTGATGCGATTAGAGCATTAACCAGAATTGAAAAGAGTGCAGAAAACTCAATTAAAAAGACCAATCAATCTTTAAATGTATTAAAATGAAAAAAATTAAATCTATAGGAATAGTTCTGCTAAGCCTTTATCTATTTTCTTCTAATGGACTAAAGGCTCAGACCTCTAATCAAGGAACAAAAATAAGTGGTACTGTCAGTTGCAGTGCTGATTCGATCATGTTGTTGAGTTATGTGAATATTTACAATCTGAGTAGTAAAAAAGGGACTACAACAGACGCCAAGGGTTATTTTGAAATTGAAATGAATAAGAACGATACCATTCTATTTTCAACCGTTCAGCATCAGGAGTACTATTACTATTTAGTCGATGAGGCTGTTCCTGCTAAGAAAGTAAATATTGAATTACAGCAAGATACGGTTTACTTGGAAGTGGTCAACATTATGGGCTTTAAGTCCTACTCACAGTTTAAAGAAGAATTATTACAACTTGATCTGTCTGAAAATGATGTTTCTATTGCCTACCCGGTAATTGATAAATATGCCCGACAATACGCAACAGAAGTGCAGGCCTTTGAAATTAAAGGGCCGTTGACTTATTTGAGTAAAAAAATTAGAAGAATAAAGAGAAGAGGTCTGTTTAGATAGATCATTAAATTATAAACATGTTCGATACAGAATTGAAGACTTTAACATCACTGAATAGCTATCTACAAAAATTGGTAGAAGGAAAACTTTGGCTAAAAGTAATTATCGCCTTGTTCTTAGGAGTTGGTTTGGGCTTGTTGCTAAGTCCTCAGAATGGTTGGGTAAGCAAAACTACCGCTGATATTTTGGGCAATTGGTTGGCATTGCCGGGTATTCTATTCTTGAAGTTGGTTCAAATGATCATGATCCCGCTAATTGTTGCCTCCATAATTATTGGTATTGCGAGTAACGACAAGGAGAATTTGAAAAGGTTGGGAGGAGGTGTATTGTTATACTTTGTTTCAACTACCGTTATTTCTGTAACCATAGGTGTTGTGCTATCCATGCTTTTCAGACCGGGAAGATTTCTGCATGAACAAGCAATTGAAGAACATGAAGCCGCTCTTTCTTTGGGTAGTGAAAATGCAGAATTGTCATTTAAATTGAATGAGGTTCCCAATATGATCTCGAATCTTCTTCCTGATAACCCTTTGGCATCTATGGTAAGTGGAGAAATGCTCAGCATTGTGATCTTTACGGTTATCATTGGAATTGCAGTACTTTCTCTTCCGATCAACTTCTTAAGACCGGTAAAGTTGCTATTAGGTGCAGTTCAGGAGATCTGTATGATCGTAGTTAAATGGGCGATGTTATTGGTTCCTGTTGCAGTGTTTGGCTTAATGGCTCAATTAACTTCAAGTGTTGGTCTTAGTTCTCTCGCAGGCTTAGGCTACTATGTACTGGTTGTGCTACTAGGTTTATTAATATTGGTTGGGATTTATTTACTAATTGCCGCCCTCTTAGGTAAAACTAATCCCTTTAGGTTTTTGAAGAAGATAAAAGACGTTCAACTATTGGCATTCTCCACTACAAGTTCAGCAGCAGTAATGCCTTTATCGCTCAAAACTGCTGAAGAGGATCTAGAATTGGATACGTCTATCAGCAACTTCATTATTCCCATTGGTGCTACGGTCAATATGGATGGAACAGCTCTTTATCAAACCATAACAACTTTGTTTATCGCACAGGCTTATGGCTTAGAAATGAGCATCCTGAATATTATTGTAATTGTCATAACAATTGTTGCAGCATCTATTGGTACGCCTGCTATTCCTGGAGGTGGTGTTGTTATTCTCGCTTCGGTATTAAGTAGTTCAGGCATTCCTGCCGAAGGCATTATAATCATTATTGGCGTGGAGCGATTACTAGGAATGTTTAGAACGGCGGTAAATGTTACTGGAGACCTAACAGCTTGTGTAGTTTTTGATCGATTTTACGGAAAAAATAACTTGAACTAATATGAATACATTAAAATCAATTTCGATAATTATTTCCTTCTCTGTTGCACTTCTATTTGGGAGCTGTGGCAACAATAGTAGCAGCGATCATGATAGTGAAAATCATGAAGCGATTGAAGAAGGAATTATGGATATAGGGCATCCTCATGAAAAAAATGAAGATCGTCGAGATGAGGAGAAAGTAGCTGGTAACATGCATGAGCAACATCAATCTCTGAAGGATGAATTTGCACATCAAGATATTCTGCTTTTGGAAGAACCTTATTTACTTGGAGATTCAATAAAGAAAGAATTAGAAGCTTTTATTGAGTCCTACCTTGAACTTAAAAGTGCTTTTTTCGAGTCGGATCTCACAAAAATAGATAGACTGACAACTCAGATGAAAGAAAAGGTAGAACAGCTGGGTAAACAATCGTTGGCAGCAGAAGGTAAAAAAGCATGGCAACAACATGATTCTTTATACACAAAGAAGTTGTCGGAGATGCTACACCTTACTGGCTTAATAGAAAAACAGTCATATTTCAGTCATATTTCAGAAATAGTTTACTGCACCATAAAGAGTTTTGATTTAAAAAATAATGGAAAGCTTTATGCTGCCTATTGCCCGATGGCATTTGAAGGCAAAGGTGCATACTGGATCAGTGACAGCAAAGAGATCAGTAACCCTTACTTGGGAGAAAAAATGCCAAAATGTGGCGAAATAAAAGAGGAACTGCAATGATGAAGGATAAGTTGAAACATGTAGGAGTTTTTACTTCAGGAGGAGATTCTCCCGGAATGAATGCAGCCATTTATGGTATTGCAAAAGCTGCCAATTCTAATGGAATTAAACTTAGTGGTATTCAAAAAGGCTTTGATGGAATGATCAATGGCAACATTGTGTCTTTAGTTATTTCTGAATTAGAAAAAAAGGTTCATTTAGGGGGAACGATACTTAAAACTGCCCGAAGTGAACGCTTTAGAATCTTAGAGGGGAGAAAAGCTGCCTTAAAAACTCTTGAGGAGCATGATATAGATGCTTTAATAGCTATTGGAGGTGACGGGACCTTTCAAGGCCTATTAGCTTTTGCTGAAATAAGTGATATCCCTTGTTTAGGAATTCCCGGTACTATCGACAATGACTTGTCAGGAGCAGATTATACATTAGGTTTCGATACGGCAGTGAATACGGCAATAGAAAATATTGATAAAATAAAGGATACGGCTGAATCGCATAATCGGATATTTATTGTGGAAGTTATGGGTAGAGACTCTGGTTATATCGCAATACATTCGGGTATTGGAGCTGCTGTAGATGCTATTCTGATTCCTGAAAGTCAAGCGGATTTTTCTGCTTTGATTCAAAAAATAAGTCAATACGAAGGAGAAGATGCATTTACGGTAGTTGTTTCAGAGGGAGATGAAATCGGTTCAGGGCAAGTGGCTTCTGAAATTAAAAGCATTAATCCATCGGTTGATTTGAGAATTACCATACTGGGTCATTTACAAAGAGGTGGCAGTCCTTCGGCTTTTGATCGGATGTTAGGCATTAGGTCAGGTGTAGCTGCAATAGATGAGTTGCTAAAAGGAGAAAAAAATAAAATGGTCGGCTACTTTAATAATCAGCTGTTACTGACTCCTTTTGATCAAGTTGTGAAACAACATGTCATCAACCAAGAGTTAGAAAAGCTATTAAATATGATTAATAATTAGACCCGATAAAAACAAAATATTGACTTCTTTGAACAAGGGGTAAACAACGAAAATGAAATAAAAATTAAAAATAACAACCAAAATAATAAAAGTACTAAAATGGAAAAACAACTAAAAAAAGGATTTCTCTCTTGTAAAAGAACGTTAATGATGGTTTTGGCGGGATGTGTTTTACTAAACATGCTTTCCCCCTTTTCTGCCATGGCTCAATACAGTTTAGATGAAAAAGTCAGTTTTGTCTATATCAATGGCACTTCCACTTTACATGATTGGACTTCCTCTGCTGAAACAATAAAAGGCTCTTTAAAGGCAGATGTGGAAACAAATCACATTGAAAAGATCAATTCTGCAAAAATAGTGGTCCCTGTAACTTCATTGAAAAGTGGAAAAGAAGCGATGGATAAAAATATGTACGAAGCCTTGAAGTCCGACAATTATCCTGAAATAAGCTATCAACTCAAGAGCAATATTGTTCATAATGGAACTATTACTGTAAAAGGAGAACTAACTATTGCCGGAGTTACAAAAATGGTAGAGACTAAAGTAACTCAAGAAGAAGCAGGAAAACATATTAAAATAAATGGAGAAGTAAAGCTGAAAATGTCAGACTTTAATATTCAACCTCCGGAGTTTATGTTCGGTGCCTTTAAAACAGGAGATGAAATATCAATCAAATTTCACTTTATGTTTTGTGAAAAAATTTAATCCATTCTATAATAACTAAAACCAAAATAAAATGAAAAATACGATTCTATTAAGCAGTATCATCTTACTAATCTTTGTTGGAATAAGTAAACAAGCAGTTGCTCAGAATGAAAGAGATCTGCAATATTTCAGGCCACCCGGATTAGAAGGGGTTAACCAATTTGAAACTACAAAAGATTCCGCTACTGTGCCATTTACCGGCGTAAAAGTTCGTGTAGGTGGCGATTTTGCAATACAGTTTCAGGGTATAGACCATAGTACTGAAAGTACTGATACATTAGCCACTCTTGGAAATAACTTTAACTTACCTACCGCCAACCTAAACTTGGATGTACAATTAGCAGATGGTGTACGCATGAGCTTAGTTACATATCTGTCATCGAGAAACCATTCAGAAGCTTGGGTAAAGGGAGGGTATATTCAGATAGATAAATTAGACTTTATAAGAAAAGACTACCTGAAAGAAGTAATGAAGGTAGTAACCATTAAAGCCGGTATGGATGAAATTAACTACGGAGATGCTCATTTCAGAAGAACAGATAATGCTCGTGCTATATACAATCCTTTTGTAGGAAATTACCTTATGGATGCCTTTACCACAGAACCCTTCGCTGAGCTTTACTTTCAGAAACATGGCTTTTTAGCAATGGCGGGTATTTCCAATGGAAAATTAAATCAATCTGTAGTAAAAGGAACAAAAGAGCCAAAACCCTCAGTATATGGTAAAGTAGGATACGATAAGCAGTTGAATGATGATTTTAGATTCAGGTTAACCGCTTCTCTTTTCAATTCTCCCGGATACGATAACGGTCAGTATTTATACAGTGGAGACCGTGCTGGGGCAAGATACTACAATGTAATGCAGCTGCATGATGCCCAAGGAAACTTTAGAAGTGGACGATTCTCTCCCGGTTTTTGGAAATATTCAGCTTTTCAGCTTAATCCATTTGTAAAATGGAAAGGATTGGAGTTTTTCGGGATCTATGAATTAGTAAATGGCGATCAAAGCGAAACAGCAACTGAAGGTAGCTTTACTCAAATAGGTGCAGAATTACTTTATCGAATTGGCGAGGAGGAAAAGTTTTTTTTAGGAGGTCGTTATAACCAAGTTAGTGGAGAGGACACTAAGGATGCAGCAGTTAAAACCATTGACAGGTTAAACATTGGTGGAGGTTGGTTTATGACCGATAATGTTATGGTAAAGGCAGAATACGTCAACCAAAGTTATTCTGATGATGGTTGGATAGGGACTGTTTACCAAGGAGGTAATTTTAATGGAGTAATGATGGAAGCCGCTATTAGCTTTTAAGGTGTGAGTTAATAGTTAACAAGTCAATATTAAAAACGAGATAAACTTTTAAAGCATGAAAAACATATTAGTACCTACAGATTTTTCCGATTGTGCCAAAGTTGCAGAAGAGATTGGATTTGAAATAGCTAAAAAAGCAAATGCTGAGATTCACTTTTTGCATTTACTTGCCACTCCAACTGATTGGGTAAAACTTTCTTTGGAGAAGGAAGAGCTCTATCCTGAAACAAAAGCAAAGATCGGGACAGCGAAAAATGAATTGAATGAATTAAGAAAGCGGGCAGCAGCTGCCGGAATTGAATCAAAGGAATTTTTAATTTTCGACAAGGGAAAAGAAGAAATTGAAAAACACATTGAGCATCATGAACATGACTTTATAATCATGGGCTCTCACGGTGCTCATGGTGTAAAAGAAATTCTCGGTTCCAATACTCAAAGGGTAATACGCAATGCTAAAGTTCCTGTATTAGTTTTAAAAGGTAAGCCTGTAAAATTTGAAGTAAAGAACATTGTTTTTGCATCTACCTTTCAAGAGGATGTGCATGAATCTTTCAACAAAGTGATTGCATTCGCCGATTTAATGGATGCTCAAATTCATTTACTAAATGTGAATTTACCATTTCACTTTAAAGAAAGTGATGAAGCAGAAGCGAACATGCAAGCCTTTAGGGACAAATGTCCGAGGGATAATTGTACCATCAATATATACAATGCATTGAATGAAGAAAGGGGCATTCAAAAATTCGCCGAGAAAATAGAGGCTGATGTTATTGCTATGACGACTCACGGTAGAAGTGGTTTTATGAAAATGCTCTCTCCAAGCATTACCGAAAGCTTAGTTAATCATTCTTCCTTTCCGATTTTGAGTGTAAATATACATGTAAAATAACCTTATACATGAAACGATTACAACAGCTTAGTAAAGAAATAAATGAACTTACTTTAAAGATTGAGCAGGAATACCCCGAACTGTATCGGAATCTGGATGAAAACCCTGTAACTATTGCTCAAAATAGCTCTACGAAGCTTACTACGAAAAACTTTTCAGATTATCTGGATAGTCTAAAACAGATCTTGAGTCATTATATTGAAAATCATAAAAATTCAGAAAATAGTTAAACTTCATAATTAAGAATAGAATCAATGAATACATACAAGAAAAATAGTTTGAGTTTGACAGGAGCTGTTTCATTAGGAACAGGAGTGATGATTGGTGCTGGTATTTTTGCATTGCTAGGACAAGTAGCGGAGCTTTCAGGGAAACTTTTCCCATTTGTTTTTTTAATTGGTGCAATTATTTCTGCTTTTAGTGCCTATACTTATATTAAAATGTCAAGTGCCTATCCATCTGCAGGAGGAATTGCTATGTACTTGAAAAAAGCCTACGGTAAGGGAGCCATAACCGCATCAGCAGCCCTCCTTATGGCTTTTTCAATGGTTATAAATGAAAGTCTTGTTGCTCGAACTTTTGGCTCATATACCCTTCAATTATTTGACATTGGAGACAATACTTTTTTAACTCCATTATTAGGTGTGATACTTATCATTGTTGCTTTTCTTATTAATATTTCAGGTAATAAATTCATTGAAAAATCTTCTCTAATGATGGCTATTATTAAAATTGGAGGGATTTCTGTTTTTGCCATTGCTGGTTTGTGGGTTACGGGCTTTTCTTTTAGCGAAGCTATACCTGGCTCAATTCCTGAGGATTACTCTGCTGCAAGTTACTTGGGTGCGATAGCATTATCCATACTCGCATACAAAGGTTTTACAACTATTACTAATAGCGGAGATGAAATTGTTAAGCCACACAAAAACGTAGGTCGTGCTATTATAATTTCACTACTGATCTGTACCGTTATTTACCTGCTTGTATCCTTTGCCGTATCCTCTAATTTATCCATTTCTGAGATAATCAAAGCAAAAGATTACTCACTTGCTGAAGCAGCAAAACCGGCATTTGGGAAATTTGGACTTTGGTTTACAGTAGGCATTGCAATAGTCGCCACTATTTCAGGAATAATTGCTAGCATTTTTGCAGTTTCCCGAATGACAGCAATGTTAACTAAAATGGACCTGATGCCACATAGTCATTTTGGGATGCAAGGAAATATACAAAAACACATGTTGGTTTATACAGCTGTGATTGCCATACTACTCACTGTGTTTTTCGATTTGAGTAGAATAGCTTCTTTGGGTGCAATCCTTTATTTGGTTATGGATATTATGATTCATTGGGGAGTACTAAAACATATGAAAAATGAGATTCAGGCAAAGAGTTCGATTATCATAACAGCTATAATTCTTGATGTTATTGTATTAGGAGCATTTTTATGGGTAAAGGGGACAAAAGATTTATTGGTAGTGATTGTGGCAGCAGTACTAATGGTATTGCTTTTTGCAGGGGAAAAGTGGTTTTTGAAATTAAATGATGTTGAACCTGAAGAAGAAAATAGTGAGAATTAAAAAATGGAGGGTAAATAATGAGCAATAACAACATATCTATTACAAAAATGTCAGGTGAAACTGCTTTTTTTGATGAGTCGAAACTCAGACATTCATTAGTGCGATCAGGAGCTGAAGCTGAAATTGTACAAGAAGTGATTAATGAGATTAATGCATTATTGTACAATGGAATTTCTACTAAGGAGATATACAGGGTAGCCTTTAAAAAATTAAAAAGCAGATCGAGAACAAGTGCCTCCAAGTATAAACTAAAAAAGGCCATTATGGAACTTGGCCCTTCCGGCTTTCCATTTGAAAAATTTATTGGTAAAATTTTAGATCATGAAGGCTTTGAAACTCAAGTTGGAGTTATTGTTCAAGGGAAATGTGTGCAACATGAAGTTGATGTAATTGCCCAAAAAGACAACAAGCATTATATGATTGAATGCAAATTTCACTCGGATCAGGGCAGATTTTGTAATGTAAAGATTCCGCTTTATATCCAATCAAGATTTTTGGATGTAATGGCAAAGTGGGAAAAACAAAAAGGGCATGAAACCAAATTTCATCAAGGTTGGGTTACGACGAATACTCGTTTTACAAGCGATGCCATTCAGTATGCAGAGTGTGCTGGCTTAAAGCTATTGAGTTGGGATTATCCGGCAAACAATAGTTTAAAAAGTAGAATTGATAAAGCAGGTTTACATCCTTTAACAGCGTTAACAACGCTTACCAAAGCCGAAAAAACAAAATTGTTGAATGAAGGAATTGTTTTGTGCAAAGAATTGCATCAGAATTCTAAGCTCCTCAATAAAATTGGGATTACAAAAACAAGACAAAATCGCATAATAAGTGACTCTATAGAATTATGTAAAAAGAATAAATAAACACGCTATGGAAGAAGGAAAGATCAGTATTCATTTTTTAGGAGCAGCAGGAACAGTTACAGGCTCCAAATCCCTCATTGATACAGGAGAAAGAAAAATTCTCATCGACTGTGGATTATTTCAAGGATTAAAAGAATTACGCCTTAAAAACTGGGAATATCTGCCTGTAAAAGTTTCAGAAATAGATACAGTATTGCTTACACACGGTCACATGGATCACACAGGCTACTTACCCCGTTTGGTAAAAATGGGTTTTCGTGGTACCATTCAAGGTACTGCTCCTACCTTAGCTATCGCTGAGATCATTTTGTTGGATAGTGCAAAAATACAAGAAGAGGAAGCAGAAAGAGCAAACAAAGAAGGGTATTCTAAACACAATCCTGCTGAACCCCTTTATACCATTAAAGAGGCGAAAAAAGCCATTTCTAGTTTTAGAGCTTTTCCTGAAGGTGAATGGCAAGAACTTTATGATAATATCAGGGTGAGGTTTCAGTACAATGGCCATATTATCGGAGCTACATTTATTGAGTTAATTATTCACGATCAACGATTTGTCTTTTCCGGCGATATTGGAAGAAAACAGGACTTGCTTTTAGAACCATACAAAAAACCGGAGGCCGCTGATGTTCTTTTTATTGAAAGTACTTATGGAAATCGTTTGCATCCAAAAGAAGATTTGGAGGTTAAGTTGAAAAAGATTGTACTTGAAACCATTGATAAAGGAGGCACACTGATTATTCCAAGTTTTGCAGTTGAGCGAACACAAACACTCATGTATTTGCTGTGGCAATTGCAGGAAAAAAAAGCGATCCCCAATATTCCTTTGATCATGGATAGCCCTATGGGAGCAAATGTTTTAGATGTGTTTCATTCGTTTGGAGAGTGGCACAAACTAAGCATGGAAGATTGTACGAAGATGTGCAATAAATTTAAAATTGTACGAGATTTTAAAGAAACGTGGGAAGTGATTGACGATAAAAGATCAAAAATTGTTATTGCCGGTAGCGGTATGATGAGTGGAGGCAGAGTTTTAACCTATTTGCAACAATACCTCAGAAGAGCTGAAACCACTATTCTCTTAGCAGGATATCAGGCAGAAGGAACAAGAGGAAGAGCATTGTTAGAGGGTGCTACTGAGCTTAAGGTCTATGGGAAACATTATCCCGTAAAGGCAGAAGTGGTAAACCTTGAAGTACTTTCAGCCCATGCAGATCAATCGGAATTATTGGATTGGATGAGTGATATCAAAAAAGAACCTAAAAGGATTTTTATCACTCACGGTGAAAAAGAAGGTGCAGAAGCCTTAAAAGAAAAAATAAAGGAAAATTATGGGTGGAATTCGGAAATTCCAAAGCTTTATACTTTTGAAGAATATTAATTGCAAAGAATAAATATGGAAAGAGATACAACTCAGCATTTAAGCGAATTGAGATATAAATGCCTTGGAATTCATACACAGAATGAGAATGTGGTTTATATGAATAAAGACTGTCATGTATGCAGCTCAGAAGGATTTGAAGCACTTACACGGATTCGTGTATTCAATAAAACTCACTCAATTGTAGCAAGTCTTAATGTGATCAACTCGGCTTTTCTTTCAATCGATGAAATTGGGCTTTCAGATGCCGCAGCTAAGAAATTAAATGTATTAGAAAATGACATCATTTGTGTCAGTCATTTAGAGCCTATTGAGTCATTGAGCCATGTAAGAGCAAAGATCTATAACCACAAGCTGAATTACGATGCTTACAGTAGTATCATTAGTTCAATTAGCAAGGGAGATTATTCCAATATTCATCTTTCTGCTTTTATAACTGCCTGTGCAGGAGACAGAATGGATATATATGAAATAGCTGATCTGACAAAAGCAATGATCGCTTCAGGAAAGCAATTGAAATGGGACAAAAAAATTATAGTGGATAAACACTGTATCGGAGGACTTCCCGGAAATAGAACAACGCCAATTGTAGTTGCTATCGTTGCCGCTCATGGGCTTACAATGCCAAAAACTTCTTCAAGGGCAATTACCTCTCCTGCCGGAACTGCGGACACCATGGAGGTTATTACCAATGTAAATTTATCTTCTACAGAAATTCAGCAAGTCGTATTGCAAGAAGGTGGATGCTTTGTGTGGGGTGGAACTGCACAATTGAGCCCTGCTGATGATGTACTAATTAAGATTGAAAAGGCATTAGATATTGATAGTGAAGGACAATTAATTGCTTCTGTGCTTTCTAAAAAAGCAGCAGCAGGATCAACCCATGTTGTGATTGATATTCCTGTTGGACCTACTGCCAAAGTGAGAAATTTAGAAATGGCTGAAAAGCTAAAAAAACACATGGAGAAAGTTGGCGATGCTGTTGGTTTAAAGGTTAAAGTGGTAATAACCGATGGTAATCAGCCGGTTGGAGAAGGAATTGGCCCTGCTTTGGAAGCTTTTGATATTCTAAGTGTTCTGGAAAATAAAGAATCTGCTCCGCAAGACCTTAAAAATAGAGCCTTGTTTTTAGCAGGAGAATTGTTGGAACTTTCAGGAGAGATTGAGTTAGGTAAAGGCATTGAAGTGGCAAGACAATTATTGGAATCAGGTAAAGCTATGGAGAAATTCAAAGCAATTTGTAAAGCTCAAGGAAGGTTCGTTAAGCCTGAATTAGCCCTTTATAAACATGAAATAAAAGCAGAGAAGTCAGGAACACTAAAAGCGATTGATAATCGGAAACTTGCTAAACTCGCTAAGCTTTCAGGGGCTCCACAATCTCCATCCGCAGGTATATTGCTAAAAGCACGCTTAGGAGATCAAATCAAAAAAGAACAGCTACTCTACACCATTTATGCGGAATCAAAAGGAGAATTGGATTATGCCTTAGAGTACCATAAAAGACATGATAATATATTGACAATTAACTAAAAAAATAAAATGAAGATGATACTGTTTGCTTTAGAAGGCAATGAAAAATTAACTCAAAAGTTAGCATCACATTTAGATGCCGAAATCGGAAAGACTAATTTGAGAAAATTCCCTGACGGCGAGACTTACACTCAAATTCTATCAGATGTAAAAGACAAATGTGTAGTGATCGTTGCTACTCTTCACGAACCTGATGCAAAACTTTTACCGCTCTATTTTTTGATTAATACGGCAAAGTCATTGGGAGCAATGTGTACCTGCTTGGTAGCCCCTTATCTGGCCTACATGCGGCAAGACAAGGTTTTTCATGAAGGAGAAGGAATTACTGCAAAATACTTCGGAAAGCTCATATCAGGATTTGCGGATAGCCTTACTACTATAGATCCTCATTTACATAGAATTAGTTCGCTTGGAGAAGTATATCACATCCCAAATACTGTTATACATGCTGCGGATGATGTTGCAAAATGGATTAAAGAGAATATAGCGAACCCCGTATTGATAGGTCCTGATAGTGAAAGCGAGCAATGGGTTTCTGAAGTGGCAAAAACTGCAGGGGCACCATTTACCGTGCTTAAAAAAATCCGACACGGTGACCATGATGTAGAAGTTTCTGTTCCTGATGTAGAGAAATACAAGGATGCTACACCGGTATTGGTAGATGATATTATATCTACGGCAAGAACCATGATTGAAACTGTACAACATTTGAAAAAGGCGGGAATGAAAGCACCAATTTGTATTGGAATCCATGCGGTTTTTTCTGGGAATGCTTATCAAGATTTGTTGGATTCAGGGGTGGAAAAGATAATAACATGCAATACTATTCCACATCCTACGAATGAGATTGATCTGAGTAAAACTATTGCCGTTGAAGTAAAAAAACTAATGCACCATATATGAAATTAGCAGGTTTTATCTTCTTTTTCTTTTTTAGCACATTAATATTTGCCCAAGATAGCAAAGAAATGTTGATTCTTCAAATTGAAGGAAATACCTACCTAAGAAAAAGCTTTGATAAAGCGGGAAAGGTCATAAGTAAAGATCTATTGAAGGTGGGTAAACTAAATAGGTTACAAGATCAGTTGACTGTAAATGTGAAGGTTTATAATTACGGTAAAAACGGAAATATTGAAGATAGTTCAGAAACCAAATACACTTGTAACCCAAACGAAGAAAAAATATTGATGAATATATTTCCCTTTGCAGCTTTTAGTAGCGTCAAAACAGTTAAGGTTCAATTAAACAGTGAATTTGAACTGTACCCTAATCCAATGAAAGTTGACCTAACATTTGATGACATTGCGTTTACTGTTTCAATTGAAGGGGGTGCTCTAGGTTTTTTCGGGACTAACAGTAAAGGAACAATAGCTAATCGTAAAGTTGTGGCTTACGACCCCACATCCAATGTTTACGATTTAATATCAAGAATAACAATAAAGTCTTTTCTTTTTGGATTGAATGTTAATACAATAAGCTATGCAGTCAAAGAACAAATTCATCCAAATAAGGGAGTGTTAAAGCAAGTATTTAAAGAGCCATCAGGAGAATATTTTACGGTTAAACGGAAACAATAAGCTATGGAAAAATTAACTGAAATATCAACTAAGCCACCAAAAGGCTTGACGAAAAAAGAATGTAAGGAGCAACTTACTGTTTTTCATAAACAATTATTTGAATTGCAAAATAAGTTTTATGCCGATGGACGTTTTGGATTGCTGATAATTCTACAAGGAATGGACACCTCTGGCAAAGATGGTACAATAAGGCATGTGATGAGTTGTATAAATCCAATGGGACTTCAGGTAAAATCGTTCAAAAAACCTACTGAAGAAGAACAAAAGCATGATTTTTTATGGCGGGTTTATCCTCATATTCCTGCAAAAAGTATGATACAAGTATTTAATCGTTCTTATTATGAAGATATTCTTGTTCCCACAGTGAGTAATAACATTGAGGAAGAAAAAGTAAATCATCGGTACACACTTATTAATCACTTAGAAGATCATCTTTCTAAGAATGGTATTCATCTTATTAAATTCTTTCTTCATATCTCAAAAGAAGAGCAAGCAGAAAGAATAAATGAAAGACTAACTGAACCTCATAAACGCTGGAAATACGATGTAGAAGATAAAATGGCAGCAAAAAAATGGAACGATTATGAAAAAATATACGATCGAATCCTTTCAGATTGCACCCATATTTCTTGGAATGTAATACCATCAGATAAGAAATGGTATAGAAACTACAAAGTTGCGAAAACCTTGATCGAATATTTAGAAAAATTAAACTTAACATACCCTCAACCTAATAAATCATAAAGCTATGGACAAGCATGCACACGAACAGATGAACCACAGTAAGGAAGATCATTCTAACCTGCCTGCCGGCACGGCAGGAATGAAACATAAAAATGAAGACCATTCCGGTCACAATCCGGAACACGGACAAATGGGCCACGATCATCATAAAATGATGGTAGAGGATTTTAAGAAACGATTTTGGGTCTCTTTGGTCATTACAATTCCGATCTTGTTTCTTTCGCCAATGATCCAAGAATTTCTTGGTTATGACTTTTTACTTCCCGGAAATCCTTATATACTTTTTGCACTTTCTTCCTTCATTTACTTTTGGGGAGGGTGGCCTTTCCTGAAAGGATTTTATAAGGAAATAAAGTCAAAAGGACCCGGTATGATGACACTCATATCCATGGCTATTAGTGTTGCCTATTTCTATAGTTCGGCTACTGTTTTTGGCTTAGAAGGAGAGGACTTCTTTTGGGAGTTAAGCACTCTAATTGTGATTATGCTATTGGGGCATTGGTTGGAAATGAAATCGGTTTTAGGTGCTTCAAAAGCACTTCAGTTATTAGTAAGCATGTTGCCTGCCGAAGCCCACAAAGTAGTTGGAGACAAAATTGAAGAAGTAAAGTTAGAAGACTTGCTTCAAGGAGATCTCATTCTTATCAAACCCGGAGAAAAAGTTCCTGCAGATGGAATTATTGAAGAAGGTTCAAGTTATTTGAATGAGTCCATGCTTACAGGCGAATCTAAACCGGTAAAAAAGGAAATACACGATAAGGTTATTGGGGGTTCTATCAATGGCAACAGCACGCTGAAGGTAAAAGTAGAACATACTGGACAGGACAGCTATTTAAATAAAGTAATTAAGATGGTTGATGAAGCACAGCGGACAAAGTCCAAAATGCAAAATCTTTCTGATCGTGCTGCTAAGTGGTTGACTTACGTTGCTCTTGCTATTGGTTTCGGCACACTTGCTGTTTGGTTGATCCTCGGCTTTTCTTTTGTTTATGCTTTGGAACGAATGGTAACGGTAATGGTTATCGCTTGCCCTCATGCATTAGGGCTTGCAATTCCATTAGTTGTAGCAATCTCAACTGCTGTTTCGGCTCAAAATGGATTGTTAATTCGAAATAGAACCGCTTTTGAAGAGTCTCGAAAGATTTCTGTTCTGTTATTTGACAAAACAGGTACGTTAACAAAAGGCGATTTTGGAGTTACACGAATTGAATCGGTAAATGAAAAATATAGTTCTGAAGAGGTTTTAAGACTCGCAAGTTCATTGGAGCAAAGTTCTGAACATCCAATTGCTGTGGGAATTGTAAAAAAAGTAAAAGAGAATAAGATCACTATTCCCAAGCTTGAAAATTTCAATGCCATTACGGGTAGAGGAGTAGAAGCTGATGTAGAAGGGAAAAAAATAAAGGTAGTTAGTCCAGGCTTTCTGAGAGATGAAAAAATAACTATTCCAAAAGATGCCTACAGCGATGCTGCTGAAACAGTAGTTTTTGTTTTGGTAGATAGTGTATTGGCAGGTTATATTGCCTTAGCTGATGAAATTAGACCTGAATCTGCAGCCGCAATTAAGGTATTTAAAAAGAATAATATAAAAGTATTAATGGCCACCGGCGACAATGAAAAAACGGCAAAAGCTGTGAGTGACAAACTTGGGTTGGATGGTTATTTTGCTGAGGTATTGCCACACCAAAAAGTAGAAATCGTAGAAAAACTTCAAAGCGAAAACGAATTTGTGGCCATGACCGGAGATGGAGTAAATGATGCACCTGCTTTAGCACAGGCAAATGTTGGAATTGCTGTTGGGTCAGGAACAGATGTAGCTGCGGAAACAGCTGATATCATCTTGGTAAACAGTAACCCACAAGATATTGCCAACCTGATTCTATTCGGAAAGGCAACTTACCGAAAAATGATTCAAAACCTTGTTTGGGCTACTGGCTACAATATAATTGCTATTCCATTAGCTGCAGGAGTGTTATATTCCTCAGGCTTTGTATTAGGACCCGCAATAGGAGCAGTATTCATGAGTTTGAGTACCGTAATTGTCGCCTTAAATGCACAACTGCTAAAAAAGCAAATTAAAAATTAGAAACTTAATTAAATTTAAATATTATGAAAAAACCAATTTTGAAAATGACAACTGTTGCAGCCTTTTTATTTGCAACTTCAATAACATTCACTTCCTGCGGTGGAGAAAAACAACATCAAGAAGAAAGCCATGAACATGCCGAAGGAGAAGAACATGAACAGATGAAAAATGAAGAGGAGCACCATCATGATGAAATGCATCAAGAAGCCTCGGATGAGATGACACATGCTTGTTCAATGCATCCTGAAATAAAAGGAAAAGAAGGAGATCATTGTTCTAAATGTGATATGTCGCTTCAAGTAATAAATGAATAATACAAACTAGAGAAAGAGATAAGAAACTCATACTTCGGAGATAAGATGTTGTGGTTCGTAAGGTAATAGAGGTAATTGAGTAATTAGTGAAGTTTTAACGTTAAGATTAGCGTAAATATCTTGTTCTTGGAGATTGATTTTTCATAACACATTATATTAAATATTACAGTCAGATTTTACAATTGCAGAGCTTTTGATATGTTTAGCTTTGTTTCATAGTTTACCATTACTAGAAATGAAGAATCAAAAAGGAAACGAAGGCATAACTTCTGCTTTATACATTTGGAACGGACTAACTGCGTTTTGGGGAACATCTTTTCATACAGACCCCCATTTTCACAATACCCTTCAATTGGTTTTTGATATTGACAAAGAATTTAAGCTAAAGGATGAGTCAAGCGAGTGGAGCAATTACTCCTCTGCCATTATTAAAACGGCTCACGTTCATCAGTTGGACAGTAATCAGAGTATTCAATTGTTCCTCTATTTAGACCAAGACAGTGAATATGCTCAAAGACTAAGTGACAAATATCTAAAAGAGAGAAATATCTGTAGCTTGAAAGATTCTGATATCGGCAAAATGAGTACTCATTTTTTTAAGAAACTATTAGTTGATACAGACTGCGACAATTTGTTTCAAGGCTTCCTAAAAATTATTGAACACCTAATTGATTTTGAATTGCCTCAAAAGAAGGATGAGCGAATCAGCAAGGCCATTAAATTAATTGAAGAATCAAAGGGAATCCTGAAGGTTAAAGATATAGCTGCTCATGTGTTTCTTTCGGAAAGCCGCTTGAGGTTTTTATTTAAGAGAGAGGTAGGTCAATCCATACAGAGTTTCATGTTGTGGATGAAAGTCATTCATTCGGTAAATCCGATTTTAAAAGGAAAACAGCTCGGTCAGACTGCACATGATGTTGGCTTTTGGGATGCTTCTCACATGAATCGATCCTATAAAGAACTATTGGGAATTGCTCCGAGTGCCATGAAAAAATATGAAAAAGAACTCAAGGTAATTGCTTGTGAGAAATCCAATTTTTACACGTTTAGAACAGAGATTTTAGCCGATTGGAGAGCAGATAAACCGTATCGAACGGTAGATATATGATACAGTATTAATAATTAAAGAATTATTCAAATGAAAAACAGACTTGCACATTTTGCTATTTATATTGACGATATAGATCGAGCCAAAACATTTTATTCCAATCTATTTGGGTGGAAATACAACAATTACGGACAAGAAGATTTTCTTCAAATCAAAAACGATGAATCTGAAAATGCTCCGCCCATAGGTGCATTACAGTCAAGAAAATATTCTCCAATAAAGGAAAAAGTCATCGGTTTGGAATGCTCCATTGAAGTAGACGATATTGACAGCATTGAAAAATCAATCACAGAGAATGGGGGTAAAATTGTAATGCCTAAGACAGCTATTCCTTATGTCGGTTGGTTGATAAAGTTTTTAGATACTGAAGATAACCTTGTTTGTGCCATTCAATATGACAATTCAGCTAAACAGTAATTTACATGCAAGAAATTAGTGACATTCATCCACATTTTGAAGAACACCTTAAACACAAGCGACAAGAATTAATCGACTTGTACACTGATTTAAGAGCTTTTGTTCTGTCTTCTTTTCCGGATTGTAATGAATTGCTTTATCATACTCATGCCCTCACTTCTGTGTATACCGTTTCTGAGAAAATGAGTGATGGGTTTTGTATGATTCCCATTTATACCGACCATTTGAACCTTGGATTTAACAAAGGTACCTTGCTTGACGATCCTAATCAATTATTGAAAGGAACAGGTAGACTGATTCGTCATATTCCGATTCATACTATTGAAGATTATCGAAACGACAAAGTAAAACATCTTTTAGATTCAGCTGTAGCTCTTGCTCTTGAAGATCGAGATAATAGCGGAAAGCAAAGCGGTAAAACTATTTCCAAAATCAAGTAATTGAAATAATTGGATGCAGCAAAAAAAGAACTAAATAGTATTTATCCTTCAATTTTATTTGTGAATTAATTGCTTGGCTAATAATTGCTTATCATAGAAGATTATGCATATTACAAGAAGCTCAATTACTATTGAAGCTTACTTGGTTAATTAGGAATATAAAACTTCTCGCAAAACATTGGACTATCTACAAGTAAGTTGGAGTAACTAAAGGGGCATTATTAGTTGACATTCACCCAAAGGTGAGTTAAGCCAATAGCCTTTTCCTTTCGTAATCCAACGGAATGAAAGAGCGAATAATTGTCCCTACTTTCTGAGGATTTAAGAACTTCTTCCGTACTCCATTCGTCTTCTGTTGTAGAAAGGTTCGTTATCCATTGATTTACCTCTTTATACCAATGTGTAGCATCTTCTTTTTCAACAAATGCCAAAAGCCCACATTCAGCTAGGCTTTTTCCATGTTTTTCAGTTTTATAGCGTTCAATCCCTCCATTATTATTATCTCCAATCACGTATTCTTTCTCTCTTGTTTGAGCGGGAGCAGGTAAACGTTTGCTTTCTACAGAGAAAATTGAGGTAGTTGAAGCATTTTGCTCATTCGGGTAAAAATAAAAGTCCGAAAACCCTTTGCTTCCATAGGTTATGTCTCTGTATTGTCCGTTCACATTAAAGGGATAGTTATTTTGTCGAATCACCTGCTGTGCCTGTTCAATATAAATCTGTGTAAAATCATCCTCATTCAGCTTACTCTTCGTGTAATTATCTGAAACTAAATAATTCTTAAAGTAAGGAACCGTTTCTTTCATCAAATTTACAATCAGCTGCGTTACCTTTTTGGTTGGAATAGTTATTTTGGGATGATATTCAATAACAACTCTATCTTCTGCAATCATGCTTCTACTGAATTTTCTAAATCATAAAAACATTTATCTGCATCTCTATAAGCTATTGAAGCCAACCAATACCTATATTGATTGGGCTTAACAAATACAATAGTATCTTTTTGAGGGTAGAGCTTAACAATTCGATTGATAGATAATTGCAAAGAAATAGCATGATCTGTCAATTCTTCTATTCCCAATTCAGATAAATTACTTCCGAACTCAACTGCATTATTTTTGTCATCGTATTTAAAAATAGTAGCGATCAACGAATTATTTAGCTGCAACACATTACTTAGTCTAAATTTTTTCCCGTTTTCTTCATAAAGAATGTTCAGTACCTTCGAAAATTCCACCCCATAATTTAAAAATGTGCTTCTTAATCCCTTTTGATTGATGGGTTGAAGTGCCTTTGATTTTTCACCGTGAATAAAGAAATCTTGCTGAAATTCTATACTATCTTGAATAACGTGCTTTTCAAAATCTGAAAACTGAAAACTATCTTCTAAAAACGGAACGTTTTTAATATCGCGTAGAAGGAACGTATTATTTCTATTAATGAGTGTTTCAGAGCTTGTAGCTAAAAAGTAGAATCTATAAAAATTTGAATACTTACTAAATGATTTTACAATAGACTTTAAAAATATTGAATCATTGTTAAGAGAAGAAATACCTATAATTCTATGTTTAAATGAAAAACTGACTTCATTATAAAAAGCAGGAAATTTGCTTTTTCCTATGTTTTCCCAAACTATTACGTTGGGAGCATTAAACAATTTAGTATTAGGAATTTTTACAAATCTTAAGCTTTCGTCGAGAGGTACTAACTGCTGATAGTCAATGCCATTTTCACTTATTCCTTTCGAAGGTAAAGTTTTGACATTCTGCATAACATCAGAATACAAAGTTCCGTTCTTACCAAGAATAAATCCTTCACCGGAAATACAATTATTTTTTTCTAAAATATCTTTAAGTGCAGAAAAGTGTTGCACATTTTCTACCAAATTTTTTATTCTACCTCCACCTAACAAGTTACATTTCCAAACAAAATTGCTTTCAATTGCAGTCTGACGATTAATAAAATGCAGATCGTAATCGTCTATTTCAAAAACAATTCTTTCTTTGGTAGCCTTAGTTCTTCTAAAAGTAAGGTGTAACAGGTTTTTACTAAAATTCGGTTTTTCATTTCTGATAAAAATAGCTGCACAGGCCACATCAGCTCCATTATCCCATAAAGATTTGTTACGAGCCAAAGCAGTAAAGTCTAATACCTGAATGGCATTGTAAGAAGAAAACAAGGCTTTCTTATAAGCATTCGACGTACTGTTATACAATAAGCCCGATGATTTAATAATTAAGCAGACTAAACCACTTTCTTTTAAATAGCTAAAAGATTCTGACAAGAACTTTAAAGCGATTTGACCTTGCGGAATGGTCACTTTTTGATTTTCAACTTCCCAAGTATTAGAGTACTCAGAAATTGCCCCTCTAACAAATGGAGGATTGCCAATTATTAAATTAAACTTTTTATCACTAATTGGTTGGCAGTTGAAGAAATCAGAAAATATTAAGTTATTTTCTGTTAAATCATCAAATGTCAATTGGTTTAAAATTTTAACCGGATTTAGTTCATTGCACAAAGCCAAGCTTAAACTGAAAGAAGCTAGTCTTACCGCTTGCTCTTCTTTGTCAACACCATAAATATTTCTTAAAATTGATTTTAACACACTGATTCTAGGAGCATCCATGTTGTTTTGCAATCTCCAAATCTGAACCAATCGCTTAAAAGCAACCACTAAAAATATTCCCGAACCACAGGCGGGGTCTAAAATTTTGTAGTTGCTTACATCAATATCTTGGTATTTTTTTAAGGGCAAGCATTCATCTACCAACAGTTGAGCAAGATGAGAAGGAGTGTAAAACAAACCTTTGGCTTGTTTTTCTTCTCCTAAAAATTCCTCGTACAGCCTGCTAATTAATTCTACAGGTATAAATTTAAATTCAAAATACCGCCAATCGGGAAAGTTTAGTTCTAGCTGCTCAGAATCTAAATGTGTTCTATCTGTAGCTAATAAATCAGCAAGTATCGAAATATCTAATGAATTCAGCAGTTCTTGCTCACTCCGTTCCCACTTAAAAACATTACCATTAAAATCTTTATTTAAGTCAGTCAGCAGCTTTACAAGGCATCCTTGTTGTTTCAATACATCGTTAAAAGTAGAAGCCTTATTGTATTTTTGAAAGTACTTTTCTGATAACAATTGATTTCCTCTATTATCAATTCGCTCTTCCAAATACTTAATGAGAATAGCCTGAACAATTAACTTCCGTATAATAGAAGGGTCAGTATTAGAAAACGCTTTTGTTAACTTATTAGCAACAAAACGAATATTGTTAATCAACTGATCGTATGCCGAGTTTTGGAATTTAAACTTGCTTTTAAATTCTTCTTGCTCCCAAAAAACACCACTTTTAATTTTTACTGCAAACTGCTCATTGTAAAGTTTATGTGATTTTCCTACAAGTTTCAAGTCTTTCACCAAATACTCTGGACTGTAATCTTTGGTAATGTGTTTGGTGCAGTCAATAATTTTTACCTGAGTATTGTAAAATACGCAAGCAAGAGGAGCCTCGCCACTACTCCAAATTTGGGTTTGTATATCGGCAATTTCATTTTCTCTTCCTTCTTGAAAACCTCTATCAGTAAAATCATACAAATAAACTTGAGGTTTATAGCTTCCGTTAAGTTGCCTTCGTAGATAAATCGCCGATGCATTTAAGTAATTAGCCTTCTCAATATGGAATTGAATCTGCGGATCTGAGTGTGGAGAACTTTGTTTAGTCAAATACAAGCAATCGTCTCCCTGCACAAAGCCTAGCTTTGATATACTGTCTTGAAAATTAACATTTTCGAATAATAGATTACTTGTTGTCATACCATACTATGAAGCTATGAATATACAGAATAAACTAAGTGAAAGCTAGAAGGTTATTTGAACTTATAAAGAATCGAATTTTAAAAAGTTAGACGGTTAAAAAGCGGCTTTTATGCATTTTGAAAATAGTAAAAAATACTACGCCTCTAAAAGGCTACTATCCTCTTCAATATTGCTGCGTTTGTAGCAAACGCAGCAAATTTATTTTTAGTGGAGTTAGTTGTATGTAAATAATTTATTGGTAAAACAGTATCAATCATTTTATATTACCCAATATTAACTGCTATTCTCATGTTGGGTTTACTGAAGAAAACAAGATCAAAAACACCATGAAACAAGACTCCTGAATGTTTATGGGTAAAGGCAATAAACTTGTCTATTTTTTTGGACTTTGTGTTATTATTGATAGGCTTAGATTTAGTTTGCCTTCCATTGACAATAATGTGGCATTTCACATTCTTAATTTTTTCAGTTTTAGATGAAAACAAAAACTCAATTTCCACTTTATTTGGTGATTTTTTCAATGCTTTAAAATCGCTCAGTTCAACCTCTTCGTCAAGAATGCTAAACCACAATCGACATCTTTCTTTAATAGGGTCATACCGCAGTTTCTCCTCAAAAGCCCAATTAATGTTTTCCATGATAAGTTTGGCATGAGTAAACAGATCCTTCACCATCGCTTCTTTGGTAATCTTCAACTGAACTAAACCATTTGACTTATCAATTACATCAATAGAGTCATTAAAAATTGACTTTAAGTTATCCTTTTCCCTAACAGTAAGAATGGCATTATTATGTACAAAGCAATTTCTTAAGGTTCTATAATCTGAAAGCTTTTTATAATAATTAATATAGTGTTCTTGGTTCAATTCAATGACTAAGTCCAAATAGTCAAATGCTGCTTTTATATAGTTCTTAGAGTTTAGGTGGCTTATTTTTAATTTAGTTTTAAATTCACGGTGTGCCATTTCTCCAATTGAATAAAGGCTACTTTCTATTAAAGAGAAAATGGTAACAATCATTGACTTCCTAATTGAATCCAAGTGTTTTTGAGTTAATTCAGTTGATTCGATCTTTTGCAAATAAGCTTCATCGTGGATAAAGTCTAGACCTGATTCATGGCTTGCCCAACTAGCTCTATCATCCTCGTTTCCCTCTGTTTCTGCGTAAATCTCATTGAACTTTTTTCGAGCTTTTGCTGCGGCATCTTTTTCGTCTAGCATAATCTTACTCATCTTCTCGTCATAAGATTTCAGTTGTGAAGCTACGGTCTGCTCAAAGAGCTGTTCGTTTAAGCTAATCATGTTCCTAAAATCTAAAAACTCTTTCTGAATGGTCGTTTTTTCAGTCTCTATTTTGGAGTGAAACATCATGTATTGAAAGTCATTCATCATAATTGAGGTAGTCTTTGTTACAAAATCAAGATAGGAAACAAACTCATCCAAAAAAAATCAAACTTTTTTTCACCCCCATTTATAGCTGTTTTATGCTTTAAAAGCTTTGAATCCCTTTTCGATAAAGCGTTTCAAACTGCACCCCCGTTTTACCCGTTTCTCCCGGAACACCTGTAAACACCTCCTCTGTACATTCTATACCGTTCACGATAACTTCTTAACCCTCGGTACTTTGTATTGTCAAATTAATAGAAACGAAAATGAAAGTCCATGAGGTCAGTAAGTGTTAGCCAACTGTGTAATAGAAGTACCAACCTGCATCTATGTGGTTATTCGGAAGTGGTTTTAGATAACCTTATTCAGAATGGCGACTTGCAGGGGTACTTCGATTCGGAAAATAGGGAAACGATGGTTGAAACCGAAGGCGTCATGGAGTTTTTGCCCTCAGCATATTGGAATTGTGATTCGATGAAGAGAGAACAAAGCGAGAAAGCAAACGATTCCAAAAATGAGGAGAGCATGCTTTGATAAGTTCTAAATGAGATGGAGCAAACAAATGAAGTTGGAAAAGTGAAGACGGGTTTGCAAGATGGAGAAAGAACTTAGAGTGTTTGAGTGTGGCAACTCAAACACTCCAATCAAAGCTAAAAATTAGAATGGATGAAAAAGAATGATAACATAACAATTAAGGTCAATCAGAAGCTACAAGAGCTTTGCTTGAAATATGGTGTAGAGCCTGAGCATCTGATGAATCAATTTCAAAAAGATATGGTTGATTCAACAGCCAAAGAGCAATATTCCCCACAGCTATTGGCTGAACTCTACTTAACGGAATACATTGCCAAAAATGCTAAAGTAGACCGTTCATCGGTAGAGAGTGTGTTGTCCTACCTCAGAAGTTACTCCCAACAAAAGAAAACGAAACAAAACTTACCCAACGGACTATCGAAAACAACCAAGAAAATTCTCAAAGAATGTAACTATCGCAAAAATCACTCTAAAAACTAACGCCATGCTAGAGAATTATTCAGACATGATAGAAAACCTAATAGAATCATTTATCAAAGTTCAAGCAACAGAACTTGAAGTGAAAGAGGAAGATATTCGCTTGGTTTTGAAAACAAGAGACAAGGCATTGGTGGCTCTGCTATACCATCAAGGCAAGTTTGTAAGAAAGGTAGAGATTAAAGAAATATTGGAATTGATTAACTAAAAAGCATGAAGATAGAAACGGTAAAAAAGCAAGTGATGAGCCACTACAGCGAATTGAAAAGTGGCAAGAGTTTAGAAGAAAGGTATCCTGAATTGGAAATGAATGACGAAAAGAAACACATTCTTTTTGTGCAATGCCTGTTGGAAAGGACGAGCTTTTACCGAACCTATTTGCCTTACCTGATTTTAAACGATTCTGATACCCACACGGCAATTATAGCTTCTATTCAAAAGAGAGACTTCAATAAGTCGTTTGAAGATTATGATGTCTTTTTACAAGTTGATTTGATTCAATGGGCAGATGTGATTGTATTTCCGGTGCTGTTATTTGACTGTAAGAAAATGTACAGCTCCATCTTGAAGATTAATCCCAACCTCAAGTTTATGATGGACATTGACGATGTGTATGTTAATGAACGGGATGAAGTTGAGCCACAACTCATCGAAAACCTTCGGTTCAATCATATCATTTCGTGTAGTTCCTCGAACCTTGTGAAGATTTACAAAGAAGCCTTTTCTGAACAATATAATATTGCTCAAAAGGCATTTTTGTCTTTACCCACATTTTTGGTTTCAACATACATGAGCCAACGATCTGATGATCCCATAGAAAACGGTAATTCCATTAGAATTGGCTTGCAACAAGGCAACTTTACTCAAAGTACCCTCAACAGTATTTCTGAAGTTGCTAAGTCTTTGAATAAATTGGTAACGCTTTGTATTTACGGGAATAATAAAGAGCAATTTGAGTTTCCTGATAACCTAAAAGTCCAAGTATTCAAAGCAGTTAAGTTTTTAGACTACATACCCACAGTCAAAGAAATGAACCTTGATTTTGCAGTGCTTGAAGGAAAAAATGAGCTAATTGAGCCACAAAGAGCCATTTTTCAATATGGAGAATTGGCATTGCTTTCAATTCCGCTAATAACCGATGATAAAAACCGTGGAAGGCGTTTTGTGAAGCACACCATTAACGGTTTTATCTTATCACAGAACAACTCACTCAAGAAACAATTAGAAACCTTGTTTGCAGATATATCACTTGCTCACAAAGCAGGAAAAGCTGCACAAGGTATGGCATTAAAACACCTTAGTTGGAACGCTAAACGAGCTTCTCAACTAATTTCTATATATAAATAGATGACTCCATTCGCTGAAAAGTAGTGTTTAAATACCTACCGCTTTCATCCACCGAGTATCTACTATCAGAGAAGATAGAAGTAGCAAACTCAAAAGCAGTTTAGATACTGTTTCCCTGCCTGAAGCTGCCCCAAACTACTTGATGATTTTGTAAAGATCGCAAGATCATCCATGTTCAAATTTTAATACAAAAACTATGTATCGACCTGAAAAAGCGTATAAAATTAGCATCACAGACAACCCTGAGTCAAGTGACTTTTCGGTTTGGTTTTCTGATGACCCTGATGAGTTGACCACCTTTTTGTTTCAAGCCATGGGCTTAGAACAAACGCTGAAAAATCAAAAGGAGTTCAAAGCATCAGGAGAGAAAGAGCGAGCTTTTGCTGAACTCATGCAAATCTGTTTGCCACAAGGAGAGTTTCCTATCAAGATCCCTTATGTGCCGCCAAGACTGACAGGAGAAGCAGGCATCACGTCCATGTTTCATTCCATAGCATCCTTCAAATACAACAATGCCTTTGGTAAAAAGCAAGAACAGGACATCTTAATCTTTGAAAGAAAAAGTTCACGAAGGAATGGATATGCAGGTATATTGGCTAGAACCCTTTTTAATGTCGGAAAGGAAGGATTTACGGTTTCAGCTCGTGCAAATAAAACGAAAGCAGAAGATCTCTTTTCTAAGGATTTTGTACAGACTAAAATTGTAGAACCATTCGGTTTTTTTGATGCTGATCTTATCATAAAAAAAGAGAAATTAGAAACAGAAAAACATTCAGAAGCTGTTGATGAAACCCATTCAGAAAACGAGCTTGAAAATGAAGTCGATTTAACGCTTGAATCAAGTCCGATAGAATCAGAAGAAGTCAATGAAAAATCTGATGAGGGAACACACCTTACGTCTGTGTCGCCAAATGAGGGAACGGACACAACGTCTGTTGCTCCTATATTGAAATCCCTTGTTGATACTGAGTTAGCTGATGATGGAAAACACACAATGCTTGTAACTCCTCTTGAGGAAACACAAGTCAAGGATGTGTCTCTCGATAAAAATGAAGTTGAAGAAACAGTTGAGAAAACAGAAGAAACTGCCGCTTTAGAGAAGGTTCAAGACGACACTTCAGAGGAGCAGATTTTGAGAGATAATTATTTTCTTTTAAATAAGCTTGCTCACGATTTTAAGAAGGCTTTTCAACAGGGTTCTAATTTTTCAGAATCACAATCAACCGAATCAAAATTTAAAACGATTCGGATTCAACAAAAATCTGAGGTAGAAAATGATTTAGTTGATGTCGCTTTAGAACTTACTCCAAACAAAAAAGGAAGCGAAGAAAAGCAGTCTGTTTCCCTGCGAATTCATTTGAAAGAAAAAGAAGCCATCGTTACTCAATGGAATATCAAGGGTACAGATGAAGAAGTGAACCAAGCCAAATTTTCAGAGTTAATTGAAAACCTCTTGTACGATGGTCACTTGTTTGAACTGTGGGAGAATAGATCAGAGCAGCAAGAACAAACCCTTAATACTGCTACAAGTGAGAAAAAGGACTCGGATAAATCGCCCATAGAATCTATCAGCATTACAGAGAATAAAAGCAACATTGAAGATTTTCAAGTTTTCAGTTCATGGGCAGCCGCTAATGATTGGTTAGCCAAAAGAAATAGACTCTCGGATAAAGAGACAACCATTTATTACAGCATCAAGTGGAATAACAACAAAGTAATTGCTTCCAATTTTCAACTGTTTTCTGAGCATTTCCATCCCCAATACGAAACCAAGGTTTTACAGAAAGCTACTGTATTTGCTATTTTAAATACGCAATACCGAGCAGAAGGACGCTACAAAGGTCAAGCGAAAGATGCAGTTGTAAAGAAAAACAGTAGCAAGCTTGATGAGATTTTAGACTTAGTTGATCTTGGCAATCAAGTAGACAATAATAAGCAGATTTTTCAGCCCAAAATTCCGGTTACATCCTTAGCTATTAAAAGCAGTCTGATTCCTTTAATGGTTAAAACTTATAAGGAAGGACAAGAGTTTGAACAGGCGAATGATTTAATCATTGCCAATAAAACATCAAGAGGCTCAGAAGATTCCATTGAGATTAGCGGAGTATGGAAGGATGGGACTCAGTTAGAAACAACAGTTAAATTAAAGTCAATTCCTACCAAGCCCAATTCTGCATTTTGGCAAACTATAATCGCAAGTTTTACTACTGACCCCAAAACATCAAAATATCAGACAGCAGACGGACAACCTTTACTTTTTTCACATGAACTACCAAGCCCCAAGGCAAAGTTCTATTACAAGAATCTATTAGCTGCTTATTGGTATTCCTCTGATAGCGATACTCAGGAGAAAATTCAGTTTCAAGGCTATTCTTTTCATCGGACAGAACTGTCTCAGCTTATTCAACAGTATCTAAATCAATTAGAAGAGGAAGATGAAAACGATTTGATTGAGTTAAGCAAATCGTCTCCTAGATGGAAGATAGTAGTCAACTTTTTAATTGACTATAAGAAGTTAAGAGTAAATGATTCGAACTTGCAACAAGCCTTGATAACTCAGATGCTAGATGATGCAGTTGAATCAAACGATGAGAGATCAAAAACAGCACTGAGTGGCCTGCTCATTAGAATAAGAGATGGCGAAACCTTAAAAGATTTGCCTGCCAAAAGGTTGGGACAATCTTTAAAGTCAAAATCTCAAACTAAAGCAGAAGATAGTCGGATTAAAACCAACCGAGCAATAGAGCAACTATTATCAGATAAGGGAACTGATGTTTTAAAATACAGCAGCGACGAATTAACTCTAATTGAAAAGTACAGCGGTTACGGAGGCTCAAAGCTTTCAGAAATCAATAAAGGCTTGCTTTACGAGTATTACACACCGGATGAAATCATACAATTCATGTGGGGTTTTGCCTTCAAACATGGCTACTCTAACGGAGCAGTATTAGAGCCTTCCTGTGGAATAGGAAAATTCTTGAAGTATGTACCAAAGCATGCAAGAATTGAAGGCTATGAAATCAATAAACATTCAGCTCGGATTGCACAGCTTTTATACCCCAAAGCTAAAATTCACAACAAGTCATTTGAGCAGCTCTTTTTCAATGGAAACATCTACCTAAAAGGGAATTTTAGAACAGACCCCTTTCAATTGGTTATTGGAAATCCACCTTATGGAAGTTTCAGCGGCAAATTCGCAGGAATGGGCGAAAAGAAGCGAACAAAAGCATTTACTTACGACCAATATTTTCTAACGAGAGGTCTTGATCTATTAAGCTCAGGCGGTTTATTGATTTTCATCATACCGCAAAGTTTTCTTGACAATGGCTCAAAGTACATGACCCTTAAAGAGCGAATTGCCAACAAGTCAGAATTTTTAGAAGCACGAAGACTGCCCCATGGAATTTTTGAGCATACAGAAGTAGGAACCGACATAGTAGTATTTAGAAAAAAATAAAAAGATGAGTAAAACAGCATTGATAAACGAACTAAAAAAAGCCATCAAAGAAGAGATTGGCGAATGTGACCCATTAGTATGGGGAAAACTGTGTGAACTAAGAGCAACTGAAAAAGGCTATGAAAAAATTGAAGAAATGGTAATCAGAATGGTGGCTAAAGAAGGTATGCCCATCGGTTCTGCTTTGGCTCACATTGAACAGGAATTAGGACACCAACTAAAATAAGAAGGATGAAGAAAGTAATTAGAATAGAACAGTTGGAAGGAGAACATAGAGAACTGTGGATAAAGGAAATTTTGAAGTATAACACCTTGGAAGAATTTTTGACTGCTTATCGCTTAGACGAGCAAGTTGATACTGCAAAAGTTGCCTCTTTAGAAATGGTAAAACTTGCCGAAACAGCAGCAAGTTCAATGAGTGTTGAGAACAGTCCACCTCAATATTTATCAGCTATTCGTAGTCGCATAGAGGCAATTTCGGAGGGCAAACCTATTCCGTTGCCTATTTTCATTGAAAAGAATAAAACCTTCTTTCCTGATAGTGTTATCCATAAAAATCAGGTTTATGCTACACACTCAGGCTTTCCTGAAATAGCCGCAAGTAACACACTCAAAGTTGAATACATCCCTGCGATAGTTTATCGACATGTATCTTCGAGGAACAGCTCCTTAACTTTCGATAACTCTTTACCAATGGAGAGTTTTTTAGGAGTTGATTTAACTGCAATATATCAAGCAGTTCAGAAGATTGCAGAAGAACGAAAATCTAAGGAAAAAAGTAAAATCGACCTCTTAAACAATGGCAACTACTTTCAAGAGAATGAAGAGTTTGTATTAGGAAAGCCATATCAAGCTTCTAATGCCTACGGACAGGAAGTAACAAAAATCAAAGGAAGCATTTCAGAAATTAAGCAACAAAAAGAGCTTGAATTATTGCAATCGGATGATGGGGAAATTGAAGTAACAGAAACAGTTCTCAAACCAAGTATTGATGATTTGGTGGTGGATCAAAAAGCGGAAGCCAACATCAAAAAAGCTTTAAAGCAGAGCAAAACCCGATACAAGAGTAAACTAAAAGAAAGCAACAATGATTTTGAGCTAACCTCTTTTGAGGAAATCATTCAAAACTACAATGCAGACATTTCAGAGGAAGAAATATCTGCTTGGATATGGTATAAAAGACAAAGTGATAGCTACAACAAAGTCAACGTAATTCTAAATGAGAATAACGGATGGTCAAAGTACATCGTTTTTCAATCAGCCGAAAAAGAGCATTTGGAAAAATGGTTGAAGAGCGGTGTGATGTGCTACCATAAAGGAGACTACATTCCAAGTGTTTTGTACTATGCAGAAAACATCTATGTAAGGAAAACGGAGCTACTTCGAGAACAAGATGAGATCATTAAAAAGTTTGGAAAAGAACAGTATGAAAGGCAATTGAACGGCTTAAATCAAGCAATGCCGAAAGCTTTGAACTTGACGGATTCCAACTTAGACAATCGCTTAGTTATTAAGCCTATTTCTGATTTTGCAAGAAGCTATAGAATCTTAGAGCTTGCTGATGGTACGAAGTTTAACAACTATTATTCAGCAAGAGACGGAAATGAAACAGCGAGTCTAACAACTGCTTTTGCCAAATGGTTGGCACAACAGCCCACAGGAATCTTTGAAAAATCGGACAAACGATCTATAACGAGATTTTACTTAGAAGGAAGAACTCCTGATAGAATGTACGATGCAGCTCAAAAACTGCGAATGAAGCAAAATGCTAAAATCGAAGGAGATAAACTTTTTCAGCAGTTTTTAGCGGAAGCGATTTTGGTAGAAGACCAAAAGAAGATAGAATACCTATGGAATAGCAAGTTCAACGGCTATGCTCCCATCAATTATTTTAAAATTCCTGTAGCTTTTAACTGTAGCAGCACCTTTAAAAACAAGCCCTTATTTATTAGACCTGCTCAAAGAGAGGGTTTAGGTTTTATAGCTGCTAACGGAGGTGGATGTATTGCCTATGATGTAGGAGTCGGTAAAACCATGACCGGAATTCTTTCCATTGCTCATGCACTTGAAAATGGTATGTGCAGCCGTCCATTGATTGTAGTTCCTAACCAAACCTATAAAAATTGGCTGAATGAATTGAGAGGAGTCGTAAATAAGAAGGGCGAAGTTACGGCAAGTGGTATTCTGCCACAATATCCGATCAATGACTTATACAATTTGGGCGAAAAATTCATTCATCCATTGCTTGACGAAGAAGGAAAAGTACAGGAAGTACCTGCCAATAGCATTTCTGTAGTGACTTATGAAGGACTGAAACGACTTTCATTTAATGAAGATACTTGGAATGACGTAGGGGCAGATTTTTATAGAATTCTGAACCAAGGGCTTGAATCGCAAAAACAAGCGACCAAATTGCAAGAGAAGATTGAGGAGTTAATGGGAAGAGGAGTTGCAGAAAGCGTAGTCAACATTGAAGATTTAGGTTTTGACTATTTGTTGATGGACGAAGCTCACATTATGAAGAAACTTTTCACTCAAGTGAAGGGAGATATTAATGCTGAAGGAAGCCGAAACAAAACCGAATACAAGATCTCATCAGGTACGCCTTCAGCCATAGCCTTGAAAGGGTTTATGTTGGCAAACTATGTACAGCGAACGAACAAGATGAATAACATTGTTCTGCTCACGGCAACACCCTTTACCAACAGTCCTTTAGAGATATTTTCCATGCTAACGCTGATAGGTTATCATCGCTTAAATGCTCTTTCATTAGGCAATTTGCAGCAGTTTTTTAATCACTTTATACAAACCTCAATTGAGTTAATCATCAATGCAAAACTAAAGCCTGAACGGAAGGAAATCGTGATGGGATTTAACAACCTCATTGCACTACAACAGCTGATTTTCCAATTCATTGATTACAAAAGCGGAGAAGAAGCAAATATTCAACGACCTAATAAGTGGGTATTACCTCTCAATCATAAAAGAGAAAATGGCAATACAATTCCGCTGCCCATTGAAGAGCAGATTAGCACCAATTTAAAGCCGAGCATCGACCAAATGCAGTTGATGGCAGAATTGGAACGTTACATAACAGGAGAAATTGAGTTCACAGATTTTTGCAGTAATCCAACAGGCTTAGAAGAAGCAAGTGAAGAGTCCGGGAGTGAATCCACCGCATTAAACGAGAAGAATCTTGCGGATGATGAAGAAGAAGGAGCTAGAATCTTAAGAGGGATTACACTTGGAAGGCAAATCGCATTCAGCCCGTATCTATTTTCCTGTCATAGCGGTTCAAAAATGCCCTCCTACAAAGACTTCGTGGCAAGTTCTCCCAAACTACAATATGTAATGGGTTGCATAAAGTCAGTGAAGAATTACTTTAAAGACAAGGGTGAACCCATGAGCGGACAAGTCATTTACAGCAATGCAGGCATCAGCTATTTCCCTCTCATCAAAGAGTATCTTATACAAGAGCTTGGATTCAAAGATTCAGAAATAGACTTTATTAAGGGTGGTATGTCGGCTCGAAAGAAAGAGTTGGTAAAAGAGAAATTTCTTGATGGAAGAGTAAAAGTTTTGATTGGAAGCCAAACGATTAGAGAAGGAATAAACCTTCAATACAGGGCTACGGACTTGTACAACCTATGGTTAGATTGGAACCCCACGGATCTGCATCAATTGGAAGGTAGAATATGGCGATTTGGGAACAAATTTGCCAATGTTAGAATCGTGATTCCATTGGTGGAAGATTCAGTTGATACCGCTATTTTTCAAAAGCTTGAAGAGAAAACAAGTAGAATCAATCAGATATGGCACAGAAGCGATAGAGAGAATACCTTAAAGCTCGAAGACTTTAATCCTGCGGAACTGAAACGTGGGTTGATTTCCAATCCTAGAAAAATTGCAGAGATGGTATTGCTTGAGCAAAGAGAAATCTTGTTGGATGAAATAAAAGGTTTGGAAAATCAAAGAGATGAATTGGATTCCATTCTAACTGCAAGAACACTTTTTCGGGAGAACATCGAAAATATAAAAACTTCGGTTGCTGAGTATAAACCACCTAAAAAGGGTCAAGATGAGCGAAAATTAGAAACCATTTTTAAGATTTATCAAGACTACCTAGAAGATGACGATACCAAATACATTCCCTACGGTAAAGAGAAATTGATAGAGGTTAAAAAAGCACACCGTCAAATTCAACAAGCAACAGAACGGGTGCTAGAACCACGAGGCTTAGACATCAACTTTACCAAAGAAGAAGTAGTCACTCAATTGGAACAAGAGATTGAGCTTAAAAACGATGTGCTTGCTGCCAAAACAGATGAAGAAGCGATACAGCTACTTACAAAAGAGATTATTGCCGAGCGAGAAAAGAAAGGCACTAAACCTAAAACCATCGCTGATAGAGTAGCTGAATTTGCCTCTATCAATGATATAATTCTCAGTGAAAAGATGGTCTACGAAGGAACTAAGGAAGAAGAAACACCTGTAATTCCAATTGAAAAAAGTTCAGAGGATATTCTTGCCAACATGGAGAAATTACTTGAAGACATGGAGGAAATGGACAAGCTACTATTGGAAATGGAAGAGTTAAAAGCAGCATCGAAGAAAGCTGCATAGTAATTGAAATTAAAAGAGAAGTGATATGTTAAAAAACGATGTAGAAGCATACCTGAAAAAGCACGGTATCAAAGAAGGAGACTTGAATGAATTAGCACAAAAAGCAATCACAGTCTTCAAAAAAGTAAAAGCTTTATACGAGAAGCATCCTGAGAATGAAATGATGAAAAAATCAGCCGAGCAGAATGGCAAAGATGCCATTGAATTAGTAAAAAAGGAACTAAAGGATAAGCCCAATTCTCCAAAAATTAGAAAGCAAGCAGCCAAAGCTTTCACTCAAATGAGAAAGAAGAGCTTGAAACAAGTTAAGAAAACAGACAAAGCTATTGACGAACTAGAGCAATGTAGAATCAAGTTGAAAGAAGACCGCAAGCGAAAAGTGGAATCAGGAGAAATAAAACCACCCAAGAAAAAAAGCAGGGTAACCAAAGTGAAAGAATCCTTCACAAGAATCTTAAAACTGATGCCGAGCGAAGATGAAAAAGTAATCGAAAAATCTGAACAACTTCTTCGGAAATGTGCAACGGAATTATTCAAGATCAATGGCTTGAATAAAGTTCAGGTAGTAGTAAAAGAGCTAGAAGATGTAGGAGATAAAAAAAGCGGTGTAGACGATAAAAAATCGAAGAAAGCAGCTTAAAAAATAGTATTAACAGTTCACACTTCTTAGTAAGTAGAACTAAATGGAGAGAGATATGAAGAAGGAGAAAAATAAAAAAAGTAGCAAGTATTCATTTGTTTTTGAGGAATTCATTGCAACAAATGAAGTCAACATAAAAGAGTTGCCGGATTACATACAAACGATGATTCGGACCATTACAAAGCAACTGCAAGATGCAGAGAAGAACTGCACCAAAGCCCATCAGCTTGTCATTTATAAGAGACTTCAAAAGTTTGCAGACATAGTTGAAGATTATTTGATGAATCACTTTGATGAACGCTTGCAGAACAATCAAATTGAGGAAGAACAAGAAGAAAAAGTTGATCAAGAGGCTTTGAAGGAGCAAAAGCAAATTGAAGCCATCATCGCTTTGGCAGAGAAATTTGGCAGGAATTACTTGTTGTCATCTGAGTTAAAATCTATTGGTGTTGAGGTAGATTATTCAAATAAAGAAATACTAGTTGGCGAATTAAGATTAGAAAGAGAACTCACTACCGCCAAATGGTACTTAGGCGTAAACCCAAATTCCAAGGAGGTGCAACCATGAGTTCAATCACAGAAGAATTCAATGAGCGATTAGAAGCCTTTGTTCAGAAATATGGGTTAAAAAATGCTTCAGGATTATTGGAAGTATTGACTAGGCAAAAGATGCCCAAGAACATGGCAGCTCGAAATAGATTAATGAGTGATTTCCTTCAGTTGGAAGTTTTGAAAACTTTTGAAATAACCTTAGAAGAATACAGAGAGAATCGAATTAAGTCGGCAAAAGAAGCGCGTTGGGCAGTTGTTCATTTATTACGAGCATTTACACATTTATCGCATCGTAGAGTAGGCAATTTATTGCTGCTGTCTTATAGAGCGGCTCGCTACGCTCATGATAAATGTATTGAACTGATAGAAGTTGGAAAGTTCGAAAAAGACTTCAATGCTCGCTATACCGAGTTAGAAGAAAAATTAGTGGCATTTATAGCTAAAATTTAAAAGAGAAGAGATGGAAAAAGAGGAAGAGAGAAAGGAGACAGAAACCACCAATGAGGGTGTCGTCTTGAATTCAGGCAACTCTACTGTTGAAGAGCAAGAAAACCAAGATAACATAATTGAAGAAGCTTTTGGAGAGAGTATTGAATACGAGGAGATTTCAGAGATAGAAACAAGTCCGATGAATGAACCTGTTAAAGAAGGAGAAGTTTCTGATGGTTTTGCAGCTAAAAATGAGGAGAGTATTAAACAACAAATGATCTCAGAAGAGCTTGAAGAAGATCTTCCTGAAGGCATGTTAGAAGAAGTTGAAGAGGAAGAACTTCCACCAACAGATGCTCCTGAACAGGTTATCAACGAAGAAGAGCAAGATGATACAGTAGAAGAAAGTACAACACACCCTAGCTCAAATTCTCCAATTGACAATGCAAATCATCATGCTGCCATAGCAGCAGATAGCTTTTTAGGAATAGCCGATAACATTTTGGAAATAGGTGGAGGTTTTTTCATCAAGATTAGAAAGAAAAAATCTCATCTGTACTTCGATGAATTAATTGATCGTAGCGAATTGGAGGGCTTTAAAAAGATTGGTTCTGATATAGACCTTTTGAACGAGAAGAACATCAAGAGAATCAAATTAGATGACTCAGATAGAGCCTTACTCAAGCCGGTGCTAATTGAAGTCTTAAAGAAACAGACCAAGCAGTTAACCCCCGAACAACAGCTTGCAGCAATAGGTATTTCAATAGCAATCAAGAAAGCACAAGCGGTAATGGAAATGAAAGCTGAGAATGCTGCATTTGCTAAAAATCTTGATGATAGAATTGAAAAACAATTGGCAAGGTTTGAGAAATTGGTAGAGATGAAAGAAAGTGAACTAAAAGTGAAGAGAGATGAAGAAGAGGAAGAACCAATTAATGAAGCAGCCTAAAACAACAAGCTCAAAAAGAATCAAGGATAGACAGCCAATGTTGATGGTTGTTTGTGGCGAAACAGGAGTTGGAAAAACATATCGTACCGTTCAGGAAATAAAACAGTACGTTCAGGATAGTTCAGCAACTCAAAAGAAAGGTCGAAAAGTCTTGATTTTTGATGTAAATGATGATGATTATACGAGATTTCTTACCATAGACCCAAATCACGTTAAGGAATTCCAAGAAGTAAGAATTAGAAGAATCCGACCCATAACAAGAACGGGTAAAATGATGACCCTAACTCAGAAAAGACAGATCGTAGAAAAGATTGTAGCTGAGTTTACCAACGGTTTAATTGTCTTAGAAGACATTGACAAATTCATGGTCGGTGCTAAAGGTCAGGAAGTAGTTGGAGTTTTATGTGCCAACAGGCATTCAGATTTAGACATCTTAATCAGCCACCAATCCATCGCCAAGATTACAACTACTGAATGGCAAAATATGACTTGGCTTAGACTTCATAAACAAGTCGATGATATTTCAAGATACCGAAATAGAATTCCCAATTACCCACTAGTAAGGATAGCCACCTTCATCGTTGAAGAACAATACAACCTAGCAAATGAAGCCTTTGAAAGAAATGAGATTGATGAAAAGCAGTTCCAAATAAGAAAAAGCTTCTTCGTGTATTTGGATATGCGAAGACTAAAGATAAAAGGTTGTAGCAAAGCCGCCTTTGTTAGAGCAACCAAACGATACATAGACCAGGAGGAGAATAAGAAAGTAAAACTGCTCTTGCAAGAAACAACCATGGATGAAAAACAAAAATACAACAATAGAAAAACTGCTGTAATACAGTTGATTCATCAAAAGATGAGATACCATCAAGCAGCATAAATAAAAAGGAGGAGAAAAATGTGGAAGAAAGTGAAAGATTGGCTTAATAAAACGTTTGTTATTAAGTACATAATTATTCGTAATGAGATGGTTCAATGGCATCTTTATACCCGAAATAGAAGGTCAATTAGATATGCCTTAGCTCAAAGCGAATTATTATCTGAAGTCAATTTATTAAGTGAGTTTAAATTCTCAAGAGCAATTAAGAAAGCATACGCTGCAAGAGGTATATGGTCTTTTTTATTGTTGAAAATTTTAATAAGATGGTATGGTGTGAAATATAAGTATCGAAGGATAAAAGAAGATGATGCAGTCTTTGTAACAGATTTAACAGGTTTAACAAGTAATTGATATATGTTATAAGTCAATCTTCATATTATTCAGATTGTTGTTGACCATTTTTAGAACATCAACAAGAGATTTTTTAGAGTATTCATGAGACTTAATGGTGTAATTGTATCGCCTTTTTAATAAACCTGCTTGCGATAAGTAGTAAAACATTTTGGCAGTCCAATTCCAATTAGCAGAAGCTTTTGGGAACTCTTCTTTAATCTCCGAGAAAGTCATAAAATCTAAATCATGGTCATCATTCCTCATTTAACTATCACTATTAAGTTGAATAGAAAATTGCTAAGTGAGAGAGCGACAGTTTGATTAAATAGTAAGCCTATTAAATGGTTGTTGTATGGTTGGAACAAAAAGTTGATTCTACCGAGGAATTGTCCTCAGATAAAGTAAAGTTGTTGGATAAAATCATTCTTGTCTTCGACATCACAATGTGCAATTTTTTACCATTAATAACACAATAACCAGTTAAATAGTGTACTACGAATCATAAAAAAGATCAAATAGACAAAAAATAAAAGGAGCTGAAAGTTCAAAATTTAAGTAAGAAGGGAAGATTATGGAGAAGGAAAAAAGCGAAAAATTTAAGACCATATCATTACAAGAAGTAAAGAGTATGCTTGGATTTACAGGAAAAGGATTCAGATCCGTATTACGTTGGTGTCAGAAGAAGAAAATCAACGTATTTGGAGACGGAAGAAGAAGGAGAATATTAGAGACGGATTGGATTGATACACAACAAAAAGATTTAATTAAAGCAATTAAGCATCAATTCCCATCAACATGGGCAGAAGAACTTAAAAAGCGAGGAATAAAATTAAAAGACCTTGTCAATAAGGTTCAAACTTATCAATCGCAAAGCAATAATGCTGCCCAACTTTTAAAAGATTGGGACGATGAATGAGCCACTTAAAATACCGAAAAGAGATAGAGGGAAATATGAGTATATCCGATGCACTAAATGCAATAGATTAGTGTATGAAAATTGTAATCTCACGGGTAAAAAAGTCAAAACCTGTAAATTCTTACACAGGCATAAATTTCTGCTTAGATACTATGTGCCAAATTCAGGTTCAAAGTATATTGTAAGGCAATTTAAGACAAGGGATTACCATGAATTTCAACAACAGGCAAAGGAGTTTATTGAATCCCTGAAAGGAGCAACTTTTGAAGAAGAAACAATTGAAGAACAAAAGGCAGTTGAGAGTTCAAAAGCAACTGAGGCTGTAAAAAGTCAAACTCTTAATAAAGAGAAAATTTTTGATTTGTCATTCCGGTCACTTTTGGCAAGATATATCGACTTTTTGTATGGAGTAAACATTCCGGCACATAAGCATCGGATTAAAGATGATAAAACCATTAAAGGCTACATAAAAAGTATTAAGATTTTTAAAGATGCTTTAAAAGAAAGAAACATAGATATCAACACCAAACTCATAACAGATATTGGAGATTACGAAGTTGGTTATTTCCATGAATACTTAGTTGATTCAAAGAAAGAAAACGGAGAGCCACTATATGCTCCACGAACCTACAACAATAAGATGGCAGATAACCGTGCCTTCTTTAAGTATGTGAAGGAAGAGTTGGGAATTCAAATTACTAACCCTTTTGAGGGAGTCAATAAAAAGTATGTTAGATCTACCAATCGAATAATTGAGCTTGACGAATTTCAAGACTTATTGAAGGTGGTCAATAAAAGGAATGGAGTTTACGAAATGAGTGATCGGAATAAGATATACCTGAGAAATCACTTTAGACCATGGTTGAAAAGTGCTTATCAACTTGCTTTAGAAACAGGTGAACGAAGAGATGGTATCGTACTGATGAAGTGGAGTTTCATTAACATGGATGAGAGAATCATAACGATCCCGAACTACAAGGTGAATAAAATCCGTAAAAGTGATAAAGAGCGTCTTATACCAATTACTTTAGGTTTATTTAAGCTCATTAATAGACTTGGTTTTAAAAAGTTCAAGGAAACAGATCAATACATCATTTGTCCTGAACATGAAAACAGAGTAACGGTAAAAAATTGGATAAGCAAATCATTCAGTCATTATTGGAAACTTACAGGCAATGATCCCGATATTTCGTTTAAGCATTTAAGAAAAACTTATGTAACTCTAATGTATTCGGTATTCGGTGATAAAACAAAAGCAGTTACCGATCAAAATGTAGACACTATACTTGAGTTCTATTTGAACAAGAAAAAGATAGTATCTCAAGCAAAAAATCTATCCTTGACAGAATTGGATGATAAAAGGAAGGCTGCTTAGATAAGTTCGCAGTAAACTATTGTTTTTACTTAAGAACCAGTACATAACTGTTGATAATTACAAATCGAAGATCAAAAATTTTCGATAGTTAAATTGTAGTTTTATTTTGATGGTTAGTACCAACCATCAATTACTATCTAATGTGAATAAATATGAAACAATTAGAATTTGATGAATTTCTCAGGTCTGTTGCAATAAGCAAAAATGACACTTACTCTCTTTTATTAGGTGCAGGTGCTTCTGTAAGTTCTGGTATTCCTTCAGCAATAGACTGTATTTGGGATTGGAAAGGTACAATCTATAAAACTAACAATTCATCGACAAATGAATGGATAAATAATTTTAGAAATCCAAAGGTTCAAAAAACTATTCAAACATGGTTAGACAATCAAGGAAATTATGTTGATAATGGAAGTAAAAATGAATATTCTTTTTATGCTAAGAAATGTTTCCCAATAGACAAAAATAGAAGTCAATATTTTCAAAAAATTTGTTCTAATACCAAACCTGCGGTAGGCTATAGGACAATTCCTTTGCTCTTAAAACAAGGGATACTTGACTCAGTATGGACTACAAATTTTGATGATTTAATAAAAAATTCCTGTGTATTAGGTGGTGTTCAAGAATTGGAAATAAGTCTTGATACCGTAAGTAGAATAAACCAACGGACTCAAAATCGAACTGAGTTACCTATCATTAAATTACATGGAGATTTTAAATACGGGGATTTAAAAAATACTGATGAGGAATTAAAAGAACAAGATGAAACATTTAGACAAAAACTTATTGAATATGTGTCCGATAAACATCTTATTGTTGTAGGTTATAGCGGTCGTGATGAATCTTTAATGAAAGCTTTGTTTGATGCATATTCAAAGAATGGAGGAGGCATGCTTTTTTGGTGTGGATATGGAATAAATAAGAATAAAGAAGTTGCTGATTTGATTAATCATGCAAATGAAAATGGTAGACAAGCATTCTATATTCCAACTGATGGGTTTGATACTACGATGCTAAATCTCACTAAATTAGTTGTTGAGGACAATAGCAATTTAAAAAAAGACCTTAAATCAATTCAATTATCTCATAGTTCAGACGACGAATTCACTCCTTTTGATTTGAAGCCATCAAGAATTAATAAGGTTTTAAAAAGCAACTGTTATCAATTAAAGTTCCCAGACGAAATTTTTGTTTTTAACGCTAATTTATCAGGTAAACCTTGGGAAGTAGTAAATGATATTGCTCTAAAAAGATATGATTTAACTGCAATACCGCATGAAGGCAAAATATGGGCATTTGGCACATTAGAAACTGTGAAAAACGCCTTTAAGGGAATCATTTCGGGAGATATTGTTAGAAAACCTTTAACTGACATTAGAATTCATCATTCGGGAATTAACTCTCTAATGTTGACTGCTATTTGCAAACTATTGTCATTATCTAATAATTTAAAAACAAATTTCAGGGATAAAATATGGTCAGATAAACATCAACAGATTGCTAATCAAAAGGTATTTAATGCCATTAAGCTTTCTCTTGAAAAGATAAATGGCAGCTTTTACCTTACCTTAAATCCAAGTTTTCAGATTGCTAGTGATGTCGTTACAAAAGAAATTACTCAACAAGTTGGTATTACATTTTATCATAAAATATGGAATAGTCAGTTTAATGATTATGTAGATGGGTGGAGAAAAACTCTATTTGTGCAAAGTAAGTACGAGTTTCCTGAAAGCTCAGGTAGTGGGTTTAACTTTAAAATTAGCAAAGCTCCAATATTTACCAACATCTGCGATCTAAATAACCAGTATACAAATGTTCACAATGTCCCAGATAAGTTCATGAAACTTAAAGGAGTTCAATTTCAAGAGTGTTCTTTATTATTTTCAACTAAGCATGGAAATAATAATTCAACAGATACTCATCCAATGCGTGGGCTATTACAAAATAAACCATTTGAAACTAGCTTAAATACATTCTTAGACTCTACGATACATTTAGGTGTAATATCTCCAGAGCAAGATTCAAAAATTGTATTTGAGTTCCTATCTAAACAAAATCAAGAGATTTCAAAATATAGCGAGAAAGAGGACTATATTATTGACTTCAAGGGTTTCTATAACACCTATGGACTAAGTCTGAATATTCCTGAGCCTACATCTAATAGTTGGGAAACTATAGACGAACCTGTAAGCAAAAGCTTTAAAGAGAATATTCATGAAATCAAACGAAATATTTGTGACAAAATCACAAAACTGAATGCAACAGGCAATCAAAAAGTATTAGTAATTTATATTCCAGCAAGATGGGAAAACTTTACAAGTTATGAAGACGATGGAGAATCATACGATTTACATGATTACGTAAAAGCTTTTTGCGTTGAAAAAAGAATTACCTCTCAATTTATTAGAGAGAAAACCATTAAGGATGACAGACAAAGCTGCCAAATAAATTGGTGGCTGTCTTTATCGTATTTCGTTAAGTCACTGAGAACACCTTGGATTTTAGCAAATTCAGATAAGAAAACGGCTTTTGCAGGTATTGGTTACAGTATTGATTCAAAAAAAGAAGAGAAAGGCCATATTATATTAGGTTGCAGTCATATATATAGTTCATCGGGCGAAGGGTTAAAATATAAACTATCTAAGATTAATAATGAGAAAATACAATGGAGACATAAGAAACCTCACCTAAGCTATGACGATGCTTATGAATTTGGAAAAAATGTAATAAATCTATTCTATGATTCTATGAATGAAATACCGAAAAGAGTAGTAATTCATAAAAGAACATTTTATACTTCTGATGAGAAGCAAGGAATTTTAGACAGTTTATATGATAATACTGATATTGATACCGTAGATTTAGTTGAGATCAATGTTGAAAATGATATTAAATATGTTTCAAGCAAAACAAGGAATGGAGAAACTTTAATTGATGGCTTTTCAGTTTCAAGAGGTACTTGTGTGCAATTGAATGGACGGGAAGCACTGCTTTGGGCTCACGGAGTTGTACCTTCGGTTAAGAATCCAAAATTTAACTTCTACCCCGGAGGAAGGTATATTCCAAAACCTCTAAAAATTATTAAACATCATGGAACAGGTTCTTTGGAACAAATTGCTAATGAAGTATTGGGTTTAACTAAAATGAATTGGAATTCATTAAATATGTATTCACAATTACCTGCAACAATTTCCTCTTCAAATGATATTGCTAGAATAGGAAAGCTAATAGAAAATAGAGAAAAAATTGAATACGATTACAGATACTTTATTTAGCAAATCAATTTGAAGCAACGGCCAATAAAGTTTTAAAATTAGAGAGTTCCAAACACACTCTCCAAACACACTTTCCAAACACACCCCTGAAATCGTTAAATTTCAGGGGTTTTTGTTTGGGTTGTAGCGAGAACGGGAATTGAACCCGTGACCTCCGGGTTATGAATCCGACGCTCTAACCATCTGAGCTACCTCGCCTTAGGATTTTATATTGTGTGGTTTAAATACTTTTAAGAACAAACTTCATTTTTTTTACTCAGCTTTTGTGCTGAGGGTTATGAATCCGACGCTCTAACCAACTGAGCTACCTCGCCATTTTTTAGGGGCGCAAAGATAATATTTGTTCACAAACAAAAAAGCTGCTACCTCAAAAAATAAATCAAATTTTAAATAAACTTTAAAAAATCAACCAATCATCGCATTATCAAGAATAAACAAGTTTACTTTTGTCAAAAAAATGAATTTTCACAGTCGAAAATGGGTAAAACCTGAAGATTTAAACCCAAATAATAATTTATTTGGGGGTCGATTATTGCAGTGGATTGACGAGGAGGCCGCTCTATATACTATGATTCAATTTGACAATAAAAAAATTGCAACAAAATTTATGTCTGAAATAAATTTTGTTAGCTCAGCTAAGCAAGGTGATATTGTAGAGTTAGGTATTCAAGTGGAGCATTTTGGAACTACATCGATTACCTTAAGTTGTGTTGCAAGAAATAAAATGAGTAGAAAACCAATTCTCACCATTGAAAACATCACAATGGTTAATTTAGGAGATGATGGCAAACCAAAACCTCATGGAAAGAAAAAGGTTGAATATATTAAAGATAGAATATAGCCACAAATCGTTTAAATTAGATTTGCAGCATAAAGTGAAAAAACTATCTCTTTTTTGTTGTTCCTAAGCGTTTAGCTCGCTTGCGCATTTCTCTATTATACTGGCGTTGCATCTTCTTCTCTTTTTTTCTGTAATCTTCTCTTACTCTTTCGCTAGGCATTTCATTATTTTTCATGCCTTTGTCATTCACTCCCTTAAACCCTCTGTAAGGACCGCATGATAAAAAAAGCAAAATAGTTGATATAAAAATAATCAACTGTCTAGTCTTCATATTCTTGTTCTAAAATTGAAATATCAGTAATTAATTGGTTAACAGACTGTTCAGAGGTGCCATCATAAAATCCTCGAATGCGCTTTTTTTTATCTATCAATACAAAGTTTTCAGTATGAATAAAATCATTTGGACCTCCATCTCCTTCTGTAACGGCGGCAAAATAGGCCTTTCTGGCCAAGTCGTAAATCATCTTTTTATCTCCTGTTAAAAACACCCACTTACCAGGTATGGCTTCATAACGTAGTGCATACTCCTTTAAAATTTCTGCTGAGTCTACTTCCGGTTGTACCGAATGGGAAACTAACATAAAATCTGGATGGTTCTTAAATTCTTTTTGAACACGCATCATTTGAGAACTCATGTCAGGACAGATTGTGGGGCAGGTGGTAAAGAAAAAGTCTGCAACATAATACTTGCCTTCTAAATTTGACTCAGTAAAAGGTTCTCCTTCCTCATCTACCAATTCAAATGCAGGAATTTTATGATTTTCAGTAACATTCTGTTTTGACTCATCCACTAAATCTGGATTTATCATAGCAGGGGTATAAACGGGTAAAGTTCTGCCTGCCTTGATCATTTGGTAGGCAATTCCTATGCCCACAGCCAAAATAACAGCGGGTATTATAATCGCAAGTTTATTTTTCATTTCTTTTCTTCTCCATTAGCTTTTTCTTCACCTTTAAAGTAAAACTCTAGAATGTTCTCTAGCGATTCTACACTCATTTTTTTAGAAAGAATTACCTTGTTCTCATCCAACAAATAGGTCTGTGGAGTACTGTAAACATCATATAATGTTCTGAAATTGCTTCTAAAATCTCCACCATCAGAGCCATTTATCCAGTTTAGATCGTGTTTGCGAATAAACTCTAACCATTCTTTATTTTCAAACTCATTGCCAACACCAAAGACCTCCACGCCCTTATCTTTGTATTTATCGTAAATTTTCTTAAGCTTTGGAGTAGCAATTTTGCAATGTCCGCATTCTGGTGACCAAATATAAACTACAGTATATTTTGCTTTGATTTTATATAATTCTATAAATTGTTCTTGAGCCGTATCTTTTACAACAATATTTGGAGCTTTTTTGCCAATTAGCAAAGGTTCTAATGAATTAGCACGCTCAGATAACTTTTTCAATTCTTTTTCTCCAAACCAATCGTCAGCCATTCCCTTCATAAAGTAGTTTTTGGCTAAATGAACAAAAACAGCGTCCATTCCCATTTGCTCAGATCGTTCGTATTTATAGGTTAGGTTTGAAAGAGTATATTTAAACAATTCAGGATTTTGAGCTGCCAAACCTAATATATAGTCAACAGATTTTATTATTGAATCTGGATCTTGTAGAGTGAGCTTATTCATGTAATAAAAAACTTTTTCATGATAAGTAGAAGAATTGAGTAAACGTTGATCTGTAAAATCTAGGTTATCAAAAAAGTGTTCCTTAAAATAATTGAATGCAAAATTGCTGTCAATACTTCCATCATCGTTTTTTGGTGGTTCTGGAACCTGCGGGAACTCAAGAGCATAGATAAAATTGCTTGTAAATGAACCTTCATGATCGGAATGTAACTCATCAATATAAGTTCTTACCTCTTTATCAAGCATGCTCATGCGTTCATTTATCTCTTCTTTTCTGCTTTCATCAGCATTTTCCAATTCACTTTGCAATGATTTGGCTTCACGCTGGCGAACATTTAAAAAATTTAAGTATTCATAAAACAGTTCATTCTCAGGGCTACCTTTAATTTTCATAGCTTCTATTGAGTTGACAGTATCTGTTGTAAGGCTGAATTTCTGATTATCAACAATGAAGTCTAGGTATTTAACATCGTTCAATATTAAAGAGTACATGCCATGAGCTAAAGAGTCTTTACCTGCAAAAGTCATTTCTCCTTTATTATTTACTTCAGCGGTATCTTTATAGTATTGACCCTTTCCATAATAATAAGCCAGAAATGCTGTTGTGTCAGATAAACCGTCTACTTTAATCTTTATTTCATATTCTTGAGAATAGCCTTCTATGCTAAAAAGGCTTATTCCAATTAAAAAAGTAATTAAAAATCGTTTCATAAAAATTTAAATATATACGTTTCAAAGATAATGTTTCAGCTAAGGCTTTGGCTGTTAATGCATGTTAAAGCATAATATAAATGTTAAATTTTACTCAGTTTTAAAACTGACTTCTGCATTTCTCGTAAATTTCCAACATGGAGATTTTGCTGTGGAGCTTTATTTCATTAATCATATTAATCGGCATCATTGCAGGTATACTGCTTAGTTTCTACTTTCTACAAGAAAAACTAATTTTTTCACCAATCAAATTACCTTTAGAATATAAATATCCTTTTAAACAGCGATTTGAAGAACGCTTTTATGATGTTGAACCTGGAGTTAAACTAAATGCCTTATTATTTAAGGCTGAAAAAAGTAAAGGGCTTATTTTTTACATTCATGGAAATGCAGATAATCTAAGATATTGGGGAGAATTTGCTGATTTCTTTGTACAACGTCATTATGATGTATTTATGTACGATTTTAGAGGCTTTGGAAAGAGTAGTGGAGAAATTAAAGGTGAACGAAACTTGCAGCGGGATGCCAAATATTTATACTTTCAAATGCTTAAAGAGTATCAAGAGTCTTCAATTATTATATATGGCTTTTCCATTGGCACTGGAATAGCAGCAAGGCTAGGAAGTAATAATAGTCCAAAAGCACTCATTTTAGAGGCTCCATTTTTTAATTTTATTTCTCTAGTTAATTATCACAAAGCCTATTTACCAGCAAGCTGGATCAGTAAATATTATTTTAGAATTAATCGTTACATTGCTAATACTAAAGTTCCCTTGTATGTATTTCACGGAACAGAAGATCGAAAAGTTCCTTTTTACCTAGGTAAACGTTTAGTCGGTATTAATCCCTCAATGATATTTACTGAAGTGAAAAATGCTACTCATAATGATATGCAAAGCATGGAATTGTATCAAAGTGAGATGGATAAAATTCTAGAGACTTAGGAAGATCTAATTCTTAATCAAATAGTTTAAGGGTAATGTAATTGGGCATTGAAATAAACCCCAAAGCAATTGGTACTAACTTTCAAGGGCACTTTTTTCTTTAAATTCTGAAGTAAAATGGAAATCGATGTCAGGATAGTTGTCTCGTGTTATTTGCAATACACCAGCTGTTTGAGCTAAAAATACCAAGTTCTTATCCTTATCCCAAACAATGTAATTCGATTTTAAACGAATAAACTCATCCATCATTTCCTTATTTTCTGAAGTAAACCAGCATGCCTTATAAAAATTCAAAGGTTGGAAACTACATACTGCATTGTATTCATGTTCAAGTCGATATTGAATCACTTCAAACTGAAGTTCTCCTACAGTTCCGATGTACTTTTTATTACCCATTCTAGCGGTAAAAAGCTGGGCTACACCTTCTTCAGTTAACTGGTTAATTCCTTTTTCCAGTTGTTTTGATTTCATCGGGTCGTTATTGATAACCTCCTTAAATATTTCTGGGGAGAAGCTAGGAATTCCTTTAAATGTGAATTGATCGCCTTCTGTGAGGGTATCTCCAATTTTGAAGTTTCCAGTGTCATATAAACCAATGACATCGCCTGGAAAAGCATGATCAATAAGATTCTTGTCTTTCGCCATAAAGCTTGTAGGATTATTGAAGCGAAGTTTTTTATCTAATCGGACATGGTGAAAGAATTTGTTTCGCTCAAACTGACCGCTGCATACCCTTAAAAAAGCAATTCTATCGCGGTGATTTGGATCTAAATTAGCATGTATTTTAAAAATGAATCCACTAAAAGCCTTGCGTTCGGGATCTATTTTTCCTAGATTGGTTGGTCGACTCCGTGGAGTTGGAGCTATTTCTATAAATTGATCCAACATTTCTTGGATACCAAAGTTATTTACTGCTGAACCAAAAAATACAGGTGCTAATTCTCCACTTAAATATGCGTTAGCATTAAATTCATCGTAAACACCTTCAACAAGCTCAACATCTTCCCGTAATTGATCTGCTTGATCTCCTACAAGTTCGTCTAGTTTTTTATCTTCTAATTTATCAATAGATATAATATCCTTATTAATTTTTGTTTTAGAGGATTGAAATAAATTTACCTTCTTCTGTGTGAGGTTATATACTCCTTTAAAAGTTGCACCAATGCCTATTGGCCACGTCATTGGACGAACCTTTATCCCTAATTTTTCTTCTAACTCATCTAATAATTCAAAAGGATCACGTCCTTCTAAGTCCATTTTATTGATGAAAACAATAACCGGGGTATCTCGCATGCGGCAAACTTCCATTAAGCGTTCTGTTTGTGCTTCAACACCTTTAACGCAGTCGATTACCAATATTACACTATCTACTGCGGTGAGCGTACGATAAGTGTCTTCAGCAAAGTCTCGGTGACCAGGAGTATCTAATAGGTTGATTAATTTATTTTGATACTCAAATCCCATCACTGAAGTGGCAACAGAGATGCCCCTTTGCTTTTCAATTTCCATGAAGTCTGATGTGGCTGTCTTTTTTATCTTATTATTTTTAACAGCACCTGCAGTTTGTATTGCTCCCCCAAAAAGTAAAAATTTTTCTGTTAGGGTCGTTTTACCTGCATCAGGGTGACTAATAATGGCGAATGTTTTTCGCTTTGCTATTTCTTCTGCTAACTTCATTCCTCTATATTGTGGGTGCAAAATTAGCTAAAATGAAATCCTTGAGTATAGCCCTGAATATTTAAATTATTTTTCCTTTAATTTTTAAGCGACTCATTGCTAAAATAACTTGGTCTATATTTTCTTACTTAATTGAAAATAACTATTAAAGATTCATTTTCGTTGCTTTCTTTCGCCCATTCCGAAAAGTGTGAGTTGATCTGTTTTCTTTAATTCTCGCTCTTTTTTTACCCAAGTTCCATTTGGACTAAGTAGCGACTTGTTGTTGTTTTTGGGACTCTTTATTTCTGCAGAAATAGGGTAGGCGTTCATCTTTTTTGAGTCAAAGGGTTTTAGTAAGGCAGTTGCTTCACTTAATGGTGTTGAATGACTTAAATATTGGCTTTGGTCTTCGGGGGGTAAAATAACCGGCATTCGATGGTGGGGTAATTTTTGCATTAAACTGTTTGGTGGACAAGTAATAATTGCGAAACTCGAATAGACTTCACCATCATTATTACCTTCCCATTCATCATAAATACCAGCCATAGCAAAAGGCCGTTCTTTATTTCGCAAATAAACTAGAAAGGGATTATTCAGCTTTTCTTTGGTGGTGCCTTCAATGAAAGCATCTGCAATTACTAAGCACCGCTGACTGCGAATTGCCTTTCGAAAAAATGGTTTCTTTAAAATACCTTTTGACCCATTATATTTTGGATCATTTTCACGGTTGTGATCTCCCTCAGCACGAGCATTTATAATATAGGTCTTTTTATCACTCCAAGAAGGAGTAAAGCCAAAGTGTGACGCAATTATTCTTTGAGGTTGATCAGCAGTAATAATTGGTGCTCTCTGTCCTGCAGAAACATTATAATTTTGCTCTAAGTTGAATTCGAGCCTAGCATTAAATTTCTTTTCAATTTCTTTTACAGTTGATATAATGACGTATCTTCCACACATACTGTTAGCAAATTTAATGCATTGTATCTTAATCTAATTAAGACGAACAATAAATGCTTCTTACTTTTGAAGTATAAAAACTATTTAAGAAATGAAAAAACTCTTCTTTTTCCTCTATTTACAATGCATTGCAATAGGTTTATTTGCTTGGGGCCAAACAGGTCATCGAGTGGTAGCTCAAATTGCTCAAAATCATCTTCATCCAAAAACTGCAAAGCAATTGTTCGAAATTATGGGGCATGAATCTTTGGTTGAGGCCTCTACATGGATGGACCATATCAAAAGCGATTCTACTTATGATCATACGCATGCTTGGCATTACGTAACCATTCCTGATGGTGAAACCTATGCAACTTCTGAAAAAAGTATGAAAGGTGATGCTTACGAAGCCATCAACCGAATGAAAGAAATTATTAAAAGTGAAAATAGCACAAAGCAAGAAAAGAAAGAGGCAGTTCGGATGCTGACGCATCTAGTTGGAGATATTCATCAACCCTTACATGTTGGGAATGGAACAGATAGAGGTGGAAATAGTGTTAAAATAAAGTGGTTTTATGAATCCTCTAATTTGCACCGTATCTGGGATAGTGAAATGATAGACAGTAAGCAATTTAGCTATTCTGAGTTGGCTAAACTAATAGATCATCCGCACGAACCAACAGACATAAATTATAATTCTACCAACTTAGATGATTGGGTGAAAGAAGCGATGGACTTGCGTCCACTAGTTTATACTTATTCAAATGAGGAGAACCTATCCTATGAATACCTTTATAAGAATTGGGGAACGGTTAAAGACCAGTTGTTAAAAGGAGGCTTGCGATTAGCTGCTGTGTTAAATGAATTATTCGACGCATAGATGGACATACCAACAAAACAACTCAGCTTTTTTAGAAAGGTTAGTCTTGCAGAAGGAAGCTCTTTTCTTTTATTATTATTAATTGCTATGCCGCTAAAATACTTGGCGGATATTCCAGAGCCAGTTAAATACCTCGGTTGGCTTCACGGAGTGTTATTCATAGTTTATCTAATTCAATTGTGCTTGCTAACAATAAAACTAAAGTGGAAGTTTAAACGACTAATTACCTATTTTATAGCAGCTTTTTTGCCAATTGCTCCCTTTTTAGTTGAAAAACAACTAAAAAAAGAATATGCAGCACCTAATAATTAAATTAAACGAGCAAATTTAATCTAAGCGTCTTGAAGCTTTAATTTAAGCCATTGCTGGGCTATTATGGTTTTCGCATCAGTAAATTCATGACTTAAAAAGTCACTGATCTTTCGTTCAATGATGGTTATTTCTTCATTTTCACTTACCAGTCCTCCTCCAGTTTCCACTTGTTGACTTACGCGAGCATAAAACAAGCTCATTTTTTCGGTTACTGGACCAGGACAGGTATAAAATTCGTTTAAAAACTCAAGTGAGTTGACTTCATATCCTGTTTCTTCTAGCACTTCTCGTTTTGCAGCAAGCGCTTTATTCCCATCTTTATCTTCTAGTTTTCCAGCAACAATTTCTTCTAAATCCTTTTCAGGACCAACTCTAAATTGTTTAACCAGGACTATCGTTTCTTGAGAAATATTGTGAACTAAAATGCCGACTGAATTAGGGATTTTAAACTGCTCACGTTCAAATATTTCTTCTGAGTTATCCAACTTTAGCGAAATTCTATTGAGTTGATAAAAGCCATTATATTTATTTTCTTTTCCAACTATCTTCATGAAAGGTTAATTTAGTCGTTTTAAAATTAAGGAACAATAAAATGAATTTTGAAGACATTCGACCTTATCATGATGAAGAAGTTCAACAAAAAGTAAAAAGTTTAGTTGATGAGCCTCAATTTCAGCAAGTTATTGAGCACGTATACCCTGAAGTGAATTACCTGGAATTCAAAGAAAAAATGCTTCAAATTCAAACTGTAAAGCAATTTCAACAATTTATTGTGGTGCCTCTTTTGAATAAATTATTAAATAAATCCACTAATGGTTTAAGCTTTGAAGGCATCGGAAATTTAGAAAAAGGTAAAGCTTATTTATTTGTTTCTACTCATCGAGATATTGTTTTAGACTCTGCTTTGATGAATTATGTGCTGTTAGAGCAAGGGTTTGAAACGGCCGAAATAGCTATTGGTGACAATTTAATGAAAATTCCTTGGGTCGTGGACTTAGTGAAACTCAACAAATCGTTTATTGTAAAGAGAAACTTACCAAAAGAAGAAAAGGTTCAAGGTTCAATCCAATTGTCGAGTTATATTAATCATACCATCAAAAATAAAGGAGAATCCATTTGGATTGCTCAGCGTTCAGGCAGGAGCAAAGATGGCAATGACGCAACTAATCCGAGTTTGTTGAAAATGTTCAATCTGGCTAATGGCGAAATGCCAGCACTGGAAGGAATTAAGAGTTTAAACATTTGTCCTGTCTCAATAGCCTATGAATATAATCCTTGCGATGTACTGACCTTGCCTGAACAGATGATTGTTGCTAAGGGTGAAAAGTACGAAAAGCAGCCTATGGAAGATATGATGCACATGGGCCAAGGAATCGAAGGCGAAAAAGGAAAGGTTAAAGTGGTCTTTGGGCGACCTTTGAATACTCTGCTTAAAGAATTAGAAGGACTTAAGAATCGGAATCAATTGTTGGCATCTGTTGCTAAAATCATCGATAATGAAATACACCACAGTTATCAGTTAATGCCCACCAATTATATTGCATACGACATTCTGAACAAAACAGAACAATTTAAGGAAGAGTATACTAAAGCTGAAAAAAATGGCTTTCAAACCTATATGGAAAGTCGTTTAAGAGAGGTTGCTGGTGATGAGAAACTAAAACATAAAACCTTTCTGACGATGTATGCAAACCCTGTGAGCAACAGTTTAGTTCAACGTACCTAGAGTACTTGGAGTGCCTAAAGTTAGAGGTTAAGAGTGCCTAAAGTGAAAAGGGTAGAATTAGAAATTTGGAGTGTGGAATTAGGAGTGAGAAGCTTTGAGTTAACTATGCTGAAGTTTAAGAAAACTCCCATCAAAAGTTTTACTTTGACCCTCTATCCATAATTTTTTCTAGTCTTTAGTTTTAGCTTTCATACTTACCAATGGCCCCCATTCCAAACAAGGCAAAATCATACTTTATCGGGTCTTTTGAATCAAAAGTGCGCAGTCGGTCAGTAATTTCTACAACAGCTTTCCAGTCGTTTTGCTTTCGCGTTAATAGCCCTAAATATCGACCAACTGTACTTGTGTGAATATCTAAGGGCAGCATTAATTCACTAGGGCTTATGCTTTTCCAAAGTCCAAAGTCGATGCCTTCTTTATTTGTTCTAACCATCCACCGCAAAAACATATTTATTCGTTTAGCGGTAGACCCTTTCATTGGATCTGCAACATGCTTTTCAGTTCTTTTTAGGTGTTCTTGATTGAAAAACTCTTGTTTGAACTGGCTAAGTCTATTTGCCATATCACTGTTTGATCGATTAGAAAAGATTTTTTCCAAGCCACCATGATTTAAGTAAATGTCTTTTAGAGCAGTGAAAAAAAACATTAAATCGTCTGCATTAAAAGTGCGATGGACAAACCCTAAGGTTTTCTTTAAATCGGTTTCTTCGTGATTTCTTATAAAATCAGCAGGGGAGTGGTCCATTATTTCCATCATGCGGTTGGCATTGTTGATGATGGTTTTACGTTGACCCCAAGCGATTATAGCAGTTAAGAAAGCAGCTATTTCAATGTCTTCCTTAGCTGAGAAACGATGCGGAATTAAAATTGGGTCGTTTTCAATAAAATCAGCTTGACTAAAAGTTAAATACTTTTGCTCTAGTAAATCAAAAAGTTCTTGATGTTGTTTACTTTTCATAGAAATTAAGGGAACGTGGAAAAAACAGAATTTAGGCGTTTAAAATTAAAACAAAAGTATGCCTTGTTAAATAAAGAGGGCAAGTACTTAGCTGCGCGCACTCATGGTGGCTTTCAATGTTCCTTATATGATTTAAATGGTTATTATGTAGAGGTGTGGAAGCCCATTGGGATTAATATTATCCAATGGATTGAGGTAGTTAATCGAGATGAAATAATAGACAGTTATTTAGAGCATTTCAAGATAAAATAACACATTTTTAATGTTCAGTGTTCAAATTTACTACTCTACAGACTAATGGTTTATTAGTTGTGCAGTGCTTTTAAGAAAATTACTCTCGAAGATCCCTAAACAAAAAAAAACGTTTTTTGAACTTAAGTGATGTTTATGGTAGTTGACTCTAATAATTTCCACAATTAAAACATTGAAAATTGTTCATTGAATTAACCTCCAACTCGTTTTACTTTATAGCCTTTTTTCGTCAACAACTCCATTACTTTATTACGCTTTTCACCTTGGATAATTACTTCTCCTTCCTTTGCACTTCCACCTACACCACAAGCTGATTTCAGTTGTTTCCCTAGATCATTCAAGTCTTCATAAGTGCCTATAAAACCCTTAACTACAGTAGCGGTTTTACCACCACGATTTTTGCGATCCAAATGAACTTCTAAGGTTTGTTGGTTGGCGGGAAGAGTGTCCTGTTCTTCATTTTCTTCCTCAGGCTCAAAGTCAGGATTAGTGGAGTATACAACTCGATTTTTATTGCTTTTTTTCGACATTAAACTGCTTTTTCACAAAGGTATTAAATCAATGTTCAATCAGCTGTTAAGATTAGGATATTTTGAATGGATTGCATCCTGATTTTAACTTGCTCAGTTTAAAAATTAAGTTACATTTGCAGTCCAATGTAATAATTTGGCTTATTGGTTGTCGACCTTAAAAATCGACATTAAAATGGGAATTCGGTGTAAATCCGAGACTGTACCCGCAGCTGTAAGCTCCTTAACCAAAGGTTTTAAATGGCCACTCTTTCGACCAACGAAAGGGGAAGGCGAACCAGAGGGGAGTAAGTCAGAAGACCTGCCCATAAGAATATGCTTTCGGGATAAAAGCGAAGAGTGTGACTCCACCTGAAATAGGATTCTTACCCTTTGTGATTTCCCGGTTTAATTAATTTATTGTTTAACAACGCAATTAAACCGATGGAACTTATGACATTTTTAAAAAGTAATAGACTAAATGTCTCCATTCGTTTTCTGCACAAAATCATCAGAAAATGAGAAAAATTAATCTCTTTATTTCAATTTTAATGCTCAGCGGAGCTCTATCCGCTCAAAAAGCCATTATCATTAATGGTGGCCAGTTTGGCAACCCACAAGAAAACGTGAATGTCAACATTTACGATCCTCAAAATCAAACAACAACATTTATTGATACCATTGGAACTTCTTCTGTTCAAGATATATTAATAAATGGAGATGAGGCTTATGTTGCGGCTCAAGACTCTATTGTAAAATATGATCTAATCACTCAAACAAGGGTTGCTGCGTCCAAATTTCACGGTGTCAGTACTAAAACCATGGCGATTGTGAACAATGAGCTAGTAGTAAGCAATTGGTATGCTAAAACAAGCGACAACCTATACATTTATGATAAAAGTAATTTGAATTTATTGGACTCAGTTACTGATGTCAGTAAAGGAGTAACTTCCATGGTGGTAGATTCAAACTATGTTTTTGTAAACCAAAATTCAAGTACGTCAAACTTTGAGGACACACTTGGGTATATTTTAAAAGTAGACATCGCTACACGAACCGTATTGGACACGCTAACACCAGCTAACTATACACAAGACATAGGCGAGCTGATTCCAAAACCAAATGCTTCGGGCTTTTACAGCTTTAACAATGGTTCAAACAGTGTTTCTTCAATTGATTTTTCAACGCTTTCTATAGTTCAAAATACGCTGAATCAAGATTTAAAAGTGGGTAATAAATCACAATACAGTGTTTTTGGCGACACCATGTTTTTAAGAATGAATGAAGGCATTGGAGCCATCGACCTAAGTAACTTATCAATAATTGATTCTTTAATTGTTGATACTACAATTACTGCTTTTACCTATGATACATCTGCGTATAACTTCTATATTACCCAAACCGATTTCTTTAGTTATCGACAAGGAGCAGTATATAGTCGTGGAGGCGGTAAATTAGATACCTTAACGGTTGGCTATTCACCTGAAGTCATTCGCATGTATTACAATCAAACGGTTAGTTTAGTAGAAGCCTTTCAAGCTGAAAAGTCAACTTTTTCAGTTTATCCAAACCCAGCGACTAATAACATTTGGCTAGATACTGATCAAGATATTGCTGATGATGCTATTCTGCAGTTTTATAATCAAAAAGGGCAGTTGGTGAATACCGTTAATCAACTAAAAACTGGAGATGCCATCAACCTAAGCAAACTTGAAACAGGAATTTATGTGTTGCGCTTAATTTCTGGAGAGACGGTTTCGAATCAAAAAATAATTGTACAATAAGTTGAAGACTTTAATCAACCTATTTTTAATCTTAAATTCCTTGAGTGTGGTGGCTCAAGGAATTTATCCACCAGCAGCAGGTTTACCTGGAACAACAGCCATACATAAAGATTCATCAGTTTTCAGGGATTGGGCTTCAAACTGCACTATTTATAGGGGTTTTCAAGATATTGCCAATCCAAATCTAGATACTACTTCTATAGGAAGTCCTAAAAATGTGATTGGTAAAGCAGACGGTATAAGCGTTGTTTCATTAGGGGATGGTGGAGAAGCAATTGTTCAGTTTAACGGCAGTCTTTTCGATGGACAAGGACCTGATTTTGCTGTGTTTGAAAATGCATTCAATTCTACTTTTTTAGAGTTAGCTTTTGTTGAAGTTAGTTCAGATGGTGAGAACTATTATCGTTTTCCTGCCCATTCTTTAACAGATACAAGCACAGCTGTGGGGTCTTTCGGTGAAGTACAAGCTTCTAATATCAATAATTTGGCTGGAAAATATCAAGCGAATTACGGTACTCCTTTTGACTTGAGTGAATTGAAAGGAAATCCTGGTTTAGATATTCAGAAAGTTACCCATATAAAAATTATTGATGTAGTCGGTAGTTTACAGGCTGCCTATGCTACAAAAGATACAGCTGGAAATAAGATCAATGATCAATATCCAACTCCTTTCCCATCAGGTGGTTTTGATTTAGAAGCGGTAGGGGTTATTTATATGAATCCACTAGGGATAGAGAGTAGGCAAGAAAAAGGGGTAAAGTTTTATCCTAATCCAGCTTCTAGAGCCATAAACATTGATCAAAAATGGAATGGAGCAAATTATATAATAACGGACGTAAAAGGAAGACAAGTTAGCAGTGGTAAGCTAACAGAAACAGCCGTAAATATTGAACCCTTAGTGAAAGGACTTTATTTTTTACGAATAGAGCTAAATGATGGAGTAAGAACAGCTAAGATCATTAAAGAATGAGATTATTATTATCATTTCTGTGTTTATCCTTTTCTACTGTGCTTTTCTCACAGCAGCTGGTGTTGGATACCATTAAGATTCCTGAAGTAGCTATTTCTTCTGAAGAGAAACTATTTGAAACACCTTCAGCGCAATTGCTGGACTCTATGAGTTTAATCAACCCCAATCAGCTAAATTTAGGGGAAGTGTTAGCCACCAAGTCTAACTTGTTTGTGAAATCATACGGTATGGGTAGTATGGCTACCATTTCAATGAGGGGGAGTGGTTCAAGTCATTCGAACATATATTGGAACGGTATTCAATTAAATGCAGCTACGAATGGCGTAGTAGACTTATCGCTTTACCCACAACTATTTTTAGATGAAGTGCAGGTGGACTATGGGAATACGAGCTTAAGAAGTGGAAGTGGTGGTCTTGGTGGAGCTGTGCAGCTCAACAATAGCGTAGATTTTACAAATAAAAATCAAGTTCAGCTTTCTCAGGACTTGGGAAGTTTTAATTACAGAAATACAACTGCTAAGTATCAAGTGGGTAATAAAAAGTGGCAATCGACAAGTCGGGTATTCTATCGCACTGCTGACAATAACTTTAAATATGAAGATTTAGGTGAAGAGGGTTTTCCAACCAAGGAAGTTGAGAATGCCTCACTTTTACAACGGAGTTTAATGCAGTCGGTGCATTTTAGACCAAAGGAAAATCAACAATTAGAAGCACATATTTGGTATTATGATTCTGATCGAAACCTACCTGCAATAATTACTTTAAATGATACTAGAGAAAAACAAATAGATCAATCACTTAGAGGCGTGGTAGGTTATAAGCATTTTGGAGAGAATATCCAGCTCTCCTTGCGCAGTTCAATCATAAACGACAAGATTGAATACAGTAATTCGCGTCTTAGCCAAGTGAGTAAATCTAATAGCACTAGCGTTAGAAATGTGCTTGAAGGGGAACGCAAAGTTAAAAACACAACACTTTATGCTCGTGTAAATGTTGATGTTGAGCAAGCAAATCAGGCCCAATTTAGTAATCAAATTCAACGTGAACGACTTTCTGCCTATTTTGATGTAAGCCACAATTTTGGAGAAAAGCTCTTGTTTTCAGCTGCTGCACGTGAAGAGATTATATTGAATGAAGCGGCTTATCTATTACCACGTTTGGCTTTAAACTATCAAGCACATAAGAACATCAGTTTCTTTAGTTCAATTAGCAAAAATTTAAAATACCCTTCCCTCAATGATTTGTATTGGCAAAGTGGGGGCAATACCGAGTTGAAACCTGAAGAAAATCAATCGATTGAAGCTGGTATAAACTTTAATAAGAAGTTGTTTCAAGGATTATTTGAAATCAATGGTAATAACTCCATATATTACTCTACAATAGACAATTACATCCAATGGCAGCCTACAATTTTAGGGTATTGGCAAGCAGTAAACCTGAGAAAAGTAGAAGTGAAAGGACTTGAAAGTCGCTTTGAATTAAGGCAATTAAAAGGCAAGCTTATAAAAAACCTATCTGCAAATTACACCTATACCCAATCCATCAATAAAACCAAACTTAGTGAAGCTGATGGAGCTGTTGATCAGCAATTAATCTACTTACCAGAGCATCAAGGAAATGTTTCGCTTCGCTTAGATTATAAAAACTACTTTATCAATTACCAATGGCAATTTGTAGGTGCTCGCTACCTTACAACAGATAATTCGGATTGGTTGCCTTCTTATAATTTGTCAAATTTTAGCGCTGGTAAGCGTTTTGACTGCAAGAAACACCATTTCCAGCTGCAAGCTTCTGTATTAAATCTTTTTGATTTAGAATACCAAGCCATTCAATGGCGACCCATGCCCAATAGAAACTACCAACTAAGTTTAACCTATTCCATTCATTAAAATGAAGGTATTCATTAGGTTCAGATTACTTTCTTTCGTTTTTGCAGCAATCCTAATTACTCCCAGTTGTAAAAAGGAAGATGAAGCACCAGTAATTTACTTAAATGAGTCTGAGCAAAAGGTATTTGTCTTAAATGAAGGGAATTTTCAATCTGCAAATGGCAGTATTTCAATTTACAAACCTGAAAATAATACTGTTGATTATAAAATATTTCAAGCTAATAATTCTGGTCGACCTTTAGGAGATGTTATTCAATCAATGGAAAGAATAGGAGAAAACTACTTTATAGTTGTCAATAATTCTTCCAAAATAGAAGTAGTTTCAAGCAAAACATTCCGTTCCGTTGGCAAAATAGGAGGGTTAAATTCTCCACGATATATTTTGCCAATTGCTGCTAATAAAGTCTATGTAAGTGACTTGTATGAAGATAAATTATATGTTATAAATCCAGAAAACTTATCCATTTCAAAAACTATTCCTACAAACGGATGGACAGAACAAATGGTGCTGGTTGACGGAAAGGCATTTGTTTGTCAAGTAGATAGTGCTCAACTTTTAGTGTTTGATGTGCAAAAAGACTCTTTAATAGCAAGCATATCCACAAACTTGCAGCCTCAATCTATTGTGGTAGACATAAATGATAAGGTTTGGGTAGCTGCTTCGGGTGGAATTGGACAAGGCCTTTCAGCTATTCATCGAATTGATCCCAATAACTTTACCATTGAACAAACGTTTGAAGTAAACGAGCTTTCAAAAAGCATTAGCAACCTTAATATTTCAGCTGATAAGACTACCCTGTATTATTTAATGGATGATGTATTTGAGCTACGTATTGATGCTTCAACTTTACCCCAACAAGCAACTGTAAAATCAAATGGTCGCTTGATTTACAGTTTAGGTTTAGACCCAACTTCAGATGAAATCTACATAAGTGATGCCATTGATTATTTGCAACGAGGAGTAATCTATCGGTATAACTCAAACGGTCTAGAGTTGGATAATTTCAAGGCAGGAATAATACCTGGCGGGTATTATTTTGATTGAAGACTACATCAAAAAAAGAGTAAAATTAAGTTTAGAGCATATTTTTTTTGATTTTACTAAAGAAACTAGTGCTAAAAAAAGTACTTGCTTGCTTAAGTTTGTTCATATGCAAGATTTCTACCCCAAACGTATCGTTTGCCTTACAGAAGAAACTACTGAAACCCTTTATTTGCTTGGTGAGCAAGCTAGAATTGTAGGCATATCCGGGTATACTGTCAGGCCTCCTGAAGCAAGAAAAGAAAAGCCCATGGTTTCTGCTTTTATAGATGCACGAATTGATAAGATTTTAGCATTAAAGCCAGACTTAGTGATTGGTTTTTCTGATATTCAAGCTGATATCGCTCAAGAGTTGATTAAAAATGGAATTTCCGTTTGGGTAAATAACCACAGAAGCGTTGAAGGCTGCATGAAAATGATAGTTCAACTAGGAAGTTTAGTGGGAAAAGAATACCGCGCAATTCAACTTGTAGATGCTTACCAAAAACGAATCGATGAAATAAGAAAAACTGCTCTCAGTTGGGAAAGTAGACCCTCGGTATATTTTGAAGAATGGGATGAACCCATGATTTGTGGGATAGAATGGGTAAGCGAGTTGATTGAATTAGCAGGAGGACATGATGTCTTTAAGGAAAAAAGGAGTGGGGGATTAGCAAAAGACCGAATTATTACTGACCCAGCTTTAGTTATTGAAAAGAACCCAGACATCATCCTAGCCTCATGGTGTGGAAAAAAGTTTCAGCAAGAAGAATTGGAAGCTCGGGAGAATTGGTCAAAAATTTCAGCAGTAGCCAACCAACAAGTTTTTGAAATTGATTCTTCAGTGATTTTACAACCTGGTCCTGCAGCTTTAACTGAAGGTCTAGAGCAGTTGCACACGATTTTTAAGAGTTGGACTGAAACCAAGGACAATCAATGAAAGAAAAATTATACATGAATTGGAGTAGTGGGAAGGATGCTACACTAGCGCTTTATCATCTAAAGAAGAGTGATTTATTTGATGTTGACTTACTTTTTACAACAATCAGCAAGGACAATAATCGTGTGAGTATGCACGGCCTGCACAAAACACTCTTACAAGCTCAAGCAGCCGCTATTGGCCTGCCGCTAGAGCTATTAGAGTTGCCTGATAGTCCTGAAATGATTACCTACAATCAGTTGATGCAAGAAAAAATGGAAAAACTAAAGCAAAAGGGATATAAGCATACTGCTTTTGGGGATATTTTTTTGGAAGATTTGCGGGCTTATCGAGAAAAGCAATTGGCCAAGTTGGCCATCAAGGCTCATTTTCCGCTCTGGAAAAAAGATACTAAACAGCTTATGAAAGAATTTTTAGCGGAGGGGTTTAAGGCAATAGTTGTGAGTGCAAACGCTAAGTGGTTTGACCCTACTGTATTTGATCAACCCATTACTCAAGCTTGGGTTGAGGCATTACCTGAAGAGGTTGATGCCTGTGGAGAGAATGGAGAGTTTCATACTTTTTGTTTTGATGGGCCAATTTTCAAAAAACCAATACCGATAAAATCTGGTAAACCATTAAAAAAGTCGTATACTGATCCTAGTGATAACAATAAAACCATTGATTTTTGGTTTGGAGATTTACAGTTGGCGGAGTAACTCTGTAATTTTATGAAACACTTAATCCAATAAACAGTATAAGTATGTTATGCTTTTACGATATTTGTTAATTTGATAAAACCTAATCTTTTTGAAGAATTTTTATAAATACTTTCTTGTTTTATTACTGCTGATTTCTGCGAATAGCGCCATTGGTCAATGGCGACTTATTATGGAAGTGGTGGTTACAGATGAAGGTAAAAAATTAGCTAATTCAGAAATAAAGGTGTTTAGAAATGGGTCATTAGTAGAAACAGTAAAAAGTGATGCAAGAGGAAGAGCTGATATTCCGATGGATCCTGACGGTAACTATACTATTGAGATTGGGGGAAACAATGGGTTCATTAAGAAAAAAATTGATGTAAATACCAAGGGTGTTCCACCAGAAAGTGCGAATGGCAACTTTGTTTATTCTGCAGAAGTAGAGCTGTTCAATCAAATTGATGGATTAGATTTAGCTATTCTCAACAAGCCTATTGGAAAACTAGAGTTTAACCCAGAGTATGGTGATTTTGCAGCAGATCTTGATTACACGAAAAAGGTTCGGAAAGACTTAGAAGATTTAAAAGAAAGCTACCTTGAGAAAAAAGAGCTAGAAAAGGAAAAACAAGAAGCCAAACAAGACGAATATGATGACGCAATAAAGATTGCAGATAAGGCCTATGCAGATGAAAGATGGGAAGAGGCTGAAGCTGCTTATAAAAAAGCACAGGCTATTCTACCAATTGAAACATATCCCTCTTTTCAGTTGGCTGAATTGGAGACCAAGCTGATTAAGATTCGTGAAACAAATAAGAAGTACGATGATGCTATAGCAAAAGCTGATGCTGCATTTGCTACCAAAGATTATAAAACTGCTGTGGCTGAATTTAAGCGAGCCAGTGGTTATAAACCCGAAGAAGCTTACCCTAAAGATAAATTAAGCGAAGTTCAAGGCATGCTTGCACTACAAGCAAAAGCAGAGCAAAATTATTTATCTGCCATTGAACGAGGTGACAATGCTTTAAAGGTTAACGATTTAGAAAGCGCTAAAACTGCTTTCACAGAAGCAGTTGAAACAAAGCCATCAGAAAGCTACCCAAAAAATAAATTAGCAGAAATAAATGATATCCTCAACAAACAAGATGCTAAAGAAGAGGAGTATCAAGCAGCAATTAAGGCTGGTGATAAAGCTTTAGCTGCTGAAAAATTTGAAGACGCTAAGGCAGCTTATCAAAAAGCTTCAACTGTAAAACCAATAGAGTCCTATCCAAAAGATCAATTGACAAAGTTGGATGGTTTGATGGCAGCAGCGGCTAAAAAAGAACAAAACTATTTAACAGCAATTGAAAAAGCTGATAATGCATTAGCAGCAAATAAACTTGAGGAAGCAAAGACGGCTTATGATGAAGCCTCTGAAGTAAAACCGAATGAAGCTTATCCTAAAAATAAACTTCAAGAGATTGATGCTATTTTAGCTAAGAGAGAAGCAGCAGATAAAGCTTACGAGGATAAAATTTCTACAGCTGATAAGGCGTTTGGAAATAAGGAGTATGAATCAGCAAAAACGGCATATGCAGCAGCAGCTCAATTAAAACCTAGTGTAGCTTATCCCAATGAAAAGATTAGTGAAATTGATTCAATACTAGAAAAGCAAGCCAAATTAGAAGAAAATTATAATGCCTCTATTTTAGAAGGAGATCAGGCGCGTGAAAAAGAGCAGTATGAAGAGGCAAAGGCAGCATATAACAAGGCAATTAGCCTGAAGCCTGAAGAAAGCTATCCAAAAGAGAAGCTTAGCGAAATTCAATCCATCGTTCTGAAAAATAAAGAAGTTGAGGAAAATTATAATAAAGCTATTCAAAATGGTGATGAGGCATTAGCAGCAAAAGACTTCGACAAAGCAAAAGAGTTTTATAATGAAGCTTTAGCACTTAAATCTGAAGAACAATATCCTAAAAATCAATTAGACGGCATTAATAAAACAATTGCTGAACGAGCTGAAAAAGATAAGAATTATCAATTGGCAATTGATGAAGGGGATGCTGCTTTAGAAGCAAAAGAGCTAGAAAAGGCAAAAAGAGCGTACAATAATGCACTTTCAATAAAACCGGAGGAGTCTTATCCAAAAGATCAACTCGCCGCTATTGAAGAACAGTTCGCAGCATCAAAACAACTAGAGGCAGATTATAAAGCTGCTATTGCTAGTGGTGATGAAGCAAATGAAGCTAAAAACTATGCTGCAGCGAAGGGATTTTATGAAAAAGCACTTGCTATTAAATCCAATGAAAATTATCCGCAGACAAAAATTAAAGAAATAAATAGTCAGCTAGCAGATGCTGCTCAGCAAGAAGAGTTGTATGCGAAAAACATTTCCGAAGCTGATGCATTATTAGAAGCAAAGAATTATAAAGAAGCAAAGGCCAAATATAATGTGGCTTTGTCAATCAAAGCAGATGAACAATACCCAAAAGATAAAATCAACTCAATCGATACTGAACTTGCTGCAATTGCAGCTAAACAAGCTGAAATAAGATTGAAAAATGAAAAAGAAGCTGAAAAAGAAGCGGAGTATGCAGCTCTAATTTCAGAAGCTGATAAATTATTAGCCGCTAAAAACTATGAAAGTGCTAAAAGTAAATACGAAGCCGCTCTTTCGATTAAAGAGGATGCTTATCCAGTTCAAAAAATTGAAGAAATCGAAGCCAGTTTATTAGCGATGGCCAAAGAGGCAAAAGAGGAGGCTGCAGCAGCAGAACAAGCAAAAATAGATGCTAAGTATCAAGGTATAGTTGCTGAAGCAGATGCATTGTTAGAAGAAAAAAAGTTTCAAGAGGCTAAACTAAAGTATGAAGCAGCTTTGGCAGTTAAAGAAGTGCAGTACCCAAGAGATCAATTAAGTGCGATTGATGCACAACTTGCAGCTGCAGCAAAAAAAGAAGCTGAATCAGCCGCTGCAAAGGCAGATGCAAAAAAAGAGGCTGAATACATTGCTTTAATTACTGATGCAGATGCCTTATTTGAACAACAGCGATATGTAAAAGCAAAAGTAAAGTACGAGGATGCTATTGCTCTGAAGGAGGATAGTTACCCTGCAAGTCAGTTGGCTGAAATCGAAAGAAGAATGAAAGCTTTAGCCGAGCGGGATGCTAGAGCAGCAAAAGAGAAAAAAATTGATGAGGACTATATTTTAACAATTCAACAAGCAGAGGCAGCTTTGTCAAATGATCAATTTGAAGAGTCATTAGACTTATTTAAAAAAGCTCGGGACTTAAAACCAAATGAAACATATCCTCAAAATAAAATAGATCAAATTCGTGATATTCTTAATAATTCTGAACAATCATTGGCAGCCCAACAAGCTATCATAGAATCTAAATATATGGAATCAATTACCTTGGCAGATATGGCTTTGATTGAGCAAGATTATGTTGATGCAAAGGAATATTTCAAAAATGCAAAAAAGCTAAAACCCAATGAAAGCTACCCACAAAGGAAGCTTGATGAAATAGATGCTTTATTAGCTAAAGAGAATGAATCTGAAGAGATAAAATTACAACAAGAGCGAGAAGCAAAAAATGAGGCAGCATATCAAACAGCTATAGCAAAAGCAGATAAGTTGTTTTCAGAGAAAAATTATAATGAGGCGGAAAATGAATATAAGCTGGCTCTGGGATTAAAGCCATCCGAGAATTATCCAAAAGAGCAAATTTTACGTATTGCCCAAATTCGTGAAGACCTGGCTGCTGCTAAAGCTCTTGAAGCAAAAGAGAAGGAGAATAAAGCATCTCAAGAAGCAAAATACAAAGAATATATTGCTTTAGGTGATGAAGCTTTGGAGGGGGAATCCTATGTTAAGGCAAAAGGAAACTATCAAAGCGCTTTAAGTATTAAGCCGAATGAAAGCTATCCAAGAAATAAAATTAATGCTATTGATAAACTATTAGAGGAACGTGCATTAGCCGAAAAATTGAAGGAAGAAAAAAAAGAAGCTCCAATTCAAATTCGAAAAGGTCCAAAATCAACTATTTCAGGAAATGCAGAAGCTGAAATTGAAAAGCGATACCAAGAAATATGGGCTAAGAAAAACAGTGATAAAACTAAAATCATCAAAGAAAAAGAAGAAGCAGTAAGAAAGCTAAGTGATGCAAATAGGGAAGCCGAACAACAAAAGCGACAAAACGCAATTGAAGAAATTGAAAGCATTAGTATTACTTTAAGAGAGCAGGAATCTGTTGCTGAAGATTTAAATATGCAAAATTATGAGAAAGTAAAGCAAAAAACAGAGGATTTGACTGAAGAAGATGTTTCCTTAAAACGTGAGTCAGAAAGAAAAAGGAATGATGAATATGCTGATGCAGAACAAAAACAAATTACCATTAGCTCAAATCAAACAGAAAAAAGCGAAAACTTAGTAAAAACTAGAACAGAAAATCTTGAGAAAAAAACAGAAAATATCTATAAAGAGGAAAAACAATTAAAAAGCAATGCTGAGCAGGAACGAATTAATGTATTTTCTGATGTAAAGGAGCAAGAGTCTGCCATTAGATCTTATCAAAAAGAACGAAGTGAAGACTTAATGGAAGGAAGAAAGGATGAAGTTGAGAACGAATATGCAAGTTTAATGGCCACTAATAATAGACTAGAAAAGGAGCAAAGCGCTAGAATTGATAAAGCGGAGCAGGACTATGTATTAAAGGAAGAAGAAATAAGACTATACAATAAAAAATTAGCTGCTGAGAACTTAAATGCTAATACGAATCAAATAAATAAGGTGGAAGACGACTGGAAAGAGACCACGACTGCGTATAGAAAGGAATCAAAAGAGCGAGTTATTGAAGAGCAAGAAAAAATTAATGACAAAGAAATTGAATTAAAACAGTTTAACCAGGAAAGATCTGATGACTTTAAAAACAATCAAGCAGCTATTGAGGAAAAAGAAAAAAAATTAAAGGAAGAGGATATCAGGTTAGAGGCTGAATCTAAAACAAGGAGGCAGGAGAACATTGATAAAGAGTATTATGATGGAGAAGACCGCCCTAGGCAAGATGCTGAAGCTGCAGATTTACCACAAGGAGTTAGCGAGGAAATCATTGAAAATCCAAATAATAGCACTACTATTAGAAGAACGGTAGTAAATGGCACTGAAGTAGATGTTTATGAGAAAACATTTTTCCCTTGGGGTGGTGTTTTCTACACTAAAAATGGGAATAATATCACCGAAGAGAATTGGAACAACAATAGCAGATAAGCAACAGTAAAATGAAGCATTATATTTCGCTATTCTTACCTGTAATCATCATTGCTTGTTCTCAGCCAAATACAAATGAAATTTCGAACAGCGCAATTGAGAACAAGCACTTCTCTATTGATACCATAGGTTTAAATACTTACGTTTTAACAGTAAATAAGCCTTTTTTAGGGTCAAAAAAGGTGGAAAAGTATTGCTTGTATCCAAAAGCTCAGACTCCACCAGAAATTAAAGGTGTTAATCATTTCATTGAAACCCCTATAGACAAAGTGGTAATTACATCTACTACTCATTTAGGTTTCCTTCAAGCGATAGATCAAGAAAATGCAATAGTTGGTGCGAGCAATTTAAAACTATACTATAGTTCTAAGTTTCAAGAAAGAGTAAACTCTGGTGAGATTCAGTCAGTAGGAAAAGCAAAGTTAAATCAAGAACAACTAATCCAATTAAACCCCGATGTTATCTTCAGTTATGCTATTGACGCAGGTGGAATGAAGGAAGTAGCTCAACTGAGGGAGCTAGGTCAAAAAGTTATTGTAATTGCAGAATACATGGAGCAAGAGCCACTTAATAAAGCTGAATGGTTAAAGTTTTTTGCATTATTTTTTAATAAGAAAGCTATTCATCAGGCCGACTCGCACTTTCTAGCTGTTGAAGAATCATATCATAAGTTGGAAAAAACTGCCCAAACATTTGAGAATCAGCCAAGCGTTATGATTGGTTATCCTTGGAAGGGGAATTGGTATGTGAGCGGAGGGAGTTCCTTTCAAGCAGCTTATTTTAAATCGGCCAATGTCAACTATATATGGAGTGATTTAAAGCAAGAAGCAAGTGTGCCTTTAGCAACTGAAACTGTAATAAATGAAGCGCTTGAGGCTGATTATTGGATCAATTGTGGCAACAAGCAAGAGTTAAGTGAGATTGTGGAGGGAGATCGACGTTTTGAAGCATTTAAAGCTTATCAAAAACAACGAATCTATAATAGTTATAAAAGAAGTAATTCTCGAGGAGCGAATGATTACTGGGAGTCAGGTGTAGTTCGACCCGATTTAATTTTATCGGATTTAATTAAGATTATGCACCCGACTCTATTAAAAGAGCACAAATTGATTTATTATACCCAATTAGATTAAATCTTTTGAAAGCTTCCACCTCACATAAAACAATATTCATAGTGCTTTCGATTTCATTAATGGCATTATTGCTGGCTGATATACTCATGGGTTCTGTAAACCTGCCTTTATCTGTTTTTATAGACTTATTTGTTGGTAATGATATATCAGAAGCTCATAGAATAATAATAATTGATAGCCGCATTCCAAAAGCATTAACTGCCATTCTTTGTGGAATAGCATTATCTGTTTCAGGCCTATTGATGCAAAGTTTGTTTCGTAACCCTTTAGCAGGACCGTATATTTTAGGAATTAGCTCAGGAGCAGGTTTAGGAGTAGCCATTCTAGTTATGGGCGCTGGAATGTTTGGAATAGCTATTAGCAGTGTTTTTTCTTTTTCTATTGCCGCTATATTAGGTGCTTTATTTATTCTCCTAATCCTGTTTTTGGTTTCGTTGAAAGTGAAAGACGTGATGACGATATTAGTTTTAGGTGTAATGTTGGGGGCAATTGCAACGGCGATTATCGGGCTAATTCAGTACTTCACTACAGATTATCAACTAAAATCTTTCATTATTTGGTCCTTGGGAAGTTTAGCAGGTGTTAGCTACGATGAATTAAAAGTGATGACCTGTATTATTTCTTTTGGGGTTTTTGCTGCTTTTGGTTTTTCAAAAGGATTAAATGCACTTTTAATGGGCGATAGCTATGCTATCAGTATTGGTATTTCAGTGATAAGAATCCGATTGATTGTTATATTAGCGAGCGGAATTCTGGCTGGTATTACTACTGCTTTTTGCGGCCCGATAGGATTTGTAGGAATTATAGTTCCTCATTTGTCTCGATTATTATTTCAAACTGCAAACCATCGATTACTAATTCCTTCTTGTATGCTTATTGGTTCATGCATTTTGCTTTTTAGCGATATTTTAAGTGCTTTACCTTCGAATGGAGTTCGTTTACCAATTAACTCAATTACTGCCATTTTAGGTATTCCTGTAATAATATGGATTCTGTTTAGTAAACGTAAAATATCTTCAAGCTTTTGAGAACTCCCCTCTTGCATATTGAAAATTTAGGCGTAAGCTACGGTAAAGGACAGGAGTCCGTTCTTAGCGATATAAACTTACAAGTCCATAAAAATGAAATTGTAGTATTGCTGGGTGAAAACGGAGTTGGAAAATCAACTTTATTAAAGTGCATAGTTGGTCAATTAAAACCAAATTTAGGAGCCATTAAGCTTTATGATAAACACCTAGAGTTGTGGAGTAAGCGTGATTTGGCCAAACAAATAAGTTGGGTTGATACCCAATTAAGCTTTAGTGAATATATAAGCGTAGAGGAATTTATTGCTTTCGGTAGATATCCCTTTACTAATTGGTTGGGAAAGCTAAAGCAAAATGATATTCAATCAATTTCAGAAGCTATATCAGACTGCGGGTTAAGTGAGTTAAAATCTAAATGTATGGCGCGCTTAAGTGATGGAGAAAAACAAAAGGTTTTTATAGCAAGAGCCTTGGCTCAAAAAACTTCTTTTTTACTGCTGGATGAACCAACAACACATCTTGATGCAAAAAACACAGCAAGTGTTTTTTCACTTTTAAAAAAACAAAGAACGCAAGAGGGTAAAACAATTTTATTTTCTTCCCATAAATTCGAGAACGCCTTGCATATTGCAGATAAAATATGGCTATTTGATGGGAAAAGCATAATTTCTACTACTCCTGATGAATTTAAAAAAGATAGCCGGTTACAACAACTTTTATTAGGCGATTTCGTGAAATATGATGAGGAGAAAGAAGTATTTCGATGGTATTGATTAAGCCCCTTTATTGAAATGAGATTTTTCTATAAAATTAGACGAAGATAGATCAGTTGAAACAGGCAGAATATCTAAATTGAATTAGTTTTTAGTATCCTTGATTAGGCAGGCTTGATTCGTTTAGGCATAATAGTTGATTGAGGAAGGCCTTATCAAATTTGATCGAATTCTTTGAAAATTAAGTTTTTAATACTCTTACTATTAACAAGTTACCTTGCTACTTCTCAAAATATAAATTCTACATCGATAACTGTAGAGGTTAAAAATGAAAAGGGTGACAAAATAAATGATGCCTATTTATTAGGATTTAATGATAGTTTACTTTTTGGAGTAACGCAAAATGGTGTGGCTACTTTCAATGTAATGGATTTACCTCCTAACATTACTATTTCTCATATATCCTATGAAACAGAATATTTAAACTTTAAGAATTTCACAAAAGAAGATACAAGTCTCTATTTTACTGTTGTTTTACAAGAAAGAATCAATGAGATTCCACAAGTGAGCATAGATGAAATTCTATCTGATTTAGCCTACATTCGAGCAAGGGATAATGTGGCTGATTATGAGTTATATGAAGATAATATTTTACTCTTATTAAAAGCAGGGAAACATAGTATCCTAAGATTAATCGATCAAAATAGCGCTACAATTTTCAGTTTAACAATTCCTAAACGAGCTAAGGGTATATATAGGGATTGTTTTAATAATTTGCATGTTATCTACAGCGATTCAATGCATCAAATTAAGTTCAATGGTGATAGTTATTCCTTAACTAAAGGATACTCGATCCAGGAGTATGAAAGTACCTTATTCAAATGCAGTGCATCAAATTCTGCTAGCTTCATTTTGGGTTTCGTTGGTGTTTACGAACAAGAAATTTTTTATTTTTATAAACACATGAATAGTTCAAATTATCAGTTTTTAAGGAATAGTGTAGATGTTCGCAATAAGTATATTGCTAGTTGCAGACAGTTAACTAATAATCATATTAAAATATCAGGAAATGCCGCTGCTCCAGGATCTATTGGAGATTCTTTGGTACTTAATAATTATAGATTAGATAGAAGTGTGGATAGAGCTATGGCTTATTTTAAACATGTCGAAAGCTCCCCTTTGTATAGTCCGATTTTTACATTCAACGGGAGTTACTTAATGTTTGACCACATTAACGATTCATTATTTTTATTTGATCATAACGGGTTTTTAATAGAGCAATTAGAAATAGAATACCATAAAAATGAAGCATGGCAAAAACGCTTGTATGCCGATTATTTAAATGGGGAAATATATGCTGAGTTTAAAAAAAGAGGGAAAAAGTATATTAGTAAAATTGATTTAAGTGATGGAAGGTTAGCACAAAAACAATTTTACTTTCGCCATGCTTTTCCAGAAAAGGTACAAATTCGAAATAATAAAATTTACTATTTATACAGAGAGAGCCACAAACCTGGCTTGCCACAACGACTATTTACTTACACCTTAAATTAGGCGTATGAATGGAGTTTTAATAAAGGCAAGTAATTTTTTCCTTCCAATCAAAACTTCCCAGTCTTTTTTGGGTTGCTTTGCTAATATCTAATGTATGAAGTTTTTTGATGAAAAGACGGCGGTCGACTTAGAATTTGATCAAATTAGGGAGTGGTTAGCTAATTTCTGCATTGGTCCAACAGCTGCTGGCCGATTGTCGAAGCTTCAACCATTAGAATCTACTAAGGAGGTGGAGTATCGTCTTCAACTCATTCATGAATTATTACTTATTCGAAATAAAGGCCTGACTTTTCCTCGCATTGAGTTTGAAGAGTTGAATAGTGAGCTCAAGTTACTTCAAATCAGCAACTCGGTACTTGAAGAGAAAAGTATTATTCGTTTGTTAGACGCCACTCGCTTTGTTAATGAGCTTTTTACTTTTTTCAAGGAAAATCCAGAGCAATTCATTCATTTAAAGGGCTTGCTTGGCAATGCTTATCATACCAAAGTTATTGAGAAAGAGATTGAATCTATTTTCGATAAACGCCTAAAGGTAAAGGATGATGCTTCTGTTGAATTGATGAGACTTCGTCAAGGAATTGGTGCTATAAAAAAGCAAATTAATCGAAATTTCGATAAAGCATTAAGGGCTGCTAGAAATAGCGGTTACATTGATGAGATCTCAGAAAACGTGATTGATAATCGGCGGGTATTAACGGTTATTTCAACCTACAAGCGTAAAGTGGATGGGAGCATTCTCGGTGCTTCAAAAACAGGTTCATTAACTTACATAGAGCCCAAGGTAAATAGTGCCTTAAACGCTGAGTTAGACCAGTTGCTAGATGATGAACGTAAAGAAGTCAGACGCATTTTAGCTGAGTTAACCAATTTTATGCGTCAGCATGAGGAGTTAATTAGTGCCTATCAAGTTATTTTGTGTGAGTTTGATGAATTAAATGCTAAAGTGAGGTTGGCGAAAAAGATTGGTGGAATAATGCCACAAATAAACTTCGAGAATCAAGATACCTTCCTAAAAGATGCTTATCACCCGATCTTACGAGTGAAGAACAATGATAGTAATGAAAAGACTATTCCTCAAACTTTTTCATTGACTCAAAAGAATCGGCTATTGGTTATTTCAGGCCCGAATGCAGGAGGGAAGTCCATCACACTAAAAACGATTGGGCTGTTGCAGTTGATGTTTCAATCTGCATTGCTGGTTCCAGTTCATGTTAAAAGCAGCTTTGCTTTTTTCGATTATATCCTCTCAGATATAGGTGATAATCAATCCATAGAGAATCAATTGAGCACCTATAGTTATCGGCTTCAGCGCATGAATTTCTTTTTGAAAAAGATGTCTCCGAAAAGTTTAATGCTGTTGGATGAGTTTGGTACTGGTTCTGACCCTGACTTAGGTGGTGCATTGGCTGAAGTATTCTTTGAAAAAATTTACGATGCTGGTTGTTTCGGTGTGTTGACCACACATTACTCCAACATTAAGTTACGTGCAGCTCAGCTAGCTGAAGCAGAAAATGCCAACATGCTGTTTAATCGAAATACCTTAAGTCCAGAATATCAATTGGAAGTTGGACAACCGGGTTCTTCATTTACTTTCGAAGTGGCCCAAATGAATGGCATTCCGAAGGATATGATCAAGCAAGCCAAACTAAAGGTTGATGGTCAGAAAATTAAGTTTGACCAATTAATTTCAGATTTACAACGGGATAAGTCTGTGCTACAAAAACTAAAAAGGGAAGGCTATGAAGCAAAGTTAGAGATGGAGGAGAGCCGTGAAGCATTTGAAGAAAAGAGTGAGCATTATGAAGAACGATTAAAAACACAAGAAAAACGAATTGAACAGAACAATAAGTACTTGAATCATGGTAAGAAAATGAGTCAATTTATTCAGCATTTCCCGACCCGTTCCAAAAAGAAGCAGGCAGAGCACTTGGAGGAGTTGAAGAAGTATTTGGTAATGGAGAATGCAAAAATCAATTTGGCCGCAAAAAAAGCTAAGGCTGAAGCTCAAAGAAAGAAAGCTGTTCAAAAAAATAAGGCTGCTTCAAGCACCAAGTCAAAAAAATCAGAAAATACCAAGCCAGTTATAGTGGGTGGTAGGGTAAGAATGAAGCAAAGTCGACAAGTTGGTGAAGTCATAAAAATTGAAGGCAAAGAGGCCACGATTGTGTTTGGGAATCTAAAAGCCAAAGTAAAAATGAATCAACTGACTGCTATTTAAATTTGAAAACTACTTTTGCCATTCATGAACCGAGCTGATTTAACCTCCGAAGATTTTAATTATAATTTACCTGAAGATCGGATTGCAAAATATCCTTTAGCCAATCGTAATCAATCGAAACTATTGACCTATCAGGCGGGAAAGCTGGGAGAGGATCAGTTTAAAAACCTCAAGCAGTATTTACCAGAAGAGTCTGTTCTAGTTTTTAATGATACCAAGGTTTTGGCTGCACGTTTATATTTTAGAAAGAAGACAGGGGCGAAGATTGAAATCTTTTGTCTTGAACCCTTTGAAAGCACAGTAGAACAAGCCTTAAGCGCAAAAAGCAACTGCAAATGGCAGTGTTTAGTTGGCAATTTAAAGCGCTTTAAACTAAGCGACATTCTTGAATTAGAAATTGCAGGCACACTATTAAAAGCAAGTATTATAGAAAAGCGAACCAACGATGTAATTATTCAATTTGAATGGAGTGGAGGAGTTGAATTTTCAGAAATATTAGAAGAAGCTGGAGAAATTCCTTTACCACCTTATTTGAATCGTGAAACTGAACTCGCTGATCAAGATAATTATCAAACAGTTTATGCAAAAACAGAAGGAGCTGTGGCTGCACCAACAGCAGGACTGCATTTTGTGAAACCCCAATTGCAACAACTTCAATCTCAAGGACATGAATTGGCTTATTTAACCCTTTATGTGGGTGCTGGAACTTTTCGAGCCGTTAAAACAGATAAATTAGTCGCCCACGACATACATGAAGAACGCATTGTAATTTCTAAATCGACCATAGCTCAATTAGCCGATAAAAAGGGTAAGATTATAAGCGTAGGGACAACCAGCTTGCGCTCTTTAGAAAGTTTGTATTGGTTGGCAGTGAAGATGCATCAGAGCAATAAGCTAAATGAACGAAGCTTAAAACAAGAAGATGCTTATGAGTTACCATCAGGCTGGACTTGGAAGCAAGCTTGTGATTTCCTTTTAGAAGTATTGGAGCAGAGCGGAGAAAATGAAATAGATTTTCATTCTGCTCTATTTATAATGCCAAGCTATCAATGGAAATCAATCGATGGATTGATTACCAACTTTCATCAACCAAAGAGCACTTTATTGTCTTTAGTAGCCGCCTGGATAGGAGATGACTGGAAAAAAGTATATGCCTATGCTTTTAAAAATGACTTTCGATTCTTGAGTTATGGAGATAGTTCGCTGTTGTTGAGATGACGATGAATTATAGGTAAATCCTGTTGGTCTTGGATACTATTTAAAGTACCCTGAGTGTTTTCTTTATGCCCTTCGATACGTGCTTCAATGGTCCTCGAATGTGTACTCCGTTTTATAATCGATTTCATGGGCACTTAATAACTCCAAATACTCTTTTTTAAAGGATTTTACTTTATGGTGTTCTTCTTGATTATTAATGTATTCAATAACTCTTTTTACATCTGATTGACTAACCGAGAATGCCCCAAACCCTCTTTGCCATTCAAATTTTCCTGCCACAAGTCTATTCTCATTAATCCATTTGGATGAATTGGCTTTAATGTCTCTTATTAAATCAGATAATTTACAATCAGCTTGCGTTCCTAAAAGGATATGCAAGTGATTTTGAACACCATTTATACTCATTAACTTTTGACCTTTGTTAATCACAATACCTGAGATGTATTTATATAAGTTGATTTTCCAATTTTTTGAAATTAAATTACTTCTGCCTTTTACTGCGAATATAGTATGAAAGTATAATTGAGTGTAGGTATTAGCCATGATAAATTGGGTTAGTAGTTAGTATGCTTTGGTAACACCGCGATGCGGTTCAATTGTAATTTACTTTTATTAAGCTATCGCCACGATGTGGCTAGCAACTAAAGTAATTAAATAATACTAGGGAACTGATCTAGCATGTTGAAAATCGGTTATTTAACCTAAAGTTAATTACATAGAACTGACATTTTAAGAATCAAATAAATTAAGTTAACTATTTCAAAGCAAACTGCGTAGCAGTGAAATATTACTAACAAAACAATATCAAGAAGGCAATAGCAGCATAGCTGCGATACATATAAGCCCTTTTGTGGTGTCACCGCGATGCGGTTCAATTGGAATTTACTTTTATTCTTTTATTAAAATATCGCCACGATGTGGCTAGCAACTAAAGTAATTAAATATTACTAGGTATTGAATCAGTTTATTATAAGGTGGCTAATTACACTAAAGCTAGCTGCGCAGCAGTGAAATCTCATTAATAATTTAAACTTAGTAGGATACGAGCAGCATAGCTGCGAAACATTTAAACTTTATTGTTAAGAAAATACCGCGATGTGGTACAATTGTAATTTACTTTTATTAAGCTATCGCCACGATGTAGCTAGCAACTAAAGTAATTAAATAAAACTAGGAATTGAATTAGCTCTTTATATGGCGGTTAATTAGACTAAAGCTAACTGCGTAGCAGTGAAATCTCATTAATAATTTAAACTTAGTAGGATACGAGCAGCATAGCTGCGACACCTTTTAAAATAAACTTAGCATTTACTGTTGTAAATCCTTTCGACTGTTAGTTTTTTGTATTAAGTAGCAGCCCAGACTTGAGACGATTGAAAAAAAGTATATGACTAAGCTTTTAAAAATGACTTTCGATTCTTGAGTTTTGGGGATAGTTCTTTGTTGTTGAGTTAAAAATAACTCAACTTTAGGCTCAAGACTCCAATAACTCCATTGTTGCCTGAATCATTTCTTTACTTAAACTGTCTAAAATAACTTGCTGATCTTCGATTTCAAGTACTGATTTATAAAGCGCAATTTGGGCAATTACTTTAGCTTCCATTGTTTTTAAGGAAGCCAAAAGCGAAGCCATGGCATGTTCACCACGAGGTTCATGAGGGGTAAAAGTAATGGCTACCACTCTTTTATTGGTAAACTCTCCTGAAGCAGTACACCATTCAATCAGGTTTTTTAATGCCGCTGGAATGTTGCGCGTATATTCGGGAGTAGAGATAATTAGCACATCTGCACTCGAGATTTTACTTTTAAGCACTTTAATTTTCTCTGGCACTCCATTTTTTAGATTAGTTGGTGTAAACAACTGAAAATCATAAAGTCCTTGGTATACCTCTGTTTTATGTTTTTCTTGAATGAATCCCGCTATTGCTTTTAGCAAGTAAAAATTACTGCTGTTTTTTGAGGCTGATCCAGAAATGGCGAGAATTTTCATATTGGTGACTTTATTTTTTCATTTTGAAACTTCTGATAAAATTTTTGCTGATCTCCTGAGCGCATGTAATTCTTTTTCTGACATTTTAAATGCATCAATAACTTCTGTTTTTCCATTCTTGAGCTTTACAGGAAGGCTGATATAGATGTTTTGCTCAAGCTGAAGTAATTCACGATAATAATCAGTAGTAAGAACAGAAAGTGGTAATAAATTTTCCTTTCCATTGTAGATGTATTCAAATATGGTTGCGGCACATTTTACCACACCATATTTTGTTCCTACTTGTGTTTGTCTAATATGATAAGCGGCGTTTTTAGTCTGTTTTGCTGCATGATCTAATTTATCGGAAGTGTAAAAGGAATTAGCTAACAATGGTTCTTCTTGGAATTTACATGCTGAATAGATGGGTACTTGAGAAGCGCCGTGCTCGCCAAGAACCCAAGACTCAAAACCGTCAACTGGAGAGTTGGAGATGCTAGATAAGTAATAAGATAAACGAATACTGTCTAGCAAAGTTCCTGTTCCGATTACCTGATTGGCTGGAAGCCTAGAGTAATGATAAACAGTACGTGAAATAAGATCTACTGGATTTGAAATCACTATGATGGTGCTTGACTTTTTGAAAATTTTAGCCCCAAAAATCTCCTTGCATAAGGCCATATTTTCTTTGGCGGTAGATAAGCGAGAAGCTCCATGCTGGTTAGCGATACCAGCAGTATAAAAGATGAAGTCTGCTGTTAAAAATAGCTTTTCATCATTGTGGTGAAGCGTTTTATTGGGGATAAATGCCAAAGTATGGGCTAAATCAACTAGGGCCCCTTCTTTGTCTTCACTTGGCTCCATAATATTTAATTGAATAGGAAGTGTATTCTCAAGCAAGTGTGCACTTAATAGTGCTCCTACATTTCCAAAACCTACTACTGTAATACTTATCATTGGACAAATTAAGATGTTGTAGTTTACAATTACAAGTTAAGCTTAATTGAAAAAAAAGATTTTCAGCTTATCAAAAGTGAAAATAAAAAATGAAAGATTAATTCTCTCTCTTTTTACTTATTTTATTCTATTTTTTAGAGATAGTTCAGCCACACTAACCCAAGTACAAATACAACAAACTAAAGGCGATTAAAAAGCCAAAGCCAGCGAAAGCAATTACATGCTCGCTTTTGCTGAAATAATTGAGTACGGCTTTGTTTTTCCAACATACTTTCAGCATTAAAAAAGCCAATATTGGTGCTGTAATGAATGAAATGCTGGTCGCTAAGTCAATCAATTGTTTCATGTTTTCCATCAAGTAAATCAAAACCGTTAAAGCACCTAGGATAGTCACCAATAAAAGCCACACATAACTTTTACCAACAGGTTTATTAAAAGATAAACCAATGGCTTTGTCGAGCACCCGTGGGAAGGCATCCAAAACGGTAAGGGTAGTGCTAAACATGGTAGTAAAGGCAGCAGTTGCTACTATTGCAAAAGCCCAATCGCCCAATGTAGTGGTGTACATGCCAATAACTTGTGAGGCAAATACGGCTCCACTGGATGAAAGCGTCTCATCGCTTCCCCTTAAAATCAGGCTACCTAAAGCAATAAATACAATCGCTAAGAGGGTGGTACCCCAGTAGCCAATCTTAAAATCTAAGAGGGCAGTGGGTACACTTTTTTTATGCAGGTCGGCTAAGGTCCATTCCGAATGCCAAAGGGAAATATCTAAAGGTGCCGGCATCCAGCCTACTAAGGCGATTAAAAACAATACATCTACCGTGTTTGAAAAATCGAAAGCAATTGATTCAACAGCCTTTTCAACAGGTTGAGCAAAAGCTGCAATGAGCGTAATAAGAGTAGTTACACTCAACAACAGGATTACCCATTTAATGATGCCGTTGAGCCATTTGTATTTCCCAATAACCAAAATGCTAAAGCATATCGCCAATATTCCAGCAGAAACTTGCCAAAGCGGCAAGCTCAAGCAAAAGATGGAGGAAACCACGCTAGCAGTAATCAAGGTAACTCCTGCTTGAACGGCAAACATGGTTCCTATAGTGGCAATGTAAAAAAGGGCCATGGCTAACTTTCCTTCTTCATGGAAAGCTTCTAAAAGACTTTTGCCACTTTGTGCGGCATAGATGGGCCCAGCTTTAAAAAAAGGGTACTTCAATACATTAGCGGTGATGACTACGGCAATCATGATTAATCCATAGCTGGCACCAGCTCGTGTAGATTGAACCAAATGCGATACGCCTACTGCCGCTCCTGCATACAAGAGTCCTGGCCCCAATTGCTTTATGCTAATGCCCATTTTTGTTTAATTTCTGGCTGTAAGTTCTTAAGTAAAAATCAGAATGGCAAGGTTGGTTTAATCAATTTCCAATGCAAAAGAATAAAAAAAATGACCAAATAGAATGACTACTTTGTCTTTAGTGTATAGAAATGCTTAAGTCATAAAAGGAATAAACAAGGCAACTTAAAGGTGTTTTAGCGTTCAATAGGGTAAACCAAATCAACCATTTGGCAAAATGATTGAATCAAGAGTTGGATTGAAAAAGTCAAAGAAATGATGAATAAATGCAAATTAGCTCCTGATTTGTCTTGGATAAGTGAACTATAGAAACCCTTCTAGCTTTTGTGAGCAATAGATTATACATTTTATTCTATTATTCCAATAAACTATATTCAATCAATAGTGCAGTAGCATTGTGAGTAAAATGACCAATCATACCATAAATTAGCGTATTATAACGGCTTCTGAAGTATCCTAAAAGTAGTCCAAAAGGAAATAACCAAAAAAAGCTAAGTATTGAAAAGTGTGCTAGTGTAAACAAAAAAGCAGATCCAATCACAGCCCCTTTCTTACCTGATAAGTAGCTTATGTTATTAAAGAGAAACCCTCTAAAGGCTAATTCTTCAAAAATAGCTGGAAATACAGCAACGCTAATGATAGAAAGTAACAATGGATAGGCTGTCTCATCAGAAGAGTAAAGCAAGGTGACGTCTTCACCAAAAAGAATAATATTTAATTCTCCAACAGCAAAATGAATAAATATGCCTGAAATTATGGCTATTCCAATAATAGAAAGTAAAGGTTTTAATAGTACTTTATTTGGAAAAACCAATGAAAAAGTAGCACCATTGGAATAAGCAAACCCAACATCAATAAAAGCAAAGAAGACCGTCCAAAAAATGTCCATTGCAAAAGAATAATCACTAATACCTGCAATGGATAGCAATATCAAAATGAGAAAGGAGTATACAGAGAGCTGTTTAAGGTTGGACTTGTAATTATTATCGTGAGTTTTTTCTTTTAGAATGGCTTCAATTCTCTTGCTTCCGCAAGTTTTACAAAAAACACTATCATCAAAAAAAATGCTTTCACATTTAGTGCAAGTAGATTTGTCAGCGGCAGTAAATTGATCTTCCAATTAAGCGAAATTCAATTTTGCAGAAAAGTCTTTGTAATCCTTTGCAGACTTTATTCCCTTAATGAATATGCTGATAATTATAAATTTCAAAAGGAGACCTTGAAATAATGACTCAGGTGTTAAGATAGCGGTAAGAATTTGAATCAACAACCAAAAACCAAAAGCTGAAAGTACAGCGATAAGCGGTTTTTTATTTACCCATAGGGCACATCCGAGAAAGATACAAGTTGCAAATATAGAAGCAATTACTTCTGCTATAGCAGCAGGTTGTGTTAAGTAGTAGATGCCAGCAATAAAATTGATTCCTGCCATAATATAGAGAACAATTTTTACGTTCTTTAATTTCTTTTTGGAATCATCAAGTACGTTTTGCTTTAGTTTTTTACTGTAATTAAATTTCTTTTTTTCTTGCTCACTACCATTCTCTGGGAAGCCACAATTTCCACAAAAGGTTTCATTTTTCTTTATTGATTTTGAGCAGTTTGAGCAAGATGTCTTTTCTGCTTTAATAGAGGTAGTCTCTAAATTGTTGGATTGAAGCTCCATAATGTAAGGTTAGTTTATTGAAATGGAAAAATAATAAAAAGTAATTATTGTTAATTTAATTTACGGCAGTTTTATTTATATATCTCTCCAATCGGGATTCTTCTCAATAAAACGCTTAACATAGGGACAGTATATTTTAAAGTTCAAACCTTGTTTTTCTCCAAATTTTAAGGCTGTTAGAACGAGTGCTTTAGCTATTCCTTTTCCACCAATGGCTTCAGGAACTTTTGTATGCATCAAAACAAGCTGCCCTTCATGAATTCGGTAGACTAATACCCCTTTATGGTCGTAATGAAGCACTTCAAATTGCTGATTTTGTTTGTTATGGATTACTTTCAATCGTTTTCTGTTTTGTTTTATAAGCATGAAGAAAGACTAAAAATAAACAGAAGTCCCCAAAAAAATACTCGAATCCGATTAGCTGCTACTAATTTGTTGGCTGTAGCCAATGGTTTTTCTGAGTCATCGATCTGTCGATGTAAAGGAACCGCTTGTAAAAAGGTTAACAGCCACAAGGCAATTACCACTAATAAGGAAGTCAAATTCAAATAGCTTAACTCCTGAATTACTTGGAGAAGAACTACAACAGCTTGTCCAACCATTAAGGGTAAGACTACCACAGTAATTCGTTTGGTATAGGAGGGATGCCACTTTTTTAAATCAGACACGCTCATATGTGTAAACGAAGGATAAATGACTAACTGCACCAATAAAATCAATACAAACAACCCAAAGTCAAGCAAAACTCGAGTAAGCGCTAAATCCATTTTATGAGTATTGGGTGCGTATTATTTCTATGGCTATAGGCCCAATAAATTAAGAGTGGGTGGATTAAAAGCAATCGAAGCCATGAAACCCAAGCAGGCAAACAAAATGAAGCATTAAAACAATTGCCTTGCTCAATGAAAAAAAGGTGTGCAGGAATAAATAAAATCAATAGAAAAATAATTCCATAAACGGCTATTTTTCGGCTTCTTAAAAAGAATAAACCTATCGCTAATCCTATTTCAAGTGCGCCACTGAGATAGTTGAGCAAGTTTGGATAAGGTAAATATTCAGGAATAAGCGGAAGGTAAAGATTAGAAACCAAAAAGTGATTCAAGCCGGCGAAAAAATAAAAGGCAATTAATGCAATTAAACTAGCTTTTTTCATCTGTCAATTTCCATTTAGTAGTGGTATGAACTTTCTTTAAAATCAAAAAGAAAGGGATCCACCACAACAAATCATTTGTGATTAACAAATATCCAAATTTCGGGTCAATTAAGTCTTGACTAACATTCATTACATAACCTAATGGGCCAAATATCTTACCTAAAAAGCCAACCAATATAATTGGCCAATGCCTCATGGGGTCGTAGCTCGACCACCAATAGCCGAAGCCGTAAACGCCAACAATCATTCCTGTGCCCTGCCAGATTGTAGGGTATCTAAGGGGCTCCATATCCATCCAAGTAAAAAACGACTGTGGAAAAAGCACCACCCAAGCACCCCAGATTATATTGTAAATGGCTGCTAAACGCATCCATATTTTCATTTGATTTTCTGACATTGGAAAATTTTTGAAGTATACAATTAAGCGGGCCAAATGTTTGAAAAGAAGGTGATCAGCTTCCTTATATTTGTCTCCCAAAAAGAACTTCCACTTGAGCTCAAGCAAAAACGTGCTTTTTATCAGTTATGATGGGTTAACTGACCCACTAGGTCAGTCACAGATCTTGCCCTACTTAATTGGTTTGAGTAAAAAAGGATACGACATAACAATTTTGAGTTGTGAAAAAAAGCATGCATTTTTAAATTATGAGTCATTAATTAAACAACAAACGGAGGTCGCAGGAATCGAATGGATGCCACTTCAATACAAATCGTCCATACCTATTTGGTCTCCTTATTTGAATTATAAGAGTATATTAAAAACAGCAAAACAGATTTGTAAAAACAATGACTTCAATTTAGTGCATTGCAGATCTATCTTACCAGCAATGGTAGGTAATCAACTTAAAAAACAATTTAAGCTTAAATTCCTTTTTGATATTCGTGGATTTTGGGCTGATGAGCGGGTAGAAGGTGGAATATGGAATCTAAGAAACCCAATATTTAAAGTAGTATACAAGTTTTTCAAAGCGCAGGAAAAACTTCTATTCAGATCTGCTGATGGTATAATTACCTTAACTCAAAACGCTAAAGATCACATATTGGCGCACTTTGAAACTAAGAGGCAAATTGACGTGATTCCATGTTCTGTAGACGTTGATCATTTTTCAGTAAGAAACTCATCAAAGGAAAAGCATGATGAATTAAAAAATAGTTTAAATATTACTGGTAATCATTATGTGCTGGGGTATATTGGATCTTTAGGAACTCGCTATTTACTTAAAGATATGTTGCGTTTTTTTAGTGAACTGAAAAAGAAAGAATCAAAAGCAATCTTCTTGTTTGTGACCAAAACACCAAAAGACTTTATAATCAATCATTTAAATGAGTTAGGCATTAAAACTGAATACGTTCGAATAACATCAACAGATTATTCTAAAATGCCTTCATACATCCACCTTATGCATGCTTCCATCTTCTTTGTTAGCGCAGGGTTTTCAGGGAAAGCGGTTTCGCCTACTAAACAATCGGAGGTCTTAAGTATGGGTAAGCCCATAATTGCTAATGCAGGCTTGGGCGATACAAATATCTTGCTAAAAGAAAATAATTTGGGCGTGCTTGTGCCTTCCTTTACCCCTGAGAAATTGAATTCTGCCGTTAAAGAATTATTGAATCATAATTACAAGCCAGAAGAGATCAGAAATGCTGCTATCCGATTATTTTCTTTAGATGAGGCCATCAATAACTATCAAAGAATGTATCAAAAGTTACTCGGAGAATGATTGAACTTAGCAAGTATGCCTATAAAATGGGCTCATCAAACTTAATTGATGATCTGAATATAGATCAAGTAATTCTTCATTCAGAGCAAGGCATTTCAACTAAACAAATCATTAATATTGTTGGAGTTGTGGTGAATTCATTATCAGTCTTTCTGATGGATACCCTTCTGGCTTTTCAAGTTAATAAAATAGTAAGTGGCTGCTAAGGTATTATTTATAGCAAATCATAGGTTGAACAGGTCTCCAGGCCAGCGGTTTCGGTTTGAACAATACTTGGGGTTTTTAAAAGAAAACGGGTTTGAGTGTACCATATCAAATATCATTAGTGAAAAGGATGATAAATACCTTTATAGCAAAGGAAATTATCTTAAAAAGACGCTGATTGCATTAAAATCATGGTGGATACGTCTTAAGGATTTAGCTAGAGCAAATGAATTCGATATTATTTTTATTTATAGAGAAGCCTTACTAACACCAAGCACTTATTTTGAAAGTCAATTTGAGAAATCAAAAGCTAAAGTCATTTTTGATTTCGATGATGCCATTTGGTTGGATAATGTATCTGCTGCAAATAAGTCCCTCAGTAGACTTAAAAAACCATCAAAAACAAATACCATTTTAACACTGGCTGATTTGGTATTTGTAGGAAATCAATACTTAGCTGAGTATGCATTAAAGTACAACACAAATGTGAAGATTGTACCAACAACTATTGATACCTCATATCATGTTCCTGCTGAAAAGCAAGAAAAAGATTTTATTACTATTGGGTGGACGGGTACGCAAACTACTTTGAAGTATTTAAAAGCGATAGAAACAGTTTTCATCAAGTTGAAAGGAAAGTATCGTGAAAAACTCAAATTCAAAATTATTTGTGACCAGCAGTGGAAGTCTGATCAAGTTGAAATTGAATTTGTGAAATGGGAGAAGACCAAAGAAATAGAACAATTGCAGTCTATTGATATCGGAATAATGCCTTTGGAAGATGACGAATGGAGCAGGGGAAAATGTGGGTTTAAAGGATTACAATATATGGCACTAGAAATACCCGCTGTCTTATCTCCAGTTGGTGTAAATACTGATATAATCAATCATAGCAATAATGGCTTTTTGGCTAATTCACCTTCAGAATGGATTGAAATTATCTCTCAATTAATTGAAGATGAAGGACTGAGAAAGCGAATGGGAGAGAATGCACGTAAAACAATAATCCAACGATATTCTGTAGAAGCCATAAAAGAAGATTACCTCAAGTATTTCAAGGAGCTTTTAGAATAAAAACGAATATAAAATTGCATTTTTGCATCAAAATAAAGTAGCATGAAAGAAGTCGCGTTAAGTAAAACACATCAAGATTTAGGAGCTAGGATGGTTCCATTTGCAGGATATAATATGCCGTTGCAATACTCAGGTTTAACAGAAGAACATTTAGCTGTCCGCAAAAGCGTTGGAATGTTTGATGTTTCACACATGGGTGAATTTATTGTTCGGGGTCCTGAAGCATTAAACTTAATTCAAAAAGTAACAACCAATGATGTTTCAAAATTAGTGCCTGGTAAAATTCAATATTCTTGTCTGCCTAATGGCAAAGGAGGAATAGTTGATGATTTACTGGTTTATCAATTGTCAGATCAGGCTTATATGTTAGTGGTTAATGCCTCCAACATAAAAAAAGATTGGGATTGGATTATACAAAACAATTCTTTTGAGGCAAAATTGGAGGACATTTCTGATCGTACGACTTTGTTAGCTGTTCAAGGACCAAAAGCAACTGCTGCCTTACAAAAGCTAACGGATACCGATTTAGAAGGAATGAAGTATTACACTTTTGAAAAAGGGGTATTTGCCGGAGTAGACAATGTATTAATGTCGGCAACAGGATACACTGGTGCAGGTGGATTCGAGATTTATTTTGACAATGAACATGCAGAAAAAATATGGGCAGCAATTATGGAGGCAGGTGCTGAATTTGGCATTCTTCCTGCTGGTTTAGGTGCTAGAGATACCTTGCGTTTAGAAAAAGGTTTTTGCCTTTATGGAAATGATATAGATGATACTACTTCTCCTATTGAAGCAGGATTAGGATGGATTACAAAATTTACCGCAGATTTTATCGATTCAGATACCTTTAAGTCACAAAAGGAAAACGGAGTAGAACGTAAACTCGTAGCTTTTAAAATGATTGATAGAGGTATTCCCCGTAAAGATTATCCAATTGTAAATGAGAATGGAGAACCTCTTGGTGTTGTTACTTCGGGTACAAGCTCACCTTCATTAAGAGTAGGAATAGGAATGGGCTATGTAAAAGTGGATTCAGCAAAAGTGGAAAACAATATATTCATCGAAGTACGTGGCAAGTCTTTAAAAGCAGAGATAGTTAAACTGCCATTTGTATAATTTATAATCTAGATGGAAACAATTGTACAAGCCCACGAGCGAAAAGTAGAGATTTGCTACTCCCCAGCATTATTTCCAGTGTATTATAGTAACAAAGATTGTGTTGTAGTAGTTATTGATGTTTTTCGAGCTACCTCTGCTATTTGCACTGCCTTTCAGCATGGAGTTAAAAGCATTATTCCGGTAGCTTCAGTTGATGAAGCAAGAGAATATAAGGAAAAAGGGTATATCGTTGCTGCAGAGCGCCATGGTGAAATTGTAGAAGGTTTTGATATGGGGAACTCACCATTTAGCTATATGAATCCGGGCTTAAAGGGGAAAGAAGTAGTATTAACTACCACCAATGGTACCAAAGCCATTGAGCGAGCGAAAGCTGCTGATAAAGTAATTATAGGATCGTTTTTAAATCTAGCTGCTGTTTGCAATTACTTAGAAAAACAAAATAAAAATGTTATTCTACTCTGCGCAGGTTGGCGTGATCGTTACAATATGGAGGACTCTTTATTTGCTGGTGCCGTGGTCAACAAGCTTAAGCAAAACCCAATTTTTACTGGATTAGCTGATTCGTCGTTGGCTGCAGATCATCTCTATCAAGCAGCTAAGGCAGACCTAAATGGGTTTTTGGCCAATTCGTCACATCGAAAAAGATTGGCGCGCTTAAACTTGGAAAAAGACATAGCATATTGCTTACAGGAAAATACCATAGATTTAGTTCCGATATTTGAGGGAAATGCGCTCAGTATAGCCAAATGAATAAAATAATACCGTCAGGTGTAGCTTTACTAACAATTCTACTACTTTGTTCTTCTTGGGGCTTCTATGGCCACAAGAAAATCAATCGAATGGCTGTGTTCACTTTACCGCCTGAAATGATTGGTTTTTACAAAAGCAACATAGTGTTCATTTCAGCTCATGCAGTAGACCCCGATAAACGCCGCTATGCGAGTAAGGCTGAAGCTCCTCGACATTATATAGATATTGATCATTATGCTAAGTCTGGCGAAGATGCTTTTAAACTTATGCCTACCTATTGGAGCGATGCAGTAGAAAAGTATACTGAAGACACACTACAGGCTTATGGTATTGTTCCTTGGCATATCAGTGCTATGAGCAATTGGTTAACCAAAGCTTTCGAAGAGCAAGATGCCAATAAAATACTTTCACTTTCTGCAGATCTTGGTCATTACATTGCCGATGCCCACGTGCCCTTGCATACCACCGAAAACTACAATGGTCAACTCACCGGACAGAAAGGGATACATGGCCTGTGGGAATCGCGAATACCAGAATTAACTGCAGAAAACTTTGATTTTTTGGTGGGTAGAGCAAGCTACATCGACAAACCTATTGAAGCTGCTTGGCAAGCAGTAAAAGAAAGTCACAGCTATTTAGACTCAGTCCTAATTATTGAAAGGGAGTTGACAAAACAATTTCCATCAGATCAAAAATATGCTTTCGAACAGCGTGGGCAGTCCACCATGAGGCAATATTCACAGCAGTTTGCACTTAGTTATGCTGAGCGAATGGATGGAATGGTTGAAAAAAGGATGCAACAAGCAATTCTAATGGTGGGTAGCTTATGGTACACCGCTTGGGTAAACGCTGGTCAACCAGACTTGAGCCGATTGGGAGAAAGGATTAGGCCAGAAGTTTTAGTTGGTGAAGAAAAAGAATTAGAAGAGGCATTTAAAAAAGAAAATATCAAGGGAAGAGGACATGAGGAGTGAGATAATTGATAATGGATAAATAATAATGGGATTTACGATTTACGGTTTTTGATTTTAGATTATGGGAATAAGGATGAAGGCTGAAAGATGAAGGAGTAAAAAATTAGGAATGGAATTAAACTTAGTGTGCTTTGAGGTTAAACATGGAGGACCTAAGAATTGATAGTTGAGAATTGATAAATGACAATTGATAATGGATAATTGATAATTGCGGGAAAGGGTGAGATAAAAGATAAAAGATAAAGGATTAAAGACTAAAAGAGAAGAGATGAAGGAGATAGTGATTTTAGATTTTAGACCTTAGATTTTAGATGAATTGAAATCTTTGTGAACTTAGTGCAAGCTTCGTGAGCTTTGTGGTTAAACATGTAAGATGGAAGAATTGATAGTTGATAAATGATAATGAATAAATGATAATTGGGGGAAAGGGTGAGAAAAAAGATTAAGGATTAAAGATTGAAGAAGGGTAAATAATGAGTTAGTTCTTAATCAATCGCTTTCGGTAAATTTCATTAACACTCTTTAATTCAATAAAATAGACTCCTTTTTGTAAATTGCTAATATTGATGTTTTTAATGCTTCCGCTTTCTTTAACAAGCGATCCAGTTAAATCGAAAATTCGTACTTCTTCAACTTGAATTTGATCTGGAACTTCTATACTCAAACTATTTTTAGCAGGGTTGGGATAAATTTTAATGTGGCTTTCTATTGACTCTTCTTTTAGATTAGTGATTATTCCATTTTGGTTCAACACCCAATTGTCTGGGTCAAGCTCTATAGAGTTTATTGTTTGATTAATGGTGAGGGTAAACTTTTCACCTGAGAAGCTTGGATTAACAACAACAATAGTATCTAAATTAGGACCGAGTAATCTATAAGGGAGCTCAATATCGAAGTAACTTACCGATGTATCCGATTGATTTTGGTTGATAATTAATTCAAATTGTGACCCATTTTGACTCCAATAACTATCCATTCGTGGAAATCCTTTACCATACACCCAATCTTTAAAAAACTCATCTAAATTTTGCCCTGAGCTGCTTTCAAAGTGGGCTTGTAGTTGAGGCGTCTTAGCAAAACCAAAAGCCAAGCTTGAGTCATTTAAAAAATTTCGCATTCCCGCAAAAAAGGCACTATCCTTTATGGTCCATCGAATCATATGCAGCGCAAAACCGCCTTTTTGGTAGACTAAGGGATTAAATAAACTTGCCACACTAGATGTGTCTCGGCGATAAACTGAGCCGCTGGGATAATTAAAACAAGCCCCTTGCATACCTGCAAGATAGGCTTGGTAAAAGTTCTTACTATGCACTACATCAAACTCATAAGTTAATGCTGTCAAATAAGTTGCAAATCCCTCATTTAACCATAAATCTTTCCAAGAGCCGCATGTTACTTTATTGCCAAACCATTGATGAATTAATTCATGTGCTTTAAGTTCGCCACCGTTATTCCCCATAAAGCTCATGGTTTGGTGTTCTATGCCACCACCAAAAGTAAAATCAGCATGGCCATACTTTTCTTTTATATACGGATATGGTCCGAGCAAGGAATCAAAAAACTGCATGAACTCCTCCATTCCTGAAGATGAAGCCCCGAAACTGTTATTCCTATATAGAAAGTATTGCATTAAAATTGAATCAGTTCCCACATTGAGATACTCTTCAAAATAATTGTATTTAGCTACAGCAATTGCAACTAAATAAGATACAATAGGATAGCTTGTTTTATAATGATAGCGTGCTATCCCGCTAAGACTATCAATAGCCAATAAATTCCCATGACTAGCTACTCGGTAGCGTTGTGGAGTGCTAACTATAATTTCTATGGAGTCAGCTTTATCAGTTAATGAATTCTTACAAGGCCACCATTCTTGTGCTCCATATGGCTCCGATAAAGTCCATAAAACAGTGTCTCTATTGGAATTAATAGCAGTAGTAAATGGGTTAACACCCGAAATGTTACGAGGAATTCCTTGATAAAAAACTTTTACTGAATCTATAATCCCTCTAAAAATAGCATTGGGTAACTGAATACTCACCGTGTTAGATACTAAACGATTAAATCCTATACTGCTGTCTCTATAGATAACAGAATCAACTGTTAAACTTGAACTTAGGTCAAACACCAAGTCTGATAGGGAAGAATCACTGACTACAAAATGAGTGCTTACTGAGCCTTTCACATAACGAAAAGTAGGATCAACTGAAATATCCAAGGAATAAAAGATCACATCGTAAGCAGCTGTTTGAGGAGCCGACTTTAGATTTCTAGGTTTAAGTTTCGCTGATTTTGCTTCATATTCAATGATTTTACATATTTCAGATGTCTGAGTATGTGCAACTAGAAATGAAATTAAAAAGAGAGGAAGCAGTACTTTTTTCATATGTTATCTTAAAACCTTATAAATGCATTCTTGTTCGGCAGATATTATGCGGACAATATATATGGAAGAGATCGACGGTTCAGGCTTTGTACTTAAAAACTTGGAAGGGGATTGTATTCTTTGGCCTTTATGGTTAAAAACCTCAAGCTGATTTCTCTGATCTAATAGAATTAGTTCTTCTTGACCTAATGAGGCTATAGGCTCGCAATTCGTAGTTTTTATGCTTACTTCTTTAAGTTGGGTAATGGGATTTAATTTTACTTCAAAGTTTAAGCTGTCGATCACTTCACTGTTTCTTGAAAGGAACACTTGCCAGTCACCAATGCTAATATTTTGTGTAGTAATGTAGCTCCAGAAGTAGTAGTACCACCAATCTTGCTGCATTACAAAATCATAGCTAAATTGATTGGTTGCAGCTGAATCTAACCAATCTATTGTCAGCGTGTCTCCTGTTCTTAGTCCAAGTAGGTGAGACCAGTAACTTAAAGTATCTCCTTGGTTGGTGAGTTCGTAAGGACAACAGATGCTTGTGGTATCGCGCTCTCTTAAGTTATCAATACCTATATTTTTTAGGTATAAGCCACTTTCCCAAACGGTTAAAATGGTGTCATAAGGTAATGGATTAATCCATAGGGTGGAGTCATTTCCGCAATCACCACTAAAGGGGTCAACTACATATAAACTATCATACCACAACTCAAAGTGGAGGTGTGGGTCAGTGCTATTTCCACTGCTACCCACCTCTGCAATTCGTTGGCTGGCAGAAACGGTATCTCCAACATTTACTAACAAGCTATATTTCTTTAAATGTCCATAGTAGGTATAAAAGTCATTAGGGTGTTTGATGGCAATGTAGTTGCCCAAACCTTTTGCAGGGTCGGAAACTTTTTCTCGATCAAATAGGCTGTCTTTAACAAAAGTGACTATTCCAGTATCAGCAGCTAACACATATACACCACTATCCATTTGGCGAAAACTCCGTAAGGTGAAGTCCGTTCCTTCATGCCCATCATAGGACTTAGTGCCGCAATAGGCATCTTGGTAGCCGGTGCCGATCCAGTCCACATAATTAACAAGAGCGTAGTCCTGACCATATACTCCTTTAATTGGTGTTTGTAAAAAACGTTCATTTATAGCTGACGAATCGTAGATGTGGAAATCGTCTATAGCCATTTGTTGTATTCCAACTGGAGTTCCAATAGTAAAACGAATCTTAATTTTTTGTGATTCATATTCTGACAAGTCGAATATTTTTTGCTTAAATGAGTCCGTGTTAACAGCAGGAATTGCAGCACTAATAGTGTCTACTGATAAATTCCAAGCTCCATTTTCATATATATCGATATATGACGCTTCGTAAACATTTGTTCGATGATACCAAAATGACAACTCAGCATTTTGGGAGTTGATAAGAATGCAAGGACTAGAGACTTTAGCTTCAGAATTGACTGTTGTATTACTAATATTAACACTATAAAGATAATTGCCGTTGTTCCCAGTATTATCTTTTATAGGACCTATTCTGCTATTGTATGCAGTATCTGATGCAACAACCCAAGTATACTCTTTTCGATCTATTAATTTAGGGTCTCGTGACCATTCGATACTTAGAGAGTCAATTGGTGGAGTAAAGGGAAATATAAACCTAGAGATAGGTGTCATCTCATCAAAATTTTCAAAATAAGGAGCAGTTTTTTGAACATAATATTCATTATTAATAAATCGAGTGATGGTGTCATAACCCGTTATACTAGTCTTTTCATATTCCAAAAAGATCTTTAAACGATATATTTTTCTAGTAAATAGATTTGCTTTTTCGGTAAATTCAAAAGACTTAATACTATCTGCCTTGAGCAAGCCATAAAACCATTGCACTACTTTAGGTCTGCTTTCAATCTGATAAGATAATTTTAAAGAGTCAATTGTACTTGATCCAATATTAAGTAGGCTTACTTTTACTTTTTCCTTACCTGATAAGCCACATTCATATGTGGGTAACTCTAGAGGAGCAATAACTGAATTGATCTTTAATTGCTTATCATCTATAACAGAAACAGTAAAATTATCAACTCCAACTCCTTCAAAATGGTTCACCGCATCTGACTTGAAGACAAAACGAAATTTCACAGAAGCAGATTGTCCAATAAATGAGGTAGAATAATTTTTCCAATTATTTTTTTTACCTCCCCATGTTTTTGAACTTGACAAGTTGTACCAATTAAACTGAACTAGGCTCTTATCCAGTTTTTGCCAAGTATTTCCTCCATTGTAGGAGTATTCAAGAAACAAGGGGTCAAAACCTCCTTCTGTATCAAAAGTTAAATCAACGGATAGCAGGTATTTGCCATTTATTGAATCTAATTCAATACAAGGAGAAGTTAAATAGGAAGTTTGGTTTGGAGAATAATTTCCATTTAAGTTAGTAACAAATGCATTGCTACCTTTTGCAGCTTGACTTATAAAGTTAGCTTTTGGCAAACCTCTTTCCCAGTTTATACTATCACCAGAAAGCTCCCAATCATGGTTGGCTGACTCAAACCCTTCAGAATAGGGTAATGTTTTAATTGAACGGGCAGGAATTGAAACGCTGCTGCTGTCGTTGCTACTTTTTTGGTCTAAAGTATAATTACTATGGATGCTTAAATGGTATGCCTTGCTTAAGCTTAAGTCTACACCCTTGGTGAAAGTGTATTGTAGACTGTCAAATGGTAGTAGTTGAGTAGTTATTGTATCAATGACTTGTTTGTTCCCAGAATCAACCCTTGCAATTAATTCAAAGGAATTAATTGTGTCAGGAGAGAAATTTTTAATTGTACAGCTAATGAGTTCATGTTTAGAAAGTTTGCAACTCTTTATTTTTGGATTGTCAATGGATACTACACCAATATCATTCGGTTCTGGAGAATAAACTTCTACATTATCTATTCCTGCGTACCATGCCCAATCATCTCCATCATGATATATGAACTTTACTATACAATTTGAATTAGCATAGGATGAAATATCAATTTTTGAATGTGGAAACCCATTTATTTCACAATCTGTTGGACTAGGTCCGGTATACCTTCCGCAGTCATCAACTTTTGTGCTAAATACTAGGTTCCAGTTTGTTCCATCAAAAACTTCAACATATAAGGAGTCACTAGAACTAGCATAGTCTCTGAAGTTGTAATCAAATTCTAAGAAACTAGTTGAATTTAAACTATTATCAAATATGGGGGTAGAAAGTTGTGCAGTATTATTTAATGAAGTTCCTCCTAAGCTGTCATCATCAAAATATACAAAATTGCTGCCGTTGATATTAGTATTTCCAGTGTGGAAACTGGAACCATTATTTCCAAATTGCCATCGCACACTTCCGCTTAGAGCGGAATTTGTCCAGCCTGTTGGAAGGCTACCAGCGTTAAAATCTTCTTGTATATAGATGGTTTGGGCTTCAAGAAAATTGAAAAAGTTAATGGAAGTAAAAAAGGCGAGGAGTAGTCTCTTTTTAAACATCATGGCAGTAGATATAAACTATTCCTTAAAGAGACGAAAAATATCTAAATGGTTGCCTTATTTTTTAGTTTTTTTAATAAGAATATGATTCCAATTAAATCTTTTTCTATTTTAGCCGTCAAAATAGATTATTATGCACATTATTGACGAAGAGAATAAAGAATACAAATACGGCGGCTTTTGGGTCCGTTTTATTGCAATAATCATCGATGGAATTGTATTGTTTTTTATACAAAGCCTAATTAGTTATTTGTTTACTGGCCAACTAACTGTGAATTATGATACCGAAGGTGATAATGCTGCTTTTTGGACTTAATCTACCTTAAGTTGGGTGGTAAGTATATGCTACTATGCCGGTATGCACAGTTCGAAAAAGCAAGCTACGGTAGGTAAAATGTGCTTTGACTTAAAAGTAGTTGACATGAATGGAAATCGAATTAGCTTTTTAAGAGGAGTAGGGCGAAATGTTTCTAAGATTTTATCTGCATTGATTTTAATGGTTGGATACATCATGGCTGCCTTTGACTCTAAAAAGCAAGCCTTGCACGATAAGTTGGCGAAAACTATGGTGGTTTATGAAAAGTAAATGACGCTAGTTTGTAGTGATCTCTAGAGCCGCTTTCTTCTTTTGAATCATAACATACCCCCAGCTTATAAAAAATAAAACACCGGCTACTGTAGCCATTGCTCCAGCAATAGATCCATTTATAATGCTTGCTAGGAAATATCCACCTAATGCACATAAAAAGCCAATAACTGAGGTGATTACTAGCATCTTCTTAAGATTATTAGTTAACAAATAGGCAGTAGAGGGCGGTACAATTAAAAAAGCGACTACTAAAATGGCTCCCACCGACTCAAAGGAAACAACTGTAGTTAAAGAAACGGCACTCATTAATGCATAGTGCCAAAAAGCTACACCAATACCAATGGCTTTGGCAAATTCTTCATTAAATGTGGTGATAAATAAGCCTTTGTAGCCTCGCCAAATAAAGAGTAAAATCACTACAAGTAAAACTCCACTAATCCAAACTGTACGCGGTCCCATATTCAAGCCACTTCCAGTAATCCATAAATCTAAAGGCACGTAAGCGATTTCGCCATACAATACACAGTCCTGATCTAAATCTACCTGGCCCGCAAACAATGAAATCAAAATAATGCCAATCGCAAACAACCAAGTAAAGGTGATGCCAATTGATGCATCTACTTGCAAGGCTGCTTTCTTGTAAAATAACTCAATCAAAACGGTAGTTAATACGCCCAACACCGCAGCACCAATCAACATTGGAAGGGTTTCCCTAGAGCCAGAAAGGAGGTAGGCTAAAACGATTCCTGGCAATACAGCATGGGAAATAGCATCCCCAACCATGGCCATTTTTCTTAAAACTAAATAGCATCCCAGTAAACCACAAGATATGGCAATTAACGATCCGCTCAATATGATCCAAAATGCTTCCATTAGATTTCGTTGTAAGGTATGGTGCTTTGATGTGGATCTTTTTCTGGAAAATCCAGCTCTTTTTCTAATTGCTTTTCCAGCTCTGGAGTAATAATGTGCTCTATTGCTTCTGCATCATTGTGAACATGATCTGGTTCTAACTTCAAGCGTTGGTTTAAGTACATCTCCCACAATCGATGTAAACGAATCACTCGTTTGGCTTCTGTTAATCCTGTAGTTGAAATAAACCATTTTTCTCCTTTTTTGCGCAACCAGTTTCGCTTTTTAAGCATGTCTAAGCCTTTAATCAATTCCTTAGTTTTTAAGTCTCTATTCGCTTGTAATTCTTCAAAACTTCGTGCCTGTTTGAATTTATTTTCCTTTTCACCAAGGTGGTAAAATAACTTCAATACATTTTCAATCAGGATTTTACGCCTATTCTCACGTTGAACCCTGTACTTATGCAGCATTCCTCTTTTTGGGGCAAACCAAATGGAGCCAACTGTCAACAATGACAGACACATCACTACCCAAGGTCCAGTAGGCATGGCAGGTGCAATATAACTGATGTAGGAACCCAAGAATCCAGAGATGGCACCAAAAAAAGTGGAGATTAATATCATATAGCCTAACCGATTGGTCCAAAAGCGTGCTCCAGATGCTGGGGTGATTAACAGTGCAGCCATTAATACAACACCTACCGCTTGAATCCCAACAGCAACGGCTAAGACAGTAATGGTAGCTAAAACAAATTCCAAGAATTTGACAGGAAGGCCAATTACTCTGGCATAATCAGGATTAAAGGAGACGAGTTTAAATTCTTTATAAAAAAGCAGTACCAAAACAATTAAGACAATGCCTATGGAGCTAAAGGTTATAATATCATCTTGAGTTAGTGAAGCGGCTTTACCAAAAAGAAATTTATCAAGACCTGCTTGAGCTGCATTACCAGAATGCTGAATACTGGTAAGCAGTAAAATGCCAACGCCAAAGAATACACTCAAAATAATTCCAATTGCTGCATCACTACTTAGTTTAGTCGTTCTGCTAATGGCATCAATTAATAGGAGGGAGAGCCAACCGGTAATAAAAGCTCCAACGATCAAACCTAAAGGACTTTTACTTCCTGAAATCATAAAGGAGAGACAAATGCCTGGTAAAATAGCGTGAGCTATAGCATCACCAACCAAAGCTCGTTTACGGAGGAATGAGAAAGAACCTACCATAGCAGCAGTTGCGCCTAATATCATAGTGCCAAGCACCACAAAGCGAACATTGGGATCAGAAAAGCTTAAAAACTGTATAGTTTCGTTCATTTATTCAATCTTCAGTGTTTAATTATCATTAGTTAATGTTTAATTGTCAATTTTTTTAATCTTTAATTGCTGATTTTCAGTGTGTCATGTAAATATTTAATATTTTTCTAAAATCTAAAATCTAAAATCTAAAATCTAAAATCTAAAATCTAAAATCTAAAATCTCTTATCTTTTTTCTATTCTCTCTTCTCTTATTTCTTATTTCTCCTATTTCTCTCTAACCGGAAAATCTCGCTCTTTCATCAATTCACCTACCTTACTCAATACATTCAATTTACCGCCATATGCTTCTTGTAGCAATTCCTCATTAAAGATTTCTTCTTTAGGACCTGCAGCAACAAGTCTTGTATTCAGCAGGACCATCCAGTCGAAATAAGCCTTTGCAGTTTGTAAGTCGTGATGAACCACGACCACTGTTTTTCCTTGACTTTTCATTTCTGTCAACAAGCTCAATATAGCTTCTTCTGTTGCAGCATCAACCCCAACAAAAGGTTCATCCATAATGTATAAATCTGCTCCTTGGGCTAATGAACGGGCAATAAATACTCGCTGCTGTTGACCACCGCTCAATTGTGAAATTTGTCGGTTGCTATATTCGAGCATGTTTACTTTCTCCAAGGCTTCAGCTGCAATATCACGGTCAGCTTTATTTAATCGTCGCATTAAATTGTTTTTCCGGTATCGTCCCATCAGTACAATGTCCATTACTGATGCAGGAAATTCCCAGTCAACTGATTCTCGTTGAGGCACGTAACTTATACGGTCCCGGACATTTTCCAAGTCATCATCAAATAACTTTACATACCCGCTGCTTGTTTTTACTAAGCCCATGATTGCTTTTAGTAAAGTGGTTTTACCAGAACCATTTGGACCAATTATCCCAATGATTTTTCCAGTAGGTAGACTGAAATCGATGTTCCACAAAACAGGTCGCCTGTTGTAAGATACTGTTAAGTTATGTGCTTCTATGCTTACCATATAATTTAATTATCAGTTTGGAGTGTGTGGTTCTTAGTTATTAATCTTCAATGTTCAGTTTTCAATTATCAATTTTCCTCTCCTTTATCTTTCGTTCTCTCTCTTTAACCACAAAGCACACAAAGCTTTCACAAAGAGCACAAGGTTTATTTCAATCGCTTATTCCTTCATCTTTCATCCTTACCCCCAATCCAAAATCGTCTCCCGAAACTTCGGGACGTAAATCTAAAATTCAATCTTCAGTGTTCAGTTTTCAATTGTTAGTGCTTTTTTATGGCCAAATCTAAAATTGTCAATCATAATTCTGAAATTCCATTGTCCATTGTCCATTGTCCATTATCCATTATCCATTATTCATTATCATTTATCAATTTCCAGTCTTCAGTGCTCAATAATCATTACCTCATAATTCAAGATAGCCAAATCTAAAATCGTAATTCGTGAATCTGAAATTACATTATCCATTATCATTTGTCAATTCTTTCATCCTTCCTCTTTTCATCTTCTCTTTTTAACCACAAAGGACACAAAGCTCTCACAAAGTGCACCATACTTAATTAAGCACCACCCCTTTTCATCCTTTATCTTTTCTCATTTATAAGACATTCTAAAATCGTAAATCCTATTATCAATCTTCAATATTCAATTTCTCATTATAACGAAATCTAAAATCGTAATTCGTAAATCTAAAATTCCATTATCCATTATTGAAGCCCTTCAACTATAACCTTTACATTATGCTTCACCATGCCGATATAGGTACCTTCTACAGTTCCATTTTCTCCCATGGCATCGCTAAATAAGGTGCCACCAATTCTTAAATTATGCCCTCTTGATTTACATCCTTCTACTACAGCATTCAAAGAGCGATCTGAAACTGAACTTTCTACAAAAACTGCTTTTATTTTTCGTTCAGTAATAAAGTCAACTAGATTACTTACATCTTTTAATCCATACTCAGATGCAGTTGAAATGCCTTGCAAACCCTTTACTTGCATATTGTATGCTTTTCCAAAATAGCTGAATGCATCATGCGCTGTAACCAAAACTCTTCGTGAAGAATCGATAGTTAGTATTGAACGTTCCACATACTTATCAACCTCCGCTAGCTGAGCTACATACTTTTTAGTATTTACAGCATAGGTTTCTGCTGAGCTGCTATCAAATGCAGCAAGTTCTCGACTAATGTGATCTACAGCCTTACTCCAAAGGTTTACGTCGAACCAGATGTGAGGATCGTGGGCGCCTTGAAAGTCTGTGTTGTTAATTAACTCATTGTTTGAAATTCCACCAGCAGCAACAATAATTTTCTTTCTATTTTCAAGTTTTTCGAATATTTCTCCCATTTTACCTTCCAGGTGCAATCCATTGTAAACGATTACATCTGCATTCGAGAGGTTTTTTAAATCACCTTGTGTTGCTTTATAGAGGTGTGGGTCTACACCTGAGCCCATTAAAGTAATTACCGATGCTTTATCGCCAACAATATTCTCAACGGCATCTCCCAGCATGCCTGTTGTGCATACTATTTTAATAGGTCCTTCTGATTTGCTTTGCTTTTTTTGTTGACAAGCAACAACAGAAATAATTAGAAGTGTTAATGTGAGTACTTTTTTCATAAGTTGTTTATTCTGATATCTTTACAAATAAATTATCTGCCACTTCTTTTGAAATGTGCTTGCTATTTTTATCGTCAATTACTATTTCTTGAGAAAGATCAAAATCATTTATTTTTTTTATCTTCACTTTTGTGCCCAATTCAATCGAAAGGGCATCCAAATATTTTAAGAATTCAGTAGAGTGATTTTTGACTCCTATGATTGTAGTTGACTCATTTTCGTTTTTGTCTGATAAGGTTTCATTTAATTCAATCGGAAAAACACCCTCTTTGTTGGGAATTGGATCTCCATGTGGGTCTAGGGTAGGGTAATCTAAAAAATCCTCCAACCTGTTGGTCAGTTCTTTTGATTGAATATGCTCTAATTGCTCTGCAATGTCATGCACTTCATCCCAACCAAATTTCAATTTCTCCACCAAGAAGTATTCCCACAAGCGATGCTTTCTAATGATAGTAATGGCTATTTTTTCACCGGATGCTGTTAGTTCAGCAGCCTGATACTTCTTATAATTAATTAACTTCTTATCGTTTAATCGCTTAAGCATATCTGAAACAGAAGAAGCTTTTGTGCTCATCTTGTCAGCGATTGCATTCGTTGAAGCCTTCTTCTCATTACCCTGATTTAAAACAAAAATTGCTTTTAAGTAGTTCTCTTCGGTTAAGGAGGGCATAACATTAATTTAGAAGCAACAAAGGTAATTAATACTTTCTAAAATAATTTTTAGACTAGTCTAAATATTTAGTTTTTTTACCAAAATTATTGGTATAAAAAACTACAAGTAAGTTTTAATTATGAGTCAAATAATTGAGTAGGTAAAGTGGTTTACACTAAATCTCTTATAGAATATTAATTTATAGTCTCCCATCATACGGCTCTTCTTATATAAATCTAACTGCTTACACTTTGTAAGTTTCTGCTTATTTCAAAGATACAGCATCCCGCTCTCTTTTGTTTAATCCAAACCAAATTTCAAGCCCATGAAAAAAGTTCGAGGACGAATAGGCCCATAAATATACCCTGCATCTCTATTAGCTCCTTTGTCAAAGTCGTCTTGATAACTGTTAAATATATTTTGTACTCCTCCAAACAGTTCAACTTTATAGTGTTTTTCTTTATGAACTGTATAAGCCACCTTTAGGTTGTTTTCAAAGAATGTTGGAGTAGTTTTAATAATTGTCTGCTCTGTTTCTAAATCTATTACGTGGGGCACGTTCATAGAGCCAGTAATCACTCCGGAGTAGGAAAGTGCTAATGCTTCATTGAGGTTATACACCAAAGAAAAGTACCCATAGGTATTGGGTGTCCTGAGCAAACGGTCTGTCGTTGTAGTCTGAAGGTTTTCTGACGGCACTTCAGGAGCCCACAGTTCTTCTTCTGAATCGTATAGGGCAGTTTGAATGGTTGCACCTGATTGCAATACAAAATTACTACCGAATGCAATGTTAGCTTCTAAGTTCACTCCTGATACAGCAGCACCATCACCATTTCTTTTGGTAATTACAGCCACACCACTGAGTAATTCCTCCTGATTGGCAAAAATGAAAGGATTATTTAAATGCGTGTAAAATCCTTCAACCACAAAATTCATCTGGTTTTTGCCTACAAATTTGTCATAATTTAATGAGAGCGTTACACTATTCGATCTTTCTACCTTAAGATCGTTACCTAGACGGATAAAGCGAGCTGCTCCTCCCACTGTTTCAATGTGTAAGTCTTCATCGAATGCTTGTGGACCTCTGTATCCTTGAGCAAAGGAAGTACGAAGTTTTAGGTTTTCTTTTATAGCATACATGGCTGATAGACGCGGCACAAATACATTTAGATTTTGATCATTATTTAAGTTTTCTTCTTCAAGTTTGTATCTACCATTAATTTTGATCTGGTCGAAACGTCCTCCTATCAAAAAGGTTAATTTCTCAGCAGGTTTCATTTCCAGCTCTGCAAATGTCCCCCAAGTGCCAACTTTCTGATCAACAAGCCTTCCATAACCAGGCATTTCATCTACTACATTGTTGTAAATGTATTCAGAACCAGCAGTTAGTGTAAACTTAGTGTTTATAAAATAATTGTACTGTAAGCCGCTAACGCTAGAAATATCTTCTGAATTACCATAGGCGTTGATAGCAATCACGTCATCATGGGTCAAACTATCGCCCTCAGCAATTACTCGGCCTCCACCACCATAGTAACTACCTCTTTCAACATGTTGTATTGACCCATATAATAATATCTTGTGTTTGTTATTTTTGCTAAGATGTTCAAACGAAAGATTGGTGCTCAAGATGTTATGGTCCAACTGCTCGGTAACATCCGTCTGGTGCGGAAACAAATCGAATTTGTTTCCACCTCTTCTAAATTCATTAATGTAGTACGATCCTAATTTCAGTTTATTCCTATTATTAAAGTTGTAAAATGCGTCAAAACCGAAAGTGTTATTTTGTAGTTCTACAATCTCAGAAAAACCATCATTATTAGCATCCCAATGGTCTCTTTTTCTGTTAAAACCAAAGAAAGTAATCCCTTTATCCAAGTCATCCGAAACAACAGAACCATTAAAGTTTACTGTTCTGTCAGGGGCTTCACCATTAATAAAAGCCTGGTTTACTCCCACTTCAAATGTGTTTTCGAAAGGGTCTCTCGTAATAATGTTCACTGTACCAGCAATAGCATTACCGCCGTACATCACAGAACCGCCACCTCTCACTACCTCTATCCTATCAACCATGCTAGAAGGCAGCATTTCCAAACCATAAACACCTGCCAATGCAGAGAATATAGGTCGACTATTAATTAATATCTGTGAATATGCTCCATCAAGGCCGTTCATTCTAAGTTGAGTAAATCCACAGTTCTGACAGTTATTTTCAACCCTTAAACCTGGGGAAAAATTCAAACCTTCAGCTACATTCAACGACTGTGTTGCCTCAAATGTCTTAGCATCTACAGTGCTAACAATAACAGGTGAGTTGTATCGCTCAACGCGATTTCGGGTTCCTGTTATCATCACTTCGCTAAGCTGAAGTACATCTTCTTGAAGGGTGAAATTATGTCGGACATGAGCCCGTGCTATTACATCAATCTTTTTCTCAATAGTTCTGTAGCCTATAAAACTAATCCTTAAGGTATAACTTCCTTCTTTTAAACCATCAATTGAGTAAACCCCATTTTTATCTGTGGCTGTTCCAATATTAAGGCTTGAAATGCTTACAGTTGCTCCAATTATTGGGTTGTTTTTATCCGATATTTTACCTGAAATACTTGCAGTTTGAGCTTGACTAAACAAGCATACAAACATAAAAGCTGATGTTAATAACACATTATTATTGTATTTTTTAATCTTCATTCGTTTGCCTTTCAAGTGTTTTAACAGCAAAAGTAATAAGTTAGATACGGCTAATAAATTTATTTTGAAAATATTTAATTTTTATTCGAAGGGTTTTTATTTGAAAGATTAACTTTGAAGCATGAACTCTTTGGTGGAAGAAAATTACTTAAAGGCGATGTTTACCCTTTCTAATGATAGTGGAGAGGTAAATGTAAATGATCTTTCAAAGCATTTGGATATAAAAATGCCCTCAGTAACCAGCATGATGAAAAAGTTGGCCTCTAAAAACCTGGTTCATTATGAAAGCTATAAGCCATTACGACTTTCTAAAAATGGAAAGAAAGAAGCAGCTTTAATAATCCGAAAGCACAGACTCACAGAAATGTTTTTGGTAGAAAAAATGGGCTTCGGTTGGGAACAAGTTCATGAAATAGCAGAACAGGTTGAACATATTAAATCGCCTGATTTTTTTGCTAAGATGGACAAGCTGCTAGACTATCCCCAATTTGACCCTCATGGATCGCCTATTCCTGATCAGAATGGAAATATAGTTTGGAAAGAGTACAGTAAATTGAGCGAATGTCAGCAAGGGGATTCCGTAAAAATGGCTGCTGTCATCAATAGTTCTGATGAGTTTTTGAAATTTTTGAACAGTAGAGAAATACATCTTGGCTTGAAAATGAAAATCGAATTTGTTGAACAGTTTGACAATACAATGATTGTCAGTTACGATAAACGGTCATCAGAATCTTTGAGTTCTAAAGTTTGCGAAAGATTGCTGGTTGAAAAGGAATAAAGTTCGGTTTTGCTTAATTATAGTTTGTAAGTGCGCCGATGTGACTTTTTTTCTTGTGATGCGTTAAGATCTCCTTGATAGAAGGTATAAATCAGACTTTTCACCATATTAGTTTCTACCCTTACAAATTACTTTAGTTCTTAATTCATTTTCTTTAAGGTAGTGTGATTAAACATTTACAGATCGTAAAGCTAGACACTAAACAAGAGGTAAAAGCGGTTCAGATTTGCATCTAAACCGCTACTTTTTTATACATTTTGGTAGCCTTAATTTTTATTTATGCTTATGTTTTGGCTCCCATATTAGTCTTACAAAAGAGCTTAATCTTTCATTTTCTCTACTTACAGGAATTCCCGCTACAATTCCAATTAATAAATTATCTGCAATTCCTAAACGCATTTGAGGTCGAACCGTCATATCAAAGTCGCTATTGTCAAATATCTTGTTGAATTCAACACCAATGAAATTTCGTGTACCTTTAATCATATAATGAAAACTTGTATTTATGTCATATGTAGTATAAAACTTATTAGTTTTAAAATCCTGTTCTATCATTGGACCCGAATAAATTAATGAATGAAAGTTGTTTCTCCAGCGTTTTGCAACCACTAAAAATGGATTATAAATATTTCCTTTAATGAAAGGACTTCCAAAATTTCTAAAATCAGACAATTCAAACTCGTTGATATAACCAATTGCCATCGAAGTTGCCATTTGTTCGCTAACGAAGAATGACCATTGAGTTGCTATTTTAATACTATTTAAACTATTGGAAGGAATTGAATCGCTTTCTATTCCGTTTTGCGGGGAATAAAAAGTAAAAGGTAATTCAACTTCAAACCCTAACCTATCAATTGGTGCCCATTCATATTCAATAAGTGCTTCATAAGCATCAAATTTTAAATTGTCTGTTAAACCTAAACCTATGTTCCATTCCTTTTCACCTTTTCTAGCACCTAAATCACGTATTAAATCAATATAGAGTGGTTCAGCATGTAGAACCTTGTCAGGTTCTTTATAGTCTTCTACTTGTTGAATATAAATACTGTCTTTTTTAGTCTTTGTAATTTGAGCAATTGAATATATTGTAGATGCTAATAAAACTATTAGCATCAAGAATGTTTTTATTTTCATTTTGATTTGTTTTTAGTAATAGTGAGATTACCCCACCACTTTTTATGCGGTAGGAAATTATCAAGTCGTAAAACAAATCAAATCTTGGGTGGTGGTATATCTAGCTTTTGAAAACCTCTTGTTAAATGCGTGCTATAGTCTGGAAATTTATGCCTAGTTGCTTCAATGATTGGTTGATTTAAGGGCTTATCAACTGAAAAATGAGTTGTTAAATCAATTTTAATATCGGACTTTTTGTTGTGGTCTTCGGCATCGTGGTCATCATATTCTTTAATGGCATCTTCATAACCCAATACTTTCTCGAGGACTATTTCTACGATACTTTCTTGGTCATTAATCGATAAATCTTCAGGAATATGTTCAGGGTTCGGATCTGCCGTATCAACACATATGTTGAGCAGATAGAGTCCCATCAACCCCCAAAGAGTTTTAGTAAATACGCTATTTCTAATATGAATTGTCACAGTTCAAAATTAACGTTGTTTTGGCGATTTTCGTATTAGTCGACAAACAAGTAAGTGAAAATAGCTCAAAAACAATTACAGGTATTATGGCTGATGCGATTATACCTTCAGGTTCCAGAGGGGTAGGAAATTAGAAGTATGGAATATTCAGTCGAATAAACATCTCGCATGACCTTTCTGAGAATAGAAATATTAGTGGAAATTTTGGTTACAATAACTACCGTTTCCGATTTGATGAGGAAGGCTTAGTAAGAGAGGTTGATGGAAATTTTACTTAGACCATAGTTTATGGTCACGGTATTTCGGATAGGGTAGGTCTATACCTTGAAGCTTTTGGCGACTTTGTAAACTTCGAAGATTGGATCCATAATATGGATGCTGGCATCACATATTTAGTAAGTGACAACATTCAATTAGACTATTCTTTAGGTTGGGGTTTAAATCAAGTGATGAATTATCATTCATTAGGAATAAGTATAAGATTACCTTAGTAATTAACAAATGTATACACATTACAAATGTGATTTAGCGAATTTATAACTCAATAACTGTTTCCATGCTTAAAAATGTTACAAATGTAAACCCTATTTTAACTCTAAGTTTATTTGTTGATCTAAATGCTTTGTTTTCAAAATATTATAATATTTACTTAAAGCCATAGTGTAAGATATTTTCTATTGTATTCTAAATTTGTTTTAATAGTTTACACTTGTAAATTGATAATTTAGAATAAAGCATTACATTTGTAATGATTAAATAGAATTACAAATGTAACTTGGTTTTATTGTGAATTTAGTTGAACGTTTTCGGTACTTAATGAAGTTAAACCAATTAAATGCTTCTGCATTTGCAGATGAAATTGGTGTGCAGCGTTCGTCAGTTTCTCATATTCTATCAGGCAGGAATAAGCCAAGCTTAGAGTTCATTCAAAAAGTGATCAAGCGTTATCCAAAGGTTGATGCTGCATGGTTAATTAGTGGAGCAACTAGTAATCAGGAACCAACAAGGGTTGATAATGAACAATTGAACCCTGAAAAACCTGAGACTGCTCCTGAAGTTGAAACAGTTGCGAAAAAAGAAGTTGAAGAGAAGGTTTTGGTAGATAAACCATTTAATATTAAAAGTATAAAAAGAATTGTAGTTTATTACACTGATGGAACTTTTGAGGAATTTACTTCTTAAGCTTTAAAGGTGTATAACCACTCTAAAGCCTTTTCAATTGTATTAAAGGACTTAAAGGGGATGATGGGCTTATTGTTTTGAATAAAAGAATTTACTAATATTCGAACAGGCAAATCTTTTGAAACAATAGCATTGGCTTTCATCATTTGCAAGCCTTTTTTGTTACTCAAAAATGTACGTGCCTCAGGAGTGCTGGTAATGAAATTCGCAGTGTTATCAGAAATAAATAGCTCGACTTGATAATTTTTAATTAGTTGATGAGAAACTTCTGCGATTTTTTGAGCTACATCAAGATTTATGACACACGATTCTTTGTACTTCAAAAGTATTACATCTGCATTTTTATGCAGATAAATTTCAGCAAAGGAGCTGTTGCCAATTAACTTAAAATCATGGCGGTACATAGCTGTAAAGATAATCTATTTTGAAGTTAACCAATTAAGTGAATCATTAATTCTTTTAAAAACTTTAGTGGGAATTATTGGTTTGTCTTTTTTAATGAAAAATGAAGCTAAAAGTACAGTTGATAGATTAGTAGTAATGATGGCCTGCTTTTTAAATGACATTAAAATAGGGTGTTTACCAAAATACTTTCTAGCCTCTCCTGAAATGCTAAATTGAGGGTGTGGAGCATAAACAGCTATTCCTATGTAACTAGTTAGTTCTAAAATTGAAACATAAGAGACTAACTCTTTAGCTTGTTCAAGTTCAATTATCTTGTCTTTTTTATATACAACAAGTAAGATTGTGCCGTTTTTATTACGAAATAATTCAGCAAAATCAAGCTCGCCAATCAATATAAAACCATATGCAGTTATTTCTTTCAATCTTTTTCAGGTAGTGATAAATAATTACATGCTTTGATTCTATGCTCCATTTTTAATTAACCATTCCGCTGCTAATTGAACATTTGAAAATCCTTTGTTTTTTATTTTTGGCTTGTTCATTCGAATGTAAAAATTATAAAGTAGACGACTTGCCAAATCATTAAATACAGTAGCCATTGCAGCAGTTTGATTCACGGTGAAATGACAATTGGCAAAGTACTCTCTAGCTTCGTGGTTAACAGATGCGCCTGTTCCAATTTTTGTAATTCCAAAGCATTTTTTTACTGGGTCAGCTAATGCTTTTACATTTGCTATTATTTCTTTTGCTTCCTTTAACTCTATATCCATCCCATCCTTAAGTCGCACAAGAATAATATTTCTACCTTCTAATGTAAATATTTCTGCAGCCTCCACTTCAATTTTTAAAGTAAACTTATCGAGACTATTTTGAACCATTGATAGCTATTTATTGATTTTAAAAATACTTAATTCAGAATAGATGTTTATTTAATTTATAACTTAATTGCTTTTTCATTATATAAGCTAAATTGAACTGACACTTTAGTTAACTTTGATTTTCTTAAACAGAAGAACTTTCAATGTACAGATCAATCATTAAGCCTTTTCTTTTTCTATCAGACCCTGAAAAAGTACATTATCGCGTTTTTTCTTGGCTGAAAGCTGGACTAAGCAGTGGACTAATCAGATCATGGGTAAAAAAACAACACCAAGTAGCAAATCCTTTACTGGAAAGGAGAGTATTTGGATTGAACTTTCCCAATCCAGTTGGATTAGCAGCCGGCTTTGATAAAGATGCTAAACTTTATGAAGAGTTAGCATGTTTGGGGTTTGGTTTTATTGAAGTGGGTACAGTTACACCAAAACCACAAGATGGAAACCCAAAGCCTCGCTTGTTTCGATTACCAAAAGATAATGCCTTAATTAATCGCATGGGCTTTAACAATGAAGGGGTTGAAGCAGTGGTTAGTCGTTTAAAGGGACGTAGCAATAAGCTTCTAATTGGAGGTAATATTGGTAAAAATAAAATCACCCCTAATGAGGAAGCCTTAAATGATTACCTCATTTGTTTTCAAGAGCTATTTGATCATGTAGATTATTTTGTTGTGAATGTGAGCTCGCCAAATACCCCTAATTTAAGAGCGCTTCAAGAGAAGAAACCACTCACCAAACTATTGACGGCATTACAAACCAAAAACAATTTAAAAACGAAGCGGAAACCAATTCTGTTGAAAATAGCTCCAGACTTAACCGACAGTCAATTAGATGATATTATTGAGATAATTGAAGAAACAAAGTTAGATGGCGTAATTGCAACCAATACCACCATAGACCGATCGAAACTGAATACTCCGGTTAAGGAGGTTGAAGAAATTGGCAACGGAGGACTAAGTGGAGCTCCTGTGAGGACTCGCTCAACAGAAGTGATTCGGTATTTAAAGGAAAAGGCCAAAATACCTTTTCCAGTGATTGCAGTTGGTGGAATATTTACAGCAATTGATGCCATTGAAAAGCTAGAAGCAGGCGCAGATTTATTGCAAGTTTATACTGGTTTTATTTATGAAGGGCCATCTATGGTGAAAAAAATCAATCGTGGAATTTTAAAGCATTATGAGTCAAAAAAAGCTTAAAATAGTAGAGTGTCCCCGTGATGCCATGCAAGGAATTAAAGAATTTATTCCTACGAAAACGAAGGTCAACTACATCAATCAATTGTTGAAAGTTGGTTTTAACACACTTGATGTAGGTTCATTTGTTTCTCCTAAAGCGATACCACAATTGAAAGATACCGCTGATGTATTGGAGCAAATTGATTCTTCCAAGACCAACTTATTGACTATTGTTGCGAACGAACGAGGAGCAAAGGATGCAGTAAATTTTGATAAAATCGATTATCTGGGTTATCCCTTTTCAGTATCAGAAACCTTTCAGCAGCGAAATACTAATGCTAGTATTGAGGAGTCAATGAGCAGGGTGGAAGCCATTCAAACGGTTGCCCAAAAAAATCAAAAAAAGTTAGTCTTATACCTTTCAATGGGGTTTGGAAACCCTTATGGAGATCCTTATCACGAAGACATTATCGCAAGATGGATTGAAAAATTGAGTCAATTAGAAATTGGAGTTTTTGCCTTGAGTGATACCATTGGAGTGGCTAAGCCTGATATCATTCAACGCTTATTTTCTACTTTAATTCCCGAATATCCGCAATTGGAAATTGGAGCACATTTTCACACTACACCAGATACCTGGAAGGAAAAGGTTGAAACTGCATATAAAAATGGTTGCTTGCGTTTTGATGGTGCCATTGCAGGTTATGGCGGCTGTCCTATGGCTGCTGATGACTTAACGGGCAATATGCCTACTGAACATCTGTTGAATTATTTTAAAGAAGAGAATGCCGACTTGGAGATAAATGAAGAGGCATTTGCTGATGCTATGAATTTAGCAAGCAGTGTGTTTTTATAATCAATACTTACTTTGTTGTTTTGCCTTCATAAAGGCGAGTAAAGCTTGCGTCTACTGGCTCCCACAATTCAATCTTGTTGTTTTCAGGATCTAATATATGTACAAACTTACCGTATTCAAAGCTTTCTATCTCATCCAACACTGTTACCCCTTCAGCTTTTAATTCCTTAACAAGAGTCTCTATATCATCCACTCTGTAGTTGATCATGAACTCTTTTTCAGAAGGTTTAAAGTAAGTAGTATTCTCCTTCATTGGACTCCAGTTTAAATAGCCTTTCTCTTCTTTTTGGCCTGATTTTCTAAACTCAAATACAGATCCGTATTCATTGGTAACTAGTCCTAGGTTTTTGGAATACCAGTCTTTTAACTTTTCAGGTGATTTACACTTGAAGAATATTCCGCCTATACCGTTTACTTTTTTACTCATAATGTCATTTATTTCGTGAACTGAGAGTTTGTATAAAATTACATTTTCAATAATTTAACGCAAAAGTATTCTTGTATCAGAAGCAATGTACAAAACACTATTATGTGGGTTAATATCTGTCCTTTTTCCTTGATGAAAAAGAAAGAAAAAATCAAGACAAAAAAAAGCTCGCACCGCTTTTTTGTCCATCCGCCCAATCAAATCAAAACAAAAAGACTGCAAAAAAAATATAATTGAGGTATTTGAATTTTGAAAGTTAAATATTGGTTTGAATTTCTAATCTATATTAGAACCTAAACCGTATTAAATTTAAGCGATTGCAAATTTGAATGGAACCCCAAACCACAAAAAAGTTTAGCAGTATTATCACAATCAACTCAATGCCTGCACGATTAATTTGATCAATTAAATCAGTTAAAAAGTATGCTCCAAGAACTAATAATAGCGTTACTAGGGCAGTGCTAATTCGTTTCCACGTAATGACATGAAATACTGGGAAATTACGTTGCAGTATGATTAAAGCTGCAGAACTATTAAGTCCTATTAAGCCACCTAAAACCCAAATGGGCGTGTAAAAGACAAAAGGAACAAGAAAAATAGGAATCCATAAGATACTTAAGCTTTTAAATTGGTGACTTATTGCAGTAAGGTATCCAGATTTTTGAACTAATAATAATAATAATGAGGCTACTATTGCTCCTAATAAAACACCGCCTATAACATCGCCTAGAAAATGATGTGCAAGGTATAAACGAGAAATGAAGGTGCTAACGACCATAAAAATCCCAGCATATAGGACTTTACGCCTGCGAAATAGAAAATACAAGCTTAACCATAAGGCTACTTGCACAGAGGCATGTCCAGAAGGAAAAACATGACGTACCCACTCGTCATTTCGTGTTTTATCTAATACTTCGCTAGAGAAGCTTTCTAAAAAATCTATTGGTTGAACCTCAGACAAGTCTTGATTAGTTTTTTCGAAATAAACAGTATTTACTCTTGAATCGACATCTACTGGCCTTGGAAAGTTAATTTGATCTTTTAGAATAAAGGTGAGAATAGTCGTCCAAGCAACCACATTAAGTAAGATTAGTCCTTTCCTAAAATCGACACCGAAAGTGATAATCATAATAAATGGCAACACGACTGCAGAAGTACCCAATGCAGAAATCAAAACCATAAACCAATGAATGATTGGGTAATCGAATTGTTGTAATTGAAGTATAATATCGGTGTTGAACATGTTGATTTACAAGTAGAAACTTAGTATTACAAAGATAGAAAAGATAACACTAGCAATTCCGTTAGTCGTAAAAAACGCCAAATTGACCTTTGAGAGATCGTTTGGTTTAACAATCAAGTGCTGGTAGATTAAGAGGATTAAAAAGACTGCAATGCCAATCCAAAACCAAGCATTAGCTTCAGCAAGAAACCCAATATAGATCATAAAGCCAGCTGTGACTAAATGAAAAAATATAGAGAGGTTCAAGGTCGCTTTCCTACCAATGGCTACAGGAATAGAGTTTAAGCTCATGCTTCTGTCAAAGTCTTCATCTTGCAAGGCATAAATCATATCAAAACCTGCCACCCAAAATAAAACAGCAAAAGACAAGTAGAGCGGGAGCCAGGCAAAAGTTCCAGTAACCGCTAAATAAGCTCCAATTGGTGCAAGCGCCAAACCTATCCCTAGAATTAAATGACACAAAGCTGTAAATCGCTTAGTGTAACTGTATCCCAAAACAATAACTAAAGCAATGGGAGAGAGATAAAAACAAATGGAATTAATGAAAAAGGTGGTTAAAATAAAGAGAAAACTATTAAAAATAACAAACATCAAAACAGCTTGTGGTTTCAAGATGCCTCTTGGAATTTCTCTTACAGCTGCAGTTCTTTCATTACTGCTATCAATGTCGCGATCAATATACCGGTTAAAGGCCATTGCGGCACTTCGAGCAAAAACCATACATAGAATCACCTTTCCTAAGAGCAACCAATCAAAGGTGTGTGCAGAAAACTCTAAAGCCAAGAAATAACCCACTATTGCAAAAGGTAATGCAAAGAGGGTATGGCTGAATTTTATTAAGGAAAGGTAATTTTTGACTTTCAATGCATTGATTTTTTGTTGAAAATATTAAACTTTCCTAATTAGGAACTTAAATACAAACATCTATTAAGAATAGAGGGATTACTATTGGTCTTTTTTTCTTTTGGCCGTCAAAAGAAACAAAAACTCGTCCAGTGAATAAATTTGATAAAATTTACTTCTCTATTTTCTCAAAAATCAAAACTCATCCTCCTCAGGCGGAATCATACAGTTGATTTTTTAAGGGAGAAAATCTTCGAAAATTTTAAGCAAATTTTCTCAAGGGACACCCTTAACCGACTACAATACAATAAACATATTCAAAGATTATTTGAATAGAAGTTATACCTAAAATGAAAACTTTAAAAATTGATAATTGTAAATTATTAATTCTAAAGGTGAATCACTTCATCATATGCTGCTGCAGTAGCTTCCATTACTGCTTCACTCATGGTAGGGTGAGGGTGTACTGATTTCAAAACTTCGTGACCGGTAGTTTCTAATTTTCTTGCCACTACAATTTCAGCAATCATTTCAGTAACATTTGCTCCAATCATATGAGCACCTAATAACTCGCCATACTTAGCATCGTAAATCACTTTTACAAAACCATCTTTATGACCCGCTGCACTAGCCTTTCCTGACGCAGAAAAAGGGAATTTCCCAACTTTCAAGTCAAATCCAGCTTCCTTAGCTGATTTTTCAGTGTGTCCAACAGATGCAATTTCAGGAGAACAATACGTACAACCTGGGATGTTGTTATAATCCAATGCTTGTGGGTTTTCACCGGCAATTTTCTCGACACAAATGATTCCTTCAGCAGAAGCTACGTGCGCTAGTGCTTGTCCTGGAACACAGTCACCAATAGCATAATAGCCATCAATATTTGTTTTGTAGAAATCATCTACCATAATTTTTCCTTTATCAGTAGCTATTCCAACATCTTCTAATCCAATGTTTTCAATGTTTGCAGTAACTCCAACAGCTGAAAGTACAATGTCACAGTCAATTGTCTCTTCGCCTTTTTTTGTTTTTACTTTTACTTTACAACCACTACCTTTAGTGTCTACATCCTTTACTTCCGACTCTAACATAATGTTTATGCCGCTTTTCTTAAAGCTTCTCGCCAATTGTTTTGATATTTCTTCGTCTTCAACAGGCACTACATTTGGCATGTATTCAACTATCGTTACGTCAACACCAATTGATTTGTAGAAATAAGCAAACTCAACACCAATAGCTCCTGATCCAACTACTACCATTTTCTTTGGCATTTTTTCTAAGGTCATCGCTTTTCGGTAACCAATAATCTTCTTCCCATCTTGTTTTAGGTTAGGTAATTCTTTCGATCTTCCTCCAGTGGCAATGATGATGTTTTTAGCAGAAACTTCTTTGGTCTTTCCATCTTCTCCAGTCACCTCAATTTTTTTTCCAGGCTTCACTTTACCAGTCCCCATGATGACTTCAATCTTGTTCTTTTTCATTAAAAACTGGACACCTTTACTCATACCATCGGCAACGTCTCGGCTTCTTTTTATCATGCCTTCAAAGTTTACAGAACTGTCCTTTACTTCAATACCATAATCAGCTGCATGTTGAATGTATTCAAATACATTAGCGCTTTTTAGTAAAGCTTTTGTTGGAATACAGCCCCAGTTAAGGCAAACACCACCAAGTGATTCTTTTTCTACAATGGCAGTTTTTAAACCCAGTTGTGCCGCACGAATGGCTGCAACATATCCTCCGGGTCCACTTCCTAATACAATAACATCAAAATCCATAGTTTCTATTTAGTTGAATGACTTCAAAATATTTCAATGGCGAAATTAGTAAAAAGGGGGAAGGTTTAGAAATTAAAAAATGCAAGCTTTTTTTAATTTTTTAGCTTTCATAACGCATGGGCGAGACATAATTCCAGTTTTTAATATGTTAATGAATTGTAAATTTTAAAAGAAAGTAAATTTAAATTAATGCTAGACTTTCCAGACTGTGTTTAGGTCTTAGAGATTTGTAGAATAATGGCAACCCTATTATATCATCTTTTTTTCAATTTTATTTAGAAACAACAAATCTTTTTTGAGACTTCAAACGTTGGTTTATCAAATAAATAATAAAATCTAAAAATAAAATGAATATGAAAAAGTCAATTTTAATAGCAACAGCGATTTCAGTAATGGGTTTCGCCGCGTGTAGCGATGATGATGATGATACGGTTACACCAAGTCCTGCTGCTGAAACTAAATCAAGTTTAACTGTGGAAAGTCAGGTGACAAGCAGAAACACAATTACAGTGGATAATGTATTTTTAAAATCAGATGGATTTGCAGTTGTACATAGAGATAATGGAACTAATGGTCCTGTAGTTCCTGGTATTATCTCTGATACGGCTAATCTAAGTGCGGGAAACAACAATGATGTTGTTATTACTTTAAAAGAGTCGATTACCGATGGAGAAAAACTATGGGTGATGATTCATAATGATGATGACATGGATGGGGTTTATAATTTCCCAGATACACGACAAGATGGAAGCTTTATTGATGGTCCTTTGACGGTGGATGGAAATATATTAATGAATTCCATTAATATAAATTCACCAAGTATCACAGTTACAGATCAAGTAATCATGAATAATACTTTAGTCATTGATGAAGTGGTAGCTGCAAAAGATGGTTGGTTAGTAATCCATCACGAAGATTTAGTAAATGGTCTTGGAGGTGCTATAGTTGTAGAACCAATTGCTGGTAAAGTAAAAGTAAATGCAGGCGTTACAACTAATGTGAGTATACAATTGACTACTGATTCAACTTACTCAGCTGGAACTAGTTTATATCCTATGCTTCATGTAGATGGTGATGGTAATAATGATTATGACTTTCCAGGTGGTACAGGCATGGATTTACCTGAAATTTTTAGCAATGCTCCTTTTCCAGGAAATGTGATTTTTACAAAAACTACTTCACAATAAATTGTTGTTTAACTGTTGTGAAAAAGCTGCTCATTTATGAGCGGCTTTTTTTGTTTTAAACCCCCTTAAAATAAAGGGTATAAAATATACTGTATATCAAAAATAGGAATACATTTGCGCTCTCAAATTATCTAATTTTTTAGCTAATTTGATTACAACAACTAATTGATTTTAAAATGAGTACAGCAAAAAGTGAGGCTCTTTTAGCACGAAGAAAAAAAGCCGTTGCCAACGGAGTTGGTGTTTTTAATACCGCAACGGTTCAATCTGCAAGTGGAGCAACAATAATAGATACGAATGGCAATGAATTAATTGATTTCACCGGAGGAATTGGCGTTATCAACGCAGGGCATTGCCCACAGCCTGTAGTAGATGCGATTATTGCCCAAGCAAAAAAGTACATTCATACCAGTTTTAATGTCGTTACTTATGAACCATATGTCGAGTTGTGCGAAGTGTTAAATGAGTTATTTCCTCATGGGAGCGCTACAAAAACAATGCTTGTAAATACAGGGGCTGAAGCTGTGGAAAATGCCATTAAAATCGCTAAACAGTCTACTGGAAGGCAAGGGGTGTTATGTTATTCAGGTGCTTTCCATGGTAGAACTATGATGGCCATGACCTTAACTTCTCGAACTAGCTACAGTATTGGCTGTGGTCCATTTGCACCTGAAGTGTACCGTATCGATTACCCAAATTACTATAAGAAAGGGAATGGCTTATCGATAGATGATTTTGCTGATCAAGAGCTACATCGTTTGAGAAAGTACTTCAAGACTTACGTTCGAGCTGAAGATTTGGCCGCCATAATTATTGAGTTGGTTCAAGGTGAAGGAGGGTTTCACGTAGCGCCTAAAAAATACATTGAAGGATTAAGAGAGATATGCGACGAGTATGGTATTCGATTAATTTTTGATGAAGTTCAAACTGGTTTTGGTAGAACAGCTGCTTGGAGCGCAATGGAACACTTCGGTGTTACCCCAGACTTGTCAACATGGGCAAAATCTATGGGCTCAGGCTTGCCGATTGGCGCTGTAATAGGCAAAGAGGCAATAATGGATAGTGCTGCACCTGGTACTATTGGAGGAACCTATATTGGAAATCCAGTTTCTTGCGCCGCTTCCTTGGCGACCATTAAATACATGGAAGAAATTAAGCTCAATGAAAAAGCAAAACATGTAGGGAAAGTTATTTATGATCGTTTTAAGCAACTACAAGAAAAGCACAATTGTATTGGCGATGTTCGTGGATTAGGTGCAATGATTGCTATGGAGTTTGTAAAAAATAACGACCCTCAGCAACCTGATCATGACTTGTGTGATGCACTTGTAAAAGCTTGTGCAAATAGAGACCTAGTGATTATAAGTGCTGGCGTGCATAAAAATGTTTTGCGTACTTTATGTCCTTTAGTAATTGACGACGCTACTTTAAATAAAGGCTTGGATATTATTGAAGAAGAATTGAATGAATTGATGGCCTAAGGGCTTTCTAACACTTAAAAAAATATATAAATGAAACCTTTCTCTATAGGAGGCATCCAAATGCACGTTTCTGCGGCTCATAGTAATATTGAGTTAATGAAACATAAAATTGAAGTAATGACTTCAGTTTACCCTTGGGTACAAATGATTGTATTGAGTGAATTGTGCGCCTATGGCCCGCTTTTACATCATGCAAAACCATTTCCAAATGACGATGAAAAAACCTTTCAGGAGTTGGCTAAAAAGCACGGCATTTGGTTAATACCAGGAAGTATGTTCCAGAAAAAGAATGAGCAGATTTATAATACAGCAACCGTTATTAACCCACAAGGTGAAATTGTAGGTCGCTACGACAAGATGTTCCCTTTTTATCCTTACGAAGACGGTGTTACTGGAGGAAATCAATTTTTGATTTTTGATGTTCCAGATGTAGGCCGATTTGGTGTAACCATTTGTTACGATATGTGGTTCCCAGAAACTTCAAGGACACTTGCAGTAAATGGAGTAGAAGTGATTTTGCATCCTACTTTAACAGGTACCATCGATCGGGACATTGAATTGTCATTAGTTCAAGCTACAGCTGCTACCAACCAATGTTACATATTTGACATTAATGGTTTAGGTGATGGTGGAACAGGTCGTTCAATTGTTTGTGGTCCTGATGGTAGAGTATTATACCAAGCAAGCACTGGTCCAGAGTTAATTCCAATTGAAGTTGATATGGAGCGTGTAAAACGAAGTAGAGAAGAAGGTTTATTAAGACTGGGTCAGCCTCTGAAAAGTTTTAGGGACAAAAATGTGGTGTTTGATATTTACCACGGTCATACTCATCCTTACTTGAACGAATTAGGAACCTTAACAAAACCTACACGACTTAAACAAATTCAGCAAGTTATGGGTTCAGAAGTGAGTGATCCTGCAACAAATACAAGTAAAGACTTTTGAGATAAGCAATTTTTCTGTACTTTAATGGCGTAATATATTCTACATGAAATCGCCAAGTAAAAAGAAATCTCAATCATCTAAAATTCCCGTCGAAAACGCCATCACTTGGTTTGAAATACCCGCATCTAGCTTTGAAAGAGCTGTAAAATTTTACAACGAAATTTTCGAAATGGATATGGAAACCAATACTATGGGTGGATATTCTATGGCCTTTTTTCCTGTGTCCTCTGGTATAAGTGGTGCAATAATTAAAGGCGAGGGTTCAATACCTAGTGATACTGGTCCACTATTATATTTGAATGCCGGAGAAGATTTAGAGCACATTCAAGATCGCATTCAAGATGCTGGAGGTAGGGTGTTAATGGCTAAACAGCTAATTAATGAGGAGTCTGGCTACTTTGCCCTTTTTATTGATAGCGAAGGCAATAAATTAGCACTACATTCAAACTCCTAATTCTTTACAATGATTATAAAAACAAAAAAGAAAAAATTCAAAGCGAAAAACTATTTCAACATTGCCCAATTTAGGAGTGATACTTGGAATAATCTTAAGCTTGCAGCCAATCAGTTTGTTAAAACACGTTTTGAGAAATTAGATTCTGACGAATTTCACGAGCGAATCTTAAAGTCATTTAAGACGCTTAAAGTCATTGAGTTGTATTTTGCCTATCCTGGTTTAGAGTTTGTGAACCGATTAGAATCAATGTATACCAAAGGGGAGTACAGTGCATTTACACATACAGTTTCTGGAGTAGTTCGGTCATTGGTAAGTGAGTCTTATCGTAGCAATCGAAACTCTACGAAGACGGTGGATAAGCGCAAGCGAATGCTGAAGGAAGAAGAGCAAGAAACTACTAAAAACAAGCAAAATTATTTTGAAGTCATTTTTGTGGATGACATCAATGAAAAAGAAAAACCTCGTTTAATTGAAAAGTTCAATTCCTTAAAAAGCGATAAGGAACAGTTTGTTTATGATGTAATAGTGCTTAATAACCTGCGTGATGCGTTGATTTCTCTTTTATTTAATCCAAACGTTCAAACCGTAATCATTCGTTCAGGAATTCCGTTGCAAGCGGAAAAAACTCCTAAAGTGATTAAGCCTTTTATTACAGGATTAGATAATATTCAGATTGATGAGAAAACGAACGCTGATTTAGGACACAGTCTTGGTAAAATCATAAATATTTTACGTCCAGAAATTGATTTATTCTATATCTCCGATATGGCGGTTTCTCAATTGGATGACCGCACATTAAATTGCTTTAACCGCATATTCTACCGCACTGAAGATTTACAAGAAATCCACTTGAGCATTGTGCAGGCCATTCGTGAGCGTTATGAAACGCCATTCTTCTCTGCACTGATGAATTATAGCCGCAAGCCAACTGGTGTTTTTCACGCCATGCCGATTTCAAGAGGAAATTCCATATTTAGGTCGCAATGGCTACAAGATTTTGGGGAGTTTTATGGAAGAAACATTTTCTTAGCAGAAACATCTGCAACTACTGGTGGATTAGACTCCTTGCTACAACCAACTGGGCCTTTAAAGAAGGCGCAAGAAATGGCTTCTAAAGCATATGGATCACAGCAAACATTTTTTGTAACTAACGGTACATCAACAGCAAATAAGATTGTACTTCAAGCATTGGTTCAGCCGGAAGATTTGGTGCTTATCGACCGTGATTGTCATAAATCACATCATTATGGAATGGTGTTAAGTGGTGCGTTTCCTGTTTATTTAGACTCGTATCCTGTTGAAGAGTACAGCATGTATGGAGCTGTGCCTTTAGAGGAAATCAAAAAGAAACTGCTTGATTTGAAAGCCGCTGGCAGATTAGATCGTGTTAAGATGCTTTTGTTAACCAATTGCACCTTTGACGGCATTGTTTACAATGTTCAGCGAGTAATGGATGAAGTATTGGCCATAAAACCAGATATGGTGTTTCTTTGGGATGAGGCATGGTTTGCCTTTGCTGGATTTACACCGATTTACAAGCAACGAACTGCCATGTATGCTGCCAAAGTGTTGCAAAAAAGGTATAAGAGTAAGCGCTATCGTGAACGTTTTGAAGCAAATAAAGCATCAAAAAATCCAGTACTGATGGCTGACCCAGATTTAGTTAAACTTCGAGTTTATGCCACTCAGTCTACCCACAAAACGCTTTCATCATTGAGACAAGGATCTATGATTCACATTTATGATGAATTATTTAGACGAAAAACTGAAGATTCCTTTCACGAAGCCTATAAAACACATACTTCTACATCACCTAATTACCAAATTTTAGCTTCACTTGATGCTGGAAGGAGACAAGTGGAATTTGAAGGTTATGAGATGGTGGAAAAAGCCATTGAAATGGCGATGGTACTGCGTTCTAAAATTATTACCCACCCTCGATTAAAAAAGTACTTCGACGTGCTGACGGTAAAAAACAATATTCCTGAACAGTATAGAAAGTCAGGGATTACTGAGTATTACAATCCTGAGAGTGGCTGGATTCGAATGGAAGAAGCGTGGACCAATGATGAGTTTGTATTGGATCCTACAAAAATTAACCTGTTCATCGGTAGAACAGGAGTAGATGGTGATACGTTCAAGAATAAATACTTGATGGATCAGTTTGGTATTCAAATCAACAAGACCTCCAGAAACACAGTGTTGTTTATGACCAACATTGGTACAACACGCAGTTCAGTTGCTTATTTGATAAGTGTTTTACTTCAAATTGCAGACCAATTGGATGAGCAGCGCGCTGCCATGAGTGGTCCACAATTAAAAATGGTAGATAAAAGTATTTACGAATACACTACACATACCCCGCCATTGCCTGATTTTAGTCAATTTCACAGCTCATTTCAAGCAGTTCCTGGTGTACCCGGAGGAAATATTCGGGAAGCTTATTTCCTATCCTACGATGAAACGAAGTGTGAATTTATTCGACGGAATGAATGCAAAAAAGCCATGAAACAAGGACGCGAAATTGTATCAGCATCCTTTGTCATTCCATATCCTCCTGGGTTTCCAATTTTGGTTCCAGGACAGGTATTAAGTGAAGAAATTTTAGAGTTTTTCATCAACTTAGATGTTAAAGAAATACACGGATACCGCGATGAATTGGGTATTCGAGTGCTTACTCCGGCAGCATTAGACCGTAAAAAAACGGCTACAGCCATGATGGGAGACCCGAGAAAAAATGGAAATGAGAATTCAAAAAATACAACAACACCAAAAATGAAACCAACAAAATGAAAAAAACATCAAGTAAGAAAGAAGTATTAAAGGGTTTACCAGAAATTCGACGATTTTTTTATCGTAATGAAACGCCCATTTATTTTATAAGTGCTACCAACTTTAACTTATTGGGTGCAGATGAATGGGTAAGAAAATTTCGATTTATTTGTTATATCGAGTGTTTTGATGGTTTACATCCCAACGTTTTTGCACCAAGTGAAGAATTGCCTCATGATGAATTTGAAAGCATTGAGGACATCAACAATTACTTATTGGAGCATAAGGAAGTGGTAGAGTACATCAAAAGTAGAGGTGATGGCGGAAAAGCGCTCTTCTTAATGTTTGATGAAAAAACCGAAGCCCTTGCTAAAAAGCACAATTTAGAGGTATGTTTTCCTCCTGCAAAAATGCGGGAATCAATGGACAACAAAGTAAACACCAACCGTATTGCTGAAAAAGCTGGTGTGCCTTGTGTGCCTTATTTTTTAGATAAAGTGACAGATTACGCTGACTTGCAGAAGAAATCTAAAAAGCTGGGAGATGATTTAGTCATTCAGCTGCCTTTTGGTGATTCAGGACACACGACCTTCTTTATTTCAAATGAGGCAGAGTGGCTGAAACATGCAGATGAGATCACTGCTGAAGACGAGGTTAAGGTGATGAAAAGAATTAATTGTCGAGGAGCGGCAATCGAGGCTTGCGTAACAAGACATGGAACAATAGTAGCTCCGCTGATGACAGAGTTGGTTGGCTTCAAAGAGCTTACGCCTTATAAAGGGGGATGGTGTGGTAATGAAATTTATGCAGATGTATTCACTCCAAGCTTACGTCAAAAGGCTAGAAAATATACGCAGCTTTTTGGTGATCAATTGAGAAAAGAAGGCTATAAGGGGTACTTTGAACTTGATTTCTTGATAGACCAAGACAATAGTCAAATATATTTGGGAGAGTTGAATCCAAGAATTACTGGTGCGAGCTCTATTACCAATCATGCCGTATTTGCTCTGGCGGATGCTCCATTATTTTTATTTCACTTGTTAGAGTGGATGGACCAGCCTTATGAAATTAGTGTGAACGCAATTAATGCTCGATGGGCGAAAAAAGAAAATATTGATGATTGGTGTCAATTAGTAATTAAATACACCAAAGATGAAATCAAGAAGGTTACTCATGCTCCAAAATCAGGAATTTGGAGAATAGATGATAAAGGTGCAATCACTTATGATCGTATGGATACGCACCGACGGGCAATTGAAAATGACGATGAGGCCTTTTTCTTGAGAATCACAAGAGAGGGGGATTACGTTTATGAAGGCGCTGACATCGGAATTTTAGTGCTGCGTGGGCGCTTGATGACGGATGATTTTCAATTGAAAGACAGAGCAAAAGCTTGGATAAAAGCATTAAAAGACGAATATATAGGAGAAGAACCATCCAACGAACATTTGGCCCAAAAAGAAGCTGAAATCGGTGGATTTAAAATGATGTAACTATGCTAATATCACTGAAGTGTGTGGCGGAAGAGGAACCAGGGGAGAAATGGCAAAAACGCTTCAATAAATCTTGGCCTTATTATAAAAAATGGTTTTTATCAGAAGGCCACACGGCTAGAGCAGGCTATTTAACCTGCTTAGAACAGCTGCAGGAGCACATGCCGGAGTTAGTGCCCATTTATGAGGAACTGTGTGAATTAGCAGGTGGAAGTGACTTAGCTGCACGTTATTTGAGCTTGTATAACCCACCACCATTTATGAGTGGATGTACACAAGTGGCCTGGAATGAGCACCCTTATTCCTTAATTCGCAACTATGACTATAATCCAAAATGGTTTGAAGGCACACTATTTAAAACGAATTGGTTGAAACCAGTTATTGGTATGTCTGATTGTAATTGGGGACTGCTAGACGGAATGAATGCCGATGGATTGGCCATTTCTTTGACCTTTGGAGGAAGGAAAATATCAGGAGAAGGCTTTGGAATACCCTTGATAATGCGCTATGTATTGGAGACCTGTAAAGATGTTCCCCAAGCCGTTTCTACCTTGCTTCGCTTGCCGGTGCATATGTCATACAATGTTACGGTACTCGATAAAACTGGAAAATATAAAACCGTGTATTTAACTCCAGATAAGGGACCACATGTAGATCATCAAAAAGTGGCTACGAACCACCAACAAGATATTGAATGGTTGGAGTATGCTGAGTTAACAGCTACCAAAGAGCGGAAGAGCTATTTAGATAGTTTAGTAGCACAAGACCATATGGACCGTGACCAACTGCGGGAGCGATTTTTAGCAGCACCGCTTTACAATAAAGACATTCAAAAGTCTTTTGTAACGCTGTATGGAGCTCAATACGATTTGGAGGCCTTGAGTGCTAGCATTTTTTGGCCAGGCAAACTGCTTGAACAAAGTTTTGAGCACTTTAATGAATGTAGGGAGTTTGTGAACATTAGTAAGCCAAATACTGGAGAGTTTACGGCTTATAAGGTGAGGTAAGAGACTACCTCTGACTTTTTATTCTACTAAAGATTAGGTAATTTTGATGACTTTAGTTAATTAAAAGGAGTTACAAGCTTTTTTTATAATTAAACTCAAAAATTGTTGGTGTTCTAGTTTTTTATTTTTTTCGATAGCTAATATCTTATAAACAAATAGCGCTGCTTGATAGGCTATTCTGTGAAAACAACAATCAAAAACTAGAATACAACTATGAAACAATATTTACTGTGTTGTTTTGCTTTTATATTACTAATCACTAGCAATTCTAATGCTCAGCAAGATACTTCACAAAGCAATAATCCTTTTACAATAGAGGCTGAAATTGGAAATCCGTCCAAAAGTATCAACGATGGTTTTATCGAATTAAAAGTTCTTGGAGGTTCTCCCCCGTATCGTTTCGAATGGTCGAACAAAGAAACTGCCCTCGATGCAAATCGGGCATCTAGCCTTGTAGAGGGAATTGAATACAAAGTAGTGGTTAGCGATGCAGAGAATAGGCGAATGACTAAGTACTACACCATAGAGGAGGAGTCCATAACAGAACAATTCAACAGCAATTTTGATCCTTTGGTAAAAGCCATGAGTAAAGTGTTGTTTTGGGATCCATTTGCTGCTATGGGGGTATACGACCCCATTATTTATGCAGAAATTAAATTGATTCCTGCTCCAAGTTGGAGCGCCAAAACAGAAAAGACATTTACCCTAGAAAAGCGATTGGTAGTAGAGGGAACTGAAGTGGAAGAAGGTCAGGAAATTGCCTTAGTAACCATAGATGACAATCAAATAGATACAGTAAAAGCCTTGGCAAAGGGCAATATTCACTTTCTTTTTGAAGAAGGGCAATTCATTTTTAATCCTAGTAGTAAGGAAGACCTCATTGAACAAGGAGCTCAATATTTAGCAGAAATTACTTACACTGACCTTGTTCCCTTGAAATACCCAAATGGTGAAATCAGACAGACCAAGATTCCATTTATAGTAATATGGCTGATCTTGGGGGCATTATTTTTTACCTTTAGAATGGGTTTTATCAATGTTCGTGGGTTTAGGCACTCTATACAATTGGCAAGAGGTAAACACAGCGACCCAAATGCTCCAGGACAAGTGAGTCATTTCCAGGCGCTTGCCACAGCAGTTTCTGCCACGGTTGGACTGGGAAATATTGCAGGCGTTGCTGTAGCAGTTTCTTTAGGTGGTGCAGGAGCGACATTTTGGATGATTTTGGCTGGTTTTTTTGGGATGTCATCTAAGTTCGTAGAGTGCACCTTGGGTGTGAAATACCGAGAAATAAAGGAAGATGGGAGAATTTTCGGTGGTCCAATGAACTACTTGCGCTATGGTTTAGAAAAGCGCAACTTGAAAAAAGTAGGTCAAGTACTAGCAGGGTTGTTTTCGCTCCTTTGTGTAGGTGCTTCTTTCGGTGCAGGAAATATGTTTCAATCAAACCAATCCTTCTCCATTATGGCATCACAATTTTCCTTTTTAGAAGGATTTGGATTTTGGTTTGGAGTAGGCATGGCCATTTTGGTTGGAATAGTCATCATAGGAGGAATAAAAAGCATTGCAAAGGTTACAGGGAAAGTGGTGCCCATTATGGCTATTGTATATGTCACAGCAGCATTGGTGGTAATAGGCATAAACATTGAAAACATCGGACCTGCCTTTTCTGCAATTTACAATGGGGCATTTTCTCCAAATGCATTAAAAGGGGGCTTTATTGGAGTTTTAATTGTAGGAATTCAACGGGCGGCATTTTCTAATGAAGCAGGAGTAGGGTCAGCTGCTATTGCACACAGTGCTACAAAAACGCATCACCCAGCTTCTGAAGGCTTTGTTGCAGCTATGGAACCATTCATCGATACGGTAGTGGTATGCACCTTAACAGCTTTAGTATTAATTTTTACGGGAATGCACGAAATTTCAGGAGTTTCAGGAGTTGAACTGACTTCCGAAGCCTTTGGAACTGTGATTTCATGGTTTCCAATGGTGCTGGCAATTGCAGTTTTCTTATTTGCCTTTTCTTCTATGATTTCATGGTCTTACTATGGTTTGAGAGGCTGGACTTATCTTTTTGGCAAGTCAAAAACCTCGGAAATGACTTATAAAATCTTGTTTTTGGTTTTTGTTGTGGTTGGTGCTTCGGTGAGCTTAGGAGCTGTGCTCGATTTCTCTGATATGATGATTTTAGCGATGTCTGTTCCAAACATGATCGGACTTTATATTTTGTCGGGGGAAGTGCGCAGTGATCTCAGAAATTATCTCAAAAAACTGAAAGAAGGTAAGCTCAAAGCTGATGCAAAAGAAGAATAGTATTAAAGCTTAAACCTGGTATTTAATAGGCTAATTTTTAGTGCATAAATTAAAAATGGCAATGCAATTTTCTTCTGTTTCAAATGCCGAATTTTGAGGGTTCAATTAATTAATAAAGCAATCAATTCTTTCAAAAATTAAATTACAATGGAGTCCTTTCAAAAAAGCAATTTCGTTAACAACAAGTGGTTAAGCGAAGGAAGTGGAGAGTTTTTAAGCGTGTTGGATAAATACCAAGGCCATGAAATTGGAAAAATCCCTCAAGCTTCCGAAGAACAGATGGAAGAAGCCATTAAAGCTGCATTAGCTGCCTTTGAAATCACCAAGAAATGGTCTGCCGGTAAACGTGCAGAAATGATGCAAAAGCTTTATGATAAATTAGAAGTCCAACAAGAAAAATTCATTGACTTAATCATAAATGAAGGAGGGAAGCCCCGCTCATACGCCACCAATGAAATTCAACGTTGCTTAACCACCTTGCGTTTAGCCATTGAAGAAACAACACGTTTCGGAGGTGAAATGATTCCGATGGATTGGGATGCTGGAGAAGGTAAAACAGCTTTTACTAAACGCTTTCCAATTGGTGTAATAGCCTGCATAACTCCTTTCAATTTTCCTCTAAACTTGGTGATGCATAAAGTAGCTCCTGCCTTAGCTGTAGGTTGTACAGTTGTTATTAAACCAGCGCCTCAAGCGCCTATGACTTGCTTGGCTTTTGCTGAATTATTAAAAGAGGTGGGTTACCCTGGAGGCGTAATAAATGTATTGTGTTGCGATATTCCGGTTGCAGAAAAATTAGTGAAAGACGAGCGTGTAGCGAAGCTCTCATTTACTGGTAGTGATAAAGTAGGCTGGTACCTTAAAAGTATTTGCGGTAAAAAGAAAGTTACCTTAGAATTGGGTGGAAATGCCGCCGTTATTGTCGATGAGGATGCGGATGTTGAGTCCATTACTGACTTAGTAGCCAAAGGTGCCTACTTGTATGCTGGACAGATCTGTATTTCGACGCAACGTATTTTCGTACATGCTAAAGTATATGATAAGTTTGAAAAAGCACTTATTGCTTCCATTAAAAAACTAAAAGTAGGTAATGCCCAAGATAAAGACGTTTCTGTTGGACCAGTAATCGACAAGGGACATTTGAATAGAATTAGCGATTGGGTGAATGAAGCAAAGGCAGGTGGAGCTAAAGTATTACTTGGAGGAAACATACAGAGTGAAAAGCACAACATTTATAAACCGACTTTAATTACAAACAGCACTCCCGACATGAAAGTTGCAGCAGAAGAGGTTTTTGGACCAGTTGCTATTTTGGAAAAAGGGGAAAGCTTTGAGGAGTTGTTAGCCATGAATAACAACTCAAAGTATGGCTTGCAAGTAGGTGTCTTTACAAATTCATTAGCTCATTTTAAATTGGCGACAGAGCATTTGGAAGTAGGAGGCATTATGATGAACAACATCCCAGGGTTCCGAATTGACCACATGCCTTATGGAGGCGTAAAAGATTCAGGCTTAGGTAGAGAAGGCTTAAAATACGCCATGGATGAAATGACAGAGGGTAGGTTGGTTGTTTATTAGTGGAGGAATTGTTAAATTTTCCAATTATCAACCTTGCAATTCAGGATATTTAGGTCGATCAAATTGATCTTTCTTGATAGAATAGGCACAATCAAAATGACCTAGTGGACAGCTCTTTTTACCATGAAGTCCGCATGGTCGGCAACTTAATTCTTCTTGGGTTTCAATTACTTTTGAATGATCTCCAAGTGGACCAAAGCCAAAAGAAGGGATAGTGGAGCAATAAACTGCATTTGTTGGAGCATTCATTGCAGATGCCATATGCATTGGTGCTGAATCATTTACGTAATTCATACTCGCCTTTTCCATAAGAGCGGCAGATTCCAAAAAGCCCAATTTCCCTGCTAAATTAATCACGTTACTACGGCCACACATTTCTTGAATTTCATCACATGCAGCCTCGTCAGCTTTTCCGCCTAATAAATAAATAATCCATTCGTCCTCTTGGGCTAAAATAATTTCAACCCATTTTAGTGCTGGTAACTGTTTTGTTTCCCAAACTGATGTAGGTGCAACGCACAAATAGGGGAGTCCTTGGTATTTAATTACAGATGCATAATCAACCTTTCGGGGATATAATTTTGGGCGGACATATTTGTCGTCCGTGAGTTCTTTAACTAAGCTCAGGTTTCTGCCAGATTCATGCTGACCGATTAAGCGGTGTCCTATCTTTTTATCAAAGGTAAAGGAAAAAGGGTTTTTTCGAAATCCAACCTTTAATCTAGCGTTAGATAATGCGGTTATTAATCCTGATGCAAAGTGACGTTGAATATTTATAACGCAATCGTAATTTTTACGTCTTACAACGTATATGATTTTCAAGAGGTTGGCGTATTTACTTTGGTCCTTCTTCCAAATGTAAACGTCATTTAACTTTGGGTGCTCCTTCAATAAACCGCCATTTCCCCGACGCAGCAAAAAATCAATTTTTGCTTCAGGGTAAAATTCGCTGAGTTTTTCAATGATTGGAGTTGCTAAAATTACATCTCCAATAAAAGCGGTTTGTATGATTAAAATCTTCTTCATGCGTGGATTAAACGGCTACTTCAAACTCTCTCAAGACATTATTTAAAGAGGTTTTCAAGTCGGTGCTTGCTTTTCTTTTTCCAATTATGAGTGCACAAGGTACTTGAAATTCTCCAGCATTAAATTTTTTGGTGTAAGAACCTGGTATAACTACAGATCGGCTTGGCACTTTACCTTTAAATTCAACAGGTTCATCACCGCTTACATCAATTATTTTTGTGCTCTTGGTTAGCACCACATTGGCACCTAATACTGCTTCTTTTTCTATGTGTACTCCTTCAACCACAATACATCTAGAACCAATAAAGCAACCATCTTCAATAATTACTGGAGCTGCTTGCAAGGGTTCTAAAACACCACCGATACCAACACCACCACTGAGGTGAACGTTTTTTCCAACTTGTGCACAGCTTCCAACGGTAGCCCAAGTATCAACCATAGTTCCAGCATCTACATAGGCTCCGATATTAACGTAAGAAGGCATCATAATTACTCCTTTTGAAATATAAGCACCATAACGGGCAATGGCATGGGGGACCACTCGTATCCCCTTTTTTGCATAATTTCCTTTTAAAGCCATTTTATCGTGAAACTCAAAGGGGCCTACCTCAATTGTTTCCATTTTTCGGATGGGAAAGTAGAGAACTACTGCTTTTTTAACCCATTCATTCACTATCCATCCATCAGAGCTAGGTTCAGCACATCTCAATTGTCCGTCATCAATTAAGCTGATTACTTTCTCTATCGCCTTCACTGTTTTTTCATCGTTTAATAAAGCCCGGTCCTCCCATGCAGCTTCAATTTTCTCTTTTAAATCTTTCATTCTTATAAATTATGATCTTTTAAAATCTTGACAATTTGTAGATATTAACTGGAGTCAAGATAACATCAATAGCTTTAGTTGTTCTACACTTTTTTCCCACGAATATTTTTCACCTACAAACTTAAAGGCATTATTGGAGATTTCATCAGTCAGATTAAGATTCTTTAGAAGTTTAATTATACAATTTTTAAACTCCTCAGGATCATTGGCTATCAAGACGCTTTTATTTGGAGTTGCTTTTAGCGCATTATTTGCTAAGGGAGTAGTAATGCATGGAATTTTCATAGCCATGGCTTCTAATAGCTTATTCTGTAGGCCAGTGCCAATTAACATGGGAGCTACAAATATTCTTGATTTTGCATAATAGACTCTCATATCATCTACCCAGCCACTAACAAAAACTTTTTTGCTAGCTAACTTTTTAACTTTTTTACTTGGGTTTGCGCCGATTATTGCCAAATTTATATTAGGATAATCTTTCCAAATTAAGGGTAAAACCTTTTCAACTAAATAGCTTGTCCCTTCAATGTTTGGCGGGTAGGACATATTGCCTGTAAAAACTAAATCATACTCTTTTGTAGTTACTTTAGGCTTGAAATAATTTTGATCAACACCATTCCTAATGATTTCAATTTCATGGTTTTGAGCATGAACAATTAAGTCTCTATCCTGCTCTGAAATAATACAATGCTTTTCAAATGAAGGGAATATAAAGTGCTCGTAGCGTTTTAGTCGATTAGTCTCAACTTGAATCCAAGGTTTTAGAAAAACACTTGCATTAATTAGTCGCCTTTCCATTCCTCTTGATAATGCATCCATGTAATCTAATGTTTTTGGAACTTGATTCATGTCTTTCACATATTCGCTTACTCGAATTAATTGGCAATAAATATGATCTACATTATTTGCTAAGAAGAAATCTTGTACACTTTTCTTTGAATTTTTTTTAAAGAAATAAGCTACTTGTAAGGGAAGTTTTGTGAAAATTAAACCATAGACTAAATTTATAAAAATAGTCAGTTTACTTAGCTTTACTACCTTTATTTCAGTGCAGTAGCTGCTTAGTTGATCCAACTGATTTTGATTAATTTTATCTTTTGAAATGGCGCAAAGGTAAATTTCGTTTGACTTTGAAAGCTCACGAATTTGATGAAAAGCTCTTAATTTATCACCTTTCTCTAGAGGGTAAGGAAAGCGGGAAAGAAGTATACCAATTTTCATATATGTATCTAATTACTTCTTCAACTAATTAATTGACCTTAGCATTTTTCTTTTTAAATAGCGATTTTAGTGCATCAACATAATTGTTTGCATTAAAAATTGGGGAGTCACTAGTAGCTTTTAGAGTAAAAAAGATACCCAAGGGAAATAATATCATGGAAGCCATCCACATTCCGCCAAAAGCAGAAATAGCGCTTTCTTTCGCCATTTTTTCACCGGTAATACTTAAGATATGGAAGATTAAAAAGAATATCACCGAAATTACAATTGGCATGCCTAAGCCTCCCTTGCGAATAATTGCCCCTAGTGGTGCACCAATTAAAAAGAGAATGATGCAAGCAAATGGCAAAGTCAATTTTTGATGCCATTGAATAAGGTGGGAGTTAATGTACTTGTTTCTGTTGTATTGGTCTTGAGCTATACTACTTAAGCGAGATTTAGCATTTCTTCCCATATTGGAAGCTGTATTGAAGAGCTGACGCTGCTGTGCTAGATTTAATGTATCGATTAAGCGATCTAGCACGATTGGTCTTTTACGGATTGCTAAATTACTCGTTGGACGCTTAATTTCTCTGAAAATAAAATTACTGCTTTTTAAGCCATTTTTAAAATTTGTAAAATGTGTCTCCTTTTTTTGCTTAAGCGTATCAATGGCAGCATCTAACTGTGCCATATTTAGCATTTTATAGTTATTTTTAAACAGCTCTTCGTCTGTACGGTTCAATTGAAATTGAGATAGATTGAACCGAATTATGTCTTCTTCAAACTTTGTTCGTGCTAAAGGATAATCTTTTTTTCTTCGTTCCTCTTCACGCTCATCATAGCTTTCACCATTGAATAGTGTTAGCTCTAAGAATCGCTTATCTTCCGTGATGGTCATAATGCCCTCTTCAGCTGTAATGACGGAACTATTTCCTTTCCCCGCCCTATGGTCATATATTAAGAGGTCGTATAAATGCTCTACTTCGTCGATTACTTTTTTTCTTTTTACACGAATAGAAAATCCTTCTAAACCATTGGAGAATATTCCAGCTTGAATATCCATTGTTGGCTTTTGTTCTTTTACATCATAAAGCAGTGATTTACTTTTTAAATTGGCAATGGGCAGCCAATAATTGGAAAATAGGAAAGCCATACCACTCAGCATTAAAATAACCATTGCTAAAGGTCGTAGTACTCTTTTTAAGGAAATACCTGCTGATTTAAAAGCTACTAATTCATAATTCTCTCCAAGGTTTCCAAAAGTCATTAGAGAAGAGAGCAAAATGGCTAATGGTAAAGCCATAGGCACCAAACTAGCGGAAACGTAAAAAAGCAATTTGACAATTACAGTCCATTCCAATCCTTTGCCTACAATATCATCGATGTATTTCCATAAAAATTGCATCAATAACACGAAGATGGAAATGAAAAAAGTCGCCATAAATGGCGACGCAAAAGATTTGATTATAAATTTAGTGGATGTTTTCAAAAAAGTGCCTTTACTTCAATTTAGCGAATCAATAAAGGATTTATTGTGTTAGGACCCAATTGCGTGAAGCAGACTGTTCACTTGGCTCTCCCAAAGCAATTTCGACTCCTCAATTTCATCTTCCTCTGCAAAATCAGTAATAATGAGAGAAACATCATTTGTTAGGTCATCAATTTCTAATTTAAACTCAAAGAAATATTCGTCTTCTTCATCTTCTTCCCACTTAAATCGAATGTGCTTATCTGCTTTTTTATTTACTAAAGTCGCTACTTCTTCCGATCCGTCCCAAATAAAGGTGTATTCTTTTCCTCTTGAATTCACATTATCTGCAAACCATTCGGAGAGTCCTGAAGGAGTGGAAAGGAATTTATATAACATCTTAGGGGAGGCCTTCACCACAAACTCCATGGAGTATTCTACTTTTTCTGCCATTTTATGCTTGATTTTAAACAGGGCTGTAAGATAAGCATCTTTAGCTAAACTATATAAATGATTTTACTAGAAACCCATATATTTTGATTGCAAATGTCAGCATTAAATGATGAATGAATAATAAATTCTTCTATTAAACCGTTAGTGAATGTCTAAAACCAATTGAAGTTGTTTTTTGAAAGAAGCTACTAATCTGTTCTATTTTTATTCTTCGTTTGTGCTTGCTTTTCTTAGCAGTATATCTGTTAATAGTCAAAATCTTGTTAAGAACCCATCTTTCGAGCAATATAATATTTGTCCTGACGAAGATAGTAGTGATTCTAAACCAATAAATTGGGAGTCTTACTCAACAAGCAAATATGTGAATAGCTGTGCATTAGATTCGTTTTTTAGCGTACCTAGAAATAGATTTACATTCCAAGCTGCAAAAGAAGGATTTGGTTATACAGTTGGAATTGCAGCCCATAGGGGGAATAATCAAGTAACTTATAATAGGGGGGAATTCATACAGGCACTCAAAAGAGATAGTGTTTACTGTGTTTCCTATTACATCTGTGCGACTGATGATCAACATAAGTCAATTAGAAATATTGATGCATATATCTCTAAGAGCCCTACAGCTAATTGGAATCAAATCACTAATAAGGTATTGAGTCAATATACTCCACAAATTCGCTCTTACTCAATTTGGAATGACACCTTAAATTGGACTAAAGTTAGCCAACTTTACAAAGCCTTAGGTGGCGAAAGATATATTACGATCGGCAACTTTAATGATAATGAATATACAATTAAAAACGACAAGCTTATTTATTATTTGATTGATTTAGTAAGTGTTTCACCAGTCCACTTAGAGGCTCCATTGGGTAGAGATATTACTGTTTGTCCAACAGATTTTCCATATACCTTAAAAGCTCCAACAAATTATGATAGCTATTCTTGGGGAGCAGATTCCTTAGTAATATATGGTATGGGGGTATATGGCCTTACCTGCTATTTAGATGACTGCGGCTTTTTATATGATGAAATAGATGTAGGATTAAAAATAGTAACTCCTTTAAGTTTAATAGAAGACACCACGATTTGTAAAGGAGAAGCTATAAAGCTTGAGGCACAGTCAGGGTTTGATTCTTATTTATGGAATACTGGTGATACAACAAAAAGTATAAGGGTAAATCAAGCAGGAATGTATAGTGTAGAAGTAGAGCGTTTCTGTGGTGTTCAGAAAGATAGTGTTATAATATTGATTGACTCAGTTCCTAATGTGAGTTTGACTATTGGAAATGATACCAACATTTGTCGAAATGAAGATGAAAACATTCCAATAAAGCTTAATCCATCTATTCAACTGCCTAATTATTTGTGGAGTACAGGAGAAACAAGTTCATCTATAATGGTTGCAAAAGGAGGGGGATATTGGCTAGAATCATCCTATAGCTGTGGGATATTGAGGAGTAATAAAATTGAAGTTACAGCCTGCACTCCAAAAGAGGATATCATTTTTATTCCCAATGCCTTTTCCCCAAATAATGATGGATTAAACGATGTTTTTAAGCCAGTAGTGAATGATGCAAATTTGGTTGAGTTAACTATTTACAATCGCTGGGGGGAAGAAATATATTCGGACATGGATCGCTTTGAATGGGATGGCCTGTGTGGAATAAAAGTTTGCACGAAAGGCATGTATATTTTTGTTGTCCTTTTTAAGGATGAAACCGGCAATGTATTGCAACGAAAAGGCAAGTTTCAACTGGTTAATTAGGACAATTTCTTAATTGTTACTCCACAGAGCTTCACAGAGTATACACAGAGATGCGCGGAGGCTTTTATTGATAGAAAATCTATACTTAATCTAAACAGTATTTATTACTTACTACTAAACCCTCAGTGAGCCTTTGTGCCAGCCAACGGCTGCTTTGTGAAAATGGTGTAATCGCCTTTACTTTAAAAAGAACTTTAATTGCTATTCCACAGAGCTTCACAGAGTATACACAGAGTTGCGCGGAGGCTTTTATTGATAGAATATCCATACTTAATCTAAACAGTATTTATTACTTACTACTAAACCCTCTGTGTGCCTTTGTGACAGCCAACGGCTGCTTTGTGAAAATAGTGTAATAGCTTTTGCTATAAAAGAACTTTAATTGCTATTCCACAGAGCTTCATAGAGAAAACACAGAGATGCGCGGAGGCTTTTATTGATAGAAAATCTATACTTAATCTAAACAGTATTTACTACATGTTGCTTACCCCTCAGTGAGCCTTTGTGACAGCCAACGGCTGCTTTGTGAAAATGGTGTAATAACCTTTACTTTAAAATGAACTTAAAATGCTATTCCACAGAGCTTCATAGAGAAAACACAGAGTTGTGCGGAGACTTTTATTGATAGAAAGTCTATACTTAATCTAAACAGTATTTATTACTTACTACTAAACCCTCTGTGTGCCTTTGTGACAGCCAACGGCTGCTTTGTGATACTTGGTGTTATAGCTTCTACTATAAAAGAACTTATAATGCTATTCCATAAAGAAGACACTATGATTAGTAGAGGGGCTTGATGAAAATAATAAGCACGACTAGAGCTTTTTTGGAATATCAACAGCGACTTAAAACCGTACATTCATAATACACACATCGTCAATTTGATCTTCATCACCTTTCCATTCTATAAACCGTTGATTTAAGGTTTCAGATAACTCACTTGCCGGAGCTTGATTTACTGCCAATAAGTATTCCTTAAATACAGAGTACTTTAACTTCTTTCCACGTTCTCCGCCAAACTGGTCAGCATAACCATCAGAAAATAAATAGATAGAGTCATCTTTTTGTAGGTTAATTTTGTAGGTCGTAAAAGGATCACGCTTAATGAATTTCCCTATGGGCTGCTTATCCCCTTTGAACTCCATCAATTCTCCATCTCGAATTAAGTAGAGCGGGTTAAATGCACCTGCATATTTCAAGCTTTGTTTATAATCCCAAACGCATAAGCAGATGTCCATGCCGTCGTTCATGCTTGATTCTTCTGATTTATCTTTGGTAAATGTATGCTCAACTAAATCTGTCAATCGATCGAGTATTTCACCAGGATCTTTTAATTTCATTTCGTTCACGCAACGATTTAAGGCATTGTGTCCAACTACACTTACTAATGCCCCTGGTACTCCGTGGCCAGTGCAATCTGCTACGGCAAAATAAACCTTATCTTGAGTAGCTTCCATCCAGTAAAAATCACCCGATACAATGTCTTTCGGTAGAAATAGGATGCCTGAAGCTTTAAAACAAGCTTCCATAAGTTTTTTAGAGGGCAGAATAGCGTCCTGTAAACGCTTAGCATAATTGATGCTGTTTATAATTTCTTTGTTCTGAGAAGTAAGTATATCATTCTTTTCTGAAATTTCAAAAGTGCGTTCTTTTACTTGCTGCTCTAATTTTTCAGTTTGTAGGTTCTTGAGGTCATTGATTTCTTCCAAGCGTTTGTAGGCTTCATCTTGGGCTTCCAATTTATCTCGTTGGGTTTCTCTATACTGGCCCGCCATTGCTATTGAGAGAAAGGTGACTTCAATAGCTGATCCAAGTTTTAGAGTGTTGGCAGCCAGAAATTCGTTTTCAATGATGTTTACATTCGCTAATACAAATACCATAGCACCAAGCCATAAGAAGACAAAACCCATTGTAAGTGGCCAAGTTGGTGTTTTCCCTTGCTTAAATTTTAAATAAATTCCTAGGAAGAAATAAAAGGACATAATCACCTGTAGGCCGTTCAAGATAGGAAAGGTTAATTCATAAACAACCCCAGAGGTAAAACTTGTAAGTAGACCGATACTCACTAATACATAAAATGCTTTATAGATATTAAAATAAGTCTTATTGAGTGTTTGAAATTCCAAGATTGAGTGGGCATAGCCCAAAATAAACAACATTGAAATGGCTGCGAAAATCAATATTGAATGATTACCCATCCACGGAGAATTAGGCCAGAAAAACTGAAAGGCAAAACCATCTAAAGCGAATTGAAATAAGCCTAAGAACAACACATAGCCTATAAATACAACATAAACTGATTTGCGTAATGCAATGGCGAAAAAACTAAAAAGCACAAAAACGAGGACTAGAAATCCATAGAACAACCCTAGAAAAAAGTTTTCCATTGAAACAAACTGGGTAAATGCATCAATGTTCCATAGTTTCACTGGTAGTTTTAATATTTCTCCATCACTTTTTGTTTCTATAACTAAAGTATGCTTGCTATTGGCTTCAAAATGAATGGGAAAAATGAATTTTCGATGCAAGTATGGGCGATCTTGAAAGGGCAAATCATCACCTGCCTGATAGTGTTTTTGAATGTCACCATTTTCGTTAATTACATATAGGTTTATCAAATTTGTCAGTGGCCTAGCCAATTCTAGGTAATATGATTTTTTTATTGAGGTATCGTTATGCACTTTCACCTTCATCCAATATGTAGAGTTCGTAAAATCTAAGTAAGGGATGTTTACAGAGGGAGTAGTAAATTGTCCTTTTAACTGCTTGTCGCTCAGAATTTCTTTTAGACTATATTTAGACTCTGAATCTTCTAGCAATAGGGCATTTTTAGCTAAGTGTTTAAAGTTGATAACTGAAGAAATTGAGGTGTATTCATGCTCCTTTTCAACAGCAGACAATGTTGAAGAAAAAATAAATGATAAAAGAAGTGAAAGAAAACGATTCCTCATAAAGCGAAATGACATTTAAGTGCCACGAAGTTAATATTTCTAAAAGAAGACTTGATATCTGTCTTTTAGAAAACATATACTACATTTTGCAAAACTTTGTTTTAAATTCTTGGTTTAATTTTACAGAACACAATTATGATAGGATTTAGATTTGATGCTTTTATTCCCAAAGAAAATAATGAAACGCCTTTTGAGCGTCTTTTAAAGATTTTTTTGGAACTCATGACCCATACTTCTGGCGACTATGAAGAAAGTTTTAGATGGTTGAAGGAATTAGATGAAGAGCATGGCTTAACAACACCAGAGTATACCTTAGAGGATTTTCGAAAAGAACTAGAGGAAAAAAAGTTTGTGCAGAAGGGTAGTGGCAGCGACATGGAGCTTAGTGCAAAATCGGAGCAACTGATTCGCAAGAAAGCCTTAGAGCAAATTTTTGGAAAGCTAAAAAAAGGAGACAGAGGAAATCATAAAACTTCGTTTATAGGCAACGGAGGAGAAGCAACAGCAGATCGACGGCCTTTTCAGTTTGGTGATACCATGGACCAAATTGCCTTTACAGAATCGTTTAGAAATGCTCAAATCAATCAAGGTATTGATGATTTTCGTATGACTGAAAAGGATTTAGAAGTCACTGAAAATCATCACAACTCACAAATGTCAACAGTATTAATGATTGACATTTCACATTCTATGATCTTGTACGGTGAGGACCGCATTACACCAGCTAAAAAAGTAGCCATGGCCTTGGCGGAACTGATTACCACCAAATATCCAAAAGACAGTTTAGACATTGTTGTATTTGGGAATGATGCTTGGGAAGTGAAGATTAAAGATTTGCCTTACTTATCTGTTGGCCCGTATCACACCAACACGGTTGCAGGATTAGAATTAGCGATGGATTTGCTTCGAAGAAAGCGCAATAGTAATCGACAAATCTTTATGATTACCGATGGAAAACCTACTTGCATTATAGAAAATGGAGAGTATTATCAAAATAGCTGGGGACAAGATCCAAAAATTTTAAACCGCACCATCAACTTAGGTATACAATGCCGTAAGTTAAATATCCCCATCACTACTTTTATGATTGCTCGGGACCCTTATCTGCAAAAGTTTGTGGAAGAGTTTACTGAAGCTAACAAGGGCAAAGCATTCTACTCTGACCTTCAAGGACTGGGTAATTATATATTTACAGACTACGAAAAAAACAAAAGAAAAAGATTTTAGTTACATGCAATACGAAAAACTACAGACACTTGGAGACCTTAAGAAGGCGAAGTACGAATCAAAGTCGATTAAAGACGAACTGAGAGACAACCTCATTCAAAAGTTGAAGAAAAAGCAAACTGTTTTTGAGGGAATTTTCGGTTACGAAGACTCCGTTATTCCTAACTTAGAACGAGCTATACTTGCTCGGCACAGTATTAACCTATTGGGTTTAAGAGGACAGGCAAAGACTAGAATTGCCCGATTAATGACTCAATTATTAGATGACTATATACCAATTATTGAAGGTTCTGAAGTAAATGATGACCCATTTAACCCAATTTCTAATTTTGGGAAAAGTTTGGTAGCTGAAAAAGGTGATAAAACGCCAATCACTTGGTTAAGTAAGTCAGATCGTTATGTAGAGAAATTGGCCACGCCAGATATTTCTATTGCTGACTTGATAGGTGATGTAGATCCCATTAAGGCAGCCAACTTAAAGTTAGACTACTCCGATGAGCGGGTGATACATTTCGGATTAATTCCAAGAGCTAACCGTTGTTTATTTGTTATAAATGAGCTGCCAGACCTGCAGGCAAGAATTCAAGTGGCTTTATTTAATATTTTACAAGAAGGAGACATTCAGATTAGAGGGTTTCAACTGCGTTTTCCTCTTGACATACAGTTTATGTTTACAGCAAATCCTGAAGATTACACTAACCGTGGCTCAATAATTACTCCACTTAAGGATAGAATTCAAAGTCAGATAATGACTCACTATCCAAAAAGCATTGCGCTGGCAAAAGAAATTACTGCAAGTGAAGTGAAAACAACCTCAAGTCAATGTAAAAATTTAACTGTCCCAGAGATCCTTAAGGATTTGCTGGAGCAAATTTCATTTGAGGCAAGAGAAAGTGAATATGTTGATGAAAAGTCTGGTGTTTCAGCTCGATTATCGATTTCAGCTTATGAGACCTTGTTAAGTGCTGCAGAGCGCAGGATGCTAAAGAATGGGGAAAGCAAAACTACTGTTAGAATTAGTGACTTAATGGCCGTGATTCCAGCAATTATTGGAAAAATTGAGATGGTTTATGAAGGAGAACAGGAGGGAGCAGTTCAAGTAAGTTATGCATTGATTCGCGCTGCAATAAGAACACAAGCCTTGCAGTTTTTCCCTGAAATGAAGGACCTAAAAAAGAAGAAAAACGATAATACTGAGACTTATACCTCAATTATTAATTGGTTTTCAGGCAATCGACTTGATTTAATGAATGATCTTACTGACAAGGAATATCGTAAATCGCTTGACCAAGTGAAGGATTTAAAGAAGTTGGTAAAGGCAAAATTTCCAGCTTTACCAGAAGATGGTAGCTATTTAATGATGGAATATGTGCTTCATGCTATGTCGGAATACTCATATTTGAATAAAGATTATTTAGAGAAAAGCTTTCAGTTTGGTGATTTGCTTTCTTCATTTTTTACAACAGAACAAGAAAACTAAACTTTTAAAACCAAGTCATGATGAAGAACTTTATTTTAGTAACAAGCCTATTATTTACAGTAGGAACGCTGCACGCCTGCAAAGGAACTGCAGAGAAGGTCAATGTTGAGAATAAGAATGAACTTACAATACCAGCAACCCAAGAAGAGATTCAAAAAGATGGACTAAAAACGGCCTATTTTGCTAGTGGTTGCTTTTGGTGTGTAGAAGCAGTTTTTCAGTCTGTAAAGGGTGTTAAGGATGCTGTTTCAGGTTATTCTGGTGGAAGTGAAGCAAACCCTACCTATGAGCAAGTAAGTAGAGGAGCAACAAGTCATGCAGAAGCGGTGAAAGTAATTTATGACCCATCCAAAGTAGACTTTGAAGCCTTGGTAAAAGTGTTTTTTGGATCGCATGACCCCACCACACTAAATCGGCAAGGACCAGACAGGGGTCCACAATACCGATCGATTGCATTTTACAAAAATGAAAATGAGAAGCAAGCTATTGAAAATTATATTGCTGATTTAGAAGGTAATAATACCTATAGTGCACCAATAGTTACGGAGGTAAAGGAGTTTGATGAATTTTGGAAAGCTGAAGATTACCATCAAGAATATGAAAATAAGCATCCGGAAAACCCTTACGTTCAAAGTGTTTCCATTCCAAGGCTGAAACGCTTTCAAGCCAAGTATCCAGACCTACTTAAGGAAGGCCATTAAAATGAAGCAGCTTTAAAAGCTGCTTTTTGTTTTTAAGATTAATCACTATCTTGAGCTTTTAAAAATCGACTAAAAATAACACTATGGGAAATTGTTTAAGATGCTTGTTTACAGTTGCCTTATTTAGTTCACTTCAACTTATAGCTCAAGTAGAAGAAGAGCGACTTGATAGTTATATTCAAGAATCCATAAGCAACTTTGAATTACAAGGCTTGGCAATTTCTATTGTAAAGAACAAGGAGGTTGTTTATCAAAAAGCGTTTGGAGTGGCAAATCAAAAAACTAAGCGAAAATTAACTACTGATGCTACTTTCGGAATAGCCTCCTTAAGTAAAGCATTTACTGCAACTGCTATTGGAATGCTTGTAGATGACGGTAAGTTAAAATGGACGGATAAAGTGAGTGACTACATTGAGGCGTTTGACTTAAGTGATGATTATGTTGCTTCTCAGATTACTGTAGAAGACTTATTGGCGCACCGCAGTGGCTTTGATACTTTCGATGGTGATTTACTCTGGTACAACAGCAATTATACAAGAAAAGAAATCATTGAGCGATTTGCCAATTATCCTATGACTTATGATTTTAGAACAAACTATGGTTACCAAAACATCATGTTTATTATAGCGGGTAAAATAGTTACACAAGTTAGTGGTATGACATGGGATAAGTTCATTAAAGAGCGCATTTTTAAACCTTTAGAAATGAATAATTCATTTACTTCTATTGATGGGTATCCAAAAGATTTAAATATTGCAGAACCTCATGTTAAAGGAAGACTTGATAAAGTCAGAAACTATGATAATTCTGGAGGCGCAGCTGCTATTAGTTCAAATGTGGAAGATTTGACTAAGTGGATTAAGTTTTGGCTGAATAAAGGCATTGTAAATGGCGATACCTTGCTAGAAGAAGCCAGCTATAAAAACATCACCAAATTACAAACACCTATTGATCCATCAAGTTTTGACAACAGCAATGGCATTCACTTCAAGGGCTATGGATTAGGTTGGTTTTTGATGGACTATCAAGGTGCAAAGGTATTCCATCATGGTGGGGGTTTGCCAGGATACATTTCGAAAATCTTCATTTGTCCTGAAATGAAATTAGGTGCAATTGTTTTAAGTAATGGAGAAACGAGTCTACCAGCTGCTTTGATGTATCAATTGATTGATGAATACAAAGGAAATGCCATCCGAGAAGACTGGTCTCAACTTTACTTGGACTACAGCAATAGGGCTGAAGCAAGTGATGAAGAAGATCAGAAAAAGCGTTTAGAAGCAAGAAAACCTAAAATTAAAAGTCAATTCTCTAATGAAGATTTAGTTGGTACTTATGTAGATAAGGTTTATGGGGAAGCTAGCGTTACAGAAGAAGGAGGGAAGTTAGTTTTTACCATGCTGCCTTCCAAAGAATTATTTACTTCTGAAATGACGCATTGGCATTACAATACCTATCAGATTAAGTTTAAAGACGGATTCTTACCCAATGGATACATTACGTTTTCCCAAGATTCAAACGGAAAGGTTTCTGGTTTAAAAATAGATTTACCTAATCCAGACTTCCATTTTTATAAGATGGAATTTATCAAGGATTAATGGGATTTTCTAAATTAATTAGTGACTTTTTAAAGCTTTTAATAAGTTCACTTTGAGTTTTTTCCCAGCTGTTTGTACCGATTAAATCATTCTTTACCTCTAATTCAATTCCAAGGTAATTCATCGGAAACCTTTTTCTAAGGTAGGTAGTTAAACCGTCCGCTTTTCCTAAATATGGATAATTTAATTTAGTAGTTAATTTGGGCAGACTTTCTTTTAAATTTAATTTCCAAGCACTACATAAATCTTTCTCTAAGCTATTCACGGGATTGTAGAGTATTCCTATATCAGCAATTCTTTTCACCCCATTTAAATTTGGTGTAAAGCTGTGAAGTGACAGGTGAATAACCGTATAACCTCTATTTATATTCTCTTTAATGTTATCTTGAATCGACGCTCGATATGGAGTATAATAATTGTCAGTTATTTCTGCTTTAATTGAGCTTTTTAAGGGCTTAGTAATAGTTGAGAATAATTTACTATTATGCAAAGATCTATTTAACTCTATTAATAGTCTGCTATAAGATCCTTTAATTGAATAATCTACCTCTATTTGAGACTTGAAGGCTTCAAAAAGTAATTCAGCTCCAATGTCATATCCATTATGGCTATTTAATAACTTATTGTAGGGTAAAAATAACTTAACATATTCTTTTGGAATAGCATTACTGGCATGTTCGCAGCTTAAAATTAATTTACTTTTCAAAGGCTTGATTTTCTTTCAAACAGTGAGCTAAATTTCTATAAACCTTCTTAATATTTTCCAAGGAAAAATCTTGACTTAATCTACCTAAGATACGAGTAGAAAGGCTTCCTTTTTCTAAAATTAAATTTACTTCATCATTTTCTAACTGAACACAATCTACTATGTGTTTCCATAATTCGTTGGAAGTACAGCTTGGTTTGTTAAAACCAAAAATTGAGAGGTACTCCTTATTTTGAATAATTGTATCTTCAGCTGTTTTCGCATGACCACAGAAGATTTCATACAACTCATTTTCGTCAAATTCTTTTTGCCTTTTCAATTCTTGGCTTTGCCTAGCTATTAACCATTTAATTGTTTCAATAATTAGCGTTAAGACAGCAATGTCCATCTTTGGGCACTCTTGAATGTCAATAACCCTAATCTCAATTGCCATTCGATCAAACCTAGCGATAGCACCGCGTGAATTGAGGAAATATTTTCCTAAAACCCCTTCTGAGTCGTAGGGGGTAATCGCTTTTCGTATTGGTTCAAATATTAAACTTTCGTAATCTTTTTGATTGTAAGCCTTTTCGGGAATAATTTTTCCGGCAATAGCGGGAATTTTAGCTTGGTTTTTTCTATAATATTCTAAGCGATGATCTTTAAATCCATTAAAACTAGAATCTAATATTGGTGTGCTTGCACTAATTGAAGGAATTATTGGAAGAAGTAAGCGAATTGCTGCATGCAATTGTTCAAATTCTAAGTCATTAGCAAAAGGTAAATTTAAATGTGTACTCTGTAAATTAGACCATCCATGACCCTTGCAGTCAAATATTCTATCATATAAAGCATAAACTTGATTGTATTCATGTGGCCAAATAACTGTTTCATTTAATGGATTCATAAATGGGTGAGCACCCGTTGGCAATAATATAGCATTGTGCTTTGCTAGTTTTATGTTAGCCAATTTCACATTCTCATTAAACTTTTCAGACAAACCCATTAAACTATTTACAGGTCCATTGGTCTTAATTTCCAAAACATGCATTACTAATTCATTCGACCAAGCTATCTCACCATTTTCAAAATCATCGTTTACATTACCAGCGAGCTCTTTTAATAATAGGTCTGCAATTGGTTTTATATTTAAACTATCCTTGTCAACTATCATGTATTCTAGCTCCACACCAAAACCTTGGAATAAAGAAAGAACCTTATTTTTTATTTCACTCATTTCTTTTTGATTGTTCTATTCTTCGTTTAAAATCTTCCATAATTTGATTGTAAAGCTCGTCTCCCAAGAGTCGATCTTCAAAACCTGAATCAATGCTCGGGTTATCATTTACTTCAATGATGTAAACCTTACCATCAATATACTTTGCATCGACACCATAAAGCCCATCTCCTATTAAGTTAGCTGACTTTAAAGCAGTTTGCAATACAAGTTCTGGAACTTGATCTAATTCTATCGTCTCAACACCTCCATAATTTTCTTCTTCATGACTTGCCCAATTATAGATTTGCCAATGGCCTTTGGCCATATGGTATTTACAGGCATAAATTACTTTTTTATTGAGAACTCCAATTCTCCAGTCAAACTCTGTAAATAGGTACTCTTGACCAATTATTAAGTCAGAAGATTGTAACATTTCATTCAAATTCACTTGAAGCTCTTCGGAGGTTTTAGCTTTAATAACACCTTGAGAAAAAGAACTGTCTGGTTTTTTCAAAACACATGGAAGCATTAAAAATGACTCTACTTCATGTTTATTGTCTTTGTGAATTATTATGGTCTTTGGAGTATGAATTCTATTTCTATTTAATAGTTCAGCTAAATATACTTTATTGGTACAACGCAAAATAGAGGTGGGATCATCGATCACAACTAAGCCTTCAGCTATTGCTTTCCTTGCAAATCGATAGGTGTGATGGTTAACTGCTGTAGTTTCTCTAATAAATAAGGCATCAAATTCAGGAAGACGGCTAATATCATCTTTTTCTATTAATTCTACATAAAAACCAAGGCGTTCACCTGCTTCAACCATTTTTTGAAGAGCAATATCATTAGAAGGAGGATCACTTTCTTTTGGGTTACTTAAAATGGCAAGATCATAAGTTGTTTTATTAACCTTAACTGTATCGTATCTCTGCTTAGCGAAATAATCTTTTGCAAATTGCCTTACAAAAGGTTTGTGTTCTTCTGATATATCAGTTATGCTGATAAGTTTTATGTTTTTTACCAGCCATTTATTTTTATACACAAATTCAACTCGCAATAAAGGAGCCTGAAATAGGTTGTATAGTTGCTTTGAAAGTTTGGTGTGTTGCTTTGCTAAGTTTTTTCCAAAATAAACACTCAATGTGAACTCTGTCGACTTTATATTATGCAAACTGTCCTGAATAATGTCGTCTAACTCTTCTGAAAGCAGTTTTAATAATTGAACGGTTTTAAAATCTTGTAATGTGCTAACTGTAGGAATTATTTTGTGGCCTCTTGCTTCAGCTAATAAGGAAACATAATAACCGGTGCTTTGGTATTTGTTGTTTCTGCACAAATTGAATATGCGTACATGTCGTAGTTCTAGGTATTCAGGTTTTGAAAGATAGCTTTTTGCATCGATAACTTCTACTAAAGGAATATCGAAATCCCAATCTTTAAGCTGATTGACTATTATTAATTTCTTCATTTAAAGCTCTTTTTAGGCTGTATCACTAATAAATTTGCATCATAGGTAATTATGCTAAGTAAAATAGAATTAATAACTCTACGGGTATTAATGGAATAATAATTAGTTCCAGATACAGGATTCGCCTTAAATGGGTCGGCGACCAAAACATAATTTTTACTCTTATTATAACCTGAAAGTATTACAAAATGACCGGTTGCTTCACCTTTAACATCATTGTATTCCATCACTCCATCTGAAATTGTCACTTCTCTTGAGCATTGATAAAGATAAGTAGCACTAAGACCAGTTAAAATAGGGTAGCCCTGTTGAAATAAATTATCAAGTAATTTAGGCGTTAAATCTCTGAAACGAATCATACCACCTAGTTCTAAGAACTTAATGTATGCGAGCGAAGCATCTACTAGCTTTTGAATTGGTTTAGCCTTGATTTGTTGTTTGAGCTTGTCAATAAAGGCTGACCTATCAGTAATGGGAAACCATGTGGGATCAAACAACTCCAAATTGTAATGATAAATAGTGGCTTTATACCCTTTTTTTAATGCATCAATTGCTAGCATTACAGACAATGTTCCCCCATTTCTAAGACTATGAACTTCACTTATCACTTGATCTAAACTTATCCTTTCTCCTAAGTATTTGTAAACGGCATGCAAGCAAGTAGGGCCACAACTAAAATCGTTTGGCTGAGTTTGAATTTCTATTTTTTTCAATAAATTTTATTTTAATAGCTATAATGCCTCAAGTTTTATCGACAAATCTTTATACACCAATACAAAATAGTTAGGAGGAACAGGTTTCCAATCTTTAATTTCATTGCTTAATTTTTCAGAAACAATTAGAGTGCTTTGATTTTCGTCTTTTGCAGGCAACATTTTACAAAGACCATCTTCACACTCATATCTAGACCCTTCCGAGTAGTATAGAGATAGAGGTTTTATGCTAATATCAGAAACATAACGAAGTCCGACCATGCGTTCTCCATCACCAACAACTATATTCAGAAAAGATGACTCTTTAACATTAGCTTCATTTTTTATTTTTTCTACGATTAAAACTGTTTCTCTAAGTGCTACAGTCATTAATTCAGCTGAAACTTCAGTATTTCTTTTCAAGCGATTTAAAGTATCAATGAAAAGTGCAAAGAAATGTTCAGAGTCTGTCTGACCTTTAATCCAATTATATAATTCATCGCTCAATTTGCTTCGAAGAGCTCTTTTATACTTTGAAAACTCACCCAAATCTCCGTTGTGCATCATTGTTAAGTTTTGATAGGCAAATGGATGGCAGTTGGTTTCAGATAATTCACCAACTGAAGCAGCTCTTAAATGGGCAAAAAAACAGGAAGACTTAATGGAAGGGGAGATAGATTGTAAACTTTTGTTGTTCCATGCAGGAGTAATGGAAGTAAAAATAGCAGGTTTATCTGTTAATATATGGTTGTACCATCCAATACCAAAACCATCTCCATTGAGCGGTTCTTCTATTTCTTGTGCATTTGTACTTTGGTTGATCAATGAATTTTTAGGCTCAATAATTAGCTTATGCATCAATATAGGGCTTCCTAAATAGGCTAATAAACGACACATAGTCAGCTAATAAATAAAGATGTAAGAAGTTAATAACGAATCAAAATTGGATAAAAAATCAATTCTGTGATACAATTTGAATTTTATTTTTATTCTTATCTATTTTAGAAGCATTTAAATGGTGTTCAACATTATAAAAAACTTCACTTTAATCTTTTAAATGACCAATGAGTTATAAAAATTAATAATAGCACCCAAGGAAAACCATGAAGTAATAGATCAAAGTAGTCCATAGCTTGCATACCGACTCCACCATCGAACAACCACTTTAATTTTTGCCAAACATGAGGTTCTGGTTTGAATGGCGCTAAACCTAATGTTAAACACAATAAAATTATTATGGGCAAGCTGGATATTCCTGATCTTGATGAAAACTTCATAGTGGGTTGTCTAAAATATAAACAAAAAAAAGACCTGTTAAAAAACAGGTCTTTTCTTAAATAAGTTCAATAGGTTAATGTTTATTTTATTGTTTTAATAATTGCTGCAAAAGCCTTGCTATCATTCATGGCTAAGTCTGCCAATACCTTTCGGTTTAATTGAATGTCTTTTTTAGCCATCTTTCCCATGAATTCAGAATACGACATATCATGTTCACGGCATGCAGCATTAATTCGCTGAATCCATAATCCTCTGAAGTTTCTTTTCTTGAGTTTTCTACCAGTGTATGCATATACACCTGCTTTTTCAACCGCATTTTTTGCTACGGTATGCACATTTTTTCTTCTTCCGAAGTATCCTTTTGCTTGCTTAAGGATTTTTTTTCTACGGGCCTTTGCCGCTACTGAGTTTGTTGATTTTGGCATTTCTTTTCGTTTTTTGAATAATCGCGGTCAATTGACACTTTTATTAGGCGAGTATTCGGGTTGTGTTATAAATTAATTTACGATAACCTTGGTAAATTTTACTTCATGCACAATTGCAACTTAATATTAGACTCATCTGCTGGATGAACTAAAGTTGCTTGCGTTAAGTTTCTTTTACGTTTGGTAGCTTTTTTAGTCAAAATATGACTTTTAAAAGCGTGTTTTCTTTTTATTTTTCCCGATCCTGTTATTTTGAAGCGCTTTTTTGCGCTTGAACCAGTTTTCATTTTTGGCATTACACTATAGATTGAATTAAACTTATTTACTTTTTCTTTTTTGGAGCAATCATCATAATCATTCGCTTTCCTTCCATTTTTGGCATCGATTCCACTGTTGCTACCTCTTCTAGGGCTTGCGCTAGTTTCAATAACAAAATTTGTCCTTTATCTTTAAATAGAATTGATCTTCCTTTAAAGAATACATAGGCTTTAACTTTTGCTCCTTCATCGATAAACTTTTCTGCATGTTTCAACTTAAAGTTAAAATCATGATCGTCGGTATTTGGCCCAAATCGAATCTCCTTCACAACCACTTTAACAGCTTTGGATTTCATTTCCTTCTGCCGTTTCTTTTGCTCATACAAGAATTTCTTGTAATCGATGATTTTGCAAACTGGCGGCGCAGCATTTGGTGATATCTCCACCAAATCCAACTCTTGTTCTTCAGCCATCTTTAGTGCTTCGCGGATGGGGTAAACGCCTTGTTCAACGCCTTCACCAACTACGCGCACATCACGTGCATCAATTTTTTCGTTGATTTTATGTGGATCTTCTTTTCGTACGAATCGACGAGGTCTTGGTTGTCTTGCTATTGCTAGGTCCTCCTAATTAAACTGTTAATAATTCTTTTATTTCTTTTTCTACTAAAGTTGCAAATTCTGGCACTTTCATCACACCAATATCTCCTTTTCCGTGTTTCCGAACTGAAAGTGTATCATTTTCAACCTCTTTTTCACCAACAATCAACATGTAGGGAACCTTTGCTATCTCTGCATCACGGATCTTTTTACCTACTTTCTCATTGCGATCGTCAACGAATCCGCGAATATCGTAATTATTTAGCAGACTTAAAACCTCTTTGCAATTTTCATTATATTTTTCACTAAGTGGCAAAATTGCAACCTGATCTGGGGTTAACCAAAGAGGAAAGTTTCCTCCACAATGTTCAATTAAAAGGGCAACAAATCGTTCCATAGATCCAAATGGAGCTCGATGAATCATTACAGGTCTATGTCTTTTATCATCACTACCAACATACTCCAATTCAAATCGCTCAGGTAAATTATAATCTACTTGTATAGTTCCCAGCTGCCATTTTCTGCCTAAAGCATCTTTAATCATAAAGTCTAGCTTGGGACCATAAAACGCAGCCTCACCATATTCAACAACCGTATTGAGTTCTTTGCCTTTAACCGCATTTATAATTGCTGCTTCTGCCTTTTCCCAATTTTCATCACTCCCAATATACTTGCTTCTATCATCTTTATCTCTTAAGGATATTTGAGCGGTGAAGTCATCAAACTTCAATACCTTTAAGGTGTGCAATACTAAATCAATAACTTTTTTAAATTCGTCCTCGACTTGTTCTGGTCTACAAAAGAGATGAGCATCATCTTGTGTAAATCCTCTAACTCGAGTAAGTCCATGTAGCTCGCCACTTTGTTCATATCGATAAACCGTTCCAAATTCTGCAAAACGAATCGGTAAATCACGATAGGAGCGTGGCTGTGATTTATAAATTTCACAATGATGTGGGCAATTCATTGGTTTCAACAAAAACTCTTCATCTTCACTTGGAGTTTTTATAGGCTGAAACGAGTCTTCACCATATTTTTCATAGTGTCCAGAAGTTACATACAATTCTTTACTTCCGATATGTGGAGTAATAACTGGTAAATAACCTGCTTTTAATTGGGCGTCTTTCATGAATTTTTCCAGGCGCTCTCGCAGCTGAGCTCCTTTTGGTAACCACAGTGGTAATCCTTGACCAACTTTTTGACTAAAAGTGAATAATTCTAGTTCCTTGCCTAGTTTTCTATGGTCCCGCTTTTTCGCCTCCTCCAAAAGCTCTAGATACTCCGTTAGCTCCTTTTGTTTTGGGAAGGTAATCCCATAAATTCGTGTGAGCTGCTTGTTTTTTTCGTCTCCTCTCCAATACGCACCGGCAACACTTAATAGCTTAATTGCTTTTATAAATCCTGTATTTGGGATGTGGGGACCACGACACAAATCAGTGAACTTACCTTGATTGTAAAAAGTGATGTTGCCATCTTCCAAGTCTTCTAACAACTCTAATTTGTATTCATCACCTTTATCTTTGTAATAGGCAATAGCTTCAGCCTTTGAAATTTCTTTTCTACTATATTCGTTCTTCTCACGCGCGAGTTCCAGCATTTTCTTTTCAATAGCTGGTAAATCTTCAGAAGAAATAACAGTATCTCCAGCATCTACATCATAATAAAATCCATTTTCTATAGGAGGGCCAATGCCTAACTTTATTCCAGGGTACATGGCTTCAAGTGCCTCAGCTAATAGGTGAGCCGAACTGTGCCACATGGTTTCTTTGCCTTGGTCGTCATTCCAAGTTAATAATTGTAGGCTTGCATCATTTTGAATGGGTCTAAAGGCGTCTTGAACCTCTTCATCAACTTTTGCAGCTAATACATTTCTAGCGAGACCTTCACTAATGCTTTTTGCAACGTCTAATGCGGTTGCACCTTTTTCGTATTCCCTGATACTTCCATCGGGTAGGCTTATCTTAATCATGAAAAAAATTTGTGCAAAGGTAAAACCTTAAAAACAAAAAAGGACGCAATTGCGTCCTTTTTAAATTATTTGTTTTTTTAAATTATCCGTTTATTACTTTGCTTCTTAAGCTTTCTATTTTTGAATTCAGTTGACCCATTTCTTTTTCAGTCAATTGAACAGAATCAAAAGTTGATCCTTCTGAATCAAGCGCTTTAATGCTCTCAAATCCCTCAAAAGTATTCTGTAATTCAGTTAAGCCTTTAATCATGAATTCCATATCTAAAGTTGGGTCATTTTGAGCTTTAATGGCTTTAATCACATTCTCTAAAATTGTCATTTGTTCAATCAATCTTGGCGCAAGTTTGTCTTTATCACTCGAACTGTTAGCTCCTAAGTACATACCTTCTAACCAAGCTGCTGAAAAGAAGATAGCCTCTTTAGACTTTTCTTCGTTTTCTTCTAGGTATTCATCAGTTCTTCTTTTAATCGTTGTTAATATTCTTAAAACGGTATCTTGATTATCGATGTTTTTTTCGAAGCTTTCAATTAGTCTTCCAGATCCAAAAACACTTGGCATTCCAATTTCATCTGAAAGTTTTTTGACTACATTAAGGTAATCAATAGAGGCTTGTTGTTGCTCATTTAAAACAACATATGCCAAATCAGCACTATACACTCCAAAATTTAGATATTTTGCTGTTTTTGTATTGTACTTGCCTAAATTTTCAATAGGGTTAGTTAGTCCGCTTTGAAATCCTAAACCTGCTCGATTAAAAATAGCAGCAATTTGAATAGGAGAAGGCAACATAAATGAATTGTCTTCTTCCATCATGGCTTCGTCATCACCCATCTCTGTTGAATCCACTTCGGTTGTTTCTTCCATATCAGATTCTTCCTTTTTTGGAGCTTCGGCACAAGCTATAGAAAAGCTTAAGAAGGCAACAACTGATAGATATTGAATGATATATTTACTTTTTCTCATGAATGTAAAGGTTTAGTCGTTATAATTAATCTTTTAAAAAGGTAAGTTGGTATCCTAAAATAAATACTAAGCAACCTGTTTCTTTTACATCTCCAGCTTCAGGAATGACATAATTTACATACATCTTCTTAGATTTCTTTGGCTCAAAAGTAACAAGGGTGCCAGTTGAATCTGCGGAGCTAAAAATGGGACTTCTGTTTGTGTTCTCTTTGTCTTTATCGTAAACTTCAATTACCACATCTTTTGGAAGCGCTTTTTTATTAAACACCATTTTATACTTTTCTCCTTTAAACAATGGCACCTCAATTTCTTTTCGCGTTTCTTTATAGTCATAACTAATAGTATTGACTTTGGCTGCAGAATAAAAGTAAGGATTAAGTTCAGCAATTCCTTGTTTTTTTAATGCCTTGGTATCACAGGATTCTGAGTTGGTGGCAGCTAAAGCCAAAAAAGTAATAATTAGAAATGTAGCGGAGTAAATTATTCTTTTCATAGTGGTATTTGATTTGGCTGCTAATATAGCAAAATGTTTTGGTTATGCTGTCGTTTTTAAATGTTTGAATGATATTTTAATGCTCTTTTTAATACCTACTTTGCTCGTTTTGCTTTTTGCATTTCATTCTCTTTTTCTTTTTGAGCTTCTTTAAATAAAGTAAATCTACTTGGTAAATTCTGCTCAGGCCAGTAATTATTTGACCGATCAGTATCAGCTGTTTCTAGATTGGGATCTAAATTGATTTGCTTTACCTCCTTATCGAATATAAATACTTTACTAACTGTAGATTGATTAAATCGCCATATTTCAGCTGGTATGTATTCTTTCTGTGTGCTGCCATCTTCAAATTCAAAAGACAAAATAATTGGCATTACTAAGCCTCCAATTGCTTCAAAGCTCACTTCATAGAAATTTTTCTTTTGCTGGAGTTGTTTTTTCTCTTCTTCGTTGAGGCCGTCGTAATATTTTTTATAGCTATCTCTATCTAAACTGTTTACTTTGTAAGGGTCATAACCGTTGTAGAAATCTTTAGTAGTTGGATCTTTTTCTACCACAGTATTGGTTCTATTTTTTTCATTCAACAAATCACCTTGAAAGGATTCACTCGCCTCAGCTGCATTTTTTTTCAGCGGCTTTTCCACATCTGGGTTATTGCTGCTTATTTGCATCCATTCTACATTTTTAATGGCAATGTCTACATGATCGGTAGAGTAGAACCAACCCCTCCAGAACCAGTCTAGGTCAGTTCCTGATGCGTCTTCCATCAAACGGAAGAAATCTGCTGGGGTTGGATGTTTGAACTTCCAAGTTTGCGCATATTCTTTAAATGCAAAGTCGAATAATTCTCGACCCATTATGGTCTCTCTAAGAATGTTGAGTGCCGTGGCAGGTTTTCCATAAGCATTGTTGCCAAATTGAAAAATAGATTCAGAGTTGGTCATTATAGGAGTAATGTTGCTTTTGTCTCCTTTCATGTAATCAACAATCTTATAAGCAGGACCGCGTCTTGATGGGTAATCAACATCCCATTCTTTTTCAGCTAAATACTGGCAAAAGGTGTTCAAACCTTCATCCATCCAGGTCCATTGACGTTCGTCTGAATTTACAATCATTGGAAAAAAGTTGTGTCCTACCTCATGTATAATAACAGAGATTACTCCATACTTTAAACGTTCAGTATAAGTGCCATCTTCTTCTGGTCTACCGTAATTAAAACAAATCATAGGGTATTCCATTCCTATGCTTGCAGCATTCACTGAAATGGCAACAGGATATGGATAGTCAAAGGTTGTATTGGAATAACTGCGTAAAGTATGTGCAACTGCTTTGGTTGAATATTGCTCCCATAAAGGGTTTCCTTCTTTTGGGTAATATGACATGGCCATTACTACTCGGTCTCCGAAAGGGACTCCAATTGCATCCCAAATAAACTTACGTGAGGATGCAAAGCCAAAATCACGAACATTTTCAGCGTGGAAAGTCCAGGTTTTTTTCTCGTTGACTTTCTTTTTTTCAATTTTTTCAGCTTCTTTTTGCGTGGTAATAAAAACTGGTTGATCAGCAGTTTTAGCTGCTTCCAGTCGATTTATTTGTTCTTCGCTCAGTGCTTCATCAGGGTTTTGTAAAACTCCTGTAGCTGCTACTGTATGGTCGGCAGGAACGGTTATGCTCACTTCATAATCCCCAAAAGGTAAGGTGAATTCTCCACGTCCTAAAAATTGTTTGTTTTGCCATCCTTCAACATCGTTATATACCGCCATACGAGGGTAGAATTGTGCTATGGTATATAAATAATTGTCTTCATCTTCAAAATACTCATAACCTGATCTTCCCCCAATTTCTAGACGATTATTGATGTTATACCACCATTTTATTTTGAAACTAAATGAATCTTTTGGTTGCAGGGCTTGATCCAAGTCAATTCGCATCATAGTTTTATTAACGGTGTAGTTCAAATCATTACCATCCACACCCTTAACATAATCCAACTTAAATCCACCATCAAATTCATTCATCATGCGTTTCAAGTTGTCAAATGAAATACTATCACCAATTCTTGAAGTGGATGTTTTTTTTGTGTCAGAATCTTTTGCTCGAACATTCTGGTCTAGTTGAACCCATAAGTAGGGCAGATGATTAGGTGAATTGTTATGGTAAGTAATTGTTTCTTCACCGTAAATGCGTTGTTTTTTATCATCTAATTCTAGTTCTATAACATAATCTGCTTGTTGCTGGTAGTATTCATGACCTGGAGTTCCAGCAGCAGTTCTGTATACATTCGGGGTGGCTAGCTCTTCTTTTAATTGTCTAAATTTATTTTGATTGGTATTTTCCTGAGCAATTAAACTAAAGGAGATAAGAGCTAGGAATAAAGAGAAAATATTTTTCATAGAATGAGTAAAATTTGAGAGGCGCAAATATAACAAAGCACTTAGAAATCAGCTACTCTGTCGTCTTTATGCATGCTGAAGCTTTTTGAGTGTTCGCCATTCTTATAATTCACCTGATTAACTTGATCTTCAAAAATCGAAATTAAAAGGGTGTTTTCAATTTGTGTGGCCTCATTTTCCTTAAAGTTATCAATTTCTAGATAGGCATAGGTATAATCTCTTTTTGCTTCTTTACCTAAAAAAATAACCTTTAACAGCTTATTCTTTTGTTTAAACTGTAAATGATCGCTTAGGTAAACCGCAAATAAACTATCAGTTTCTGCAGCTTCTTTATCAGTCGCTAAAAATAGTTTTTCATTAGTTGAGCTTTCAAGAGCAGCCTCTAAATCGTCGGTAAAAAACTTTACAACAATTTCTAAGGCATCTGTTTCGGCATTGTATTCCAAACTCGTGATGCTCATGTAAAACTTATGACTACTTAAACTCAGGGAGCCAAAAGCCAGAATTATCAAGAAAATAAAAAAGTTGTGGTTTTTCAATTGAAGCTTTCTAAATGCTTTAGTCGTCACCATCCTCTTCTAAATCTTCACTTCTAAAGGACTTGTAAATGGTTTCAGACTCTTTTTTTCGCTCTACTTTATCAACCTCTTGGCCAACAATGTACTTTTTAAAATCTTCTTTCATGGCTAATGCTTTTTGCACGTCAGCCTCAGTAGGTTCAAATCTATAAGCAGAAAAATACTGATCATATTCGCCACTTTTTATAATTAGGGCATACTCTTCAAGCGCGTCTACTAAAGTTTGAGCTGAAACTTCATCTGGTTGGTAATCAGGATTATTATTAATACTATCCATAGCGAGTAAAATGCTTTTCACCCCTTCACCAACGTTTCTTGACTTTATTTCATAGATTCCTTTCATTAGCCATACTGCATAATCGTCCTCATCAAATTTTACTATTTTACCTAAATAATATGCTGCTTTTCGCGGATTATCGTTATCATAAAAAATTTCTGAGATAGTAATTGTACTATCCTTTAATTCTGTTAAAAACTCTTGAGCATCCTTAAATACCTCCATGTTTTCATCCGTTTTGTCACGGTACTTCGATAATTTATAGGCTGCTTTTAGCGCTTCTTTCATCGCTTTTGGATAATCTTCTTGTAATTCGGGTTTTTTAGCTATTTCGTAATAGGATTGTGACATGTAAAAATATACCCAAGCGTTCCTTCTGTAATCTGAATCTTCTCTTAGTTTTTCAGTTTTGTAGGCAGCATCTTCATATTTACCATCTACCATCAGAAAGGTGATTTTCGATATTTTTTTATCCTCAGGTTGTGCTTGAACAGCTGCAAAAGCAAAAAGGATAAGTCCTGTAAATAATGTTTTCTTTATCATAGCTTAACGGGATATTTAAAAATTCTTTTGCCGAAATTACAAATTCCATACCATCTCTCAAATTTATTTGCTTCCTTACCTTTGTAGAAATATAAGATTGTAGTGAAAAGAATTAGTACAGAGAAAAAAGAGGGAGGGATTTTAATAAAAATTAAAGCCTTTAAAGAAGAATCTAAACAGAAAAATTTAACTGTCTGGTTGTTGGCTTGGACTTTTTGTGGTTTGGCAATTGGCAGTCAAGTTTTTTATGATGAAAATCCAGAGTTGCGTAAAATGATCTTAATTTTTTTAGCTTTTTGGGCCTATTTTGAATTTAAAGTAATCAAGGTTTTTCGATGGAGGAGGAGTGGAGAGGAACAATTTTATATTACTGATGAAATTTTTAGCTATGGTAGAACTTATAATAATCGTGGAATACTAAAACAATATCGAAAAGATTTAGTCAATTCAGTGCGTCCATTAGAACTTGATGGAAACTCTTTAATTAAGGCTTTCTCTGATTCTTACTGGGTAATAGGAGGTGAGAAACTGGCTTTCACAGCCAACGGAAAAGTTATCCCGTTTGGATTAAGATTAAGCGATAAGGAAGCCAGGCAACTCACATCTGAATTGAATAAAGCACTTAACTAAAGAATTAATTTTTTGCTTATTTTAAAGTTAATTACATCTATTCTACTTCAAGCAAATCCTTCTCCCAAGAGGTAGACACTATCCATAAATGACGGTCAACTTCATCGCCTACAGCTGCATAGCCTAAATCTTTTACTTGACCGGGGTTCAATGTCGTGGTATTGCTAATTACTGCTCCATCTTTACCCATGCGTTGACTGTAATTAATACGAATGGATTCAGTTGCTTTAACACTGGCTCTAATTAACCATTTTGTACCTTTTTCTAATTCGTAATGGTATAAGGATACACAAGATTTTGGCTTATCCATCTCGCAAATTTTGTCAATTTTAAAAGGCACTTTTTCTTCTCCTTCTTTTAAGGTAAAATCTGGATATGAATTTTCTGGTGCTTCAAAGCCGTTGTAATAAAAGATTTCCTCGTCGTTTGGAACTTTATAAACAGTATCTATTTTTGAGTGGTACTGATTTTCGTTTTTGTGCGCCTTCTTTTTTGTTTGGGAAAATAAAAATGAAGGTAAAATTAAGAGTAGTGTAATAAGATATTTTTTCATTGTTTGTCGTTTTGACTCAAAAAATACAAATAAATTTATAAATCCCTTAATATTTTCAGTGCTTTAACCTTTGTTAAGGAGAAGAAAAGTGATTAAAACAATAAAATTAGCTCTTCTCTTAATTTGTCTGAATGGAGTTCTGATTATCATTTTGAAGCTCGAAAAATTCATAATTTAACAGCCAGTTCTTTAATACCAAATATCAAGCGGAGGCTATAAATAGTGGAAGAGATTTATGAAAAAATGATCCAAGGACTCTTAAAAAAGGGTTTTGGGTATGTCGATAATTGGCTTTCGCTAGATGAATCTAAAGGCTTGAGGGATGAGTTGTTAAAGCGCTTTAATAATGACGCGTTCAAGACGGCTGCTATTGGTAATAAATTCAATGAAATTAAAGAAACTTCCATTCGAAACGATAAAATCCTTTGGTTAGATAAAAACAGCTCGAATCTGTTTGAACAACGTTTTTTCTTGCTCATTGATGACTTTGCTGCTTATTTAAATCGAACTTGTTATGCGGGAATAAGCACCTACGAATTCCATTATACTGTTTATGAAAGTGGTGCTTTTTACAAACGACATTCTGATCAATTTAACAATGATGATTGCCGAAAATTCTCATTCGTCTTGTACTTGAATGAAAACCGCCAAAAGGAAGATGGGGGAGAACTGATGATTTATGCTGATGAAACCACTACAATTACCCCGCACTTTGGTCGTGTCGTATTTTTTTCTAGTGAATTAGAGCATGAAGTACTGCTCAACCATGCACAACGTTTGAGTATTACAGGGTGGTTAAGGACAGCAAAAGCATTTTAAATAGCGCTTTTTGCTAATTAGTTAATGATCAAACGAGCTTTGGGCAGATTAATAGGTTATGGAATGGTTTCTCCACGCTGTGCCAAAGCCTTTACCCGTGCCCACATGCAATAAGGATGACCTGGGTCTTTTTCTGCTAACTGACTGATTTTCAATGTTTCGGTAGTCCTTGTTTGCTCTGCTTAAAAGCACAAATAACTCTTGGCATTTTTGTTTTAAAAACTCATCTCTTATGTTTTATATTATTCTAAAGTTTGAGTAAGAAAAAAAAGTTTAGAATTAAGTTACATATATCTAATCTAAGTTTTTCTCTTTTCGTTTTTCCTTGATGAAAAAGAAACAAAAAATCAAGACAAAATAAACTTCTTCGCCTTAGCTTTCGCCGCCTCGTATTTTGTCCGCCCACCCAATGATTCCAATCAATCATTATGTTAAGCGATAATTTTTATTTTCCATATTTACCTCAGAATAGCACCGATTCAAAATTTGAATAAGTGAAGAGATTAAATATTTAAGAATTCAACAATTAAAAATTGATTTCACGCAATTACTGCTAGTATAATCTACTGCTCACTATCTTCATTAAATAATCTTATAAAGGTTATGGAACATATTGTCGGAGGCTCCTATTAAATTAGTTTGAAGTGATATTTTTTACTTTTTGATCTTTTATTACAAATAAGGAGACTTCTGTATGTATAGTTTGGTAAGGCAAACACTTTTATTGGTAACCACCTTACTAATCATTGTTTATTAAGGAATCTCCAACAAAGCACTCGACTAATCTTGTTTCCAGTTTTTAGCTCAATAATTTTTACTGTTGATTTGCCTATCTTCTCTAGCTCAACAAGCATGTGCTTCAAGGTTTCTTTCTTAGAAATTAGGGTGGTAAACCAAGAGCAGTTTTTAGCAAACTGTGCACTTTCCTGAATGAGGATTTTAACAAACTGAAACTCTCCGCCTTTGCACCATAACTCATGTTGTTGTCCGCCAAAATTTAATACGGGTTTGCTGACTTTCTGCTTTTTTAAGTTGCTCGACTTCTTTTGTGCGGCAGCACTTGCTTCAGCAGCTGAGGCATGAAATGGGGGGTTGCAAACGATCAAATCAATCTTTTCATTTGGTTTAATAATTCCTTTCAACAATTGATTTGGATTTGCTTGTAGCCTCAATTCCACCTTGTCGTTGAGGCTTGGATTATTATCAATTATCTTTTGTGAGGAGGCCAATGCTATTTTGTCAATATCGCTGCCAATGAACGACCAGTTATATTCTGCTACTCCTATTATTGGATAAACGCAACTGGCCCCAACACCTAAATCTAGACAAGTAATCTTCTCACCACTATCCTTTCCTAATAAGTCTGCTACATGGTGGATGTAATCTGCCCGTCCAGGAATTGGTGGACAAAGATAATTGGAAGGAATTTCCCAAAAACTAATGTTGTAGTGCAGCTTTAAAAGGGCTTTATTTAAGACTAAAACAGCAGCTGGGTTAAAAAAGTCAATAGAGGTACTGCCATAAGGAGTTTTGATTACAAAGGTTGCTAAGTCAGGAAAGGATTCAACTAAACGCTTAAAATCATACTGCCCACGATGTTTATTCCGAGGATGAAACTGAGTTTTAGTGCTACTATTCTTACTGGACAAAGCAAATATTTTTATTAAAAATTAAAATTCAAACATAAGGATAAGCAAACATCGACTGCTCCATTACGAAAGATTAATTTTGCCGAACAACTTACAAGATTTGACAATGAGCAACTTCAAGCAACTCGGTATTTCTCAAGATTTGATAAAAGCCATGGCTGAAATAGGAATACAAACACCTACCGAGGTCCAATTGAAAACCATTCCAAAGTTGCTCGAAGACAATACCGACTTTGTTGTTCAGTCCCCGACTGGTACAGGAAAAACAGCTGCATTTGGATTACCAATCATAAGTAATATAAATCCAAGCAATCCTAAAGTTCAAGCACTTATTTTAACTCCAACACGGGAGCTGGGCATTCAAATTTCTAAGCAGCTCTTCAAGTTTACCAAGTATTTACCCGAAAAGATTTTCACTGAAGCGGTATATGGAGGAGAGCACATTGCCAAGCAAATGAAAGCCCTAAAGCGGCCAACTCATATAATTGTAGCCACTCCAGGGCGCTTAATGGACTTATGTCAGCGTAAAGTAGTTGATTTGAGTAAAGTAAAAACAGTAGTGCTTGATGAAGCGGATGAAATGCTGAGCATGGGGTTTCGTAAGGAGGTAGACTTTATATTAAACCTCACTAAATCTCAACGAAATACCTGGATGTTTTCAGCGACTATGCCAGCTGAGATATTAGACTTGGTGAAGACTCACTTTAAAAAGGAAACCCAACGCATTCAGATTGAAAAAAAGAATGTAGTGAACAAAAATATTGAGCACCGTTATGTTATCTGTGATATCGAGGAGAAAACGAACCTTATTTTTCAGTTTTTGAGGGCAAGACCAGATCAACGAGGTGTTATTTTTTGTCGAACAAAAAAAGGAGCACAGCGACTAGCAAGTCAGTTAAAAGCTAAAAACATTAGAACTAATGCCATCGAAGGTGACTTGCAGCAAAAGGAACGCGATAAGGTAATGCGCGCATTTGTCAATAAAAATATTGATGTTTTAGTGGCCACAGATGTTGCAGCGCGTGGAATTGATGTAAAGGATTTGAGCTATGTAATTCACCATCAACTGCCTGAAAAGGAAGAATATTACACCCACCGCAGTGGAAGAACTGCTAGAGCAGGGAAGGAGGGTGTTTCAATGGCTTTAATAACTCCTTCAGAAGAACAATACATTAAGAGTTTGGGCAAGAAGTTGGGCATCATGATACGTCCGATGTAGTTTGGAATGTGGAGTTAGAAGTTAGGAGTTTGAAGTGAAGAGTTAAGAGTTTGGAATGTGGAGTTAAGAGTTAAGAGTGTGGAGTTAGGAGTGAGGAGTTAGGAGTTAGGAGTTAGAAGTACATAGAGTTAAGAGTTAAAAGTTAAGAGTTTGGAGTTTGGAGTTAGGAATTGGAAGTACTTGAAGTTAAGAGTTAATCAAATACTTAATTTAAATATAGAAATGTCATTTCAATGAATTACCTAACCAAGCCATGAACGAACAGCATGAAATCTTAAAACAGTTAGTCAGCATGAAAATGCCTTTTGGTCGTTTTAAAGGCAGGCTGATTTGTGACTTACCAGAACCTTACTTGGTTTGGTTTAAACAGCAAGGCTTTCCAAAAGGAAAGTTAGGGGTGCTGTTGGAAAGTATTTATGAAATCAAGTTGAATGGTTTAGAAGACTTATTAAAACCATTGAAGAAACGCTAGGATAGAATACTGCTAATCATTTTTCTATTTTCTTTAACAAAAGCAGACTGAGTTTAAAGTCATAATTTTCAAGTTATAACTGATTATTTTGAGATTAAAATTCAAGAAATTTAGCATTCTACTCATTGGTCTATGCATTTGTTCACTAGTTCGTAGCCAAGATTTTACAGTTACTCCCTTTATAATGAAGGGATTGGTCTATGACTCTGCTTCAAAAGTTTCTCTGCCATTTGCAACAGTCATTGACCTATCTACCAATATAGCTACCATTACGAATGCGGAAGGTTATTTCGAACTTAACATTCAATCAACAGCAGATACTATTGAGATTTCCTATTTGGGTTATAAAAAAAGGAGAATTGAAACGATTAGCAGAACAAAAGATTATAGAATCGGATTGGAAGCGAACACTTTTAATCTAAATACTATTGAAGTTTTTCCGAAAAATTACGGTTTTATCTATGATTTGATCTTAGCAGCAAAAGAAAAGCAGTCCAAGAAAATTAAAGACGCTAAAGTATACTATCAACTAAAGAGTTTTATTGATGGAAGCCAAATTGAATTGGTAGAGAATTTCTATAATGCACGTATTCAGGGCTATGATCTGCTAAGTTTAGCCTTAAAAACTGGTCGATTGGGCCTTAAAAAAAGCAAGGACTCCTATTTTGCCTCCTTAGAAAGCTCAAAGCCAATTAAAATGCACCGTTTGTTTTCTGAGTCAGACTATTTTCCCTATAGCCCACTGGAGTTCAACAAAAAGAAAATGAAGAAAAATTACTCTTTGGACTTAGAAAAAGCTTACCTGGATGAAAACAAGGACTCAATTTTAATCGTTCATTTTTTTCCAAAAAAAGGCAAACTGCTTCATTTTGATACCAGAGTTTGGATCAATGCAAGTGATACCAATCTCATAAAAATTGAGTTGGAAGGAAAAGATATCCTAAAGTTCCCATTAGCTCCAATTTTCTATGAAGATGAACTATCAGATATCAACCTAAAAATCACGAAGTCCTTCGAAGAATTCAATGGTGAACTATTTTTCAAACACATCAATTTCAATTATGATTTCAAGTACAAGAAGGGCTACGGAGATTCCTTTAGGGTTAAAACTGAAGCTGTATTATTCTCATATGATTATGATCAAACTTTCAAGCTTCCAATGACAAACTTAAATAACTCTAAATTAACCGATTATCAGAAGTTAAGTGCCATGCCCTACAATGATTTCTTTTGGAATCAAAATGATGAGTTAAGACTACACTATGAAGTCGACAGTAATGAAATATTTATGCAGGATGAGTTAACCATTAGCAATTTGCGCGAACTGAATACTTTTACTAATGAGCTAAGTGCATTCTTTAATTACCCCATATTAAGGTGGGCAAAAAATAGGTTTTCTTTAAAAGAATTACCCCAAAATAAATCGTTCGTTATTGGCCAGCCCAATTATAAATTCAAAACACAATTGTATTTGGATTACAATGAATATAACGATTCAATAGATATACAAACTCAATCTATTTTTGATGTATACAGCAGCTATTATCGATATTACATTGATAATGAAACGGTTTGTTTTATGAATATGTACTTTGATTTAGTGGAACTTGAAAGGAGGAGTTTAGAATCTAAAATAGAGGCATCAGATAAGTCATGGGGAACTATAAATCGTCTGTATTCTGAAAGTCAACTGAACTTGAAAAGAGTCTTATCAGATTATTTAGATGAAGTTGGTTTAGGCAAAAACCAAGAGGAAATGAGACTATGGAATGATCTTATAAGTAAAAAGTTGAAAATAGATAATATTTCAACGTTTAAGCTCTATGAAGAGTAAAGTGCTAGTCAATAAATGAAAATTGATTTAGCTAAGAAATTTCATCATGATAATTCGCTGTAAATAAGCAATCTAATTAAATAGTTATTTCTACAGACAACCTTTTATCAAAATAAAGGATTCTACTAATGAAAACCACAAGAATTGAAAGAGTTGATTTTAAATGAAGAAAAATTGATTGAACGTTGCTTAGAAAGTGACCGGCACGCTCAAGAATTTCTTTACAATCAACATTACTCAGCATTATATTTAATAGCCATGCGGTACCTTAGCGATCACCACGACGCTGAAGATGCTATAATTCTTGCCTTTACTAAGGTTTTTAAAAATCTAAAAAAATTTACTTTTCAAGGGCAAGGCAGTCTAGGAAAATGGATACGCACAATTTTAATCAATGAAGCAATAAAGTTGCTCAAAAAGAAAAAAGAACTCTATTACAAAGATGACCTGCAACACTTAGCTATAAAATCTGAATCTGCTAATGGCTTAGAGCAATTGCAGGCTTCAGAGTTGTTGTCTTTAATAGAACGACTACCCCCTGGGTACAGAACAATTTTTAACTTATTTGTAATTGAAGGCTATACTCACAAAGCAATTGCCGATTTGTTAAAAATTAGTGAAAATACTTCGAAAACTCAGCTTAAAAAGGCTAGAAATAGCTTACAGAACAGTATAAATAAAGAACAAGCCAATGGAACCTTTTGAATTTGATGACTTAATAAAAAATAAACTCGCGGGAGAAAACCCTCTTCACACTAATGAAATAGAGCATTCAAGAGCTTTTGTGTGGTCAAGTATACAACAGAATTTGAAGGCAGAGAAATCGTGGAATTGGAAACCCTTTATGGCGGCTGCAGTTTTTGCTTTCTTAATCTTTTCCACCGTAATATTTTACAATAAATTGGAAAACCAAAATAATGAAGCAATCCAGCTTTCTAAGCAAATGCTGCGTTTAAATAAGCAGTTTGGCATACAAACAACTTTGATAGTTGAAAAAAATCAAAAAATTAATAGGCTGCAAAATGAATTAAATGGAATTAAAGCAGAATTAAAGCAGCTGAACAATCAGCCAGTTCTAACACCAAAAGTTGTCTACCAGACAGATACCGTTTTTTTAAAGAATTTGAATGAAGTCGCCCAAACACCTAATATCGCTGATTCAACTACTTCTGTTAATACCGAACCTAACAAAACCATTACTCCAAAGCTAGAAGGAGATGATCCTCAAGAACTGGAAACTAACAAGATATACCCAAGTTATGTTAGCACTCAAAAATTAAGTGCTCCTAATGAAACTATCAAAGTGAAGTTCGCATCATTTGTATCTAATTAATAAAAATAAATATGAAAAAACTTGTTATTCTTTGCTATTTATTCCTACAATCGATTGGTATCCATGCTCAGCATATTAAAGATACTGTTGTTATTTTTATAGATAATGAATTAGAACTCTTAATCGCTATAGATGATTATGACCATTTGAGAGAAAACGACCAAGTATCATCTATTTTGAACCAATTTCAAACCTATATGTCCAATATTACTAATCAACTTAATCCTGATTTTGCTGAATTAATTACCTATTATCCCGATAGCAGCATCTCCGTTCAGCCAAGAGAACAAAAAAATATTTTTTTGATCAAAGGGGAGAAATTAAAAAATACAGGAAAGAGAGATAAAGCAGTAATTAAATTAGAAAAGATATCAATTACTTTAACTTCTAATGATTTGAGCACAATCGAAAATAAACCTTTGACTAGCTGCTTTGAAAAAATGCTGCTTCTACTGCCGGAAAAATCTCGTATGTCAAGAAAACTATATTACCAATGTCAAGACGAAGAGCTTAGCATAATTGAAGATAAAAGCAAAATAAATTATGCAACTGGAGGAGATATCCTTGAAATAAATGCTGGAGTAGGTGCAAGTGTTGTTAAAAATCAATTGGTGGGAGACTTTACTTTCACATTAGGCTTGGGCTTCAACAAGAAAGGAGTGTTAAGGTCAAAACCATATGCTTCTATTAATTTAATGTATGATTTTTCCGAAGGAAATAAAATGAACATCAATACTTTTTTAAACATTGGCCATAATTGGGGTTTATCAAAAAAAATAGATGAAGCTGCATTAATAGGTTTAGAATTAGGGTATTTGATTTCAAGAAATGGAGATCTTTTTGAAGAGAATACATTTCGTTTTGGTATCAACTATGTTCTTCCATCTGGTTTCGATATAAGTCCACAAGTATATATGGGAGATGAGTTTAAACGATTTTACCCAGGTATCCGCATGGGATTTACATTTTAACACTATTGGGAAATAAAACTTGTTAAACCCTTTAAAATTTAGTTCAACAAAACCACTAGCTTATTATTTTCTTATTTAACGTGAGTTCGGTTTAATAGTGCTTAACAATCAGATATTTGAGTTAGAAGGTTTGTTGAGTTTAAATCGAATTCTTATTTATGTTGGACGGCCTTATTCAGGTTTTAAGTTTGGAGCGAACTAAATGGGGCTAATGATTGAAGAAGCTCCATTGCTTGTCAAAGGAGATCACTGAAATCATCGCCATTTATACCGATTTAACTCATAAAAAGTCGCATACTTCCTTCATCGTCTGCTCCTTTATGAGTAGTTCGGCATAAACCAATTATAACTTTAAAATATTTATAAGAAAAGTTATTGCTACAACCTATCTGGGCAGATCGAGATTGCAAAGCTTAAGTATTAGGAGTGGAGAGCTTAAAAGCTGGAACCAGCCTAGATTTTTTTGTTTACTTTTTTCTCCCGAAAGCTATCGGGAATGGAAAAAAGTAAAAGGAATCCTACAAGATGAAAATATTTTATAAGAGCAAATTAAGGCTTTGATTAATAGTTGATTATCGTCAGGCTGCAAAATAAAATAGAATTAAATTTTATCCCGAATTCACATTATTTAATATTCTCCCAAGCACCTGCATTGTAACAAGTGATACCTTGCTTTTCAAAGATTTTTTTTGCTTGAGCTGATCGTGCACCAGATCTACAAACAACAACAACTTCCTTTCCAGCATAGTTACTTACCTTTTTACTGATAGAATCTAGCGGAATATTAATACTGCCTTTTGCATGTCCACTATTAAATTCAGCAGAAGTCCGAACATCAATAGCTACAGCTCCTTGCTTTATTTTTTCGTTAAAATCCACTTTTTCAGTTGTTATCATGTCTTTTAAAGTTTTAAAAAAATCCCATTTTAATTCGTTTTGTGAAGCAAAGTTAGGGTGCTCTATTAGAAATTAATGTAACATAAGTTACTCAGTAAAATCTTTACAAATTAGTTTTGAATCAATTCCAAAGCAGGCGGATTCCTATACCGTGGTTAAATCCAGAAGGTTGAAAGTTCTCTGTAAAATATGCTTCGGTATAAGAAAGCTTGTAGTATAAATCGCCTATAACATGTTCTGTAAAATGAAACTTTAAACCTGTACCGCCTCCAAGTCCAAACCCAATTCCACCTGGTCTTGGGTCTATGTTATTATCGGTTTGATGAAAGATTTCATAGTTGATATTGTCAACCACAATGTAGTTTCGTTGCATCTCCGTATCATTCACATTGCCAAAAAAGGAGAAGTAGGCGTTTGTTCCATTCTGCTCATAATAGCTCACTTGAGTGCCTATATTGAAGTTAAACCTTCTTTCTTCTCCTATTATCGGGAGTTGTTCGAATTCAGGTCCTGGTGTTCTATTATTTGGGTTGTCGATGGCAACGGTAAAAAAGTTTTCATAGTCTAAAACAACTGAGTTTAACTCGGCATAAAGTGAAATTAAACGACTCACTCTATAGTTAACATGCACTCCTAACTCAATAGTAGTTTGATACCTTGATTCAACCGGGTATTCCACAATTTCATAGGGGTATTGAAAATAATCATCGAAGGTTTGTCGGTTGAAGGGTTGATTAAAAATATAATTTATTCCATAAATAGTGGAGCTTGGTGAGCCATTGTAAATTATGGCGCTTTTGGAGTTAGAGAAATAGCCTCCTATATTGAAACCAAATGAAAAGCGAGAAGTAGTATCTTTTTCTAAACCATAATATTCATTAGGATTTTGGGCTTTGCTCAAAAAGCTAAATAAGATAAAGCCCAGTAGAAAATGAATCTTAATTGAAGCCATATAATTTCTAAATCGTATTTAATTTGACAAACATCTTTATGTTCGATTTAGTTTTTAAGTTTCAAATTTAGTCTTTCATGCTTAATTGAATTCGACTCCTCTCTTTATCTACCTCGATGACTTTAACGCTTAACTCCATCCCAAGGTGAACATACTCATTGGGGTCTTTTACAAACTCATTGGCCATGTTTGAAACGTGGACCAAGCCATCTTGTTTGATCCCAATATTTACAAATGCACCAAAGTTGGTGATGTTTGAAACCAAGCCAGGCAACACCATGTCTTTTCTTAAGTCATCAATGGACTTGACAGTATCATCAAAGGTGAATGTTTTCTTCTTTTTCCGCAAATCAGCACCGGCATTAAGCAATTCCTCTTTAGCATCTTTTAAGGTGAGTGAGCCAAGCTTTGAGCTAGTATATTGATCAAAATCTATCACTTCAATCTTCTCTTTTTTTGATTTTACATCCTTTAAGGTGATGTGGTTTGCCTTTAGAATGTTGACAATTTCTTTATAGATTTCAGGATGAATACCTGTTTGATCCAAGCTAAAATCGGACTTAGATACACGCAGAAAACCCGCAGATTGCTGGAAAGCTTTGGCTCCTAAGCCTTTTACTTCTTTCAAGTGAGCAATTGATTCAATCCCATTGTTTTGGGTTCTATAGTCAACAATTCGTTCAGCCAAAGTTTCACCCAAGCCTGAAACATATTGTAGTAAGTGCTTTGAAGCGGTGTTTAAATTCACCCCAACTTGATTTACCGAATATTCAACCACACGGTCTAAAGACTCTTTTAATAGCTTTTGATCCACATCGTGCTGGTATTGACCCACTCCAATTGACTTTGCATCAATCTTTACTAATTCTGCCAAGGGGTCCATTAATCGGCGACCAATAGAAACTGCGCCTCTAACGGTAATGTCATAGTCTGGAAACTCTTCTCGAGCAATAGCAGAAGCAGAATAAATAGAGGCGCCATTTTCATTTACCATGTAAGAAAATAGCTTTCGATCAAAATGAATGCGTTGAATAAAAGCTTCAGTTTCTCTACCTGCAGTGCCATCGCCAATTGCAATTGCTTCAATTTTATAGGCACTGACTAAAGTAGAAATCTTCTTCATGGCCTGCTTGCTTTCATTTTTTGGCGGGTGAGGGAAAATGGTTTCGTTGTACAAGAGTTTTCCAGTTTCATCTAAGCAAACTACTTTGCAGCCTGTTCTGAAGCCAGGATCGATTGCCATAACACGTTTTTCTCCCAAAGGCGCACTCAATAAGAGTTGCTTTAGATTTTCTCCAAAAACCTTTATTGATGTTTCGTCGGCTTTTAGTTTGTGTAATTTTTTAAACTCATTTTCTAAAACAGGGTGTAGGAGTCGTTTCCAGGCATCTTTAGCAGCTAATTCTATTTGAGCATTGGCAGCAAAATTGTTTCCACGGATAAAGTAGTTAGCGATTTTAGATTCTACTTCAGCAGTTGGAAGGCTTATTTTAAACTTTAAAAAACCAAAGGTTTCACCTCTATTGATGGCTAAGAAACGATGAGCTGGTATACGATACAAATCTTCTTCCCACTTGAAGTAATCCTTAAACTTCTCTGCTTCAATTTCCTTTCCTTTAACCAAAGTGGACTTTACTTTTCCTTTACGCTCCATCATGTTACGAAGTTGGTCACGCAAGCCAATGCGTTCATTCATCCATTCCGCCATTATTAATCGAGCACCTGCTAAGGCATCGTCTATTGATTTTACCTCCTTGGTGATAAACTGTGAAGCGGCTCCATTGATGTCTGTGTTGTTTTGTGCCATTATAATTTTGGCCAAGGGTTCTAACCCCAATTTTCGTGCTTTATCAGCCTTTGTTTCACGCTTTGATTTATAAGGCAAATACAAATCTTCTAAACTGGTAAGGTCTAAGCAAGCTTGAATTGATTTTTTTAAGTCAGCGCTTAACTTTCCCTGCTCATCAATCACTTTTAAGATGTATTCTTTACGCTTCTCGAGTTCTAAAAACTGTTGATTTAGCTTCTTAATCTGTTCTATTTCGACTTCATCTAAGTTACCAGTTGCTTCTTTTCGATAACGCGCAATAAAAGGAATGGTAGCATCCTCATTGAGCAATTTTAAAGTGGCTTCAATTTGGCGCTGATCAATTGTTGAACTTTTAGAGATATAATAAAGTGCTGATTGCATGAAGTTATTTTGTTTACTCGCGAAATTAATAGTTCAAACCTTAGGAAATTGGTTCAATGTTTTAAAAAAATGAATCAGTTAAAAGGTGAATAAGTGAATATGTCAATGATTTAATGTGTCAATTTATCAGTCTAACTATTAATTTCTTTTATTGGATGCTAGCTTACTTTTTATTTTTAACTCCAAGTACTTTTAACTTTAGGCACTCTTAACTTTTTTACTCAAACAATGGCTTCCTTTTTGTGACAATGAGAGAAATAAATACAAAGAAATTTATGTCATACACGATTAATGCTTACGGCACAGCGGCAGCCGACGAAGATTTAAAACAAATCTCAATTGAACGCAGAGAAGTAACAGAAGAGGATGTTAAAATTGAAATCCTTTATTGTGGCGTTTGTCACAGCGATATACATGCGGCAAAAGATGATTGGGGAAATACAAAATATACCCTAGTTCCCGGTCATGAAATTGTAGGGAAAATTACACAGCTCGGAAGCAAAGTAAACAAGTTTAAAGAAGGAGATATTGTTGGAGTTGGTTGTATGGTAGATTCCTGTCAGGAGTGCAGTGCTTGCAAAGATGACTTAGAACAATTCTGCGAACAAGGCATGGTTGGGACCTATAACGGTAAAAACAAGTATACTGGAAAACAAACCTTTGGTGGGTACTCCACACACATTGTAGTGAAAGAAGACTTTGTTTTAAGAATCCCTGAGAACTTAGACTTAAAAGCTGTAGCTCCTTTGCTTTGTGCAGGAATTACCACTTTTTCACCATTAAATCATTGGAAAATAAAGAAAGGAGATAAGGTAGGAGTGATTGGTTTAGGAGGTTTAGGTCATATGGGAATCAAATTTGCTCATGCGATGGGCGCAGAAACCTATATGATAACTACTTCTCCAAGTAAGGCTGAAGATGCGAAAAGGCTTGGTGCTGATTCAGTTTTAATTTCTAAAAACGAATCAGATATGGCAAAGCACAAGGGTAGTTTCGACTTTCTTTTAAATACAGTGCCTGTTAAACACGACATTAACCCTTATTTAGAGTTATTAAAGAGAGATTCGACAATGACCTTAGTGGGTGCCTTAGAGCCATTGGAAGAAATGCATGGAGCTAAACTAATTATTGGAAGAAAGCGATTGGCTGGTTCCTTAATTGGTGGCTTGAAAGAAACGCAAGAGATGTTGGATTTTTGTGGAGAAAATAACATTACCTGTGATGTAGAAATGATTGATATACAGGACATCAATACTGCTTTTCAACGTGTAATAGACAGTGATGTAAAGTATCGATTTGTGATTGATATGAAGAGCTTGAAAGAAAGTGAAGACAAATAAAAAATATTAGAATACTAAAATTAAAGTAGATTATGGAAAATGTATTAGTAGTAGGTGCAAATGGCGCCATAGGAAAAAAAGTAGTTCATCAATTAGTAAAAACTGATGGCTATTCGCCGATCGCGATGGTAAGAAAAGAGGAGCAGCTTGGGCAATTTGAAGATAAAGGAATAAAAACGGTATTAGCAGACTTAGAAAAAGACGTCTCTCATACCGGAAAAAATATTGATAAGATTGTTTTTGCTGCAGGATCAAAAGGTAAAAACCTTAAAGCGGTTGATTTAGATGGAGCAAAAAAAATGGTGGAAGTAGGTCGAAAGGCAGATATCAAGAAGTTTGTAATGCTCAGCTCAATGGGTGCTAATCAGCCTGAAACAGTTCCTTCATTAAAAGATTATTTAGTTGCTAAACAAAAGGCGGATGACTTCTTAAAAGCGAGTTTATTACCCTATTCAATTGTTCGTCCGGGAGCCTTAACTGATGAAGCTGGAACAGGTAAGATAAGAGCTCAGAAATCATTAGGAGAGCAAGGAAGCATATCTAGAGATGATGTGGCTAAAGCCTTAGTGGCCAGTTTAAGCAATGATGTTGCTAGAGATACTACTTATGAAATACTATCAGGTAGTGATCAGATCAAAACTGCAGTAAACAGTATTTAGTAGCATAATTTTTTTGTTTACAGGTGTTAAATAAATTCTACACGATAAAGCATTAAAATCCAGCTTTCGCAGCATAAGGTGCTTGGAATAGAATTTGCACATTAATTAGAAATTAAAAGAAAAATAGAATATGGAAACGAATTATAATAAATTATTGAATTTAGTTGAAAATCATAATGTATCAATGCTTACTACCAAACAGAATGACGGATTATTGAAATCACGTCCGATGGGAATTAGCGAGATTAATAAAGATGGTAGTATTTGGTTTTTTAGCAATGAGAATAGTTGTAAAGCCAATGAGATTGAAGCGCACCCGCAAGTGAACATTAATATTAGCGATACAAAGAATCAGGTATATGTGAGTATTTCTGGAGAAGCGAGTGTTCATAAAGATGAGCAAAAAATGAAAGAATTAATGAATCCTATGGTAAAAGCATGGTTTCCTGATGGGATAGATGATCCAACAATTTCACTCATAAAAGTTCAGATGGAAAAAGCAGCTTATTGGACAAATGAAAATAATAAGTTAACTCAACTGTTTGAGTTCGGTAAAGCTTGGGCTACAGGAAAGCAAGCTGATATTGGTGAACATGAATCAATAGAAGTATAAAAGTAGAAATAACTGAACCAAATTTCTAAGGCAACTGTATTTACAGTTGCCTTTTTTATACATTTAACCCTAAGCATAATAAAACTTATTACCCCTTACTTACTAGAATAGAAGTATTCCATTACCAATACATGAGGCAATGTGATGGCTGAAGTTAATATGAGCAGTTGAACAGGAAGGTTCAATTGGATTTTGAAGAAATAAACAGCCATAACCATTAAGCCTAAACCAACAGAAGAAAGCAGAGTAAAAGGAAGTAGAAGCTTAACAAACTGGAGGATACTTTTAATTTTAGCAGACTCCTTTAAGTAATCATATTCCTGCAGAAGAACTCTAAAGGAATGTAAGATTATAAAGTATAAGGAAAACCCAATAATCACAGGAAAAAGATAGAAAGAAGCTAGAATCAATATGATTTGAACCATTTCTAATGCTAAGTTTTGAGTAGAAACATATTGGAGCTTTCTTAATACTAGACTTGTTATTAAAAAGATTGCCGAAAATAGGATTAAAAGCGTTCCTGATTCAGCTAAGAGCAACTGGAAGGTAGTGCTGCTTGAAATTGAATCAAAGAACAGTTCATTAATTTCTTGTCTATTGAAATAAATTAAGCCCGATAAAATTGCTGCTCCCCAAGAAAAATAAAGAATTTTACTCAACCACTTCCGTGGAATTTTTAATTCTACAAACTGAGATTGTCCAAAATGGTAAGCCGAAAAGACCAAAAAAAACAATAAGGCAAATTCAGGTAGAAGTAGCCATAATGCGACATTGGCCAAAAGAGTAAGCAGGTAAATAAGAATAAAAACTGACTGAGATATATTCCTTTTATTATTGAACAACACATGATCAATAGAGCCATGTGCAACACCAATGGTTAAAATGGCTGCAAATGAAAATATATTCAATGAAAGGTTTACAGTTTCATTAGACAAGGAAAACAGTTGCACTAAGAGCAAGGCTGTAGCAATATATAAAAGTACGGATTTAGGCATCTGTTTTAAGTAAAAAAAAGAGGAGTAGTCGAACTACTCCTCTAATACTATTTTATATAGTTAAGCTTTTTCAGCTCTCATTTTGGCTGTTTCGCTAGCAGCAAGTCCATATACTACTAGACCAAATCCAATTTTGTTGATGGCATCTGCAATGTTGTAGAATAAATCTACATTTTCAGAACCCCAACCAAACGCAGTGTTTAACCATCCACCTGGCATACACATGTAACCTATTGGATAAATCGCCCATCCTACTAATACAAACCACGCTAATGTGCGAACACTCCTAACTATTGCAGGATTGTTAGAGTCTTTTGCGAGTTTAGCAACTTCTCCTGCCCAAGCAGTATACAGGATATATACATATCCTAATGTAGATAGGATGCCGTAAGTTACAGAATGAGATGTGCTTCCCCCTTCAGGATTAAATGCTTCACCTATGTATCCGAACACAAGCATAACGACAGCGGCTAAAATTAATTTCCATAATAAAGATTTTTTAGCACCAGCCGCTTTTGTAAGTAGGTAAAACTCAACACACATTAATGGAACCGTTAGAGTCCAGTCAATATATCTCAATGCTGTTGGATTTTCACCTGTTGCAATGTAATAATCCTTCATATAGTAATAATGAACAGCAGCAATGAAGGTAATTAATGCTGAGACGAGGAGAGAGAGTTTCCACTTGCCATCGACTGAGCCCCGTTCAAAAAAGAAAAAGATGGAAGCGGCTAGCATAGCCATATAACCGGTAAAAAATGTAAAGGCGATTGGATCGTCTTTTGGAATAGTTAACACATCTAATAGTTGCATAATATTTAGTTTTTAGTTAATACTTAAGAAAAAACAGCATTCACTTTCCTTTTGTTTAATAGATATTAAAAAAAGTTAAACAAAATAGGTGTTAAATTCAGCTATATTCCTATATATAAGGCATTTATGGCATTTAAAAAATAATTAACTTTTTTTGAAATGAGAAAACAAGGATTTTTACATAGCTATTAATGAAAAAATAGCTTAAAACCACCAAAATTTCTAGTTCTGAACATATTCTATTCTTCTATGTTTAGTTTTCATGAATTGGTTTCAAAAATATTATCCAGTATTATTAGCTTTTATAAGTTTTTTACTTTCAGTGTACTTGTGGTTCAATGGACAAAAGGAGGCAGGACAGTTCGTTGGAATTTGGGTTCCTTCAATATTAGCGTTCGGCATTTATATTCACCTTACAAATAAGCAATAAAGATGACACTAGCTAGAATAATGGTAAGTGATACTACAATTTTCATCTTTGGCAGTATAGTTTTTATAGTCTATATGATTGGTTTATTAAGAATGACATACATTCAAAACCGAATCCAAAAGAAGAATTTGAAGAAGAATAGAGAATTAGAGTTAAATGACAAAGACTGAAAACTTAATTATAAATATAGAGACGTTTACATCAGGTTAAGATAGCTCCCACGCCTCTTTTATTATATCAATTTTCTTCTTCTTTTTAATTTCAATAATTAGCATCATATTCCATATTTCTAAATAATTGCATTAAATCAATTTACATGAGTTTAAATTAAAGAGATATATTTCCTCATCTTTGGTTTTTTAAATAAAGCCTTTGAAGAAGTTAGTTTACTTTATTCTTTTCTTGTGGTTACAACAATTTTCCTTTGCTCAACATGACTTGTACGTGGGTGGAGAGCTTATGGGAGGCATCATGGGAGGCACTGAATTAAACAATACCTTACTTGGTCAAAAAAACTACTCTCCTCGTTTAGGTGGACAGCTTTCAGTTAATTTTAGAATGTTTGATCGAATAGCGATTGAAGCTGGCATCGGTCAGCATTGGAGTAGAGTAAAGTTAAGAGATGATGATTTTTCTAATGAAGTAGATGATTTTTCCATCAATCTTAAAAACACCAACATGTATTGGAATTACTATGCAGCTATATCAAGCTTTTTTAGAATTAAAAAAACTGATAGCTATATCTATGGAAAGTTTGCAGTTTCACAAAATATTTACTCTGCTGAAACCATTTCAGCTCAAAACTCTTTTGAAATAAGCAGTCAAGATATTGATCGCACCTTAGATTTCACTACCAACTATACTGAATCTAATATTTCATTTATACCTGAAATTGGTATTCAACATAAATTTTATAAGGGCAATCTTTTGAGCTTAGGGTTTCGCTATAATCTTGGCCAATCTCAAGTATTTGAAAGCACTTATACCATAACTGATAATGTGACACAACAAACTAAAACCGATGACTTAAGTTCAAATGGTAATTCGGTTGCCTTAACGGTGGGATTCCATTACCGTTTACGTCATTTTGATAAAAAAGAAAAAGTAAAAAAGTTTAAGCCAGAAGATATTGCAATTGATGTTACTAAAAAAGAACCAACTGAAATTCTCGATAGAGATTTGGCAATTAGGGATAAAATCACAGTGCATTCAGGGACAGTTAAAATAATTATTTGGGATCACCAGACGGAGGATGGAGATATTGTTTCTTTGAACCTGAATAATGAGTGGATATTAGAAAATTACGAGCTAAAAAATGAAAAGTATGAGTTTGAAGTACAATTGCGTGAAGGATTGAACACCTTTGTGCTTCATGCCTTGAACTTAGGTAGGATTAAACCCAATACAGCTGCTTTAATAGTAGATGATGGTGAAAAGAAACATAGAATAACGCTGCAGTCAGATTTTAAAGAAAGTGGAACACTACAGATCAAGTATAAAAAGTAGAATATGAAGCACATAAAAGCGCATCTTTTCATGATTATGACTGCTCTCTTACTCTTTGCATGCACGGATAAGTCAATTGACTTAGATGTTGAGCAAGACGCATGTAAGCGCTTTAAAGTAAGTCGACCATCTTACCAGTTGTTGGAAGACCCATGTAATAATACAGTTACTTTGAGAGCTAATGTTAGCTTTGAATTTAACCGTTCTTCTGAGTGCTTAGACCGTGTAAACAATTTCCCTGTTTTTTACCGTACTGACAATTCTGAAATTACACCCAATAATTATACAAGATCGGTTAATCGTGAAGACTTAATCATCAATGATAAAAGTGTGACCTATACCTTTGATGTGACGTTCTCAAGTCAAGCTGAAGCGCAAGAACTGAATCACATCATTTTAGATTTTAATACCCAAGATGAATTAGGAGTGGAGGGAAATAAACTTCAGATTCGCATTAACACTTCCTGTTCCAAACTCGATCCGAGCACTTATGAACTAAATAATGAGCAGGTGAATATTCCGCCTTCTCAAAGTTTTTTTACTATTCGCTTATGGGATAATGCTGCTGAAGACGGTGACATTGTATCTGTTTATTTAAACGAAAAATGGATCATTGAAAACCATACCCTATTAAAAGCTGGCACAGACTTTAATTTTTCTACTGGATTGTTAACTCCAGGCCCTAATGATTTGGTGGTTTTTGCGCTTAATGAAGGTTCTTCTGGGCCCAACACGGTAAGTATTGCTATAAATGGCCAAGAAATCCCCAATTTTAAGCCAGGTTTATTAACTGGAGAAGCAGTGAGGATTAATTTTTAGGGGAAGGCTGTATTTATAGCTTAGTTAGGCCTTTTCTTCTATTTAGTACTTAACTAACTTCTTTCTAAGGTGGAGCATTTGAAACCTATCCAACAGTAATTTGAAGGAAGGATTGTTAACTTCTTTACTGGCTTGAGTCTATACTTTGTAAACCATTGCATTAATGTTCATTCCAGCTCCAACTGATGCAAAAACGATAAAATCTCCTTTATTAATATTATGAGGAGCCAGCTTATTTTTAATGATAAGGTCTAGTAGCGTAGGAATTGTTGCAACAGATGAGTTCCCAAGAGTACCTATTGTCATTGGCATAATGTGCTCAGGGATATCAACGATATCATAAAGTGCATAAAGCCGCTCTAGAATAGCAATATCCATTTTTTCATTTGCCTGATGAATCAGCACTTTAGAAATTTGATCAATCGTTATATTAGCTTTTTCTAGGCATTGTTTAATTGCTTCAGGTACAGTTTCTAGCGCATATTGATAGAGTTTCCGTCCACTCATTTTTAAGAAAGTATTTCCTTGGTTTTTGGTATCTGTTTTATAGGATTTACCCATAAATAACATTTGGGAATATTGTAATGTATCAGATCGGGTTTTATGGGCTAAAATCCCAGTAGGCTCTTCACTTTCCTCGGCTTCCAGCAAGGTAGCTCCTGCGCCATCAGAATATAACATACTGTCTCTATCGTGCGGGTCACAAACCCTTGATAAAATTTCTGCTCCTATAAGTAATACCTTTTTAGCATCACCAGATTTTATAAAGTAATCTGCCTGTATAACAGCTTGAAGCCATCCAGGGCAACCAAAAGTGATATCATAAGTAACTGTATTTGGGTTTTCTATTTGAAGCTTATGTTTTACCCTTGCTGCCAAGCTTGGCACGATATCCAGTTGCTTGGCACCTTCTTTTACATCTCCAAAATTATGCGCTACAATTATATAGTCTAATGACTCCTTATCAATTTTTCCAGCATTTATAGCCTCAAGCGCAGCATAATAGGCAATATCAGAGGTGACTAAATCTGGAGTAACGTATCTTCTTTCAGTAATGGAGGTAATTTCTAGAAACTTATCAATAATCTCTTGGTTTGCGCGTTTCAGCTTTACTGAACCAGTATCATAGAATTCATTCTCAAGAAAATCCTCATTTTTAATTTGCTGTGTCGGAATGTAACTTCCTGTTCCTATAATTTTACTATAAATCATAACCCTTATATTCAATTCATACTATTCTAAAGCCTAGGTAAGAGCGATGAATTACATCGGAAATAGCTCGTGTAATTTTTTCTAGTAAAAAAGCAGAAGACCTTAATAAATAAGATGGTAAAGTTAGGGATTCTATAAAGAAAGAACTTATAGTTTTGAGATTGAAAATCACTTTATAACTAAATCAGTATTTTTCGTAAAACCTCAATTCATAGGTATACCATATACTAGATGTATTTATTAACTGATGCTTTGGCAAGCTCAGTAACTTAGTTCGAGAACTGTTTTTATTTGTTATAAAAGTAATTCGAATACATAAGCCGAAAATCTCTTAACAACTCGAGTTTTCGATACAACAAACAGTAAATAGTTATAACATAAGTCCCTTGAATTTACAGTCAGTTTGTTCTGTTAACTACACCTGTTTTTATTGTTTGTTACTTAAATTCAGCTTTTAAGCTACAATAGTTCCGCACATTTTGTAACTTCCACTAATTCTTTGAAAAGGTTAAGAAGGACGTTTTTTCTCTGAATAGCTAAAGGAACGTAATAAAAGAAACAACAATTGATATTGTAAAATCTTCAGGAGGAAAGGTAAACTTACAGGCCTCAATAGCTTTCAATTATGTCAAAATCGAAATTTTCAGACAGAAGACTATCAACAAATGTTGGATTTAATAAATTTGATCTAGTAAAGTAAACTATTAAAGTATATTACAAACTTTTGTTTATCACAATATATTGCTTTTTTCACAATAAAGAAGAAGTTAATAAACCATAGAAATTGAGAAGAGCATATGTCAACTTTTGATAAAAATCAATCTACATTCTTTCAAAAAATGGTTGACATTGGTGCAAAAAATAAATCTTCAATCACTGAAATTAGGTATTTGCGCGTAACCAATATTGCCTCAATTTTAGGAGTAATTTATAATGCAATTTGGATGGTAGTTGCATTTTTTCTTACAGATGCAATCGTCATTTATGGGAGCAATGGTTTATTGGGATTGATGTTTCTATTAGCATTAATATTTAATAGGAAAGGCTGGCGAGTGCTGGCTTCTATTTGGCTTGTTTTGGCTTCTTATATGTCCCTTCTCTTGTTTCTTTATCTGTTGGGATATTCATCAGGGGTTGAAGTCATTTGTTTCTTAATTATTATCCTACCATACATGACTTTCCCCCGGAAGGCAAGGAATATTGCTCATGTTTTTAGTATTCTAGCTTGCCTGACATTAATTGCAACGGTAATATTTCAGTCGGATATAACAGCTCATTTTGGTGGATTAGATCCTTATATTTCACAAATAGTCAATATCAGCATAACTGGTTTTATTTGCCTTATACTCATATCGAGTATGTCTATGCTAATCGATAAATCAGAGGAATCTTTAATTGCTGAACAGAAAAAATCAGAAGATCTTCTCCATAATATACTTCCAGCAAATATAATTAAGGACTTAAAAGAAAGCGGTAAGACAATTCCTAAAAGACATAAGAATATAACTATACTGTTTACAGACTTTGAAGGTTTTACTGAGCTTGTAGCATCAATTTCGGAAATCACATTGGTCAATGAGCTCAATGATATTTTTGGAAGGTTCGACGAAATTATGGAGGAAACTGGAGTTGAAAAAATTGAAACTATTGGTGACGCCTATATGGCAGCATGTGGCTTGGAAGAAGATACAATGGATCATGCAGTTAAGTGCGTTAGAGCTGCGAAAAGAATGCTTGCCTTCCTAGAGGAGAGAAATAAGAGCCATGAAATAAACTGGAAGATGAGAGTTGGGATACATTCTGGTACGATAGTAGCAGGAGTTGTTGGCAAAAAGAAATTCGCATATGACCTTTTTGGAGACACCATAAATACAGCCAGCAGGATAGAGTCAGCTAGTGAGATCGGCAAAATCAATATTTCTTCATCTACCTATGAACTCATTAAAAACGATTTTACATGTCTTTTTCGTGGGAAGATCTTTGCTAAAGGAAAAGGGGAGTTGGAAATGTATTTTGTGAACTGAATTGAAGCTAACAAGGAGTTTACCCTTTAAAACTGCAAATAATCTATGCACTTCCTCATTATGATCTAAGTTTAAGCTTTTCCATCCTTTTTATAATAGATTTATACCCATTATTGCTCCTGTCAAGCTGATAAAACTTCCTATAAAGTAGTTATGAATAATGGTTTCTCTATAAAGGCAGTCGATTGAATTTAAAAAGTATCAACAACTAACTGCTTAACTTTTTTAATCTTTATTACTTAGGATTACTTCACTACATTAGAGCCCAGAATGAAACCCAAAACAAAACGAAACATTCAACGAATTATTCCTTTTGGAATAATTTGGTTGGTCACTGGGTGGTACAATCTTGCCATCGAACTGATGGCTACAGGTTATTCGAATCCAGATCCTGATGCCCAGATAACAATGGGATTTTCTGTTTTTGTATTTGCAAGTATTGCTGTCACCTCAGTTGGATTAGTTATTGGATATATAGAGGTGGTTTGGTTAGAATATCTATTCCTAAATAAAAGTTTTGGAAGAAAGTTACTTTATAAGTTCTTGCTCTACAGTTTTGTTCTGCTATTAATCATCATTGGTGTTTTTCCTCTTGCAGCAATCATTGAATTACAAACTGGCTTAAATGATCCTGTTGTTTGGCAAAAACTTTCCAACTTTCTACGGAGTACCAGCTTTATTAGTACTATTACTTCTCTTGCATTTAGCCTTTTACTAAGCTTAATTTATTCAGGAATAAGCGAAAACATCGGGTACCGCGTATTAATCAATCTACTTTCCGGTAGATATCATGAATCTAAGGAAGAAAAAAGAATCTTCTTTTTTCTAGACATGAAATCCTCAACAACAATAGCAGAACTGCTAGGTCACAAACGCTATTTCAAGTTTTTACAAGATTATTATAGGTTTCTTTCTGATTCAATTATTCAACACCTAGGAGAAACCTATCAATATATTGGTGATGAAGTAGTTATTACTTGGAAATTAGATCATGGGCTAAAAAATAATAATTGCATTAATTGTTTTTTTGCGATGCAAAAAGCATTGGAAAACAAAAAAGCCTACTTCCTCAAAATGTATAATTTATACCCAACATTTAAAGCAGGCATTCATATGGGTGAAGTAACCACAGGTGAAATTGGAGCCTTGAAAAAAGAGATCTTCTACACGGGTGACGTATTAAATACAGCATCAAGGCTTCAAGGTTTATGCAATGAATATCAAAGTGACCTATTAATTTCAGAAGATCTTTTACTTGCCTTAAAAGAGTTAAAATACAAGATTGAATTCGTTGGAGATATGGAACTAAGAGGAAGGCAGCAAAAGATGAAAGTTTATTCGATTCAAGCTGAATCGGCTAAGTGAGCATCTTAAAGATGACTCCAAAGACTAAGGTTTAACTATATTTCTCTTTTTTAGAAACCTTAAAAAAAAGAACACTTAAGGTCAATGTAACAGCAGTGCCTAAGATCAACTCAAGCTTACTTTCAGCGAATAGATTCCCTATGGTGTTCAATGCAAAAAAGACTCCGAGTCCTTTCAACAGATAATTCATCCACTTGCTCTGTTTTTGTTGCTTGACCATTCTTCGTTTTACGAATAACACAATCATTATAAAAACATTAATAAGGATTGAAACCGTTTCAAACTGATACATTTCTTCCACACTTTTCAATCTTCCAGCCCAAACCTGATCGTAAGGAATTAAACCAAAAAGAATGGAGAAGTGAAGAATTAATAGCAACTCCGTAATGAGAAGCATTATCGTTAATGTGCTTGTTTTTTTCATGCTATTAAAAAATTAAATATATTGATAAAATTATTTGGCAGCTACAATTTATTAGTTTGATCCCTGCAAACTCACGCAACACTAAGTCATTTTGAAAAGAATTACATTGTTTTTTGCCTTTACCTTCGTTTTTTCCTGTGATATTAATTCAAAATACGATGAAACTATTTATCGGTCGTTGGATAAAGAGCTTGATGAAATTTCAGGACTTACTAGTGATGCAAATAAGTTATTTGCCATAAATGACGAGAAAGGAATCATATATGAGCTTGATCAAGAAAATTTCAATATAAAAGGAAAAATTAAATTCAAGAAAAAAGGTGACTATGAGGGCATAACAGTCGTTTCAGGCGTTTTCTATGTGCTAAAAAGTAATGGAGATATACTTCACGTCTCCAAAAATGGTGAAATCATTAAAAAATATAAAATACCGAAGCGTTTTGACGGGTTTGAATTTGAAGGTATCTGCTATGAGAAAAGCTCGAATCAATTGTTGCTCTTGTGCAAGAAACACCCAAAGAAAAAGAGAAATAAATTCATTTCTATTTATTCTTTTTCTTTGCATGATTTGGACTACAAAGAAAATGAGTTTATCACCATTCAAAAAAATGAAACGTTGAAGCATTTTGCACCAACGGGGTTGGAAATTAAAAATGATGTGTTATTTATCTTAAGCAGCAAAGCTCCCAAATTGATAAGTTTTAATTTTAACACCTATAAACTTGAAGTAATAAAGTCATTTAACTCACTTGCACTTCCACAGTTAGAAGGTTTAACTTTACTCAATAATAAATTCTATGTTGCTTCAGAGAAGAATAAAAAAAAGAATGCAACTATTTATTCCTTTACTTTAGAATGAAAAATAGCTGCATTTTATTCTTTTTTTTAGTTTTTATAGTTGTCTCTTGTCAAAAAAGAGCTGCTTTTATCAGTAAAGATAACCGAGCATTACAAGGAAAGTACGAAGCTATTGAGAGCATAAATGAGCTTTTTTTAATTGGAGACGTTGGGGAATCAGTAGAAAGTTCGTATCCAGCATTAAGCCTATTAAGTAAGGAGTTAAATAAATTCAACAACAAAAATTCAGCAGTCGTTTTTTTAGGAGATAATATCTATCCTAAAGGCTTGCATGCAGAGGGAACTGAAGAAAGAGCAGAAGATATCAAACGCCTAAATGCCCAATTGGATGCCCTAAAAGGATTTAAAGGAGAAATAGTATTTATTCCTGGTAATCATGATTGGGATAAAGGAGGTAAGGCTGGCTTTGAAGCAGTCAAAAGACAGGAAGATTACATACAAGATTATCTGGATGCTAAAGTTTTCCATCCTAGCGATGGATGTGCAGGCCCAAAAGAAATAGAAGTATCAGATAATCTAACGCTAATAGCCATAGATACGCAATGGTGGTTGCACCAGCATGAAAAGGGTAGAGGAGAGACAGATGATTGTAAATTCTCAACAAAAGAAGATTTTTTGTTAGCATTTAAAGAGATGCTTAAAAAAAATAGAGAAAAGCAAATCGTCGTCGTAGGGCATCACCCAATGTATAGCAATGGCAGGCATGGCGGATACTTTAAATTGAAAGATCATCTTTTTCCTTTAACTAATCTAAACGAGAACTTATATATTCCATTGCCACTTGTCGGGTGTATTTATCCATTGTATAGGAGTTTTGTGGGTAATATTCAAGATATACCAAACCCAGATTATCAGAAAATTCAAATCGCATTAACCAATGCAATTGCGCAGTATGACAACGTGATTTATGCCTGCGGTCACGAGCATAACCTCCAATACTTTAACACTAAAAATGCTCATTATGTAGTCAGTGGTGCTGGATCAAAAGTGAGTCCGTTAAAGTATAACTCAAATTTAGGTTTTGGAGCAGAACAGCGCGGATTTGCACGATTGAGCTTTTCTGAAGAAGGAACTGCAATACTAAAATACTATTCAGCAGAAGAAGAAAATTCTGAGAACCCAATTATATTCGATCAAAAGCTCTACTCAAAATACAATAAGTCTTTCGGTAACGATTTAAACTTGAAAAAGAAGTCTTACAAAGGGATGTATAAAGTAGTTATTCCAGACAGCACTTATGCTGCAAAAGGACTTAAGAAAGTTCTTTTTGGAGACTTAAACAGAGCCTTATGGACTTTGCCAATTAAGGTTCCATATTTAGATATACATAGTGTACATGGGGGACTAAAGCCAATTGAAAAGGGTGGAGGACAGCAAACGGTTTCTTTGAAAATGAGAGGAGGGGATGGTAAAGTATATAAGTTAAGGGAGGTAAAGAAAAGTGCTGAATTCTTAGTTATACGAGAGCTTCGAGGCACCTTTGCTCAAGATATGGTTTATGATGGAATAGCAGGTTCTCATCCTTATGCTTCACCTGCTGTTGCTGAATTGATGAAAGCTGCTAATTTATATTACATCCATCCTGATTTGGTCTACATTCCAAAAGATTCCATTTTAGGTGATTATTTAGATGAATTTGGTGGACAGCTAGCAATTCTTGAAGTACACCCTTCAAAGGATTTGTCTGATATGAAAAACTTTGGTAACAGCTCAAAGATCATCAATACGGAAAAAGCGATTCACGAACTTCAAAAACACCAAGATCATGTAGTAGATCTTGATTTTGCGCTGCAAAACAGAATGATGGATATGCTAATAGGGGATTGGGATAGACATGATGATCAATGGAGGTGGGCGACCTTTAAAGAAGGGAAAAAAACTATTTATAGACCAATCCCGAGAGACAGAGACCAAGCCTTTTTTAAGTTCGATGGAGTCGTCATGAATATAGCGAATAGAAAGTGGTTAATCCGCAAGTTCCAACCATTCAGTGATGATGTCAGAGACATTGCAGGCTTGAACTTTAATGCAAGATATTTTGATCGTTCTTTTTTAACAGAAGCAGATAAAGATGATTGGATAAATGCTGCTGAAGCGTTAAAAAGTAAGTTAACAGCAGAAAATATAGAAGCAGCTTTAAATACCTTACCTGTTGAGTCTTTAGAAATAAATGGAGAAGAAATAAAGAAAACTCTTCTAATACGGAAGGAAAAATTAGATGAATTTGCAGAACGTTATTATAAAGTTTTAGCTAAAGAAGTGGACATAGTTGGTACCACCAAAAAAGATTACTTTGAAGTCATTAGAAAGGAAAAAGGAGAAGTAGAAGTAAATGTATATCCAAGAAAAAATGGCAAGAAAGTAGAAGACGAACGTTTTTATCATCGAGTTTTTACTAAAGAAGAGACAAAAGAAATTCGTTTATATGGATTAGATGGGAAGGATGAATATAAGATTAAAGGTGAAGTAGATAAAAGTATTTTAATAAGAATTATTGGAGGAGAGAATAAGGATAAAATCGAAGATAACTCCAAAGTTTCAGGCTGGCGAAATCTAACAAAGGTGTATGACATGGATGATAATAACAAAATAGAAACATCCAAAGAATCTCGCCTCTTTATAAGAGACAGCACCGATGAACTATTCTATGATAGAAAAGCCTTTGAGTACAATTCATTAGCGCCTGTTCCATCTTTGGGCTATAATATTGATGATGGGTTTATTTTTGGTCCAGGAGTCGTAATTAAAAAACACGGATTTGATAAAAAGCCCTTTGCTCAAAAACACACCATAAAAGCGAACTATGCCTTTAGAGCAGAAGGATTTAATGTTTATTACGATGGACACTTTACTGAACTATTTGGTAAAACTGATTTTGTAGTAAATGGCAGAGCTAATCAGCCAATGGTCTATCGCTTTTTTGGATTTGGAAACGACACAGAGTTAACTGACTTTCAATTTGATAATTCACAAGTTAGGATGAACAATAATGAGGTGGATATTCATTTTTCCAGACCGAGTAAGAACTTGGCCAGTAGATTAAATTTAATCCTTGGATATAAATATATTGGACTAGATGAAAAAAGTGATATTGATTTAGGCTTAGAAAGTCAAAATCAGGAGTTTTTTAAATATGGAATCTCTTATTCATTTGAGAATGTCGACAAACCATTAGGGCCAACTAAAGGTATCCGATTTAACACTAAGATCTCTAATACGAAATCTACTTTGAATAAAGAAGTTGATTTTATTCTTTTAGAGAGTGATTTGGCATTTTATTTTCCATTAGAAATCTTCAAAAAGCAATCTGTACTAGCATTTAGAGCCGCATATTCAGAAAACTTTGGCGATTATGCTTTTTATCAAGCTAATTTTTTAAGTGGCACAAATGAAGTGAGGGGCTTACCAAGAAATAGATATGCTGGTGATTCTAAATTGTACGGCAATTTTGAGTTTAGAAAAAGTTTGCTGAAAAATAAAAATGCTTTAGCCTTATTTGACTTTGGATTGTTAGCCCATTATGATATTGGGAGGGTTTGGTTTGAAGATGAGAGTTCTGACACATGGCATCAATCGTTAGGTGGCGGTTTCTTTATTAATATTATGGACTTCTTTGGAATTGTAGGAACTTATTCTGTTTCTGATCAGGATGAGTTGTTTAATGTAGGCACTCAATTTTACTTTTAATTAATGACTCTTTTAAGAAAAGCTTCTAAGCATAAAATTTTAAACGCTTTTTGTGGATTGCTAGCTTTTTTAGTTGTTCTACCAGCTTTTTCGCAATCGTTAGATTCATCAAAGCATGATAACATCTACCATAGAGTAAAGTCTGATGTGGTAGACATTGCCAAGTCAATTCCGTATGTTTATTCTAGACCCCTGCATTGGAAAAAGAAAAATTGGATTCAATTTGGTTCAGTCATTTTAGCGACTTCAACAGTTGCTATTTTCGATGAGAGGATAAACAGTTATTTTGAAAGAAATCAAACAAGTTTTCAAAGCCAATTATCTTCGGTAGGCGATTTCTTAGGTCAGCCAGAATACCAAGGTCCAGCTGTAATTGCATTGTGGGGAGTAGGAGTGGCAATCAAAAATCCGTGGATGAGAGAGACGGGATCAATGCTGGCTGCCTCGATGGCAACTTCCGGCATACTTCAAACCATTCTAAAAGAATCTGTTGGCAGGGCGAGACCTAGTTTTGGAAAGGGAAGTACCGAGTTTAAACCATTTGGTGGAAGAAGCTATCATTCATTCCCATCAGGCCATACCATGCTTGCCTTATCTACATCTTGGATCTTAGCTCGACAAGTTAATTACCTTCCTTTGAAAATTGTGTTCTATTCCATAACGCCTTTAGTTGGCTGGTCTAGATTGTATGACAATGCTCATTGGGCCTCAGATATTGTATTGGGTTCTGCTATAGGAATAGGCTGTGCTGAAGCAGCTATTCAGTACTTCAAGAAACTAAAAAAACACAATAAAACTTCAAGCTTAATTATAGTGCCAAATGGTAATGGAGCCTCAATAGTTTATAATTTTTAATTCCGCATAATAATTTCTTAAATCGGTAGTTTATAATCTAAGTATTTTTGTAATAATGGATTTAATTCAAAGTGTAAAAGAACACGTAAAAAGTAGGTTTGAAAGTTCAACTGCTGGCCAATTGCCCTATCATAATTGGAAGCACACAGAGAATGTCTTTAATGCTGCTGAGTTGATTGCTTCTAATTCATCTATTTCTTTTACAGATCAGCAGCTAATTAACTTAAAAATTGCAGCCCTTTTTCATGATATTGGTTACCTTGACTCACCGAAAAATCATGAAGAAAAGAGTGCTGACATTGCAGAAGATTATCTAAAAACCAAAGGCTTTAATGCTTCAGATATTGAAGAAGTAAAGCGGCTAATCAAAGCCACTAAACTAAATCATACAGCTAAGGATGATTTAGAACGAGTGATTATGGATGCAGATCTTTCTCATTTGGGAAAGGATAATTATCTAAAAACAACTTATAAATACTTAAAAGAGGAAATCTCAGATACTCAAAAAGAGCAACTTACAGATAAAGATTGGGCTGAAAGTTGTTTCAGTTTTCTCAAAGCCCATCAATATTTAACTGATTTTGCTAAAAAACATTTTGGATCTGTAAAAGATAAGAATATGGAAGAAGTAAAAACTTTACTGCAAAAGGAAACAAAAAATGATTCTTCTGTCAGCTCTTCGACCACAAAAAAGAAAAAAAGCAAAAAGCCAGTAAGTCCACTAAAAGGAGTGGAAACCATGTATAAGACTGCTCTTAGAAATCATATGGACTTAAGCGCAATTGCAGATAGAAAAGCCAATACATTAATTAGTGTGAATGCTATTATTATTTCGATTGTGTTGTCTGCACTTTTCCCAAAGCTGGACTCTAACCCCTACTTATTTTTGCCTGGAGTCACTATTTTATTGAGTTGTATCGTGACAGTTATTCTGTCTATTTTATCAACTATACCTAACGTTACTAGAGGTTTGGTGACTGAGGCAGAGGTGAAGAATAAGGAAGGTAATCTTATCTTTTTCGGAAATTTTCATAAGATGTCCTTAGCAAATTATGAAAGGAGCATGAATATTCTGATGAATGACAAAGACTATTTGTACAATACGCTATCGCGTGATTTATTCTTCCTTGGCAAGGTGCTCAATAAAAAGTATAGAATACTCAGATTTTCTTATATCATTTTTGTTATAGGACTTTTGGCGTCAATAGCTGTTTTTATAATTAATGCAATGCCATTTTTAGGAACTAACATATAGTATCTTCAAGCCATTATCAAAAAAGTAAATAAGCGTGAGGTAAAAGTCATAATGCTAATTTGCTCCCTTTTTAAATCTCTTCAACATTAAAAAGGTTTATTTTTTCCGACTTTCCTCTAAGGCCAACACATCCTTTTTCGTCAAAATTAAATTGTGCATTCGTTAGGAAATGATTCTTGAGTTTCTCAGAAATTAAAAAGTCAGCATTTAATTTATTACACATACTCTCTATTCTTGCTGCAGTATTTATTGTATCTCCTGAATAAGCAATTTCTCTTTTAAGAGAGCCTATTTCTGAAACAGTACATTCACCAATATGGGCTCCTGCTTTAAACTCCGGAAATATCCCATACTTAAGTTCATAGAAAGGTCGTTTTGATTCTAGTTTTTGGATGAACTTAAAATATGCGTTTATAAAATTATCCTTTACAATACCTTTTTTAGCTTCCCAAGTCAACACCACTTCATCTCCAACATATTGATAAACGCTGGCATAGTAATCATCTACTACGGCTAAATCATTAAAACAATCCTGCAATAATTCACTAAACCTTAAATGTCCAATTTTCTCTGCAATCTTTGTAGAAGATTTTAAGTCTAAAAACATGAATATTCTATTTTCCGTTCTTGGACTATAAAATTTACCTGTAATAAACTTCCACAAATTGCCTTTACCCAGTTTCTGATCAACTTCAAGAATAAATCTAGATATTACAATGGCTAAAAATGCCAAAATAATCAGCATTTCAACATCTGGCGCATCAAAAATTGACTGATAACTAATAACTGTATCGTTAAACAGAATAAAATAAAATAGCTGGTTTGTAATAAAGATTATTAGGATAATAAATAGCAATTGAAAAACAGTACTGAATAGCATCACGAACCCAAAGGATTTCTTATGCAATATCTTTCTTATTAAGAAAACATCTGAAAAGCTTGCAAACAAAGCAAGGAGAAAAGAAATGTACAGACTAACTCCAAGTGATATAAATACCCCATACTCTTTAAATACAGTGAGTTGCATCTCAGAAGTTTGACTGAGTTGCAATAATTGCATCCGCCAATAAGAGGCAAAAAATATCAATACAAATCCAACAGATAAATATACTTTAAAGTACCTTAATAAAGATTTATCCACAATACTCTTTCATCGTTCGTTAAAGGTGAATAGCAACATAAAAGCTATCTTATGATTGCTTTGCAAACTTAAACCCAAATCTTTTTAGTTTGAGTTATAGATTCAACGATAAGGTTGAAGATGTGAAGCCAATTGTAAATGATGCAATTAAAATCATAACTTTTACCAATCGAAAATATACCACTCCTTAGCTTTTTAGTTGATGATGAATCGAGTATTTCTTTTCAGTTAGTAAAACTTAAAAAAGAAGGAAGTTATGATACTTCTGTACCACATCGGCATAACTATTATGAGGTGTTCATTTTTAAAAATGGATGAGAATGGCATAAAATCTACAATGAAGTAAGCAAAAGTAAAGTAGACCTTTGATAAAAATTAAACCCATGAAAAATTATATAATCTCGTTTTGTGTATTTCTGATTTCATCCACGGTTGTAGCTCAAAGCAATTTAAATTGGACTACCTTAAATACAGGTAGTACCAAAAAAATTAATGCTATATATTTTCATAATCCGGATACAGGTTATATCGTTGGAGCAGATTATTTATTCAAGAAAACTACCGATGGTGGAATGACCTGGGTAGATTTAACTGCACCAACAATTGGGGAAAAACCAGGAAATAATGGAAATATAGTTGGAATTGATTTCCAGGCAAATGACTCCTTTAATGCAAGTAATTCTGATTCTGCATTGCATCTTAGTTGGGAGAAACCCTATCATGGTATTTTTACCAGAAATGATGGCATGAGCTTTTCGTCATATCAATTCGGTTATTCCATTGATAATGATTCTAGTCTATTTTGTTCCAACTCAGGATTTTCAGCTTTAGCTCGTAATGGAGGAAATGGATATGTTCAACTAATTACTTTTGGTCAAAATTGCAGTGGAGATGCCGTTTATAGCATATATAATGACGGACCATTTTTTACCATTCATACAGACACTTCAAAATCATTTAAAGCAGGAACTTTTACTGATGTTGCCGCTGATAGTTTTTCTACCATTTTCTCACATAGCAATGGTTATCTATTGAAATATAACTCATTGTTTTCGAGGCCTGACTCCATTTTTTTAGATAGTTCGGGAGTAGCTGCAATCGCTTATGCAGGAAATCATAAGTGGTATGCCTCCACAAACAGAAATTCCAACAACATGTATGTTTCAGTTGATTCAGGAAAAACCTTTTCTATAGATAGAAGCTATACTATATTCCTTAATCCAAAACTAAACGAGTTTAGTTTTTTAGAAAACGGAATTGGAATTGCAGCTGCCACCAATAACGTGACTTCCGGAGCAATTCTAATTCAAAAAGATAGTACCTGGAGTTTTGACACAGCCTTACAGCCTTTAAATGCCGCTCAGATTTTAGAGGATGGGACAGCTTATGTTGCAGGGGATAGCGGTTTGGTAATGAAAACAACTATTTTAACCACATTAAGCGAAGTAAATCAAACGCTGCTCCAATGGCAAGTTTATCCCAACCCTGCGAAAGATTTAGTTTATCTTGATGGATTAGAAGCTATAGCTGTAAAATCTATACAACTAATGGATATTCATGGTCGTTTGATCCAGTCTTTTTCTTCACAACAAACACAACTTGATGTATCTGAGCTTCCTAAAGGAACTTACATTCTAAAAGTTATAACCGAAGAACAGCAACAATTAACAAAAAAGCTTTTGAAAAGGTAAGCTTGGAAAAACTGGTAGTTCTTTAACAAAATTCTAAAATAATACCGATGTAGTTTTATAATGTCGCACACTTCGTTCCTTGTTTGCTCGTTAATTAACTATTCGGCATTTACCAATTCTACGTTTTGAAAATCTCAACTATAATTTAAATACGGCATTTCAAAACTTAATTGGTATGACAGGACTTTGTTAGGCATGATTTTAAGCCTGTTTATTCAAATGATCTTCCAAAGCAGATAATTTATCATCCCAAAATACATCATAGAAAGAAAGCCATTCCTTAACTTCTTTGAGAGCTTTTGCTTGGGCATAGCATATGCGTTCTCTCCCTTCTTTTTCTAGATTCACCATTTTGGCTTCTTCTAAGAGCTTCACGTGCTTAGTAATTCCTTGTCTACTAATATCAAAATGACTAGACAATTGAGTAATAGAAAGTGCCGACCCCATAATTAGAAGATGAAAAATTTCCCTTCTTGTGGGGTCAGCAATAGCTTTAAAAATTTGGTCTCTTTTTTTAGACATTATTTTAATAGAGAAGTAATATTGTCAAAACATCTATTCCATCCTGCGGTATAACTTTCTGCCATTTTAGCCTTAACAGCTTCCTGGTATTTAGCTATTCCACTGTGCGCCATTTTGAGTAAAGTTCCACCTTTTTCTTCAATTAATTCCCAGCTTACCAAGGTTTCTACTTCTTTGACTTCTTCATTTATCCATGTATACTCCAAAGAGTAGGGGGTCGCTTTTTTAACGGTTCCAGTAACTACATTACATTCTCCTTTTGGATCTTGCAGATAGTAATTAAATCCTACTTCAGCCTTAAAGTTTGTGGGCACAAGCCATTGAGATACTTGATTATTTTCTGTGATAGCCTTCCATACTTTATCTATTGGCTGTTTGAACCATTGTGATTTGACTATGCTGTCCGTTGTTTGGTCTGTTTTCATTTTTATAGGTTTGATTATATGCAACTATTAGGTTGCAAATATAGCGTAATTAAATTTAAATGCAACTAATTAGTTGCGTATTATTAAAAATGAATTATAATTTACTACGTTATGCTGTGCACCGAAAGTTCCGAGGAGTTAAATAGCGAAGCATTAAATTTTGCTCACAAGAGCGGGTGTTTGCGAATTTCGTTTATTCACTTCATTCTATTTTTTAAGTGGTTCATGAACTTTGTTTGGCGTGATTTTAAGCCCGCGGTCAAAGGTTTGTTCACATGCACCTACACCTATTAGACTATTAGAAATAGGAGAGAAGCGAGATAAAGACAATCATGACGTAATTTAGTAAACACTTTTTTGGTGGAGGGCAGAGGAAGCGTATGTGTGTGGAGTATGGAGGGAAATACATATTTGAACCTTAAGTTCCACAATTAATGGAACTTTTGTATATTTGTACTTAATTAAATCAAAACTATTTGAAATTATTAGGATTAAAACTTTTAACTAAGCTTAAAAAGAAAAATAAGGGCAATTTAAAACTTGTAAAGGCCGTTGATAATTTTATTTTAGATTTAAAGCAAGCTGTTTGGAAAAACAAAGATGATGTTATTAATGATAGAACAGATGCAGACTGTGTGCATAATGATGGATACTTTTTTTTAATATAAATATTCATAGAACTATGGCATTAGTTGAATATAATGAAAGTGATGATTTAGATTCTGGTGTAGCAAATGTTATTTGGGTTGGTTCTCATGATGAATATGAAAGAGTTTTTAAGAATAATAAGAATACAATTAACGCATGGTTAAGAGATCGAGGATACATTGAATAAAATAAAATAAATGAAAAAATTTAGCTTAGATAATATTTTAAAGATATCTAGAATTGAAAATGAGTTTGAACTTGAACAAGCAAGCTCTCTTTATAATAAATTACGTCCACTAATAAAAAATGATCCTTCACTAAAAACTTTAAGGGTTCATTTGGCTAATTTAATTGAAGAGTATGAAGCTGAATTCTGGTCAGATGAAAGTAAAGTTAATGAAGAACAAATTAGATCGAGTGATTATGCTGAGAATTTAATTCAATACCAAGACCATTTTATTCAACGTAGAAAACAACTAATTAGAAAAGCACTGAATGATAGAGATTTAATCCAAAATGATTTAGCTGAAATTCTTGGGCATAGAAAGAATTATATGTCAGAGCTAATAAATGGAGTTAGACCTCTATCTAAGAATGATATAGTGATTGTAAACAGGCTTTTAAATATTGATTTTAATGACTTAATGCTTCCAATTATTGAAGAATCGGAAGCATTAAGAATTAGGCAAACAATAAAAAAATTAAACAAACCTCAATTACACTTAAATGAAGAGGATTTGAATATAGAATTAGCCTAAAATTGATTCAAATAATTATCAAATTTTCATAGTAAATAATCGAATGCTAAAATCAAAATAAACTGGCAACTTCACAAGTTAACATAATGCGAATTATGAAATTCAAAAATCTGTCTCATAATTAACTGCGTTATGCGATACACCGAGTATTCCGAGGTGTTAAATAGCGCAGCATTAAATTTTGCTCACAAGAGTTTCTATTCTTTCGGGTGTTCGCGAACTTCGTTTGGCGTGATTATAACCCTTCAATTCCCCAAAATCATGACCAATGGAGTTCACAAATACAACAAAGCGAAAGACATGAAATGAGTAAAAGTTTACGTAATAGGGGAACTTATCAAATTAGTTCTTGATATCCTTTTGTAGTAAGAAACAGGACTTTATATTTGATAATGTAAAATGACTTTTGAATCTGCTATTCTATATTTCGCATATTTGCTAATAGGACTTTGGTCTATCTCATTCATTTACAACATATTTTACTTTTTAAATAAAAGCTGCACTCCCTTAGATAAAGCTTGTTTTAATAAAAGTAGAAGCTTTGAAGAAGCATTGGAAGATCTCTCTCAACTTGAAATTATCAAGAAAAAGAAGTTTAATTCAGCTCGACAAAAAATACTCTTTTATGAAAATAATGCGAAACTGACTAAGCGCAAGTATTTGTATTACGCAGATAGAATAGAAGAAGGATTTATAAAGTTGTATTTGGGGAAATTTTTATCAAAAAAAGATGTCTTTAAGAAGCTAGACCAACCAGTAAGAATTCACTTTATTTTCCTGTTCATCTTCAGTGGTTTGGTGCTGCTGTTATTTATAACAATTTTCACTCTATCTACAATTATTAATTTTGGTTTAGGTCTATTTATGGTTGGAAGTATTTTAACGGCTGCTTACATCCGGTTTTTCATTTATATAATTTCAATAAACTGTGCTTTTTTCTATGGTTTGATGAATTTAATACTTTACTTAACTAAAGTAGATAGAAGTAAACTCTTTAAAAATACAGGAATTTTAAATTTTCTAACGAAAAACTGGAGTGGTTTCAATACGGAAAATATGGTTATTGGTGCTGCTGCTGTTGGTAGTTTCCATTCTTATTCAGGGAGTGGATTTGGTGGCTTCGGTGGTGGCTCATTTGGAGGTGGAGGAGCGGGGGGAAGTTGGTGATGCTAATGCTTTATAATGCACTCTGTTATGTTAAATAACAGGGAGAGAAATTTTGGCGGAGTTTTTGGCCTTCAGGACAAACAAAACTGTGACAGAATTTATAGCGTTGTAGTTTTCACTTTTTTTGAGAATGAGGGCAAGTTTTAATTCTCTTAAATTCTGGGTAGGCATGCAATACTTTTTTGCAGAGCCTGCGGAGCAAAAGTGTATGGAATAGGGGAGGTTATATATCTTTAATTAATTCTTTGAATTCTGTTCCTAAGTCATTAATTAATATCGAGTTGTCTAGTAATCCAAAGTTTTTGTCAATAAACTTATGACAACGATAGTGTCCTAGGATAATAAATTTTATAGTATGTAAGATTATAGGCATTATAGTATCATCTTGAATTAACCCTCTGCTAAAAATTCCATAGTGTTCTACTTTTGAGAAAGTATCATAATGAAAATACATTTGCGATTCATCCCTAGTCATTTTATTGGAATAAAGGTGTTTGAATATTGTCTCACTTGAAGGTGGTTTCTTTTTATTCTTTAAGGACTTAAATGGATCATCTGCTGTAATGTCTATGGATATAAACTCTGGATACCTTAAAGCCAAATTCCTTAATGAGGCTAAATACTGCTTTTTAGTTATTTTTTTGTGATCAGACAAAAGTTTAAATTGCTTGATTTGATGTTTTAGTTGATCTCCGATAAAACTAAATACCTGATTATTGAAAATTTTTTCGTCTTCATTTGATTTACTTTCCAAGGCCTTGAAATAGTAAGTAAATAAGTAGCTCAAAATAAGAAAGTCAAGAGTAGTTGACCTTAGTATTGTCATTATGGAATACCTACCTGAATTTGAATTGCCAAATTCTCTTAATAGGTAAGTAGAAGAATTGATACCAAGATTAAACCTTACCAATAAATCTGCAAGCATTAAACTCCAAGCATCTTTAAAAGCTTGATCATTTAACTTTTCAATAGATTCGTTGCCAATTTTAACTACTTGATTTAATATCTTAGTAACCGAGTCCTCAAAAGATTTACTATCCATATCTCTTCTACTTATTAAAGTAAGTGTTTTTGTAACTCTAAAAATGAGTATAAATACTCATTTCTTTTAAAGTTTTTATTTCCTAAATTGAACCGATTAAACTAATCAAATCTTATGAGTGATAAAAGTCATGACCCTGCCGAATATATAAGAGGAATTCAACAAATATTGATTTCGGATAAAAAGCGAATCGGGTTTTTATTTGGGGCTGGTAGCTCCTTAGCAAATGAAGAGTTAATAGTTCCTGCTATTGGTCAAATGACGACTAGTATTGTTAAAGAAATAGGCACAGAAAAGAAAGAATATAAGTCCGCTCTTGATGAGATTAAGATAGAGTTAGGAGAAGATAAATTTAACATAGAAACTATTTTATCAAATTTAGAATTAAAAGCTTCTTTCATAGGGAATAGCAAACTGAACAAACTAGAAAAGAAGGACTTTGAGGATTTAATAAAAAACATCAAAACAAAGGTAAGAAAGGCTGTAAGCGTTCATAGAGACGATAAAACTGGAAAAATTGTACCAATTGATAAAATTGAAAATTTAGTGCATACTGATTTTGCTAAATGGATTGGACAAGCTGAGAGAAAATATCCGATAGAATTATTTACAACTAATTATGATTTTTTATTTGAACTTGGTTTAGAGTGCAAAGAAGTCCCTTATTATGACGGTTTTTGTGGTAGTTTAAGACCATTTTTTAATCCTGAATCGGTAGAAGATTTTGCCTTCTTAAACAATCAAACAAAGCTTTGGAAAATTCATGGATCATTAGGTTGGCACTATGACAAGGAAACTGAAAAAATATTGAGAGTTGATCCTGACGATGACGATATATTAATCTATCCATCTAGTTTAAAATATAAAGATTCTAAAAAACAGCCTTATGAAAGTTTGCTTGATAGATTATCGAATTTTTTAAAACAGGATGACTCTATTCTTATAACATGCGGCTATTCATGGGGAGATGAACATATCAATTCACGAATAATTTCATCTTTAAAAACTAATACTACATCTCATGTTATAGGATTGATTTTTGATAAAGGAGCACCAATTAAATCCGATTCTAAGCTAGCTAAATTAGCTCATGAGAGTTCAAAAATTTCTCTTTTTGGTTCGAAAGGGGCGATAATAGGTTGCAAGTATGGCGACTGGATGTTAAAAACCGAGCCTTCAAATGATGATACTGTACTAATTAACTTCTATTTTGACGAAGATGCACCAATTGAAGATTCAGATGAGCCCGATAAGGACTTATCTTGGACAGGTAAAGGGGATTTTATCTTACCTGACTTTGCAAAACTTGTACGTTTTTTAAATGAAATGATCAGCGAGAATGAAATCAAACAACTAGGAAAAAAGGCCATCAAATTAGAAAAAGATGCTAAAAAATAAGATTACTGAAATAGGCGAAATTGATAGTATTAATGGAAATAGTATTTCGGTAAAACTATTTGATAATATTAAGTCCAATATGCCAATTATTGATGGAATAGTATATAGGGTTGGTCAGATTGGTTCATTTGTAAGAATTCCTTTGGGTTATGCTAATTTGTATGGTATAGTTACACAAATAGGGTCTGGAGCCATTCCTGAAAACTTAAAAGAACTTTATCTTAAGGACTATGATACTTTTAAAAATACTAGGTGGATAAATATTGTTTTAGCAGGAGAACAATCTGGCAAAAAATTTGAGAGAGGTGTAACACAATATCCAACAACTGGAGATAAAGTTCACTTGGTTACAATAAAAGATCTTGATGTAATATATGGAGGCTATGAAGATGACAACTCAGTAATTATTGGAAATATAAGTGTCTCAGAAAGTCTAGATGCGAAAATTGATTTAGACAAATTAATTTCTAGACATTGTGCAATAGTAGGTTCTACAGGAAGTGGGAAATCTAATTCTGTATCAGTATTACTTGAAGCAATTGCAAATAGAAAGTTTAAAAGTTCAAGAATACTAGTAATTGACCCACATGGAGAATACAATGATGCACTAAAAAAATATTCAAGAGTAATTGAAACAAATCCAATAGACAAAAAAGATATATTATATATCCCATTTTGGGCTCTTCCCTTTAATGAATTAATGAAAATATTTTCTGGTAATTTGACAGATGGTAATAGAGAGTATATCCGTGAGAAAGTTGTAAAAGAAAAAATAAATAGTGCAAAAGAAAATAGCCTTGATATTTCACAAGAATCAATTACGGCAGATTCTCCTATCCCTTTTAGCATAAAAAAATTATGGTTTGAGTTAGATGATTTTGAAAGGATGACTTTTGAATCTGATAGAAAGACACCAACTGCAAAAACAACAGTGGGAGATATTGAAACTTTGATCTCAAATGAATATCCACCTGCAGGTTTAGGAAGCAGTGCCCCATTCATAAATACTAAAGCGAAAGGTCTACTTAGTTTTCTTGATAGTATGAGAAATAAGCTTAACGACTCTAGTTATGGCTTTCTTTTTTCTCCTGGGGAACTAACTCCTAATATTAAAGGAAAAATTAAAAAAGATTTAGATACTGTTTTGATAAATTGGCTAGGTAATGATTTACCAATTACTATTTTAGATTTATCAGGAATACCAAGTGAAATTATGTCTTCTATATCAGGTACATTGTTAAAGATAATTTATGATGGACTATTTTGGGGAATCAATACAAGTGTTGGCGGCAAGAATCAACCTTTAATGGTAGTACTAGAAGAAGCACATAGCTATCTTAAAGCAGGAGAAAATTCAATTTCTTCTAGAACTGTACAAATGATTGCGAAAGAAGGTAGGAAATATGGAGTTGGATTACTTTTGGTAACACAACGACCATCTGAACTTGATGAAACCGTTTTGAGTCAATGTGGAACATTGGTAGCATTAAGAATGAACAACTCTAAAGATCGTGGTTATATCAAATCTGCAGTTCAGGATGAATTACAAAGTATGGTAGATATTTTACCAAGTCTTAGAACAGGAGAAGGTTTGATTTCAGGAGAAGCAGTTAAAATACCATCTAGGGTAAAATTTTATAAAATTAGTAATGCACCAAAAAGTTCTGACCCAAAAGCTTCACAGGAGTGGATGAAAACGATTAATGAAAAAGAGAACGAGTATAAAGAATTATTAAAATCATGGAGAAATAAAAATTATAAAAAATGAATGTAGAAATGATTCCCGTTAGTTCATCTAACATTGAAAGCATAGGTTATGATGAAGGAAGCCAAGAAGTTTATGTGCGATTTTTGAACACTAGTCTATATGTTTATAGAGGAGTTCCACAACATGAGTTTGAGAACCTAAGAGATGCACCTTCTCTAGGCTCTTACTTACATAGAAATTATAAAAATGTTTATCCTTATGAAAGAATAGGGTAGTTATGGCTATAATAAACATTAATCAAAAGTTAAAAAGATTAGAGTTATCTGGCTTTGAACTTAGTAATGAAGTTGTTTTCAACTACTTCGACAATTTAAAGTCCAATGAACGTGATGATAAATTAATTAGAGCAATTTACATTGGTGTACTTGCTTTAATGGAAGATCGGATTTCAGCATTTCTGTCTAAAACAAGTAATGAGTTAGGAACAGAACTAGAAAGTCTTAAAATGATATTTGAGATGAAAAAAGAGCTGTTTTATAAGTCTAGTGTAAAAGGAATGATGGCGGAGGAAGATATTGCGGATTTTCTTAATGAATTCTTTAAAGAAAAAAAATTAAAAGATGTAGCTAATTTAACTGGTAATACAGCTGGGAAATTAAAAAGAAACAAAACTGGAGATATTATTTGTAGTGTTAATGGAAATCCCGACTTAAAAATATCAATTGAGTGTAAATTCGACAAAAGTGTAAAACTAGGAGAAATAGAAAGTAAGGAAGTATTTAATAGGAGAGCAGATACAGCATGGAGTCAATTAATAGAATCAGATGCAAATAGAGATTCAAAGGTAAGTATCATTGTTTTTGACATATCATCAGTCGATGGTAATATTTTAAAGACTTATGATAACGTTGGATACATTCCATCGATTGGCTTAATTGCAATAGTTGATTCTCAAAAAGGAGATTATTCTAATTTAGCAATAGCTTATATGCTTGCTCGTGATATAGCAATAAGTGCAAGAAATACTGAGCTTGATAAGGACTTACTTTCTATAATTATAACAAAAATTGTGAAAGACGTCAATGAAGTAAGAGGAATTAAGGCTTTGGTTGAAAACAATATTGACAACAATAAAGCTATACTAAAACAGCTTGAGAAAAGTATACTTCTTATGGAGTTCAATCAAGAATATCTTTCTAAATTCTTAAAGGATGGAATACTTGAGAAGAAGGATCTGCTTGATTTTTATATGGGAGAAGAAATAAAAAATAAATACAAAGTGATTGAAAGCGAGATAAATTCAATGCTATGATAACACATACAGTAAATACAAACATTAACTCTTTGTATGAAGTTGCAGAAGAAGCACTTATAAATTTAGATATAAATATTGATAATTGGAGTTTCGAGGAGGGCATTATAAATGCAAGCACAAAAACTTCACTTTTATCATGGGGTGAAGAAATAACCATCAGATTTAGAAAAGTGAACCTAAATCAGACAAAAGTTGAAGTAACCTCAATTTCAAATGCTCAATTAATTGATTGGGGAACTAATTCTGAAAATGAAAATGGTATTATAGATGAATTCAATAGAATCTTGAAAATTAGATGAAGTTATTTGTTGACAAATATGGATTCAAAGTCTATCTAGACCTTGTTGAGGATTCTAGAAGCACTTTAAGGCAAAGAATCGGATATGATCCATTTTATCTGAATGGTAAGCAATATTTTGTTCATGAAGTCAAGGCTGAAGCAGGAGGTTCTAATACTCCAACAGGAGCAATTATTGGGGGTACAATTGGTTTAATAGGCGGACCGTTAGGCGTTATTGTTGGCGGAGCATTAGGTGGTCTATTTGGAAATAGTGTGGATCAAACAGAAATAGATAAAGTCAATTTCTTTAATAGAAGTTATTAGGAGATGAGAGATTGGAGAAATAAACATATTCTATATCTTTTAATACTATTAATAGTATTTGCTTCTTCCTTTTTTCTAATTGATATGATCAAACCATTTTTTGGTTGGATTCTGTCCGGAAAATACACTAATTGGGTTCTAGGAATTACTGTTATTAGTATTTCTATAATTCATAAAATAAAATACAATAAGTTCCGATTAAATACCGAAAGTTCTTTTAAGGATTATAAAGTTTTTTTTAGTCATTTAACAGAATTTATAGGAGAACCTTTGACCGTGGTTTGTTCATTTGCATTTTTAAAAGGTGTATTACTACAAAAATTCTTTGATGTTAAACACTTTTTGAACTATAACGAGATTGAGTTAACATTTATTCTCATTCTTTCTTCCTACTTTTTCATTACTTCAATACTAGAAGTTAAAAAACAACTCTTTGAATTAAAAAAAGATACAGAGACCATAACTAAAGATTAGATTGGTTTTATGTTCTTATGCAACTTTAAATCCAATTGCTTACGACTCATTACATGGGATATATTCGCAACAACTTAAATACAATCTATATTATGCTATTATGAAAAAAAAGCAACAACATATCTAGGAAAAGATTGTGAAACAATTGAAAGCATGCAGAAGCATCTTTCATATCGAAACTATAGTAAATACACTGTTTCAAATTATATCAAAGAGATGAATCATCTCTGTTGTTATTTCAAATGCAGTCCTAGAGAGATTAGCAAACAACAAGTCGAGAACTATCTCTATTTGCTAGCCACCTACAAGAATTTTGGCCCTGATAAAATCAACGTTGCCATTGCAAGCTTTACTTATTTCTACTGCAACATTCTTAGAACACCTCAAAAGGTCAGACAGTTAAAGAGTTCTAGAATTCCATCTAGAGTTCCTTTTGTGCTTGCACCACAGCAGGTTTATCAATTCATAGAGACACTTCCAAAGATTAGAGATAAGGTGATTATTCAATTGATGTATTCCACAGGAATTAGAGTGGGGGAGTGTGTTGCCTTAAAAAGGCAGCATATCAATATTTCTCGCATGTCGATTAGAATTGAAAAGGGTAAAGGGCAAAAAGACCGATATGTTCCTTTAAGTCCAATGATGCTAGAGCGCTTAGAACATTATTATAAGGGATATACACCAAAGGATTTTATATTCTATGCTAGAAGCAAAGACAAACCGATGTGCAGAGCAACAGTAAATCGCATTATCAGAAATGCAAGTCATGTTCTAAAAACCAAAGAAACCATAACACCACACACTTTCAGGCATTCCTTTGCAACCATGCTAACTGAAGAAGGTGAAAGTTTATTTACTATTCAGAAGATATTAGGTCATAAGTGCATTCACTCTACATTCAGATATATGAAATCTGCCAAAACAGAATTAAAATCATGTATTAATCCACTAGATAAAATTTATGAGGATAATATCATGTTAAATAACGAGTGCAAAAAGCGTAAGCCCGAAAAAACAGCGAGGCGGCGTTTGGCGTGAATTTGTGGCTAAAACGAATAGCAATCGTCCTTGGATTTGTTTTCGTTCCGTGATAACGGAACGGTGTCCCGTTCGAACGGGACATAAGCCACAAAGAGAGCTCGGCAGCTTTGTTTTTTCTTGATTTTTCTTTGTTTCGTTTCTTTTCATCCAAGGAAAAGAAATGAAAACCAATGTTAGAAATCGTTATATTATACCCAATAAATATAAGTTATGGAGAAAATAAAGCTTTCGGAATTAAATCTAGGTATTGATCAAAAAGTAGATTTGGAAAAATACTACGTGCTTGTAGAGAAAGATTCATTAGATACTAAAGTGTCACTTTTCTATCTGATTGATAAAAATGAATTTAAAAAAGGAATAACAGGCCAACTTAAGAGTGCTGATGTAAAAGATGGATATATTAAACCAATAATCCTTATCGACTCAAATAATGAAGAATTTATTCCACCCGCAGCAATTTATATTAAAAAGTTTCATGAAGACAAATACTTTTTAGTTGATATTGAAAATTAACTTGTTTTTTCAGTTTGGCATATTCCTGTACGAATGATCAGATAAATAATTCTACGCGATTGTTCATGGCTTGTTTATTTTCTAATTTGTATTCACGAACTCCTTACAGTCGTTTCTCAGGCATTCAAAATGTAAAAAAAAGCGAAGATGAAAGCAAATGTGTTTGAAGCATGAAAACTCTTTTGCTGTGTGCAGGCAATTAAAACTTAGCGTGGGCAAAAAAAATGAAATCAGACGGCGGCTATTTACCGGTAGGCGAAGACCCGTTAGCCAAACGGGCGGAGACATAATGCTAATTATAGGAGCAAAAGTAAACGAATGTTCTTCATTTATTTTCTTAAAAAAGCGTGGATAGTGCGAATTATTTACTTGGCTGATAAGAGCCAAGCAAGTTGAGTTTTAGCATTTGTTGGTTTTGCTGAAAGCAAAGCTTACAAGAGCTTAAATGAGACGCAGACATAATATACATTATAGTTGACAAAAGCATAGAGATCAAAATTAGTTTTGAATATGCGCAGTATTTTCTTTAACATAATATCTGTCGATATTGAACAAACTGTCGTTTGTCGCAATATCTGATATTATGTATAAATTCAGCTTGTTGCTGAATTACAGAAAATTCTGCTTTTGTCCTATAATTAATATTATGTTAAATTATAAATCTGAAGTTTATAGTTAAATACGAATTAAGTAAAAAATTGTACTTTTAATTTGTGGTTGAACTCCTTGCAGATATCGCTGTGCTGCTTGCACTTATCTTATCTATTCCCTGCTTAATTGTGATGTTCTTTATCATCAAGCATTTTAGCACCAAAGTGTTGAAACAACACATCGCCTTTAAATTCTTCTTATTAACCAGCTTTATTCATTCGCTGTTATTTGTAGCTTATCTATTTCAAGCAGAATTTATGGTGGCGCTTACCATTCTTTCATATTTCATGTTTCCCACCTATATCATGCTTATATTTCGGCAGATTAACTTCTCTATTCAAGCGAACATCCGTCAAAAAGTTTTAAAAGAAGTCACCATTAAAACCACCACAAAAAAGCGCGTAGCTGCACGATTAAAACGCGAACGACAACGACTGATTGCCAAATCTAAATGGAAATGAGCCTTTTTGCTGCTATTTAATGATCGTGCGCTGCGTCTTCCCCTTTGTTTATAATGTGATAGCCCCCCAGTAAATAACTTGAAGTTGAATCAATTTCAGCATCTTCCGATAAAATTTTTAATCCATCAACTGCCTTAATCGTCTGAATACTCATTCTTTCAAATACATACTGGTTTGAATCGCTATTCACCAATCGGATTATGGCTTCTCCTTCTTCTGATTTAAACACTGCATCCTCAGGTATAGCACGGCTTTCAGAAGATTTAGTCACAATCTCTGCCTCAATAAACATGCCCACCGCAAAAGGAATGCTATCGCTTTCTAAATGTCCGTGAACCTTTACCGTTCTTGTCTTTTCTTCTATGGTATTTCCGATTAAATGAACTTCTCCTAGAAACTTGCTGGCACTAGCTTCAGGCACTGAAAAATGAATTATTTGCCCCTTTTTCATTCTTAAAAAGTCTTGCTCGTAAACATTCAATTCTAAGTGCAGATGATTCAAATCAATAATTTCTAATAAGGGCTCTGATGGGTCTACATAAGTCCCCCTGCTGTTATTTACTACGGCTAAAGTACCATCTATTGGTGCAATCAAATCAATAGTCGTAGAAATGTTATCCGGTGTAATGTTTTTCGGGTTTATCGACAACATTTTCAGTTGCTCTCCCAATCCTTTCAGCTTTGCTGCTGCAGACTCATAATCACCTTTCGATTTTAAGAATTCTTTATTTGAAGCTATGTTCTCCTGATTTAGGGTCTTCTGTCGCTCATAATCCTCTGTTAGATAATCCAAAGCTGCTTTTGTTTCAAGGTAGTTTTGTTGCAATTCAGCATATTTTGGATTTTCCAATCGCAAGAGCAATTGCCCTTTTGTTACTTTATCGCCCACCAATAAGGTACTACTTTTAACATAACCGCCCATTACAGCGCTTATAACAGCTCGACTTTGCGGTGGCACATCTATTGTCCCGGTGCAATAGACGGCCTCAGTAAACTGTTGTTTAGTCAATTTTACCAATTGCATCCCCCCTGCTTCAAACTGCTCCTGAGAGATCTTAATTGTTTCGGAATTTAAATCTAACACTTGCTCCTGTTCTTGATCTTGCTCTGCTTCTGAACAAGCTATTAGACTCATTATTGAAACTAGCAAGCAAATGATGTATGTAGGTATAGTCGTTTTCATCTTAATTTAAGATTATGTGGTTTAACTCTATGATGGTAAGGTTATATTGATGTAAGTTTTTTAAGTAATCCAATTGGATTTGTGCGCCATTTTCTAAACTTTGGATGTACTGGAAATAATCAATCTCACCAGTTTCGTAACTTCTATTAGCGGTTTTTAAAATTTCTTGGGACAGTGTCTTCCCCGTATTTTCATAATAATTCAACGCTGCCTTGTATTTTTTTTGATCTGCCAAAAGACCTTCATACTTACTTTCCAATTGTTTATCGTAATTTTTAGCTTGTTCTTGAACTGCTTGAGTTGCTATCTTGGAGGCTTTTACTCGAGCTGCCTGAGCATTAAAAATCAAAGGGAATTTCAATCCAAAGCTATACCCAATCAGGTTTTCATTCAAATTCGCATTACTGCCCTGAAAGTAATTTAAACTAAGGTCGGGAAACCACTCTTGTTTTTGCAATTGCTCTTTTGCCTTAATTACTTCAATTTTACCAAGAAAATAATCTTGCACAGGGCTTTCAGATAAATCCATCAACTTCATGCTTAAAGGAGTCAACTTTTCAAACTTAGGTGAAATGCTATCTCCACCTTGCACTATTCCACGTATGCTTTGAACGGCCGAGCTTACCTCCTCTTTAACTTGTTTCAAAGCAACTTCTAATTGTTGCTTTTTTGATTGAGCAGTAAGTTTTTCCAAGTAACTGCTGCCTCCCAGTTCATACTTGCGCTCAACTGCACGGTCAAATACCTGAAGTAAGCTATCTAAATAGGTGTATATGCTTGCTTTTTCCTGTGCATACAAGAAATCTTGATAGGCTGATGATAACTGTCTTTCAAGTCGTTGCTCTTGAATGATTAGCGACTTAGCGCTTAAGTTATAATTAGCCCTATTCAATTTTTTCTGTGCACCATAAATGGTTGGAAAACGGATGTCTTGGGAAATACCCCAAACTTGATTCGGCTCTCCATTTTCGGCTAAATCGTTTTCATCAAAACTGTAATAAACGGATGTTTTATCAAAATCAAATGCACTATTTATTAGCACTTTAGACCTTTCTACTTGAAGTGATGATGCATTAATAAGCCCATTGTTCTTTTTAGCAACTAAAAGAAGGTCATCATACCCTAATTCTTGTGCAGAAGCCCCACTTCCAAATCCCATAAAAGCAAGCAATAAAACCCCTCCTGCAACTGAAGACTTTAGCTTCAAACTCCTTTTATCGAATATGGAGTATAAAATGGGTAAAACAATTAGGGTTAACAAACTGGCAGTAAACAAGCCGCCAATAACTACTGTTGCTAAGGGCCGTTGAACTTCAGCTCCTGCATTAGTTGAAATAGCCATGGGAAGAAAACCTAAAGCTGCTGCAGATGCAGTTAGCAATACTGCTCTCAATCTATCTTTAGCGCCTTGTTTGATTAATTCATCACCTGTTAAGATGCCCTCCTCTTTTAATTCTTTAAAGTGATCAATCAATACAATGCCATTCAATACCGCAATACCAAACAGGGCAATAAAACCTACGCCTGCTGAAATACTAAAAGGCAAATCTCGAATAACTAAAAACAGCACTCCTCCAACTGCTGCTAAAGGAATAGCAGTAAAAATCAATGCAGCATCTTTAATCGTTTTAAAAGCAAAATACAACATAACAAATATTAGGATTAAAGCAATAGGTACCGCCCATAGGAGTCGGTTTTTAGCAGACTGAAGATTCTCAAATTGACCTCCATAGATTATGGTGTATCCAACAGGTAGCTCAAGTTCTCGGTTTACCGCTGCTTGAATGTCATCAACAACAGACTGCAAATCTCTATTTCTAACATTAACTCCCACTACTACCCTTCTCTTGGCATCATCTCGTGAAATCATAGCAGCATCTTTTTCATAAGTTATGTCTGCCAACTCTCTTAAAGGCACTTTCCCTCCATCGGGAAGATCTACAAAAAGTTGCTCTAGATCAGAGATGTTTGTTCTTTTAGATTTCTCTAGTCGAATAACTAAGTCGAATCGCTTCTCTCCTTCAAATACGTTTCCAGCCTTTTTTCCTGCAAAAGATAAACTAATCAAATCATTTAAATCTGCTATATTCAAGCCATATCTTGCAATCTTGTCCCGCTTAAACTTCACTCGCATCTGTGGTAATCCAACTGTTTTTTCAACACTAATATCAGCAGCCCCTTTAATCCCTTCGATGATGTTCTTTATTTCATTTGCTTTTTGATCAAGAATAAGTAGATCTTCTCCAAAGAGCTTAATGGCGATATCAGCCCTAACTCCTGTAATCAACTCGTTAAACCGCATTTCTATGGGTTGTGTAAACTCCACCCCTACACCCAATACTTCAATTTTCTCTTTCATTTGGTTGGCGAGTTCTTCCTTGGTTTTACCCTCCTCCCATGTTGACTTATCTTTCAAGGTTATTATCACATCGGACTGCTCCATAGACATTGGGTCTGTAGGTACTTCAGCTGCTCCAATACGACTTACAACCTGATCAACTTCCGAAAAATTATTGAGCAAAATATTTTCCATTTTAGTTGTCATTTCTATCGTTTCACTTAGAGAAGTCCCTGTTTTTAGGATAGGCTGTATCACAAAATCACCTTCATCTAAAGTGGGTACAAATTCTGCTCCCATTCTGCTAAATAGGAAGATGGTGAATGCAAAAAGTAAAAGCGTAATGCTTAACACAGTTCGCTTATGTTTTAAAGCCCAATCAATGGAAGGTTCATAAATGCTTTGTATTTTTTGCAGAAGTCTACTAGAAATGGTTTTGGTGTTGGTTTTAGAAGGTTTTAAAACCAATGATGAAATAACGGGCACATAGGTAAAACAGAGCACCATGGCTCCAATCAAGGCAAAGCTAAAGGTTAGTGCCATCGGCTGAAACATCTTACCTTCTACCCCTTGTAAAGATAAAATAGGGATAAACACCAACAGAATAATCAATTGACCAAAAATGGCTGAATTCATCATTTTTTGAGATGCACTGGTGGTTATTTCATCTTTTAAGTGCTTTTTTTCGCTTTTGGATAATTGGTTAAATGCAGTAGCCTTCTTAGTCATTTGAAAAGCGATAAACTCAACAATAATAACTGCTCCGTCTATTATAATACCAAAGTCAATGGCTCCAAGACTCATTAAATTAGCATCAACATCAAAAAGGTACATGAGAGAAAGTGCAAAAAGCAAGCAAAGAGGAATAACCGATGCCACTACTATACCAGAACGTAGATTTCCAAGCAACAGAACAACTACAAAAATTACAATAAGGCATCCAAGAACTAGGTTTTCAATAATAGTATTGGTTGTTCTTCCAATCAATTCACTTCGCTCCAAGAAATCGTTGATAAACACTCCTTCAGGTAAGCTTTTAGAGATTAAGGCTACTCTTTCCTTTATCGCGCCCATAACCTCCTTAGAGTTGGCATCTTTAAGCATCATCACTTGTCCCATTACCTTTTCCCCTTCTCCATTACCTGTAATAGCACCAAATCGATTGGCATGTCCAAATTGCACCTTACCTAAATCTTTAATGTAAATTGGGGTTGCACCTTTATTGGTTACAACTGTATTTTCAATATCCTCTAAAGACTTAACCATTCCATCACCACGAATAAAATAAGTCTCCTTTCCTTTTTCGATGTACCCACCTCCAGCAACTGAATTATTCTTTTCTAAGGCGTTGAACACCTGAATCGCTGTAATATCCATAGCATTAAGCTTTTGAGTATTTATAGCAACTTCATATTGTTTTAAATAACCACCCCAGGTATTCACTTCCACTACACCAGGAATTCCTGATAATTGACGCTTCACAATCCAATCCTGAATGGTCCGCAGCTCCATTACAGAGTACTCATTTTTATAGCCCTCTTTTGTATCCAAGATATATTGATAGATTTCTCCTAGGCCAGTAGTGATTGGCCCCATCTCTGGAGTTCCAAAGCCAGCTGGAATTTCAGCTGATGCACTTTTTATTTTTTCCGCAATTAACTGGCGCGGCAAATATGTGCCCATATCATCTTCAAAAACGATGGTAATAACTGAAATACCAAACTTGGAGACAGAGCGCATTTCTTTTACACCAGGCAAATTGGCCATTTCCAATTCTATGGGGTAAGTTATAAATTGCTCTACATCTGGAGTAGAAAGGTTTTGAGAAGTTGTGATTACCTGAACTTGATTGTTGGTAATGTCAGGAACTGCTCCGATTTTGATCTTTGTTAAAGCATAAAAGCCAAAAGCAATGATGAAAGTAGTAAAAAGTAGTACCAGAAATTTATTCCGAATACTAAATCGAATAATAGATGATAGCATAATTCATGAATGATTAAATTCTAATGGGTGGACTAAAAAAGGAATTCCTTTTATCGTCTTAATGAGAATTCCCCTAAGGGATAGAATTATGCAGAAATGGGAGGCTGAAAAAAGTCGTATGGAAGTGTAAAAGAATTTCCCTCTAAGTAGTAAAAATTTAGCTTCAATTCATTTAGACTGTTAGCTTCAACAGCAATATTATTAGAAGGATTGACAATAAATACGTGAGCCACGCTTGAGCATAAATTATCATGCTGGGGGAGTTTTTCATGTTTCTCTTGATGTTGATGGGCTACATGATCTTCACTTGAAGAGCCAAAATGTTTTTGATAGAATGTAAACAAATCATCACCAAACTCAGCTTCGTGAAATTGAGCATGCTCTAATACTGCACCTAAACTTAATACATCAGACGCATGCACATCAAAACTTTGAAGTAGCACAACTAGAGAAAGAAGAATAGAAAATAGTTTCTTCACCTAACAAAGGTAAGAAGAAAGTAAATTAAAAAACTCATTTAATAAAACTTCATCAAGAGACCCAGTTTCTGGATTTAGCTTTGCTTGCGAGTAAAATCAGCAAAATTCCGACCGCTATAACCATTATAGGCATTACAGATTGTCCAGGACCATATACCGCTACAGAATTACTTACAAAAAATACCCAAGACATCTGAACCACTATACCCAGCAATGAAATCATCAAAATCAGATGAGCAATTGATTTTCTTAATAACAACAGCAAACAACCCAATGCTCCACCCCAAACAGCTACCGCAAATGCCGCAGTTACCCAAGCAGGCGTACTATTTACAAGGTCTCTTTCTAATTCAGGTAAAGCTTCTAACATTTCAGGAGTTGTATAAGCTTGAGTTAAATAGGCGCTTACGCCCATTAAGTTCCAAATAAGTGCAAGTGCAGACACTACCCAGAACCATACTGGAGGTTTAGATTTAAATGGCATAGCTAAAAGAGTTTGGTTTAGACTACGATAATAGTGAAAAAAACAATACCGTCAAATAGGTATTAACTCATATTTCGCTTTTTTTCTTCCACTGTTTCTCTTCTTCGGCAGAATTATCATTCCTGGCAATTAACGTCTTTAATTCTCAAGAACTCTAATGATTGTTTGATTTTCAAAGTCATAAAAGTTGAGGGTTGGTATAGACTACTTTAAGAGTAAATAAAAGAAAAGTATACCATAAACATTACTTTACTTCAAACATCAATTGTTTTTGATCTTTTTTATAGGTAAATAATACAAGCTTAGTCGAATCAAAAGGAAGTGCCTTAATAGCTGAAATATCATTATTTATTTCACTACTATTATTAAATTGCTTTAGTGCACCTTCCTCTACAGATACCATCCCGTAGAAAAAATATTGTTCATTTTCTTTGCTTGCCCTGCTGTAAAAAAAGCGAAAGTTCGAATTGTCAAAATATTGAAAATGATTTAGAGAAAATCCTCCCATTAGATTGGAGTACAGCGACATAAAATGCATTCCATAAGTAGCTGCTCCTGCAGGCAAGCTTATACTAGTCGCTTTACGTTTGATAAGCTCGACGGAATTTAATCTAAAATCAGAATTGAATTTAAATAAATAAAAATTTCCCGAGATGAAATCAAATGAATATTGCGCATTAGACCCTAGATTACTCGATGGCAAAACCTTAGTAGTTAATGATATGCCCTTCTTAACTTGTGAAAAAGATTCCCCTAAAGCTAAAATACTTCCATCATCTTGTTTCATGATTCGATGGAAGTATATACTGCCATCTTCATTGTTTAAAGTGTCAGAAGGTAATAATTCAGCAATTTCTCCCTTCCACTCATAATTCCTTTTATTTTTAACTTTTCCATCAGCACCTATAGTACTTACAACCATTCCTAGACTTGGTGAAGTTAAAATATTAACTCCTTTTTTATAGTACATCCCAATTAACTTCACCTCCTTTTTAACTTCATCGTAAAATGCATTTAATATACTTTCTTCAAATTCATTTGAACTAATTTTTGTCCGGGAAAGTTCTTTGCCAGTTGAAGTTTTTAGCACACTAACTTCAAATGCTGTTTCTTTATAAAGTCCTGCCTTTTGAATAGATATTAAATTTACTACCACCTCTTTATTTGCAGTAAGCAAAGTAGCAAATTCGCTCATAGTGGAACTAGCATTTGACCTAAAGGTCCAACTATGATCTTCTAAACTATTTGGGTAGAAGCGAATTTCATATCCTGGCTTATCATGTTTTACCCACCTGTAATTCAAAAAACCAACTCCATTCACTGGATAAAGAGATGGATCCATTTTGACTTCTTCTTTTATGGCTAAGGATATCAACTGACCAGCATAAAGGTCTACTGAATAATTTTTAGTTGCTAGAAGGTCTCCCTTTTTATTGATAAGCTTGAAGACTACACGTTTTGTATTGCTATCATAAAATTTAAAGCACATTAGCTCCAAATTATATTGCATGTCTAATAAATATAAAGACTTATCCTCGCTTAACTTTACTGTTTTTCTTGTGTTTAAGTCTTTATCTAAAATAGTGAGCTGATAGTAGGAAGATTTGTCTTCTTCTGTTTTGGTTTTATAAAATGCACTATAGCCGATTATTTCTTCCCCATTCTTTAACACTTGAATGTTTTTAAAATCAATTTTATCAATATTTGATAAAGAATTTGATTGTGCCAATGAAAAACTAACTGCTAAAAAAAATGACAGGAAAAGAAAGCAAAAATGCCTCATAATTTTATAGATTTAATTCTAATAATTATAATAAGATTAGCTGAATTGCCGCACTAATATTACAAACAATAGCAATTACATGTAGAATTAAAAACAAAGATTAATGGGGAATAAAAAATTCTCCCTCACTTCTTTTTACTTCTTTTCTTTTTTGTTTTCCTCCACTCTTCTTCTTCCGTAGCAGCATTATCCATCAAGCTTTTCCAGTCTGTGTCACTAGTTTCTCCTACCGTTTCCTTAGTAAATTGATAGTCGCTCTTAGAAATACTCAATCGGTGGATGGGCTTTCCTAAATTGCTTTCAATTTCTTCTAATAAGTCCTTTTCTTCTTCACTGCAAAAAGATAAGGCCTGGCCTTTTTGATCACCTCTTCCCGTTCTACCTACCCTATGCACGTATTGTTCTGAAGATTCTGGTAAGTCGTAGTTGATTACCCAGTCCACATTTGGTATATCAATGCCTCTAGCGCTGATATCTGTGGCTATTAGTGTTTTTAGTTTTCCTGAACGAAAGGCCTGCATACTCCCCTCCCGTTCATTTTGTAACTTATCGCTATGAATGGTGTCAGTAACAATATCCATTCTTTCCATGGCTTTCTTTAGTCGCTCAGCACGCACTTTAGTCCGCACAAACACAAGGGTTTTTAGTTCTGGATTGTCTCGCAGTCGACTGCCCAAGAAAAAGCGCTTATCGTCCATTTCAATAAAGGCAATGGCATGCTCTATGTTTTTAGCAACAGGATCTTTCGGAGAAATTTGTATTCGTATGGGATTGGTGACCAAAGAATAAGCTAGTTTTTTAATCTTTTCATTTATAGTTGCTGAGAAAAAGAGCGTCTGACGCTTTTTTGGTAAATGCCGCATGAGGTCGCGGATATCTTTGATAAAACCCAAATCCAACATGTGGTCGGCTTCATCCAATACCAGTATTTCTGTTTTGCTTATGTCTAAGGCCTCTTGATGCACCAAATCAAATAAGCGACCAGGTGTAGCAATTAATACATCTACCCCATCATGGAGTTTTTCTTTTTGGGGTTCTTGGTCTACCCCACCGTGAATGCAATAAGAAATAACTTTAGTATGACTCCCTAAGCCTTTAAATACCTCGTGAATTTGCAATGCCAATTCATGAGTAGGAGCCATAATTAAGCACTTTACTCCACTGCTTTGTTTAACTAGTTTCTTAACATTGAGAATTTGTAAGATAGGAATTGCAAATGCTGCTGTTTTTCCTGTACCTGTTTGAGCAATGGCCAATACATCCTCTCCTCTTAATATATGTGGAATAGACTTGTATTGAATATCAGTGGGCTTCTTAAAACCCTGCTTACTGATGCTTTTCTTAATGCCGTCGCCTAAAGGGTAATCCGTGAACTTCAATTTTTAATCTTTAATTCTAAATTTTTAATAGTGAATTTGACCTGATGATATAAATGTTTGAAACCAAATAAACTTTTTCTCTTTAAAAGCACTAGCTATTATTCGATTGTAAGAGATTGCCTATAAAATTATTGAAACAAGTATCTTTTTTTGATTAAAGATTAAAAATTCACCATTAAAAATTTAACTAATTCATCTACTTTATAAACTCTAAGGTCTAAACTCTCTCTAATTAAAGATTAAAAATTCAACATTAAAAATTTAACTAATTCATCTACCTTCTAAACTCTAAGGTCTAAACTCTCTCTAATTAAAAATTAGTAATTAGTAATTAGTAATTATATCATCAAATTTTCTTCACCTTCACGGCATTCAATCCTTTCTGCCCCTGCTCTAGTTCAAAATATACTTTATCACCTTCTGCAACCTCTTCTGTTAATCCGTTAACATGCACAAAATAACTTTCTTGACTTTTCAGGTCTTTGATAAATCCATAACCTTTCGAATCGTTAAAAAAGGAAACTTTTCCTTCGTGTTCTACTTCAATTTCTTCTTCCTCTTTCTTAGGAACTCCTAATTGAATATCTTCTGCTTTAACTTTTGGTTTAGGCTTAGCTGTTGGGTCTGGTGGTGTATCGGTAATGTTTCCAAATTCATCAACATAAGCAATCATATTTTCTAAGCTGCCGTCTGTTGAATTCTCTTTGCGCTCTTCTCTTTTCTTCGCTTTCTCTTCTCTTTTCTTGCGCTTTTTCTTTTCTTTTTCTTTTTTACCAAATGTTTCTTGAGATCTACCCATAAATTTATTTTAGATTTATATTCGTATTAATAATTTATTTCCCTCTACCTCTACCGCTTTTATTGCGATTAAATCCACCTCCACTTCTTTTATTTCCACCACCATAGCGTTTGTCTCCGCCTTGTCTTCGACCTCCACCACTTCTATTTCTTCCGCCACCGCCACCACCTTGGCTGCGATTGTTCTCCATGTTTACCCGAATTGGGTGACCGCTTTCAAGTTCTAGGCCTTCAAACTTTTGCTCAAAGCCTTTTGTCTGCGACTGATCTAAATCAAAAAACGATCGTTTGTCTTGAACTGCAATGTCTCCAATCAACCCTTTCTTAGTTCCGGAAACTTCACTCAAGAATTGCAACAAATCGTTTTTATTTAAGCCGTCTTGAGTCCCTAAATTAATAAAATATCGTTGAGGACCATCACTTCTTCTGCTATTTCCTCTAGCGCCTCCTTTACTGTTAGCCTCAGCACTCACATTAAGGTCGCCCTTATTGCTATCTTTCAATTGCTGCAACTCTTTAGAAACTAATCTCAATAACAAATCTTCTTTAGAAATGCCTTCAAATTTGCTCATTAATGGCTCCAAAGCTTCTTGTGCTTCCTTATCAACCGGCATGGCAAGGGTTTGTTTTACCCAATTTTCCATGCGCACTTGTTTCAGTTCACTGCTTTTAGGCACTTCAACCTTTTCAAAAGTCACCTTTAAGGTTCGTTCTATTTCAGCTATTCTTCTCCCTTCTCTTGAGTTGATAAAAGCAATAGAAAGCCCTTTATTCCCAGCTCTACCTGTTCTTCCACTCCGGTGAGTATACGCTTCTAGTTGATCTGGTAATTTATGATGCATCACGTGCGTCAAATCATTCACATCAATTCCACGAGCTGCAACATCTGTAGCAATTAACAACTGCATGTTTCTCGCCTTAAATCTTCTCATGGCAGCGTCGCGCTGTGCTTGAGACAAGTCACCATGCAAGGCTTCTACCTCATACCCTAACTGACCTAACTCGTCAGTAATTTCTTGAGTTTCTCGTTTGGTTCTGCAAAACAGAATGCCTTTCATATCCGGTTGGATGTCCAAAAAGCGTCGTAAAGCAGAAACCTTATCTGTTGTTCGAGTAACAATGTATTGGTGGGTAATGTCAACATTACTTCGTTGCTCTGAATTTACCGCTACTTCTTGCGGATTGTCCATGTATTTTTTAATGATCTTTCGGATGTCAGCTGGCATAGTAGCTGAGAACAACCATGTGCTATGATCTTCTTTAATATTAGAAAGTATAGCGTCAATATCTTCTTTAAAGCCCATGTTCAGCATTTCATCGGCTTCATCAAGCACCACATATTTAACTTGGTCGAGTTTTATCGCTCTACGACGAATTAAATCTAACAAGCGACCAGGTGTAGCAACAACAATTTGTGTAGGCTTTCTTAATGCTTTTATCTGGTTGGTAATGGCTGCTCCACCATAAACAACTTCAACATTCAGTTGCTTAAATTGAGCTGAAAACTCAACCAATTGTTTAGCAGTTTGCTGTCCCAACTCACGTGTTGGCGCCATAATTAATGCTTGTGTTGCGTTGTTGTTGCCATCAACTAAGTCGATGAGCGGCAAACCAAACGCTGCTGTTTTTCCTGTACCTGTTTGTGCTAAACCGATAAAATCGTTTTTATCTTTAGTAAGAAGTATTGGAATGGATTTTTCTTGTATTGGGGTGGGTTTTTCGAAACCCATGTTTTTTAGTACTTTCAGCAGGTTTGCAGATAGTCCTAAGCTTTCAAATGTAGTCAAAGGGTGATAGTTAAATGAATTGCAAAAGTACACAAAGCAATCGTGATATTTGTATTCCTTTGAATATCAGTTTATTTAAGTAATATTCATTCTATCTATCTCACTTGTAGGTAATTGAATTAATTTTTAGCAATTGATTCAATTCTCCCATCTTAAACCACACCGATTCATTTAGCTTTTTTCCGGTAATTGCTCTAACTATTGGAGCAGTAAAAGCTACTTTTTTAAGCTTAATATCTGCTTCATCTACTCCAACAATGGTAAATGTGCGCTCCAAGCCTTTTGATTTCCCATCAATTACTGTAAACTTAACTGTTGCACCAAACCTTACTTCATCTGCTGGTTGTGCATCAAGCTTTATTAGTTGTGCCGAAGCAATTCGCTCATCTAGTAAACTTAATTTCCCATTTATTTCCGCTAAAGACTTTCTACGTTCTTTATCATTTTCAGCATCGAGGGATTTTCGTTCCTCCTCCAACTCTTGTTGTTCTTGTTTTAGTTCCTTTAGGCCTACAGCAGTTACATAATTTGGAACGCCATTTGGCAAGGGTGCCCTGGGTGGTATAAATGGCGGTTCTTCTTGATCATCTTCTTTTACAAATCCTCTGCTCATATTAACAAAACTACTTATTCTAGAATTTCGTGATAATTTGTTATTAATTTTTAGTTTTTCTTAATCATTATTGTCCGATTAAGGATAACAGAATTTTTTGTAGCTCTTTAGGTTATACAAAATATTTAATTAATAATATATAGTTTAATAAATTTTAGCTTGAATATTGCTTTTATTAGTTATTAGTCAAGAGCCTACTTCTTAGTAAATGAACTTTTTTCATTTTTTTCGCCGTGAAAAAAACGAAACAAAAAAAACTCGTCCTGTGAATTTTTATTTCTTTCAAATTTTATAAATTCTAAGTTCAGCCGAGTGATCTTCAATCACAGATCTGAAGCTTCTCGGTTTCTCTAAGAATTTATTTCATTTTCCTGAAAATAAATTCAAGGGACAATATTCATGCAAACCTTCATTTTAAAGTTAAACTTAAGGTGAGTTCAGTTTAATAATGTTTATCAATCAAAAATTTGAATAACAAAGTTGTTTGAGTTTAAATTGAAATCATACTTATATTGGATGGCCTTTTTCAGGTTTTAAGTTTAGAGTAAAAGAGAAGTTTAAAGTGCCTAGAGTAATTAAAGATAAAAGTTATTTTTGCTCCGCAATAAATTCCTTCTTGAGTTTTATTTGAAGCAGAATGCTAACCTAAGATTTTTAAAAAATCTGCATTGTCCCTTGAAGAATTTTAGTAGAAAATTCTCGAAGACTGTTCTACAAAAAATCAACTGTATGAGTTGCGCTTTGGTGCAATGAGTTTTGATTTTTTCAACAGTCGAGGGATAAATTTTCACTGAAATTTTTCACAGGACGAGGTTTACTTCGACTTCGCTCAGCACAAGTTTGGGTTCGATCGGTTGCCGAGTATTTATCGAGGTATTCCCGGGGAAAAAGGAACAAAAGTTGTTTCAAATTGCTGGAATGATTATTAACCAAACAATTAGAAATTGTTACTAGGAGCGGAGAGTTTTATTGGCGATAAAAACGAAAAAAGGTAATTTGCTAATAAAGTAAAATTAAAAGGGACATCTAAATACGATTAGAATTGGAAAGTGGGATTGGAATAATAAACAAGCAGTTGCAGAGAACTAATATCAGTGCATGAACAGACAATCACATTAAACAGCGGTCTGGGTAGAAGGACGGAACAGCGGTTAGAGCTTTGTTCCGTCTTGATTTTTTCTTTCTTTTTCATCAAGGAAAAAGGAAATAAAGAAAAATTGAACTTAGAATTTAAAAAATTATGAAGGAGTAAATTACAGTACGTCTGCCTTAGGCAGATTGTTTCGTAGGTTATTGAGCTAGTCGAAATATTCACAGCCAAAAGAAAAAAAGACCAGATAAATTAACTTCAATTAGCACTTAAAATATTTTAAATGAAGGTTATATAGTTTTTTAAGGAAGAAATAACAGCACTACTTATACTGATTCCGATCAAACAAATCCCACCTCACCCCTACTGAAAATTGATTTCCACTATCTACAATACGGTAATTATAGTTATCGTGACCGGTGGTATATGCCATATAAAATGCAGTAACCCATTCCAATGGAAATACATTCACACTAAAAGTATAGCGCCAAGGGTTTATCGAAGCATGAACACCATTGACATATTCCAATTCATTTTTCAATGAAAAGTCTATTTTATCATTTGGTGAAAAGAATGACTCCGTCTCCATTTTAATAAAATTATCTCCAACGAATTGAATGTCATCTTCTTTCCCGCTAAAATCAAAAACAAATGCAAAGGCTTCATCATTTCTACCTAGTGTAAGCGTGAACCGATGAGCTATAGCAGCATCTTTCATTTTAGGTTCTTTTATTCTAGGGATAACAAACTGAATGATGAGCTGTGTTAAATTAATAGAGAAGTTCCCAGAGTTTCGATTATAGATTTCAGCTAAGTCAGTTTCATCGTTTATCTCTCTATAAGCTGCTTTGCAAGCATCAGACCCATCTGCAACACTTGCATCCCAAGCACAGCTAGATTGTCCGTTAGAATAATGCCCTGTTTCTAAGGCAATATGCAACACATTTTTCGACCAATTAAAACTGTGTTGATACCCTAAGAATGCCTTATAGGAAGGGGTTTTTACTGGCAAGGATTGCTCCTGAAACATTCGGATATGACTTTTAAAATTGGCATAAACCGCTTGTTTACTTGTTTTTGAAGTATCAGCGTAGGTATTGTAAAATTGATAATACAATGTTGGTTGCAAATCAAAAACAAGGTCTTCGGTATTATTCATTGGCGACCTCCAAGAGATACTTGAACTTTCCATGATGGGCAAGTAGCTGTTAAAAGGATTTCGTTTTTGAGCCCCAAGTGATACTGCAACACTAATAAATAAAAAGAATAAGGGGATTCGAAGAAACATGTTTTTTAAAAGTGTGAAATTACGTTTTTGAGTCTTTCTTTAATAAATTATCGTAAGTGTAAAAAATGTGACAATTGACTGAACAACAGTTGACTATATTTACAAAAAATACATGATGAAAAAATTACTTTTTATTTTCCTATCTACTTCTTTTAGCCTAGTTGCTATTGCTCAACCAAGCAATGCCACAGTGTATGATTGCGATACCAATTCAAGAACAATTTATGATGTGTTGGGAACTGGAAAGTCAATAATAGTTTTAAGTAAAGGTGTAGACTGTAGCATTTGTCGTAATGCAGCTCCAGGATGGCAAACATGGGCATCAAATAATAAAACAGAAGTTGAAGTTTGGGGCGCTATAACTTATTTATACAATCAAAGCAACTTCTCCCCTCCTTGCACAGCAACCAATAAGTGGATAAACGACTTTTCATGGACAGATATTTTTACTTTCGCAGACTCTAGTCGAGATTGGTATCAATCTGGTACACCGCGATATTATGTTTACTCAGCAATTGATTCTACCATCACTTATCAAGGAGGTTCTTCTTCTGCAGCAAGATCGAATGCGATAGCACAAAGTACGGTAGGGCTAAGCAATGTATTTGACAATAAGCAACTGTTGTACATCTACAGTAAGCAACAAATTCAATTAAAACAAGTCCCTTCTTCAGTAGACCAATTCAGATTGGTCGATTTAAGTGGTAGAATTGTAAATGAAGGAAATGTAAACAGCTCCTTGCTTTCAATTCAAGTTGGAAACTTAAATAAGGGTGTATATATTCTTCAGTTGTTCAATCGAGGAAATGCTATTGGACAGCGAAAAGCAATGATCTACTAGTTTTTAAGCAATTCCAGTGCTTTAATGAAGCCTTCGTGGTTTTCCCATTCTTGCTCTTTAGTAAGGGAGATAATTCGATGAATTCTACTTTCAAAATCGGCAATTAAAAACTCTCGTTTTATAAAAGTTAATGCATTTCGAAAAGAGTTGAGCATACTTTTATAAAAGGCAAATTGATTGATCTGGTTTTCAGCGCGATAAGCTTGAGCAATTTCAATATTAAACAACATGAGGTCAGCTATCCTGCTTGGATTGGCCTCTAATTTTTGAAGGTGTACGATTTGTTTTTGAGCAACAGATCTTCTTTTTTTTGCCTTTCGTTTAGTTTCAGGAAAATACTCTTTGCTAATCTTTTGTTTCGCTAGTTCAAAAGCCTTGTCTTCTTTTGGATTAAATGAAAAGTCATAAAACTCTTTCACATTTTTAAAGCGTTGATACAAATCCAAGACTTGCTCCCGAAGTTCTGCAGGTTTCAACTCTGCTAAAAACTCAACTAACTGCTTTTTGCTCATAAAAAAAGGAAGTTACGATAATTAAATCGCTTCTTCTTTTTTGCAGCAATATTTGCAGAGTTTCACTCTATTCTCCATATTATTTGCAATTTGCATGGCTCCTTCACAGTTTTCAAAAAAACCTAAAGCTAATTGGTCAGATTTGTCGGGAAGGTACTTACAGCTTTCATTTTCTTCATGTACGGTACGATAACCTTCATCGTTCCTGTTGTAGTCGAGTATAAAATAGGGCACTTATGTAAACTTTATTGTGGATGGGTCAAGTTTACTAATAATTATATAAAAAAGTCTAAGCGAAACACCTATTTTTTCCTAGATAGCTTAATCTTGGACCACGTAGGCTTGTCGTATCTTAGAATTCAATCGTCTTTTATAATCTTCTTCCAACCAAACTAAATAGTTTTTAGTGGTTTTAATGGTAGAATAAGAATAGTGCTTGATACGATCTTGAATATCATCGGTCAATAATTTAGCTAAATCAAGTGCATCCCACATGTCGTCTGCATTTTCTAAACACATTTTAGCATGTTGATTAATTGACTTTTCAATAACTGTTTTAGAGTGCCTACCCATAGACATGGCCTTGTCGTACTCATCTTTAACAGAAAACGTGATGTCGTCAGACTTAGAAAATTTCTCTTTCAAATCGTCTGGCATTTCATAAATAAACTGTCGTTCAATAATGTCATCAGACTTTAAGTCATCGTAATACTGATGTGGAGCTTGGAAGATATGGTACCAATCAACAGGAGAATTCCAAAGTCCAAAACGATGCAAATTATTCCCCAAGTCAATTACCGTAAACTCTTTTTTATTGGGCAATATCCGCGATCCCCGACCAATCATTTGATGATATAAGGCTAAAGATCGTGTTGCTCGATTTAAGATGATCGTTTCTACTGTCGGCTCATCGAAGCCAGTAGTTAAAATACCAACTGAAGTTAAAATAGCATCAGGAGTTTCTTTAAACCACTTCAAGATATCTCTTCTCTCCTGCTCTCCAGCATGATGATCTAAATGTTGAATCTCGTACCCAGCGGCCTTAAAGGTGTCGTAGACGCCATAAGAAGTTGCGATACCGTTATTAAAAATCAGTGTTTTTTTACCATGAGATTTTTCTTCGTAAGCCCTCACTAACTTCTCTTGCATCATGTAATTACCGTATAGTTGCTCCGAGGATTTTACGGTGTAATCTCCATTTATACCAACTTTTAAACTATCCAAACGAACATTGTAGCTGTAGGTTGTAGCTTTTGCTAGGTGACCACTTTTTACCAAACTAGAAATGGATTCTCCAACTACTAATTCTTGGTAATTTTCATTCATTGGTAGCTTGATACTCGAGCTTAAGGGAGTAGCTGTAACACCTAAAATATTTACCTCTTCGAAATACTTAAATAATTTTCTAAAGCTGTTGTAATGTGCCTCATCTACAATAACTAAGCCCAGGTTATTTAAAGTAATTTTTTCATCCTGTAATCGGTTATTTAAGGTTTCAACCATGGCAACAAAGCAATTGTAATCATTGCCATCCTCAACACCTTTCACCTTGCTATCGATAATCATGTTTTTAACTCCAAACTCCGTAAGCATTTTGGAGGTTTGCTTGCACAATTCGATGCGGTGTGTTAAAATGAGGACCTTTTTATCAACCGCCTTAATGTATCTGCGAGCTATTTCTGAAAATATAACAGTTTTTCCGCCACCTGTAGGCAATTGAAATAGGACGTTATGATTATCCTTTAATTCATTGAGCTTTTCTGATATTTGATGAATGGCTTCTTCTTGAAATGGATACAAATCTTTGCCATCATCACTTTCTTCTATTTCGCTTAAATCTATGCTTTTAAATTCACTCATGGGGGTTGCAAAAGTAGTCACTTTTAAAGGTTTGTGAAACTGAAAGTACTGCAATATTTCACCTTAAGTTAATATCTTAATGCAATCTATTGATTATTAGGTTATTTTAAATATCAAAGCTTATTATATCTTTTTTTAGTCTGAAGATTTATTTACTGTTTTTAGAAAAGTATATCACTATTTTTGAATTACTTCTATTTCAGATATGCTTTTCAATTCACCTGTTTTTTTATTTTTATTTCTTCCTTTAGTTCTATTAATCAATCGATGGTTAAAACTTAAAACTAGTAACCTATTTCTATTGCTTTCTAGCCTTATTTTTTACATTTATGGGGAAGGCACCGGTGTCTTAATTCTAGTTAGTTCAATCGTTTTTAATTATTTCAGTGGACTGTTAATTGGTTTTTATATACATAAAGTTCTTTACAAGAAAATCAGCTTATTCGTTGGTGTAGTTTGTAACTTATCTATTCTAGTTTATTATAAATACGCATTTTTTATTACTTCAAGCATTCAGCCATTAAGCCAATTTCAATTTCGTTTTGAGGATTTAGTTCTTCCCTTAGGCATATCGTTTTTTACCTTTCAAGGCATATCTTACATTACAGATGTCTATCGCCAAGAAGTAAAAGCGGATTTTTCACCACTACGTGTTGCACTCTACATTTCCTACTTCCCACAACTTATTGCCGGTCCTATTATAAAATACAAAGAGATCCATCACTATTTTAAGGTTCGCAAAGCTCAACCGGCTGATATTATTCATGGAATCAATAGATTCATAATTGGCCTAGCTAAAAAAGTGATTTTGGCAGATAACTTTGCTATAGTTGCAGACGAGATCTTTCAACAAAATCCAACAGAAATATCCTCAATTGTTGCGATTCTGGGTGTACTCATATATAGCTTACAAATCTATTTTGACTTCTCCGCCTATTCAGATATGGCTATTGCTTTGGGAAGAATTATGGGCTTTAAAATACCCGAAAACTTCAATTACCCATACATTTCAGTTTCTATTCAAGATTTTTGGCGTCGCTGGCACATTTCACTATCTACCTGGTTTAAAGAGTACTTGTACATCCCCTTAGGAGGAAATCGAAAATCAATCCTTCGCACTTTCCTCAATTTAGCAATCGTTTTTTTTATAACAGGGCTATGGCATGGTGCCTCTTGGACATTCGTTATTTGGGGGTTGGCTCACGGTTTTTTTCTAATTATAGAACGAGTATTGAACAGGTTTAAACTCAAAACGAATAAAATTTTTGGAAGAATTTATACCGTCTCAGTTGTTTGTTTATTGTGGGTTATTTTTCGATCTCCTAATCTAGATTTTGCATCGCAATTTTATGCTAAACTTTTTGAATTAACTGCATCGGGAAACAACAATGCGTTGATTTATTTTACTCCTTACTTTATTTTTATTTTAAGCTTAGGAATTATTTTTTCTACTCCACTTAAAGTTGCCATCAACCAAAGAATCAAACAAATTAATAGTTCAATTCATAAAAAATCAGCACTCACTATGGCTTCTAGTCTATTGTTGTTATTTTATTGTATTACAGAGCTGGTTAGTTCTACCCATCATCCATTCATTTATTTTAAGTTTTAAGAATGAAGAAATTAGCCAACCTGTTTTTCGTTGCTTTCCTATTTATCTTGATAATCCCGAGTTTAACATTAAAGCAAACAGATAATTCCAATTGTGAAAATAGAAGCTTGACGGCTAGTTTGGATTTTTCATTTTCTCAAGAATTTTTCAAAGATTTCGAAACTTTCTACATCGATCATTTAGGTTTTAAAACGTACTTAACCACCCTAAATGCTAGTTTAAAGTATTTGATTTTTAATTCATCATCTCATCCTCAATTTGCTGTTACAGGTAAAAATAATTGGGCATTTTACACCGATAATACAGATCGCATTTTAGATAGTTATAGTCATCAAGACTTATTAACCCAAGACTCTTTAGAATCATTGAGATTAAAATGGGAAAAACGAAAAAGTGATTTAAAAGCCATGGGTATCGACTTCTACATAGCTGTCTACCCCAACAAGTCAACAATTTATAATAATAACGTTCCATTTAATATGAAGTGGACAAAAAGAGATACCTGTTCTAAGTTAAATCAAGTGATTAATCATTTTAAGTTAAAATCTTCACCCATTGAAATTATCCAATTCAAGAATGAATTGATGGCACAAAAAGACACCATAGATAACTACCTAAAATTTGATACTCATTGGAATGACTTGGGTTGCTTTACTGCTTATCAAAAGTTGTGCAAAAGCATTCAAATTAATCCTCATTCACTTAGCGATTTAAACCTAACACATGAACTATTTAAAAATCCCGACTTGGGTAGGTTGAGCGGACTATGCAACAGCAAATTAAGCTTATACTCAACACCTATAATAAATTATAAAGATAGCAAGTTGGACTTTCCAAAAGATACAGCAATTGACTTTATTACGTGTTGGAAAAATCCAGATCTCACCAAAACCAAAACACTCTTGGTTTTTATGGATTCATACACGAATAACATGGAAAAATTATTAGCCTTACATTTTAAGGAATGTTATTTTGTGCCACGTAACTATTATATTGAAATTATCCAAGAAACTAATCCGGATATAGTTATAATTGCAAATGTAGAGCGATACTTTGCAACAGAGTGAGTCATCTATATTTCTGTTTTTCGGAATGCTAGCAGTGTTAAATCTCTATTTAATTATTACGTTTTCGAGCAGTTGGCTTGAATAATCTTTTGATAAGGCATTTTTTGAAACCTAGCGCCTACGTTTAATTTCATATAAAATAGAGTCGGCTTATTGACTTACTAATCATTATACCGACTCATTTCATTCAAGTAAAGGAATCAATTGCAGTTAAAAGCTAGTAAATGGCTTGTTACACTTTCTACTATTTTACTTTAAGGGCAAAAACGAATAGTTTTCTCCGTAATAAAGCATTTGTTCTTTAAAATTTTCAGGATATTCTACTGCAACATCAGTAATCTTTCCTTCTTCTTTGGTTGCAACCAACTTTGGATTGATAAAACCACCATATGGTGCAACCCCTAGTTTTTCATAGCGCGCTAAAACCTCTTTGTGTAATTCTGGGTCAACTTTAACTGCATAATTTTCAACTAAAGCCTTACCAGCTTCAAAATCTCCTTCAGATTTTATGCGTTGTAGCTCTCTTAATAACTGGCCAAATAAGTCTTTTAGTTTGTCGTAATCATTAATAACAAAATAGGTTTTACCATCTTTCATCTTTTTTACAATAACTGAGTCAGCCTCTCCTTTTTCAAAAGCCCACTTGGCAATCATTTGACGGTTTCGCATGTGTGCTTCTTCAACTTGCCCACCTACTTTTAAACGCTTTAATTGAAGCATCATCCCATTTTTAATATAATCATCATAAGCTGTTTTTCCTGCATCTAATGACTCAATTAATCCCATATCTACTAATTTCTGATCGTATAGGTAATATAAAGCCACTAAGTCAGCTCTACCCTCTTCAAGTGTAGATGCATAATTTTTAAGTGTCTCACTGGTTTGCCCTACTCCTTTATTGATTTTTCCAGAAGCATGACCGATAACTTCATGCAAGTCAGTATGCAGCAAATCGGCAACACCTCCATATTTTTTTGAACGATCAATTTCTTCTTGAGAGTAAGCAAATTCAGTTAAGGAGCTTTTACCTTCTTTTGATGACATTTCATAGGCATGAACAATATTTCCTAAACTAACACTCTTTGAACCAATCTCTCTAACCCAACCATTGTTAGGTAGATTAATTCCAATTGGTGTTGAAGGCGACGCATCTCCAGACTCAACAACAACAGTAATTACCTTTCCGATAATTCCGGTTACATTTTCTTTTTTGTGTGCATCCATGATAGGAGAATTATCTTCGAACCACTGCGCTTCTTTACTTACTGCTTCGATTCTTTTCGTAGCTTCCATATCCTTGAAAGACACCACTGACTCAAATGAACCTTTTTTACCCAATGGATCATTATATACTTCTATAAAGCCATTGACAACATCTGTGCGTGACGCAGTATCTTTTATCCAGGCTAAATTGTATTGATCCCAATCATTTACATCTCCAGTCCTATAATATTTCACCAAGCGTTCTAAAGTAATTTTTTGCTGCTCATTTTCAGCTAAAGGAATCGCTTTTTCTAACCAATAAACGACTTTACTGATGGCTCCATCGTACATTCCCCCTACTTTCCAAGTTTTTGCAATCACTTTTCCATCTTCTTTTACCAATTGAGTATTCAACCCGTATTCTGGTGCTTTTTCAGTTACCATATCTAAACTTTTATAGTAATCTTCCACTTCTTTTTGGGTGATATTTGGACCATAAAAATTAACCGCAGAAGCTTGAACTAAATCTGTATCAGCTTCTAAACTGACTTTTTTTGGAGCAATTGCTGGGTTGAAAATAACTTCCGTTAACTCAGCAACCATTTCCTTTTTACTTTGTCCTGCCTTCAAGGGCAGCTCGTCCTCCGATAAAACATTTACAGCCTTTTTGAAGAATTCCTTTGAAAACTCAGGTTCAAATTTAGCATTTGAATAGTGGTGGTGAATACCGTTTGAAAACCACACACGCTTTGTGTACTCTAATAATTTCTTGTAATCATCACTATTTGAAAAAAGTGCTTCATTTCTCACAATGGCTTCTAGTAGCTTCCGAATCTGAATGTTGTGGCGGTAGTTCTGATCGTAAATAATATCTCTTCCACTCAAAGCTGCTTCATAGAGGTAATAAAGCAATTCCTTCTTATTGGCATCTAATTCTTCAAAACCTGGTACTTGATAACGAATAACTTTTAGGTCGGCAAATTGCTCTGCGGTGTACTTGAAATCTTCAGAAGCATGATCTCCACTCTCTTCAGTTAGCTCTTTAGTTTTCTTTTCTTGTGGCTGATTGCAGGCAACGATAGCAAAAGCTGCAAACAACACAGCTGAAATAAATTTAATTTTCATAGGTCTGATTTTTGAACGCCTAAATTAATTGAAATTCCTCAATGCTCCTATTTCAGAAAATTATGACTTTTTAAAAAGGAATTAAAACTAGCTTCATTTAGCTTTTCCCAATACTCATCATAGTTATAAAGTAGGTCATGTATGTAGTTTCTATCCGGTAATATTTTTGCTTCTATATTATACATCTCTAGCTTATTACCCATCAGTTTATATTCAATAAATGTGTTTTCAGAAGTTATTTTAAAATAGCTTTGAGCGTTTTTATACCTTCTAAATTGAGGAAATTCCATCTCACAAAGTTGATAAGTTTTTGTTAAAAACCCGTTAAAGATTTAAAATGCATGTTTTTTCAATTTATTTTAGCGTGCTATGAATCGAAAAACCATTCGGATTATTATCTTTTTTGCAGTATTTACTGTCATTGGGATATTTAGTTTTCAAATTTTTTGGGTTCAACGGGCCTTTAGCTTGCAAGAAAAACAATTTAATGAGCGTGTGCATGTGGCGCTTACCAATGTGGTAAAAGAGGTACAAAAATTAAATAATGACTCCTCTAATATTTACGAGCCTGTAAAGCAAATTTCTTCCAATTACTATTTGGCATCCACTAATGACACCTTACATCCTTATTTGCTAGAAAGCTTATTAAAGGGTGCTTTTCAAGATCGAAATTTAAACAGTGATTTTGAATATGTGGTATATGATTGCTTTACCGATTCAATTGTATTTGGAAATTATGTGGATTTAGAAGCAGAGGCCAAAAGTTTGGTTTACCGCACGTCAAACCGGGACAAATGGAATAAAGCTTCTCATTATTTTGGGGTTTATTTTCCTGGTAAAGAACTGCACTTGCTTAATGAAATGGGAATTTGGGTTGTATCAACCATATTTTTATTATTGGTGGTTGTTTTCTTTAGCTACACCATTTGGGTGATTTTAAAACAAAAAAAACTGTCTGAAATCAGAACGGACTTTATTAATAACATGACCCATGAGTTAAAAACTCCTATTTCAACAATTTTACTCTCAACAGAGGTGTTGAGTAATCCAAATATTTCAAAAGAACCTGAACGACTCGCCAATTATTCAAAAATAATTAAAGAGGAAAGTGAACGCCTTAAAACACAGGTTGATAAAGTGCTGCAGATGGCTTCTCTCGATAAAAAAAGAGTTGAACTAGACAAAAAAGAAGTCGACTTACACCAGGTGATTAAGAAGACTGTTACTGGTTTCGAGCTAATTTTAGATGCGAATGAAGCAGAAATAAAACAAGAGTTAAAAGCTAAAAATGCAATCGTTTTAGGTGATGAACTACACCTCACTAATATTTTATTTAACCTAATCGACAATGCCATAAAATACTCCAGTGAAAAATCACGTATTCTGATTAGTACAGAGGAGCATAAAAACGGCATTAACTTAAGGGTTATTGATAATGGAATAGGAATGACCAGAGAGCAACAAAAACATGTTTTTGAGAAATTTTATCGAGTCCCAACAGGTGACAAACACGATGTTAAAGGCTTTGGTATTGGATTGAATTATGTGTTCAGGATGGTAAAGCAGCATCAAGGTAAAATTCAGCTAAAAAGTGAGCCTGGTAGTGGTTCTACCTTCAAAATTTATTTCCCACAGACAAAAAATGGAAGAAAATAAAAGAAAATTATTACTTGTTGAGGATGATCTGAACCTAGGTTTTGTAATCAAAGACAACTTAGAACAGTTGGGATACTCAATTGATTGGGCTACCAACGGACAAGAAGGTTTAAAAAAAGCACTAAACAACGATTATGATATCGCAATATTGGATGTAATGCTTCCGATTATGAGTGGTTTTGAATTAGCAGAAGAGCTTGTTAACCTTAAGCCTGATTTGCCCTTTCTATTTTTAACAGCCAAATCTTTATTGGAAGATAAATTAATCGGATTAAAGCTCGGTCAAGATTATCTTACAAAACCATTTGAATTTAAAGAGTTAGAGCTTCGTTTACAAAATATTTTAAAGCAGCAAAACAACATACCTGAAGAGTCACAGAATGAATTTAAGATAGGAGCTTTTGAATTTGATTACATCAATCAATACTTAATCAGAAATAAAGAAACTCAAAAATTAACTAAAAAAGAAGCAGATGTATTGCGCCTACTTTGCTTAAATAAAAACGAAGTAATGAATAGAGACACTGCATTAAAAACAATCTGGGGAAACAATGATTACTTCAATGGTCGAAGTATGGATGTGTTTATTTCTCGTCTTCGAAAATACCTCAGTGCCGATGAAAATATTCAAATCATAAATGTGCACGGAGTTGGATTTAAGCTCGCAGTGAAGTAATCCAATAGCTTAGCTGTCACTTGACACCTTTTTCAGGAAACTTAGCCGTTACTGTGCGGTAAAATTCTTGAATCTTTTCTAAGTCTTCTTCATAATTACCTGTCGGATAGATCAATGGGCCTACTCCTGCGTGTTTTTTCTTATAATCTAAATAGCCTAGAGAAATGGGCACATTGGCAGTTAAAGCCATGTAATAAAATCCTTTTTTCCATTCGGGCGAAAAACTTCTAGTACCTTCAGGAGTTATTAATATAGCGAGTTCTTCACGTTCATCGAAGAGAGCAGCCATTTTATCTACCATTTTACCTTTTGTTTTACGGTTGATCGGAATTCCACCAACGGCTTTTAAAATTAGACCTAGAGGAAAGAAAAATAATTCCTTTTTAATGGTATATCGAACAGGTATACCCATGATGTAAAAGGCAGCTCGCGCATAAACTAAGTCCCAATTACTGGTGTGTGGGGCAGCAATCATCACTAATTTTTTTAAGTCTTTTGGCACTCCTCCAACGACTTTCCAACCTTTAAGCCAAAACCAAAATTTCGATAAGACCTTCATCTAACAAATATAGTAGTGGAATGATAGAAAGTAGCATTTTAGCTAGCGTTTAATGGAAAATAAATAATTGATCTTGCCAGAACTAGCTAAAGTTGATTATCTTAGGACTTTATTACTAACATGCGATTACAGTTGACTCTACTACTTCTGTACCTTGTTACGTCGCTTTTTGCGGGTAACGATGATGATATTCTCGGAGCTAGAAGCTTTGGTTTAGCTGGGAATTCTATTCAGTTTCAAGACCTATGGTCTGCTGAAAATAATCCTGGTGGTTTAGCAAAACTCAACGCTTGGGGAGCAGGATTTTCCTATCGAAATCAATTTTTATTAAATGAGTTAGCTACTAAATCCTTAGTTGCCGCCTATCCTTTAAATAATGCTGCTTTTGGCCTCAGCTTTAAACAGTTTGGCTTTTCTAATTATCAAGAAAATAAACTCGGATTATCATATGGCCAGTTATTGGGTGAAAACATCTCAATGGGGATTCAGTTATCCTATCGATCGGTTCAATTAAGCGAAGGCTACGGCAGCAAGAACGCCTTTACTGGAACTATTGGCTTACAGGCAAAAATCACTGAAGAGTTGAGCTTAGCTGCTGTAGTTATTAATCCAAACCATACCAAGTTAGCTGAATATGAAGATGAGCGGATTCCAACAGTGTTTAAATTGGGCTTGGGGTATACTTTTTCTAAGAAAGTTCAAGTATTAACAGAATTGGTCAAAGACATTGATTTTGAGACTGATGTTAAGCTCGGACTTGAGTATCAACCCATTGAAATCTTACATTTTAGGGTGGGTTATGCAAGCACGCCGAGTTTAAGCAGCTTTGGTTTTGGTCTTGAGTTTAGGCAGTTCACAATTGATGTCGCTTCAAGCTTTGATTCTAACTTAGGATTTAGTCCTCAAGTTTCACTTTATTATGCTCCAAACAGTAGGAAATGAAGCGGCTAGGTCTCTACATAATTCTAGCAGCATTTCTTACACCCTCATATGGTATTGCTCAAAATTATAAAGATGAAAAACGCGAAATCATTGAACAACGCATCGATTTTTTATTGGAACTTAATGAGGGAGGAGAAGTTGATTTTACCTCTTTATTTGAGCAATTGGAAGTATTCTACGAGCAGCCGCTAAACTTAAATTTTGCTTCAAAAAGTGACTTAGAAGCCCTTTTAATTCTAAATGACATTCAAATTAACAACCTGCTTTTCCACATTGAAAAGAATGGAAAGTTAGTCGGTCTTGAAGAATTACAAAGCATCACAGGGTTTGACACTGAAACTATTCGGTTAATTCGGCCTTTTGTAAAAGTGAACAGCGAATCAGAAAAAGCCAAACTAATATTCAAAAACGCAATTAAGGAAGGAACTTCTGATTTATTTATTCGCTATACCAGAATCCTTGAGGAGCAAAAGGGCTTCACATCAATTCCGAAAAAGGAGTTAGAAGAAAATGAAAATGCCAGGTACTTAGGCAGTCAAGACAAACTATACACACGATTTCGATTTAAATATGCCAATAACCTAAGTGTAGGAATAACTGCAGAGAAAGATGCTGGGGAAGAATTTTTTCGAGGCGGTCAAGCAAATGGCTTCGATTTCTATTCTGCTCATTTTTTTGCTCAAGGTTTTGGTATTGTTAAGCAAGTAGCGTTGGGTGATTTTCAAGCACAATTCGGTCAAGGATTAACTTTCTGGTCGGGCTTGGCCTTTGGACGCTCACCAAGTATTTTCACCCTCAAACGCAATGCACCAAAACTAACCCCCTACACTTCAGTGCAAGAAGATTTATTTTTAAGAGGAGGAGGTATTAGTTTTGCTCATAAAAACTTTGGTCTCACAATTTTTTACTCTTCAAAAGGGGTTGACGCAGCTGTTAGTGGAAGAGATACCCTCACCAATGAAATAATTTTCTCTTCTCTTTCTGAGGATGGATTCCACCGAACACCAGGTGAATTAGAAGATAAAAATGTGATTCAAAACTCCTATATCGGAGGAAATTTAAGTTTTGAAAAGCGAAACTTGAGCATTGGGTTTACAACAGTTCGCAATCAAATAGGCGGGAAATTTCAACCCAATAATGCCCTTTACAATACCTTTAGAAAACTGCAAAATGAAAACACCAACCTTGGCTTAGATTTTAGCTACTTATATAAAAACATGAACCTCTTTGGTGAAATTTCTCAAAGTATGGGTGCCGGATATGCTTACACTGTTGGTGCTTTAATTGTTTTAGATCAACGATTGTCACTAGGAATTCAACAGCGTCATTTTGAAAGGGATTTTAAACCCATCCAAAGCAATGCTATTGGAGAAGGCTCAAGCAATAACAATGAAAAAGGGACCTTCTTAGGCATTGAATCAAAGATCAATGAAGACTTTAGCTTCTCAGCTTATGCTGATCGTTTTGTTTTTGAATGGTTGCGTTTCCAAACGGACGCCCCGTCAGACGGTCGGCAGTTATTTGCACAGTTGAATTATAAACCTTCAAAACAATTACAAGTGTATTTCAGATATAGAAATAGAGTTAAAGGTGAAAATAGCAAACTTACTGAAGGATTGGACGAGCTCGTAAATGAGCATCAGCATGGCTATCGACTACACTTTGATTATCAATTGAGTAAAAGTCTTAAATTGAGAAATAGAATAGAATTAAGCCACTACAAACTAGGAGAAAACCGAACAGAACGGGGAATTCTAATTTATCAAGATGTCAGTTATAAGAAATTAAGTTCCCCATTCAGTTTTTCATTACGTTATGCTATCTTCGAAACCGATTCTTACAGTAGTAGAATTTACGCTTACGAAAGTGATGTCCTATATGCTTTTTCAATACCTGCATATAGCGGTAGGGGTACACGATTTTACATGAGCACTAAATATCGTATTCGAAGAGGAATTGATTTATGGCTGCGTTATGCTCAAACCTATTATACAGATAGAACCAAAATTGGTAATGGTAAAGATGAAATCCAAGGTCCAGTTAAAAGTGAGGTGAAGGCTCAATTGAGAATTAAATTTTAATTAATGTAAAATAAATAACTTAGCTGTGATTTATCCGTTTAACAAAGGTTTTTATAGAACCTAAGATGATTAAAAGGTATCAAACACATCGCAAACATTACTTGATGAATATGGTTTTATTCATCGCTTTTGCATTTGAATTTTTTATTAGAAAGGATCAGTTTTTAGGTTCAGTGCTTATTTTTAACGGAGTAATAAACCTGCTCGCATATCAGCAGGTTCCACGAAAAATTGCTTCTATCACGGTTATTCTTAACTTATTCAATGCTCTAATCAGTGCAATAGTGGCCTACAATTACCTAGAAATCAGCTATAGTATCTTGCTGGGAGTTTGGATGGTTAGCACAACGATTTATTTAATTGCCTGTATCCGTCAAGCATATAATTTAATCAACAACAAGCTCTACAAAAAAAGGCAAAAGCAGAAACTTAATTAATAACAACCCCTAATTTTTCAATTTCCTTCCAATAGCTTGGAAAACTTTTTTGAACCACTTCTATAGCTTCAATTTCGATGTTTTGATAAACACAAACTAGCGGCGCTAAACACATGGCCATTCGATGATCATTATGTGTTCCAAAAACAGGGTGAGATGTGTTTCCACTAGTTTTATGAATTTCAATCACATCCTCCTCAAGGTCAATTAGTTCAACATTAACTTTAGCCAGCTCTTTTTGCAGAGCCTCTACCCTATTGGATTCCTTAATTCTGAGCGTGCTTGTTCCACTGATTACAGTTTTGTCAATTAGCTGTGCTGCTGTGGCAGCAATTGCTGGAATTAAATCAGGACAATCGACTAAATCAAAAGTAACAAACTCATGATTTGGTATTGTAGATTTCGTTAGCAGCAATCCCTGACTTGTTTTTTCAGTTTTAACGCCCAATTTTTCAAAATGATGGGCTGTTTTCTGATCCCCTTGCAATGAATTAAAGTCTAAGTCAATTAATTCAATAGATAAATCACTAAGTGCTACAAACTGATAAAAAAAGGCTGCAGCAGACCAATCAGCTTCAACTTTAATGGGAGAAAGAGATCCATAAATCCCATTTTGTACTTTAACTTTATTGTCTTTTCGTTGGACTTGAATGCCAGCAGCTTTCATTAAGCCAATTGTTAAATCGATATAGGGCAATGAAACAACTCTACCAGTCAATTCTAGTTGAGAGTCAGTTTCCAATAATGGTAATATCATTAAAATAGCAGATATATACTGACTGCTGATTGATCCATCTATGCTAATCTTTCCAACACTTAATTGCTTGCCATTAATCTTCAACGGCGGAAACCCCTCTTCTTTAAGGTAATTAATGTCAGCTCCTAATGTTCTGAGTACATCAACGAGTAATTTAATCGGTCGTTTGTGCATACGTTCAGCTCCATCTAAAACCACAGTCTTCCCTTTTTGACAAGCATAATATGCTGTAAGGAAACGATAGGCAGTACCCGCCATACCAACATTTATTATCGACTCATTAGACTTTAATGCCGCTTCAAGCAATAAAGTATCTTCGGCAGTAGAGCTATTTTCTAGTGCCAAGCTTCCATTTGATAAAGCTTGCATTATTAATAATCGGTTGGCGATGCTTTTGGAAGCAGGTAAATAAATTTTAGATCTTGTTGAATTTGCTTTAAAGCTTAGGGAGTAGTTCATGTTAACTGACGATAATGGGCAATGCTTTCTTTTATTAATTCCAAATCTACAGCTATGTCTACTGAGGCAATTCCAATATTATTTAGCAGACAGAAACGCAGCTCTCCTCCACTATTTTTTTTGTCTTGAGTTAAGTTTTTAATGATCTCATTTACGGCATTTTCACTTAACTCATAAAGCGGATAATGTGATTGAATAAAACCTAAAATCTCTTCAAATGCTGCTTGACTCAGTCCCAATTGTTTTACTGAAATATAGGCCTCCATTATCATTCCTGAAGCTATGGCGAAACCGTGCGGAATTGGTTGTTCTTTTTCAAAAAAGTAGCTCTCTAGGGCATGTCCCAGCGAATGTCCAAAATTTAATTTTTTTCGATCTCCTTTTTCAAGAGGATCATTTGCAACAATATCAGTTTTTATTTGAATGGACTGCTTAATAATAGTAATTGCTTTCCAGTTAGCTTTGCTCGAATTTTTAAGTTCCTTCCAATAAGTAGCATCTTTAATTAAAGCATGTTTAATTGCTTCAGCAAACCCGCTAGTCAATTCCTCTTCAGGCAGGCTTGAAAGGAAATTGGGAAATATAAAAGTGGACAAAGCGGTTTTAAATACGCCCAAATGATTTTTGTAGTGCTGAAAATCAATGCCACACTTTCCGCCAATTGAGGCATCAATCATCCCGAGTAAACTTGTTGGAATGTTGATAAAATCAATTCCCCGTTTATAAATCGAGGCCACAAAACCGCCCAAATCAGTAATCATTCCACCGCCTAGATTAATCAATAAGGCATGTCGATCTGCACGATGTTTAGTTAATTCGCTCCACAACTTGCTACACACCGTTAAATCCTTGCTTTTTTCTCCTGCTTCAACTTTTAAAACTACAGCCTCTTGATTTATCGCTTTTAATACTCCCAATAATTGCGGTAAGCAATGAACTTCAGTGTTTGAGTCAACCAAAATAAAAATGCTTGAAACCTCTGACTGCTTGATGAAGAAACCAAAATTTGACCAGGATTCGTCTTCGAATAAAATGGATTGATTGGCTGCTGGAAAGTCGTTAGGCTTCATGTTTCAAAACTACAAAAAGTAATTTTTGAAGCTCGGCAATGAAATACGATTTTTGCAATTGAATTAAACAGCAGCATATCGCTAACTAGACATATGAAAACAATCGGTCTTATTTCTGACACACACAGTTTTCTGCATCCGCGGGTGGAGCACCATTTTAAAGACTGTGATGAAATTTGGCATGCAGGAGATATTGGAACTCTTGAATTAGCTGATAAACTGGCTTCTATGAAAACATTGAAGGCAGTTTATGGCAACATCGACGGCACAGAAGTAAGAAAAGTGTACCCTAAAAATTTACGTTTTACTGATGAAGGCGTAGATGTGTGGATAACCCATATTGGAGGCTATCCAAATAGCTATGATCAACGTGTAAGAGAAGAAATAAGAAAAAATCCACCAGATTTATTTATTTGTGGTCATTCACACATTTTAAAAGCGATGCCAGATAAGAAGCTAAAATTATTGCATTTAAACCCAGGAGCAGCGGGCAAAGTAGGTTTTCATCAGGTGTTAACTCTTATGCGCTTCCAGCTCAATGCTGGGAAAGTAGTAAACTTAGAAGTAATAGAATTGGAAAAAAGAGTCTAGCGAATACGATCAGCAGCTCTTACCAAGGCTTCATCCTTTTTTATCGCTCGAATGGCCAAATAGATAAAAACGATTGGAACAATTGCTAGGAAAGCTCCTGCACTGTATTCTACTACCATTCCACTGGCATTTGTCAATGTAGTTGCAGCATCGTCTACCATAAAAAAGATGGCCGCAACAAATCCCAATTGAAGAAACAAGTTCAATTGGCTCAATTTAACTTGTTGTTGTCTTTTTTTATACATGAAAATAATAATAAGGCTCACTAACATTGAGAGTGAACACAATACCACTAAAGACATGGATGAATATAATTCAGCTCCTGTATCAGCCGATATTAAGCCAAAGATGTTAAAGTTATGATAGAGTTCACCTACTTTAAGCTGAGCTAAATCAAGCGAGAAAACAGCTGCATTAACACAGATGGCGATAAATAAATAAAGTGACTGAATACGTTGTAACATAATTATTCGTTTGGTGTGCAAAGAAACAAAGAATTATTACTTTGCATCGAAATTAAAGTCCAAAATTTGAGCAATAAAGAACTTTTTAAAAAATTTAGCCTCGAAAACGAAGAGCAGTTGCCCTTTTGCATGAAGTATTCGTGGTGGAATGAAGTGGTAGTGGATGATTGGGATGTGGCGGTTGTTGCCAACCAAACACAAGTGATTGCCATATGGCCTTATTTTATACGTAAAAAAGGGCCCTGGAAAATGTTAAGCAACCCTCATTTTACTCCTTATTGTGGGCCTTTTATTCACTATCCTGAAGCTCAAAAAAATGAAAAACGCATTAGTTTTGAGCATAAAGTCTATCAACAACTCATTGATCAATTGCCCACCTTCTCCGAGTTCATCCAAAACTTTCAGCTCGACTTTAAGAATGCCTTGACTTTTATCTGGAGTGATTTTAACGTAAAACAACGCTACACCTACCTCCTAAATCTCAACCAAACAGAAGAGGCGATATGGAGTGGCTTCCGTGAAAACATCAGAAGACAAATAAGAAAAGCTGAAAAGACCCTTAAAGTTGTTGAACATCATGAGGCTTCAATTATAGAAACCACCTTAATTGGTAGTTATAACGCTAAAAAAACGAACTATCCCGGCTTTTCATCCCAGCTCTTTGAAAGAATTGCTGAATACACAAAAGCCCACGAAACTGGTATGCAATTAAAGGCGGTTGATGATAACAATGTTGTTCACGCCAACCTAAGTTTAGTTTGGGATACTAGCAATGCGTATTATTTAATTGGAGGGGCGGCGGAAGCATTTAAAAATTCAGGGGCTTTAAGCTTATTGATGTGGCAGGCTATAAAAACCGCAAAAGAAAATGGAAAACAAGCCTTCAACTTTGAAGGAAGCATCATTCCAGCGATAGAAAAGTACTTAAGAGGATTTGGGGGTGAACTAAGATCTTATGCTAATGTCTCAAAAAACAACTCTAAAAGTTTGAAGCTAGCCAAACAACTGAAAGGGACTTAACCAATAATCAGATAAACTGCTAAAATCAATAGCACTATAATTTTGGCCCATTTTACCTTCTTCATGAAACCTTCGCTTTTAAATAGGCTTCTTAATTGATCAGCCAACAAAGCAAAACTGCTGAAAGTGATAAATCCAATCAACATAAAACTACCCCCCATTAAAATCATTTGCCATATGGGTGACCAGCCATCTTCTCTAACAAATTGAGGCAAGAAGGCAATAAAAAACAAGGCTACTTTAGGATTCAGTAAATTCATGGTAATTCCAACTTTAAAGAGCTGAAATCCACTCTTTGAAACTATTGCTTCCTGTTCTTCATAGCGTGCTTTCTCTCGATAAGCTTGCCATGCTAAGTAAAGTAAGTAGGCTACTCCAGCATATTGTACCACTTGAAATGCTATTGCTGATTGTTTTAATATTAATGATACACCAGTGGCGGCTGCTAAGGTATGGATTAGTACACCTGAGTTTAGTCCCATAGCAATAATTATTCCTTGCCGTTTACCATTGGCAATGCTTTCAGTAATTACATAAATATTATCTGGCCCTGGCATTAAGGCCATTAAAAAGGAAGCGAGGCAGAAAGAAAGGTAAAGGCTAATGGTCAAGTTGAAAAATTATTTCCCAAAACTAATCTATTCTAAATCGATTGGTCATTTCTACGTAAGAATTACCATTAACTGCCTGTCCACTAATGTTTCCTTTAGCCTTACACATGCCTTCCCAATAATAAAACTTGGTGAGGGGCCCAAAATTCAATGACAACTCCTGATCTGGGAAAAGGGCTTCAACTTGAGTAGATAGTTTTAATGAAGGAATTTCAATCTGCCATTTGACAGGATAGATAGCTTCAGAATGTGGACTCACCCAAGACTCCAATTCTGTGATGTTAATCTGCTCACTCTCTAAAAAGCTACTTTTCCCATTTTTATTGGTATAAGTTCCCCCATACAGCGTTACATCCTTTTCCAAGTGATACAAGCGATAAAGCATTAATTCAGAATTCGTCTCTTCAAATTGTATTGAGAACCAGTCCCATGCCACTTTACGCTCCCAAACACCACTGCAATTCCACTGCCTGTCATACCACATTTCTCCTTCAACAGCATATTTTTCTTGATCTATAGAAATACTCCCTTTTGTTTCAAGCCTTGGAAAGGTATAATAACCAGCTTTTGCATATTCGCCATAACTTTCATAGCCTACTCCATCGTGCAATACCACCTCTTTAACTGCACTCAAGTTCAATTGATAAGCAACAGGGTGAGCATCCATCCTGGCTTCAATTTCATAAGTTCCAGACTCCCCTTTCAAACTGCTTTTAATGCCCTTTTTATTCCAATGAAAATCTAATGGCAAGGAGGCAAATTGCGTTTTCGACTTGGTGAAAAATTTATGATCGTAATAAAATTGCTCATTTTCGGGATCGCTAACCGCCATGTTAATCATCCAACCACCACGAACATTGGTCGGATTAAAATGAAAAACAACATACTCCACTCCTAGCTTTTTATTTTTGGCTGTATCCTCTAAGTGACCTGTAAAATACCACCACTCCAAGGAATTTTTAATGTGTGGAGCTTCATCTTCAGGCAAGCTCGCCTTGTCTTTAAACACATCGGCTGCGTTGTATGGAATTTTACAGGCGGATAAGCCAAACATAATTCCAATGAAAACATACCTTCTTAAATTCATGCTCTTGCAACAATTCACCTTTAAAATAGTTGAAAAACCTATAAAATTAACTACTTTTGCGCCCCCAAAATTACACTTATGATTGAAGCTCAAAACGTCTCTCTACAATACGGAAAGCGCATTTTATTTGATGATGTAAACATCAAGTTTACAGGCGATAATTGCTATGGTATTATTGGTGCCAACGGCGCAGGAAAGTCGACTTTCCTAAAAATATTGTCCGGAGAAATTGACCCTAATTCTGGAACGGTAAACATTGAACCAGGCAAACGAATGGCTGTTTTAAGTCAAAACCACTTTGCCTTTGATGAGTTTCCAGTATTGGATACGGTGATTATGGGTCATGAGACCTTGTGGAAAATCATGAAGGAAAAGGATGCGCTTTATGCCAAAGAAGATTTTTCTGAAGCAGATGGTATCAAGGCCTCTGAGTTGGAGGCTGAATTTGCCGAAATGGACGGCTGGAATGCCGAATCAGATGCTGCAGCACTTTTAAGCGGATTGGGAATTGAAGAAAGCGAGCATTACAAAAAAATGTCTGAAATAAGTGGTAATCAAAAAGTACGAGTACTATTGGCTCAAGCACTTTTTGGAAATCCTGATATTCTAATTTTAGATGAGCCTACCAACGACTTGGACGTAAGAACAATTAGCTGGTTAGAAGACTTTTTGCTTGACTTTAGAAATACCGTAATTGTGGTATCTCACGACAGGCACTTTTTAGATACGGTTTGTACTAACATTGTCGACATTGATTTTAGCAAGCTAACCACCTATTCTGGTAACTACACTTTTTGGTACGAATCTTCTCAGTTAGCATTGCGTCAACGACAAAATGCCAATAAAAAGGCCGAAGCGAAAAAGAAGGAATTGCAAGATTTTGTGGCTCGATTTAGTGCCAATGCTTCGAAGTCGAAACAAGCGACTAGCCGTAAAAAATTACTGGATAAAATCAACTTAGATAACATTCAAGCCTCTTCTAGAAGGTATCCAGGTATTATTTGGACACAAGAGCGTGAAGCTGGAAATCAGATTTTAAAAGTGGAAGGCTTATCTTATACCGATGATGAAGGCAATACCATTTTTGATGATTTAAATTTCGTCTTAAACAAGTCTGATAAGATTTCATTGGTTGGTGACTCTAGAGCCATCACGACATTATTTGAAGTACTAAATGGGAATTTGACCCCTACAAAAGGATCTTTCGAGTACGGTCAAACCATTACTAAAGCATACTTACCTAATGACAACTCCTCTTATTTCAACAGCAGTGAAAACTTAGTTGATTGGTTGAGAAATTATACTGATGGCGAAAAAGACGAAGTTTATATCCGAGGATTTTTGGGCAAGATGTTATTTTCGGGCCAAGAAGTGATGAAAAAGAGTTCAGTATTATCAGGTGGAGAGAAAATGCGCTGCATGCTTTCCAAAATGATGCAATCAGAGGCTAACTTATTGATGTTTGATGAGCCGACAAATCACCTTGATTTAGAATCGATTACTGCTCTGAATAATTCCTTAATCGACTTTAAAGGTACTATCATCTTCACTTCTCATGACCACACGTTTACTCAGACAGTAGCCAACAGAATTATAGAGATTAGTCCTAATGGCATGTTAGATAAAGTAATGACCTACGATGAATATTTGGAAAGCGATAAGATCGCTGGACAACGAGAAGAATTGCAGGAAGTGTAATGTGCGATTTGTTATTATTCAAATTTGAATCTTTTCTGCTTTCTGGAAGAGTAACATCTGTCAATCTAATTCCAACACCAGAAATAAATATTTATTTATTTAACTATTATAGCCAGTCAAATCAATCACCACATCTCCACCTGTTCCACATAGTTTTTGTGGAATTCCTCTTATGACATTTGGTGGCACGTGAAACATTGGATCAAATTTAACTTTTAAAAACTCTTCTGTGCCTAAACCCCACCACCAATAAGACTCACCTCGACTACCACCAATTAATAACCCACGCCCTCCCCCAATATTAGGAGCAGTTTTAAAAATAATGGTTTGATTATTCTCAAAGGGTCCAACAATATAATCAAATAGAAATCCACTAAAAAATAAGGTATCTAAATTGCTTAAGGTATCAGCAACCTTTAATACCATTTTGTGAGTAACAATTCCAGTTTCATAATAACTTATTCCAGTTTTATCTCGATCATATATTCTCAAATATTCTTTTCCATTTCTTAATAATTGCACTTCAGTTAAATCAACTTCAGTTTCATAAACATGTCTAAAGTTTCCTTGGGCATCAGTAGTGACTTCACCCAAATCGTAATAATCGAATCCATTTGTAATGGTATTTCTTACACCTCTAACGATAAATGTTTTATTAGCTACTGGCTCATTGTCACAATTTTTATAGATTGTTCCTCCAATTTTTTTTAATCCTCCTTCTTTTTTACAAGCAAGTAATAAAAGTGAAAATACCAGAATAATGTAATTCACTTTTTTCATGGCTCAATATTTTTAAGGGTTTGTACTTCGTTTTCCATATTTAATCGAAGGATACGATTAAATAAAAAACTAAAAACCAAGAGTGATGTAAAAAGAGAATTCATAAAGTAGATTTAAATTGATTAATAGCTAAAAATAATAATTTTTAACTTCAATTCTGCAATAGATCACCAAGAGCATTCAAATTGTTCGTTTGAATAACGTCTGGATTCAACTTTAATAAGCGTTTATTACCACTTTTGCTTTTGGCACCGAATGTAATGATCCTAACTCCTGCTTCATGAGCAATAGCTGAATGTTCTGCACTTAATAAACTTGGTTTTATAGTTAGGTAAGGTAGGTTCATCTCTTTCACCCATTCAAAGTTTTGCTCAAAACTCGTAGTTTCTTCAAATGATAGCGCATAAGGACAGTTGAGTTTTTTAGCCTCCTCTATTACATCTTTGGAAAGAGAAATTAACAGCACTTTTTCAATAGGCACATTTTGCGCATTTAATGTTTCAATGAGCTTGCCTATGATTGCTAGTCTGCGTTGCCTATTTTCTTCGATACTAATGCAATCCGAAGAGTGCCGAATATCCAACTGCAGATGTGGAAATGGTTTTTGTTGTTTTAAAAATTGAATCAAACTGTCTAAGCCAATCACTTTTTCAGCTTGAAACCAGTCGAATGGAGCCCCCAATTGATATTCAGCTTTTACAACATCGTTATAGTTTAATTCACTTATACAACCAGTTAAATTTGTTTTTGACTCTAATTTATTGTCATGATACAATACAAACTGTCCATCAGCTGTCATGTGAACATCTACTTCCACTCCATCAGCTTTTTGCTCGATAATCGCTTTTTTTAAAGAGGTAAAAGAGTTTGCTGGATAGGGGTTAAAAGGAATCCAAGAAGAAAACCCAGAACCTGCATGGCCAATTCTTAAAATAGCATTGTCATTGAGGTTTTCCAACTCACTTTTATCGTAGGATACACAAGAGGAAATGCATATCGCTAAGAATACTAATATGCAATGAAGCTTATTGTTAGATAATAAATGAAGTCGGCTTTTCAATTGCTTTTTCTTTGATAAAACGAAAACTTCAAAGTTCAAGAAGTTCTAGCAAAATAACTCAGAAATTTTCCTTTTAAATCAAAAATCGGAATTCGTCAATCGAACATTAAACTTTACCTGCTCTTTTACGATCCGTTTCATTCAACAACACCTTTCTAACTCGCAGTGAATTTGGTGTAACTTCAACATATTCATCACCCTGAATGTATTCCAACGCCTCTTCTAAAGAAAATTTAATCGCAGGAGCAATCTTTACCTTATCATCAGCACCAGAAGAACGCATGTTGCTCATTTTTTTGGTTTTAGTAATGTTTACTACTAAGTCACCAGCTCGTGAATTTTCTCCAATTACTTGCCCTCCATATACATCTTCATTAGGATTCACAAAAAACTTACCTCTATCTTGCAAGTTGTTCAATGAAAAAGGAATAGCCTTTCCTGTTTCCATAGAGATCATTGAACCATTTTGACGACCAGGAATTTCTCCTTTATAAGGCTGAAATTCTTTAAATCGGTGCGACATAATAGCCTCACCAGCTGTGGCTGTTAATAAATAGTTTCTCAATCCAATAATTCCTCGTGATGGGATCTCGAAATCTAAAATCATACGATCACCCTTAGGCTCCATATTTAACATTTCCCCTTTTCGTTGATTGACGATCTCTATGGCTTTTCCGCTTACTTCTTCAGGTAAGTCAATGGTTAATTCTTCCACCGGCTCATGCTTTTGACCGTCTATTTCTTTAATGATAACCTGTGGCTGACCAATCTGCAGCTCATAGCCTTCTCTTCGCATAGTTTCAATCAATACAGAAAGATGCAACACGCCGCGACCAAATACATTGTGTGAGTCAGCTGAACCAGTATCTTCTACCCTTAATGCTAAGTTCTTCTCCAATTCTTTGGTCAAGCGATCTTTAATGTGACGAGAAGTAACAAATTTCCCCTCTTTACCAAAAAATGGAGAATCGTTGATAGTAAATAACATGCTCATAGTCGGCTCATCAATCTTAATGCTTGGCAATGCTTCAGGATTTTCAGCATCAGCAACTGTATCACCAATTTCAAATCCTTCTAAGCCTACTATGGCACAAATATCACCTGCCTTTACTTCTTCAACTTTTACTTTCCCCATTCCTTCAAACACATACAATTCTTTGATTTTAGATTTGGACTTACCTCCATCTCTTTTGATCAAACTTATTTGCTGGTTCGTTTTTAAAGTACCTCGTTGCAACCTTCCAATTGCTATTCTACCGATAAAGGAAGAATAATCAAGAGAAGTAATCAACATTTGAGTATTACCTTCAGGCGGATTTGGAGCTGGTATGTGCTCAACAATCGCGTCCATTAATGGAATAATATTGTCTGTTGGTTGTTTATAATCCTCACTCATCCAGCCTTGCTTTGCTGAACCATAAATTGTTGGAAAATCTAACTGTTCTTCAGTAGCTCCCAAGTTGAACATTAAATCAAATACTTTTTCTTGAGCAATATCAGGTGTGCAGTTTTCTTTGTCGACCTTATTCACAACAACAATCGGTTTCAAGCCTAGCTCAATTGCTTTTTGTAGTACAAATCGTGTTTGTGGCATAGGTCCTTCAAAAGCATCCACTAATAATAATACGCCATCTGCCATATTTAGCACACGCTCAACTTCTCCACCGAAATCAGAGTGACCAGGAGTATCAATGATATTGATTTTTAAGTCTTTATAAAAAACTGAAACATTTTTTGCCAAAATTGTAATTCCTCGTTCTTTTTCAAGGTCATTGCTATCCATTATCAACTCCCCAGGAGTTTCATGGTCACTGAATAACTTACCAGCGAGTAACATTTTGTCAACAAGAGTCGTTTTACCGTGATCAACGTGAGCAATAATAGCGATGTTTCTTAATTTCATGGGTGTGTTTTTGAGGCCGCAAAAGTAGGTTATTTCTGCAATAGAATTGTAAAAACCAGTCTTTTATATTGCTACGCTAAACGAATGCTTGAAAAAGCACTAAAGCATTACAATTTCTGAGAGGTATTAAGGTCGAAATCGAAAGCTTTTACTTAAAAAATCTTATGGCAATTTACTTCTGAGAACTATGGTAAACTATTCACAAATGTGTTGTAACTTGAGGGTGCAAAATAGTTGGTATCACATCCAATTTCTAATGCCTTTTGAGTAATTGCTTCTACTCGATCCGTTGGCGAAGGATGTGTGCTTAAGAAAGTTGGTCCTCCTCCTGCTCCTTGGGCAGCTAATTTTTTAAAGAATGTGGCCGCACCATCACATCTATAAGCTAAAGGTGCTAAATATTCAACTGAAGCTAAATCTGCTTCCGTTTCATCGTCTCTACTAAATTTTAAAACAGCAGCATTTCCAGCTAAACCTCCTAATATTTGTGTAACTTGAGAATTGCTATTCCCCAGCAATGCAGAAAGTAAGAATTGGATGCCATATTGCTTTTGCAATTGTTGCACAGAATGCCTCAGGTCGGCATGGGCAATTTCATGGCCCATAACCCCCATCAAATCATCTTCATTATCCAAATATTTAATTAAACCAGTGTAGAAGTATAAATAACCTCCAGGCGCAGCAAAAGCATTTAAAGTAGAGTCATCTTGAATGATATAAACCTCCCAAGCAAATTCATCATCGTAATCAACTTCGCCGGTTTTTAACACAGAATCTTTTAATGCTCTGATGTAGGCATAGGCAGAAGCATATTGAACAGAATCTAATAACGGGAATTGCCCTGTGGTGTCGTTAAATATTTGCTGCTTTAATTGCTGACCTAACATTTTGTCATCCTCAGTGGAAAACAACAATACTTTTGTTCCTTCATCTCCATCGTCATCACTACATCCTGAAGAAATAAGGATGCAACTAGTAATAAGGGCAAATAATAGCTTTTTCATAATTCAACTTTATGTTTTCAAAAGTAAGTTTTTTGAAATAATGAAATGCTATCATCTATTTTGGGTTAAAAAAATAATCCATAGTTAATCGAGAACTCCTTGATAGTTATAATGCCTTTTAATCTTTTATGAATAATTTTTGATCCTCTTATTACTTTTAGGTCTAAGTATTCCCAACATCAAGTACTTTTATTTTAAGTTTGTCTCAAATTTATACTATGAAAAAATGCCTTTTAATCTTTAGCTATCTACTTCCGAGTTTATTATTTGCTCAAAATAATGACACTAATTATAAAACTGCTCAGGAAAGAGGTCAGCAGATTTTCACTAATCTCGAAGCAAAAACCTTTGATAAGTTAAACAGCTATTTTAGTGAAGAACTCAGAAAAAAACTTACTGTTAATAAACTAGAAGAAACATTTAAAGATTTTTCAACTAAATATGGAACTCCAGACAGTCTTCTGGAGTTTGTTGAAAAAGTCACAGCAGAGCAAACCTATTATGAACAAGGAATCCAGTTTAGCAACGGAAAAATGGATGTTGTTTTTGCCTTAAATGAAGCTAAAGAATTAACTACTTTAAGAGTTGTTCCCTATTCTGATAAGACAAAATGGAAAATACCAAATTATGTGAATCCTCAGCAATTTGATGCTTACCCTATAAAACTTGGAAGTGAAATGCCCTTATTAGGAGAGTTCACTAAACCGGTTAGACCAGAAAGCTTAGTGGTAGTAGTTATGGTGCATGGGTCAGGACCCAACGATATGAATGAAAGCTTAGGCCCCAATCAAATATTTAAGGACTTGGCCTATGGTTTAGCTAGCAATGGTATCGCCAGTCTACGATATAATAAAAGAAGCTATGATTATAAAAAAACAATTATAAAAAGCGGAAAACAATATGACATTGATCAAATAGTAACAAACGACGCAGTTAAGGCTGTAAATAAAGCAAAAGAGTTAGGAGCGGATAAGGTAGTTCTATTAGGACACAGTTTAGGTGGGCACTTAGCTCCTAAAATAGCTTCACAAGCAAAAGTCGACGGAGTTATAATTATGGCTGGAAATGTTAGTCCCTTGGAAGACTTAATACTTCCTCAAATAGATTACTTGCGCAAACATGACTCCTCAGCTATAAATCAAATGCAATATAATCAGTTGAAATGGCAAGTAGAGAATTTAAAAAAAGGAAACTATGACTCTACTACAGCTGGACCAATGCTTCCTTTTGGTGCAGGTGGTAAATTTTGGAGCTCGTTGAAGGATTATCAACCACAAAAAATCTCCAAAAAACAAGATGTTCCTTATTTAATATTAAATGGCGAAAGAGATTATCAGGTAACAGTTCAGGAGGCAAAAAAATGGAAAGACGGTTCAAAAAATGAAAATTCTAAAACAATTATTTACCCTCAACTAAATCACCTTTTTATAGCAGGAGAAGGCATAATATTGCCAGCTGAATACGAAAAGGAAGGCCATGTAGAAAAAGAAGTGATAATGGATATTGTGAATTGGGTAAGTCAACTCTAGCAAATGCAAAACGAATGGAGTAAACAATTTCCTGCTACCATCATTATGGTGTTAGTTTTAGCTCTTGGCGGATGGTACTTAATGGGTGATACCATGCATACCTACCCTGCTTATATTCACGCTTGGACACAAACAGATCGATTAGCATTAGCGCAGAATTTTCAGCAAAATGGGTTTGATTTCTTTCATCCTGCCACCTATAATTTGCTCACTAAAGATGGAATAACTCAAGTGGATTTTCCAATTCACGACTATTTAGTTGCCTGCATTAGTAGCTTTCTCAAAAAAGATATAGTAAGCGTTTTTAGGGCTTATAATTTTATCTTTTCCCTCATTGGTCTTTTTTACTTTTTCAGATTAGCCTTACTACTAACTAAATCTCCCACTAGAGCTGTTTTTGCAACATCCTTTTTATTTACCCTACCCTTCTATGTATATTATCAAAACGGATTTTTGCCTTCTGTTTCTTCTTTTGCTTGTTTTTTAATTGGTTTATACTTTATTCTCAAAACAAGAAATAATAGTGCAAATAAAGATTTTATTTGGGGCATTCTATTTTTAGCCATAGCAGCATTAGCAAGAGCACCTTTTCTAATTTTTTTAATAGCAATCTTGGTCCTTCAAATTCTGCTACAGTTCAAACAAAGAAAAATTCAGTGGTTAAAATTGCTCTTGCCTTTAGTGGGAATTGGTTTTTTTATAGCCTATTTTATTTACAATAAACAATTAGCTGAAAACTACGGCAGTATGTTCTTAGCTGAGCCGCTTGCATTTAAAAACCTTCAACATTTTATAAGTATTATGGGTACTGCTGCAAACCGCTGGGCAGACCAGTTATTGAGTCCATTCCATGGAATTTTACTTCTTATTTTGTTTCCAGTAGTATTAGTTCAACTTTATAAAAGCTTAAAAATCGGTTATAGAGTTAAAGTAGTTGTGCTTTATTTTATCGTTTCACTTGTAGGAGTTCTTATCTATTTTATTGCATTTGGTCAGCAGTTCGCCGATCATGATTATTATTATATCGATACTTTTTTGCCTCTTTTAGCCCTTCTTTTGCTAATAAGTTTAAGTAGGTTGGAGATCCCGAAAAAGTGGTATACCTTGACGGCTACTACCTGTGGTATTTTCTTTTTTTATTTTTTCTCTTTTGCCAAAGAAGTGCAAGAAGAAAGATATACACCACCCTTTAATGATCGTATCGAATATGCCTACTCTATTTACGAAAATTCCAAATACGACTTAAAAAGTTGGGGGGTTTCAAAAGAAGATACCTTATTGGTTTTGGAGGCCAATTCAACCAATATGCCTTTCACTATTTGGGGAAATCGCGGATATACCCTTTTAGGTTCTGATAGAGAAATTGTGGAAGGAGCGATAGACAGTAATTTTACTTATGCAGTATTAGTCGATAGCTTTTTTATTAGCGACGCATATAAAAGTTATCCGGAATTAGTCAATCAGCTAGAATTGCTTCATTCAAATGACAAGTTAAGCTTATATAAAAAATCATCTAATAAAAAGGCTGCTAAGTTTTTTCAAAATTTAATTTTTGAAGGTCATTCGAATTTTGACGAAAAAGATAATTTGGCAGATAGCATAACCTCCTGGACACCTGAAGAACAAATAACTAAGGACTATGGGAAAAGTTTAAATATTCAGCCAATCAATGAATTTACGCTTTCAGTGAAACTAAAACCGAGTAATTTACTTCCAGATAAGCCAATTAAATTATTGTTTGTCGCTGACTATTTGCCTACTGATTCGGTAAAGCTTCAAGTTGTGTTTAGGATGAATGATTATTATGGAGTTAATTACTTAGAGAATCAAATCACTCAAATTGGACAATGGCAGCAACAACAATATTATTATAAGGTGGACCCTAAGTACATCAGAGGTAAAAATGAATTATCATTTTACTTTTGGAATCCGCAAAAAAATGAGTTGTTTTTAGACAATGTAAATTTAATTATCTATCAATAGAATATGGAAGACATAAATTACCGCGCATTTGTAATACGTGAGGAAGAAGATGGAACGTTTAGTAGAGCAATAGAAAACAAATCTACTGCTGAGCTACCTTCCGGGGAAGTTTTAATAAAAGTAGCATATGCAGCGCTAAATTATAAGGACGCCCTATCCTCTAGCGGTCACAAAGGAATTACCAAAAACTACCCTCATACACCTGGGGTTGATGCCTGTGGAACTGTTGTTTCTTGTGAAACCAGTGATTTTATTAAAGGCGATGAAGTAATTATAACCTCTTACGATTTTGGAATGAATACTTCAGGAGGTTTTCAAGAATATATTCGTGTTCCTGCGGCATGGCCAGTAAAAAAACCAGAAAATTTAAGTCTAGAGGAAGCAATGATTTTAGGAACAGGCGGATTCACAGCAGCTTTATCCCTCTATAAAATGGAACAAAATGGGCAACATCCTGATATGGGTTCCGTCTTGGTAACTGGTTCCACTGGTGGTGTTGGCAGTATGGCAGTAGAAATTTTGTCCATAAATAATTATTCGGTTATCGCTTCAAGTGGAAAAGCAGCTGAACATGACTATTTGAGAAAGTTGGGAGCAAGTAAAATAGTCGACCGTGAAGCGGCAGATGATAAAAGTGGGAGGCCATTATTAAAAAGCGCTTGGGCTGGTGCAATTGATACCATCGGTGGAAATACTTTAGCTACCTGTATTAAAGCTTGCGGAAGAAATGGAAATGTAGCAGTTTGTGGTTTGGTGGTTTCACCAGAACTGAATACCACAGTTTACCCTTTTATATTAAATGGAGTTAATTTATTGGGAATTGAAACTGCTGAAACACCTAGAAATATTCGATTAAGAATTTGGGAGCTACTTGCAGAAAAATGGAAACCCAAACAGCTTAATCAAATGAAAAAAATAATTTCATTAGAGCAACTAGACGAGCATATAGCACTTATGTTAGAAGGAAAATCTAAAGGTAGAATTGTTGTAAAATTTTGATTCTAGACACCAAAATCCTCTAATCAAAGTTAGGCTATCAACCATTTATGTAATTATTTCCCCTTCCTTGTAATTCCTGCTGGATTTCCCAGAACTTTTTGTATTTTCGGATTTCCAAAATTTAAAATTTATGAAAAAAAGAATAGTCTTTGCTATTAGTGCTTTATTAACGCTCAGCAGTTTCGCTCAGGATAAAGTAAAACAAATAGAGTTTGTTGAATATGATCTAGAAAATGGTTTACATGTAATTTTACACGAAGATCACTCCACTCCTATTGTGGCTGTGTCTGTGCTATACCATGTAGGATCTAAAAATGAGGATCCAAATCGTACCGGATTTGCGCACTTTTTTGAGCACTTACTCTTTGAAGGTTCTGAAAACATTGATCGCGGCGAGTTCTTTAAAATTGTTCAAGGCAATGGAGGTGTATTAAATGCCAATACCTCATTTGATAGAACGTTTTATTACGAAGTATTGCCTTCAAATCAGCTTAAATTAGGTTTATGGTTAGAGTCTGAAAGAATGCTTCATGCTAAAATTGATGAGAAAGGGGTTGAAACTCAAAGAGGAGTTGTAAAAGAGGAACTTAAGCAGCGAAATGAAAATACGCCTTATGGAACTATTTTGAATGAAACATTTGGTCATGCTTTTGTAGAGCACCCTTACCGTTGGACTCCAGGAGGATCTCCTGAGTATATCAATCAAGCAGAACTATCTGAATTTATGGAGTTTTACAATACCTTTTATGTTCCTAATAATGCTACCTTATCAATTGCTGGTGATATAGACATAGAGGAAACTAAAAAATGGATTAAAGAGTACTTTGGTGATATTCCTAAAGGAACAAAAGAAATTCCTCGTCCTACAATAGTAGAACCTAAAAAAACTGCTGAAGTGAGAGATACTGTTTATGACAATATTCAATTACCTGCTGTTGTTATGGGCTACCATATGCCTCAGCAAGGCAATGCGGATTATTATGCAATGAGTATGTTGTCGCAATTACTTTCTCAAGGTGAGAGTTCTCGTTTTCAAAAAGTTATTAAAGACGAAAAGCAAAAAGCAGTTTTTGTTGGAGCCTTTCCCTTGCCTACTGAAGATCCAGGCTTGGCACTGATGTTTGGAATAACAAATATGGGTGTTCCACCAATGGAATTAGAGGAAGCTATGAATAAAGAAATTGCCAATGTTAAAAATGATTTAATATCTGAAAAAGAATTCAAAAAGCTTCAAAACCAGGTAGAAAATGATTTTGTCACAAATAATTCAAATGTCAGAGGTTTAGCAGAAAACTTGGCGAATTATTCTGTTTATTTTGGTGATGCCAACTTGGTAAATACAGAGATAGACCGTTACATGAAAGTTACACGTGAGGACATTAAGAACGTTGCAAACAAGTACTTGAATGATGAGAACCGTGTGGTATTGTATTACTTGCCAAAAGCACAACAGTCCAATTAAAATTCATTCAAAAAAATTATTCCTAGAAAATAAAAATTATGAAAAAAATATTTTTAAATATAGTACTCACGCTTCTTGCGAGTTCATTGTTAGCCCAAGTCGACAGAAGTGAAATGCCTGAAGCAGGTCCTGCTCCAAAAATCGATTTAGGGGAAACACAATCATTTACCTTAGATAATGGCTTAAAGGTTTTCGTGGTTGAAAATCACAAATTACCTCAAGTAGCCTTTTCGTTGCAGTTAGACATTGATCCAGTTAAAGAAGGAGATAAAGCAGGAGCAGCAGATATTGCAGGTGACTTACTAGCAAAAGGCACAGAGACTATGAGCAAAGAAGATTTAAATTTTGCTGTAGATTTTATTGGAGCAAGATTCTTCACCTCTGCTACTTCAGTTTATGGAGCTTCCTTGAAAAAGCATCAAACGAAATTGTTGGAAATTATGTCTGATGTTGTAATTAATGCGGACTTTAAGGAAGAAGAACTTGAAAAGCTAAAAACACAATACATTTCAGGGATTCAAACTGAAAAAGATGATCCAGATGCAATAGCAAGAAATGTACAACGTGTTTTATTGTATGGTAAGGATCACCCTTATGGTGAGATCACCACTGAGGAAACAATAAGTAATATTAACTTGCAAGATGCAAAGAGTTTTTACAATAAGTATTTTAAGCCTAATGTAGCTTATTTAGCGGTTGTAGGAGACATTAATTTAGAAGAAGCAAAACCCTTGATTAAAAAATATTTTGGAGATTGGAAAAAAGGAGAAGTCCCAACTTTTGATTATCCGATGCCAGAGCAACCTAGTGCAATGCAAATTGCTTTCGTAAATAAGCCCGGAGCTGTTCAATCTGTTGTATCAACATTTAATACCATTGAGCTTGAACCAGGATCAGAAGATGTTATAGGAGCAAGCGTTGCCAATGGAATATTAGGTGGGGGGTTTGTATCAAAACTAAACTTAAACCTTAGAGAAGAGCACTCTTATACTTATGGTGCTAGATCCAGCATAGATTCTGATGAGTTAGTAGGATCTTTTTCTGCTTCAGCTAAAGTTAGAAATGAAGTAACTGATAGCGCATTAAATGAAATGATGAATGAAATTATGGCGATGCGTAAGGGCGAAATAACAGAAGATGAGTTGCAAACAATTAAAAACTATAGAACTGGAACGTTTGCTATTGGCTTGGAAAATCCTCAAACAAAAGCACGATTTGCAATAAATACTGAAAAGTATGACTTACCAGAAGACTATTACAACAATTACCTTAAGAATTTGGCTGCCGTTACCTTGGAAGATGTGAAAGCCATTTCAAAAAAATACATCAACCCAATGAGCGGTTATGTATTAATTGTTGGAAACCAAGAAGAGGTTGCTGATAAAATAAAGGCATTTAGCCCTACTGGAACCATTCAGTTTTACGACACCTATGGGAATGAAGCTGCAGAAACTACCTTAATGGATGCACCAGAAGGTGTTACAGCTGAAAAAGTGATTGAAGATTATATTGCTGCACTGGGTGGTGAAAAGAAGCTTAAAAAAGTTGAGTCCATATCCATGGATATGTCTGCTTCAATGCAAGGCACACCGTTTAACTTAAATGTAGTTAATGTAAATGGTGAAAAGCTATTGCAAACCGTTCAGGTCAATGGAATGGTGGTTCAAAAAACGGTTTATAACGGAGAGACAGGGCAAACATCAAGCCCTCAAGGTAAAACTATGATGTCGGAAGAAGAGTTGGCCGATATGAAGTTTGAAACAGTAATATTCCCTGAATTACTTTATAACACAGAAGACTATTCCATTGAATTGTTAGGAATAGATACAAAAAATGACGAAAAGGTTTATGTAGTTGAAATAACTAAACCAAATGGTGAAAAGCAAAAAGATTACTTTTCGGTTGATTCTCATTTAGAGGTCGCTTCTGAAACTACTCAAGAAACACCACAAGGTGACATGGTAATGCAACGCAGCTTCAGCGACTATAAGGAAGTGAAGGGCATTATGTTTCCTCACACCATTGTAGAGCCTATGGGACCTCAATCATTATCAACAAAAGTTGAAGTGATTGAGCTTAATCCAAAGATTGATGATAGCATGTTTGCTATTGAGGAGTAAACAATATAGATATCTACCAAACTATAAGGGCGATGCTAATATTAGCATCGCCCTTTTTTATTGAATACTTCTTAATCTCCATTTGTTGGCTGTTTAACCAACACCTTCAAAACACTAATTTCAGAATGGTAAAATTGTTAAATGCAGCCTCCTACTCTATTTATTGAGCTAAATTACACTCAACTACTACCAAAAAGCTTAAACTTACTCTATTTATGATAAGGTCTTTAGAAACATTAAAAGCATTCATTTAATGAAACGATACAAATTGAAAAATTAAGAGATAAAAAAAGCCTCAAATCATTGAGGCTTTTAATAAACTATAAATGATATTAATTATTGAGGCAAAAGTACTTCATCTACTGCGTGGATAACACCATTTGTTCCTTGAACATCAGTGACAATAATTTCAACACTTTGGCCTGCACCTGTTTCAATTTTAGCACCGTTAGAAAGATCAACTGTTAAAACTGAACCGCTTAAGGCAGTTGTAATGGTTTGATTATCCATTAATTCTCCTGATTGTACATTAGACATACCATTTACATGATATAATAAAACATTGTTCAATGTCCCTCTTGGAATATCCGCTAAAGAGTTCCATGTTGGATCACTATCTAAAAGAGCTTGAAAAGCAGCATTTGTAGGAGCAAAAATTGTAGAATTGCTAAATCCTGCTAAAGTGCTCGTTAGGGTATCTCCAAAAACTTGAAGTGCTGCAACTAAACTGGTAAAACGTTCATCATTAATCGCAAGTTCAACAGTACTGCGAGGAGATATCACCGCATCAATTATATGAATTACACCATTATTCGCTTCAATATCTGTGGCAGTAATGTTAGAAGAATTATTAATTCTTGCATTTGGTGTTAAGTCAATTTCTAATACAGTATTTTCATCCTTATCACTACCTTGGGTATTTAAGGTTGTAGCATAAGTATCTTCAGTTAAATCACTTGCTCTAACTTCTGTTGCTAAAACGTGGTATAGTAAAACATCTGTTAGGGCATCAACTGGAATGTCAGAGATTCTGTTCCAAGTAGGCTCTGATGCTAATAAATCAACAAAGGCTTGATTGGTAGGTGCAAATACTGTGTAAGTTCCTGCATCTTGAAATGTTTGTACTAAGCCTGCAGTAGATAAAGCTACTACTAAACTATCGGTTCTATCATCAGCAATTGCTATTTCAGCTATGCTTTGACTATTATTTCCTCCATTGTTTGAAATTGGAGCCGGCTCATCATCGTCGTCTTCACATGCAACGAATGAGAAAGATAATGCTAAGAACAGCATTAATAATAATTTTGAATTTTTCATAAGATTTGATTTTATTAATTTAAGTTATACCTTTTTAACATTAAATTAATATTATTGTTTAATCTTATTTATAAAAAGCTAAACAATAAATCAAATATTAGAAATACTTGCCCTCCAATCTGTTGTCAATATTGAATTCTTTCGGGATTTAAAAAATATATAACATCTTAAATATTGGTCAATTCATGTAGATAGACTTGGCTTTCAGTTTAGTTCAATACTGGTTCAGCAGAAAGGATTTTGTTCCCAATTTTAATTTTCTTCTCAATGTACCTGGAATTCATAACTCTCAAAATAGCCAAATACCCTAAATTGAAACTGATATAGTCTCCAACCTTATAATTTTTTTTATTGGTTCCTAAATCAATAACCATTACATCTGATGAAGAACCGACAATAGAAATGTCATCATCAATTAATTTTAATTGATCTTCATCTACATCTAATACTCCTAAATCGATTAAGGCGCGCAGGGATGTAGAGTCCTTATCTTCCTCGTCAAACTTCATGCTCTCCCCCTTCACGTTTGCCACGATTTTTCCATCTGGCACTCTTGGCTTCTCTGTTAATTCAATAATTTCTGCATTCAATTCAAACAAATTCAGCTTCATTCCCTCAATTTGTTCATTGTGATAGGGCTCTGTACCTTGAAAGAGTGCCTCTCCTATTCTAAAATGATTTACTCCTTTAGGTAATAAGTTTTGAAAAATTAGTGGAATAGTTACTGTTGTTCCTCCAGAAATAAAGGGTATAACACGGTTAAATTTTGATTCAATTAAATTCACGTATAAACAAAGCTGAATTAATTTATCATGGGTAGGCAAAACGCCATACATACATGTAAGATTTGTTCCAATACCTATCACCTCTATATTTGGCAATTGAAACACAGCTTCATAAAAATCGAGAAACTCCTCTTTTAAAACCCCTTCTCTTAGCTCTCCCAATTCAATCATTATAAGTACTTGGTGCTTTTTATTTTGTCGAACAGCTTCTTCCGATAGTGCCTTTATTGTTTCAATTTCAGTATTGAAGCTTATATCAGCATATTTCACAACATTCTTTACGTTGCGCTTTGCTGGTGGCTTAATAAACACGGTTTCTATATCTTTTGAAACAGATTTTATTGTTCTGAGGTTAGCAATCCGAGAGTCACATAAATTTTCTGCACCCAAATCATGTAATACTTGCAAGTATGGTTTATAGCCACACAATAATTTAGAAACTATAGTCCAACGAATACCATGTTCATCGAATAAATTTTGTAGAAACCTAAAATTATGCTCTAACTTATGTTGATCTAAAGTGATAAACGCCATAACTTATTTAGTGCTAGTACTTGAAAAAAATTGTTGAACTAAGGCAAATGTTAGACCCGATGCACTTATTCCAAAAAAGTTTGCATCTAAGTTAAACAGTAAATCTTGATCTAAAAAAATTAAGACCAATGTTGTTGAACCTCCTACAAGCATTGCGGATATTGCAGCAGTTACAGAAGGCCTTTTTAGAAATAGCATTGCCAATACAGGCACCAACAAGCCAGAAACCATAAATGCGTAAGAATATAGCATTAATTCAAGCACATTTTGCATGCGCAAGGCTATAAAAATGGCCAGTCCTCCAATAATGAAGGTAATTAGCTGCGAGATTCGGATGTTTTCAGCCATTGATTTTTTAATTCTACTCAATATATCTGTCATAAAATTACCAGAGGCCGCCATGAGACAGCTATCAGCAGTAGACATAATCGCTGAAAAGTAAGCTGATAGCATAAGCCCCATTAAACCTATAGGTAGCATTTGCCTTAAAAATAAAGGCAAGCCCATTTCGGCATCAATTGATTCTGATGAAGCATAACCCAAATCTGCAAACATGCCTTGTTCAAAACCAATTTTTGCAAACAAGCCTAGTAATACGCCCATAAATGCCATAATGGGCCATTCAAATAAACCAGCTATTCGCCAAGCCTTTACAGCTGTTTTTTCATCTCGACAGGCATAAATTCTTTGATATAAGGTCATACCGACAAACCATATAGGAACAATGGTAATGAACCAATTTATTAGCTGAGAAAAGCTGATATTGGTTAAACTCAACATTTCTGGTTTTACTGCTGCTTTTAATCCTTCCCAGCCGCCAATTTCAATAAAACCTAAAGGAATTCCAATCCCAACTAATCCAAGTAACAAAATAGACCATTGAATAGAATCAGTATAAATTACAGCCTTCAACCCTCCTATTACGGTATAAACTACTGCTACAATGCCCATAAAAATAACTGCCTGAGGGATTTCTAAAGCAGGAAAAGTTGCTGTAGCTAGTTTTGCACCAGCCAATATTTGGGAACTTGTAAATCCAATGTAACCAATTAAGGAAATAATACCTGCAACCAATGCTACATTAGGGTTGTAATAGTGCTCTAATGCCTGCGGAAAGCTAAGTAGCTTTTTATCTTTAGCTGTTTGATATACTTTTGGAATTAAAAATACACTGCTCAGCCAAGCCCCTATTAGACCAGTAAATAGCATCCAGTTTCCGGAAATTCCCATGGTAAATCCTAAACCTCCTAAGCCAATTGAGAATCCGCCTCCAACATCAGTAGCAACAACAGATAACCCAATGTGACCTGCCGACATCTTGCGACCACCCACATAATAATCATCGTCGTTTTTATTTTTATTAAAAAAGAATACTCCCACGCCAAGCATGGTGAGAATATAAACGACAAAAATAGTTAGGTCCAGCCAGTGCATTTTAGCTCTTGCGTTTGTAGCGCATCTCCATGTAAGGAGTTGTAAAACCTATTTTTTCATACAATTTGATGGCAGGATTATCTTTTTCAACATGTAAGGCAATATCTCCACTCGTCAAACTTAAGGTCTCCTCCATTAGCCTTTTTCCTACTCCCCTTCCTCTGAGCTCTTTATGAGCAGCAATGTAAACTAGAATATTTTCAGGAATGTATCCACTCATGCCAGTTTGGTTTACCACAACAGCTCCCACTACTTCATTTTTTTCATAGGCAACAACTACAAATCCACCAAAAGAAACTCGTTCTTTAATGGCGAAATCAATTGCCCCCTCAATGTGGTTTTTGGGATCACCATAGTTTTGAAGGTGTTCAAATAAAAAATCAATAACATTCTTTTTTTCTAAACCAGTAGGCTTATTTGTAGGGTTAAATACAGTTATCTTCATTGGAAGTGCAGATTTCTGCAAAATTTAAGAAATTGGATTAAAGTAAGTGCTAAATCAAGCACTTAACTTTTAAAAGAAGGGATTTCAGTCTCACGAGCATAAGGATAATTGGCAATTTCTCTCACCTGATGGTATCGATTTAATCCCGAGATACAAACAGTTTTGCTGACATTTAAATCAAGCTGTCCAGTTTCTTTTAGCAGTTTTTCATCTAAAATTAGTTTTTCAACAGCAGCAACGATCATAATTGTACCATTACTTTTTATGGGTATAAACTCCGTTGTTTTCATTGCCATTTTAACACTGCTTTCTTCTACAAAAGGAGCCATAAATTCCTCAATATAGCTCGCCTTTATTTTGCAGGCATCAAACTCTGAGACGGATTTATCAAAGTTAGCAGATGTATAATGAGCTCTTTCTGCTAGGTTTTCATCCACATGATTTATAGTAAAAAAGCCAGTTTCTTTAATATTTGCCAAACTGTGTCGCTCAACAGTATCAGGTCGCATAATAAAACCTAATAAAGCAGGGCTTGATCCGAGATGGACTACAGAACTAATAATGGCTAAGTTTTCGCCAGCACTGCCTTTTGTTCCAATTAAATTAGCTGGCTTATACCCACTGATAGAGTTGATTAGATTTAAGCGAAAAATGCGGTCTAGGGCTTGGATATCTTCTTTACTGTATGATTTCATGGCTGTTTTTAAGCTAAGAAGACAAAAAATTAGCTTGAAGTTTTCCTTCTTCTTATTTTTTTCAATGAATCACTGATAAAACAGCGAAAGGTTATTCCAAATGAAATTATAATAAAGATCGCTCCTAAAGCAAATGGAGCTCCTGGAAATTGAAATGGGGCGCTTTCTTGCGTAAAAAAATAGAATGCACCTGTCATCATTAATGGACCAAAAATAGCGGTTAAAGAAACCAATGAAGTCATTGCCCCTTGCAATTGACCTTGCTCGTTATCCTTGAATTGATTGGAAACTGTTCCTTGTAATGTTGGTGTGGCAATTCCACCGAAACAATAGGGCAAAATAAACACAAAGAGCATCCAGCCTTCAGTAGCAAAAGCAAACAACAAAAGGCCTAATATCCAAGAGACATATCCAATAAAAATAGTTTTTTGTTCACCCCACCACCTTACGGTATGTTTAACCATCAGTCCCTGAACGATTGCTACAATAATACCTACTACTCCAAGTGAATAACCTACCATCGATTCATCCCAATCAAACTTTAACATGCCGTAAAATGTCCAGGTTGACTGAACGGCATGACCAGCTAAGTACAATAAAAAGAAAGCTGCAGCCAAGCCCGCCACAACAGTATTTCGTCGTAATAAATGAAATGCTCCTAAAGGGTTGGCTTTTTTGAAACTAAAGCCCTGGCGATTCTCTTTTTTCAAAGATTCAGGTAAAATCAACCACCCATAAATAAAGTTCAAAAAAGTTAGTCCTGCAGCGATTAAAAAAGGTAGCTGTATACTCCATTTACTCGCTACTCCCCCAATCACGGGACCAATAATAAACCCTAACCCAAAAGCAGCACCAATTATTCCAAAATTAGCCGCTTTTTTTTCAGGTGAACTGATGTCTGCAATATATGCAGTTGCAACAGTAAAGCTTGCGCCACAGATACCGGCTAAGACCCTACCAACAAATAGCCAAAGCAAAGAAGGTGCAAAGGCGTGTACCAAATAATCTAATCCCAATCCAAATAAAGCAATTAATAGAATAGGTTTTCGCCCAAAACGGTCGCTTAAGGACCCTAATATTGGAGCAAAAAAGAATTGCATAATGGCATAAGAAAAAATTAACCAACCACCTATTTTAGAAGCTTCACTCAAACCTTCGCCGTGTAAACTTTCAATTAACGAAGGAATGATAGGGATAATAATTCCAATACCAATTACATCAATAAGGATGGTAATAAAGATAAAAGTAAGGGATGCATTATTTGATTTCATTCGAAATTTTTCAAGCTCAAAAGTAGGGCTTTACAAAGGTTTATTTTAACGCATAATACAAAGTTTATTTTGCTTTAGCAGGGCTAATTGAAATACAAGTAATTGATTATCTTTCCACTATAAATCTACCCTATGAAATATCACTTTGCCGCTTTAGCTCATTTACTTTGTCTTTGTATATTATCACCTTCAATAAAAGCTCAACTTAATGTAGTTGAATATACCTTAGATAATGGGTTAACAGTAATACTAAACCCTGATTCATTTCAAAACGAAGTGGCAGGAGCTGTTGCAATAAATACTGGTAGCAAAAACGATCCAATTGATGCTACTGGTATTTCACACTACTTAGAACATCTGTTGTTTAAAGGCACGGCAGAATTAGGCACTGCAAATTATGAGAAAGAAAAACCTCACCTTGATTCAATCAATGTATTGTATGACTTGCTGGGATTGGCGTCAGATGAAGATAAGCGAGATGAAATCCAGAGGCTAATTAACGAACAAGCAGTTGCAGCATCGGCATATGGTATGCCTAATGAATTTGATAAATTGCTAAAGAGCATTGGTAGCACAAAAATAAACGCTTCAACCTCTAAAGATTTAACCATTTACTACAATAACTTTCCTCCAAACCAGTTGAAAAAATGGTTAGACATTTACGCTCACCGCTTTCAGAACCCAGTCTTTCGTTCCTTCCAATCAGAATTGGAAGTGGTTTATGAAGAAAAAAATAGAGCAGCGGACAACCTTCAAAGACGAGTTTTAAAAAGGTTCGACGAAGTATTCTATAAAGACCATCCATATGGTGAGAAAAATACTTTGGGAGAAATTGAACATCTAAAGAATCCTTCTTTAACAAAAATGTATGCCTATTTTCAAAATTATTATGTCCCTAATAATATGGCACTGATTTTAAGTGGCAACTTCAACGTCGATAAGGTAAAACAGTTAATTGAAGAATCTTTCGGTGAATTAGAAAGAAAACCTTTTGTAAAAAACACAATTTCTCCTCCTACACCATTTAATGGTAGAGAAGTCATTAAAGAAAGAATTACTCCAATAAAGTTTGGGATATTGGGATTTCGAACGGTGCCTTCATTTCATGAGGATGAACTGGCTTTGGAGGTGATCAGTTCCCTCTTCCAAAATAAATCTGAAACCGGCTTAATTGATGAATTAAAGAATAAGAATAATTTGATGATGGCATTTTCATACCATGATATAGAGGATGAAGCAGGCAATCAAGTCTTTATTTATGTTCCTAAAGTATTTGTTCAATCGCTTAAAAATGCAGAAAAACTAGTGTTAGGTCAAATTGAGAAATTGAAGAATGGTCAATTCTCTGATGACCTTCTACAATCAGTGAAAAATGAATTGTATAAAGATTATCAGCAACAGCTTGAAAATGTGAACTATAGAAGTCGAATTTTTGCATCCCTTTTTAGGGCAGGGAAAAGTTGGAATGAAATTAAAAGTTATCCAGAAAAAATTGAGCAACTAAGCAAGGCACAAATAATAGAGGTGGCCAACAAATACTACGGCGATGACTTTTTAGTTTTTCAATCAAGAACAGGTTTTTCAAAAAAAGAAAAGCTTGACAAACCCAATTTTCAACCCGTAAAAGCGGACCAAAGCAGAAGATCAACCTATGCTAAAAAATTTGATCAGATTGAGGAGTTGCCAATAAAAAATAAATTCATTGATTTTGAGAATGATCTTGAGCTAATCCCTCTTGGCGATTCAAGTAAATTGTTTGTAGTTAAAAACCCAGTTAATGATATCTATGAGCTAAGCATCCGCTTTCATATTGGTTTATTGGTTGAACCAAAACTACAATTGGCTGCTGATTTAATGAACACAGCTTACCCAAGAAATGAGGAACGCTCTGCTTTTAAAACAAAAATTGCTTTATTAGGTAGTCAGTACTATTTTGAAGTTGGAAGTAATTTCTTTGAACTTAGACTGTCTGGAATTGAAAGTAATCTTGATCAAGTCTTAAGGTATATAAATACCTTACTTAAAGATCCAGCGTTCGAAAAAAATGCCATGAAAATTATCTACAACAGTTATAAAACTGATCGAAAAGTGGAAGAAGAAGATGCTTTTTTAATTGCAAAAGCAATGGCACAATATGGTTTATATGGCAAGTCATCTGTACTACTCAACCGACCCACGTTAAAGGAAATAAAGAAATTGGAGATAAGTGACATTAAACCAATCATAGAGCAAGTGTTAATGCATTCCGTTTCAATCCATTTTACAGGAAAATCTAAAGCTGCTGAAATTCAAGAGACCATAGAAAATAAACTCGAGTTACAATTTAATGGTATATCAACTATTCCTTTTTACCAGCCATTAGTCAAAAGAAGCAAGAATGAAGTATTGATTTTGGATAATAAAAAGCTGGTACAATCTCACTTATTCTTTGTAAAAAACAGCAGTTCATTTCAGCTCCATCAATACCCAAAAATGGAATTGTTCAATACTTATTTTGATGGTGGTTTTAGCGGCATTTTAACTCAAGAAATACGAGAATACCGATCGTTAGCCTATAGTACTGGAGCTAATTTCACCTACTCAGTTCACCCGAAAACTGACAATTACTTTTATACCTATGTTGGTTGTCAAGCTGATAAAACTTTAAGTGCCGCTGTAGAGACCTATGACTTAATACAAGACATGCCTCAGAAACCAGAACGAATGCAAAGCATTCAAAAGAATTTAAGCTTGAAACAGCTATCCAACTATCCTAGCTTTAGAGATTTAAGTAAAACAGTAGAACTTTACCAAATGAAAGGCTTAGAAATAGATCCTAACGAATATGCAATAACAAAATTTCCACAACTAGATTTTAAAGATGTTTATCTATTCTATCAAGAAAATATTAAGCAAGTCCCTACCTATTTTGGGATTTATGGTGATTCGAAGCGATTTAAACAAGAAGAACTGTCTAAAATTGGCAAAGTGAGAACCATTAAACGCAGCGAAGTGATTTCATTTTAAAAGCAAATGCTTGTTTCATTTCATTAACATCAATTGATACTCTGTAATTGTTAAATGAATTGTAGTTTTGCTCGCTAGGAATAACTTTAAAAATGAAAAAGAAGGCTCCAATTGTCTTGTTTGTTTACAATAGATTAGAGCATACTAATAAAACAGTAGAGGCCTTGATGCAAAATGAACTTGCTCAAGAAAGTGACTTATTTATCTATAGTGACGGCGCCAAAAGAGAAGTTGATAATGAAGCTGTAAATTCCTTAAGATCCTATCTTAAAACGATTCAAGGATTTAATAAAATTGAAATAATAGAAAGAGAAAAGAATTTTGGTTTAGCTAAGTCAATTGTAGAAGGAGTATCAGAGGTAGTAAAAAAGTATGGGAAGGTTATTGTAGTTGAAGATGATATAGTAACTAGCCCCTATTTCTTAAGTTACATGAATGCTGCTTTAGACCATTTTGAACACAACAAAAAAGTTTGGCACATTAGCGGTTGGACACCAGGAATCAAAAAAAAGGGCTTAGCTGACTTTTTCTTTTGGCGGATTATGAATTGTTATGGTTGGGGGACTTGGGCAGATCGTTGGAGTGCATACAGTAATAATTCGGAACAAATAATTTTAAACCTAAGCTTTAAAGATAAAATAGCCTTTAGCTTAGCGGGAATTTCGAATTATTGGAGACAATTAAAAGCGAACCAAAAAGGGCAAATAAAAACCTGGGCAATTTTCTGGTATGCAAGCATCTATAAAAACAATGGCCTATGTTTAACTCCAAGAACTTCGTTCACAAAAAACATTGGATTTGACGGCAGTGGAGTCCATACTACTTCAGAAAGCAAATTTAGAAATCATGAAAAATTAAGCAATCAAAAGACTTTTGAGTTTAATAATTTAAGTGTTACTGAGAGTAAAAAAGCGATATTTAAGGTTTATCGTTTCTTTTTTGTAGAAAACATAATGAAGTTAGTTAAACTGTTTAAGCACTAGGTGATATAAAAACAAAACTCATTAATGCTTAAGTTTTTCAGAGAATTGCAGAAGTTAAACAACAAGTAGGGTTTAAAACAGTTAAAAGCTGGAATATCGGATTTACAATAAATCAAACTATTGAAAATATTACAAGCACATAATTACTACCAACAAGCTGGAGGAGAAGACACAGTAGTTGCTCAGGAAAAAGAGTTACTTGAAAGAAAAGGGCACCATGTTTACACCTATTACAAGCAAAACAATGAGATTGAAAACTTAACTAAGTTTCAAAAGCTTAGAATGGTAAAAGACAGTACCTGGTCAAAAAACACCTATGAAGAGGTTGATCTTCTGCTAAAGAATGAAAAATTTGATATTTGCCATGTCCATAATACCTTACCATTAATTACCCCTTCCATTTATTATGCTTGCAAGAAAAACAAGGTTCCTGTTGTGCAAACATTACATAACTATCGGTTAATTTGTACAAATGGCCTTTTAATGCGAGAAGGTCGAATTTGCGAAGATTGCTTAGGGCGTTCTGCCTATGGAGCCATTGCAAAAAAATGTTATCGCAACTCAGCTATTCAAACCTATGTTGTTGCTAGAATGTTGCAGAAAAACAAGCATATGGGTACTTGGACTAATCAGGTTGATGCCTATTTGTGCTTGACTGAAATGGCAAAACAAAAATTTGTTGAACATGGGTTACCAGAAAATAAACTAATTGTAAAACCCAACTTTATTACTATTGAGCCAAAAGCTAAAAATGATAATGAACACTATTTACTCTACGCTGGCAGAATAACTCAAAACAAGGGGCTTGGTTTAATAAAAAAGCTAGCGAAGGACCTAAGTATCAAAATAAAAATAGTTGGTGATGGCGATATGGTCGAGGAGTTTCAGAATATTCCTACCATAGAGTTGCTAGGCAGAAAAACACATGATGAAACAATTGAGTTAGCACGGAACGCTCAGGCAGTTTTATTTCCTACTACCTTATATGAGGGTATGCCGATGACTATTATTGAAGCATTTGCCTTAAAAACACCAATAATTGCAACTGATATAGGTGCCTCAAAAAGCATGATTAAAGATAAGGAAACAGGATTGTTATTTCCCCTTAATTCTTATCCAGACTTTTACAACTGTGTTAATTTTTGCCTCGAAAACCCTATAAAAATAACCAAGATTGTAAATCAGGCTTATCAAGAATACCAAAACAAATATACCCCTGATAACAATTACAATATGCTTTTAAGAGCATATCAAGAAGTTATCAAATGATCACTTGTGTTTTTTCTGAAGTACAATAATGAGCTGAAGAATACAAAAAATACAATTCCTCCTTGACGCATCATTGTTGATTCAGTAAAACTAAAAGCAAAAAACAAGAAAACGAGCAAAAATCCAGGATAATTTTTGCACTTATAAAAATGCCAACTCAAGGCTAATAGCAAGGTTAAATAGATTATTACTGCAAGAATGCCATTACTTATCCAATACTGCAAAAACATATTGTGCGCATTAAATTGATCTCTCTTGCCAATAAAAAAATCGTATTCATTGTAGGTTTCTAAAAGTGCATCATCACCATCCCCAGTTCCAACGCCCAAAAAAAAGTTGTCTTTTATGGTTTCCCAGCTACAATACCATACTCCTAGTCGTATTTTTAATGGGCCAGGGTGTTCCTCTGTAAGTTTTAAGTCAGTAGAAAAGTTTTGAATTTTTGATTGAACACCATAAAATGAGAAGGCAGCTAGTGCTACTATCAAAACAGTAGAAGCAATTAAATAGGATGTTTTCTTAAAAATCTTCTTCCCAAAGTGAATTAAGAGAAGAATTGAAATAGCAATAGGAACAGCTAGTGCGAAAAGTGCTGATTTCAATAAAACAATCATTAATGAATAAAATAAAAACAAGACGATATATGAGACTTTATAGACAATCGGTAGCCTTTTAATAGTGCTTATAAAATGGTTCAAAAGGTATACAAATGAAAAAGATAAATACAGCGCAAAATAAATGGCATGAATTTCTAGTGGCTCTGTAAGTCTATGGTGCATGAATTTATTGTACAGGGGGTGACCTGACTTTCCTTCAATATAAACTGAGCCTGTTTGAAAATAATCGACAATTGCATAACATAAGAGGTAAACTGCAACTGCTGTTGTAAAAAAAACAAAGCTATTTAATATCCATTTTTGCTGCTTTAAACTTAATATGCTGAAAGAGGATACAATAAACGGCACAAACAGCAAGGAATAATTTCGTTCGATAATTGCCCAGCCCACTGCTTCATTTTGAGTGTAAAACATGCCAATAAGTAAATAGACAAAAAGCAGTAGAAATATATTTAGCGGGAATTTTACTAGCTTATCTAAAGGAAGCTTTTTAATAAATAATAAACTTATTGCTGCACATATAATTAAAGCTATGCTATTAGCTTTTAATGGCATAAAGTAAGTAGCCATAAGAAAACAATAGCTTAAGAAAAGCAATGATTTTAGCTTTGCAGCACTAAGCTTCATCTTTAGGTATATTTTTTTGTATAAACCAGTTATAAACTATAAAACTCAATGCAATCCAATAAATTGCATTTTTAAAGATAGGGATAGTAATTCCAATAGTAATTATGGCAAAAATAAAAATGAGAAAATAAGTGGCTCTTGCTTTAGACTTTTCCTTTAGTAGTTTCATTTGAGAGTGCACCAATTTGAATAAAAAGATGTAAAGTAAAACCCCTATTATACCAGCGTTTAGAAAGGCAGAAAGTAGTGCATTGTGTGCATCTGGAGTTAAATTACCACTTGAACCACTATGTAATGGAAAATACAATTCAGGGGTAGCGTATTGTTTAAATAATAAAGGCTCAGAACCTATACCTGCACCAAATAACCATTCAGCTAGTGAGAAGTCTTTTATAGCTTGCAAATAAACATTCCATATTGCTCCCCTACCCGTCAATAATTGAGGTTCAAATAATTCTTTTACCTCTTGTATTTGAATTTTATAAACAAGAAATAATACGCTTAATATTGTTGCCAATGAAAGTGTTTGGTAAAGTAATTTATCTTTTATAAAATAGCCTTTTGTCCAACTAAAAATCTTGAGCGGGTTGATAATTGAGTAATAATAAACAATCATTAATAACACCGTAGCAGTTAAAGCTTTATAATAAGTGCTGTAGGCAATTAATAAAATAAAAAGTGAAGTTGGAAAAAAATATTTCTGCTTACTGATTAACTGTTTAACTGCTACAAAAAGAATGACTACAGAAAGCTCAGATCCATGGTATAAAAAGCCATTCACTCTCGGTGTTTTTAAACCTTCTACAATGGAGTAGTTTATATATGTTGCATTCCAAAAAGTTAAAGGAAACACCTCTAAAAACTGCAAAACACTAATTATCATAGGTGCCCACATAAGAATAAAAAAGCGCTTTTGGTATTTCCACAAAGTAGCCTTTGACACCCGGTTGTTAAATAGCAAATCAATTAAGCTAAGGAAGACAAATGGTCCAAAGAAAAAGTCTACAAAGTCTTTAAAGAAAAATCCTGAAAGAAAAAATTGTAAAAAGAAATATAATAAAGCAATATATAAGATCCATTTCTTAGATTGATACTGGATGATAAATAAACAAACTAATAGAAAAGTTAATCCAAATGTTATAAAATGAACTTTCATAGGAAATGGAGGAATAACATTTCCTAAAATCATAAAAACTGGAGACAAGCTGAGTAGTTCCAAAAACAGCACTATCAGCGTTTTATGCTTCGGCTTTTTTAAACTCATCAGACGAGATTATTAATCGATTTTTTGTATTGCCATGGCAAAGCAAAAACAAGCGGTAAAATGGATAGTATCGTTGCCAAAATAACCCCCTCTGATTCAAAAAATTGAATTAAAAAGATTGATAAGGGAATATTTGAAATTCCTGCAAAAATCAACAGTCTTGTCTGGAGGCGTAATTGATTGCTGCTTTTTAAGTAGTAGGCAAAAATATTAAACCAGCTTGTTAATATGGCTGACACTGCCATAAGAATTGACAAGGTAATGGATATATTCATTGTTTTACCAATCCAAAACGAATAGGCAAAGGGTGAGATGATAACCAACAAAATTGAAACCAATAACAATGCTCCCCAGTTTCTGAGCAGTCGGTTTATACTGTATACAATTGACGATTTATCCTTCTTATAAAACGCTTCACTAAAAATTGCCCAATATGGAACTAATATTAAATTAAAAAGAACAGTAATAATATTAAAATACTTAAAAGCAACATTATATTTTGCGACTTCTGATCCATTGAGAAAGTTGAGAATAATAATATTGTCAGTTGAATAAATCAATAAAGTAAACAGCTGAAGTATAAAAAAGGATGGGTTAAGTTTCTCAAAAATATTCCCACTTTGCTGAAAGTGGTGATAGCTAGGTTGTAGCTTATTCAATATTTTTTTAAATGAAACTGCATTTAAAAGTATCCATGTAATTAAAGGACCAAGGGTGTAAATGATGCAAATTAGATTGAGACTTGCTTCTATTGAACTGTAATTGAGTAAAATTAACACCAGCAAAACAACAGCATTTTGGAAAAGGAGAAATAGATAAGTTTTTTCAGCTTTGTGGATAGCAAGAAAAACACTGTTTAAGTAGTGAAAAATAAAATATAAAAAGTAGATGCTTACACTAATTGCAAGTGCAGCCCTTGAATTCATAAAATTATCTGATTGAAATAAGGTGTGGAATGAAGTAGTATAAATAACAGCAACTATTAGTAGGGCTAAGACAATGTAAATAATGCTGAGGGACTTGTAAGCCATAGCTATCTGAAGCTTGATTTTATCATAGTTTTTTTCAGAAAAATAAGAGGTAATCTTATTCCTAAAACTATTGCTTACACCAGATTCAATAACAGAAAACCAAGTAAGAAAAGCAAGAATGGTAACCCAAAGTCCATAGATTTCATCGCCGGCATACTGAATCGTAAATCGAACTAATAAAAACGACAGCATTATATTAAGTCCTTTGTAGATAAAGGACAGTTTAAGCACGCTTTTCAACTTACCAATACCTTCATTACTATATTCTACCATAAGCCTTTCTTGTATTGATAACTAGTTAATGAGCAAATTAGTAAGTTTTGCTTTGGTGACTGCTACTCACTTATCCGAAAAGATTTTATAATCACGAATATAGAGGCTACTAATACAAATAGTATTGATCCATAAATTGCTCGAAGTAAGCCACCAACTCCTGACTTGTGACCAATTTCATTAAGGTGGGAAACAACAAAATAACAGCTCTCAAACAGCGGTAATTGCTCTTCAATTTCTACAATCCTTTGCGTATAAATATTAACTTGGGTATAAATATCTAGTGGACTTAAAAAGGCATTTTCACCCGACTGCCCCATATTAATAGTTACTTCATTATTCTGGGTAGGTTCGGACTGCTTAATCATCACATTATTTAGGATGGTCTTTAAACTATCTAAATCAGCAATTTCAGACTCATATAAGTCCTTTTGAATTTTTAGTATTCTTAATTTACTATTTAAAAGTTCATTTAGTTCTGGAACTCGTTCTAGGTAATTCAAAATACTTGTTTCAAAGCCTTCAAATGCAAATGGACTATTGGAATAAATTGAAATTTTAAACTTGTTTGTAAATGAATATTGGTCATCGTTCAATAAATCATCAATGATTAAATTTTTCTTTAAGGTTGAATCTAATTCACTCCACACTTCATCTAAATAAGTTAATCGTTCAGTAATGGTTGCGGTTGACGTAATTTCAATGGAGTTGATTTTTTTTATTTTCTCCACATCCAAGCCCAGTAGATTTTTAACATCATCGTATCTGTCGGCCTGTATGAGGGTATTTATATATTCTATATCTGTAAATAGTTGCTCATTAGCATCTATATAGGTTCTTACAACCAAGTCGGAAGCATATTCTCTAGGGATTATTAGCAAGCTTGATGCTCCAAGGGCTCCACCAATTAGACCAAAAAAGGCCAATTTCTTCCAAGAACTAAAAAGGGTGCCTATCACTGCGCCTATTTTTTTTAGAATATTAAGTACCCATTTCATAAAAGTTTGTATCAAATGTTGAATATCCCTTATAACAGTAGTTAGGGATTCTTCTTCGGGAATATTTGTTTTCATGCTTAGTAATTTCGAAAATATTGGTGGTCAAAATTAACATAATTAATATGGTTATGAAGTAATAGTCATCATTGATATATCACAGTATAATTGAGGTACTGACTTTTCATACCTTTGCCTGCTAATTTTTATTTTTAGATATATTGAATCATCGTTTTAACATATTACGCTTGAATTTACATGCTTACCCCTACCAAGAAGCATTAGAAACCATTCTGAACTGGGGAAAGCAGCATAAAAGTGCATACGTTTGTTTTGCTAATGTGCATATGACCATTGAGGCAGTTGACCATCCTGAATTTGCAGATGTGGTAAATGCAGCTGATATGGTATGTGCTGATGGCATGCCATTAGCGAAAGGGGTTCAAAAGCTGTATGGTAAAAAAATTGATCGGATTGCAGGAATGGATATGCTACCCGACCTAATAGCAGCATCAAACAAGGAAAAGCTTTCTGTTTTCCTTTATGGATCTACCGAGGAAGTGTTATCAAAAATAAAAGCTAAAATATCAACTAACTATCCAGCAGTAAAACTTGTAGGTGCTGTTTCTCCTCCATTTAGGAAACCTACTGAACAAGAAGAATTAAATGATATCAGTCAGATAAATAATTCAGGAGCAAACTTAGTTTTTGTTGCATTGGGTTGCCCTAAACAAGAAAAGTGGATGGCCAAACATTCAAAAAAAATAAATGCAGTACTATTAGGTGTTGGTGGAGCTTTTCCAGTTTTTGGTGAAGAACAGAAAAGAGCTCCTAAATGGATAAGGAATAATAGTTTAGAATGGTTTTACCGCCTAACTCAGGACCCTAAACGACTTTTCAAGCGCTATTTTTATACCAACTCAAAATTTCTTTTTCTGTTAACGAGGCAACTGATTAAAAGAAAAAAATAAAATCTTCAATAGACTCAACTTTTTTGAATTAAATTCGTCTGATAATTGAAAGAGAAATAGATTAGACTAAAAACTTGGCAACAGGCAATTGTAAGTTATTTTATTTAGTATGTCTAATCGTATTTGTCGGCAATATTCTAGCTAATTTTGTCTTTACTAAAACCAAATTGTGTATAAAAATTATCAGTTTTTATTAGGTCAATACTACCGTATAGCAGACTTAGCTGCCTTAAACATTAGTTTTATTGTAAGCATATTTATAGGTGTTTTTCCATCGCTCCAGTTCCAATTGGGCATTTTGGCTATTCTCATTTTTTTAAATATTCTTTGGCTACTAATAGCATCATTTCAAAGCATCTATAATTTAAATGCATTTTCAAGTAAAAACAGGTATTTTTTAGGAGTACTTTTTGCTTTTTTAATTCAGTTTTCTCTAATTTTTGCATTCAACGATTTAGTCATAGCAGTTACAAAGCCGGTAAGTATTTATACTGCTCATGCAATCTTCGCAGTTTTTGTTTTAATTAGTCGTTTTATTGTCTTTCAATTTTATAGAAAGTACCTGAAGCGAAAAGGAAAAAAGACTTGCATAGTTGCAGCAGGCAAAAGAGATGTAGTAGATGAAATTGAAGAATACCTCGACAATAATATCGCAACGAAATATATTAAAGTTATCAAGGTTTTTAATATTAAGAATTTAATTGAACGCCTTAATACCATTGCTAAGGAGCATAACATTTTCGAATTATTTATACCAGTATCAAGCTATACGGAAGAAACAATTGAATCAATAAGCACTTATTGTGAAAATAATTTCATTCGTTTACGACTAGTATTCGATTGGAATAAGTTAGGATCTAAAAAAATAAATGTAAAACAGCTCAGCCAAACAACCGTTTTATATATGGCCGCTACTCCATTGGATGACCCATATAAAGCACTCGTAAAACGCACTTTTGATATTGTAGTAAGCTCAATAGCTATCTTATTTATTTTTAGCTGGTTATTTCCAATTATTGCACTTGCAGTGAAGTTGAATTCAAGAGGACCAATTTTTTTCAAACAAAAAAGAAGTGGGCTAAATAACAATGAGTTTTATTGTTATAAATTTAGGAGCATGTATGTCAATAAGGAAGCCGATTCCCGTCAAGCAACAAAAGGCGATCCAAGGATTACTAAAGTTGGAAACTTCTTAAGAAATACTAGTTTAGACGAGCTACCTCAATTCATAAATGTGCTAAAAGGTGATATGAGCATTGTTGGTCCTCGTCCTCACATGATAAAACACACTGAAAAATACAGTGAGCTAGTTGGTAATTTTATGGAGAGGCATTCCATAAAGCCTGGTATTACAGGTTTAGCGCAGATAAAAGGGTATAGAGGTGAAATTGATGATTTTTATTTACTTCAAAATAGGGTTCGTTTTGATCGCTTTTATGTAAACAACTGGACTATTTTTTTAGATATTAAGATGGTATTTAAAACCTTTATATCTATTTTCAACTTTAAGAAGATTTAATTTCTTAGGACTAAAGCAATGGTTAACTTTGCTTTTAAAATGGGGCCGACCGGTTTCGACAGCAAGATGAATCGATAAGTAAGCAGACCGAGCATTGAGTGAGTGGCTCGTAAATCTCAACACTAAACTTCGCTAAACGGCGAGAATAATTATGCGCTTGCGGCGTAACACTCGATAGAGGTTACAACTAATTTCAACCAATAGGTTGGAACAAGCATTTCTCCCGGGGGTTCCACTCAATAACGCCCGGATCAGAGGAATCGAAATGTTGAGTTAGTCAAATAAAGGCCTTGGTTATTTGGCGAAACTAAAAAGGATAAGAGTTAGGTAGGATGTTAACTTCCGGCCTAGTTTCGAAAATCAATAGTTAACTAAGTTTGTAGAAAGCTTATTAATTCCTTGTTTGGACGAGGGTTCGAATCCCTCCGGCTCCACAAATCTAAAGCTTAACACGATAGTGTTGAGCTTTTTTTGTTTCAACGAGCTGAGTTTATTCAAGAGAGGAAGAAATAAAAAAAGCTCAAATTCGAATGAAATGAGAATAAGCTTTAGTTTGGGTACAATGATCCTACTCTGGGAAAACCGCCAGGTAATCCCTCCGGCTCCACAAACCTAAAGCTTAACACGTTAGTGTTGAGCTTTTTTTTGTTTCAACGAGCTGAGTTTACTCAAGAGAGGAAGAAATAAAAAAGCTCCAATTCGAATGAAATGAGAATAAGCTTTAGTTTGGGTACAATGATCCAACTCTGGGATCACCGAAGGTAATCCCTCCGACTCCACAAATTGATTAAAACTGCTGAAATGCAGCTTTAAACTAGAGTAAGTTATTGCTTTTATATTCATCATAAAATTGGTAAAATCAACTTCACAAAAACTTTGTTTATCTATCTAGTCCCTAATTTAGGATACTTTTCAATAAGTTTGAAAAATATTATGAGGGCAAAATTTCTAAGTGCTATTTAGTAGTGTGCTGTTGTAAAAAAATCAATACTTATGACCGAAAAGATTTATGTTGAAGAGAATAGTAAATATTTACAATCCAACCCTACTTGGCATGTTGAGGATTCCCCATGGAAGGCAAAGCAAATTCTAAAAATGTTAACAAGAAACTCATTAGAACCAAAATCGATTATAGAAGTAGGTTGTGGTGTAGGAGAAATATTGAATCAACTTTATGAAGTTATGCCCAATGACGTAAATTTTATTGGATATGATATTTCACAGGATGCTATTTCTCTTGCTAAAGAGAGAGAAAACGAAAGGTTACACTTTAAACACGAGAACTTTTTAGAAACAGATCATAAACACGATTTATTACTTATGATCGATGTTTTTGAACATGTTGACGATTATTTAGGATTTCTAAAGGCTTGTATTAATAAATCAGAATACACAATTTTTCATATTCCGCTAGACATCGATGTATTGGGAGTTTTAAGAAATGTGCCAATAAAAACACGAAAATCAGTCAATCATTTACATTATTTTACGAAGAATACAGCCCTAGCAACACTAGTTGATTGTGGGTATGAAGTTTTAGATTCTTTTTATACTGCGGGCATGTTAGAATTGCCAAATAAAAAACTGAAAACTAAGATTGCTGCAATTCCTAGAAAATTAATGTTTGGAATTAATAAGGATTTTGCGGTAAAATTATTAGGTGGATACTCATTGTTGGTTCTAGCCAAAAATAAAAATTAATGCATATAAAATGTATAAAAATAATTACCGAAATGATAGTTTTCCCATTAGAATTGGATCACTTCAACTTTCTCACGACTGAAAAGGAATTAACTCACGAAATCGGCTATTATTCTTAAACTAAAAGCTAACAAAATGGATTTAGACCATTTTTATCTAAATATATTTAATTTAAATCGGATACTACTATAGTCTAACTTCAAATGAATATACTCTACATTAGGATTATTGAAACAATTATAATAATTATTATTTATTTAATTATTAAAGGAATTGCTTCTAAAGTAGTACAAAAGACACTTTCTGAAAAGCTTATTCAAGAATCACGAGGTATTATTATTAGAAATGTTTTAAATCTAATTTTAACCTTAGTATGCATTATCTTCATCTCATTAATTTGGGGAGTTAATCAAGCTGACTTAGCTGTTTTCATTGGTTCTGTGCTAACAGTTGTTGGAGTAGCTTTTTTCGCCCAATGGTCTTTACTTTCAAATATCACATCGAGCATTATCATTTTCTTCAATCATCCTGTGAAAATAAACGATACTATAATAATTTTAGAAGGGAAGGATTATGGAATTGAAGGTAAAGTTATAACTATTGGACTATTCTTCGTTACACTACAAACCAAGGAGTCTGGAGAAATAACTCTTCCCAATAATGTCTTTATACTTAAAAGTATCAAGAATATTACAAATGAGATTAATCTCGATTCTAAACCAATTGAATCGATTAATTAATTTCAATCTTAAAGAACTCTACAACCGGTCTAACTTCTGACAACTTCTCTTATGCATAGTGTAAAATTCTCTACATATGTGCCGATTTGTCGCAATAAAAAATACCTTGTCAGCTAATTTCAGTAAATACGACTAAGTCATAAGTAGCTGATATAAATAAACTTACAGCTTACGCTAAAAAAATTATTGAATATTCACAACTTTTTATTCTCATACACCACTCCTGCATCAAGTTTGCATATTGTGAAATTAATTAGTTAGAAAAATTAAATAAAAAGCATGAAAGTACTAGTAATAGGTGCAGGAAATATGGGTTTAGCTTATGCTAAGGCGCTTGTAAAATCAGAATTTTTAAGTAAGTCAAACCTTATGATTTCCGATACAAGTCCTGAGAAAACAGAGGAGCTAAAAAAAATTAGTCGTTTTGATGTTTACATCAATTTAGAAGATTGTCTTCCTAAGGCTGATATCGTTTTTATAGCAGTGAAACCATACCACACTGAAGACCTCTTTAAGGATTTAAAACCAATGACCAAAAAAGATCAAGTAATTGTTTCCTTGATGGCTGGAGTTACTATAAAAAGTATTCAAGAAGGTCTTGGAATTACAAAGGTTGTAAGGGCAATGCCAAACCTACCAGCACAAGTTGGAAAAGGCTTAACTTCTTTTACTACATCTAAAGAGGTATCCAGACTAGAAACTTCAACGGTTCAACAATTATTAAACACCACAGGAAAGTCGGTTCACTTAGACACCGAAAACGATGTTGATGCTTCAACTGGTATTTCTGGTAGTGGGCCTGCATATGTTTTTTATTTTATGCAATCAATGATGGAAGCAGCCAAAAAAATGGGATTTTCAGATCATGACTCTAAAGTTTTAGTAAGTCAAACGTTTGAAGGTGCAGTTGAGTTGTTTAACCAGTCTGACCTAACACCTAGCAAATGGATGAATAAAGTAGCATCAAAAGGCGGTACAACAAGAGCAGCTTTAGACTCAATGGAAGACAATAATGTAAATGACATGATTGAGAAAGCAGCTTATGCCGCTTTTAATAGAGCTGTTGAATTAGGTAATACAGAAGGTAAGTAATTATGAAATATAAAAAGAGAATAGTTATTAAAGTGGGTACTAATGTGATGGTGAATAAAGATAACCGAATCGTTGGCCCAATATTAAAACGTTTGGTTGATCAAATTGCACGTCTATATGAGGAAGACATCATTACTGTTTTAATTTCTTCTGGTTCTGTTATTGCAGGTAAAGAGGTATTAGACAACAACGATATTGAAGACGATACGATTAGAAGACAGGTATACTCTGCCGTAGGTCAACCGAGAATGATGCGCCATTATTACAGTATCTTTCACGACTACGGTATGCGATGTGCTCAAGTATTAGCTACAAAGCGAGATTTTGATGAAGGAAAGCATCGAGAAAATATGATTAACTGCTATGAAGGCTTATTGAGTCAAGGAATTATTCCTATTGCCAATGAAGATGATGCAGTTTCTCTATCTATGTCGATGTTTACTGATAATGATGAGCTAGCAAGTTTGGTTGCAGAATTAATTCATGCAGACATGATGATTTTATTAACTGATACAGATGGGCTTTACGATGGACATCCTGAAGACAATGACTCTCGTTTGATAAAATCTGTTACTACCAATCAAAAAGTGGAACAGTTTATCCAAAGCTCACAGAAAAAAGAAGGTGAAGGCCGAGGAGGAATGGGGTCAAAATTAAACGTTGCAAAAAAGACTGCAGCTAAAAATATTCCAACATACATAGCAAATGGCAAGCAGGATGATAGCATTATAGATATAGTCCACGGGAAAGATGTAGGAACAAGAATTTATCATGAGGCAGAGTCATCTTCTACAGTAAAATAATTATAGAAATAAAAAAAATATACTATGAAACTTTTAACAACGGAAAAGAAAAACAAGGTATTACAATCAATGATTAATGCCTTAAATAAAAATAAATCAGCAATAATTGAAGCTAACCAGAAAGATTTAGATGCTTTTAGAGGTGAAGATCAAGCATTATACGATCGGTTGATAGTAAACGAAGCTAAGGTTGATGATATGATAAGGGCGGTGCAGGAAGTAAAAGATCAGGATGATCCCGTAGGCAAATCCATAAGTGAAGACACTTTAGCCAATGGTTTAAACATCACCAATAAAACAGCTCCTTTTGGAACAATTATGATCATCTATGAATCTCGTCCAGATGTTACCATTGAAGCTGCTGTATTAGCTTTTAAAGCAAATAATAAGATTCTGTTAAAAGGTGGAAAAGAAGCTCATAACAGTAATGAAGAACTGGTTAAGTGCTGGCATTATGCTTTAGCTGAAAATGACTTGGAAAACGACTGGATTCAATATTTAAAAATGAACAGAGAAAGTACTCAAGAATTTTTAAGAAATCCCGACCAGGCTCTTGATTTGATAGTACCAAGAGGTGGTGAGCGCTTAATCCAATTTGTTAAAGAACATGCAAAATGTGCTGTTTTGGTAAGTGGAAGAGGAAATAATTTTGCCTATGTTGCACCTGATGCTGATACAGAAAAAGTAATTCCCGTAATCGTTAATGCCAAAACAGATAAAATATCAGGATGCAATGCATTAGATAAGATTTTAATCGATAAAAACCATCCGGAGTTTGAAGCGATAGCTAAAAAAGTTGAAGCAGAACTAGTGAAACATGATATACATGTTATCGCTTCAGATGACTTATTAGGGATACTTGAAACAAATGATAAAATAGCCGACAAAAGCGTTTGGAAGGAAGAGTTTTTAGCCAAAAAAGCTGCTATCGGAACTATCGATGGCTTAGAAAATGCAATTGCTTTTATAAACAATTACTCTGGAGGCCACTCTAACATAATTTTAACAGAGACAAAAGCAGATGCTTTAACTTTTATGGAGCAAGTAGATAGTGCTGCAGTATATCACAATGCTTCTACTCGCTTTACTGATGGCGGTCAAATGGGTGTTGGAGCTGAACTTGCTATTAGTACGGATAAGCTTCATCACAGAGGGCCACTTGGATTGAAACAACTTGTAACCAATAAATACCATGTACTAGGTAACGGTCAAGTGAGGGTCTAGTTTAACAATTTTGGAAATGCTTTAAAACTAAATCTTAGTTTTTTTAGTACTCTGTTTTTCAACTTTAAGCAATAAGAGTAATGCTGCGACGTAAACAATATTTTTGAAAATATACTGACCTAGTAGTGTGAATGAAAAGGCTGAAGGAGAAAACATTGATTCTGCAAATAAAAATATTGGAAAAAAGGTCACCAAAATATGAACCAAAGCTGCATATAAAGCGACTTTCTTGAGAAAATTAAATATTAACAAGATGCCAATTCCTGATTCAATAATAGCCAAAAGAATAATTGAGCTTGATTCGGGAATTAATCCGAAAGTAAGTAACTGAATTGTCTCTTTTGCTAAGCCTTCGGCAGGGCTCAATCCGGGGAAGAACTTTAGAGCTCCAAACCACAAATAAACAAGGCCAATACTTATGGAAAGAAGTAAAAAGTTATCTGTTTTTATTTTCAATTTGAACTCAGTTGATTAATTGCAAAGGTTACATTTATCTAACAATCTTACAAACCTTAAAAAAATGCACTTGCAATTTGAATTCATACGATATCTTTAAAAAAGCAGATAGCAGCTTAAAGCTAGTTGAATAATAAATAATAGCTCTATTCGATTTTAACTTAGATACTATGATAAGGCAATTATATAGAAATGTAAAAGGTAAAGTTAACAGTAGCTTTAAGGACACAATTAAAGTGTTAAATTTTAAGGTATGCCTCAATTAATACTTATTCTAATTGTTAATCCTTAATAAAGTTGATAAAATTTATCATTTAGTCGATAAAACTTAATTTTGAAAGAATGGACTTCAATCCTTTTAAATATAAAATTTCTGATTTAAACGCTCTTGAGGTACAAAAAGGAAGAGTGTTAATCGCCGAACCATTTATGCAAGACCCCTACTTTAAGAGGTCAGTTGTTTTGATAACAGAACATTCTAAAGATGGTGCAGTTGGCTTTATACTTAATCAATCACTTGGAATTGAGGTGCAAGAGGTTTTGCCTGATTTTCCTGAAATAAAAGCACCAGTATTCTTAGGTGGTCCAGTGAACCCTCAAAACTTATTTTTTGTACATAACTGTGCATCTCTACCTGGAGCTATACAAATTGCCGAGAAATTATATTGGGATGGTGATTTTGATTTGCTGCAAGATTGGTTGAAAGTGGGTAAAATTAGCACCAGTGATGTGCGTTTTTTTCTCGGTTACTCTGGCTGGGATTTCACCCAACTTAATGATGAACTAGAAAAACAATCTTGGTTGATTAGCGAACTTGATGCACAGCATATATTAAACAATCGCACTGAACTGCTTTGGAAGCATAGCTTGCAAGCTATGGGAAAAGAGCAAGCCATCCTCTCTAGCTTTCCTGAAGACCCCAGTCTTAACTGAATAAGCAATCTGCCTAATTATTGGCATTACAATTGACTTAATTGGTCATTATTATCCTTTAATCATATTTTTATGCGTTTTATCAAAATATACCTAGTGATTCTTGTTAATACGCGATCTTAATTAAATTCCATTTGAGAAGATTTTTTAAATTTACTCTTCGTTTCCTTTTAGGGATCCTTATTCTCATTCTAGCACTGCTATTAGCCATTAGTTTGGTGCTCTTTGTGCCTAAAGTACAAGAATATGTGAGCCAAGAAGCAGGCAGTTTTGTAAGCAAAAAAATTGGGACTAAAGTTCGCCTTGAAGGGCTTTATCTCAACTTTCCAAATGGAGTGGCTGTAAAACAATTATACATTGAAGACCAATCCGCAGACACCTTAATATATGCTGATAACTTTCAGGTTTCTTTGGACTACTTTGCTCTAATACATGCAGAAGTCGAAGTAAGCAATATATTATTGGAGAATACAACTGCCAATATCCAAGTAGCAGAAGACAGCACTTTTAATTTTGACTTTATTTTAAAAGCTTTTGCTGGGGAATCAGAAGAATCAATTGAACCAAAAGAAAGCACCTCCCCTGCTCTAACCTTTGATATTGGCATTATTGAATTAAACAATGTGCGGTTCTCTTATTACTCTGCTCCAGATGGAATGCATACCAATTACTCGGTTGGAAAGTTATTAGTAGATATAGATGAGTTTGACTTGGAGAAACAGCATTACATTGCCAAGTCCATAAATTTAGAAAATACAAGTGGGAATTTTGAAATCTTCAAGCCGGTGCCCTCAAATACTGATACCAGTTCATCAGTTACAGAAATGATTGTAGGTGCGCATCAGATTAATATAGCTTCAACTCGTTTTAAATTTATAGATCAAACTTCGCAAACAACTTTTTCAACTCAAATAGGAGAGCTAAACTTTCTTGCTGAGCCAATTAATTTACTTAAACAAGAAATTAAAGTAGATGAATTGGAAATAAATAATAGCTCGGTAAAGGTTCAACTCAACTCGTCACTAGGTAGAACGGAAACAAGAATTTCTGAGAATTCAACTGCTGATGAAAAACCATGGTCAGTTTCCTTAAGTAAATTTTCACTTGAAAATTTCGACTTTAACTTTGATGATAATGGTGTTAAAAAAATTGACAAGGGAGTTGACTATACTCATTTAGGACTAACTATCAAAAGCTTAGAATCAAACTCGATTTACTTCAATGGCATTAATGACTTAGGACTAAGTCTCTCATCCCTTGCTGCTACAGAACAAAGTGGATTAAAAATTAATGACGGAGAATTTAAAATTAAATTGGACTCTAATCAGGTTTCCTTGAAGGATTTACTCTTGAAAACTCCAACTAGTTCAATTGACGCAGAAGCGTTATTAAATTTTAAAAGTTTAGAGAAAATAGCAGAGGATGTAGAAAATTTAAAGTTGAATATTAAAGTTAATAACACAATAATTAGCCCCACCGACCTGCTTTACTTCGCTCCAGACTTAGAAACGAATGAATCAATTTCGCCATACATTAAACAAAAAATCAGTCTAGATGGAAAAATATTAGGATCAATTAGCGATTTAGCCATTAATAACTTCTTCATAACGATTAAACATTCCACCAGCTTGGCAATAAATGGACAACTAAAAGGATTGCCTAAAATTGAAACCCTAGCTTTTAATTTCAATAAGATAATACTTAAAACAAACCCTAGCGACTTAAACTCCTTGTTACCAGACAGCACAATACCTCGCGATATTCATCTTCCAAATAACATGAAATTAAACGCAACAGCATCTGGCAATATAAAAGACTTAACCAGCAAATTATCAATGATTACCTCTTATGGTAACCTTACTAGTAAAATCAAGTTTCAACAACCAAGTACTGATACTTATGCCTATCAAATAGATCTTGATATTCCTCAATTTGACTTAGCCAGTCTATTACAAGATACCACCTTGGGCAACATCGGTTTTAAGGGAGACATAAATGGACATGGTTTAAGCTTATCCGAAATGGAGATAGAATTAGATGCCGTTGTAAAAGATTTTGAATATTTAAATTATAGATACAGCGATTTAAACATTAAAGGGAAATTGCAGGAGGAAGCATTTGAAGGGGGGATAAACATGAACGATTCTAATCTTATTTTTTCCTTTAATGGCAAAGCAGATCTCGACAGTTTAAAACCTGCCTTTGATTTTACTTTTAATTTGGATGGCGTTGATTTACAACGTCTTAATATTTCTAAATATGACTATAGAATTAATGGTGGGCTATCAGCAGATTTTACTGGTAATTCTTTAGAAAATTTGAATGGGAATCTAAATGTTAGAGATATTTTAGTGCTTTATAAAGGAGAGCAATACCGTATTGATTCTTTACTGTGCATTTCAATAATCGATAGTGGAAAAACAGACATTTCCATTAAATCAAATTTGCTAGATGCCTCTTTTAACGGCAACATTTATTTGTCGGATATTGCAGAGACTTTAGAAGCACATTTCAAAGGTAAACTCTCAGACTCAATCGTTTCCAATAAGAAAGAACAAGACTTTAAATTTGATATAAAAATTCATGATCCTGATATTTTAACAGAAGTCTTTTTACCTGACTTAAACAGCTTTGAAACTGGTGAGATTAAGGGTGAATTTGACAGCCAAAAAGATATTTTAGCTTTAGATGTCAACTTTCCTAAAATTAATTATGCTGAAATTGTTTTAGATAGCCTAAGCTTTAGGGTGAATTCCAATTCGTCAAAGATAAATTCTGAATTAAGCATAAAACGCATAAGTTATGATACCCTGAGCATACAGAATATTTCATTTTTAACTGTTACTGAAGGCAAAGAAGCATTACTTTCTCTGCAAATACAAAATGAAAACGAAGAAAACTTATTACAATTAAAAGGAATATTAAACCAAACTAATAAAGAATTTCGCTTTCACTTTGAAGAAGAAGAACAATTTATCAATTCTAATCAATGGAAGGTAAATCAAGCAAATGAATTAATTTTTGGTGATAGCACCTATTTTAATCAAGTTGTTTTTTCAAATGATGATCAAAAAGTGGCAGTTTCCACTAACAATCAGCATCATCGGCTGAGTTTTTCAAATTTTGAGCTTTCATCACTCTTTAATGTTATCAGTCAGAATCAAGAAGATTTAGGACAGTATAATTCTGCTTATCAAGCTTATAATAAAAAGAAGATTGAAACCAATAGCACCGATACTACTGAAAATGATTCTCCATCTCTTCTGAAAGGAACATTAAATGGATCAGTAAATTTTCCAATTGATTCAACTTCTAATTTGAAAGCATCACTCGATATAGGAAACCTTCAGCTTAGTGAAGTTCCAATAGGAGACTTAAAAGCCTACTACAGTCAAGAACTCAATAAAGACTCTATTAAAGTTACACTTGATGGAAATGGAAATAATTTAGTGGCTAAAGGGTTTATTTCAAAAAATGAAATGATACTCAACCTATCCATAAAGAAGCTAAAAATGAATACTTTAGAAGCTTTCAGTGGTGGTGAACTAAAGAATACCCAAGGATATTTAACTGGAAATGCTGAGCTTGTAAAACAAAATGAAGTCTATAATACAAAAGGAGAATTAACATTTAATTCCGTTAGGTTAAGAAGTACATATTTAGGAGAAACTTATTATCTCGAAAATGAAAAAATTACACTTTCTAAAGAAAAAATTACACTCAGCAACTTCACCATTTTAGATAGTGCAAAACAGCCTTTTGTAACTGATGGTACTATTGAGATTTCAGAAATTACTAATCCTAAGTTCAATTTAAATGTAAAAATAAATCATTTTCAATTTTTAAATACCACTAAAGAGTCTGCTAATGATTTATTTTATGGCAATGTTTTGGCAAGTGCAGATATAAAAGTAACCGGAAAATTAAATCAACCGAGAGTGAGTTCTAAGCTAGAACTAGAGAAAGGCACCGACATAACATTTGTAGTTCCTGAAGAAGAAGCATCGGAGGTCAATAGAGAAGGAATAGTCGCTTTTGTAGATAAAGATGAGAAAATCCCATTATTGTTACGCCGAGATAAGAATAAAGACACCGTTAAAATCGATGTATTGGGAATAGACCTCACCTCAGTTATAAACATTGATGAAAAAACAAAAATTACGATTATTATTGATCCAGTAACAGGTGATCGTCTCAAAATTCAAGGAGGAGGTGAAATTCGAGCTGATGTTGACCCCTCTGGTAGGGTAACCATGAATGGCCTATATACCATAGAAAATGGAGATTACGAACTTAAGCTATATAACTTAGTCAAGCGAAAGTTTGCTCTTGAAAAGGGAAGTAAATTGATTTGGAGTGGGACCCCATTAGAGGCAAAAATGGACATTAAAGGAGTATTTGTAACAAAAGCATCTCCTTTAGGCTTACTTGGCGACCAAGTTTCTAGCTTAAGTGATGCTGAACGCAATAGCTATAAAAAAAGAATACCTTTTAAGGTCTTATTGCTCTTGGGGGGCGAAATTTTAAAGCCTGATATTAATTTTAGAATCGAACTTCCTGAGGATCAAAAAGCCAGTGCTGAAGGAGCTGTAAATAATAAGTTAGCTCAACTGAATAACAATGAGTCTGAATTGAATAGGCAAGTGTTTTCCCTAATTATTTTGAAAAGATTTTATACCCAAAGCCCGACAAGTGGCGGTGGTGGATCTTATTTAGCAAGAGAAAGTGTTAGTCAAATTTTAACAAGCCAACTTAATAGCCTAACCGATAAATATGTTAAAGGGGTGAATGTTGAGTTAAGTGTTGACTCTTATAACGATTATTCTAGTGAAGGAGACTTAGAAGGGACAACAGATGTGAATTTAGCATTGAGTAAAAACCTATTTGACGATCGGGTTGTGGTGAGGGTTGATGGAGACTTCAATGTCGAAAATAATGATCAACAATCAGGAAATAGCGCTATTGCAGGAGATGTTTCGGTTGAATATAAAATAACTGAAGATGGAAAATACCGAGTTAAAGTGTTCAGAAAAGATGAATACGAGGGAATAATTGAAGGTGAGTTTGTTGAAACCGGAGTGTCTTTAATTTACAATAGAGAATTTTCAAAATTTAATGAACTCTTTAGAAAAGAGGAAAACAAAACCATTGAATCTGAGCGTGAATAGTATTCGATTAAATAGAATGAATCATCTAAAGCTTGCTTTTTCAATGCTAAGTATTTTGTTTTACTTCAGCAGTTGTAATAATCAAAAATACTTAACCGATTCAGAAACGCTTTATATTGGGAGTGAAATCCAATATAAAAAACAAGGTGATTTTGATGTAAACAAAGACTTAAAGGCAGAATTAGAGGAGGTGATTTACCCTAAACCAAATCAAGTATTATTTGGTGTAGCTCGGCCAAAACTATGGATTTACAATACTACGAAAGAACCAAAAAAAGACAAAGGATATAGATACTGGAAGAAAAATAAGCTCGGTGCACCACCTGTTTTATTTGAAGAAACTGACCCTGATCGGATAGAAAATTTAATGATGAACCGTTTATATAATCATGGTCATTTTGCTCCACGTGTAAGCTACACCATTAAATCCAAAAATAAAAAAGCCAAGGTAAAATACACAATAGAATTAGGCACCCCTTATCACATTGATAGTGTGTATTTCCCAAAAGTTGATAATGAGTTAAGTAGAAGAATAAAAGCCACTCAACATCAAAGTTTGCTTCGAAAAGGCGATCAATATAATTTGGATATTTTAAAGAAGGAAAGAGAACGCATTAGTGAAAATATGCACAATCTGGGGTTCTATTATTTTGAACCTAACTTCTTAATTTTTGAGGTTGATAGTACCATTGGCAATAAAAAGGTATCCATTTATTTAGACATCAAAAGAAATATTAAAAAAGAGTTCTTAGAAGTGAAGAAATTAGGACCCATTTACGTTCATCCAAGCTATGATTTAAGAGTGAATCAAGATAAAATAACTGGAGATACACTTCAAAGTAATGGCACTAACTATTTATTGCAAGATAGCAGTATTAGACCTGAGATTGTAACAGATGCAATCTATTTGAAAGAAGGAAGCAATTATTCAGAAAAGGCGCATAGTTACACTGTGGACAGACTAAATGGTCTTGGAGTATACCAATTTGTAAGCATTAAATATGTTCCTGATAGTGCAAATGAGACATTAAGTCCACACATTCAATTGACACCAAATACTAAACGATCTATTCGATTAGAGTTATCGGGAACTACCAAATCCAATGGATTTACTGGGCCTGGTTTTAAAGCAAGCTACAGGGACAAAAATCTATTTAGAGGCGCAGAATTATTAACGGTAAATTTAGAAGCTGGTTATGAAGCACAGCTAGCCTCTAATACACAAGGCTTAAATTCATTTGAGCTTGGAATAAATACCGAGCTGAATATTCCGCGTATTTTACTTCCTTTTGGAATCAAAACAAGCGGTAACCGTTTTACTTCTTATACCGTATTCCGCACTGGAGTAAGAACCTTGAATCGATTAAACTACTATCAATTAAATTCCTTTGATGTAGCTTATGGTTATAAATGGCGCGAAACAAAAACGAAACGTCATGAATTACTTCCAGTTTCAATCAACTACATTAATTTAGCTCAATCCTCTCTTGAGTTTGAAGGAATTCTTTCTGAAAATCCCTTAGTACGAAGAAGCTTTGAAGAACAGTTTATAATTGGAACTGAATATAGTTTCACATATGATAGTCGATTAAAAAACGCAGTAGGAAATAATTTCTATTTCAAAGGTGGCATTGACTTGTCGGGAAATTTGGCACAATTAATAAATACCATTGGAGAAGAGCGCTCTTTTGGTGATGATACAGATTATGAGTTATTGGGGACTAATTTTTCTCAATATGTAAGACTTGAAACAGTATATAAGTATTTTATCAAATTTAAAAGTGGAAATGTACTCGCTAATCGATTAATCATGGGGGCTGGAATTCCTTATGGCAATGCTACTACTCTACCCTATATAAAGCAATTTTTTGTTGGAGGAGGAAATTCTATACGCGCCTTTCAAGCGAGATCAATTGGACCAGGAACCTATCGTAGAACTGAACAAGACCAAAATGGAAATATTTTTATTGATCAGTCAGGTGATTTAAAGCTTGAAATTAATACAGAATATCGTTTTAATATTTATAGCATCTTTAAAGCTGCTGTTTTTGTAGATGCTGGTAATGTATGGTTGGTAAATGAAGACCCTTTGCGACCAGGGGGTGACTTTAGAACCGATCAATTTATTAATGAATTGGCTATTGGTACAGGATTTGGCCTTCGAGTTGACCCTGATTTCTTTGTGATTCGATTAGATTTAGGCTTTCCTTTACGAAAGCCCTTTTTACCAGAAGGAGAGCGTTGGATTGTTGACTCCTTTGGCAGAGATGCAGTTTTAAATATTGCTATTGGTTATCCTTTTTAGCAAGAGGTCACTTCAACACCCATGTTGAAGTTCTCCATCTCTTCCACTCCGCTTTTGCTAAATCAAAGCTTGGATCATAAAGTGCTCGATAGGGAGCTCCATTTAAGCTTACTTGACTTTGCGCATAAATACTAATATCTACATTACCTTTATTCGCATAGTTCTTCTTTAGGTATTGAATAAATTGCCACATCATATCAGGACGAACAGCCACTTTCCTTATTTGCTTTCCAGTTAAATAGTGATTTAAATTAATTTGTTCCTTATGCTTCGTCTCGTTATTTACAACCGATAAAGTAATATGTCCTACCTTAGAACGCAACATCATTCGCCATGATAATCGGTGACCTTCTTCAGTCCAATTTACATTTCCTGTAAAATAATGATGCCGTAATGGCAAAAGCAGCTGGACAATTAGAAATAGTGTAACTCCGATGGGAATCAATTTATTGGAATGATTGATTTGCTCCTTTAGTGAAATATACTCAGGCTTTGATGGGAAAAACCACCTTCTTATTTGTTGAGGACGATAGAAAAATAATGCAAATGAAATTCCCAAATATGGGAATACTCCTACTTGAAAAACAAAGGAATTAAACAGGTGAAAGAAAATAGATATTAGAAAAGCTACTTTTCGAGTTTTACGCCAAAGAAGAGCTGGACCAATTAATAAATCAAATACTATTCCACCCCAAGCTACTGTATATTGAAACCACTCTTTAGTCAATAACGGACCAATTAGCCAATAATCAGTTTTTTGGCTAAACCAAATCTTAATTGGAACGGCATTTAGCCATGCAGGATACATCTTTGCTACTGCTGAATAAAAGTAAACTACCAAAATCATTACCTTAAAAATCCAGACACACCAGACCGAACAGGCTAAGCGTTGCAAGTTTGGCTTCATTTTAACATCAATTGAATGATATCGATTAGCTGGCAAGAAGCAAAAAATGAAGTTAAACAGCAGCATTAAATAATAGTGGTTATTATAGCTGGTTTTTTGCATAAAATAAACTCCAGCCCACATAATGCTGTATGAAACTATGGCCAGCCGATAACGAAAACCTAAAGTGACCATTAAGCCAAATAGGCCCATTAGAAAGAAGTAATAAATCATTCCGTTGCCACCTAATGGTTGCAAAAAAGGAAAATCAATAAAGTGAAAAGTAAATTGAGGCTCAATTAAAGTGCGCCTCACCCACCCAGTGGCAATAGCACCCCAAGCCTCAATGGTAATGAGTGAACCATAAATGATTCGAAATAGAATTAGCTGAGCATTATCTATTGGTTGAAAGAAAAGCCTGGCTAATTTCATGTCAAGTTAAATTGGAGTACTAAAAGAAGTTTTCACCCTCTTTTGCCATTTTTCTTAAGATTGGGCTGCAACGATAGCGTTCTTCATGGTATTCATCAAAAAGGCGATCAAGGGTTTCAACACAAAAATTTATCCCTAATTCGTCTGCCCAAGCCAATAGTCCTTTTGGATAGTTTACGCCATTTGTCATGGCCAAGTCGATATCTTTTGCATTGGCAATGTTTAGGTATAAAGTGTCAGCAGCTTCATTAATCAGCATCACTAAAATCCTATTAACGATATTCCTCCCTAGCTTTTCATCTTCATTGGCGCTTGGGTTTTTAGCCCCTTCAGCATAATTGTAATAGCCTCTACCCGACTTTCGACCAAGATAGCCAGCTTCAGATAAGCGTTTTTGAGTAAATGCAGGCTTATATCTAGAATCGTAATAGAAGGCTTTAAAAACTGTTTCAGTTACCACATAGTTCACATCGTTTCCAATAAAGTCCATCAACTCAAATGGGCCCATTCTGAAATTCCCAATGCTCTTCATTGCCCAATCTATTGTTGCTACATCTGCTTTATCTTCTTCCAAAATACGCAATGCTTCTCCATAAAACGGACGAGCAACTTTATTTACTATAAAGCCAGGGGTATCTTTTGCCTGAACTGTAGTTTTACCCCAATCATCAATCGTTTCTTTTGTTTTGGTTAAGGTGTTTTTATCTGTTTGAATAGCTGGAATAATTTCTACTAGCTTCATTAAAGGTGCAGGATTGAAAAAGTGCACCCCAATAAAACGAGCTGGTTTTTCTAAACAGGCAGCCAATGAGGTGATGGATAAGGAAGAGGTATTTGAAGCCAAGATACAGTTAGCTGAAACTATTCCTTCCAACTCTTTAAATACTTTATGTTTTACCTCTAAATTCTCAACAATAGCTTCAATTACTAAGTCTGCATTCGAAAATTCCTTTAAAGAAGTAGAATAATTTATGTTAGCAGATATTGCGGTTGATTTCTCTTCATCAATTCTACCTTTTTCAACTAATCGAGCTAACACCTTATTTAATGAGGCCTTACTCTTATCTAAAGCCTCTTGATTTAAATCATAAAGATAAACTACACAATTTGCTGTTGCTGCAACTTGTGCAATACCACTTCCCATTGTTCCAGATCCAATTACTCCTACTATCATATCATTTGTTTTTTCGTTTGCTAAAATTAATGTCAATTGCAGACAGTACAAAGCTTTTTGCAGGATATTAAAAATAATTGAAACAATTAAAACTAATTTATTAGTTATATAACTATATTTTTAGTTATATTTGCCCTATGAAAGAACTTACTAAAGCTGAAGAAGAAGTAATGCAAGTTTTATGGCGGCTAGATAAAGCTTTTGTTAAAGAGGTATTGGCAGAATTTCCAAACCCAAAACCTGCATATAACACCATTTCTACTATCATTCGGATTTTAGAAAAAAAGCAATTTGTTGGATTTAAGGCATTTGGTAAAACGCATCAATATTTCCCTTTGGTGAGCATTGAGGAATATAAATCGAAAATTTCTAGCAATTTATTAAGCAACTATTTCGGAGGGTCAATTGAAAATATGGTTTCATTCTTTGCCAAGAAGAAAGCAATTGATGTCAATGAGTTAGACAGTATATTAAAAGAGTTAAAATCAAAAACCAAAAAAGATGAGTGATCAAATCGCCTATTTCATTCAAGCAAATACCTTCTTAATCGTACTTTGGTTAGGGGTTGAATTCGGCTTTAAAAAATCGGAAAACTATAGATTTATTCGATTTTACCTTATAGCTGGAATACTACTTTCCCTTCTACTCCCCTTCTTAAAATTTTCAAGTTTTAACGAATTGAACAACACTGCTTTGGTAAGTTCTGCTTTAAGTGAAGTTAGTGTGCTTAGTGAAGAAAATCATAATCAGACAGTATTTAATTGGCTAACAATCCTTATCAGTATCTACTTAATTGGTGCATTGTTCCAATTGATTCGTTTCGTTCAATCCTCAATAAAAATAAAGCTACTCTACAATTTAAGTAAGCCTGTCAACAATTATAGAGAAGTTCAAGATAGTTCAGTAGCTTTTAGTTTTTTCAAGACGGTCTTTTTAGGAAGCAATCTGTCAGATAAGGATAAAGAAATGACTTTAAAACATGAATTAATTCATACTCAAAAATTACATTCAATTGACCTTATCATTTGTGAGATTTTATTAATCGTGTTTTGGTATAACCCATTCATTTACAAAATAAAAGATCAGTTTGTTATCCAGCATGAGTTTGAAGCTGACGATTTATCTTGCACTGAAAACTACTCATATATAGAGCTTTTATTGCAACAAAACTTCAATGCTTATGAGCTTTCATTTATTCATCAATTTAATACAAATCATTTAAAATCTAGAATTATGAGACTAACGACCAACTCCACTAATAAAATAAACAAATGGGCTATTACCCTAAGCATTATGGCATTTGGAGTCATCTTTTTGAGCAATTGCACAGTTGAAGATGCAGAATCTGATCACCCTGAGGCAACAAAAACAAGCCTGGAGAATTCAGCTATGGATATAGTAAAACAACCTGAACAAGCGGCTGAGTTTCCTGGTGGACAGGAAGCCTTATATAGTTTTATTGTAGACAATATATCTTACCCTGTAAAAGCCAAGCAAGATAATGTGGAAGGAACTGTTTATACTCAATTTATTATTGACTCAAAAGGAGATGTTAAAGACATAAAAGTAGTGAGAGGAGTTAGTCAAGAATTAGATCAAGCAGCAGTTGATGTGCTTAAAGCTTTGCCACAATGGAAGCCAGCAGAAAATAACGGAAAAAAAGTAAACACTCTTTTTACAATACCAATAAAGTATCAGCTGCCTAAAAAAGAAAAGTAAAAATAAAAAAGCGGCAAATAAGCCGCTTTTTTATTTCCCTTTAAATTGTGGTTTACGCTTTTCTATAAATGCTGCAACACCTTCTGTGTAATCTAAAGTTTCACTTGCCTGAATCTGCAAGTCAGACTCAACCGCTAATTGATCCTCCAAATTGTTACTTAGTGCTGAATTGAAAGCCTTTTTGGTTAAGGCTAATCCTTTAGTCGGCATGTTGGCCAATCTATTAGCCAACCTTTCTACTTCAGCATTAAATTCATCTGCTGAAAATACTTTATAAATCATGCCTAGTCGCTCTGATTCAGTAGCAGAAACTTTATCTCCAAGCATAGCTAAGGCAGATGCTTTTTGAAAGCCAATTAAACGCGGTAGAAAAAATGTTCCACCACTATCGGGAATTAATCCGATGGCACTAAATGCTTGAATGAAACTAGCATGTTCAGCAGCAACCACAATATCGCAGGCCAAGGCAATGTTTGCTCCTGCTCCTGCTGCCACACCGTTAACTGCTGCAATAATTGGCTTTGCTGTAGTTCTAATTTTTTGAATGATTGGACCGTAATGCTCTTCTAATATTTTTTTAAAGCCAGGATTTTGTGCCTGATCGGTCACTTCCACTAAATCTTGTCCTGCACAAAAAGCTTTGCCTTCGCCAGTCAAAACTATTGCTCTAACATCCTCATTATTATGGCATTCATCTAGTGATTTTTGCAAGGCTAAGGCCATTTCACGATTAAAACTGTTGAAAGCTTTAGGGCGGTTTAGGGTGATTTTTGCAACACCATTTTCAATAGATAATAGAATAGATTTCATCTGAATAACTTTATTTCAAACATTTAAAATAGTCGAATGGCTCATGACAATCATTGCATTGAAATAAAGCTTTACATGCCGTGGAACCAAATTGACTTACTAGCCGCGTATCTTTAGATCCGCAATTCGTGCACTTCACTTTATTTTTCTCTCCTCTTAAGGCATCTTTATCAGCAGAAGCCTCTAATGGAGCTGCTATACCATAATTTTCTAGTGCTTTTCTACCCTTTTCAGTAATCCAATCTGTTGACCACGCAGGAGAAAGCACCAACTTAACTTTTGCTTCTAAGCCTTCTTGCTTAAATGCTGCTATTATATCATCACTTATAGTGTCCATGGCGGGACAACCGGAGTAAGTTGGGGTAATTTTAATGTGATAAACGCCATCTTTTTCATTAACTTCTCTAACAATTCCCATGTCCATAATAGACAAAACAGGTATCTCCGGATCATGCACATCGTTTAAAATATCATCGATATGTGAATCCAGTGTTACCATAACTTACCATTGCATATTTGGGTAGGCACGCTGCATATATTGAAAGTCAGCTAAAATATAACCCATAAATTCGGAATGACGTCCATTTTTGGCGCCGTATTGCTGTACTTCATTTTGAGGAATTTCTAAAGTAGCCTCTTCAAAAATAGCTTGAGTTTTTTCATTAAAAGCTTTTTTAAGCACCTCTAAGTCACCGCCGATACCAATTTCTTTGGCCCATTTTTCGGATTCTGTTTCACGGAATAGTTCATCAGAATAACGCCATAGCTCATTTAATGCATCTTGCATTTTATTGTGACTTTCTTCAGTGCCATCTCCCAATCGCTTCACCCAAGTTGATGAGAAATCAAAGTGATATTCTACCTCCTTAACTGACTTTTTTGCCACTGCTGAAATGGTCTCATTCTTACTTTCGCACAATTGCTTTAATAAAGGCAAGTGATAACAATCGAAAATAAATTGTCTACAAATTACATGTGCGAAATTAACATTCGGCTGTTCCACCAATAATGCATTGCGGTATTCATTTTCATAACGCAGCATGGCAATGTCGTCTTCCGTTTTGTCTCCTCCTATAACTTCCGCTGCATATTGAAAGTAATTTCTAACTTGTCCAAAAAGATCTAGTGAAATGTTTGTCAATGCAATATCAGTTTCTAATTCAGGTCCGTGGCCACAAAGTTCACCTAGGCGTTGACCTAAAATCATGGAATTATCTCCCAAAAGCAATAAGTAATCGTATAGTTTTTTTTGATCCATGCTTACATGTGTTTTACTTCATCAGGTAAAGTATAAAAAGTCGGGTGACGATATACTTTATCTTTTGCTGGTTCAAATAATTCACCACTTTTCTCTGGATTCGATGCCGTAATGAACTTAGACTCTACAACCCAAACACTTACACCCTCTTGACGCCGAGTGTAAACATCTCTTGCATTTTGTATCGCCATTTCAGCATCAGTCGCATGCAAGCTTCCTACATGTCGATGTTCTAAACCGTTTTTACTACGAATAAATATTTCCCAAATCGGCCATTCTTTTTTCATAATTCCTTCTTTTAGCTTGCTTTACTCATTTTTCGTTCTGCTTGCTTCTCAGCATAGGCATTCGCTGCATCTCTAATCCACTCTCCTTCATCCCATGCATCATTTCTGGCTTTTAGACGATTTTTATTGCATAGGCCATCACCTTTCACCACATTCCAAAATTCTTCCCAATCAATAGGCCCAAAATCATAATGACCTCTTTCATCATTCCACTTCAAATCTTTGTCTGGAATAGTTAAGCCTAATATTTCTGCTTGTGGCACAGTTTGATCTATAAACTGCTGACGCAACTCATCATTAGATTTTCTTTTAATTTTCCACTTCATTGACTGCTCAGTGTTTGGAGATTCCTCGTCTCTCGGTCCGAACATCATCAAGCTTGGCCACCACCATCTGTTCAATGCATCTTGTGCCATATTTTTCTGTGCTTCAGTTCCATTGCACAATGAAAGCATAATTTCATACCCTTGTCGCTGGTGAAAACTCTCTTCCTTGCATATTCTTACCATTGCTCTAGCGTATGGCCCGTAAGACGTTTTGGTTAACATCACCTGATTAATGATTGCTGCTCCATCAACTAACCAACCTACAGCTCCCATATCAGCCCAAGTTACTGTAGGATAGTTGAAAATGCTAGAGTACTTTGCTTTTCCGCTATTTAACTGGTCCATTAATTCATTTCGGCTAATTCCCAATGTTTCAGCCGCACTATACAGGTATAAACCATGGCCTGCCTCATCTTGAACTTTAGCCAATAAAGCTACTTTCCTTCTCAGTGAAGGAGCTCTGCTAATCCAATTTCCTTCTGGCAACATTCCTACAACTTCAGAATGAGCATGCTGAGAAATCTGACGGATATGAGTTTTTCTATATTTCTCTGGCATCCAATCTTTGGCTTCAATGTTTTCGCCATTATCAATACGTTCTTGAAATTTTTCGTCTAAATTGTGTGTTTCCATATCTTTTTTGTTAGCTGTCAAAATCAACTACCAAGTGTTTCGATTTTGGTAATGCTTGACATGTTAAAATATAACCATTTTCTACTTCATCATCTTCTAAAGCATAATTTACCTCCATTTCAGCTTTCCCTTCAATAAGTTTAGCTTTGCATGTACAGCAGACACCTCCTTTACAGGCAAAAGGCAAATCAGCATTATTTTTAAGAGCTGCATCCAAAATTTTTTCATCTTGGTGCATGTTAAAGTTAATCTTTATTCCATTAATTATCAGATTAACCGAAGTGTCTCCAGTATTGTTCGATTTTGCTTGTGTTTTTTTCTTTGGAGAATCAGGAGTATTAAACAACTCGAAGTGAATTTTTTCTTTTGATATCCCTTTATTTAAAAAGAAGTCGCGAATCAAGAAAATCATTTCAATAGGCCCACAAATAAACACATCGTCCATTGAGGAAACATCTAAAATCTTTTCTGTGATCTCATTCATTTTATCTTCAGTGATTCTACCATTAAATAACGGAGAGTCTCTATGTTCTTGAGTTAAAATATGATACAATTCAAAGCGTCCAAGAAATGTATTTTTCAATCCTTCAATTTCCTCTTTTAAAATAATTGACTGCACATTTCTATTTAGGTAAAACAAGGTAAATGAGCTATTCGGCTCCTTTGTTAAATGTGTTTTAATAATAGAATGTATTGGCGTAATTCCACTGCCAGCAGCAAAGGCAACATAATTTTTAGTGGCATTTTCATCTACCTTTTGAAAAAATCGACCATTAGGCGGCATTACGTATATAGTGTCACCCGGCTTTAAAGTATCGTTCACATAAGTTGAAAACCGACCATCTTCAATTTTCTTTACAGCAACTTTCCATTCATCATCAATAGGGCTAGAACAAAGAGAATAAGACCTTCTTACATCTTCTCCGTTAATTTTAGCTTTTAAGGTTAAATATTGGCCTTGGATAAATGTAAATTGCTCCTTAAGGTCTTCAGTAATATTAAATGTTACAACAGAGCAATCATCAGTTGTTTTGTTTACTTCACTTACTTTGAGTGGATAAAAATGTTGAGCCATAGAAAAATTTATAGGGTGCAAAGATAATAAGCTGAAATCGATTTTAATAAATGGATAATTACATAGAATTTTAAAACTCAATCAATGGTAGATGCACCATTTAAATCAGTTGTTAAATACAGCGACATGGCATCAAAAAATGGCATCAATTTTTTATAACCATCAATCACTTGATCAACAAAATTGTCAGTGAGCACCTCTTTGTCTGAAAAGGAATGCATCACATAAAAATTTTTAAAGCGCAATAACTCAATTTCGGGGTGGTCGATATCATAACCTCGAGGGGAAGTTTTTAATTTTTCACCTAGCAAGTTGCCATAATAATTTTTGAATGACTTGGAATTCAATACTTCCTTAAGCGGTGAAGCATCTACCTCAATTTGTTGACGTATTAGGTTTAGGTCGTCTTTATTCGGTTGATAAAACCCGCCTCCAATTACTGTATTTCCCGGCTCAATACTAAAGTAAATCCCTCCTCTTCTATCAGCTCCTGCCCGTTTAAAAGATCCACTTCGATTTGTTTTATAAGGCAATTTGTTTTTCGAAAATCTAACATCCCTATAGATTCTAAACAAACTCTTTTTACCAGTAACAGTCTCAATCTTATCAAACTCATTTAACTTTAATAACAAGGCATCAGCAAAGGCTATCATTTCTTTATGTGAAGCCTCGTAAGTCTTCTTGTTATCTTGAAACCAATCGCGATTATTGTTATTTTTTAGTTGATTAAGAAAGTCGAATGTCACTTTTGAAATATGACTCATGAATTATGAAGTTAATTTGATTTATTTTTGACTGTGAAAATAATATAATTTACTAGAGAATAAGTTGATGATGGAAAACTCGTTTGAAATTAAACGTTTGATAAATGCTTCTCCAAAGGACGTATGGAGAACACTTACAGACTCTCATTTGGTTAAACAATACATGTTTGAGTCGATGATTGAATCCAATTGGGAAATCAGTGGTGAAATCATCTTTTACATTGAAAAAGAGCAGCAGCGTAATGATGTGGTTTATGGTATAATCGAAAAGTTTGATCCTCATAATACCTTTCGCCATACACTTTATCCTCCAAATGCAGACTATCCAAACATACCAGAAAATCACATTTATGTGGAATACAGATTAAAGGAAAATAATGGTAAAACTGAATTAACCGTAGAACAAGGTGGATTTGAAACTGCAGCTGAAGGTGAAAAACGCTATACTTCTGCTAAAGGTGGATGGGACTTAGTAATGCCAAAGTTAGCGAAGGTAGCAGAGGATAATGGATAATGGGATTTACGATTTTAGATTTACGATGTTAGAGTTTGGAATTTGGAGTTTGGAATTAGGAATTTTAGATTGTTGTCAAACTCTAGGTGCTCTATACTCTAAGTACTTTCTTATACATTAAATTTAAAGTGCATTACATCACCATCTTGTACGATGTATTCTTTGCCTTCCATATTCATTTTTCCTGCTTCTTTTGCAGCTTGCTCTGAGCCATATTTCACCCAATCTTCAAACTTGATGACTTCAGCCTTAATAAAGCCGCGTTCAAAATCTGTATGAATTACACCAGCAGCTTGCGGTGCGGTCATTCCTTTGGTGATGGTCCAAGCGCGCACTTCCTTTTTACCTGCCGTAAAGTAGGTCCACAAGTTCAATAATTTATAAGCCGACTTAATCAACTTGTTTACTCCCGGCTCAGAAAGGCCAGCATCTTCCAGAAATTCTTTTCGTTCTTCAGGGTCTTCTAGTTCAGCAATATCAGCTTCTAAACCTGCTGCTACCATCAACACTTCGGCAGCCTCATCAGCTATGGAAGCTTTTACCGCATCAACATGTTTGTTTCCTTCAGCAATAGACCCTTCATCTACATTGCATAAATACAAAACTGGTTTACCTGTTAATAAGAATAAATCAGCCACTTCCTGGCGCTCATCTTCTGTCACTTCAGCTGAGCGTGCAGATTTACCATTTTCAAAATGTGCGATGTATTTTTCTAAAGCCGCTTTCGTTTTCAAGGCCGCTTTATCTCCAGTTTTTGAAGCTTTTACTACCTTCTCCATTTTCTTCTCCACCGCTTCCATATCTTTCAAAATCAGCTCATAGTCAATGGTTTCTTTATCACGAACAGGATCTACTGAGCCATCAACATGCACCACATTTCCATCATCGAAGCAGCGCAAAACATGAATAATAGCATCTGTTTCACGAATGTTACCGAGAAATTTGTTACCCAAGCCCTCTCCTTTGCTAGCTCCTTTAACCAGACCGGCTATATCTACTATATCAATGGTGGTGGGTTGTACATTTTCTGGATCAACGATGTCGGCCAATTTATTTAAGCGCTCATCTGGAACAGTAATTACCCCAACATTAGGTTCTATGGTACAAAAAGGAAAGTTAGCCGATTGTGCCTTCGCATTAGACAAACAATTAAACAAGGTTGATTTTCCAACATTTGGCAATCCAACAATTCCACACTTTAAGGCCATAGCACTAATTTTTTGAAGGCGGCAAAGGTATTATTATTCGTGTTCATTTTTCAATGTGAGGGAATCAAATTTTATATTTTGTTGATTAGAAACATGTTGTAATTAAAAACCGCTAAATTCATTTCAGGAAGTTGATTTTCCATTCATGTGATTGAAAACGATAATAATAATTATTTGCATTATATTTATTTTTGGCACATAATGTAGATAAAATGCACTTGTGTGTTTTATCCAGTTATTGGCGGTAATTTGACGTCCTAGACGTGAAAACTAAGATGACTCAAGCTATTGAATGAAATATAATTAAGCATGCAAATTCCAATAAACCTAGAAATTCTCACCAAAACTCTTGACGACTTGCCTAATGGTGTAGGTATTTTTCAAGTTGTTGACTTGAGTGACATTAAAAGCATTCGATACGTTTTTATGAACAAAGTTGTCTTATATGAAATGAGAAAAAGACGGGAGGAGGTTTTTGGAAAAAGGATCATTGAAGTAGCTCCCGAAGCATATCGACATGAAGGAGGATTAAAAGTTATTGAAACCTATAGGAAAGTAGCCGCAGAAGGTGGAAGCATTAATTTGGGATTGGTTGAATATTCAAACCACATGGTAGCAGGGACTTATGATCTCTCAGTTCACCATATCCAGGATAATTACGTTTACGTGATGCTGAGAAACGTGACGGACCTAGAACAAGCAAAGAATAAGTTGGAGTTAAAGAACAAGGAATTAAATCAATTTGCCCATAGGGTTGCACATGACTTAAAGGAACCTGTTCGCACAATTTCTAGTTTTACTCAACTCATTGAAAAAAAATATAGAGGAAGATTAGATGAAAAAGCGGACGAATATTTGAGCCTTATATCCGTTGCAACAGGCCGGATGAAAACTCTAATAGATGACTTGTTGGAATTTAGTATGATTGGAAAACAAAGTGAGATGATTAATGTGGACAGCAGAAAACTAGTTGAAGACATTCAACAAGATTTGCAAACCAAAATAAAAGAAACCAATAGTACCATTGAGATTGGCGAATTGCCCATTGTCAAAGGATATGAAACGGAACTACGCTTGCTTTTTCAAAACTTAATTAGCAATGGGATTAAATTTAGTAAATCGGGACTATCACCGAAGATCAGAATATATGCAAAAGAACAAAATGGGTGGACTTTTATTATACAAGATAATGGAATTGGAATAGCCGATGAAGATAAAATTAAGATCTTCAATATTTTCCAACGACTGCATACTACAAGTGAGTATGAAGGAACAGGAATTGGACTTGCCTATTGTAAGAAAATAGCGGAGTTACACAAAGGTGATATCTGGGTAGATTCTAAACTTAATGAAGGGAGTACCTTCTATTTTACAATTCCCAATCAATTGTAGAATATTTTTAAATAATTTAGACCTACCATCAACACTGCATATAGCTTAAGGCGGGTGAATGGTTAGCAGCAAGGTTCTCCCATAATAGCCAAGTTTGTCTTGTGCGGAAAGTAAAGTGCTTTTGATACTGCCACAAGCCATATGCAAACCGTAGTAAATAAATGAAAGCAACTCTTACTTCTATAGAATTAAAAGGACCTTTAAAATTCTTTGCGTTGTCGAAGGAGGCTATGGGCATTATTAAACAGTTAAAATCAACAAACTGTAAAGACTTTAAGAAAAAAGGTTTTTGGACTAAACACTATACAATGACATTGTGGAATAATGAAAAAGAACTAAAAGATTTCGCCAAAAGCAGTGCTCACCTCAGTGCAATGAAAAAAAGTAGTCAACTTGCAAAAGAAATTAGGACAATTACTATTGATAGTAATATTCTTCCAGATTGGAAGAAAGCTAAAAAGCTCCTGGAAGGCGGAAAAGTATTCATCTACTAAATCTGATACTACCCCTTTAAGACTACTAATAAATTTGAAACACTTGCAAACAAGTACTTTAAGCTAAAGAGATTAAGAGTTCTATGCCTATTTTATTGCAATGAATAGAATACATACTAACTTTGCATTAATCAATCTAGCGTCGATTACTCAAAAAAACTACTCCTTAAAATGCCTATCAAGTACATTCGTAGAAGCGACTCAACTGAAAAACCAAAGCCATCGGGTGAAGATTCTAAGCCTGAAATAAAAGCCAAAACAAATGAGGAGCTAAACGAAGAGAATCCTGCTCGGCGCAAGCGCAGGCAAGCTACTGAAGAAGAACTCAATGATCCTTTGCATGGAGTTAAACTGGCTCAGATTTTAGATGATTTAGTCGACTATTATGGTTGGGAGTATCTGGCGGAACGGGTCAATATTCGCTGTTTCAAGTATAACCCTACGAAGAAATCAAGCCTTCGATTTTTAAGAAGAATGCCCTGGGCTCGCGCACATGTTGAGGACCTCTATTTAGAGATGTTGAAGGAAGTGTAAGCATTCCCCTACACCACTTTAATCTAAATCTCTTTGCGCTTGGGTTACCTCAGTAAATGTGGGTACATTTTTAATTATATTTCCTGCCCCCTTTTTATTTATTTTGAAAGTAACGTCTTCTGTTGTTGTAAACAGCAAGACCGAATAAAAAGAACTTCTGAGGTGAGATTTCACCACTTCAAAAGCTTCGTCTAAGGTAAGTTCATCTTCTTTGTCTTCAGTGTCTCTTGACCTGTAGCGCAATTTTAGTAATACTTTAAAGCCATCCTCAGAGTAAATTGGACGCAGAAAGATGTTTCTCAAGTTTGGCTTTCCAATGGTTTTTGCCATGGTTAACTTGGCAAAACGACCTTCTTCAACACTTAATTTTACTTCTTGCCAGAAAAGTGAAAACACATCTTCATAGGTCATTTATTATGGATTTAAAGGGTTATCGTTCATTGTTTCGAAAGTAATACTAATTATTCATTTCATATGCAGGTAGACCAATCATTGGCTCCTATTTTCACAATAAGCGCCTACCCTAGCCATTGTACCATTTTTTAGTTATGAACTATAAGATAGTATATGCGTTTTTATTGATGTCATTGACTTCTCTCATCTCCTGTGACCGACCTGAATGTAAAAATGAAAACTCCATTTTTGAAACAAACGATCCTAATTCTAAACCCTATAAAGACGAATTGGTCAATCGACTAAAAGAAGTCGACCCTTCTAAATTGACCTATTGGCTTAAAAAATATGACGATCAAAATGGAGTAGAATCTCTATACTTTAATATTCAAGGTGATGGATTATGCGCCATTCTACATCTAACTGTTAATGATTGGAATAAACTAGAAAATGTGAGAGCAAGAAAAGGGGTTGGTCGCCGAGGAACAGAATTCACCAACTTAAAATTCAAAATCAAACAGGATTTGCTATCCACTGTGTTTATATACATCAGCTACGACAGGTTAATTGATTAATAGCTGATACTATTTCCTTTCTGCAGTTTGTAAGGGTAAAAACTTCTCTTTTTTTATTAACATCCCCAACTCAACTCTCAAATTTGATTTACTTTTGAAAATTGGTAAATCCAAACAAAAATCCATGGCAAACATTCAAGAATTAGAAAATACTGCAACTCAAGTAAGAAGAGACATTGTGCGTATGGTGCACGGTGCAAGCTCAGGTCACCCTGGTGGCTCTTTAGGTTGCGCAGATTATTTTACCGCGCTTTATTTTGACATTTTAGACCATTCCACTTCATTCAATATGGATGGAAAAAATGAAGACCTTTTCTTTCTCTCCAATGGCCATATTTCACCAGTTTGGTACAGCGTTCTAGCAAGAAGTGGTTATATTGAGATTGCTGAATTAGCCACTTTCAGAAAGATTAATTCCCGTTTGCAGGGCCACCCAACAACTCACGAAGGCTTACCTGGAGTGAGAATTGCCAGCGGTTCTTTAGGACAAGGAATGTCAGCAGCTATTGGTGCTGCCATGAGTAAAAAAATGAATGGTGATGATAAGCTCGTTTATTCGCTACATGGTGATGGAGAATTACAAGAAGGTCAAATTTGGGAAGCCGCCATGTTTGCAGCACATAATAAAGTTGATAATTTGATTGCCACTGTTGACTGCAACAACCGTCAAATTGATGGTGATGTGGAAGATGTGCTTTCATTAGGAGATTTGAGAATGAAGTTTGAAGCTTTTGGCTTTGAAGTACTTGAAATGGATGGCAACAACATGCAATCAACCATAGATGGTTTAAATACAGCAAAAACTAAAACCGGAAAAGGTAAACCCATTTGTATTTTAATGAAAACTGAAATGGGACAAGGGGTTGATTACATGATGGGAACTCATGCTTGGCACGGTGTAGCTCCAAATGATGAGCAATTGGATCAAGCTTTAGCTCAACTCAATGAAACCTTAGGAGATTATTAAGGGTATGATAGTTGATTAACCCTCTTTATATCATTCAAATCAGCATCATGAAATTGCTTAATTTTTTCCTTTCAATCTTCTTTAGCTTTTGCCTGGTTTTTTCTAGTCAAGCTCAAACCGAAGCTCAAAAAACAAGAATTTTATTTGTTTTAGATGGCTCACAAAGTATGTATGCTCGTTGGGAAAACGGACAAAAGATGCAAATTGCAACGCGCTTGTTGCGTGAATTGGTAGACAGTTTACAAGGCACTAAAGAAGTGGAATTGGCCTTACGGGCATATGGGCATCAATACAGTGTTACACCAGGCAATAGAAATTGTAAAGACACGAAGTTAGAGGTTGCCTTTGCAAAAAATAATCACGAAAAAATAAAAACGAAACTTCAAAGTATACGTCCGAGAGGAACTACGCTTATCGCCTACTCCTTGGAGCAGGCAGCCAACGATTTTCCGCCATGTAAGAATTGTAGAAACGTAATTATATTAATTACAGATGGAATCGAAGAGTGCGATGGAGATCCTTGTGCTGTGGCTTTAGCCTTGCAAAAAAACGGAGTAGCCCTCAAGCCTTTTGTAATTGGTTTAGGGTTAGAACCAGAAGTAATGGATGCCTTTAAATGTGTTGGAAACTTCTATGATGCAACAAGTGAAGCAACTTTTAAAACGGTATTAGGCATCGTAATTTCTCAAGCGCTAAACAATACTACTGCTCAAGTCAACTTGTTAGATGAGTTGCACAAACCAACTGAAACCAATGTTCCCATGACATTTTATGATGCCTTTAGTAAACAAGTGCGTTATAATTTTGTACATACTATAGATAGTCGTGGAAACCCCGATACCATTCCAATAGATCCTTTAGGATCCTATGATTTAGTTGTGCACACCATCCCACCTGTTGAAAAGAAAAACATAAAACTAACACCTGGAAAACATAATATAATTGCTGTAGATGCTCCTCAAGGTGACTTAGAGATAAAAATGAATGGCTATAATGAATATGATGATTTGAAAGCCATAGTTCGACAGCCAGGCAATATGAAAACCTTAGTAATTCAAGATTTTGATGTAAAACAACGTTACCTAACTGGAAAGTATGATCTTGAAATCTTAACGCTTCCCCGCACCTATGTAAAAGATGTAAACATTGCTCAGAGCCGAACTACAAAAGTGGAAATTCCTCAAGCTGGGATTGTTTCTATTGGAACTTCAGGAAATGGCTACGGCAGTATTTTCTTAGAAGATGCTGATGAGCTTGTTTGGGTATGCAATTTGAGTACGATTAGCTCACGTGAAAGTATTACCTTGCAACCGGGAAGGTATCGCGTTGTATTTCGCTCAATAAATGCACGACAAAGTATTTACACTAAAGAAGAATCATTTGTAATTGAATCAGGTCAAAGCACCCAAGTAAAACTATAAGAATGGCAAAATACGAATACACTGAAATGAAAGATACCCGGTCTGGGTTTGGAGATGGATTATTGGAAGTTGGAAAAACAAATGAAAAGGTTGTTGCCCTTTGTGCTGACTTAACAGGATCATTGAAAATGAATGCGTTTCAAGATGCCTTTCCAGATCGATTTTTTCAAGCAGGTATTGCCGAGGCCAATATGATGGGGGTAGCAGCTGGAATGACCATAGGAGGAAAAATACCATTCACAGGAACTTTTGCCAACTTTTCTACTGGTCGAGTGTATGACCAAATACGCCAGTCAATTGCCTATAGCGGTAAAAATGTAAAAATTTGTGCTTCTCACGCAGGTTTAACCTTGGGAGAAGATGGTGCAACTCACCAAATATTAGAAGACATTGGATTGATGAAAATGTTGCCTGGAATGACGGTCATAAACCCTTGTGATTATCATCAAACGAAAGCGGCAACTATAGCAATTGCCGATCATGAAGGTCCTGTTTACTTGCGTTTTGGAAGACCAAAATGGCCTGTTTTTACCCCAGAAAATCAAGTGTTTGAAATAGGAAAAGCCATCACTTTTCAAGAAGGTACTGATGTGACGATAATCGCTACTGGACATTGTGTATGGGAGAGTTTAAAAGCTGCGGAAGCCTTAGAAGCTGAGGGCAAAAGTGTTGAGGTGATAAACATCCATACTATAAAGCCATTGGATGATGCAGCTATATTAAAGTCAGTTGAAAAAACTGCTTGTGTGGTGACTGCTGAAGAGCATCAATTAAATGGTGGTTTGGGCGATAGTGTAGCTCAATTGCTATCGAGAAAAATGCCTTCTCCTTTAGAAATGGTTGCCGTAAATGATTCTTTTGGTGAAAGTGGTAAGCCTGAAGAATTGTTTGAAAAATATGGCTTGGGAAGCAAAAACATTATTGAAGCAGCTAAGAAGGCAATGGCCAGAAGAAGTGCATAAGCAAAAATTACTTAGAATTAAATGTGCCTAAAGTCCTTAGAGTTGGGGGCTCGTATATGAATTACTGTTAAATAAATCTATTCTAACTTATCGTGTCTACAGATTCGTCTTTCTTTAAAGAGCACTTAGCGCAAACCACCCCATTTCCTTTTGGAATCAAGGTAGATAATGCCGAAGGAAGCTATATCTACGACAAGGAAGGTAAATCTTACTTGGATTTAATTTCAGGAATTGCGGTCAGCAGTTTAGGTCACGGACATCCACGAATTAAAAAAGCCATTAATCAACAAGTTGAAAAACACTTGCATGTGATGGTTTATGGTGAGTTTGAACAAGATGCCCAAAATGAACTAGCCTCTGAATTACTAAAGACTTTACCATCAGAGCTAAACTCCTTTTACTTCGTCAATTCAGGTACAGAGGCTATTGAAGCTGCTTTAAAGTTAGCCAAACGAGTTACTAAAAGAACTGAAATTATTGCTTTTAAAGGAGCTTATCATGGAAGTACGCATGGTGCAATGAGTGTAAGTTATAATGAAACCAAGAAAAATCCATTTCGACCCATATTGCCCGGTGTAAGCTTTATTGAATTAAATCAAGAAGCTCAGTTAAAACAAATTACGAGTCAAACTGCAGCAGTAATTTTAGAAACCATTCAAGGTGACGCTGGTGTTCGTATACCGGATAAGAGTTATTTGATGGCCTTGCGCAAAAGATGTGATGAAGTGGGGTGCCTTTTAATATTAGATGAAATTCAATGTGGCATAGGCAGAACAGGGAAACTCTGGGCCTTCGAGCATTTTAAAATCGTTCCAGACATCTTGACTTCAGGCAAGGCACTGGGTGCTGGATTACCAATTGGTTGCTTGATAGCTAGCCGAGAATTAATGGGTAAATTCTCTACTAATCCTATGCTAGGTCACATTAGTACTTTTGGAGGACACCCCCTACCCTGTGCAGCTGCAGCTGAAGGACTAAAGATCATTCGGGAGGAAAATTTAATTGAGGGTGTTGCAAAAAAAGCAGCTCTCTTTAATCAGTTGCTGCAGCATGAACAGATTGTTGAAGTAAGACAATTAGGCTTAATGTTGGCAATCGAGTTGAAGAGTGAAGCAATGGTAAAACAAATTGTGCTAAAAGGCTTGGAAAATGGAATTGTACTTTTTTGGTTTTTATCAACGCCAAATGCTTTTAGATTAGCCCCGCCTTTGACGATTAAGGAAAGTGAGATTAAAAAAGGCTGCAGCATCATTCTTCAGCTTCTTAACGAATTTTAGTTAAAAATACATTTTGTTTCTAACAAACTAACAATCTTTGGTTTATCTTTATCAGCTAACAATTAAACTCAAAAAAAATGAAAAAAATTAACCTATTATTGATTGGCTTTTTAATTCTAGGAGGCCTTCAACTATCAGCTCAGGAAGATAAATCTGACAGACCAAGCCCTCCAAGAACTGAGGAAGGAAAGATTGGAGATGCAATGGTAACTATAGAATACAGCAGCCCTTCGGTAAAAGGAAGAGAAATCTTTGGAGGCCTTGAAAAGTTTGGTAAGGTATGGAGAGCGGGTGCGAATGAAGCAACAACAATAGAATTTAGTCAAGATGTAATGATTAATGGTGAAGAGTTACCAGCTGGGAAATATGCCTTTTTTGTAACTCCAAAAAAAGAAGGAGATTGGACAATTTACTTTAACACTGAAGCAAAACAATGGGGCGCATACAAAAAAGACGATTCAAAAGATGCTTTAGTTACTGAAGCTTCTACTTCTGAAATCGACAATGTTGAAATGTTAACCTATACCATCGAGGATAATATGATTCACTTAGATTGGGCTACAACTCGACTTTCATTTGAAGTAGAATAATACTTCAATTAGATCGATTTAGCGATTTTAGTTAACTCTTTAGTAATTCAAAACTGCTAAAGAGTTTTTTTTTGAAAAAAATCTGAGGATGTAGACACGCGCAATACTTACTCCTGTAAGTAATACCAAGATCTATACTTATAAGTATCTTAAAATGAAACACCTAATTGCATTAAAATTATAAGAAATTACTTTTTTGTAGTATGTTTGTTGTCTAAATATATTATAATTTAACATCTATAAAATGAAAAAATCAATCATAAGTATGCTCTTCATAGCAGCTCTATTTTCTGCTTGTGAAGAAACTGAAACGACTTCAGTTGACATAACCGGAAGTGGTACAATAAGAGGAACTGTAACGGCAGATACAGATCAGTCCGATGGACTATCTGAATCGGAACCAGTTTCTGGTGCTATAATAAGAGTTTCGTGGGATTCAGAAGACCTGACTGTTGTTTCTGATGGTGACAGTAGAACTGAAAGCAGAGTTGGTGTTACCAATGCAGATGGTGTATATGTGATCTCTGTTCCAACTATTAAAGAAGGAATTACTTATGAAGTAGATTTTGACGAATTAGAGCGAGAAATTACTTTTAATGATGGTTCAGGAATTACAACTAAAAAAGTAGCCTTCAATTCTTCAAGCAGGAACATAGTAGTAAAAACTGGTGAAACAGTTGTAGCTGACTATGATTATGCAAGCGACTATAAAACAAATACTATATTGGATAAATTCGCAACCATTTTTGGCACTGTGGTTGTCGATTCTGAGCAACTTTCTACAAAAGGAATACCTGAAAATGCAGAAGGCGCAGAGCTTACAATCGAGTGGAACAATAGCAATGGGGTTCCAAATTCTTTAACAACTACTACTGATGCGTCAGGCGCATATAGTATTCAGGTTCCAACTGAAGACATCACAGGTAACTTTACGGCAATTTTTAAAGAATACACGACAAATGTAGATTACAATGATGGGTTTAGAAATGTGATGGGATATAGCACTACATTTCAAGAGGGTACTGAAACAAACATCGCTTTGAGTGCTGGAGATATGGAAGAAGTAAATTATAGCTATGCGAGCAATTTTAAAACGGCACTTCCAATTTTTGCACGAATTAAAGGAAATGTTGAAGTAAGGACGAATAATATTCCCGGCCAATTAGATGAAGACCCTGTATCAGGTGCTATTCTAAGGTTTACATGGGATGATGAGGATGGAATCCAAAGAGGTGCGTCTGCCACTACTGACGCAAATGGAAACTACTCTATTGAAGTACCTGTTACCTTTGACAACACCATAAACTTAGTTGTTCCTGAAATTATTATAACCAATTATGAATTTAATAATGGAACTAATGATGTTATAGGAACTGCGACATACAATGAGTTTAATACAACTATTTTTCTAAGCAAAGGCCAAACTCAAACCTTTGACTATTCAGACACAACACCTAATAATGTAGAGGAAAACTAATTAACTTATCATGAAAAAAATATTAATTGTAATACTCTTAGTTCCATTTGCATTTAGCGGATTTGCTCAAGAAGAAAATCAAGTTACAAAACTTTATATATTCAAGTCTTCTGGTGAAGAAAATGAGCTGCTTTCAAAAAATGGTCATCAAGTTCTACCAAAAAAAGGAGATTGGGCATTGGGTATAAATGCAAGCTCCTTGCTTCAGTACTTCGGGAATTTGGCTAATAATGAAACCTTTAACTCTTCACCTCGATTTAATCAAATAGATAAAAATTTACCAACTGCTACAGTTTGGGGTAAATATTTTATTGCTGATGATCTTGCCTGGAGAGGAGGCTTAGATATTTTTGCAGATGCCGACCGAGACCGTTTTAGAATTAACGATGATAACAGTTTAAATCCAGATGATGCATTATTCGATGTTAGAGATATTAATCGGTATGGTTTTACGGCAAGTGCTGGTATCGAAAAGCGCAAAGGAAAGTCGAGAGTTCAAGGTGTTTATGGAGCTGATGTATACTTCCACTACACAACTAACAACACTACCACAATTGAATATGGAAATGAAATCACTCAAAGTAATCAAAACCCATCTTCTACTAATTTTGGCAACCCAACAGGTATACCAACACCAGCATTAGGATACAGACTTATTGAAGCTGATTTTGGGAATGACTTTGAAGTGGGCTTAAGAGGTTTTATTGGAGTTGAGTATTTCTTTGCACCAAAAATTTCTATTGGTGGTGAGTTTTATTGGGGTCTTAGCTATGTAACAACTGGAGAAAGTTCAGTAACTTTTGAAGGCTACGAAGGCTCTACGAACGAAGTACTTGAGTCAAGCACTTTTTCTGAAGGTAATAGAGATTTGGAAATTGGATTTAGAAATACTTCTGCTTCTGTAAATCTATTCTTTTATTTCTAAAGCATATTTTCTCTAAATACTTTACTCAAATCCTTTTTCTATTTTGAATAGAAGGGGGATTTTTTGTTTTAAATGATTTATAAATTGAATTAAAATTCAAGAGCTTGTAATAGCTTTCTTAATTCCGCTACTTTTGCACCAGATTTACAGCTCAACTATTTGCTGTATGATCTAATTACTTTAGCATTATTAAATGAAATTTAAAGACTTTAACTTCACCGAAGAGATCAACCAAGGACTTGACGCCATGGGCTTCGAAGAACCTACACCCGTTCAAGAACAAGCTATTCCCATTATACAAAAAGATGACGATGTAATAGCTGTCGCTCAGACTGGAACTGGGAAAACAGCTGCATTTTTACTACCTGTACTAGATAAGATTCAACGCGCAGGTAAAGGAAATCTCAATACCTTAATCATTGCTCCTACAAGAGAGTTGGCGATGCAAATCGACCAGCAAATGGAAGGCTTCTCTTATTTTACTGGCACTTCTTCTATAGCCATTTATGGTGGAGGCAGCGGCTCCTCTTTTGAAGCTGAAAAAACTGCTTTAACTGATGGCGCAGATCTAATTGTTGCAACTCCTGGCCGATTGTTATCGCACCTGAACTTAAACTATGTAAAAATAGATCAGTTGCAACATTTCATCTTAGATGAAGCTGATCGAATGCTAGACATGGGTTTTGCCGAAGACTTGAAGAAGATAGCTGAATACCTGCCAAAGAAAAGACAAAATATTATGTTTTCAGCTACTATGCCCCCAAAAATTAGAAGTTTGGCAAGAGCAATTATGAACGACCCAAAAGAAGTGAATATTGCTATTTCAAAAACAGCTGAGGGAATTTTACAGGCCGCTTACAACACCCATGCAAATCAGAAAAACCCTCTTTTAAAATCCCTACTGCATGGGAAAGACGACTTAAACAGCATCATCATTTTTACTTCCAGGAAGACCACAGTAAAGGATATTGTTAGAGATTTAAAGAAAATGGGAATGGATGTAGATGGTATATCATCTGATTTAGACCAAGATCAACGTGAAGAAGTTTTACGACGATTTAAAAACAAGCGTTTAAGAATATTAGCTGCTACTGACATCATTTCTCGAGGAATTGATATCGACTCTATCGACCTAGTAATTAATTATGACGTACCTAATGATCCTGAAGATTATGTTCACCGAGTAGGTAGAACCGCAAGGGCTAAATCAACGGGGGTAGCTTTAACTTTTATTGATGAAAAAGGACAGCGAGATTTCGAAAAGATCGAACAATTGTTAGAATCCACTGTTCAAAAATTACCTAACCCACCTGACATAGGAAATGGCCCAGAATATAAACCTGGTCAATCTAGAGGGAATTCAAATTACGGTGGAAAAAGAAGGCAGTTTCATAAAAGGAAAAAGTAAAAGAAAATGGATAAATGGAAGGAAGAGTTAAGTGAAGAGCAATATCGAGTATTAAGAGAAAAAGGAACAGAGCGGCCATTTACAGGTGAATTTTTAAACAGCAAAAAAGATGGAACTTATACTTGTGCTGCTTGTAGAAACCCACTCTTTGATTCTGCCACTAAATTTGATTCTGGTTCTGGTTGGCCAAGTTTTTATGATGTAGTTGACCAAGGCAATGTTAAGCTGATTAAGGATACTTCCATGGGCATGATTCGAACTGAAGTAGTTTGTGCTAATTGTGAAGGACACTTAGGCCATGTTTTTGATGATGGTCCAAAAGAAACGGGTATGCGGTATTGTATTAATTCAGTAAGCCTTGGCTTTGAGGAAGAGAAGTAATTAGCAGATTGTTTTTAACAACTGCAACAGATTGTATTTTATCTAAAACATGTCGATAAATTTAAAGCTTTCATTCAACCTAGCTCCTTTCTCAGTGTCTTTAAGACTAATTACTTCATTGTCATAATCGTGTTCCATAAAGAGTAATAAATCCTCCTCTATAGCCTTCTTATAAAACTTCTTTCGATCCTCTAAAGTCAACAATGGTCGTGTATCATAACCCATAACATAAGGCAATGGTATATGTCCTGCTGAGGGTAATAAATCAGCTACGAAGGCTATTCTCTTTCCTTTATATTCAATCAACGGAATCATCTGTGCATCGGTATGACCGAAAGCATAAAAAATATCAAACCAATTAAAATCATGCTCCTCAACAAACTTAAGCTGACCAAATTCCTGCATTGGTATAATATTCTCCTTTAAAAAAGAGGCTTTCTCTCTATCGTTTGGACTTGTTGCCCATTCCCAATGTTGCTTATTCGACCAATAGTTAGCGTTTTTAAAAGTTGGGGCATAGGCTGTTTTATCTTTATTCCATTTTACTCCTCCTCCGCAGTGATCAAAATGTAAATGCGTTAAAAATACATCAGTAATATCATCAGGGTGAAAGCCATATGAAGCCAAAGATTTTTCAAGTGTAGCATCACCGAACAGATAGTAATAACTAAAAAACTTTTCACTCTGCTTATCCCCCATTCCGTTATCAATCAACATCAATCGATCTCCCTTTTCAATCAACATACAACGCATGGTCCACGAGCACATATTATTACTATCTGCTGGATTCGTTCGTTGCCACAATGATTTAGGTACTACACCAAACATGGCGCCACCGTCTAACTTAAAGTTCCCCGTATCTATTGGATATATTTTCATATCAATTTTTAGATTTTAATCCTTAATTTATAATGATCAAATAGTCATTCCATTATTAGCTTGAATGAAATTTCAAATGCAATAAATCCACGAGTCAATTGCAAGTAACATAATTTTTATGATTAAAAAATAAAAACTAAAATTTCTCAATTAACTCACTTTCTCTCCATTGCTAATTTCTCGGTCAGGCTGCAGCAATACAATATTACCATTTACATCTGCAATGCCCAAAACCAAGCATTCTGAAAAAAAATTTGCAATCTGTTTCGGAGGGAAATTAACAACAGCAACTACCTGCTTGCCAAGCAGTTGCTCCTTAGTGTAATTATCAGTGATTTGTGCGCTTGATTTTTTTATTCCCAGTTCACCAAAGTCCACCTTAAGCTTCCAAGCAGGGTTGTTTGCCTTTGGAAATGCGTCTACTTCAATTATGGTCCCAGACCTCATGTCTATTTTTTCAAAATCACTCCACTCAATCATTTCAAATACTTTTGATGAATTACTTGTAAGTGATGGATCTCATGACCAACCAAAATATATTGTAATTGCTCAACTTTTATGTCTAAACCATTAGCATTTCCTTTCTTTTTGAGCATTTCAGGAGTAAAACTCCTAAACATATCAATACTGCTTTGGCGGAGGTTTCTCAATTCTTCCATTAGTTCCTTTAAACTTCTTGAGTTAGCAGTTGCATTCTCAGCATAACTAGCATGGTTGTAGCCGGGAAGCTTAATCGTTTCTCCTCGAGCAATTGCCAGTGCTCGATAGCAAAAAATCCGTTCGGTATCAATTAAGTGTTGTATAATGTCTTTGATACTCCATTTACCCTCCTCATAGCTTTGATTGGCTTTTTCTTCAGAAACCATCGCTAAACTGCTTAAGCTTTCTTTAATTCCATATTGTAGCAATTCGATAGGATTACCATCAGGAATTTTAGAAATGTAGGCATGAAAATAATCGGGAAAGGAATCTGTATTCATATCAAGATTAGTTTAGATAAGGTGTAAAGTTAATACTCGGCTGGTTTAGCTTATTAATTTTTATCTAAAATCTATTTTAATAAACCAAATGGATTGTAATCTTCTGACTATATGGATATTAGAAATTTTCAACTTAAAATATATATTATTTCACTAAAAAAAGATTGACACAGGGTTTTATCAATTCGTCGATTGTTACTTTTGATGTTGCAAATTGACTATGAAATGAAAAACACCTATTTTGATTTAATTGATCAAACCTATTATTTTCCGCAAGAAGGCTTTGATTTGAAAAACGATCATTTAACCTTTCACGGTGTTTCATTAAAGCATTTAATTGAAAAGTACGGAACCCCATTTAGATTCATTTACCTTCCAAAAATTGGAGATCAAATAAAGAAAGCCCGAAACTTGTTTAATCGTGCAATAAAAAAACACGGCTATAAAGGCAACTACAACTATTGCTATTGCACCAAGTGCAATCACTTTTCTCATGTGGTTTCTGAAGCTATGAAGCACAATGTTAACCTGGAGACTTCTTCTTCATTTGACATTGATTTAATTTTGAACCTATATCATGAAGGAAAAATTGATAAAAAAAGAACAATCGTAAATAACGGGTATAAAACGCCGGAATATTTGCAAAAAATTGTTGGTTTAATTGAGGCAGGGTTTAGCAATGTTATTGTGGTTTTAGACAGCACCTCTGAACTGGAGCGAATTGAGAAATTAAAGTGCAGTAAAAAAATTAAAATTGGCTTGCGCATGGCCATTAATGAGGAACCTCAAGCCTCTTATTATACTAGTCGACTGGGGATTAGACAAAATGAAATGTTAGACTTTTTTGAAAACCATGTTCAAAAAAGTGAAGTGGTTGAGCTAAAGATGTTACATTTTTTTGTTGATTCAGGTATAAAAGACAGTCTTTATTACTGGGGAGAATTTAAACGTGCATTAAAACTTTATGTAGACTTGCAGCGGAAAAGTCCAACATTGGATTCCTTTAACTTAGGAGGAGGTTTACCTATAAGAAATAACTTGGGTTTTGAGTATGATTATGATTACATGATTAACGAGATTGTAAAAAACATCAAAGAAGTTTGTGCTGAAGAACAAGTTCCAGACCCAGATATTTATACAGAATTTGGAAAATATACAGTCGGTGAAAGTGGAGCGATAATTTTTGAGGTTTTAGAGAAAAAACAACAAAACGACACCGAGTGCTGGTACATCATTAACAACAGTTTAATGAATACCATTCCCGATGCTTGGAGCATCCACGAAAAGTTTATTTTGTTACCAGTGAATAAATGGAACAATGAATACCAACGAACCGCTATTGGCGGAATCAGCTGCGATCATTCTGATTACTACAATTCCGAGGACTTAAACCAAGAAGTATTGTTGCCAAAAATCGAAGAAAATGAAAAAGAGCCTCTATATCTTGGCTTTTTCCATACTGGAGCATACCAAGATGCAATTAGCGGATATGGGGGCATTAAGCATTGTCTAATCCCTTCACCCAAACACATTATATTAGATCGAGATGAACAGGGAAATCTAGTGGATTATGTTTATCGAAATGAGCAGTCAGCAGAGGAAATGTTTAAACTATTGGGCTACAACAAATGAATCAAAATTTTGCCGGTATAGAAGATGAGTTCGCCAATCGAGAATTGGCGAAGATTTACCTGCAATCAATTCCATACGATGGAACTAGCACATGGGGTAAAGGAGCAGACAATGGCTTTGCAGCCTTTTTAGATGCTGCCGAAAACATGGAGTTGTATGATATTGAAACCAAGTCTGAAGTATTTCGACAAGGTATTTACATGCTAAATTCAATAGAAGAAAAAAGTAGTCCAGAGGCTGTTTTTGAGGCAGTTTATAAGAGCACAAAAGACTTACTTTTAAAGGATAAGTTTTTGACCTTTTTTGGTGGAGAACACTCGATAAGCATTGGATTGATTAAGGCCTTCTATGAAAAGTACAATGACTTGAGTGTATTGCAATTGGATGCACATACTGATTTACGACCAGAATACCATGGCTCTCCATACAATCACGCTTGTGCCGTCTACGATGCCTCAAAAAATACTAATCTTGTGCAAGTAGGCATCCGAAGCATGGATGAATCAGAGAACGAACACTTAAACCGTAAACAATGCTACTTTTCCGAAGACATTTTTGGGCAGTCAGACTGGATGCAACAGTCAATAGATCAGCTGACTGAACAAGTTTACCTGACCATCGACCTTGATGTATTTGACCCTTCCATTATGCCTGCAACAGGAACTCCTGAGCCTGGTGGAATGCAGTGGAATACTTGTATAAAATACTTGAGGAAAGTTTTTGAGCAAAAAAATGTGGTGGGGTTTGATATTGTTGAATTAGCGCCAATTGATGGATTAAAAGCGCCTAACTTCTTAGCCGCAAAATTGTATTATAAACTTTTGAGTTATAAATTTGAGCTTCATGAAAAATAAAGGTGCAGTAAGTAAATTCATTCTAGAACACTACAAACACTTTAATGCTGCTGCATTAGTGGATGCAGCAAAAGGCTATGAAACTCACCTCGAGAGTGGTAAGAAAATGTTGGTCTCTCTGGCTGGAGCTATGAGCACCGCTGAACTCGGAAAATCATTTGCAGAAATGATTCGTCAAGATAAGGTGCAAATTATTTCTTGCACCGGCGCCAACTTAGAGGAGGACTTAATGAACTTGGTTGCTCATTCCCACTACGAGCGAGTGCCCAATTATAGAGACTTAACACCAAAAGAAGAATGGGATTTATTAGAACGAGGCTTAAACCGTGTGACTGATACTTGTATCCCTGAAGAAGAAGCTTTCAGACGCTTACAAAAGCACGTTTTTGCACTTTGGAAAAAAGCAGAAGATCAAGGCGAAAGATACTTTCCACATGAGTATTTATATCAATTATTACTTTCTGGAGAGTTGGAGCAATATTATGAAATTGATCCAAAAAACTCTTGGATGTTAGCTGCTGCTGAAAAAAACATACCCATCATTGTGCCTGGATGGGAAGATTCAACCCTGGGAAATATTTTTGCTTCCTACTGTTTGAAAAAAGATTTGAAACCTTCCACCGTAAAATCCGGTATTGAGTACATGACTTTTTTAGCAGATTGGTACACCGATAATGCAGAAGATAAAGGCATTGGCTTTTTTCAAATTGGAGGAGGAATAGCAGGTGATTTCCCCATTTGTGTAGTACCTATGCTCTATCAAGATATGGAACGCACCGACACTCCTTTTTGGAGCTATTTTTGCCAAATTTCAGACTCTACTACCAGTTATGGCTCCTATTCTGGAGCTGTTCCAAATGAGAAAATTACATGGGGTAAATTAGATATTGATACTCCAAAACACATAATAGAATCAGATGCTACTATTGTGGCACCTTTAATTTTCGCCTATTTATTAGATTGGTAAAAAAAGAATTATGAGCGCAACAAGTAAACCTAGATTAGTAACTTCTTTCGAAAAAATTGGAAGAGATATCCAAGAACAAATTAAATTAGAATATCCAGAAGGTTTTAGTCAACACCTTATTTCATTTGTAAATAAAGATGGTGATAAAATCAGTGCATTACGTTTTGAGATGGAAGACAAAATTTACTTAATTAAAATGTCGAAGATTGTAGCAGATCAGTTGATTGAAGACGATGATGATTACGATGATGATGGTAACCTAACTGATGATGCCAAAGAGGAATATGAAGATAAATATGATGAAGAAGATTTTGAAGATGAAGATGTAGACTAAATTAAATTCAAATCAACTATTAAAATATTATAAGTATTCAATAGAGTCAATAGCAATGATAGTTCTATGGCTATTATTGGAGTTCATAAAATTGGAAAAAACACCTTCAATACTATTTATTTCTGCTTTTTAGCTATAACTTGATTCACGCTTATCAACTTAATTTTAAAATAAAATCGATGATTGATCAACTTCATAAAATCAAGTTTACTGAAACAAATAATTTCTTTCTATTAGCAGGTCCCTGCGCAATTGAAGGAGAAGAAATGGCATTTAAAATTGCCGAGCGAATTTATGAAATCACCAATCGCTTAGAAATACCCTGGATTTTTAAAGGCTCTTATCGCAAGGCCAATCGATCACGATTAGACTCCTTTACTGGAATAGGTGATGAAAAAGCATTGAAAATTTTGGCTGATGTAGGCAAGAAATACAATGTACCAACAGTAACTGATATTCATGCTGCCGAAGAAGCTGCCCTAGCTGCAAATTATGTAGATGTTTTGCAAATCCCAGCCTTTCTCTGCAGACAAACGGATCTTTTAGTTGCTGCTGCTAAAACAAAAAAGTTCATAAATATAAAAAAAGGACAATTCTTAGCTCCTGAAGCCATGAAATTTGCAGTAAATAAGGTAAAAGAATCTGGAAATGATAAGGTTTGGATTACAGACCGCGGAAATATGTTTGGCTATCAAGATATGATAGTTGATTTTCGAGGAATACCAAAGATGAAAGCATATGCTCCTGTTATAATGGACATTACACACTCACTTCAGCAACCCAACCAAAGCAGCGGAATCACAGGAGGTCAGCCAGAACTTATTGAAACTATCGGCAAAGCAGCAATTGCTGCTGGAGCAGATGGTATTTTTATTGAAACACATCACAACCCCTCGCAGGCTAAATCTGATGGTGCGAATATGCTGGCTCTAGATAAATTAGAAACCCTTTTAGAGAAACTCATTCGAATACGAAAAGCAGTCATATAGGTGGGCTTTATAGCTAGCGGATTGCTTTTGAATCTAAATTAGTCCTCCAATTCAGGGATTTCAATCTCACCAATAACTTTAAACTCTGTTCTACGGTTTTTTGCTCTACCGGCTTCGTTGTCCGTGCCATCGGCATTTTCATTAGGTGCCAAAGGCTGACTCTCTCCATATCCTTTTGCCTTTAATCGAGACTTATCTATACCCTTTAACCTTAAGTACCGCACAACACTTTCAGCTCGAAGTTGCGATAAGTTTAAATTGTAGCCCTTAGAACCCACATTATCCGTATGTGCGCCAATTTCAACAACAATACTTGGATTTTGTAAAAGCACCTGATAGATAGTGGTATCAATGGTCGCCAAGCCTTCATTGGTAAGATTAGTTTCACCATATTCATAATAAACATTTTCTAATTCAATTGCCCGTTCTGAGATTTCATTCAATTGAAAGTCTTTTTGTAGTTTTTCAGAATTGATCATATTTTTGGTGGAGAGCTGCTTTTCCTCAGATAAAAACCCTTCCTTTTCTGTCTTTACAATGTAATTATTATTTGCCTCTAAACGTAAGTTATACACTCCATCTTGATCTGTTGTGGTAGCTTGCATAAAATACCTCTCCCCCAGCTCATCCACCATATACAACTTCACTTTCACTCCATCTAGTTCTTTAGTTTCTGATTCTATTTCAGTTATCTTCCCACTGACAATCAACTCTATTTTATCTAACTCTTTGAAGTAAAATAAATTATCACAACAAGCTCCTCTTTTTTTATTTTCAGGAGTAACCCTATTACTAGCAAAAACCCCCTCACCACCGGCTGGACTTACTACATAGTATAATTCATCGGAATAGCTATTAATTGCGGTGCCAATATTTTCGGGTTCAGACCACCGGCTTCTTTCACCTGAAGACTTAAAAACATCAAACCCTCCAAAACTTGGATGTCCATTAGAGCTAAAGATCATTTGACGATTTATTGGATTAATAAATGGAGTAATTTCATCACCAACGGAGTTGATACGTGATCCACAATTTTTTGCTTCACGATACTCCTTTTTGTCTTCATAATAAGTAGAATACCAAATATCTAAGCCCCCTTTCCCCTCTTTTCTATCTGATACAAAATAAATTGTTTCTCGCTCTCGCTCATCAATTCCAACTGCCACTTGAGTTTCTGTGTACTTAGTGTTTACTTGCTCAGGTAACTTTACCGGGGTTGACCATTTACTTCCAACTTTATCCATACTGTAGATATCACAACTCACTTCACCTAAGGAATTGGTTTCACAGGCCGAAAAGTAAAATCGAGTATGGTCTAAGTTAAATGCCCCATTTGCCACTTCTCCCACATTAAAATTTCGGAGTTCCACCCATGCATTTTTGTGTTCCCATTCTCCTTCTTCTAAATTGGCCGTATAAAACAGGCGATTTGGCATACTTTCAGATTGTGTATCGTAAACACTTTTTTTAGTTTTTAGAGAATTGTAGAGAATTTCATTTTCCGATATAAAAACTGGAGCTCCCTCCATATGACTGCCATTAATGGCATCGTTAAGCTCCTTAATTGCCATATTAGAACGAATTGAAGTATCTCCCTTCATTTCACAACCTTCAATAGCAAATTTAGCTAATCGACTATATTTTCGATCATCTTTTTCACCACGAATGTCCCCTCTAAAATCATCATAAATTGGAATAGCATCTTTGCAATTGCCACTAGCAACTAGCATTTCAGCAAAGAAAAATGCCGCTAAAGGATATTTTTTCTTCTCTTTTTCAAAAACAACTTTATATTGGCTTTTAGCAGCTGCAACATTCCCAATCATTCTATTTTTATTGGCCAGTTGATAGGTCACTTTTATATCACCAGGGTTTTTTTCTAAGTATTTCTCATAATAAATGGCTGCGGTTTCAGGGTCGTTATTTCTCTCTGCTGCAGCAGCCATTTTCTTTAATTGTCCTTTTGAAAACTTGTTTTCTTCGGATTGAGAAAATACAGAGCCTGTAAAAAAAAGACTAAGTATAAAGCAAACTGCTTTAATATCTAATACAAGGAATCCTACGTTGTTCAAGTTCTTTGTTTTTTGCTGTATAAATTAAACTCAGTTCAAATCCACCTTGATAGTTGGAGGCAAACTCTAATTCTGACACATTGATATCGTAAGAAGCTCCAAGCTGAAAATTACCTATATCGGCATAGCTTCCAAGTATAATAGCATCACTTAAACGATCAATACCTGTTCTTACATAAAGAAAAGGTTTAATATTTTCTATTGGTCCAAAAGCGCTAGTATTAAACAATACTGCAGACCCTAAGATTGTTTCAGAGGCACCCTTAGCACGATAAAAGCTCAAGTAGGGATAAATATTGATGGATGGGTTTAACAAATGCTCAGCTACAAACTGAAAACCATAGCCTAAGTTTTTTTTATTATCAGCATCATAAAAGGACTCTTGAGGCTCAGTAAGATGAGCCATAGAAAATCCAGAAGTTAAACTCCAAGTTTTATTCAATTCACGTTCCCAAGTACCTCCTAAACCTAAATCATAATAATTCAAATCTTGAGCATTAAAATTTTCTCCACTTGCTAAATTCTCATTAAAACCTCCAATATTTCTATCGTATTGCTCAGGAAAAGTAAGTCCATTTTGATTAAAACTTTTTAGCACAAATCCATTGGCAATCGCAAAAGTAAATACATTCCTATTGAGTTGATATGAAGCTCCTAGGTTTAAGATAAATTGAGTGGAAGTTAATTGTGCGTCTCCACTTTTATCATAGGTTAATTGAAGCCCTCCAAAATATTTTAGCTTGGGAATGGGGGAGTAAAACTGTTTGGTAAAAAATAATGTGGAAGTGGTAAAGGGCTCTCCAATTGAACTCCACTGTTGCCTATAAACCGTCATGGCTTGCCAATTGCCTTCGAAACTATTTGTAAAAGCTGCATTTCTTTGCTTATCGGCAGCCAACCTTTGCGAAAAATGTACGTCTTGAGAATAGCCCTGTGTACAAAAAGCAATTAGTATTATTGCAAAACAAAAATATTGGTTCTTAATTGGCATTGCCGTAAAAGTAATAGAAAACTAAGACATTAAATCTGTAACATGTTTAAATTCTTATCTACCTCTTTTCTCTTATTGTGTCATCTAATTGTATTTCAATCTTCTGCACAGGTGACTGCTGATTTTAGTGCAGACACCACCAATGGTTGTGGGTCAGCAAGTGTAAATTTCACTGATTTGTCAAGTGGAAACATTACATCCTGGTCTTGGAGCTTTGGCAACAGCAATACTTCTACTGTACAAAATCCTTCGGCTAACTATACCATTGTTGGAACTTATGATGTAACCTTAACTGTAAGTGATGGCACAAATACTGACACAGAAACCAAATCCAACTTTATTACAGTTTTCCGTAACCCAACAGCCGATTTTTCTGTAAGTCCTTCGACAGGTTGTTCTCCTTTGCCAGTCAATTTTACGGATAATTCGAGTCAAGGTAGCGGTGCAATTCAAGACTATAAATATGACTTTAGTGATGGCAGCCAACCTTCTACTGATCAAAATCCAACGCATACTTATCAAAATGGAGGAACCTTCCCTCCTTCATTGCAAGTGACTGACATAAATGGGTGTACTGATATAAAGGTATTTAATAATATAGTTGTTACAGCAGCTCCAATTGCCAATTTCTCAAGTCCTAAGTCGACCAGTTGCGCTGATACGCTAACCGTTAGCTTTAATAACCTATCAACGGGGGGTAGTTTAAGTTACAAATGGTACTTTGGTGATGGTGACAGCTCAACACAAGCCAACCCGACTCATTTTTACAATGGATTGGGTAGATATGATGTTACATTAATTGTTAGTGACCCCAATTGCAGCGACACCTTATTTCAAGAAGATTTTGTGCGTTTAGAATCTACTACAGCAGAATTCTCCACTGCTAAAAAAAATTATTGCTTAGGAGAAGCAATTCAATTTGATAATGCTTCAACTGGAGCAACCCTATTTAGATGGGATTTTGGTGATGGCTCCACTTCGAGTCAAGAAAATCCAACGAAAGTTTATCAAGATTCAGGTTTTTTTGAAGTTACACTAACTATATCGGCAGGCCCTATTTGCTTAAAGTCCACAAAGGACACTATATATGTTCAGGAAGTAATAGCAGATTTTACAGTTGATCCAGATTTTACATGCAATCCTTCCGAAGATGTGATTTTTAAAAATACTTCGACAAATGGTGATACTGCAGTTTGGAAAATTGAAGATTCTGACATGGAAAAATCAACAACTTATTCAACCGTTCTTCCAATTGATTCAATAGCTATTTTCCAAACTTTTAATTTTGGCAATCGACCGAATTATTATAGCGACACCCTAATTGTTAAAAGTAAATTTGGATGCAAGGATACATTAATCAAAGATACAAGCAGAACTGTTGAGTTATTGAGAGTTTCTATACTGCATGACGCTAAAATAATAAAAGATGTGGTTGATACACCTCTTGCTTTGACTTCCGATAATAGGTTAGTCCAAACCACTATTCTTGGTGGATGTTCCCCACTTAATATTAATTTTAGAGACACCACTTTCGGACCAGGTCCTATTACAATGTGGAATTGGAATTTTGGAACTTATCAAAGTAATGTAAAAGTTCAACCTCCAGTTTCGTTTGTAGATGATACTATAAGAACTGTTAGCTTGACAATTACTAACAGCTTAGGTTGCTCTGCAAAAGATTCATTAAAAGTTGGCGCAGGTTTTAAACAAAATCCAAGTTTCATCCTTGAACCTGACTCGGTATGTCCAGATGTACAAAATTTTATTAATGACACTTCTTCAGATAGTTCAAAGGTAAATTCTTGGTCATTTAGTTTTTTAGGTGTTTTTAATAATGAAGATTTCTTCCGTATTAACGACTATTTTATAGATAGTACAGGATTGAATAGTGGCGCATCATTTAGAAATTTTCCTGATACAGGTAGCTATAGAATAATTCACACTGTAGGAAATAATGGTTGCGACACAACTGATACCACTAACATAAACCTTTTATATGTTAATGGTCCCATATCAAAAACTAACTTCGAAATAGCAGGACAGTGTGCCGATAGAAGAATTGTTCAGTTTGAAGGCAATTTCAGCGGGGTAACACGCTTTGTTTGGGATTTTGGCGATAGCACAGCATTAGATAGTGTAAATGAGAATCCTTTACACACTTATCCTGACTTTAAGACTTACTACCCTATATTAAAAATTTACAATGACAGTAATAGGTGTGGTCCTATTTTTGATACTGCACGATTGGATTTAGAGCCACCACCTTTTCTTCGAATATTACCACAACGACGGAACCTTTGTACTAGCGATTCAATAAACTTGCTCTCAAACGCCTCCAACCGCTATGAGCAATTCAATTGGATTATTGATGGAGATACCGTTAGCAAGAAAAAGAATATTCCATTTGATACTGTTCCGGGTACATATATAATTGAGCTATACACCATCGATGCCCTAGGGTGCACCTTTAGTGCGGTAGATACTTTTTTTGTCTCTCGTTTAGAAGCAGCCTTTGATACCACCCTACTAGAAAACTGTTTTCCGACTGAAGTAGCTTTTTATGACACAAGTATTACTGACACAACTATTACCAACTGGGAATGGCGCTTTGGTAACGGAGACACTAGCTTTCAGCAAAACGATACTGTGACTTACAGCACAGCTGGGTCAAAATCTGTTTTCTTGAAAATCGAGAATGAATTCGGTTGTAAAGACTCTATTATAAAGAAAGGATTAATCAATTTTGAATTGCTCGATTTGCGCTTTTTAAATGACCTATCGCAAGTCTGTATTGGAGATACCGTCATTTTTAGAAATGTATCCAACGGATTAAACCCTATATATACATGGGATTTTGGTGATGGCACGGTGTACATTGATACTAATGCTGAATTCATTAGTCATAGTTATTCACAAGCTGGAACCTATACTGTTAGCCTTAGTGCAGTAGACGAAACAGGTTGCGTACAGTCTGAAATTAAAACAAACCTCATTAAAGTTGATGAATCACCTATTTTAGGCTTCACTGCTGATACTCTTGAAGCAGACTGTTATCCTTTTTCAGTTAATTTCCAAGACACCTCTAAAGGAGTAATTTCAGAATGGGAGTGGCGATTTGGTGATGGGGCTAGCTCCGTTTTTCAAAATCCATTTCACAACTATACTGCTGTAGGTGAATTTGATGTTTTCTTAAAGGTAAGCACTCCTGCAGGTTGTGCCGATAGTATTGAAAAGGTGGCCTACATTAAAACCAAAGGACCAGAAGCCGAATTTGTTTTCGACAAAGACACCATATGCTTAAACGAAGAAGTCACATTTAACATCACTCAATCCAATAATGTGGCTTCCTTCTTTTGGGATTTTGGAGATGGTAATGGTGGACAAGGAAACCCTATTACTCATATTTACACTCAAAAAACAGGAAAAATTAAAGTAGCATTAATCGTTTCCGACTCCAGTGGTAACTGTACCGTACCGCTTGAAGATAGCTTATTTGTATATAATGTGAAGGCCGATTTTACTGTTTCTGATGACTCGGCTTGTGTCCCATTCGAGGCTGACTTTATCAATACTTCTATTGGTTTTAATTCCATTAGATGGGTATTTGCCCCTGGTGTATTTTCAACTGACCCAAACCCCAGCTACAACTTTCCTCAGGCTGGTACATTTCCAATTAGTTTAGAAGTAAGCTCCAACATTGGCTGTAGAGACACTGCTACTAAGTCAATTGAAATATTCCCTATTCCATTGGCTCAAGTAAGTTCAGATACTGGTTTATGCGAAGGAGATACTGTATTGTTAATTGGCAGTGGAGGAAGTAAATTTCAATGGAGTCCTGCAACAGGACTTTCAGATCCATTTAATGATAGCACTTTTGCTTTTCCAGATAGCACTACCAATTACCAACTTTTGGTCTCCAATGCAGGAGGTTGTGAAGACAGTAATTTTGTAGAAGTAGTCGTACAACATCCAATCGACTACAGTTCTATTCCTGATAGCAGCATTATAATAGGTGAAACAATTAATTTAAATGCCTTCGCTGGTATGGGCTTTGCTTACAAATGGACACCAGAAATTGGCTTAAGTTGCGCCAGTTGCGCCAACCCCATCGCTAAACCTCTCCAAAACCGAACCTACATACTAGAAATTTTTGATGATTTTGGTTGTTACTACTTGACAGATACTATTAAGATCGAAGTAATTGAAAAATATTCCCTGGATGTGCCGACTGCTTTTTCACCAAATGGAGATGGCTCTAATGATATTATTTATGCGAAAGGTTGGGGCTTAAAAGAGTTGATTGCTTTTAAAATCTACAACCGCTTTGGTGAGTTGGTATTTGAATCTTCTGACTTTGATAAAGGGTGGGATGGCACTTATCGTGGTCAACCACAAAATATAGAAACCTACGTATTTACAGTGGAGGCATTAACTTATAGCGGAAAAGTGCTAACGAAAAAAGGGAATATTTCTTTGTTGAAATAGATCTGAGATTTTAGATTTATGTTTTCATCTTTCTACTTTCATTTTAAACCACAAAGCACACTAAGCTTTCACAAAGTTCACAAAGAGTTTCAATATTTAATCTTCAGTATTCAATGTTCAATGTTCAATGTTCAATTTATCTAAAATCGTAAACCTAAAATTACAAACTCTTTACTCCTTCATCTTTCATCCATCCTCTTTTCCTCTTTAACTACAAAGCACACTAAGCTATCACAAAGGACACTAAGTTTTTCAATTCCTTCATATTACAAAATCTCAAATCGTAATTCTGAAGTTCCACTATCCATTATCATTTATCAATTATCAATTTTTTTTCTTCCACTTTCATCTTTCATCCTTCATCCTTAATCCTTAATCACTACTGATTAAGCTACTTCCTCAAGCTTCTCTAATTCAGTGTAGAGCAAATAACCTTTCACCGGTAAAGCAGTAGTTGATGCAATTGCGTGGCAGTAATTTAAAACTTGCTCTTTGTGCTTTTCGTTTTTCACACCCGTCTTAAAGTCAACAACTGCAAGCTCATCTTCAAAGTAAACCACCCGGTCGGGCCGTATCAAGTTACCTGCACTTGTAAATAAAGCAGCTTCCCTCCTAGACTTATAATTAGCATCAAAAAATCGACTTACTTCATTTTTTTTCAGAAGGGTCATTAATTTATGCTGAATTAGTTCCTGTTCTTTTTCATTGATAATTCCTTTTAGATGGTATTGTTTTAATACAGACTCTAATTCATTGAAGTTATTTATTTGTGCTAATAGCTCATGCAACAAATCACCATATTGTTGAGGTGCTTTCTCCCCTTCAAGCTCGATATGAATGTGCTCTGCACTAATTTTTAATCGATCCTTCCATGCAAAACTTGGGTAGCTCAATTCAATAGAATTATCAAGCTTAGTTTGCTCCTTCTTTTGCACGCTTGCTCTCAATTCACCCAATTCATAAACCTCCTCATCAAAACGAAAATCAATCGACTGGCTTAAAAACTGATCCAGTAAGCTCGCTAACTTTAAAGTTGATGCAGCATTTTTCGGGGGTGATTCAGCATGAATAAATAAGGCTTCAGCAGCGCGGGTAAATGCAACATAGGTATCATTGATCAGATCGACTTCCTTTTTTTCTAATTCTGCCTCATAATACTTCTTTAAGCTCGATTCTGATAAGTTTTTACTAAACTCTACTAGGGCAAAAGGCACATTCAAGGCATCTAAATTTTCTAAGTCTACCCAGACAAAGTCCTTTAGTAAACCACCACTGTGCTTAATTTCTTGCTTTGCAAAGGGATAGATAACGATTGGAAATTCTAAGCCTTTAGACTTATGGATGGTCAAAATATTCACTGCCTCAATATTATCGGGAATGGTCACAGAGAATACCCCTTCTCGTTCCTTCCACCAATTTAAAAACTGAACGATATCGCTACCTTGGGTTTTTGTAAAGTCTAATGCTACATCTTGTAAACTTTGTAAATACACATCGTAGCTTTCATTTAAAGAAAACAGTCTTATAAAATACTCCACCAGCTCTAATATCGACAATGATTTAAGTTGCTCCACACTAAAGCTTTTTTGAAAGCTTTGGAATAATTCGTTGAAATTGAAATCTTTTGAAAGATAGTGCTCGAAATTTTCCTCCAGGGAGCTACCTAAACGACCACTTAGACTCAGGTATTCAACAATCGCCTTTTTATATTCATCAGCTTTAGGCTCTGCAAGCCACATGAGCAAGTGTATTATAAATTGAACAGTAGAAGATTTTTTTAATAACAATGCCTCTGAAGAAATGACAGGTATTTTTTCCTTTTTCAAACGAGTAGCTATCGCAGAAGCTTCCTTGCGTTTTCTGCAAAGGATGGCCATGTCATTTAGGCGGTATCCCTTTTCCTTACATTGCTGAATACTTTGAATTGTTAAGTCACCAAAAGTTTCTTCTAATTCCTCTGCCTTTCCTTTTGAAAAGCTGATCCTCACATAGCCCTCTATCTCAGTATTTATTATGTTTTGTTGATGATCCTTATAAATAGCATTTAGCTTTTCTGATATGTCTAGATTGCTTATAAAATGAAAAAATGCATTATTAAAATTTACAATGGCAGCTGAAGATCTATAATTATCAACTAAGTAATTGGGATTAAATTGAGTTTTCAAGGTGTGCAATCGCTGAAGACTCAGCTCATTATTTTCTGCCAATTCTGGAACATAACCCGGCATCAGGGAAAATTGGTCCACCTCCCCTCCTCTAAAGCGGTATATGGCTTGCTTAGCATCTCCTACTAATAAGTTTTCATGCCCTTTTGCCAAAGATTCGTCAATCAGTGGGAGCAAGTTTAAAAACTGCAGCACAGAAGTATCTTGAAATTCGTCAATCATGATGTGTCGATAGCGCTCCCCTAATCGCTCATAAATAAACGGCATTGGCTCATTGAGCACCTCTTCAGCAATTATTCTGTTAAAATCTGCAATATTTAAGATGGCATTTTCTTGTTTGAGAGTGCTAAAGCGTTTTTCTATTTGGTTGATTAATGCAAGGTTATAGCTATTTTTCAATACCTCAGCTCGACTTAAATACTTCGGCCAATGTTCTTCTAGTAGCTGCTGAATTTCATTATAAAACTTCTCTAATTTTCCTTTAATGGACTCTATGGCTGCTTTCTGATCGGCAGTGCAAGTTTTCAAATACCAACTATCTTTTTCAATATTTGAACTTAACTGATTGGTGGGAAATATTTTTTCATGATTTAAATCAGCGACATTTTTAAAGTAAATTGAAATTTTGGAGTTTCCAGCAAATGCTTTGGGATCAATATTGTTGTCCTTAATTAAGTCCAATCCAGCGTTTGCAATTTCAGTTAGTTTATTGGAAATAAGCAGGTTTTCTTTTCTAAATTTTTGTTCTAACTTCTTGAAATCATTAATGGTCAGTATTCTCAACCGCTTTAAAAAAGGCATCGCTTCTTCCTTGAGCAGATTGCTTGAAAAGGAGAGTAATTCATCTTCTACGTTCCACGATTTCTCCTCGTCTAGCTTTTGCATGGTAAAGGCAATAATTAAATCACTCAAGACCTTGTTTTTACCTACCTCATTTAGCATTTCAGCTATGACCTCTTCTAACAAGCGTTTTTCTTCCAATTCCACTTGAAAGTTCATGGCTATGTTTAAATCCTTAGCAAAAGTTCGGATAATGCGGTGAGAAAATTTATCAATGGTGCTAATTGAAAAGTCGGCATAGTTGTGCAAGATGGCAGACAGCAATCGATTTGCTCTGTGCTTTAATTCTTCAGCTGATAAGCCAGTCTCATCAAGTAAAAGATTATTCATTACTCCCCCTTGTCCAGCGCTTAATTCCTTTAAGGTATCCATCAAACGCTCCTTCATTTCATAAGTGGCCTTATTGGTGAAGGTGATGGCAAGAATAGCTGCAAAGGAGAAATCACTTTCAACTTTTAAACAGAGTTTTAAATACTCTTTTACCAGGGTAAATGTTTTACCAGATCCTGCTGATGATTTATAAACTTTGAGCTGCTTCTCCAAATTAAATGTGATTTAAAACAAAACTAAGTTTATCCGCGGAACTTTTGTTGGCATCTAACCAGTGAATTTTTTCTCCCTTTCTTTCCATTCTTCTGTACCATGTCATTTGCTTTTTGGCAAAGCGCCTTATGGCTTGTAATAATTTTGCAACCATTTCTTCATAGCTTAATTCCTGCTTTAAGTACTTTGAAATAAAACGATACTCTAGTCCATAATAATCCAACTGTTCTGCACTTAAACCAGATTGGAGTAATTGCTCCACCTCTTCCACCATTCCATTTTCTAATCGATGGTTTAAGCGTTCTTCAATCCTAGCTCTTAATGCACTTCGTTTTTGACAAATCCCAAAAATAACGCATTCCCTAACAGGTGAAAGTTGTGTTGTTGGTTCCTGTTGTTTAAGCGTCTCTATCTCAATTGCCCGGATACAACGTTCTCGATCTCCTAAATCTGTTTTATTGTGTTGATTTGGATTTAATTGAAGGAGTATTCTGTTCAGCTCCTCTATATTAGCGGAACCTAATTCTTTTCTCAATTTTTCGTTTTTTGAAACCTTGAGGAGTTGTTCTTTTGCCAGTGCAGCTTCCAAATACAATCCTGTCCCTCCGCATAAAATAGGTGTTTTTCCTCTTGAACAAATGTCTCGATAGGCAGCGTAGAAATCTTGTTGAAAATCATATAGGTGATATTGCTCGCCTGCCTCCTTTATATCTATCAAGTGGTGAGGGATTTCTTTTCCATCAACAGTAAACTCCTCCAAATCTTTACCAGTACCAATGTCCATGCCCTTATAAACTTGCCTACTATCGGCACTTATAATTTCCCCATCGAGCTTAGCGGCAACTTGCACCGCTAGTTTCGTTTTACCAACAGCGGTTGGTCCTAAAATTATAATCAAAGGCATGAGGCAACTAACATTCAATGTTCACGTCTAAAGTAAGAACTAATAATTCAAATCCTTAATTTTATAACTCATATAAACCTAAATAAAACCAATATGAAAGGAACAATGAAAAACTACATCATGGCAAGCCTCTTAATTCCTGCTTTAGCCATAGGGTTTACAAGTTGTGAAGACGATGATGGTGGTGATTTGATACAACCCGCAGCAGAAAGCTATGCAGTCACAATCGATATGGCACAAATGGTTGACGGGGCTGCATTAATGATGAATACAGATCCAAACAAACCATATACCAATGCAAGTGGACAAGACTATAGTGTTAGTCGCTTGCAGTATTTGATTTCAGATGTTACTTTTAATAAAGTAGGCGGTGGCTCAACCACTATTGAAGGCTATCACTATGTTGACTTAGATGACACAACAACATTAACTTATTCACCAGCTACAAAAATTCCTGAAGGAAATTATGAGAGCATCAGCTTCACTTTTGGATTTGATGAAGAAGACAATGTAGAAAATGCTTATTCAGAATTAAATATATTAAATTGGAATTGGCCTTCAACTGGAATGTTTGGTGATTTAGGTGGTGGATATCATTACATGAGACTGGAAGGAAAATATGATAGTTTAGGCAAAGAAAAAGTGTTTAAAACACACATGGGAACTGCTAGAAATGACAATAACACTCCAGTAACTTTCGAAAATAATCATTTAGACATTACTCTAGCTAATTCAGCTATTACTGTTAATTCAGATTTTAGTTTTAGTTTGGTAATGGATATCGCAGAATGGTATGAAGATACTTACCAGTGGGACTTTAACGTTTATAATGCACCCATTATGCCAATTTATGATGCACAAAAGCGATTGAACGAAAACGGTTCAACGGTGTTTTCAATCGTAAATATTCAATAATTGATAAAAAGTAAGTTAGCATATATCTTTTTCCTAATCATCATCTTGATGGCTTGTCGAGATGATGATGATGGTGGAAGCCAAATGGTTAAACAACCAGATCCTACACCTGTTGAATTAGAAGTTCCAACACATTTTTTCTATGTTGGTTCTCCTTTTGTTCCAGCTGACAACCCTACTACGGAAGAAGGGATTGCATTGGGGAAGAAATTATTTTTCGAAAAAAAACTTTCACGGGATAATTCTATTTCTTGCAGTAGTTGCCATAATCCTTCATTATCGTTTAATGATAAAGGAAATGCTTTAAGCCAAGGAGTAGATGGAACTTTTGGAATTAGAAATGCCATGCCGCTATTTAATTTAGCATGGGTACCGCTTACTTCTGGTAGATTTAATTGGCATGGAGCTGCAATGTCTTTGGAAGAACAAGCTTTTGAACCGGTTCGAAATCAATTGGAGATGAAGCAAAGCTGGGAAGCCGCGGTGGCAAAACTTCAAGCTGATCCAAGCTACCCTCCATTGTTTAATGCTGCATTTAAAACGACTACCATAGATTCGAACTTAGTGGTAAAGGCCTTGGCTCAATTTGAGCGAACACTAATTAGTGGCAATACACGCGTTGACAAACACGTTCAAAAGGAAGTTGCTGGGCTTGATATTCCAGGAGGACCATTTTTAACTGATCAAGAATTAAGAGGCTATGATTTATTTGTAGCTGAAGAAAAAGGCGATTGTTTTCACTGTCATGGCACTTTCTCCAATCCACTTTGGACAAACAACCTGTTTATGGATAATGGCTTAGACGTAAATCCTGATTCTGGTTTGGCAGAGAATACTGGACGCTCAGCCGATTTAGGGAAGTTTAGAGTTCCGTCTATTAGAAATTTAGGCTATACTGCTCCTTACATGCACGATGGACGCTTCAACACATTAATGGAAGTACTAGACCATTACGATACCGGTATTCAAAACTCTCCCAATTTGGATCCTAATTTGGATCCCAATGCAAAGCCGCGTAACTTGACACTTCAAGAAAAGGAAGATATTATTGCATTTTTAATGGCCTTGAATGATAGCTCATTCGTTAATAACCCAGCCTTTCAACCTTGATGATAATCTGTTTTATTCATCTCCCGAAGCTTCTCACGGTTTAGATTTTCTTCAGGATTTTCTGTTAATGTATGCAAAGGCAGTCGCTCACCGTCTTTTGTGATTTTATAGCATTTCAGCTTATCCTTAAAAATAGAAGATTTGTAAACTGATTTACCAATCAGCATACGTACACATTCTTGAACTCCCTCAACAATGGAAGGGTGAGGGTGAATCATATGCGCCAACTCATCAATACCTTTATTCATATACATCAACAGTGCTACTGCTTGAATAGCACTTGAGGCATGCTCTCCTACAGCACGCATGCCAAGCACTTTCATATGTTCATCATCAGAAACAATAATCTTGAAAAAACCATCAGTTTTGCGCATTGCTATTGCACGAGCAATAGTAGAATAATCAACTTTCGATATTCTTATGGGAATTTTTAATTCTAATGCCTTTTGCTCGTTAAGTCCAACTGCGGCAACCTCTGGATTCAAAAACATTATGGTTGAAATATTCTCATAATGAATTGGTTTTACCGGAAAATCAGCGAACATTTTCACTACTGCATGACGAGCTTCTCTTTCACCAACATTCACTAAAGCCAAATGCCCAGAAACATCACCAACTGCATATATATTGGGGACGTTAGTTCGAGTATCTTCGTCTCCAATATGAACTCCTCGCTTACTCATGTTCACTCCCGCATTATTCAGGTTTAAAGTTTCTATATTAGGCACTCGTCCAATAGAAAGCATTGCTTTATCTACTTTGATAACTTCCCTGTCTCCCTCCCCATTCTCAATTTCATATTCTACATGATCACCGTTATTATCCATGCGAACTAACTGGGCTCCACGATGTATAACTACTCCATTTTCTTCCAGATTATGAGCTACCATTTCAGCAACATCCTCATCTTCAAATGGTAAAATCCTTTCTGCCTTATCAATTAAATAAACCTTTGTTTGGCCAAAGTTTGAAAACATGCTTGCAAACTCACAACCAATAACACCAGCTCCCAAAATCACCATACTTTTGGGAAATTGATCCAAATGCAAAATACCATCTGAAGTCATAATGGTTTTTTCATCAACGTTGATATGATCAAGAGTCCTAGGGCTACTACCGGTAGCTATTATAGTATTTTCTGCATAAATTGAAAAACTAGATCCATCATTTTTTGTAATCAATATCTCATTCGAGGATATAAAACTTGCTTTGCCTTTTTCATAGTTGATGAGACTTGTTTCAGCATGAATAATTCTCAAATGACAAGAAAGTTGAAACTTCCTCTCGAATAAAGCCTCATCAATAATCTGCTTTACCTTGCTAAAAGGAATGTCAATTCTCTTATCTTGACCTATCTCTTCTTTTACTGTTTTAACCTTATTAGAAAGCTCCCACATGGTTTTTGAGGCAAGTGCACCATCATAAATACCATAACCACCCAATTTATCTTTCTCAATTAGAAGAACTTTCTTGCCAAAATCGATTGCTCGCATAGCTGCAGCATATCCAGCAGGTCCTCCACCTATAACACATAAATCGTATTTATCCATTTCCTAAAAATTGCCTCCTAGCTATACGTGTTGCTTATTTCTAAACAAAAGTAGTAAAGCTAAATTAGTTATTGAATGCTTTAAGGTTGTTTCTTTCAATTGATTAAGGAGCATATTTTTTGAAAATTATTTTAAAACTTTAATTTATAACCCTTTGCCCTCTGCAATCAATTCAGCTAAATCATACACCTTTAAACTATCTTCCTTATCGATGTTTTTCACACCATCTGTCATCATTGTCATACAGAAAGGACAGCCAACAGCTACTATATTTGGATTTGCTTCCTCAACATCGTCCATTCGTTCTATATTTACTTCCTTTTTCCCTGGCTCTGCCTCTTTAAACATTTGAGCTCCACCCGCTCCGCAGCAAAGTCCTTTTGTTTTGCAGCGTTTCATTTCCACTAAATCAGCGTCTAAGCTTTCTAATAATGATCGTGGAGCTTCATACTCACCGTTGCCTCTACCCAAATAACAAGGATCATGAAAAGTAATTTTCTTCCCTTTAAAACTTCCACCCTCGATTTTTAGTGTTCCCTCTTCCATTAATTTTTGCAAAAACTGACTGTGATGCATTACTTCATATTGTCCGCCAAGTCCAGGGTATTCGTTTTTCAACGTATTGAAACAATGGGGACAGGTGGTAACAATTTTTTTAACTCCATAGCCATTCAATACTTCGATGTTAGTTTTTGCTTGCATCTGGAAAAGAAATTCATTACCAGCCCGCTTTGCAGGGTCACCAGTGCAACTTTCCTCAGTGCCCAAAATTGCGAAGTTCACTCTTACTTCATTCAATATTTTAACGAAAGAGCGTGTAATTTTCTTTGCTCTATCATCAAAGCTTCCGGCGCACCCTACCCAAAATAAAACTTCAGGTTTTTCTCCCTTGGCCATTAATTCGGCCATCGTGTTAACTTCTAACTTTGTTGCTTCACTCATTGTATATTATTTTTCAAATACTTGTATTTTCACATTTCGCTTGATCAAATCCGTAAATTTCCCTTCATAACGCGTGGCTTTCACTAAATGATTATCTATCCAATGATAATTTCCTCCTCTAGGTTTCCCCATTAATAAACCATGAAACTTAAAGCCATACCGATTTAACCAATCTGTAGTAACTGCTCTATGTTCTTCCGTTCTAGAAGTAAAATAAGTTATAATATGACCTTCTTCATACCATTTATTAATTGTTTCTAGCGCATCGGGAAAATGTTCTGCAGTTGCCATACGCTCAGGCTCCTCGTTTGGAATATCATCACAAATTGTACCATCAATGTCAATCAGGTAGTTTTTTTGTTCATTCGGTAGAACAGGACTAATCTTTTTCCCATCTATTTCAACCGTTTTTAAGTCAAGTGTATCCTTTTTATGCTTCATTTCTCCAATTGGCTCTATCGTTTTGGGCAAATTGCCATGGTGCACCATTGTTTTCCACATTGGTAAGCATGCCTGTTAATTCTGAAGGAACTTTAGATTCTTCCATAACTAAAGACCTCCTCATGTCCATAATAATAGATAGTGGATTAATAGTTACAGGGCATGCTTCAACACAAGCATTACAAGTAGTGCATGCCCATAGTTCTTCTTCTTTAATATAATCGCCTAGCAAACTCTTTCCATCTTGATGATCTTGCCCATTTTTATCTAAATTCTTACCATACTCCTCCAAGCGATCTCGCGTATCCATCATAATTTTTCGTGGAGAGAGCAATTTACCAGTTTGTGATGCTGGGCATTGTTCTGTGCACCTTCCGCATTCAGTACAGGAATAGGCATCCATTAATTGCTTCCAATTCAGATCATTTACATCTTTTGCTCCAAACCGTTCGGGAGGACTGTCAGACTCTGCAGGAGCTGCATATGGATCTGCATCAGGATTAAACATCAAATCCACTTCTTTTTTTACTGCCTCCATATTTGAAAACTCCCCTTTAGGCTGCAGATTGGAATAGTATACGTTGGGAAACGATAAAATAATATGAAAGTGCTTAGAGTATGGTAGATAGTTTAGAAACAACAAAATTCCAATAATATGAAACCACCACATGCCGCGTTCAATTGCAATCAAAGTTGAAACTGATAACCCGCTAAACCATGGAGCCAGTAGTGAACTTACTGGATATGAACCAGCTTCAACATAATGCTCTGCACCTTTTTGTTGCAATACATAATCAGCACCATTCATGCTCAAAAAAGCAACCATTAATAAGATTTCAACAATAAGAATAATGTTTGCATCTGTTTTTGGCCAACCCACCATTTCTCTAAATCCAAAGCGCTTGATGTGTAATATATTTCTTCGTGCTAAAAAAACTACACATGAAAAGAGCACCAAAAAGGCTAAAATTTCAAATGAACCTATCAACACATCGTACATACCGCCAAGAGGGGCAGCAAATATTCGATGAGTTCCAAAAATTCCATCAATCAATATCTCCAATACTTCTATGTTAATGATCACAAATCCAACATAAATTAGCACGTGCATAAGGCCAGCTATTGGCTTTGTAACCATTTTTGATTGCCCCAATGCAACTCGAGCCATTGTTTTCCACCGTTCTCCTTTCCGGTCAGATAAATCAACATCCCTTCCCAGGTTAATATTTCTTATAATGGTTCTGACATTTTTAGCAAACCAAAAAATCATTCCTGCTAAAATGACAATGAATATAATGTTTGTAATTCCCATATTGTGTTGTAATAATTTCTTTGAACCGAAAAAATTAGGTCAAATGATGTTTTGCTAATCTCCTTTTCCCTTATCTTTCTTTCCAAAAATAGAAAAATGAACGTAGCGCTCTGGGTTTAACCTTAAATCAAGCATCAGTTGATCAAGGTCATAGGCTGCTTTTTCTAAATTAGTGTAAAGCGTATCATTATTGATAAGCGCTCCTAATGAACCTTCACCATTATTAATGCGCAACATGATATCTGAGACCTGCTGCATTGCTATAGAAGCATTATTAACCGTCTGCTTTAAATTGGATCCCGCTAAAGAATCTGTTATTGCTTCTACATTAGCTATTGTTGTTGTAAGCTTTTCATTATTTTTTGCGAAATTAGCCGTAATAGATTCTACATTTTTAAATATTCCATCAAGGTGCTTTCGTTCGTCCTTAACTAGTCCATCAACTTGTTTCATGGTATTTTCAAAAGTCTCTAGCGTTCCCTTAATACTTGATAGGCTAGCATCTAGATTTGTTCGTGCATCTTTATTAAAAATAGCACTTACTACTGTAATTGCAGAATCAACCGTTTTGATTAAATCTTCGGCCTTTTGCTTTAATGGTGCAATTTGTTGATTCACTGACTCTGATAATGAGGCTTCTATTTCAGATTGCAAGGTATCTTTATCTTTAATTAACTCGCTTAAGCTACCCAACTGAAGATCGATTGCTTTTGACCCAAGTATATCTGCACTTATTATTTTTGCTTCAGTGTCTTTAGGTATTGGAAAATCTTTTTTAGTGACCGAAAACTTCACTATAATCCTTCCAGAATAATCTGGTAAAAATTCAATTTTGTCGACTTGACCTACCTTAAAACCATTGATTACCACAGGGTTTGATGTTCCTAATCCATCAACTTTATCATAAATTGCGTAAAAATGCCTGTTTTCATTTAAAATGTTTGTCCCTTTGAGGTAATTGGCGCCCCATGCTAGCAAGCAGATAGAAACTACCATTAAGATACCAACCTTTACTTCTTTTTTAATCTTCATTGCCGCTAAATTAACTATTAATCTTGCTTTAAAAGTTTAACTGCCTCACCAACACCAATTCTTTTATTATTGTAAAAAGCAACAATAAAAGCGTCATTATATCCATTTGCTTTTGCCTCTTCTTCAAGTACATTGGCTGACTCCCAATTACTAGCTTGGCCATAAGTATACCTAAATAGTCCCCCTGCCTCATAGCACTCTACATCATTTAATCCTTTAAAATTCTCCGCAGAAGTTTCAACTTTTGTAGTTGTAGTGGCTAGCTGCACTTTAAAAACTAAAGCCTCTTCATCAATATGTTCATGGGTCTTTACTGATGATTTCTTTTGATTTGCTTTCGTCTCAACATTGTCATCAACTATTAATTCAGACTTTCCTTCCAACTCATTTTTATATTCTTTAAAGGCTCTATAGATGGCTGATGCCATGTAGTCTTGACCTAACTCAGACATTAAAAATTTCTCTTCTGCTGGATTGGTTAAAAAACCTGTTTCAATTAATACGCTAGGCATGGTGGTTTGGTGCAGCACGAGAAAATGTTCCATTTTTACTCCACGATCCTTCCTACCAACTCTTTCTCTAAACTGCTTCTGTACTTTTTCTGCAAAAGCAATGCTATGGTTCTGATAGGCGCTTTGAGTAATACTCATTGCTATATATGATTCTGGAGAATAAGGATCAAAATTTTCATACTTCTCTTTGTAATTATCTTCCAAGAGTATTACCGCATTTTCTCTTTGAGCAGCTTTTAAATTGGCATCTGTTTTAGCGTTACCCATTACAAAGGTTTCAGTCCCAAAAGCTGAAGAAGAAGCTGAATTAGCATGAATACAAATGAATAAATCGGCCTTAGCCCTATTTGCAATGCTAGCCCTCTCCCCTAATTCAACAAATACATCCGTTTTTCTAGTGTAAATTACATTTAAGTTCTCAAATTTTTCTTCTAAGTATTTTCCTAATTTAAGTGAAATTGCCAATGCAATATCTTTTTCGTGACTATTGCTCCCTAAGCAGCCAACGTCATCTCCACCATGGCCCGCATCAATGACAACGGTATGTAATTTGCCGAAAAAATCTTGCTCATTCTGCGAATGCACTGATAAACAGGCAATAAAGCAAAAAAACAACGTTAACACTTTCCCTTTAATCATCATGGCTTGCATGGTCAATTTTAAATAATTTAGTTAGTTTTGGCGTCGATTCTGTCCAGTAGTGTACTACACAAAAATAGCATTATAAGGTTGCGCTCTATTTCAATTATTTCGTGGGTTTTCATCGGTATCATGTTAATAACTGTGGCGCTACCCTCTACAGCAAACGCCCAAGAAGGCGCTGAGCAAGTAGAACTTAAGCCAGACTCCTTAATGCCCTCTGTTTCAGACACTATCATAAATGACAGTTTACATGTATTTGAAGACACCAATTCAGTTACAACCAAATTTGATACCACAATTTCAAAAGATGCTATTGAATCAAAGGTAGAATATATTGCACGTGACTCTATGCGCTTCGATATGAGCGTAGAAAAGATTTACTTATACGGAGAAGCACAAGTGAATTATGAAAACATTCAATTAAATGCAGACTATATTGAAGTAGATCTTACAAAAAACACGGTGACTGCCAATGGAGTAGAAGACAGCACTGGTAAAATGATTGGACTACCTGTATTTAAAGAAGGTGCACAGGAATACGAAGCTGGAAAAATGGTATACAACTTTGATACTGGTAAAGGGAAAATATCAGAAGTAAAAACACAAGAAGGTGAAGGCTATATCAAAGGAAATGAAGTGAAGAAAACTGGAACAGAAGTATTATATATACGCAATGGCTATTACACTACATGTAATTTAGATGATCCTCATTTTTCATTAGCCACCTCAAAATTAAAAGTTATTCCAGGTGATAAAATAGTTACTGGTCCAACGCTTATGAAAATTGATGATGTACCCACTCCTTTAGCTTTACCATTTGGTTTCTTTCCTAACTCCTCTGGACAATCATCAGGTATATTAATACCAACATATGGAGATTCTCGCCAATTGGGTTTCTTTTTACGAGATGGTGGATTTTACTGGGGCATAAATGAATATCTTGATGCAAGTATTACTGGTGATATTTATTCTTTGGGAAGCTGGGCAACAAATGTTGAAACCCGTTATAGACGGCGTTACAGGTATAATGGAAATTTGAACTTTTCCTACTCCAATATATTGAGCACTTATCGTGAGTTTCCAGATTTTACTGAAAGTAACGAGTTTTTTGTGCGTTGGAACCACAGCCAAGACACCAAAGCAAGACCAGGCACACGATTTTCTGCAAATGTGAATGTAGGTAGTCGAACCAACTTTCAAAATAACCTAAATAGCTTTACATCAGATTACTTAACCAATACTTTTCAGTCTGGGATAAATTATTCCAATTCTTTTCCATCAAAACCTTTTAATTTATCAGTAAGTGCTCGACACAACCAAAATACTCAAACTGGTGCTTTTAATGTTACATTACCTGAAGTTGCCTTCAACGTTTCGCGACTATATCCTTTTAAGTCTGTTGGAAAGATTGGAAATGAATGGTGGCGAAGTACTTATCAAAACTTAGGAATTTCATATTCTGGTTCAGCTACAAACCAATTAAGCACTAATGATACCTTATTGTCAATAAACAACTTTGATAATTTGGTTAAAGATTTTCGGAATGGAGTTCAACATAACATTCCTATAAGTACTTCTTTTAAACTATTAAAACATGCTAACATAAGTCCCTCATTTAATTACAGCGAAGTTTGGGCATTCAAGACAATTCGAAGAGGATTCGACCCAACCACCAGAACTCTTGAACAAGATACCTTAATTGGGCTTGAACGTGGGGGCACTTATAATTTCAATACCGCCCTAACTACCAAGTTTTACAGCATGTATAACTATAGAAGTAAAAAGTTAATCGCCTTGAGGCATGTAATGACTCCTTCTATTTCTTTTAACTACCGTCCTGAGATTAATACAGGAGAAAGAACCTATACCGACACGACAGGAACAGAGATTACTTACTCAATTTTTGAAGGAGGAGTTTATGGATCACCCAACCAACGAAAAAGCGGTAGAGTAGGTTTTGGATTACTAAATAACATCGAAATAAAAGTAAAGAGCGAAAAGGACAGCACAGGAGTTAAAAAAATTACCTTATTGGAGAATTTAGGCTTCAATAGTGGCTACGAGTTAACAGCAGATTCATTAAACTGGAGTCCGTTGAGTTTCAATGGCAGAACTAGAATTGGTCAATTCTTAAGTTTAAACTTTAACGGTGCCTTAGACCCTTATGGCTTAGATTCCGCTGGGAGAAAAATAAATACTACTTGGCAAGAGCAAGAAGGAAAATTATTTCGATTAACTTCCGCCTCAATAGCTTTAAATTTTAGCTTGAGGGGAGGAAATAAAGCAAATCGTGAAAAGAAGAAATCGAGCAAGTTTGCAACTGAAGAAGAATTAGAGTATATCAATAACAATCTTGATCGCTATGTTGATTTCACGGTTCCATGGTCATTAAATATTGGATATAATATCAGATATGGCAAACCAGCTTTTGAAGAAAGTATTACTCAAACATTCAATTTTAGTGGCGATTTGAGTGTAACTGAGAATTGGAAAGTAGGTTTTACATCTGGTTGGGATTTCGAACAACAAGAGTTTACCTATACATCATTAAACATAAATCGGGATTTGCATTGTTGGCAGATGGCAATTATATGGATTCCTTATGGCCCTAGGCAAAGCTACAATCTGACCATAAATGTTAAAGCATCAGTATTACAAGACTTAAAGCTAAATAGAAGACGTGATTTTTATGATGTAATTCAATAGTAATTAATCATCAGATAATCGAGCAAATTAAATTTATATAACCTATCCTCCTAACAATCAATTTAATTTCAGAAGTACTTTCATATCTTTAAGATTAAGTTTACTTTTGCACCCTTAAATTTTTTAATTACAATAATAATAAAATCGTATTATGCCAACAAAGATCAGATTACAAAGACATGGTAAAAAGCGTTTCGCTTACTTTCATGTTGTGATCGCGGACAGTCGTGCCCCACGAGATGGGAAGTTTATAGAGAAATTGGGTACTTATAACCCTAACACTAATCCAGCGTCAATTGATATTGACTTTGATAAAACCTTAAGCTGGGTTAAAAAAGGTGCTCAGCCAACTGACACTGTTAAAGCTTTACTTTCTTACAAGGGAGTAATCTACAAAAACCATTTAGACAAAGGAGTATTAAAAGGAGCCTTCTCTCAAGAAGAAGCCGATAAGAAATTCGAAAAATGGTTAGAGGAGAAAGAAGCAAAAGTAGCTGCTAAAGTTGATAAATTATCATCTGCTGCAGACGAGGATAGCAAAAAACGTTTAGCTGCTGAAAAGGCTGCAAATGAAAAACGTGCTGAAGCAATTGCTGCAAAAAATGCTGCATTAGCTGGTGAAGAAGCAACAGAAGAAACTTCTGAAGTAGCTGCACCTGAGGCTGAAGTAACTCCAGCAAGTGAAGAAGCTAAAACTGAAGAGGTAAAAGCTGAAGAAGCTCCTGCTAAAGAAGAAGTAAAAGCTGAAGCTAAAGAAGAGGCTCCCGCAAAAGAAGAGGAAAAAACTGAAGTTAAAGAAGAAACTCCTAAAGCAGAAGCTAAAGAAGAGAATAAAGAAGATGCTGAAAAAGCAACTGAGGATAAAAAAGAAGCTTAATTAAATCGACCAATGAAAGTCGAAGATTGCTTTTATCTCGGATATATTTCAAAAAGCATAGGTACAAAAGGGGAGTTAGCGTTTAAATTAGACGTTGACTCCCCTTCTTCGTATTTGGATCTAGAGTCAGTGATGGTACAAGCTTTTCCAACTGACACGCAACTCATCCCTTATTTTATAAAACAAGTAAGTCTTCAAAACAACGGGAGTTTAAGAGTTCGACTTGAAGACATTAATGACCAAGCAGGTGCTAAAAATCTAATTGGTAAGTCTCTATTTTTACCCCTTGCTTTTTTACCAAAACTAAACGATCAGCAATTTTATTTCCATGAAATAATCGGATTTTCAGTTATTGATGCTGAGAAAGGAGAGTTGGGTATTGTAGAAAAAGTAATTGAATACTCTACATCAAATCTAATTGCTGTTAGATCAGGAGAAAAAGAAATTCTAATCCCCATCAGTGATGACACCATTGAGCGAATTCACAAGGCTGATAAAAGGCTATTTGTCCGCTGTCCTGAAGGGCTGATCGACCTATACCTTGAGTAACGAGCCCTTTAAATTCAAACAGTTTACAGTTAAACAAGATCAAGCTGCTATGAAAGTTGGCACTGATGGTGTCTTGCTTGGAGCTTGGACACCAATTAAAACTGAAAAATCAATCTTGGATATTGGCTGTGGAACAGGTGTAATTTCATTAATGTTGGCTCAACGAAGTCGAGCTGAAATTACTTCAATTGACATTGATTTGGCAGCTTATCAGCAGGCGCAAGACAACTTTAAAAACTCAAAATGGTCAAATAGATTATTCGTCCAACATGCTTCTCTTCAAGACTTTGAAGAAAATAATCAAAAGAAGTTTGAGCTTATTGTCAGTAATCCACCGTTCTTTAGTGCTGAATCCATTGCTTCTAGCAGAGCAATAGCTAGAAGTCAAAACCAGCTTAGCCATAAACAGTTAATTAAATTGAGTAAAAATTTACTTTCACAAAATGGCCGATTCTGTTGTGTTGTTCCAATTGAACAACAACAATTGTTTATTGATTATGGGAATGAAGTTGGGCTTTACCCTTCTAAAATTTGTGAGGTAAAAGGAAAATTAGGAGGAAAAATAAAGAGAACGCTACTTGAATTTACTACAACACCACAAGAAATCGAAAGTAGTGAATTGGTAATTGAGCTTGAAAATCGACATCAATATTCAGAAGCTTATACAAGCTTGCTAAAAGATTATTTAATTATTTTTTAACAAGCTGTTCGATCGATTGCCCCAAGGCTTTCAAACTTTCAACTTGATAGTCAGCTTCTTTTATTGAATTACCAGTATTTACATAAACCGTTACCATACCGACACGTTTACCCATTTGCATGTCTGAAAGTGAATCCCCAACCATAATTGACTTTTTAAAGTCAATTTCATTGAATTCGCTTCTTGCTTCTTCAGCCATACCAGTATTGGGTTTACGACAATTACTTTTGCTATCTGCTAAATCTGGACAAAAGTAAATCTTATCTATTTTGCCTCCCATTTGAATTAATCTAGATTGCATGTAATCATGAACTTCATTCAATTCTTGGACAGTCATTAGCCCTTTTCCGATGCCTTGCTGGTTAGTTACTACAACTATTCTACCGAATATTGAACCTAGCTTGCTAATGGCTTCTTCTGCCCCATCGATAAATTCAAACTCTTCGATTTTCTTAACATAATCATTTGGAAGCTTTTTGTTAATCACACCATCTCTATCAAGAAACAATGTCCAGGTACGATCGATGCTCAATTTAGTTAAATTCATAAAATTTGATTAGAATGTTTCTCCCCTTCGTCAACAATTGCGAATTTCGTAGCCTTATCACAGAAATACAAATTCTACAGCTATGTTTATAGAATTTTAGGAATTTCTGCTCTTTTTCAATGCTATGAAAATAATAATTGTCGGCCCCGCTCACCCCTACCGTGGAGGAATTGCAGATACCAACGAATCCTTTGCCATAGCATTGCAAAATGAAGGCCATCAAGCAAGTATTATTACGTTTAGCGTTCAATATCCTTCCCTTTTTTTTCCTGGGAAGAGTCAATTTTCTCAAGATGTGGCTCCCAAAGACCTCAAAATAAGTCGGCTAATTAATACTATGAACCCTATAAATTGGGCGAAAACAGCGAAAGCTATTAATAAACAACAAGCAGATTTGGTGATTTTTAGGTATTGGACTCCTTTTTTGGCTATTCCTTTGGGGTACATTAGCAGAAAAATAAATAATACAAAGAAAATTGCACTTTGCGACAACGTAATACCTCATGAAAAAAAATTCTTTGATAAAGCATTCACAGCATATTTTCTGAAGTCTTTTGATGGTTTTATAACCCTTTCAAAACAAGTTAAAGAAGAATTAGAACAGTTTTCTAACGCCCCAATAATGGTGCACCCACATCCCATAAATTTAAATTTAGGAGTAGCAATTCCAAAACCTCTCGCTAAAGAGCAATTGAAATTGGACATAAACACCAGCTACCTATTATTTTTTGGATTGGTAAGAAAATACAAGGGCCTAGATTTAATGCTTAAGGCGATGGCCGAAAGGCCTATTAGAGAGATGAATATAAAATTATTGGTTGTTGGCGAGTTTTATGAGAATCCGGATACCTATAAAAAACTCATAAATGACTTAAAAATTAACGATTCAGTTGAAATTAGGAATCAGTTTGTACCAACCGAGGAAATTAAAATTTATTTTTCAGCTTGCGACTTAGTAACTCAAACTTATCATACTGCTAGTCAAAGCGGCATTACTCAGATGGCCTTAAACTTTAATAAAGCAGTCCTTGTAACTGATGTTGGGGGGTTATCTGAAATAATACACCACGAAAAATCAGGTTATGTAGTTGATAAAAGCCCTATAGCAATCGCCGACTCTATTGTTGATTTCTACACCAATAAACGCGAAGCCCTGTTTTCAAAACGAGCAGTTGAAGAAAAGAAAAAGTATAGTTGGGAAAGCTTAAGTAAAGAAGTAATTGAGTTTGTGGAGCAATTATCAATTAGTCAATGAACAATCTTCAATTTGGAGTTTCTTGCACCCTAAACACAATAAGTTTGGAAGAATATTAGAGCTAAAATGAAGTGCAATGAACACTACTTTTTTATCTTTTCACTTTACTGTTTTATTTTTTAATATGATAAAACTAGACACTTCATCGCAAAATAGAAAATTAATACAGCCTCTTGCGATAGGCAGTATTCAATTAAATAAGCTTTTCAATTTTATAATTATTCCTGTTGGGTGAGCTTCTGGCAACCAACTCAGCTAAGAACCCCGCTAAAAACAGCTGAACTCCAATAATCATGCAAACTAGCGCAATGTAAAATTGAGGTATTTCGGTTATTAATCGAGCTTTTACGTTAATGTTCAAATAGTAAAGCTTTTCTGCTCCAATATAACCCACCATTCCAACACCCAATATAAAAACCAAAGTTCCGATTAAACCAAATAAGTGCATTGGGCGCTTGCCAAATTTACCTACAAAATTGATGGATAATAAGTCTAAGAATCCATTTACAAAACGCTCTAAGCCAAATTTAGTAACACCATATTTTCGTTCTTGGTGGGCAACAACTTTCTCTCCTATCTTAGTAAAACCCGCCCATTTTGCGATAGCAGGTATGTATCGGTGCATTTCACCGTACACCTCAATGTCTTTTATGACTTCATTGCTGTAGGCTTTTAAACCACAATTAAAATCATGTAAATGAATACCAGTCATTTTTCTTGTGGCCCAGTTAAACAATTTAGTAGGGATTGTTTTAGACAAAGGATCAAAGCGCTTTTTCTTCCAGCCAGAAACCAAGTCAAAACCTTGTTTAGTAATCATTTGATATAACTCAGGGATTTCCTCAGGGCTATCCTGAAGATCAGCATCCATCGTTATAACAACCTCCCCTTTTGCATGATGGAAACCAACGTTTAAAGCAGCCGATTTTCCATAGTTCCGACGAAATTTCACTCCTCTTACTCCATCTTCAGAAGCTTGAAGCTTTTCTATCACCTCCCATGATTTATCTACACTACCATCATCTATAAAAAGCACTTCATAACTGAATTGATGCTCATTCATCACCTTTTTTATCCAGTCATGCAACTCTGGTAGGGACTCCTCCTCATTAAAGAGAGGGATAACAACGGAAAGATCTTTTTTCAATGGAATAATTTAATTTGATTCTTCAAAAGGGTCAGCCTCTTTTTTCAAAAAGGCAGCAGCGATCAAGGAAATAATAAATCCTAAGAAAGTGGTAGTAAATATTCCAATAATCGACAATACCCCAGGAGACATTATTTTTCGAGTAATGCTCAAAGCTGACTCAATTTGATCGTCTGGTGCTCCTGCGTTATACATTTCAGTTTCAGCATTCTCTAAAGTATAGGTAATAAAACCATCATCCACATAACCCAAATAGATAAAATTTATAAATGCTACTATTATTGAAGCAAAAAATGCCAACAGCACTCCATACCCTAAAGCCTGTCCAAAGGTGATGTACCCCCCCATGTTTTCATCACGATACTTTTTTACGCCTATTATAATTCCAATGATAAGAACTATCCATGTTAAAGAACCAAACCATTGATTTTCATATAGTTCGAAAACGTAAGTCAGTAATGCTAAAATCATTAAAGCAAATCCTAAAACTGCTCCAAAATTTAAAGCGCTTTTAGTTCTAGATGGTGTTTGTTTTTCCATATGTTTCAGTTAAGTTGAGAATGAACAAATATATAAAATCTCTTTTCATGACAGGGATATATTTTGAACTAAAATTTGGTGGTTCAATCAATGAATTTGTATCTTTGCCACGGGTAAGTCTTGTACGACCAGCTCCTACTGAATCCCCCAGGATCGGAAGATAGCAAGGGTAGGTGGTTGTAGCGGTGCGATGCAAGTAGCTTACCCATTTTTTGTGCGCTAAATTTTGCTTTTTCTAAATCAAATTTGATGCTTTTCATTAAAGTAAAACAAAAAAATAAAGGAGAATCCTTTCTTTGGTTGAGCTTTTAGCTCTGCAACTAAGTCTTAAATGCAATACAATGAACCTCAAAAAAAACAAGCAAAATGCCATAGACTTTTATAAAATGGCTTTTGAAGGAAATCCTAAAGAAGCTGTAAAAAAATACCTTGGAAACCAATATATTCAGCATAATCCTGATGTTGAGAATGGGTCAGCTGGCTTTATTGCCTATTTTGAAAAAATGCAATTAGAGTATCCGGATAAAGAAATTGAATTTGTCCGCTGCATAGCTGAAGGAAATCTAGTGGCATTGCATACCCATCAAACTTGGCCTGAAAATGACCATTATGTTACCATGGACTTTTTTAAGTTTGATGAGCAGGGAAAAATTTGTGAACATTGGGACGCTATCCAGCAAATACCTGAGAATTCCAAGAACCAAAATACAATGTACTAGGCTGTTAATAAATTTTGAGAACTCTACTCAAAATCTTGTTTTTTAATGGCGTAAAAAGCCTGCTTTCATTTACCTTTGCAAAAACTTAAGGACAATTATGAAATTTTTTATCGATACCGCCAACTTAGCACAAATTAAAGAAGCCCAAGACTTAGGAATACTTGATGGTGTAACTACTAACCCCTCTTTAATGGCTAAAGAAGGCATAAAAGGTGATAAAAATGTTAATCAACACTACATAGATATTTGCAACATTGTTGATGGTGATGTGAGTGCTGAAGTTATTTCTACCGACTTTGAAGGTATGGTTAAGGAAGGCGAGGAATTGGCGGCATTGCATGAGCAGATTGTGGTTAAAGTCCCAATGATTAAAGAAGGAATTAAGGCCATCAAATATTTTAGCGATAAGGGCATAAGAACAAATTGTACATTAATTTTTAGTGCCGGCCAAGCTTTGGTAGCAGCAAAAGCAGGAGCATCTTATGTTTCTCCGTTTTTAGGTCGTTTGGATGATGTTTCAACTGATGGATTAGCTTTAATTGATGAAATCAGAACCATTTACGATAATTATTTATTTGATACTGAAATTTTAGCAGCTTCTATTCGTCATCCAATGCACATTATTGATTGTGCTAAGATTGGTGCAGATGTAATGACTGGTCCATTGAGTTCTATTATTGCCTTAATGAACCATCCATTGACCGACATTGGCCTGGAGAAGTTTTTAGCTGATCATGCGAAGAATAAATAAGGAATAACTATGCTGATTAAACTCTACGAAGAAGCAACTAATCCCAAAGATTTAAAATTAGTTACCGAATGCTTTCGAGATGGTGGAGTTGTTATTTATCCCACGGATACAATTTATGCATTAGGCTGCGACATTAATAGTCGTTCAGGCATTGAGCGTGTAGCAAAAATCAAAGGTGTTAAACCAGAAAAAGCTGATTTTTCCTTTGTATTTTATGATTTGAGTCACATTTCTGAATACACGAAGCAGTTCGACACTTCCATTTTCAAAGTATTGAAACGCAATTTACCAGGTCCCTTTACTTTTATCTTAGAAGCCAATAGCAGCATTCCTAAGCTCTTTAAGAATAAGAAAAAAACCTTGGGAATTCGAGTACCAGATAATGATATTTGCCGGTCTATTGTACATTTACTTGAACGACCAATTATCTCTACCTCTATTCATGATGAAGATGAAGTGATTGAGTATACTACTGATCCAGAGCTAATTCATGAAAAGTATGAAAATTTAGTTGATATAGTTGTTGATGGTGGATATGGAAATAATGAAGCATCTACAGTGGTAGATTTTAGTTCCGGAGAAGCTGAAATTATCCGTCAAGGAATTGGTGAATTAGCTTATTAATTTCAAATCGTATCTAAAGTCTAAATTTTAATCCATTTAGGTTTACACAATGCTTCCATTTCTCGATACGATTAAGCTATCAAATGCTATTTAGTTTATAGAAAGTTAACAGAGTAAATGAAACACTGAATCGTTTAAGTTCGTTAATGTTTGAAAACTAACCTATGCTAAGCGCTAAAATACCAAGTAATGAATTTGATCGTCAGGAGGCGGTTAATAACTACCATTTATTAGATACCCTTGCAGAAAAAGAATACGACGACTTAACGGAGCTAGCCGCTCAAATAACCGATTCACCTGTCTCATTGATTACATTAGTTGATCGAGGGAGAAATTGGTTCAAATCGGCTTTAGGTACAAAAAAGAAAGAGGATCCTCGTGATCGCTCATTTTGTGGACATGCTATTAATTCTCCCAAGAAACCATTTATCATTGAAAACACGCTAGATGATGAACGCTTTTTTGATAACCCTCTAGTAACTGGAGAAAGTAAAATTCGCTTTTATGCAGGAATCCCTATCGTCAATTTTGAGGGATTTGCTTTAGGTACGCTTTGTATCATGGATCAAAGACCAAAAAAGTTAAGTGTTTCACAAATTGAAACATTACAAAAATTAGCGAATCAAGCTTTCTATTTAATGGAACATCACCGAAAAGCAAAGCAACTTAATAGTTTGAATAATGAATTAATTGAGGCCAATAAAAATTTGGAAAGCTTTGCTCAATTAGCTGCCAATGATTTAAAATCACCAGTTAGCAGTATTCAAGACTTGATTAAACAATATCAAAAAAAATATGCTAACGATCTTAATGATAAGCAATTAGAAATACTTAAGCACATTCACGCCTCAAGTACGGAGCTTAAACAGTTAATTGATGGCACTTTAAATCATAGTAAAAGCAATGAAATATTAGCCAACAAAAAGATTGAAATGCAATTTTATGAAGTGGTTGAATTTGCTAGAGTCTTAGTTGATGCTAAAAACAAGCACAAGTTCATTTATGAAAAGGACTTTCAATTAATTCGTTCAAATGAAGTCGCTCTAAAAAGAATTCTAATAAACATATTTACAAATTCAATCAAACACTCTAATAAGGAAAAGGCTTTTATAACAATAGATTTTAATTCAACAGCTGACTGGTACACCATAAAAATATCAGATAATGGACCAGGTATTCCAGATAAGTATCAAGCAGATGTATTTAAATTATTTGAAAGGGGGCAAAGTAATAGTCCAAAAATAAATGGTGTAGGAATTGGGTTAGCAACTGTAAAAAAGCTTGTTACTGGAATGAATGGAACTATTCAACTAAAAAATGGAGAGACAGAAGGGGTGTGCTTTATTATTAAACTACCACGCTATACCCCTTAGGCTACTTCGCTTTCTTTGAATTGCAGTTCAAATAGCTTTTTGTAATGTCCATTTTTTGCTAACAACTCTTGATGAGTGCCATGCTCAATTATCTCCCCTGCTTCGAGCACAATTATGCGGTCGGCATTTTGAATAGTCGACAGTCTATGGGCAATAACTATTGATGTTCTTCCATCAGTTAATACCTCAGTTGCCCGCTGAATCATCAACTCAGACTCGGTATCAATTGAAGAAGTAGCTTCGTCCAATATCAAGATACTTGGGTTGTGCACATAAGCTCGAATAAAAGAAATCAACTGACGTTGTCCCACAGAAAGCATTCCTCCTCTCTCTTTAACATCATAATGATAACCACCTGGCAACTTGCTGATAAAATGGTGTGCCCCTACTTTTTTAGCTGCCTCAATTACTTCCTCTTCTGAGATTTCAGTGCTGTTTAAGGTAATATTATTATAAATGGTGTCAGAGAACAAGAAAACGTCTTGTAAGACAACCGCCATGTTTTTTCGAAGATTCTCAATATCGTAATCTCTAATCGCTATTCCATCAACGGTTATTTCTCCATGCTGAAATTCGTAAAACCTTCCCAAGAGGTTGATAGTAGAAGTTTTTCCAGAACCGGTGGCACCTACAAAAGCAAGGGTTTCTCCCTCTTTAGCCTTGAAACTTACGTTCTTAAGCACAAAATCATTATCAACATATGCAAATGATACATCTTTAAATTCGATATTTCCTTTTAAGCTCTCTTTTTTAATCGTCCCCTGATCTTCAATAATTGAATTTGTATCCAATACTTTAAACACACGTTCTGAACTTACTAAGCCCATTTGTAAGGTATTGAATCGATCAGCCAATTGACGAATGGGGCGATAAAGCATATAGATGTATAAAATAAAAGCTGTTAAATCCCCTAAACTACTATAGCCCGCAATCACACCTTTTGTTCCCCACCATACCAGTAATGCAAGAGATGAAGCTGAAAGCATTTCAACAACAGGGAAAAATATAGAGTATGCCCAAACGGTTTTGATGTGAGCGCTTCTGTGCAGTTTATTCATTTTTTCAAAGCGGCTCATTTCCACTTCTTCTCTATTGAATATTTGAATAATTTTCATACCACTTACCCTCTCCTGAACAAAAGCATTCAATCGAGAAACCTGTGTTCTCACTTCTTGAAAAGCCTTTTTTATGACTTTTTTGAACACTGTTGTGGCAATAATTAAGATTGGAATTGGAATTAAAGTAATTAAGGTCAGTAACCAATCGGTGTAAAACATAAAACCAATTACAGCGATCAATTTTAGAATATCACCAAAAATCACTAAAATTCCTTGTGAGAAAATGTTTGAAATGGTCTCTATATCTGACACGTTGCGAGTAACAAGCGTTCCAATCGCAGTTCGATCAAAATAAGTTAAGCGAAAGGATAAAATGTGTTTGTAGAGCTGAACGCGCAAGTCTTTGATAATTGTTTGTCCCAACCAATTGGCCATATAAGTTTGATAGAACTGAACAACAGCTTCAACAATCAAAATACCAATCAGCAATAAGGTCAAGTTGAGCACCCCTTCAATATCTCCATTTACTACTTCCTTATCAATAATATGTTGAATGATATAAGGACGAAGCGGCCCCAAAACAGCTAGAATAATCACTAAGAATCCGGTGATATAGAAGTAGGTTTTGTAAGGCTTAACATACTTAAGAACACGTTTAAAAAGGGCTGTATCCCAAGTATTTCCGCTAACTTGACTCATGGGGTAAAATTAATTTTTAATTTCCAAAGCAAAATTTTAAATTCCATATAGTTTTGGTGTCTTGTTAAATTATTAACTCTTAGTTTTTAATTATTAATTATTGCTCCTCTATACAATCTATTTTTCTCTGCAATTATTTGGTTAGATTAATGTTTGAAGTTAACTTGATTGAGGAAGCTACAAAAAACGAATTATTGATCGGAATTAAAGAAGTTCAGCGGCTTTTAGGAGCAATTAGACGTACTATGAAAAAGAAGATTAAAGATTAAAAATTAGTAATTGAGAATTAAAAATTAAACAACTCTTCAGGATACTTTATATGACTTAAAAACAATCCGCAAGCAGGAACTGAACTTCCAGCCTTCGACCTATCCTTAGACTTTATAAGATTGGGAATACTCTCTGGGCTACGCTTACCTTCTCCTACCTCCAATAAGGTTCCAACTATTGCCCTTACCATATTTCTTAAGAACCGATTAGCTGTGATTTCAAAAATCAATTGATTTCCCTTTTTTGTCCATTTCGCTTTTGTGATTTCACAATCGTTCGTAAAAGTCTGTGTATTGGATTTACTGAAACAAGAAAAGTCTGCTTTTCCAATTAATTTTTCAGCCGCCTGATTCATTGATTCAATATCTAATTTTTGTGAAAAACGATAACTCGTTTCATGTAAAAAAGCATCTTTTTTATGATGAATATAGTAGTGATAAGTTCGTGAAATGGCATCAAATCTTGCATGAGCCTCTGGAGAAACAACAATTAAATTATTAATTGAGATAGAATTACTTAAAACATTGTTTAGTCGAAACTTAAAATCTTCAATGACGATTTTATCGTCAAGCGAAAAATGGGCTACCATCTCCTTTGCATGCACTCCAGTGTCAGTTCTTCCAGCCCCTACCAGTTCGATTTCCTTTTGAAGCAATAAACTCATTGCATTTTGCAATTCCTCCTGCACAGTTTTTGCGTTAGGTTGGATTTGCCACCCGTGAAAGTCGGTGCCCTTAAATTTGAAAAATATAAAATAGCGGTGCATCAAAAATCAATTAAATTTTGAACCTGTAGTTCAATTGCCTTTATAGTTACACTATCCTCTACCCCATCTTCGTTTAATAAATCATACATTTTTGATATGGGTAATTTCTGGGGCATCACGTTTACTTGCAAATGATGCAAAATATCAGTCAAGTGGTCCATTCCCCTTAAGTTTCCTGCCCTCCCAGCTGCAACTCCAATTAGCGCAGCTTTCTTACCTGAAAATAATGAGGGCTCAATGGCGTCAATAAACAGCTTCAGGATTCCTGGAATGCTACCATTATATTCAGGCACTACAAACAACAACTTGTCTGCTGGATCTATCAACTTTCTTCCAATTGGCTCAAACACCGAGTCTTCATAGGAATAAATTGACTTTAAGGTCAATTGCTCAGGCAGTTCATCCAAAAAATAAACTTGAGAATCAATTTGCTTTGTGTTCAGATATTGTTGACATTTTTTCGCAAACTGCGCTGTCAAGTTTCCCTCCCGGTTACTTGCTGAAATAATACTTATCATATTTCCTATTAACAAAATTATGTTCAAAAAAGGGATAATAAATTCCTTCCCTATCCCATTCTTTAGTGTACTTTTAATAAAGTAATTGCACTATTTGTTTGCAAAGAAACTTAATAAAATCAACACAATAACACGCTGATATTAATTGTTTAACTCAATTCCTCAGCGCAAATCTTATTACAATACAAGGTTGACTTAAGTTCAACAAAAAGTGCTTTTTTGAAAGAAATTTATTTGTTTAAAACGTTTATAAATTGTTAATAATTCAATACTCTTACCGTAAAAAGTAAGGTTATTTTAATTCTTAGATAGAACTTAGTTTATTCATTTTTAAAGGAATAAACCGTAAAAAATCTAATTGTTGGGAATTGTTGATAAGTGTTTAAAACAAGATTTTAATATTAACAGTATAAAAAGAGCTTCAATAGCGTTTTTAAGGTAATACAAATCAATACAATATGGGAAAAATCATAGCAATTGCCAATCAAAAAGGTGGAGTTGGAAAAACAACTTCAGCCATAAATTTAGCGGCAGCTTTAGGAGTATTAGAACGAAAGGTGTTGCTAGTTGATGCAGATCCTCAAGCAAATGCTACTTCGGGAGTTGGAATTGATCCACGAAACGTAAAAACAAGCATTTATGAATGCATTGTAAACGAAATTGAGCCTCGCGACATCATTTTAGAGACGAATTCTCCAAACATGGACTTACTGCCAGCGCATATTGATTTGGTTGGTGCTGAAATTGAAATGATCAACCTTCCAAGCCGAGAAAAAATGATGCGGGTAGCCTTGAATAAAGTCAAAGATGATTATGATTTTATCATCATCGACTGCTCTCCTTCCTTAGGCTTAATTACGTTAAATGCCCTAAGTGCAGCAGACTCTGTAATTGTTCCAGTGCAATGCGAATACTTTGCCTTAGAGGGCTTAGGCAAGTTGCTCAACACCATTAAGATTGTGCAGTCGCGCTTAAATCCTGAGCTGAGCATTGAGGGCTTGCTATTGACCATGTATGATATTCGTTTAAGATTATCGAACCAAGTGGTAGAGGAAGTAAAAACCCACTTTCAACAAATGGTATTTGATACCATCATTCAACGTAACACTAAACTAGGTGAAGCTCCAAGTCATGGTGAAACCATTATTATCCATGATGCTAGCTGCAAAGGCGCTATAAATTATCTTAATTTAGCAAGAGAGATTTTACAGAAAAATGAAATGACTCAAATGAAAGAGTCAGAGAAAGTAATTAACGTTTAAGAATGAGTAAAAGACCGGCATTAGGAAGAGGCTTAAGTGCGTTATTGGAAGACGAAAAAACAGATGTAACTTCAAAATCTGCTTCAGAAATCCCAACAACAGCAGGATCCATTGCTGAATTGGAGATCAGTCACATTGAGGCTAACCCTTTTCAACCAAGGACTAAGTTTGAAGAAGAAGCATTAGCTGAATTAGCACAATCCATCAAGGAGTTAGGTATTATTCAACCCATTACTGTTCGTAAGTTGGGTTACGATAAATATCAGTTGATTTCTGGAGAACGCCGTTTTCGTGCTTCTCAATTAGCAGGCTTAACGCAAATACCTGCATTTGTGCGCATTGCCAACGACCAAAGTATGTTGGAGATGGCTTTGGTAGAAAATATTCAACGTGCAGAACTAGATGCCATTGAAGTAGCGATTTCTTACCAACGATTGATTGAGGAATGTAAACTAACACAAGAAGAATTAAGTCAACGAGTTGGAAAAAAACGTTCAACTATTTCTAATTACCTGCGACTATTAAAACTTCCTGCTGAAATTCAAACAGGCATAATGGAAAATAGAATTTCCATGGGCCATGCAAGAGCACTGGTAAATATTGAAGACCCTGAAAAACAGTTAGAAGTTTTCCGACAAATCATGGAAGAAACACTTTCGGTGCGAAAAACGGAAGAATTGGCAAAAGCTGAAAAAGCAGGAAGTAGTAAAAAACATCAATCTGCAGTCTTACCTCCTAGCCTAATTGATAAAAAAATTAAAGCCAGTCTTTCTGAATACTTCAATGTGAATGTGCGTTTTCAGCGCAAAGAAGCTGATAAGGGTAGAATTGTTATCCCTTTTAACTCTGAAGAAGAGTTAGATCAGATTTTGAAGACAATGGATGTGTAAATTTGTCGTTTAGCAATCTAGGTAATAGTATAGCCAAGTAGTTGACTGAAATTTCATTTTCATGAAGTCCATTTTTATATTCATTTTTCTTCTTACTTTTTGCTCAAGTATTTACGCTCAAAAAGTAAATACAACTACCGATACAGTTGAATTAATTACCGACTCTTTCCCGAACCATTCACCGAGAAAAGCAACTTTATTATCTCTAGCACTACCAGGTTTAGGGCAAGCATACAATAAAAAGTATTGGAAAATTCCATTAGTTTACGCAGCAATAGGTGTCCCCTTATTTTTTGCGCTTGATCAACAACAACAGTTTGATGATTTTAAGGATGCTTATGTAAGCCGCGTAGATAATGACCCCAACACCTCAGACGACAAGTATACTGGTGTTTATACCGATCAAAATTTATTAAGCCTTATTGACGACACCCGTCAAAATAGAGATTTACTGTTTGTATTGACAGGAGTGGCCTATGCTTTAAACGTATTAGATGCCGCTGTTGATGCGCATTTATATTACTTTGATGTCAGTGATGATTTAAGTGCAGACCTGAGACCGAGCTTTCAGCTCGCACCAAATCAAGCACTAGTTGTACCTTCGCTCACCTTAACCTTAAAGTTTAATAAAAAAACCCATAGAAACCCATTTTAAACCGAAAGTGTAATTAAATCGGATATTTTTGCCGACAATTTTATATTTGATATTTAAATAGGGAATTTACTGCTGAAAATAAAATTCATGAAGATTGCAATTTTAGGATATGGAAAGATGGGGAAGGTAATTGAGCGAATAGCCTTGGAACGCGGTCACGAAATAGGTCTTAAAATTACATCCTCTAACCTTGCGGAGCTAACAAAGGAAAATCTTGAGAAGCAGGATGTAGCCATAGATTTTTCAGTTCCATCAAATGCCGTAAACAATATTAGGGCATGCTTTGAAAGTCAACTTCCAATAGTTGTTGGCACAACTGGTTGGTATGATCAATTTGAGTCGATTAAAACAGAATGCACCAAAAAAAACGGATCCCTTTTAACTGCCACCAACTTTAGTGTTGGAGTAAACCTATTTTTCGAGTTGAATCGGAGATTAGCTCAACTGATGAATAGCCGAAAGGAATACAACGCAAAAATCGATGAAATTCACCACACTGAAAAGCTAGACAGCCCAAGCGGAACAGCAATTTCTCTTGCAGATGATCTAATTGAACAACACAGCAGCTATAGCAAATGGGAAAACCAAGCTACAGCTGACAATTCAACTTCTCTTTCAATTATTTCTGAACGTGAACCAGATGTTAAGGGTACTCACATTATCAGTTATGAATCAGAAGTAGATAAAATTTCTATTGAACATTTTGCTAAAAATCGTGATGGTTTTGGCTTAGGAGCAGTGTTAGCTGCTGAATTTATTCACCAAAAAACAGGCATCTTTACTATGCAAGATGTTTTAAAACTTTAATTCCATGGATTTGCTAATTATTATTCTAAGTTTTTATTTTCTAGCATCTCACCTAGGGCTTTATTTGCTTTTTGAGAAAGCAGGAATCCCTGGTTGGAAAATATTGATTCCATTTTACGGTATTTACTTGGCTATAAAGCTCATCCACAAGCCAGTTTGGTGGATGGCTATATATTATATCCCATTTGTTGGCTTTATTGTTTGGGTAGGGATAATTGTAGAACTCTTAAAGCAATTTAAAATCTTAAGCTACTGGGAACATGCATTAGCCGTGGTCTTTACACCTTTCTATTTAGCTTATGTTGGTTTTAGCGATAAGTATGAATATGCAGGCTATGAGTTTGTAAAGTCTTACAAAAAATCAAAACGAAGAGAGTGGGCAGATGCCATTTCCTTCGCCGTTATTGCAGCCACTTTAATACGAGCAATTTATATTGAAGCATTTACCATCCCCACTTCCTCTATGGAAAAATCGCTCCTGGTTGGTGACTTCTTATTTGTGAGTAAGGTAAATTATGGAAGTAGGATTCCCAACACTCCTATATTTTTCCCTTTTGCTCACCACACGATGTGGTTTACCGAAAGTGTAAAATCTTATTCTGAGCTAATTCAACTCCCATATGCCCGATTGCCAAAATTCCAAGATGTAAAACGAAATGAGGCAGTAGTTTTTAACTTCCCTGCAGGTGACACAGTAGTTGTTCAACATCAAAATAGAACCTACTATCAAATGGTTAGAGATTATGGAAGAAAAAAGCTTTGGAAGCAGTTCGACGTAATTGACCGTCCAGTAGATAAAAGAGAAAATTACATTAAACGCTGTGTAGCACTTCCTGGAGATAAATTGGAAGTAAAAGATGCTAATTTATTTATAAATGACAAAGAAGCATATGAACCTGAAGGGATGCAGTACACCTATTTAGTAAAAACAGATGGCAGAGGCTTTAGAAAAGACGACCTGTTGGACCATGAAATCACAGAGTTTAATCCTACACAAATGAGCGGTTTGTGGGAAATGCAGCTCACCACTCCAAATGTAGCTTATATTGAGTCATTGCCGCAAGTTCAAAAAGTAGAAAAGGCAATTAAACCATTGGGTTTTTATGATGATGGGCGCTATTCCAATAATCCAATATTCCCAAATACTGACACTACATCATGGACAGAAGATAACTTTGGTCCAATTCATATTCCTTATAAAGGTGAAGTAGTTGACTTGAGTTTAAAAAACTTACCTCTTTATGAGCGAATAATTAGTGTTTATGAAGGGAACGAGTTAACTACTAAGGGGAACGAAATTTATATCAATGGAGAACTGGCTACTAGTTATACTATAAAAATGGATTATTACTGGATGATGGGTGACAACCGCCACAACTCTCAAGATAGCCGTTTTTGGGGATTTGTTCCCGAGGATCATATTGTAGGGAAGGCAGTATTTATCTGGTTATCCTTAGATCCTAATAAGTCTTTCTTAAGTAAAATTCGCTGGGATCGATTATTCACCATCATACATGATGATGAAGAAGCTTATCAAGAGCGAAAAGAAATCACCGATTAACGAACAATTCTGCGTGTAGACGCTTACTTTTGCAAATTCAAATTAGTGCATGTCAGAGCCAGTAATACCCTATAGCGATAAGAGTACCAGCAAAAAAGAGCAAGTTGCTGAAATGTTTGATAACATTTCTCACCGCTACGACTTCTTAAATCACTTCCTATCTCTAGGAATAGATAAACTATGGCGTAAAAAAGCAGTGAAACTTTTGAAAAAAGATTCTCCAAAGAGAATACTTGATGTGGCTACAGGAACTGGTGATTTTGCTTTAGAATGTTTATCCCTTCAACCTGAAAAAGTTATTGGAGTTGATATTAGTAAGGGTATGTTGCAAAAAGGTCAAGAAAAGGTAGAAAAAAAGAATAAATCTGAGATCGTAGAGTTAATCTACGGAGATTCTGAAAATCTGCCCTTCGAAAATGACTCTTTTGATGCAATAACTGTAGCTTTTGGGGTAAGAAATTTTGAAAACTTGGAAGTTGGCTTAAGTGAAATGAAGCGGGTTTTAAGAAAAGGTGGAAAGGCTGTAGTTCTAGAATTTTCAAAGCCGAAAGCTTTTCCGATTAAACAAATCTATAATCTTTATTTCCAACGAATCTTACCTGGTATTGGTAAAAAAGTATCTAAAGACGCTTCAGCGTACACCTATTTACCAGCATCAGTAGAAGCTTTTCCGGAAGGAAAAGCATTTGAGCAAATATTGAAGAATGTAGGTTTTCAAGTTATAAAGACCTATCCCCTATTTTTCGGGATTTCATCCATCTACTTTGTAGAGAAATAAAAGATCAATAAATTCGTTTGAATTCATCCATGAGAAATTACATCATCACTTTATTTTTCACTTTACTCTCAATTGGATTGTTAGCTCAAGCTCCAAAGGCTAAAAACTTACAGCGGTTTGACAATAAGCGAGTTCATTTTGGATTTTCCTTGGGTTTTAATTCTGGAAGCTTTGCATTGCAACGTAAACCTTTTTCAACAGCGCAGGACAGCTTAGCAAGCTTGGATGTTATTAGTCAAAGTGGATTTAATTTAGGCATTGTTAGTGATTTACATATAACTAACCACTTTGGATTGCGATTCCTTCCGACGCTGGTTTTTGGCCAGCGTAATTTAGAATTTAAATTTATAGATCAACAAGGTGATATAAATACAGTAATGCGAGCCGTAGAGTCAACTTACTTAGATTTCCCTTTGTTGTTTAAATATCGTTCCGCTCGTTTAAATAATTTTGCTGCATACGTTGTTTTTGGTGGAAAATACTCTCTTGATTTAGCTTCAGATGAAGATGTTAACAATGATGAAATTCCAGAATCTATTATAAAATTGCGTTCAAACACTGCATCAGCGGAAGTTGGTGTTGGAACTGATTTTTTTCTTCCTTACTTTAAGTTTGCCATTGAGTTAAAAATGTCCTACGGATTACAAGATGTTCTAATAAAAGATAATACAGAACTTTCCAACCCTATAGAGCAGATTGTACCAAAAATGTTCTTCATTTCTTTTTTGTTTGAAGGCTAGTCAGATTTTAGATTTTAGAAAAAATACGGAGTCTCGTCCATTAAACAGCTTCATTAACTCGAAAATTTCAATTTTTTACATGAGTATTATACCGAATGTGATTTTTGAATCCTGATGTGTCGGGACGTGGTTGTCGCATAAATGCTCCTTTAAAACTACATGGTATTACACTTTAAAGAAGAAAAGATGTAGCAGTAATGAAGAGTTTAATAAGCATTACTGTTCTTTACTTCAAGCACTTTAGGCACTTTTAACTTTATTTCTTTAATTTGGAAATTCCAAACACCAAGCTAATGAAAAACATCTTAATCCCCTTAGAACTGACTAATAAAGCCATAGAGGGCAGAATAATTGAAACGGCCATTGCTTATGCAAAAAGCTTAGGAGCAAACTGCTGGATAGTTCATGTTGCTGCTCCAGATCCAGACTTCGTTGGATATGGAGTTGGACCAAAGTACATTAGGGATGAATTGGCGGAAAACCTGAGAAAAGAGCATCGTCAAATTCAAGATATTACCAATCGATTTAAAGCAGAGGGTTTAGTTGCAGAAGGTTTATTAATACAAGGAGCAACTCAAGAAATGATAAAGGAAGAGGTTGAAAAGTTGAAAATTGACTTGCTTATTTTGGGAAATAAAAAACACAGTTTTATTGATGTACTTTTTAAAGGTAGTATAGTAGATGACCTGATGGATGAAGTAAATATTCCAATACTTCTGATTCCTGATGAAACATAAGTTAACCCTCTCCTTATTTGTTCTCTTTGCATGTACTTTATTTGGACAAACTTCAGAGAAAATAAGCTACCTAGCATTAGGAGACTCTTATACCATAGGAGAGTCCGTAAAGGAATCGCAACGTTGGCCAAATCTTCTTGCTGACTCTTTAACTAAAGCAGGTATTGAAGTTGAAAAACCAAGAATAATTGCTCATACTGGGTGGCGGACAGATGAATTGATCTACGCCATCAAAAGCAGGTCTTATTTTAAGCAACATGATTTAGTTTCCATTCTTATTGGTGTCAACAATCAATATCAAGGAAAGGATTTAGAGGTATTTAAAAAAGAGTTTAAGGTCTTGCTCGACTTGGCAATTAGGCATTCAAAAAAAGGCGCTGAGGGAGTTTTTGTATTGAGTATTCCCGATTATGGAGTAACACCATTTGCAGCTAGTAAAAATCCAAGCAAAATCTCGAGAGAAATTAAACTGTACAATACAATTTCTCGTGAAATTTGTGAACAGAAGAATATACTTTTTATAGATATTACTCCTATCTCAAGAGAAGCGAAGACTAATAGCTCCTTGTTAGCTGATGATTTACTTCATCCTAGTGGTTTAATGTATCAACAGTGGGTGAGTCTTGTATTAAGTGAACTAAGGCTTGAACATATAAGTCGTTAAACCTTTAAAACTTAGAAAAAAAAATCTGCTTTCTAAAGCGATGCAATTGCTTAAATTACTTTCTATAGTTTTGGTTAGTGAGGCAACCGCACGATTAATTAATAGTTTAGGTAAATAGAATTAAGCACTATTATTATCAATAGCTTATATAATTAATAAAACACATAAAAGTTTTAATCTTATTTTTTCTTTCTCACCCTTAAGCCAGCAATCTTTTTTGTATCAGCTTGATCCGCATCCTTTGATTGAGACTTAAAATTTGGTCCTGGGTCTGCAAATGGTTGTTGTTTCTTCTCTATTTTTTCTTTTGGCTTTTTATCTCTTGGGCCACGCTTGTAAATTACCAATCCATTTAAAAAGTTACGCAAAATTTGATCCTTTAATTGCCTGTAATGCGGATGCTCTTCATTTCTAAAAAACGCACTCAACTCAGTTTTAGAAATATCATAATCCACCAACTTTAGGATCTTTACAATATCATCATCTCTCAATTTCAAGGCTACACGAAGTTTTTTAATAATGTCATTGTTAGATAAGGCCATTTCTATAGGGTGTGTGTTTTTTTTTGCAAGTTAACCAAGTTTTAATTCCAAGAAAACTATTATTAATTTTTGTTTGAAATAAGATCAAATAAAATATCTTTAGAAAAATATATATTTAAGCTTAAATGATTGAAGCAGCGCTAAATTCAACCCAATTAAACTGGGAAGAGATGCACTTAAATAGAGGAGAATATTTGATTACTCCTGGTAAAACAGAGAAGCATATTTATTTTATAAAAGATGGTGCTTTAAGGGCATTTATACTTTCTGAGGAAGAAGAATTTACAATTCGTTTTGCTTATAAAGATTCCATAATTACAGCTTTGCCTTCTTACTTCACTGCAATGCCAACTGAATTATTTATTCAAGCCATTAGAAAAAGTACCTTATTGAGAACAACAAAGATTCTATTCGATGAATACATCAATAATGATTTTAAACTTCTTAAAGGATATCAATTAATGCTTGAAGAATTAATCAGCAGTTTTCTTGCACGTGAAATTGATTTGCTCACCCAATCACCTTCGATGCGCATCAAGCGACTTATAGAAAGAAGTCCACAAGTTTTTCAAGAAATCCCGCATAAATATAGAGCAGCTTATTTAAGAATGTCTCCAGAAACATTTAGTAGGTTGTTGAAATCTTGATTTCAATCAAGAATTTAGTCTTAATATATAGGGAGCTTTACAAAAAAAAATGGAGCAATCATTACACCTAACAAATCTTAAAAAAGAAACAACAAAACTTATTGAAACAGTTCAGCAGCTAATGAATGAACCTATAGCTGCGCTTGAGTACCAAAAGAACAGTGAAAGCTGGAATGTATTTCAATGCATTGAGCACCTAAATAGGTATAGTCAGTTTTACTTAAAAGAGTTTAATAAGGTATTGGAAAATGGAGTTTCAACAGCCAATAAAAAGCAATACGAAACAGGATTTTTAGGAAAGCTATTTACCACAGGTATGCTGCCAGATGAAAACATGAAAAAGATGAAGGCCTTTAAAAGTAAAAGTCCATCATCTGTTGGATTAAATAAAGATGTGCTAACTCAATTTATTCAAGATCAAAAACAACTCATTAGCACATTAGAAAAAGCAAAAAAATATGATCTAAATAAAAATAAGTGTAGCATCACTATTCCCCTGTTAAAAATGAGACTTGGCGACACTTTAATGTTTTATGTATACCACAACATTAGGCATATTGCACAAGCTGAAAGTGCAGTTAGCAGAGTAAAAGCATAAAAAAAGAGGCTTTCGCCTCTTTTTATTTTATAACACCTAGAGATTAGACTTAATTTGCTGACAAGTAAGAAGCAACACCTTCATGTGATGCATTCATCCCGTCTTTTCCTTCACTCCAATTGGCTGGACAAACTTCTCCTTTTTCTTCGAAAAACTTCAACGCGTCAACCATTCTTAAAGCTTCATCAACATTTCTCCCTAATGGTAAATCATTAACCAATTGATGCTTAACAATGCCTTCCTTATCAATTAAAAATAAGCCCCTGTAAGCTACCATTTCACCATTGGCAATTAATTCACCTTCTTCGTTATAATCATACTCTCCAGCTAAAACATCGTAATTAGTCGAAATAGTTTTGTTAGTGTCAGCGACTATCGGGTAAGTTATTCCTTCAATTCCACCTTCATTTTTACCTAATTGTAACCACCCCCAATGCGATTGCTCAGTATCTGTTGATACGGCAACTAATTCTACACCTTTTGCTTTAAAATCTTCTAACTTTTCTTGAAAGGCATGTAATTCTGTTGGACAAACAAAAGTGAAATCTTTTGGATAGAAAAATAAAATCACGTGCTTTTTCCCTAAGTACTGATCTAGTGAGAAATCTTCTACAATTTCTTCACCATTAATAACTGCACTTGCTTTAAATTTTGGGGCTTTTCGCCCTACTAGTACTCCCATTTTATACCTTTTTTATTTAGTTTTTATTAAGAGTACAAATTTAAATCAATAGTGTTCAATAGTAAAATATTTTAAGGAGATTTAATGAATAAACATACTTAATAACGCCATAAAAACTCCTAATAATAAAGGGCTTAACTTTTTCCATTCAATATTGTGCTCCTCATTGTTTTCTAATAAAATTGTAGTAGATAAATGCAAAATTATACCAACTGATAAGGCAAATAAGTTTTGAAAAATTGCTGCAGGAAATTTGAAGTTACCACCAACAAAAACTCCAAGTGGAGCGATGCAAGAAAATGCAATAATTCCAAATAAAACCCATGACTTTTTCAATTGGTAGGCTACTAATAAGCTCACCAAAACAAAGGAAATTGGTGCTTTGTGAAACAGTAGCCCAATTAAATAAGCTGTCATTGAACTTTTTTCACCTGCCTCCTGAATGGGAAAGGCCTCCAAAAAGGCATGCAAGGCAAGACTAAGAAAAATTAAAAATGGAAAATGACCAATTCTTTTTTTATTGACATGTGTGTGACCATGCTCTATTCCACCTGAAAAATAATCGAGAATTAACTGCAAAAAGAAGCCAATTAAAATGAATAAACCAATTGAACCTGCAGTCCCTTGAAATAAGTCGGGCAATAAATGCAAGAAACAAATACTTAGCAAATAGGCTCCGCTAAAGGAGAGTAAATGAGGAATCCATGGCTTAATTAATTTTTGATTCCAAAAAACCAACAATCCGCTAACTAAGCTGACAAAAAACAATAACATGTAACTCATTTAATCAGCTATTTTTTTTACTACTAATATTAAACGATCAGAATCTTTTTCGTCATAGGGTTCTAAATCATAGTTACCAAAGGTTTCAATAACCTCCATTCCAACAGATTTAAAATAGTGAAGAAATAATGAATAATCTATGCACTTTACATATTCTTGAAAAGTATGAGCTCCATATTTATCCTCAAAATAAATGTCTTTAACGATGAAATTATTTGCTAAATATTTTTTGACTTTGAATTGCACTTCCCCCCTATCAATTTGCTCATTTTGTGGCAATTGCTTTTTCACTTTCACTACATTCAAGTAATCAAGCACCATTAAACCCTCAGGCTTAAGAGCCTCAGAAACGGACTCCAATACTTTTCTATTATCTCCTTCCTTTTGGAAGTACCCAAAGCTGGTAAACAAGTTTAATACTACATCCACTTCGTGATTCATACCCAACTTTCGCATATCTAAACGCCTAAAGGAAAGTCCAGTTGTTTCATACTTCTTAGCATGCTGAATACTTTCTTCACTCAAATCAACACCAATAACCTCATATCCAATTTGATGGACCTGTAAAGCATGCCTGCCTTTGCCGCAAGCTAAATCCAATACTTTTGAAGAAGAGTCTAGCTTTAAATGCTTGAATAAATTTGTGATGAATAGCTCAGCTTCCTTATAGTCTCTGTGCTCATACAAGAGATGATAATGCTCAGAATCAAACCATTCTTCAAACCAATTTTTTTTATCTATCTCCATTATTTTTCAAAGCTGGCAAAGTTAATCATTCGTAAAAAACTGACTTTAAAATAAAAAGCTTAAAATACTTGAGATTATTTTCTACAAAATATTGTTTTATCAAAGTATTTTATCTTATTTCGTAGCTTGGATGTTTGCATTTAAGAAATTGACAAATTTGTAAGCTTCTTGAGACAGAGACAGTGAAATGGAAATGAATATTTACGATTTCTATAATAAGATGGAGAGGGACGACATAATGTTGTCTTTTAAAGGCAACGTCACATCAGACTTGCTTACTTCTGTGCTTCAAATTATGGAATCGAAAATGGACAAATTGAACGAGCCAAGTAAAATAAAGAGAAAGGTTTACAACATAATGGTTGAAGCGCTTCAAAATCTTTATCATCACTTGGACCGTCAACCTGAAACTGTTCCAAGCGGGCACAATACAGTTATCTTTATGATCGGAAAATCAGATGATGCCTACTCTGTATTTACTGGAAATTATATAAAGAATGAAAATGCAGATCGTCTGAAAGCCCGTCTTGAGAAAATAAATTCATTGGATCAAGATGAGTTAAAATCCTATTATAAAGAAGTATTGAACAATGGAATGATGTCTGATAAAGGCGGTGGAGGATTAGGAATGATTGATATCGCCCGAAAATCAGGTCAGAAATTGGGATTTGACTTTCAAAAAGTAGATGATGAATATTCTTTTTACAGTTTAAATATTAATATACCTCAATAGTTAAGAACGAGAGCAAGATGGAAAATTTAGTTATAGAAGGAACCCCTAAGACACCAACAATAAAGTTTCAACCTCAAGATGGAAAACTTTTAATCCAGGGAAGATCAATTCCTGAAAACTCAATAGAGTTTTACAAACCTTTGGTAGATTCTCTTGAAGCCTATGCAGGAACACCAAAAGAAACCACAAGCGTAGATATTGTGTTGGAATACTTTAACACAAGTTCTTCTAAGTGTATTTTGGATGTTTTTAAGAAACTAGAGAAAATTAATGCTGAGAAAAGTGGTGTAATTATCAATTGGCATTATGAAGAGGATGATGAAGACATGTTAGAAGCTGGTGAAGATTATCAGGCCATTATAAACATTCCTTTTAAAATGGTCGAAATAGAAGAATAAGTAATATATACTTCAGATAAAAAACCTTTCGAAAATTCGAAGGGTTTTTTTATGAGCTAATCAAAACTTTCATAACGTAAATGCTTCACGGACTCACCTGACTCCTTTAGCTCTAATAAAGAGTCGATTCCAATCTGTAAATGCTGATTTACAAAGTGCTTACTTACAGACTTATCGCTTTCTGCCGTTTTAACTCCTTCTGGAATCATAGGATTATCAGAAACTAGTAACAACGCACCATGAGGAATTTCATTAACAAATCCAACAGAAAACAGTGTAGCCGTCTCCATATCTACAGCCATTGCTCTAATTTGCCTTAAATAACTCTTAAAATTTTCATCGTGCTCCCAAACCCTTCGATTCGTGGTGTAAACAGTACCCGTCCAATAGTCTAGCTGGTGCTTTTTTATGATAGATGAAACTGCTCGTTGTAAACGAAAAGATGGTAAGGCTGGAACTTCTGGTGGTAAATAATCATCACTAGTTCCTTCGCCACGTATGGCAGCGATAGGAAGTATCACATCACCAATTTGAGTTTTCTTCTTCAAGCCACCACACTTACCTAGAAATAAAACGGCTTTAGGGCTTACAGCAGATAGTAAATCCATAACAGTTGCTGCCATAGCACTTCCCATTCCAAAGTTAATAATGCTTATTCCATTAGCAGTAGCCATCTGCATTGGGTGATTTCTGCCATAAACTTCAACATCAAACTCTTGAGCAAACATGTCAATATAATTGGAAAAATTAGTAAGCAATATATATTCACCAAAATCCTCTAAAGCGACTCCTGTGTATCTGGGTAACCAATTTTCAACGATTTCCTTTTTAGTTTTCATCTTCACTTACCTTATCAGTTTGAACCAGTTTCATTTCTTCAACTAAATGAGAGGCATTCGCAAATTTGTCAACTACAAATAATACATATCTGATATCAACTGCAATGTTTCTGCATTGGCTAATGTCATAATTAATATCACTCATAGTGCCTTCCCAATTACGGTCAAAATTTAAACCAATCAACTCTCCCCTAGCATTAATTACAGGGCTTCCAGAATTCCCTCCTGTTGTATGATTGGAGGCAATAAAACATACAGGCAATTGACCATCTTCTCTAGCATATGGGCCGTAGTTCTTCGCTTCAATTAATTCTACTAAATCACCAGGCAAGTCAAAATCGTCGCTATCAGGATCGTACTTTTCAATAATGCCTTGTGCATCAGTATAGTAAGCATATTCTACGGCATCAGCAGGCTCAAAATCTTCAACTTTACCATATGCTAAACGCAAGGTTGAGTTTGCATCAGGATAATACTTATCGGGAACATAAATGCGCAGTCCTGCAATATAAATTTTACTCAAGGAATCTATCTCATTAGAAAGACGATTGTAATCAGGTCTAACTTCATCAAAATAGATACTCCAAAATTGGGTCATTAAATCATAAGCAGGATCCCTAGCTAACTTTTTAAATTTACTTGGATTGAAATCATCAATGTATTTTATCAAAGTTGCTTTATTAGTAAAAATCGATTTTTCGTACATTGAATTGATTTCTTTACTCAGGTCTGCAGTGCTTAAAAATTGTGGTGTAAATTTCGAAGGCATCTCATTTTTATACTTCCTCAATAACACTTGCGCTAGCTCCTTATCAGTGGCTAGGTCATAGTCTTTAAAATGAGCTTCTACCCTATCTTTCAATCTATCCAGACTAGCAGGTTCAATTTCTTCTTCCTTTTCAACCTTTTCCAAAATGGATTTAAAACTATTTGCCAATCCAATAATCTCAATTTTTCGATACGGTATCTCAACGAAATAACTTCTTGCCAGAGAATATTTTTCAATTGAGTCATAACAAACTTTAAATGCATTTAATAATTCATCAAATTCATCTTCATCTTTAGTAGCATTTATAAATGCTTCTTCCAACTGTAGTTTCATTTCAATGGCATCGGTCTTCTGCAATCCTCGGTTCTCTCCAATCCACTTTTTCCAGTAATTACTAATGCTTGCATATTTTGAAGCGTATTTTATCCGAACTTCATCACTAGCTTTCATATGTTTTTGCAATACTTCTAATGCTTTATCACGAATGTCAATTTGTGCAGGATTAATTACTTCCTTAATTTGTTTGATGGCATAAGAAGTTAAATACTCTTGTGTTCTTCCTGGAAAACCATAAACCATCGTAAAATCACCTTGTTTATAACCATCCAATGAAATGGGAAAATAATGTTTTGGCTTGTAAGGCACATTATTTTCATTGTATTCAGCAGGCATGTTATTAGAATCAGCATATATTCTAAATAATGAAAAATCACCTGTATGTCGTGGCCACATCCAATTATCAGTGTCTCCACCAAACTTTCCGATTGAAGAAGGAGGTGCACCCACCATGCGGACATCCTTAAAAGTTTCAGTTACAAACATATAGTACTCATTCCCATAAAAAAATGGACGAATATATGCTTCATAATGTGTGTCTGTAGTGGCTATTTCGGTAATAGAGTCAATTCGTTTTGAAAGAATGTCATCCCGCTCCTTGTTTGTTAAGTCACTGCTAATACCTTCTAAAACGGCATTTGTTACATCTTCCATGCGGACTATAAAAGTTGCTGTTAATCCAGGGTTTTTCAATTCTTCAGAGTGATTCATGGCCCAAAATCCATTGGTTAAGTAATCATTTTCTACCGAACTGTGCGATTGAATCTTACCGTAACCACAATGATGATTTGTAAGAATAAGTCCCTGATCGGAAATAATTTCACCAGTGCAAAACCCACCAAAAGAAACCACAGCATCTTTCAAGCTAGATTGATTTACACTATAGATATCTTCAGCGCTCAACTTTAATCCCATTCGCTGCATGTCAGCTTCATTTAAACTCTTTAGCAACAGAGGAAGCCACATGCCTTCTTTAGCTTGAATGGCAGAATTAGTGATTAGTGCAACTAATAGGGTAATGAATAACTTTTTCATGAAATTGATTTTGTTTTTGCGAAGCTAAGCAATCGAATGAAATTTAATTGCTTAAAGAATTAATCAGTAGTATTTTAATCGTAGTGCAACTCAAACAACCTCCAATCAACTTTTGATTCCTCTAAATTCACTTCTGGCTTTTTTTCAAAAAAAGCAAAAAAGCTTGAGCCACTGCCGCTCATGGAGACAAATATGGCCCCCATTTCCTTTAAAAGATTCCTTATTTCTTTTAAGGAAGGATAAGCTTGAACAATAGGTGCCTCAAAATCATTGATAATCTTTGTTTGCCAATTGATCAACGGTTCATTAATCAATTCTTTTACTTCTTGTTTTTTTTCACTTGGTTTCACTAGCGAATATGCTTCTTGTGTACTAATGTGAAGCTTTGGATATACCACCAAACAATGTGTAGATAAATTAAAATCAATTGTGTTATCCAATTTTTCTCCTTTACCTGTAACTAAAGCGGGCTTATTTTGAATAAAAAAAGAACAGTCACTGCCCAATTGATCAGCTAAAATCTCCAGCTCACCAAGACTGATTTGCAAATTAAATAGCTCAACTAATCCTTTCAATACAAATGCAGCATTTGATGAACCGCCACCAAGCCCTGCTCCTATTGGTATTTGTTTTTTCAAATGAATATGAACTGGAGGAAGATCAAATCGCTTTTGAAGTAAATGGTAAGCTTTTACACATAAATTGCTTTCCATATTTCCATCGATGGAAATTCCCTCGGAAGTGAATTGCAGTTTTTCAGACCGATGAAGTTCAATATGATCATACCAAGGGATTGGCAAAAACAGACTTTCGATTTCATGAAAGCCGTCATCTCGCTTTCTAATCACCGAAAGGCCCAAGTTTATTTTTGCATTTGACTGAATATTCATTGTTTAGCTAAACATCTGATAGGATTAATAACTGTTTACTAGCCCGACAAAAATACCGTTAATCCAAGACTTAATTCAATTTTGTGATGAAGTCAAATTTTGTACTTTTGAGCTTTATTTTAAAGAAGATATATGTCGCATTATTTGGAGTTTGAAGAGCCGATTAAAGAAATTATAGAACAACTTGAAGAAGCTAAAGCGCTAGAGGAGAAAAGTAAAGTTGATGTTTCAAAAACCACCAAAGCCCTTGAAAAGAAGCTCAAGGAAACACGAATAAAAATTTACGAAAACTTAAACTCTTGGCAAAAGGTACAGGTCAGTCGGCATCCTGATCGTCCATACACATTAAGTTATATAGATGCTATCACAGGAGGGGATTTTATTGAACTGCATGGCGATAGAAATGTGAAAGATGATAAAGCCATGGTTGGTGGAATCGGAACTGTAGATGGTCAGTCAATCATGTTTATTGGCCAACAAAAAGGCATTAATACCAAAATGCGACAATACCGCAACTTTGGAATGGCAAATCCTGAAGGTTATCGAAAAGCCTTACGATTAATGAAACTTGCCGAAAAGTTTAATATCCCCGTAGTTTCTTTTATCGATACACCTGGCGCCTTCCCCGGACTAGAAGCAGAAGAAAGAGGTCAAGGAGAAGCTATTGCGCGAAACTTAATGGAGATGACCACCTTAAAAGTACCTATTGTATGCATCATTATTGGTGAAGGAGCATCAGGTGGGGCTTTAGGAATTGGCATTGGTGATAAGGTCTTAATGATGGAAAACACCTGGTATTCAGTAATTTCTCCAGAAAGCTGCTCTTCTATTTTATGGAGAAGCTGGGATTTTAAAGAACAAGCTGCGGAAGCATTAAAATTAACAGCACCACAGATGTTGGAGAATAAATTAATAGATGGCATTATAAAAGAACCAGTTGGCGGAGCACATGCTAACCCAGGTGAGGCCTACTCTATTATTAAAAAAGAAGTATTGAAACAACTTGAGAAATTAGTTGAGCTAGAACCTGAAAAACGTGTTGCTGGAAGAATCAAGAAGTTTTCCAACATGGGTGTTGTTGATGAAGGTAAAAAATAATTCGATCAGCGATTAAACCGAACCTCTAGGCCTTTTATTTCTTCTGGCAGTGTGGTACTTTCTATTGGCGAATTAAATGGATAATTGTATCGTTTAAGCTCATTCCCTGCTGCTACATAAAGTTGATTGTCGAAATCATCATAACGAACTAAAGCATAAGGTGTGAATAGGTAATCGATAAGGTTTCCATTAGAATAATTATACTTCAATACTTTAGTTGCAGTGCTCAACAAATATTCATCAGATTTTACTTGCTCCACAGCCACTATGCTATCTGCAAAAGTCTTTACAGTTCTTCTTGCGTTAGCTTGAATGTTTAGTTCACTTATTCTTCCACCTTGTTCATCATTCTGAAAAAGTATGACTTGTTCTTCTTCCAAAAAATAAATATCAACACAGGAATAATTAATTGAAATTCGACTTTTTACGGCTCCTGTGCTCTCAAATAAAATATTTGCCATTCGATTATCACCGTTCAAATCTGCTTCGTCAGCTATAACATAGTTTTTATTTGCGGCAAGTTTATTTATTGTTCGATCTCCAAGTGTTTGATAATTATAGTTCTTCGCATAATTTTCAGAATAACCAAGTATTTCACCTTCTTTAGTGCTTACTAATACTGATCTGTTGTAAGACACCAAATCGGTAAAAGCCGAATTAAATCCGCTCATCACCGACTGATTAAATTGGATCGCATTTTCATTTAAATGAAAAGCTAACATGGAGGAATTGTCAGCTGGTAAAAACCATAATTGTTGGTCGTAATTATTGATTGTAGAGCTAAAATATGGTGCATTAAAGACTGTTTTTTGCTGAAAATTAAAATCATTTTTATCAGCATAAACAGTCGTTGAGGAGTTTAAGCCACAAAATGCTATAAGCTCAATTTTTTTCTTGGGAATTCCAATTACTCGGATGTATTGGAAAACAACCGCCGTATTATTTTCATCTAAGGCCTCAATTCGAAAATAGTAACTCCCTGAAGCCAATAAACTGTCAGACAGTTTAAATGTAGCTTCTAAACGATAATTACTTGTATTAGGAGTATAAAAGAGTGAACCAAGCACCTTCTTTCCACTCTGCTCTTGAATTAAGCTTACTTGAACTGACTTTATATTTTCATCGTCGGTAATCGTTGCTCTAATTGGAATACTTTCTAAAACGAAATACTGAGTATTTTCAGTTGGACTTGTCAAGTTAATAATAGGCGGGTTCTCATCTGTCTCCTCTTTACAAGAAAAGATACTTAATAGAATAAAAATTAGGCTAAAAATTTTAAAGCAATTCATTTCTTAAAATTAAGCAGAAGAATGTGAAAAAAAATTTGAGGCATGTTGAAAACTTGTTCATTAACTCTTCATATCTTGTTAAATCATAGTGAATGAAATGTTAACTTAATTTTATAAGTTCATTCTTTTGAAGTTTAATCAGCTTTTAAAAGCAGGAAAACTAAATTAGTTTTAATGTACTTTTTCACAAATTAAAAGCGTTCTAAAATACTACATTTGACCCCATGAATGGCCCACAAGAAAAAACCGACAGAACTAGAAAAAGAAACACCAATAATGCACTCCAACTATCTAGTTTAGAGCACGGTAGACTTCAACCACAAGCAACAGATTTAGAAGAAGCGGTATTGGGAGCCATGATGTTAGAGAAGGAAGCAGTAAACACTGCAATTGACATCCTACAGCCTCGAAGTTTTTATAAAGAAAGTCATGAAAAGATCTTTAAGGTTATTCAAGAGCTTTTCGAGAAGTCTGAACCTATAGACATATTAACAATTACCAACGCTTTAAAGTCAAAAGGGGAGTTAGAAGTGGTTGGTGGACCCTACTATATTACTCAATTAACCAATCGTGTTGCTTCGGCAGCCAACATCGAATTTCATGCTCGAATTATTGCTCAGAAATACATTCAGCGAGAACTGATTCGAATTTCAACAGAAATTATTACCGATGCTTACGATGAAACAACCGATGTTTTTACCCTATTAGATCGTGCAGAAAGTGGACTTTTTGGTGTAACTGAAGGGAATATTCGTAAGAATTACGATTCCATGTCCACCTTAATTCGATCAGCTATTAAGCAAATCGAGCAAGCAAAAGGACATGAAGGTAATGTGATTGGTGTTCCATCTGGCTTTACCGCTTTAGATCGAATGACAAGTGGCTGGCAACCTTCTGATTTAGTCATTTTAGCGGCTAGGCCTGCAATGGGTAAAACGGCCTTTTCACTATCATTGGCAAGAAACGCTGCTGTTGAATTTCAAAAACCTGTAGCTGTTTTTTCACTTGAAATGTCTTCCCTACAATTGGTCACTCGATTAATTTCTTCTGAATCGGAGTTATCTTCTGGAAAGTTGAGAAGTGGTAATTTAAGAAATGACGAAATTGAGCAGATACATGCTAAAATAACAGACCTTGCAGAGGCGCCCATTTTTATTGACGACACTCCTGGTATTTCAGTTTTTGAATTAAGGGCTAAAGCAAGAAGATTAAAGTCTCAACATGATATCCAATTGTTGGTGGTGGATTACCTTCAGTTAATGACAGCAGGAAGCGATGGGTCAAAAGGTGGAAATAGAGAGCAAGAAATTAGTACCATTTCAAGATCTTTAAAAAGTATAGCAAAAGAGTTAAACATCCCAGTAATTGCCCTTTCTCAGCTGAGCAGAGCCGTTGAATCGAGAGGTGGCGATCGTCGACCACAACTTTCCGACTTAAGAGAATCTGGTTCGATTGAACAGGATGCTGATATGGTAATGTTTATTAATCGTCCTGAATATTACGGACTAACAGAAGATGAAGAAGGCAACTCCACTTTAGGTATTGCAAACATCATTATTGCCAAACACAGAAATGGCGCCGTTGGCGACGTACAACTGAAATTTACTTCTGAATTGGCTAAATTTAGCGACCTCAATAGTCACAGTTTTGGCAAAGAGGAATCCTTTGGTGAGTTGCCAGTTTCCGATGAGTTCGACAGTGGAGGAAGCATCACTATGAAATCGCGAATGGACGATGATTTCGATGAGGAAGAAGACGCCCCTTTCTAGCTTTTGCTTAACTTAGCGTTCCTTCGAAAAAAGTACCATGAAAAAAGTTAGCTTAGGAATTCTTCTCATTTTATTTAGTTTTTCAACTTTCGCTTCATACATCCTAATTCCTATGGATGAAAGTCAAAAAAATCACTTAAAAGCTTATGGTATTGCATTCTGGTGTTTGCAAGGCGAAGTTCAGGTTGATTGGCTCTTGAACTACAGAGGAGGAAGCTTTATGACCAAAAATGCAAAAGCAATTCAGGATGAATTATTGATTCGTGGTGTTTCCTTTGAGCTTATTCCCGATGCTAAATCTTCTGCTATTTTAAATGAAATTGCAAATCCAGAAAGTAACCAAGATGTAGTGAAACTCTTGGAACCACCTAAAATGGCGGTTTACTCTCCTAAAGGAAAACAGCCTTGGGACGATGCTGTTACATTGGTGCTAACCTATGCTGAAATCCCTTATACGGTGATTTACGACAAAGATATTATACAAGGCAAGTTACCTTTATACGATTGGCTTCACCTCCATCATGAAGATTTTACTGGACAATATGGTCGGTTTTATGGGAACTACAGGAATGCAGCCTGGTACAAAGAGCAAGTAAGAACTAATGAAGCAATGGCTGCGGAATTGGGCTTTGACAAAGTTTCTCAGTTAAAGTTGGGCGTGGCTCAGCGGATTAAAGAATTTACTGCTGGCGGTGGCTTTATGTTTTCCATGTGTTCAGGTACAGATTCTTATGATATTGCATTGGCGGCTGCGAAGATTGATATTTGCGAGAAAATGTACGATGGAGATGGAACTACTGCAAATTATAACTCGAAACTAGATTATGAAAATGGTTTTGCCTTCACTGACTATCTATTAAAAACAAACCCGATTGAATATGAATTTTCAACTATAGACGCTACGCGAATTCACGGTGAAACACCAGAGAACAGGGATAAATTTACCCTTTTTGAATTCTCAGCGAAATGGGATCCAGTACCTACAATGCTTTGCCAAAATCATACTCAAATAATTGATGGGTTTATGGGCCAAACTACAGCATACGATAAACGTTATATTAAGACTGACGTGTTAATAATGGGAGAAAACAAGTCACTTAATACAGCGAGGTATATTCACGGTGAATTTGGAAAAGGAACTTGGACCTTTTATGGAGGGCATGACCCAGAGGATTATCAGCACTTTGTCGGCGATCCACCAACCGATCTTAACTTACATCCTAACAGTCCAGGGTACCGCTTAATTTTGAACAACGTACTGTTTCCTGCTGCAAAAAAGAAGAAACAAAAAACATAGTCTGGTTTAAATTTCAGAATCAAGCTTAATTGATCATTCTCCAACTTAATCCAAACTTCAATGATTTTCCTGGAATTGGATACCCATGAATCCTATAGGATTCTTCAGAGAAACTTTTTTCCAAAATGTTTTCCATTTTCACAAATAGTCGAGCGGCCTTATTAATACGCAAATTTAAAAATACATCAACTTGAGCAATGTTTCCAAGGCTTGTGGAGTTGCTGCTGAGATGAAATTGAGTTAATGAGGGAGCGTACTCATATCCACCATAAGTGCCTATAAAATTTAAGTCAACACCTAACTGCAGCCCTAAAGCATTGTTAATTAAATTATTTTCATAGAATAAAGAATGGTAAGAAAAAATAGAAGGGAGCGGCACTACGGCGTCATCAGATATTTGCTGTACAGTAATGACATTCTTCAAATTCATATGCCGTAAAAACTCCAACTTAAAATCCAACTTTACAAATAGATTACTAAACGTTAAATTGTATTGTTTTGGCTTTATTAGGGTATCGAAGTAAATGAAGTCCGAATATTGCTGAATCCCTGCCTCAACTGATAAGTTCCATTTATTTATGTGTGAACGAAGGCTCAAATTAGCTTGATTAGATGTGTTAAAGTCTTCTCTGTAAAAGCTGTGATTGCTGCGTTGATTTTGAAGAAAGTAATCAGCTTGCTTTCTAGTTACTGAGGCCATAAAATAATTCCTAATGCCCTTCCACTCTTGAAAGGAAATAGTAGTAGACATATCCAGCTCATTTTTATGATAACCTGAAATGCCTTTTTCTAAACTAGCCGAAATGCCTTGATTAAAAAGTGAGTCGTTGATTGATGCAACAATATAATTGCTTTCAAAAGTTTCATCTATCAAGTAGTTTTGAAAATAGTGGTACTGCTCATTTCTAACTCCCAAGCTGATGCTTTGATTAAAAAAGTTAAGCAATAAATTATTTCTTAGCACTTGAGAAAAGTTGGAGTCTGCAGAAAAAATACTGTCTATTAAGAATTCATCATAGAAATCTCTTGATTCTGATAAATCATCGGCATAATTTCTATCCGCTTTACTCCACTCTATTTCATGTGAAATATTTAGAATATTAGTTATTGAATCTTTTTGAATTAAATTATAATCATTGTAAAAACCGACACCTTGTGTTCTAGATCTGTTTTGTGCATCTTGTAAGCCGATATCGAGAAGAACGGTGTTTTCTTCCGCACTTTCGTCTGTTGAAACAACTATGCCTCCATTTTCTTGTGACTCTAAGTTATTAATTAAAAAGTAGCCTCTTGAATGAAAGCGTTGATTTCGAGAATTTAACCGATACGTGGTATTAAATTGAGTGTGGTTGGTTAATTGACGACTAAAATAGCCCTCAGAAACGATGCGCTGATATTCGAAACTAATATTAAGACCTTCACCAAAATTCTGTGTATGCAGAACATTAAAGAGCTGCTCTTTTTTCGCACCATTAAAATACTTTAACTCAGTAAAAGGCCTTGAAACATCATAAAACAACATAGAATCTTTTTCCATCAACCAGGGCTGATATCCCCCTAGTTGATGATTGATGTTCCAGTCTTGAGCTCCCAAAAAGTAATAATGAAGTGGTAAGCCAATATTACCAGATCTACTCAAAGGACCATGATAATTACCAAAAGGACGATAGTTTTGAAAACCATCCATTTCATAATAGGGCATTTTTTTGAAACGGAGTTGCTCTGTATTATTGGAGTATCTAATACTAACAGTATCATCACGAAAGTTACGTTCTTGAGAAAGGAGAGATAAGCTTAATACAGAGAATAAAATCAACAACGACTGTTTCATCGGATACAAAGATAATGTTATTCAGCAGCGAAGTTTACCTGAGTCCGAAGACTGAATATTCGACAAAATAAAATTAAGCCTCCACTTCTTCAACAGCGACATTAGTAGCTGAATGAACAGAGTTTTTTTCAGGCTCTATCAGTTGAGCTCCATTTTTTTTATTCCCAATTTCAGTTTTAGATTGTTGCATTTGCATTTTTGCCATGTCTTTTTTGTGTTTCTCAACTGGGCTCCCAAATAGAATAACCCAAGCTTCTTTAATAGATTTAGCTCTAAATACATCTCTTAGAACTTCCATCCATTCATGAAAAACTAAAAATAAGGGGTTATAGGAATTTACTGGCTTTGTTATACCATATTTTGCAGGTTCATCTTCTTCCTGAAAAGTACCAAACATGCGGTCCCAAATAATAAAAGTAGATCCATAGTTTTTATCGATATAGCGTTCGTTTACCGAGTGGTGCACGCGATGGTGAGAAGGTGTTGTAAAAATGTACTCTATAGGTTTAGGCAGTTTTCGAATCAATTCGGTGTGAATCCAAAATTGATACAACACTTCAATTTGATGAACTATAAAAAATACCAAAGGATTAAAACCCATTAGAACTACTGGTAGAAAAAAGATAATCTTTAGATTTTGTGTCCATGATAGACGAAATGCTACAGATAAATTATAGTGCTCTGATGAGTGATGTACTACATGGGTTGACCACCAAAAACGTTGCTCATGAGCTATTCGGTGTGCCCAATACCTAAAAAAATCAAGGGCAATTAAACACAAAACAAAAGACCACCATGTAGGAGGAATTCTAAGTGGAGCCAAATTAAAGAAGTAGAGAAATACAGCAAAAACGCCTAATTTCATAAATCCATTTAGCACCAAATTTCCCAATCCGATAGAGAGAGAAGCTAGAAAATCTTTCCCGTCATAGAGGTTTGAATATTTTTTTCGTCCTATTAAAAATTCAATTAGTACTAAAGAAAACATTATTGGAGCAGCATACCAAATTACGGTAGTAAAGTCTAAACTGGTTATGTCTGATAAAACTAACTCCTTATTCTCCATTTAAAAAAACCTTTAAAGCCTCTTGGCGATTTTTGAATTTACAAAAGTAATTGTTCTATTTTAAAAGTGGCTGGCAAGCATTGTTAAATTAAGGGAAATCAAGGAAAATTATTGGCTTTAACATTATTTCACTTGGCAAGTGAAGCAAAAATATGAATTTAGTATCATGATATTGAATAGAGGCTTGCTAAACAGTGATGTCGATTTAGGAAAGAAGCTATTTACTAAGGAAGAAATAATTGACTTTGCTAAGATAAACGACCCTCTAAGCTTTCATACAGACATAGAAATTGCAAAGAAAAGTAGGTTTAAAGGCCTTGTTTGCAGTGGTAGTCAGGCGTTCAATTTTTTTTATGTTAATCGTTGGATTCCAAATTTTGGGGATGCAGTAATTGCAGGTCTTTCGGTTAATAATTGGAATTTTTTAGCACCCATTTACATGGATGATATGGTAGAAGGCAAGTGCTCCATTGTAGATTTAAAAGAAACAAAGAAAAAAGGCGAAGCAGTTATAAAGTGGGGGTTCGAATTTTTAGTGAACAGTGAAAAAGTGCAAGAACTCGAACTTACCGTTCTAATGAACTTAAATAAACTTGATTCCTTATAAAAGATAATTTTAGAAGCATTTATATTGGCATTTTTTAATCTTGAAAAGATATGAAAAGAAACATACTAATTTTATTTCTGATTAGCACCATCTCACTTAGTGCACAAAATCAAAAGATTGAATGGATAAGCTTTGAAAAGGCTATTGAATTAAATGAGCAAGAACCTAAAAAATTCTTGATTGATGTATATACGGATTGGTGCGGATGGTGCAAGCGTATGGATGCTACAACCTTTTCCAATCCTGTAATTATTGATTACATTAATAAAAACTATTGGGCGATAAAGCTAGATGCCGAACGAAAAGATACTGTAAAATTAGGAGAACAATTGTTTGTCAATGAAAACCCTAATGGCAGAAGAAGTCCACATCAATTAGCTGTGGCTTTATTAAATGGTAAAATGAGTTATCCAAGTATCGTCTATCTCGACGAAAACGTAGAGTTGTTGCAAGCTGTGGGAGGATACCACGATGCTGAGGGCATTGAACCGATATTAAAGTATTTTGGTGAAAATGCCTACCGAAAAACTTCCTGGGAGGATTATACATCTAGTTTTGATAGTGACTTAAAAATTGCTGCAGCTAAAAAATAAATCTATTTTCTTTCTTTAGAACGTTAAGCTTATTTTATATTTTTAGCTAGCTGTAAATAATTATCAATTATTTGCTTTCTTTGTTGGGTATTAATTTAATTATCATGAACATCTACGTTGGAAACATTCCCTATAAGTCATCAGAAGATGATTTAGGACATTTATTCTCTGAATTTGGAGACGTTACTTCAGTTAAAATTATTCAAGACAAATTTACTGGTCGTTCAAAAGGTTTTGGTTTTGTTGAGATGAGCGACGAAGCAGGTGCAGCTGCAGTGGAAGCGCTTGATGGCTTTGAACATATGGGTAGAAATTTACGCGTAAGTAAAGCCAATCCAAGAGAAGAATCAGAGGAAAAATAAAAGTTCCTATCGCTTTCGATACTTTTTAATTCACCTTTTCACTTAAAAAGCTCTTAATATCTGTTCCATAGCATAGCAATGTTTCATCATTAAATAATGCAGGAAAAGCAAAAAGTTTAAAGGGAGGTTGTTGATTGGTTAAATCAACATTAATCGAATTGTAGCTGATTTTATTATCATTCATAAAATTCACCACCTCTGCGCATTGATGGCAATTTTCTGCGATATATAATGTATAAGTCATTTCAATTGGTCTAATTTGCGAATTAAAAATCGCTTGCGTTCCATATATATTAAGTCTTGATCCTTTAAGTCGTTCAAAACCGTTGTAACCGTTTGCCTAGATGTTGCTGTTAAATTGGCAATATCTTGATGCGTTAAATTGTGTTTTACTAGTATCTCATCCCCTATCTTTTTTCCATACTTTTCAGCCATATCCTTCATAAACTCAATTACACGTTCTCGGGCATCTTTGAAAATTAAAGATTCCAGTCTTCGTTCAATATTTAATAGCTTTTCACCAATATTTTTAGTCATTTCAAGACTTAAATACTGATTGGCATTCATTATTTCTTTGAACTCATCAGTATTAATGGTGCACATTCGTGTGTCATTATCCATTGCAACAGCAAAATCTTTTCTCTCAGACTCGCCAATAATTCCCATTTCGCCGAAAACTTCACCTGGGTATAAAATTGCCTTAATTATTTCTTTTCCATCGTCAGAAAAGCGACCAATCTTTATTCTTCCTTTTTTTAGGAAAAACATCACTTTACTCGGTTCTTTTGGGAAGTAAACAAATTGATTTTTATCAGCAGTTTTCATGGTAGTGCGTCTATCCATTTCCTGCAATTCTTCCTTGGAGAGATTATGCAATAAATTTATCCGTTCAAGATGCCATAATTTAGATTGCTGGGATACCATGGGATGAATTAATTTAAAAACTAAAATTAAACAATTCGAAGACGTTTAATAAGTCTTTGTAGATGCTTTTACAGTATTCAATAAAAGCGAAGCAATAGTCATGGGACCAACGCCGCCAGGAACAGGCGTGATGTATGATGCTTTCTCTGACACCTCATCAAATTTCACATCACCATAGAGTTTATAACCTGATTTTTTAGTATCATCTTTTACCCTGCTTGTTCCTACATCAATCACTACAACTCCCTCTTTCACCATATCTGCGGTTACGTATTCAGGTTTTCCGATTGCCGCTATTAATATATCTGCCGTTTGGCAAATTTCTTTAAGATTATGTGTTCTGCTGTGCGTTAAGGTTACCGTTGCATTCCCCGGACTAGCATTTCTACTCATTAGCAAACTCATAGGGGTCCCAACAATAGAACTTCTGCCAATTATTACACAATGTTTGCCTTCTGTTTCTACTCCATAGCTTTCTAACATCAGTAAAATTCCATTTGGTGTAGCCGATAAAAAAGTTGGCAAACCCAAAGTCATTCGTCCAACATTTTCAGGATGAAAACCATCTACATCTTTTGCAGGGGAAATGGCTAAGGTTACTTTACGTTCATCAATGTGTTTCGGTAGAGGCAATTGTACTATAAAACCATCAATAGCATCATTCCTATTGAGTTCTTCTACTTTTTTTAGTAGCTCACTTTCGGGAATATCATCATTGAACTTTATAAGTGTAGAGTTGATACCTATATATTCACAAGCTTTTACTTTTGCATTTACGTAAGTAATGCTTCCGCCATCATTTCCAACAAGAATGGCAGCTAAATGAGGTTTTTTTTCGCCGTTTTTCTTTAGCTGATCAACTTGCTTTTTCAGTTGGTCTTTAATTTTTTGTGCTGTCTTTTTCCCGTCAAGTAGTATCATTTTATCTTCCCATCCCTCCAGGCATTTTTGGCATGTTCTTCATCATTTTTGCCATATTTTGTTTATTCCCCATCATTTTCATCATCTTGCTGGTTTGGGTAAACTGCTTTAAAAGTTTATTCAACTCAGGTAAGGTAGTTCCGCTTCCTTTAGCAATTCTCTTTCTTCTAGAACCATTAATTAACTTTGGGTTTTCTCTTTCCTCAGGGGTCATCGAATGTATCATCGCTTCAATTCCTTTAAAGGCATCATCGTCAATATCTACATCCTTCATTGCTTTTCCTACTCCTGGAATCATGCCCATTAAATCCTTCATGTTACCCATTTTCTTAATTTGACTAATCTGATCAAGAAAGTCATTAAAGTCGAATTGGTTTTTGGCAATTCGTTTCTGCAAACGACGTGCTTTTTCTTCATCATATTGCTCTTGGGCTTTTTCAACCAAAGACACTACATCACCCATTCCCAAAATACGATCAGCCATTCGCGAAGGATAGAAAACATCTAAAGCTTCCAACTTTTCGCCTGTACCAACAAATTTTATAGGTTTGTTAACCACAGAACGAATAGAAAGTGCAGCTCCACCACGGGTATCACCATCTAATTTGGTTAACACAACTCCATCAAAGTCAATACGTTCATTAAAGGTTTGAGCAGTGTTCACCGCATCTTGCCCAGTCATTGAGTCAACTACAAATAATGTTTCCGAAGGCTTAATTCCACTCTTTACAGCAGCGATTTCATTCATCATTTGCTCGTCTACTGCTAAGCGACCAGCAGTATCCACAATCACTACATCATGGCCTTTGGATCTAGCCATTGTAATTGCAGCTTTAGCTATTGCTACTGGATCTTTACTTTCTCTATCAGAGTATACCTCTACATTAACTTGTTCTCCTAAAACATGAAGCTGGTCGATGGCTGCAGGACGGTAAACGTCACAGGCAACCAACATGGGATTTTTGCTTTTTTTATTTTTTAAGTGGTAGGCAAGCTTCCCTGAAAAGGTAGTTTTTCCAGAACCTTGCAAGCCGGCAATTAAAATAATTGCAGGGCTACCAGCTAAATTTATTTCCTTTTGCTCCCCGCCCATTAATTTCGCCAACTCATCATGAGTTATTTTGGTAAATAGTTGTCCTGGAGAAACCGCAGTCAACACATCTTGTCCTAGGGCTTTTTCTTTAACCGAATCTGAAAAGCTTTTAGCGGTTTTGTAGTTTACATCGGCATCCAACAAGGCTCTTCTTATTTCCTTGGTAGTTTCAGCTACGTTAACTTCTGAGATTTGACCTTGACCTTTTAATACTTTAAAGGCGCGATCTAGCTTATCTGATAAATTTTCAAACATAGTTTGCTTGCTTTTTTAGGTCGCCAAAGTTACTGATTTGATGTCTTTAATTAAAATGCTTCACAACATAAGAAAAGTGACGCTTATTGCTAAACGTCTCTCTCGAATGTATAATTAATTGATTATTTTAAGATTAATTAGATGCAAGTTTTTCAAGCAAGCAACTCACATCCTGAGCTATTGGTCAATTTTTCGGCAAACGCTTGTAGCTTTTTATCAAACGCTTTTGCTACCGCCTCCCCTTGTTGCTGAAGTGCTTGCATATTTTCTTTGCTTGCATCATCCATGTTGTGGTTGACTGAATTGCTCAAAGGAGCATCTACTCTCAGATAGTTATCAGGTTTTTCTATGGCATCATAAATTTGCCGCACTTGGTAGTCCACCGTTTCAGCCACGCCGCTCATCATGATGTCAATTAAAGGTTTTATCCACTCTGCTTGTCCCCAATTTTTTGCTTTAGAAAAGGGATAACTCTTTTTATCATTTCCTGTCCCAATGGATAAAATTAGCATGTCTTCAGCTGTAACAGCTTTTGAAGCCGTGGGTTTTTTAAATAGATTTCGTGCTTCAGCATAGGCACATAGAGTAGGATTATTGGCAAATACTCCTCCATCAATTAAAGCGTAATCGCGATTTAAGTCATCTCTAATGTTTGCGCATTCAAAATAAGTTGGCGCAGCAGCAGTGCTCCATGCCACGTCTCTCACAAGAAAGTCATTGCCTTTTTTGTGAGCATCTTGTTGAGTAAAAAAATGGGCTTTCCGTCGTTCAATATCGTAAGCAGTAATAAGACTTGGTTTTAGTAGATCACTTAGTTTTAGATTGCCCATATATTTTTTAAGGGCTGCTTTAAGACCTTTGGAAGGATATTTCTCGTCTAAAACTCCTCCGACTGAACGAATTTTTTGAAAGACAGAACGTTTAAAAATTTCTTCACCGTTTTTAAAATAGAGGTTTACCACTTCGTTAGCAGTGTATTTGGGTCTATTGTCATCCCCTTTTAGAAGGTAGCAGCAACTTAATATTCCGCCAGTACTGGTGCCAGCAATCAAGTCAAAATGATCTGCCAAACGCGTTTTTGGGTTGTTGCAGATGCTTTGTAGCTTTTTTTCTAAAACAGTTAGAATTACTCCAGGAATTATTCCTCTAATCCCACCTCCATCTATTGATAGAATGCGAGTAAACTTTTGTTTATCATTCATAAGCAGTAGTTTAATTGATTCCTTATAAAGGTATTGAATCTTTAGCTAAATTCAGTTAATGCCATTAAAAGCTCTTCCTTTTGAGGTGTTTTTTAAGAATAATTGAAATCAAAGTTCAAAAGACCTTTGTTTACGGATAATATTCGGCCATGCATATCACCTACAAACAATCAATAATATACTTTTTAGTTAGTTTTGGGATATGATGGATATGGGGTATGAGTTTATCATATCCATATGTTAAAAAGAACCCACACACTTGTGAAGAGAGAATACTACAAAACTAAGGAGTCAGTAGAAGAATATGTTAGATTAGCCAAAGGTATAAATGGTTTGGAGTTGATTAAAAAGCTAAAGAAATTCCTGCCATTAAAATCTACAATACTTGAAATTGGTTCAGGCCCAGGAACAGATTGGAAAATTCTAAACGAAAGTTATGAAGTCTTAGGGTCTGACAATTCGCCTGAATTTATACGTCATCTCATTTCTACTAATCCTAAAGGGCAATTTATTGAACTAGACGCTACAATTATTAAAACAGACAAAAAATTTGACGGAATCTTTTCAAATAAAGTAATGCATCATTTAAGGGACAGTGAACTTAAGGACTCCATTAAAAGACAGTTTGATGTTTTAAATACAAAGGGCATAATTTGTCATTCTTTTTGGAAAGGAGAAGGTTCAGAAGTTTTCAAAGGTCTTTTCGTTAACTATCACACTAAAAATTCATTAGAAGAATTATTTAGGAGCAAATTTGAGATTCTATTGCTTGAAGATTATGCTGAATTTGAGGATGGAGACTCATTGTTTCTAATTGGAAAGAAAAAGCTGGAGTTTAACTAATTTTTGACGAAAATAGCTATCTTCCAAGCTAACTCATATAAAAATCGAAACTACACATCTATTCATTTTATGAAAATCATTTCTTTTTATGGATTTATAATTTTTATACTATTCTTCTGTTTTGGATGTGTAACTGTACAAAAGGAAGAGAAAAAGCTTAATGTGCTCTTTATTTCTGTTGACGACCTTCGTCCATCCCTTGGTGTTTATGAAGATTCCATAGCAATATCTCCTCATATTGATCAACTTGCTTCAGAAGGGATCACTTTTAGAGAAACTTTTTGTCAATCAGCAGTGTGTGCTCCTTCAAGGGCAAGCTTAATGACGGGTCTAAGACCAGACTCAACACGGGTTTGGCACTTGGGAGATAAATTTCGTAAAATAAATCCTGAGGCGGTAACCATGCCTCAATACTTTTCCAAATTTGGTTACCACACCATTAATATTGGGAAGATCTTTCATAATTACATGCCAGACTCCATTTCATGGGATGAGCCAGACCTTAGACCGGCTCGCTATAAAAAAGAGGATTGGCTTAAAAGAGATGGAGAAACTTTTTACATCAGTGAGAAAGTAAATCAATCGCAAAAAGTAAAAAGAGATTCACTTTTAAAACTGCGGCCAATCAGGTATGCTGATGGTTGGAATACGGGTCCTGCATGGGAAGCAGCTAATGTGCATGACAGCATGTATTATGATGGCGCCCAAAATGAACTCGCAAAAAGAGCGCTTTCTCGACTGTCGAAAACAAAGGAGCCTTTTTTCATGGGACTTGGGTTCTTTCGGCCCCATTTACCCTTTGCAGTGCCGAAGAAATATTGGGACATGTACGATCGTGATAAAATGCCCTTGGCAAACAACACAGAAATTCCAAAAGGCGCTCCATCATACTCTATGAACTCAATGTACGAGTTAAGAAGTTATGATGGGTTTCACAACATAGGCCACCCTACTTCTTCTTATTCAATGGGCTTAGATACCATTCGCACATTAAGACATGGGTATTATGCTAGTGTAAGCTATGTAGATGCCTTGATTGGTGACCTAATTGCCCACCTCAAGAAAATTGGGATTTATGAAAATACACTTATAGTGGTTTGGGGTGATCATGGATGGAAGTTGGGTGATCACAACAGCTGGGGAAAGATGACCAATTACAACATTGACTTAAAGGTTCCAGTAATAATTCGTTCTCCTAAACAGAAAAAAAGAGGTGTTCAAACACACGCCATTACAGAACTGGTCGATTTATTCCCAACGCTATGTGAAATGACCGGCATAACTATTCCCGACTACATGCAAGGGCATAGTCTTGTTTCGTTGATAACAAATCCAGATCAAGAATGGAAGACTGCCGCATTTAGTCAATTTCATCGAAGGCCTAAAGTTTCAGCTGATGGAAAAAGGTATATGGGGTATTCCTTAAATACCAAAGAATATCATTACATCGAATGGTATGAATGGGATAATACAACAGGAACAAGAGGTGAACTGAAGGGAATTGAATTATACGATAGAAAAAGTGATCCCTATGAACGGACAAACATTGCTGAGCAAGCAACAATGACTGAAGTAAAGAAAGAGTTGGCAGGTATCCTTTCTAATGGATGGAGGAAGGCATTACCAAATAGGTAATGGTTTAGTCTTTAATCCTTAATTAAAGGCCTTTTCAATTATCCTATACCCTTTCATTTACTTTACTGATTTTTGCAGTTTAATTTCTGAAGTAACTCCATGCCTAAAACCTTCGACTTAAATCTTCCTATTGATCAAGAGGCTTCACTTGATAACCCTATTGAATTGGCAAAACGTCGGTTTAAGAAAGAAGCAAATTCAATTACCCACTGTCATCTGATTAAACGCTCTATTGATGCTCGAAAAAGTACTATAAAAGTCAATTTGCGCTATGAAGTATTTTTTGAAGGGGAGCAAATTGAAAAAGCCCCAGCATTTTTATTAAAAAATGTCAGCAATGCAAAGCCAGTGCACATCATTGGGGCAGGACCAGCAGGGCTCTTTGCAGCATTGGAAGCCATACATTTGGGGATGAAACCTATAATTTATGAACGCGGAAAAGACGTCCGTGCCAGACGAAGAGATTTAGCGATAATAAACAAAGAACAAGTGGTTAATCCTGAATCTAACTACTGTTTTGGTGAAGGCGGTGCAGGCACATACTCCGACGGAAAACTATACACCCGCTCCAAAAAACGCGGAGACGTAGATCGTATTTTAAAAGGATTGGTTCAATTTGGGGCACAAGAAAATATTTTAATTGAAGCGCATCCCCACATTGGCACCAATAAGCTACCGCAAATTATTGTAGCCATTCGGGAAGCAATTATCAATGCTGGCGGAGAGGTTTATTTTGAACATAAGCTAACTGATATTGAGGTTGATCTAAAACAGTTGAAGTCCATCACCATCAATGATGAGAAAGTGATAAAAGTGAATCAACTGATTTTAGCTACTGGTCATTCGGCACGAGATATATTTAACTTGTTGCATGATAAAAAAGTTGAAATAAAAGCAAAGCCTTTTGCACTAGGCGTTCGTGTGGAGCATCCTCAAGCCTTAATCAACAGCATTCAGTATCATGAAAATGAGGCCAATGAGCTCCTCCCTCCTGCTGCCTATAAAATTGTGAAGCAAGTAGATGGAAAAGGCGTCTACTCCTTTTGCATGTGTCCTGGAGGAATTATTGCTCCCTGTGCGACCAATCCTGAAGAAATTGTTACCAATGGATGGTCCCCTTCCCGGCGAAACAATCCTTTTGCGAACTCGGGAATTGTGGTACCTGTGGAGGAGGAAGATTGGATCGCCTTTAAGAAATATGGTCCTTTGGCCGCCCTGCATTTTCAAGCAGATGTAGAACTTAAAGCTTATCAAGCCATAAAAGAACAAAAGGGACAGTTGGCTCCTGCACAACGCTTGATTGATTTTGTGAATGGGCGTGAATCAAAAGACTTACCAGCCTGTTCTTATCATCCTGGTATTGTTCCAGTACGACTTGATTTGATTTTGCCCGCTTTTATCGCAAAACGCTTAAAGAAAGCCTTTAGCTTGTTTGGAAAGTCCATGAATGGCTATTTGACGAATGAAGCTGTTGTTGTTGGAGTTGAAAGCAGAACTTCTTCACCGGTAAGCATCCCGCGCAACAGAGAAGACATGCAACATGTTAGCCTTAACAACCTATACCCTTGTGGCGAAGGGGCAGGTTATGCTGGGGGTATAGTTTCCGCTGCAATTGATGGGGTAAAGGCAGTAGATGCTATTGCCAAGAAAGTTGCCGTGTAAATTCACCGAGTAAGATAGCTGTTGCTATAGAAACATTAAAAGATTCTGCATCTCCTGAAATTGGGATTTTTACTCTTTCCTGAACGATTTCCATCACTTCAGCACTAATGCCATGGGACTCATTGCCCATTATTAAAACTGCAGGTGTTTTTACCGTCGATTGATAAATATTATTTCCACCGAGATGGGCAGCATATAGAACTGAAGTTTTTGCTTTTTCATTCAAGTATGGCTGAAGTTCTTTAACAGAAATTTTTACCCTAAATATTGACCCCATAGTCGCTTGAACTACTTTTGGACTATACCAATCGACCGTATCCGTTGAGCAAACAATAGTTTTAATTCCAAAAGCATCAGCTGTGCGGATTATGGTACCCAAATTTCCTGGATCCTGAATTTTCTCCAACACCAACATCAGCTCTTCTTGCTCTAGCTGTAATTCAAATGGAATTTCTACAACGGCTAAAACTCCTGGTGGGCTTGTTAAGCTTGAAATTCGTTTCATTTGAAGTTCATCGCAGTTAAAATGATCACCATTTATAGGCAGTTTTAACTCAGGCATTGAGCTGATTACCCAACGTACAGTATAAGATGAGGCCATGGCTTCCTTCACTAACTTCTCCCCTTCCACTACAAAAAGTTGATGCTTCTTCCGGAATTTTTTCTGTTGAAGTGATCGGATCATTTTTTCATCCTTCTGACTTAAGTTTTTCATTCTTTTTAAGGCTTAATATACTCTCTTCTGCTTTGCAAAAACATTCACTTCGTTAACTAAAAAAAAGCTTAATATCAAAAAATCAATATGGCTAATTTTGCCGCTTCAATGAAGTGCACAGATTCAACTCATTTTTATAGTTTCTCTATTACAAAAGTAATTTACTTTATTGTACTCTCTACTTTGTTTTACGCATGCGGACCAGCAAGACATATAAAGGAGAATCAACGCTTACTTACTAAGGTAAAGGTAAAATCACAGGGCGATAGCAAATATGATGATGAAATAAAGTCCATCTCTAAGCAGCAACCAAATCGAAGATTGTTAGGTTTATTTAAAATTTATTTGGGCATCTACAACCTCTATTATGATAAAGAAGATAGTAAAATCAAAGAAAAACTTGGTGAAGCTCCCGTAATATATGATTCAACAATAAACCCAGTTTCAGTTGATCTCATGAGTCGATTTTTAAATAACAAAGGTTATTATGAAAATAAAGTAAGCGCTAATAGCATGCTCTCAAAAAAACGGGCTAAGCTAATATTCAATATAGAGAAAGGCCCTCGCTACGACATTTCAAAATTAGGCTATGAAATTTCAGATCAACGAATTGAACAGCTTTTTATAGAAGATAGCGCAAATTCAAAGCTAAAGGTAGGAGACCCATTTAAGTTAGAAGCATTGAAGGATGAACGTCTTCGCATTGAACGATTGTTAAAAAATAACGGCTACTATAAATTTTCAAGGGAGTATGTAGTTTTCGAAGTAGATACCTTTAAGAACTTAAATACTGCAGAAATAAACTTAAAAATTAAAAACCCAAAAAGTAGCTATTTAAATACAGACAGTTTGGTTGAAGGAAAACATCAAGTTTATTCCATCAGTAAACTTTATGTAAGAATGGACTACAGCGCTAGAACTGCTAGCAATATCGGGGGCGATACTACACAAGTTGACTCCGTTTACTTTATTGACATGGAGTCTGACAAATTCAATAAAAAGGCGCTCTCACGAATTACTTACATTCGTCCAGATGACATCTATCAATTAGAAGTACAAGAGCAGACTTACAGAAATTTGGCTGCTTTAAGGGTGTTCTCCTATGTTAGTATTCAATACGAACCGGATTACAATTCTACTGGTAATGATTTAATTGCTTACATTGATTTGGATCCAAGAAAAAAGCGCTCTTTTACAGTTGAAACAGAAGGGACCAATAACGGAGGGAACTTAGGGATAAACGGCACTATTACCTATCAAAACAACAACACATTTAAGGGTGCAGAAATATTAAACATCAGTTTAAGCGGTGGTTTGGAGGTGCAGCAAATTTTAACTGACGATAATGAAAGTAACCGAAATCAACTTTCAGATGGATTTTTAGATTTTAACACCATCGAGTTTGGGCCTGAAATAAGTTTAGAAGTACCCCGATTTTTATTGCCATTTGGAGCCAATAAGTTCTCTCCGAGAGGCAATCCTAAAACATTATTTAATGCTTCATATAACTTTCAACAACGTCCTGATTATGAAAGATATGTAACTGAAACATATGTTGCATACTCGTGGAATGAAACTAAAACTAAAACACACATTATTCAACCTTTTGATTTAAGTTACATCAAACTAAATCCTAGTGAGTCCTTTCAAGAAGTTTTGAATGATATTCAAAATCCCTTTTTACGAAATAGTTACACCGACAACTTTATTCTAGCCTTAAAATATAGTTTTATTTTAAATACTAAAACCAGCAATAGGCTTAGAAATTACCTTTTTTTCAGAGGAAATATTGAGTCTTCTGGCAACTTATTATCCTTGGTTTCTGATGCCTGGAACCCTAATGTAAATGAAGATGGTTCACATAATGTGGCAGGAATTCGCTATGCTCAATATGTTCGAACAGATATAGATTTTAGATACTATCACAATTTCAATTACAATAAATTGGTCTATCGCTTTTTTGCTGGAGTTGGAATACCTTATGGTAATAGTATAGCCATGCCTTTTGAAAAGAGCTTTTACGCTGGCGGTGCAAATGGAATGAGAGCTTGGAGAGCCCGGCAGCTTGGCCCTGGAACACTACCTGATTCAGTATTACAATCCGTTGATCAAATTGGAAATATGCAGCTAGAAGCCAATGTTGAATTTAGGTTTCCAATAACAAATGTAATTGAAGGAGCCGCCTTTATGGATGCTGGTAACATTTGGAATTTAAACCAAGATGATAGTCGCGAAGAAACAAATTTTGAATTAGATAGGCTTTGGGAAGGAACGGCTATTGGATTAGGCCTTGGAGTGCGATTAAACTTCTCTTTTTTCATTATTCGTTTAGATTTTGCAGCACCTTTTAAAGATCCTGCGGCGCTTGATCCTTACGAGTTAAAGCTGCGGGTTGGAGAAACAAATTTAAACTTGGGAATTGGATACCCATTTTAAACTGAACAATATGAACTGGATAATTTTAATTTTAGCTGGATTATTTGAAGTAGCATTTGCCGTATGTTTAGGAAAAGCAAAAGATTCTACAGGCAATACCATGTATTATTGGTACATGGGATTTTTCATTTGTCTTTTTATTAGCATGAGCTTACTCATTTATGCAAGCAAGTCAATCCCTATAGGAACTGCATATGCCGTATGGACTGGAATTGGAGCTGTTGGAACAGTAATTCTTGGAATTTTAATATTTAATGAAACAGCAAGTTTTTGGAGGTTATTTTTCTTAAGTACCTTAATTATTTCAATTGTAGGGTTAAAATTCATTAGCTCCTAATTATAGCTATAACTCCTTTTCAGTTTTAAATTATATTATTGATTAATTGTATTATTTAAATACAAAAAGGCTAGCACAAGCCCCGAGAAATTTATTAGCTTTGTCCCCACTTTTTTAACAACGATTTTATGTCATTATCTACTATTTCAGAATTATTGGGAAAACAGCAAGAGACTTTGCTGAATCATGAGTGCAAGACAATTTCAAAAGAAAACATTCACTTGCCAGGTGGTGACTTCGTCGATCGACTTTTTAAGGACAGCAATCGAAATGTGCAAGTTTTAAAGAGTCTCCAAGCCCTTTATGGAAATGGAAGATTGGCGAATACAGGTTATTTATCGATTTTACCGGTTGATCAAGGAATTGAGCATTCAGCTGGAGCTTCATTTGCTCCAAATCCTATTTATTTTGATCCAGAAAATATTGTAAAACTTGCCTTAGAAGGCGGTTGTAACGCAGTGGCTTCAACTTTCGGTGTATTGGCATCTTGTGCGAGAAAATATGCTCATAAGATTCCATTTATTGTAAAATTGAATCACAACGAATTACTCACTTACCCTAACACTTTCTCTCAAATTTCATTCGGTTCTGTTGATGAAGCTTGGAATTTAGGTGCTACGGCTGTTGGTGCTACCATCTACTTTGGTTCAGATGACAGCAATCGTCAGATTGTTGAAATAGCTGAGGCATTTGAACGAGCCCATGAATTGGGAATGGCTACTATCTTGTGGTGCTATTTGAGAAACAGCGATTTTAAAAAGGATGGGAAAGACTACCATACTGCGACTGATATTACTGCACAAGCAAATCACTTAGGAGTGACTATACAAGCTGACATCATTAAACAAAAATTACCAACCACCAATGGTGGCTATACTGCTATTGGTTTTGGAAAAACACACGATAAAGTTTACTCAGAATTAAGTTCAGATCACCCAATTGACCTTTGCAGGTATCAAGTAGCTAACTGCTACATGGGCAGAAATGGATTAATCAATTCAGGTGGTGCTTCATCTGGAGATTCAGACCTTTCTGATGCTGTAATTACAGCTGTGGTAAATAAAAGAGCTGGTGGACACGGTTTGATTTCTGGAAGAAAGGCATTTCAAAAACCAATGAATGAAGGTATTGAGTTATTGAATACCATACAAAATGTGTATCTTGAAAAAGGAATTACGATTGCTTAATTGTCAATCTTAAAGTAAAAAGAACGATTTATGGGTTGGTTTAAACGTATTAAACATGGGATTTCAACTCCCACTAAAGAAAAGAAAGAGACTCCTGAAGGCTTATGGTATAAGTGTCCTTCTTGCAATACAGTAATCCCGCAGGAAGATCATACTAAGAACTTATCTGTATGTCAAGAGTGCAACCATCATGAGCGAATTGGTTCGGAAGCTTACTTTCAACTATTGTTTGATGATCAAAAATATTCTGAAATCAATAAAAACTTAAGTGCTGCGGATCCGCTTAATTTTAAAGACACCAAGAAATACAAAGACCGTATAAAAGCCACTCAAGACAAAACGCATTTAAAGGATGCAGTTAGAACTGCGCATGGCTTAGTTGATGGTCAAAAACTAATGGTTGCTGCCATGGACTTTAAATTCATCGGAGGTTCAATGGGATCAGTGGTTGGAGAAAAAATTGCTCGAGCAATTGATTATTGCATCAAAAATGACATGGCTTTCATGATGATTTCTAAATCAGGTGGAGCTAGAATGATGGAAGCAGCCTTTTCATTGATGCAAATGGCGAAAACTTCTGCAAAATTGACTCAATTAGCTCAGGCAAAATTACCTTACTTATCCTTTTTGACTGATCCAACTACAGGAGGGGTTACTGCATCTTTTGCTATGCTTGGCGACTTGAATTTTTCAGAGCCAAATGCATTGATTGGATTTGCTGGACCTAGAGTTGTAAAGGAAACTATCGGTAAAGATTTACCAGAAGGATTTCAACGCTCAGAGTTTTTATTGGAGCATGGTTTCCTCGATTTTATTGTTGAAAGAAAGAACTTGCAAGCAAAAATTGCACAAGTTTTAAGAATGTTGAAATAAGCTACTGTAGAGTTAATTATTTTTTTTACATTTGCACCCTCAAAATTTATTAGGACAAGAAGACATGACGCTTACAACTGAAAAGAAACAAGCAATTTTTGAAAAGCACGGCTCATCTAAGACGGACACAGGTTCAACAGAAGGACAAACGGCACTTTTCACTGAAAGAATTAATCACTTAACTGAGCACTTAAAAAAGAATCAGAAGGATTTTAATACAGAGAAAGCATTAGTAACCTTAGTAGGTAAAAGAAGAAAATTGCTAGATTACCTTAAAAACAAGGATATCGTAAAATACAGAGAGTTGATTAAAGAACTCGGAATCAGAAAATAAAATGACTGATTTTCAATCAGTTTTTATATAAAATTATTTCAATAGAGGGGGGACATTTGAAACAGTCCCCCCTTTCTTTTTAAAAAAATACAACATAAATGTCACAACAAGCAATAACACAAACAATTAATCTTCCAGATGGTAGAGAAATTAGTTTAGAAACAGGAAAATTAGCGAAGCAAGCAGATGGATCCATTGTTTTAAAAATGGGTAACACTATGCTTTTAGCAACAGTAGTTGCAGAGAAAGAAGCAGGGGAAGATGTAGATTTTTTACCATTAATGGTAGATTACAGAGAGAAATTCTCTGCAATTGGTCGTTTTCCAGGTGGGTTCTTAAAACGTGAAAACCGACCTTCTGATGGAGAAGTTTTAGTTTCTAGATTAGTAGACAGAGCTTTACGCCCGCTTTTCCCTTCTGATTTTCATGCAAGTACTATTTTAAGTATTTCATTGATTTCTGCAGAGGAAAATGTAGCTACAGACTCATTAGCATGTTTAGCTGCATCAGCTGCAATCATGGTATCTGATATTCCTTTTAAAGAAGCAACCTCTGAAGTAAGAGTAGCTAGAATTGATGGTGAATGGAAAATCAATCCAAATTTAGACTTGCTCGTTAAAGCAGACATTGATTTAATGGTTGCAGGAACTATGGAAAGCGTAGTGATGGTTGAAGGTGAAATGAGCGAAGTTTCAGAAGCAGAAATGTTAGAAGGAATTAAGAAAGCCCATGAAGCAATCCAAGTGCAATGTAAAATGCAAAATGACTTAGCTGCCAAAGTTGAGAAAGCACAAAATAAGAGAGAATACAATCATGAGAAATCTGATGAGGCGCTAAAAGCAAAAATCAAGGATTTCGCCTATGATAGATGTTATGCTATTGCAAAACAAGGCATGGCAGATAAATACAAGAGAGGCGCAGACTTTAAAGCAGTAAAAGATGATTTTATTGCTAGCTTAAGCGAAGAAGAGGCTAAAGCAAACGCCTTTATGATTAAACAATATTTTGGAATGGCTCAAAAAGAAGCTGTTAGAGATGTTGTATTAAATGAAAAAATTAGACTTGATGGACGAAAAACCAATGAAATTCGTCCAATCTGGAGTGAAATTGATTACTTGCCAGGCTCACATGGTTCAGCTATTTTCACAAGAGGAGAAACTCAATCACTAGTTTCTGTAACCTTAGGTAGTAAAATGGATGAGCAACGCGTAGATCGTGCATTAATTACCGAATCAGAAAAGTTCTTATTGCACTACAACTTCCCATCGTTTTCAACTGGGGAAGCGCGACCAAACAGAGGTCCGGGACGAAGAGAGATTGGACACGGTAACTTAGCCATGAGAGCATTGAAACCAATGGTTCCAACTGGTACTGAAAATCCTTACACCATTAGAGTAGTATCTGATATTTTAGAATCTAACGGTTCATCATCTATGGCCTCAGTTTGTGGTGGTTCATTAGCCTTGATGGATGCAGGTGTAAAAATGAAGAAAGCTGTTTCAGGAATAGCAATGGGCTTAATCAGCGGTAAAGACGGAAACTATGCAGTATTATCTGACATTTTAGGTGATGAAGATCACTTAGGAGATATGGACTTTAAAGTTACTGGAACCAAAGATGGTATTACTGCTTGTCAAATGGACATCAAAATTAGCGGTTTATCATTTGAAGTGTTGGAAGAAGCATTAAACCAAGCGAAAGAAGGGCGAATGCACATCTTAGGTGAGATGAATAAGACCATCGATAAGCCAGCAACAGATTACAAATCAAATGCTCCTAGAATTGTTCAATTGACAATTCCTAAGGAAATGATTGGCGCTGTGATTGGACCTGGAGGAAAAATTATTCAAACGATCCAAGAAGAAACAGGAACAACGATTGTTTTAGAGGAAGTTGATAACCAAGGTGTTATTGATATTGTGTCAACTGACCAAGAAGGTTCTGATGCAGCTGTAGCAAGAATTAAAGCAATTACTGCAGTTCCAGAAGTTGGCGAAACCTATAATGGTAAAGTAAAGTCGATTGTAGCCTTTGGTGCATTCGTAGAAATTATGCCTGGCCAAGATGGTTTATTACACATCTCAGAAATTGCGCATAAGCGTGTAGAGAAAGTGGAAGACGAATTGAAAGAAGGTGACATCATTGATGTGAAGCTAGTAGCCATTGATCCAAAAACTAAAAAGTTCAAGCTTTCTAGAAAGGCATTATTGCCACAGCCAGAGCAACAGAACTAGATTAAACGTTCAACTATATTTAAAAGCCTCTTCAGATTCGAAGGGGCTTTTTTGTCAAATCAAGTTTAAGTTACCATTCGTTTTACTACTTAATTTAAATTGCCTATCTTTCAGATTAACCTATAAAAAACTAGAAGTTGATTAGTATGAAATATTTTTTTTATAAATACATCCCAATAGTAATTAGTATTTTTTTGGCCTTTAGCTCTTGTACTGATGATGATTCAACAGACCCAGAATCACCTAGCACAAAGGCAAAACCCATTATTAATGTTAGAATCGATGGTGTTGAAAATCAAGACAATTACACTATTAATCTATTTGAAGGCATTAACATTCAGGTAACTGCTTTGATGGCTGCAGACGGTGAATCAAATTTGGCCACGATAAAAATGGAGCAAAATGGATCCAATGAAATAAACATCCCTGGCGAGATTACTTTTATTTCTGCAAAGGGTACTGAATACGATTTTTCTACCAACGAAAATCAACCCATTAACCAGGCTGAAAATGAAAAATTAGAAATTTCAAAACAATTTGCTGATAGTTCAAATATCTCAGGTATTTTCGACACGACTACTTACACGATAACTGTAACTGATGATGATGGAGTAAGTAACACTCGAATCTTTAATATCATTGTTTTATTACCACTCAAACCAGCTAAAAGAGGTGAGATTTATCACTTTGAAGGAACCAATGCGGGTGCTTTTAGTTTACTTCAAGATTCAGCTTACACAACAGACAGTGTATATTTGGAATTGCGAAATACTGATGTTGATCAAGCTCCTTTCACCGGTTCTTTTAAAATTGTGGGTCAAAATTTTATAAGTCTTGTTAAAGCATCGGAAGGAGATATTGATTTTGATCAAAGTACTTATCAAAGTGCTGAAAAAGTTTACAATCAAGAAAATAAAATAACATATGTGGATAACCCGGAAATTAACGACATTTTTATTTATCATTATGCAGGAGCTAATATATATACTGTTTTAAAAATTACCGCAATTGAACCAAACAACAACGATTGTAATTGCACCAATAAAGGAAAGATGGAATTTCTTTATAAGAAAACACTATAGCCATTAGGCGAGACTAGTACTAAATCCCTTATTTTCAAACTTACCTACGAGTGTACTCTTTTTTTGTGTAGTTTTAAATCAACATTCTACCACAGTTCATAGTCATACAATAAATTTCAATCAGGGATGAGACAACTTAAGATAAGTAAGAGCATCACCAACCGCCAAACGGTTTCGCTCGACAGGTACCTTCAAGAAATAGGAAAAGTTGATTTAATTACCGCTGAAGAGGAGGTCGCACTAGCACAACGCATAAGAAGAGGAGACTCCATAGCCTTAGAAAAGCTTGCCAAAGCGAATTTAAGGTTTGTCGTTTCCGTTGCAAAGCAATACCAAAATCAGGGACTTAGTCTACCAGATTTAATTAATGAAGGAAATTTAGGGTTGATAAAGGCCGCTAAAAAATTCGATGAAACGCGTGGGTTCAAGTTTATTTCCTATGCTGTATGGTGGATTCGTCAATCGATTATGCAAGCAATTGCAGAACAATCAAGAATTGTACGCTTACCTTTAAATAAAATAGGAAACATCAACAAAGTGCGTCGGATGTTCAACGAGTTGGAGCAGAAATATGAAAGAGAGCCACTTGAACATGAAATTGCAGACTGTCTTGAGCTTACAATGGACGATGTAAAAGTCTCCTTAAAAAATACACGACGTCACGTTTCTATGGATGCTCCACTTTCTAATGATGAGGATAGCAGTAACATGTATGAATTGATGTCAAACATCGACTCTCCTGACCCAGATAAGGTGTTATTAAACGAATCACTTTGCAACGAAATAGAAAACAGCCTAAAAAGCTTACCTGCTAGAGAAGCAGAAGTTATCCGACTATTTTTTGGCTTAAACGGGAAACGCCCTCAGTCACTAGAGGAGATTGGTTTAAAATTTGAATTAACCCGCGAACGTGTTAGACAAATAAAAGAAAAGGCTGTCCGACGTTTAAAGGTCGGAGGAAAATGCAAGATTTTAAAAACATATCTCGGTTAATTAAATTCAGCTGAAATATTGTGCTAATTTTGTAGAAAAAAAATGGCACACAAAATAGCTCCCTCCATTCTTGCAGCAGACTTCGCTAATTTAAAAGAAGCTTGCAATATCATTAATAACAGCAATGCAGACTGGTTTCACATTGACGTAATGGATGGTGTATTTGTTCCCAACATTTCTTTTGGAATGCCAGTAATCAAGGCGATAAAGCCGCATGCTAAAAAGCTTTTTGATGTGCACCTTATGATAGTTCAACCTGAACGTTACATTGAAGATTTTAAAGCAGTTGGAGCGGATATATTAACCGTACATTACGAAGCTTCTCCTCACCTCCATCGAACACTACAAGCAATAAAAGCTGCAGGTATGAAGGCAGGTGTTGCATTAAACCCTCACACTCCTGTGTCAGTCTTAGAAGACACTATAAAAGACATTGATTTGGTTTGCATGATGTCAGTTAATCCAGGATTTGGTGGTCAATCTTTCATTGAAAGAACCTATGAGAAGGTAAAAGCATTGAAGTCAATCATTTCAGCTCAAAATGCAGAGACCTTGATTGAAATTGACGGTGGCGTTACAGACAAAAATGCCAAGCAGTTAATTGATGCTGGTGCAGATGTATTAGTAGCTGGCAGTCATGTATTTAAAGCGGAAGACCCCATTCAAACGATTGCAACTTTAAAAGCAGTTTAGTCTTCTCCTTTTACATAACCATCTAAATAAGAAAAAGATGGTTTCAACGCTCCTTTTTCTGCAATAGTAGCACGCTCTATAATTGCATCATTGTCGCTAACCAATAAGTTTGGTAAAACGCTTTTCATCAATTCTTCTCCAAAATCCTCTGACGCATCTTTTGGTAATTCGCAAGGCAAATTATCTACTGCCATAACTGTGATTGTATCTTCAGCAGAATTATCAACTACTTTTAGTTGTTTACGGTGGTACTCATAGATCGGATCCTCGATTGTGGAAGGTCGAACTGTAGAGGGGATTGGTCCATCAATGTCGCAGCTGATATCTGCAATTACTCGAATATTAAAATCCTCAGACTGCATTTGTTCTTTAGTGAAAATAATTGGCCCCTTAGCATCCCAATAGTGACAAGTGATATATAGGTCTGCTACTTTCGCAAATTTAAAAAAGTCAGACTCAAACAGCGCTGAATTTTCATAAGCTTCTTCTCGGGTAAAGCTGCTGCCATCTTTCTTTTTAAAATAATCCTCCACGGATAATTGTGAAAAAACTGGTTGATCAAACTCTTCGCTTAAAATAGCTTCAGCACTAACTTCTTTTATACCCAGCTTTTCTAAAATTTCTTTGGCACCTCCTGCTACCCTACCAAGACCAGTAATAACGAGCTTGTAATTCTTGGGAAGTTCAATATTTTTCAGTTCTTGTTCTAGTTCTTTCCGGTCGGCGCATTCATGAGCAGGTTTAAGCTGAAACCTACCGCTTCGTTGACCATAGGCTAAAAAAGCATTATAAGTGCCAACAATTCCAGCATATCTCCCAAAACCCACCAATCGATGGCCAGATTTAGTAGTGAGGCACTCATAATCGACCAATTTAATTTTTTGCTTCAAGACGGTTTGCAGCAGCTCTCTATTATAAGGTTGTTTCTTAATCGTGTGCGAAAAAAAGAAATAGGTTTTATCTGCTAACAATTCTTCTAACAACACTTCTTTCACCCCAAAAATTACATCTGCAGCACTTAGGTCATCTACCAACTGAGGTCCAGCATTTTCATAGGCAGCATCATCAAATGCACGAACAGCACTTTTTTGAACAAGCAATTCTACTTGAGGATATCTGGCGACTATTTTTTTACATTGATCAGGGCTAAATGGAACTCGTTTGTCTGGTGGGGTCTTCCCTTCTCTAATTATGCCGATTTTCATATATATTTTATTGATTTAATTCTCCAATTTCAAAATTGGATAAATGTATTTAGACTTCTTTAAACATTATGCTCCTTGCTCGTTCGATAAACTGTACCTCGGAAAAAATAAAAAGGAGTTTCTTCATTATTGCAGTAGATATTTACATCAATGTCAGCCTTTTTATTACTCAATGAAATCACTTTAGCCTCAGCTCTCAAAATATCACCTTCTTTTGCGGCTTTAGCATAATTCATGGTACCATTAATCAAGGGTGAAATTCGACCATATGAATTAGAAGCAAAAGCCAATGCAGAGTCTGCAAAAGCATAAGCCACTCCCCCATGAACCGTTCCAAACCCGTTTAGCATTTCCTTACGCACAGATAATTGTAAATGGCAAACGCCTTCCTCAATCAACAACAATTCAAATCCCAACCATTGAGAATAATAGTCAGTAGCCATCATCGATTGCATTATTTTTTCTGCTTTATTTCCCATTAGGCCATTAATTGTTTGTGCCAACTGTCTTTCAATGGAACTTCCCAATTGTTTTCAAAATCGACTTTGCTTTCAACCAGGTTATTAAATACGGTTGTATTTTCAGTCAATCGTCCCTTTTCCAAGGCTTCTTGGAAGTCATTCATGCGCAGGGCATCAATCTTATTTGAAACCTTAAAGGCAATATTTAATCTATCAAATAAGTCCAATTGATAAGCATCTTGAATTTTTTGCATAAAATGAACAGATGAGTCAATTGAACAACCAGAAGCTTTTACCTGTGTTTCGTCGGCAAATAACACAATAAAACGATTGTAAAATATTTCAATTGCAGCTTTCAATTCTGTTCCATGAGCAGCCCAAGAGTTAATAAAATCATTTCCATGACTTTTTATCTCTCGCACCTCTTCAGCAGTTAGTTCTCGTGAGCTTTGATAAATCCAAACTCTGCTATCATCAGCAAGGTCTTTGTAATTCATAGTTGATATTTTTTCAAAAGTAGGCATCATAAATCCAATTTTTATAATTTCAAGTAAGCCATTCGATGCCGATCATTAGATTCATTTAATTTTAATCCTTCAAGTGTATTTGTGGAATACGTTTTTAGTTAAAACATAATCGCCTAAGAATAGTGAGTTTTATGATTTTAACCTCTAGCCCATTTCTACTTTGAATTTATACTAATTCCATTTACAAGAAGTATAATTCAAGTAACTTTACCCTTCAATAATATTAGGTTTGCTCAACGAAATTACCACACTATTAAAAAAAGACTTTACCTCAGAGTTTAGGCAAAAGGCAACGTTAAATGGCATTTTACTATATGTTGCTAGTACTGTATTTATTGCTTATCAGGTATTTAATGCCATAGAGGAATTAACTACTTGGATTGCGTTATTTTGGATAATTCTTGTTTTTGCCTCTACAAACGCAAGTATTAATAGTTTTAAGGCAGAATCTAGTCAAGCCTATTATTACTATTATAGTCTTTGCAGTGCTTCTTCAATCATCTTTTCGAAACTTATTTTCAACGCGAGTTTGTTATTGGTAACAGCTGGGCTAACTTTTGGTCTCTTTGTCCTATTAATGGGTAATCCAATAGAAAATAGCATACTTTTTAGCCTTGTTTTGTTGTTAGGAATTCTAGCAATAGCCTCTACACTTACCTTAGTATCTGCCATTGCTTCAAAAACCAATAACAATTCCACATTAACAGCTATACTCTCATTTCCGATTCTATTGCCCGTTTTATTAACTGCTATTAAAGCAAGTGTGCTTTGTGGTCTTGGTTTTGGTTGGGAAGATTGTGTGGTATATGTCTCAACTTTAGGCTTATTGAATTTGCTTACTATAGCACTTTCTTATGTATTATTTCCATACCTTTGGAGAAGCTAATTTAAAAAATACCAAAAGACTTAAACAACTCATTTTCAATGAGAAATTGGTGGAAAGCACTCGCAGTAATATTACTTCTCTTTACCCTTATTGGCGGTTTTTTAATTGAAGTTCCAAAACAAGTAATTCTTTACGAGAGTATTCGTAATCTATATTTTCATGTTCCCATGTGGTTTAGCATGATTTTATTGTTTTTTGTTTCTACAATCTATAGTGTTAAAAACCTGTCTAGCGGTAAAATAGTAGATGATACAAAAGCAGTTGAATTAGTAAATACAGGTATTGTTTTTGGGATTCTAGGAACCATTACCGGAAGTATTTGGGCCAAATTTACATGGGGTGCTTGGTGGACCAATGATGTAAAACTCAACGGCTCAGCTATAACCATGTTAATTTATTTAGCCTATATGGTGCTCAGGGGGTCAATGGACGACGAGCAGAAAAGAGCCAGAATATCAGCGGTTTATAACATCTTCGCCTTTGTTTTGCTTATTGTTTTTATTGGCATTCTACCTCGAATGACTGATTCCTTACATCCAGGAAATGGAGGGAACCCCGGGTTTAACAATTACGATTTAGATAATAATATGAAACTCGTCTTCTACCCTGCAGTTATCGGCTGGGTGTTGTTAGGTTTTTGGATTGCCAACATTAGAATTCGATTAAATAAAATAAAACAGCAATTGATTTATTAGTGCTTTAAAACAGAATAGTATGAAATTTGTATTAGGTATAATATTATCGTTCTTAAGCTTTCTTACTCAAGCTCAACCAATAGAAATGGCTGATCAAATGAGAGCTAGCGGTAAAATTTACGTTGTAGTAGCAGTTTTGGTGACTATTTTAGTTGGATTAATCATATTCCTTATCACCATTGACAGAAAAGTAAAAAGAATAGAACAAGAGCTAAAGCAAAGTAATGCAAGTAAATAGTATACAATGAAAAAGACACACATTATAGCAATAATTGTAATTGCAGTTGCAATTGGGGCAATTATTAGCACTGTTTCAAATGCAGCTACTTATGCTGATTTTGCAACAGCACAGCAATTTCCAGGTAAAGAATTTCAGGTAGTAGGCCAGTTAAATAAAGATAAAGCAATTAACTACTCCCCTTCTGAAAATGCGAATCAGTTTAGCTTTTACATGCTCGATAACAATGGTGTAGAACATAAAGTGATTTTCAACGGCGCTAAACCACAGGATTTTGAACGATCTGAACAGGTTGTAATTACTGGCGCATTGGACGGAGAAAATTTTCGAGCAGATAAGATTTTAATGAAATGTCCATCAAAATATAACGATGGCGAAGCCGGTGAACTTACCGAAATTACAGCTGAAAGCACTTCCTAATTATGATTGAATACGTTGGAGAAAATCTCCTAGCAGGCGAACTTGGTAACCTTCTTATTATTGTCAGTTTTGTAGCAAGCCTCTTGGCTACAGTTTTCTATTATAAATCATCAGATTTAAGCACCGATTTAAATTCTTGGAAAAAATTAGGGAGGCTCTTTTACCGCATACACTCCATTTCATTAATTGGATTAATTTCCATCTTGTTTTATCTTATTGCCACACATGCATTTGAATATTATTACGTCTGGCGCCATAGTTCATCTGAACTTCCTCTCCGATACATTTTATCGTGTTTCTGGGAAGGCCAAGAAGGCAGCACAATGTTATGGACTTTTTGGAATGTGGTTTTAGGAAATATTTTAATAGCAACAGCCAAAAAATGGGAAGGAAGTGTATTAACCGTTTTTTCTTCCGTCCAAGTTTTCCTCACCTCTATGCTTTTAGGCATATTCTTATTTGACTTACAAATTGGGAGCAATCCATTTGTATTGCTAAGAGAGCATCCTGACATGATGAACTTGCCCTTTACCTCCAATCCAAATTATTTAGGTTTTGTAGAAGGTAATGGATTAAATCCTTTGCTTCAAAATTACTGGATGACCATACACCCACCAACCTTGTTTTTTGGTTTTGCCAGTACCTTGGTTCCCTTCGCATACGGTATTGCAGCTCTTTGGAAAAAAGAGAAAATAAGCTGGATAAAACCAGCTCTTCCTTGGACTTACTTATCCATTGCTATTTTAGGTCTAGGAATTTTAATGGGAGGAGCTTGGGCCTATGAAGCGTTGAGTTTTGGTGGTTTTTGGGCCTGGGACCCTGTTGAAAATTCATCCTTAGTACCATGGCTGGTGTTAGTTGCTGCAGGTCATTTAATGTTATTAAATAGAAACAAAGCAAGGTCACTCTTTGCCACTTTTGCTTTTACACTCTTTTCTTTTTTAATGGTTGTTTATTCAACCTACCTTACAAAAAGCGGTATCTTGGGTGAAACATCGGTGCACTCTTTTGCCGATGGCTTGCCTGGCCAACTTATTGTTTTCTTGTTGTTTTATTTAGCACTGGGTTTATTCTTCTTGATTAAACAAGGCAGAAAATACTTGGTTAAAAGTGAAGAGGATGCTTTTTGGAGCAGAGAATTTTGGATGTTCTTAGGAGCATTGGTCCTAGTTATTTCAGCCTTTCAAATTACTTTATCCTCCTCTATTCCAGTAATTAATGCATTGTTTGGCACAAGTTTAGCTCCGCAAGCAGACCCAATAGAGCACTATAATTCATGGCAATTGCCCTTGGCGGTTTTAGTGACCTTATTCGTGGCCATCAGCCAGTTTTTAAAGTATAAAAAAACAGATCCTAAAAAGTTTTTCAAACAAATCGGACCTTCATTTATCATAGCGTTGCTTGCTAGCGCAGGAATCGCCTATCTTTTAGAAATTAAGACCTTTTACTTAGACCTGTTATTATTTACTTCGCTATTTGCTGTTTTAGCTAATTTAGATTACTTCCTGCGCATCATCAAAGGCAATGTTAAGAAAGGCGGATCAGCACTCGCTCATGTAGGTTTCGGATTGGTAATCTTAGGGAGTTTGCTTTCAGCAGGAAATAAAAAAATCATTTCAAAAAACAGAAGTCCTGTAAACATCAACTTTGAAGAAAACAAAAATGCAAACGACGAAAATGTAATGCTGCTTAAAAACGATACTGTTTTAATGGAGCCTTATTATGTTACCTATACTAAACGGAGAGTTGAAGAAAATCGTTTTGTTTACTTTGATATGGATTACTTGAAGGTAAATGCGAAAGGTAAGTATGAAAAGAAATTCAGCCTTTCTCCTTATGTTCAACTGAATCAGCAAATGGGTAACGTTCCAGAGCCCTCTACTGCTCATTTTTGGAATGAAGATATTTTCACACACATCACTTATGCCGACTTAGAAAATTTAGATTCCAATGCCATGGAAATGTTTGGCGATGCCGACTCTTTGCAGCTGAACATCGGCGACTCTTTATTTTCTTCAAATGCAGTGATCAAATTATCCAGTTTCGTAAGAAAGATAAATAAAGACTCCTTAAAACTCGATTCTAATGATATTGCATTGGGTGTAAAGATTGAAGCAAACACCTTAACTGGAAAAACATTTGAAGCCACGCCTATTATGGTTATTCGTGGAAACCGAGTATTTACGATACAAGATGAAATTAGTGATTTGGGGTTAAAATTTGGATTTAATGGCATTAATCCAGAGAATGAAAAATTGAGTATTTTACTCTTCGAAAAAAACAAGAATGCTGGAGACTTTGTCATTATGCAAGCCATTGTTTTCCCTTACATCAATGTATTGTGGATTGGCTGCATTGTTATGGTTTTGGGTACCTTAGTTGCTGTTATTAACCGAATTCGCAAGCAAAAAAGTGATAAAGCATAAGTGACTTAGACAGCTATTTTATTAAGATATAAAATGATAAAAGACTAAGGTTGAAAGAAAAGGATTAATTGATAACTGAAGATAGTCCACAGTATTTTAAACCTTTATGTTTATTCCTTAATCATTTTTGAATCTGAAAAAATAAAAGGAAATTTAAATGTAAAAGTAGAAGTGCTTTATAATTAAAAATATAATAGATGAACGCAAAACACCTTATTAAGTCAGTAACTATCATTGGAGCTGGTAACGTTGGTCATAACTTTGGATTAGCCTTTCGACAGGCTGGTTATTTGATTCATGAAATTTATTCTCGCACTCAGCATTCTGCTATGTTGCTCAGTCAAACACTGAACTGCAACTTCACTACCAAGCTGAAAGATCTAAGCCCTTCAACAGATCTAATTATTTTGGCTGTAAACGACGACGCTTTGCCTGATGTAATTGATCAAATTAAGATAAAAGACAAACCTATAGTGCATACCTCAGGATCTACACCAGTTGATGTTTTTAAGGGTAAAGGATTTGAGCAGTATGGAATTTTCTATCCAGTACAATCTTTCTCAAAGAATGAAACGGAGAGCTTAGCTCCTATTCCAATTTGTGTAGAAGGAAATAACGCTGAGATGGAACAATTGCTAATGAGCTTTGCAAGATCAGTGTCTGCCAAAGTTTATTCTATGGACTCTGAGAAACGAAAAGCACTGCATGTTGCAGCCGTATTTGCAAATAATTTCACCAATCATCTATTTCATATTGCCAACGACCTGTTAAAGGAAAATAACATCTCTTTTGAGGTAATTCGACCATTATTGGAAAAAACTTCCAATAAAATTAAATCTGAAACACCTTTAAATGCACAAACAGGACCAGCAGTTAGAAATGATCGAAAAGTAATTGACAACCATTTGAACTACCTTAAAAATCATGAAGACTATCGTGAAATATACGAGGTAATTACCAACAACATCTTTAAAACGCAGAAACAAAAAGAGCAATAGATGGGAAATTTAAAAGCCAAATTGAAGCCCATTAAGGCTTTTATCTTAGATGTTGACGGAGTTTTAACTGATGGCAAGGTAATCACTATGCCCGATGGTGATCAATTAAGGAGCATGAACATTAAAGACGGTTATGCTTTGCAGCATGCAGTTAAAAAGGGATACCATGTATCCATTATCAGTGGTGGAACTTCTGAAAGTGTGCGGTTGCGCTTAAATGGCTTAGGCATTAAAGAAGTCAACCTAGGGTGTAAAAACAAGATAGCTGTATTTGAAGACCTCAAACAACGCTTTAATTTAAATGCAGAAGAAATCTTATACATGGGCGATGACATACCCGATTATAAAGTGATGCATGAAGTTGGTTTTGCTGCCTGTCCAAAAGACGCTGCAGATGAAATCAAATCCATTTCACACTATATTTCTCCAAAAAAAGGCGGAGAAGGCTGTGTTCGCGATTTAATTGAACAAGTGCTGCGTTTGCATAATAAATGGTTTGATGAGGATGGCTTTGAGTGGTGATTCTAGAGCTTGAAAATTTTATATCAATATATTTTATTAATTACTACCTATGAAAAAAATACTTCTACTATGCTTCTTAAGCTTCTTGTTTCTCTTTAATGCTAAAGCAACCCACTCATTGGGTGGTTATATCACTTATGAACATGTTTCTGGCTTAACCTACGAGGTCTTACTAATTATTTATGCTGATCCAAACAGCCCAGCTATTGGAAGAAAGGAAATCCTCCTATCATGGGGTGATGGAAATAGTGACTCTATTTTGGTTGATAGCGAGGTGCTTATTGGCAATGATTTGATGAAAAGAACTTTTAAAAGCAATCATACATATCCAAGTGCTGCTAATTATACCATTTCACTGGAAGAACCTAACAGAAGTGGAGGTATTGATAATATTTCAAACTCAGTCAATATTCCCCTATACCTGGAGACAAGGTTGACTATCTCTCCAACTTTAGCAATTAAAAATAAATCTATTACCCTTGAAGCAGACCCAATAGCAATTACGAAAATTGGTGAAGACTTTAAACAAAACCTTTCAGTTTCTGAACCCGATGGAGATATTTTAATCTTCGAATTAGTAGAAACAAAAGGCACTGGTGGTGCATCAGCTCCGGGTTTCTTCTTCCCAGACTCTGTTTCAATAAACAGAAAAAGTGGAGCGTTTTTATGGAAATCCCCCCAGCAATTAGGCGTATTTATATTTACTATAAAAGTAACTGAATGCAGAGATGGCAATCAAATTGGGTCTAACTTGATAGATTTTCAAGTGAGGATTACTTCTAAATCAACTAAAACTCGCTTTCGAGAAGTAGCAGCAATACCGACTGACACAAATGGCAATTATGAAGTTTTTCTTAATTCCAGTGATAGTATCGAATTCAGTATTGCATTTTCAGATAGCTTATTAAACCCAGTAGAACTAGAAATATATAGTGATGCATTAAACGAAAGTAATAAACCAAGTTTCCTTGTTGACTCAATGAGTACCGGCTATATTAGAAATACCTTTAAGTGGAATGTAAATGCCTCAAATTTAAGATGCAAACCTTATCTATTTACCTTTAGAGGAAACAGTACAGTTAACTTTGAGAAGCTTGAAAAAGACTTAAGTTTGGTTGTATATGTCAGAGATCAATCACTTTTCAATTGTGATTCAGCATGTCAATACCTCATAAATTCATTAGAGGATAAATTAAAAATGAATTCCACTCTAGTGACGGTCTATCCAATTCCATTCAAGGAGAGTACTACAATAGAGATAACAAATAGCAGAATTATGAATGGAACTTTAAAGCTATTTGATAATCTTGGAAGAAAAGTATATTCTATCGTAATTAATAATAAATCTCAAATTATACTTGAAAGAAATAACCTTCCTCCAGGTATTTACTTCTATGCTATTGAAAACGAACAAAAGTATGTGGCGAGTGGGAAGTTAGTAATAAGTGATTTTTAGTAAATATTCCTAGCTAATAAATAAGGTAGCCCTTAACAAACCATCAATCAATTATACCTTTTGCATCTAGCAGTTGTTAACAACTGCATTTTAGCACAAAAAAAGGCCCGCACTTCTGCAGGCCTTTCTCTTTATATTAAAATCAGAAGCTTACTTTTTCTTTTCAGCTTTCTTCTTTTTCTCTCCTTCACTCAACTCGTCTTTCAAGTTTGCTAATGCATCTAAGTCTCCAAGAGTCGTTTTCTCTTGCTTACTATTCATGTTTTTAATAGCACTTGAAGTTGCTCGCTGATTCGATTTTGCTTGCTTACGCTTTTCTGTTTGCGCTTCATACTCTTCATCTTTATGAATTTGAGTGTGTGAAACTGCAATTTTCTTAGCGTTTTTGTTGAATTCCATGATTTTGAAATCTAACTCTTCGTCCTTTTCAGCAGTAGCACCATTTTCTTTCAATAGGTTTCGCTTAGTAGCAAATGCTTCTACCCCGTAAGGTAAAATAATTGTTGCTCCTTTTGCATTCACCTCAGAAATGGTTCCTTTGTGTACGCTTCCAATTTCAAAAACTGTTTCAAAAGTCTCCCATGGATTCTCTTCTAATTGCTTGTAACCTAAACTTAGTCTTCGGTTGTCCTTGTCAATTTCCAAAATGATAATTTCCATTTCTTCTCCAACAGAAGTCACTTCTTTTGGATGATTGATCTTCTTCTGCCAAGAAAGATCAGAAATGTGAACCAATCCATCAACACCATCAGCTAATTCAACAAATACTCCAAAATCAGAAATGTTTGTTACTTTACCTGTGTGTTTAGAATCAACTGGGAAACGAGTTTCAATTCCTTCCCATGGATCTTTAGTCAATTGTTTAACACCTAATGACATTTTTCTTTCTTCTCTGTCAAGGGTCAATATTTCAGCTTCAACCTCGTCACCTACTTTAAAGAAAGCTTGTGCTGGTTGCAATTGGTTTGACCAAGAGATTTCAGAAACGTGGATTAGACCTTCAACACCTGGCTGAATTTCAACAAATGCACCATAATCAGCAACAACAACAACTTTTCCTTTCACCTTGTCGCCAACTTGCAATTTGTCGTCTAATTTCTCCCATGGATGACCTTCCAATTGCTTCATACCTAAAGCAATTCTTCGCTTGTCATCATCAAAATCAAGTATAACCACTTGAACTTTTTGATCCAACTGAACTACTTCTTCTGGGTGATTAACTCTACCCCATGAAAGATCAGTAATGTGAACCAATCCATCAACTCCACCAAGGTCAATAAATACCCCGTAAGAAGTAATGTTTTTAACAGTTCCTTCCAATACTTGTCCTTTCTCTAATTGAGAAATGATTTCTTTCTTCTGAACTTCAAGCTCAGCTTCAATTAATGCTTTATGCGAAACAACAACGTTTTTAAATTCTTTGTTGATTTTAACCACTTTAAATTCCATGGTTTTGTCAACGTATAAGTCGTAATCTCTAATTGGCTTCACATCAATTTGAGATCCAGGTAAGAACGCCTCAATTCCAAATACATCTACAATTAAACCACCTTTAGTTCTGCACTTCACGTGCCCCTTGATGATTTCTTGCGTATTTAATGCATCATTCACTCTATCCCATGCTCTCAAAGCACGAGCTTTCTTATGAGAAAGTACCAATTGACCATTTTTATCTTCTTGGCTTTCGATAAATACTTCTACTTTATCACCAATTTTTAAGTCATCACGGTATCTCAATTCAGACTTGGTAATTACGCCATCTGACTTATATCCGATGTTAACGACAACTTCACGAGCAGTAATGCTCACTACTTCGCCATCTACAACGTCTTGCTCATTAATTGAATTAATGGTTTCGTCGTATATGTTTTCCAACTCTTTTTGTTCAGCGTCAGAATATTTATCATCATACTTTCCAATAGCATCCCAATCAAACTCTTTTCTGAACTCAGCCAATTCTTTTTGGCGTTCTTCTTTAGTTTTTGGCGCTTCGTACTCTGCTTTCACTTCTTCAGCATCAGTAGTCTTATCTTCCACTATTGCTTCTTTTCTTGGCGCAACATCACTTGTATCTGTCTTTACCTTTTTTGCAGCAGCAGCAGTAGAACTTGACTTTTTATCGTCTCCTTTAATTTCCTTTTTTTCTTCAGCAGATTCTTTTGCCTTAGCTTCAACAGGATTTTTTTCTGGTGTAGGTTTTGGCTGAGTCATTTCCTCAGCTTTTTCCTTTCCTTTTGGAGTTTCTTTCTTTGCTTTTGGTGTTTCAGCTTTTTTATTTGCTGTTTTTTCTTTTGAAGCGGTCGCTTCTTTTTTAGCTTCAGGCTTTTTAGTTTCAGCCTTTTTTTCGCTTGCCTTGCTTTCTGTAGCTTTGGTAGTTGTTTCTGCTTTTTTATCAGCAGCTTTTTCTTTAGATTCAGCCATCAATGACTTGTTTTTGTATTTCGTTTTTTAATCGGTATGAAAACGAAAGTTGTTATAAATATCCCAAAATACCGAGCTTTGGGCTTCTCAAAATGAGGGCGCAAATATACTCAAATTATCAACACTGTCAACAAGTTATAACAATCTGTGTTATTCACTTAAAACACCATTTATTATCAGACGATCAATGCTTAATTTTGACTTAAGTTTTATTCTATGAAGCAATTTGATATTCCTACCACTTACCGTAGTTCATTTATATCTACCATAAAAAATGAGCAAAAGCAAGTAGACCCAAGAAAAAAGAATTTCTCTCCGACCATTCTAAATTTCGGAAAGGTATCCTTCCTAGTTGCTCGTCACTTTGGTTTTTGCTATGGAGTAGAAAATGCCATAGAGATAGCCTACAAAGCCGTAGAGGAAAACCCTGGGAAAAACATTTACCTTTTGAGTCAAATGATTCATAATCCTTCGGTTAATGCTGATTTAAGAGCTTTGGGTATTCAATTCATTATGGATACTCAAGGCAATCAATTTATTGAATGGGATGCCTTAAAACCGGATGACATTGTAATAATTCCTGCTTTTGGCACTACTCTTGAAATTGAGTCTAAGCTTGAGGAAATAGGTATTTCCATTAAGAAATATGATACTACTTGCCCCTTCGTAACTAAAGTATGGAAACAATCAGAAAAACTTGGGCAAAAGGATTACACCGTCATTATTCATGGAAAGCACAAACATGAGGAGACACGTGCTACCTTTTCTCACAGTGCCAAACATTCGAACTCGATTGTTGTACGAGATATGGAGGAGGCCCAAAAACTTGGCCAGTTTATTCAAGGTAAAATGTCATTAAAGACTTTTAAAGAGGAGTTTAAAAATTATGCCTCAAAAGGTTTTGACCCAGAAAAGCATTTAAATCGAGTTGGAGTTGTTAACCAAACGACTATGCTTGCATCAGATACCTTGGCCATTTCTAATTATTTTAAAGATTTGATGGTCGAAAAATTTGGTAAAGATCAACTGAGTAACCATTTTGCCGATACCCGTGACACCTTATGTTATGCTACAAATGATAATCAACAAGCGACCTTTGGGTTGCTAGAAGAGCCTGCTGATATCGCAATAGTAGTGGGTGGATTTAATAGCTCAAACACCTCTCACTTAGTAGAGCTTTGTGAGCAAAAACTACCTACTTACTTTATATCGAGTGCTGAAGAAATTGTATCCGATAAAAAAATCAGGCATTTCGATTACAAAAACAAGCAAATGCTCATCTCTAAAGATTATATTCCAAAAAAAGACAACATTAGAATTATATTAACTTCTGGTGCTTCATGTCCTGACGCTGTTGTAGATGGAGTGCTGGATCGTCTCTTAGAATTTTTCCCAGACAGGAAAGCGAAAAATGAAGTATTAGCATCGCTTGAAATAACTTAATATGAATGTCCGGAATGTCACCCAAAGTTATTTAACTCATAAGTTGAATCTCGTATAGGAAGGATGGCCATATTCCTAATTTAAGGATGGAACGAACTAAATGGAGCTAATGATTGCAGAAGCTCCAAGGTAGATCGTTGGAGATCACTGAAATCATCACCATTTAGGAGCGGAATTCTTAAATTAGGAAAAGGCCTAGATTTTTTTGTTTACTTTTTTCTCCCGAAAGCTATCGGGAATGGAAAAAAGTAAATATAAAAAGTGAAATCCAAATGATTTCATTGAACTCGAATAATTTTAGTTGAATAAATTGATATTCATATAAGTAAATTAATTAAGCTTTTATTTTCTCCTCAACCATCCTCAAGACTAAATTCAACTGCTCCTCTTCATTCAAATAAGAGTTGTCTATTTCAATAGCATCAGCGGACCTTATCAAGGGAGTTTCCTTTCGGTGAGTATCATTATAATCTCTAGTTTTAAGGTTCTCACTTACTTCTTCTAAAGTGATTTCTGCTCCTTTTGCTTTAAGTTCATCATAGCGTCGTTTTGCTCGGATCTGTGGGTCAGCTGTCATGAATAGTTTCAACTCTGCATTGGGGAACACTGTAGAACCAATATCTCTACCATCCATGACCAGGGCTTTATTTTTACCAGCTAGCTGCTGAAGTTCCACCATCCTACTTCTAATGGTTTTTAATTGGCTTACTTCACTAACGGTATCTGAAACCGCTTTTTCCCGAATTTCAGCTTCAATATTTTCTCCGTTTAAATAAGTTTCTGACTGTTGTTTTTCACTGTTAAATTTAAACTCAATCTTTATTTGATCAAGGGTTTTTTCCAATTCTTCTTTACTCATTGAGTTCCAATTCAACTCGTTTCTTAATAGGTATAGAGTAACTGCTCGGTACATTGCTCCTGTATCAACATAAGAATAGTTCATTTTTTTTGCTAATGCTTTAGCTAGCGTGCTCTTACCACATGACGAGAAGCCATCAATTGCAACAATAATATCTTGCATAATGAATGTTGAAAAACAAATCAATAAAAGACCTAAATTAATCGTCTAAATTAATTGATAAAATCGGAAAGTCTTGTAGAAACCGAAAATGTATTGGTTGGTCCTACTTGATGATAAGCTGCCCTTCCATAGCTAATGTGGAATTTTGAAATCCTGAACCCTACCCCAAGGCTCATTCCAACTGTACCTGTTTTTTCATCCACTTTTAATTCTGCTCTCCTAAGGTAATTGTAACCAAATCGAATATTAAAATTCTTTGAAATCAACATTTCAGCATTGAAGATAAAATGCCTGGCTAATTTGTCTAAAAAACCATTCTCATTGCTATCATTTTCAGCATCATCACCTAGTAGGCCTTGCCCATCTTGGTCATTCGGATTTTCATACGTTAAATCCCATTGTTGCAAGTGTTGTGCAATTACTCCCAGTCTTAAAGGAACATTCTTAAACCGTTTGGTTATGCCAAATTGAAGTTCAAAAGGAAGGTCCTCAGCATCCGCTTCTGAATAGCTAGTAATTTGAGTACCCATATTTTTCGCTAAAAGTGACATTGTAACACCACTCTTTTTTGAATAATAACTCGCACCAATATCAGCAGCTAGTCCAACTGATTGATAATCGTAAAACGATGAATAAATGGTTTTTAAATTAGCTCCGACTGAGAAATTAGTATCTATGGGGTAACTATAACCCAAAACAAAGGCGTACTCCCCTGCTGTAAAATTCCCTATTTCGTTTCCGCCTAAATCTGTTTCAGTGAAACTTCCATAATCGACATATTGCACCCCTATATTGAATGTTCCTAAACTATCAATTGATTTCGTGTAAGAAGCAAATCCTACATTTATATCTGCCAAATAGGATACATAAGTTAAGGCTAACTTATTGTCCATCTCCTCATTTAATAAACTGGGATTTACAAAGCCTAAAAAGGGATCATCATCTTTTACTGCTATTTGATTACCGCCAAGCGAGGCTATACGCGCAGACGTATTTAAATTTAAAAATTCATAGGTATTATCTCCCCCGATTTGTCCTGCAGCAAAAATACTCAGATGGATAAGTAAAAGAAAAATAGAAAACTTTGGCATTTAATTGGAGCTATATTGGAATACGCTGTAATAAGTGATTTATTGTAAATGACGTCAAATTTGATAAAAAAGATGGCAGGCGACAACTATTTTCTATCGATTGGTCGTGAATAATTTTCAGTGAATCCTATGATTGGTAACTTTGTAATTGAGAATACAATATGGAGCAGCTTTCGAAAAAATTTATCCCCTTTCACTCAATTAAATCGGAGAAAGCGATTGTAGTCGATGGACTTCATCCTAAAAGTCTAGTGTTATCCCACTGGAAGGGAGCAAATACTCATCCATCAATTGCAGCAGATACTTCAGGAGAAATTGTATTAAATGCTATTAAAGAAAATTTCCAAGGAATAGATACCCCTTCCATTTCAGCTACCCATTTCGATATTGACGGATTTGTAGGTGTGTTTGCCCTATTCTATCCAGAACTGGCGATGGAGTACTTTGACGTATTAAAACAAATGGCCATCATTGGAGACTTTCGAGAATTTGAATCAGGTAATGAAGCTGCAGAAACTGCATTAAAGCTCTGTTGCTGGATGAATACAGTTGAAAAAGAAAAGTTTTACCGGCCTTTTGGAGAGAAAGAAGAGATGGAATTATGTGTTGAAAAATTCAATTACTTTCTACCTCTATTTCCCAGGGTTTTGACTCAGCTAGATGATTTTAAAGCAGATTGGGCTAAAGAATATGAAGAAGTCAAAGAAGGACTAAATCAATTAGCTACAAACGGCAAAGTTTCAAGACATTTAGACTTGGGCTTATTTATCCGAGAAACATCGAATCCTATTCACTATTATGCCCTGTTTTCAGAAACGAGTGGTTTTGACATGGTACTAAGCTGTTATTCAAAAAATCGCTATGAGTTGGAATGTAAATACACTACTTGGATCGATTTAGCTAGTCGGAAAAGTTTACCAAGAATAAATCTTAAGCCATTAGCAGATAAACTCAATGAATTGGAGCAAAATTCATTCATGTGGAAGGTTGACAAGATAACTGATACTGGTCCAATACTGCGCTTGGAAAAGGAAAAACTAGAAAAGGCAGACCGTTACGCTAACCCTACGGAACGAGAAATATATTCTTCTTCGATTGATAAAAATAAGTTTGTCGAGCTGGTACTTCAATTTCTTACTAACGCTTTTCAACAAATTGAACCAAAAGGTTTTTGGACTTGGGAAGAAATGAAAATTAATAAATAATTCGGCAAACTAATTAAAACGAACTCCAAAGATTAAGACATCATCAATTTGCTCATAATGACTTCCTGATTCAGTTGGATTCATCCAGCTTTCTAATTCAATAGCTAACAGTTCTTCTTGCTTTTCTAACTTTTCTTTCTGGACGCCCAATAAAAATCGTTTAAAGGGTTTATACATGTACTTTTTACCTTTCTTCCCTCCAAACTGGTCTGGAAAGCCATCACTAAATAAATAAATAGTATCCTTTGGTTCTATTTTAATGCTATGCGTATCAAATTTGGTTCTATGTTCATAATCTCCAATAGGTTGTTTATTGGCCTTAAACTCAAATAAGTTGTATGAATCATTTGCTATTGCCAGCTGGTCTTCATTCAGTGCACCACTAAAGCCAGAATCAGTATTCCGAATTAAATACATTGGATTATTTGCACCTGCGTATTCAATAGTAGAGGTTTTCGGATCATAAATGCATAAACCTACATCCATTCCGTCTTTTACACTGTGCTTCTCAGATTGCAGCAAAATATCAATAACATTTTGATTTAAAAGGTCTAAAAATTCGCCAGCACTTAACTCTTCAGGATTTTTCAGCGTAGATTCTAAGCAGGTGTGACCAATTACACTCATAATAGCACCAGGAACTCCGTGTCCTGTGCAGTCGGCCGCCATAAAGTAGTATTTGTCATTTTTTTTATGTGCCCAATAAAAATCCCCACTCACAATATCTTTAGGTTTAAAAAAGACTAAGAAATCATCAAAGTAGTTATTGAGCTTAGGTTCATCTGGTAAAATGGCTTTTTGTATTCCCTTGGCATAGGTTATACTATCCATAATTTCCTGATTTTTCTCTTCGATAATATCTTTTTGTGCTACCACCTCCTTCGTTCGTTCTTCTACGGTATTCTCAAGAACAATTTTCTCCCGTTTTAGCCTTCTTAAGTTGAGTTGAAAGACTACAATTATGGTAATCCCAATGAACAAAATACAGGCGCTGTAGAACCACCAAGTTTTATAGAATGGAGGTTTTACTTCAAAGGAAAAGAAAAAAGAGTCACTTTCAAGTCCATTTGCTGTTATGGATTTTACTTCTAATGTATAAGCATTAGGCTCTAGCCCTTGGAATACAACCTCATTACTTTGAGAGCTGAACCAGACATCATTTAGTCCTTGAAGCTTGTAGGTATAGGTTATGTTTTTGGGGTTCTTGAAATAAATAGTGCTAAATGAGAATGATATAAAGTTCTGATTATGCGGCAATACCAAATTCACCGGTAATCGATTGCTGTCAGTTTCTCCAAATTTGCCCCAATTTACAGGTTGATTAAACAGTTGAATGGACTCAAGAAGAAGGTTTGGTTTATAACGGTTCTTGTCCTCTAACTCTGGTCTATATATCGTTAAACCACTAACAGTCCCAAACAATACAGCATTGTTAAATTCATCGCTATGGATGGCATTAATATTATTTTCTATGGATAAGAATCCATTATTTTGATTGAAATGTTTGAGCGATTTTACAGAAAAGTCTGGGTTAAAAACGATTTTGTCTGCCCCCTTATCAGTTCCAACAATTAGTGTACTGTCATTGTGAAATGTTAAAGAGTAGATATTGGAAGAAGTCAGCTCTTCTGACAGTAATATGGGTGTAATTTGAAGTGAATCTTTTGATTTATCTAGTGAAAATAATCCACCTCCATAGGTTCCAATAATGATGTTACCATTTTTCGCTTCCTCTAAAGCATGCACCTTTAAGTTTGTCAATCCTTCAACTTCATCATAGGTAACCATAATTTCATCTTTATAGCTTGCTAAGCCGCCTAAGGTTCCAATCCAAATTGTTCCATCTTCACTTTCTATGATGGTTTGTATTTCATTATTAATGAAACCATCTTCTTCAGAAAAAACCCCATAATTACCGTTATAAAATGACAAGCCACTACTTGTTCCTATCCACACCCAACCGGAGCTAGCACAAAGCACTGAATTGATTTTTTCTCCAGCAATTCTGTCTGAACCAACAGTAGCAAGCACTGTTTCATTCCAAACAACTAAACCATTTTTGGTACCGATCCACATATTGTTATTCGCATCAAAATCAAAAGTCTTTATTGAGTTATAAAGTTGGTCATCATTTAAAATGTGCCTCTTAGTTATAATTTTGTTTTTTTCAATTTTAATGTTTTGAATGCCATTGTCATAACTTGCCACCCAATATGAAGAATCAACTGGACTCCCTTTTATGTAACTTATTTGATCACTTATCAATCCATCATCGCTAGAGAAATGGGAAAAATCAAAGCCATACAATTTAAGTATTCCCTCACCCATGCAGCTAATCCAAAGATTACCTCCCCGATCAGTCAACAAATCAATTATTTGATTGCCGGGTAAGCCATCTTCTGTTGTAAAGGTATTTACAGCGTTATTTTGTAAGTAGTGAACTCCACCGTCATTTGTTGCAATCCATGTAACGGAATCATTGGTGCTTATGTCTAAAATGTAATTGTCTTTTAATCCATTTAAAACGCTGTAATTCACCAGTGACGGATCAGTATCTAATTCGATGTTTTCAAATTTGAAGACACCATGATTGATTGACCCAAACCAAATGTTGCCTTCACTATCCTTAGTGCCGCAATAAATTGCATCTAAATCATAAAAAGAGGTAGCAACTTCCTCAACGACCAACTTATTTTTCTCAAGGTCAATGATTTGAGGTGGACCACCTATATACCCTACCCAAACCCTGCTAAAATCATCCTCTAAAATTGAAAGGACATTATTACTTGACAATCCATCAGCAGAAGTATAATTTTTAATGGTCAAGCTATCCTTAATTGATATATAGCTAAGCCCTCCACCTGTAGATCCAACCCAAATTCTTCCTTTTGAATCCTCATAAATTTTTACAACTGTATTGCTTATTAATCCATCTTCTTTAGAAATGGTCTTAAATTTAATGCCATCAAATATGCTAAGACCTTCATTTGTTGCAAACCATAAATTACCAGATTTATCTTCATAGATGTCTCTAATCACATTACTCGCAAGTCCATCTACTTTTTTATAGTAAGTATGGTCTCTTCCATCAAATTTTGAAACTCCTCCACCATCAGTTCCTAGCCAAAGGTAACCTTTAGAGTCTTGAAAAATTTTATAAACTGTATTTTGGGGTAATCCATTTCTTACCGAATAACTGCTAAAGTTGTTTTTTTGAGTGTAAGACTCTAATGAAAATAGAAGTAAAATTAAAAGAAGTGAACTTCGAAAATTCATTAAGCAAGAATAAATTATTTCTTCATGAATATGAACTGTCCACCTTCATCTCCAGCTTTTCCAATAGGCTTAAAGTCAGGCGATTGATCAGAATTATTATATACTGGAATCTTTAATTGACCAAACACTTGGCTCGCATCCATCATTTCTGAATCGTTTTCTTTCAAGGCCTTAAGCAAGTAGTAAGCAAAAACGGAATGTCCGTCTCGACCACCATCCATTACTGGCTCTAAGCCACCTGAAGTCATTGCCTGCCGTGAATTTAAACTGTGTACTTTTTTATAATACTTTGGTGAGTTTTCAAATGGCACAGACATGGTATTTCCTCGAAAAATATCGCCACTAAAACAAGCATCAGCTACTAGCAAGGTATGATTCGATTGAATGCCCTTTATAAATGTTTGGATATCACTATTTGAAATATAATGGCTTGTGGACAGTGTTGTTGCACCATAGGGTACCCAATAGCCTTTATTTAACGATTTCTTAAATTCTCCATGCCCTGAATAGTAAATAAATACATTGTCATCGGGCTTTACATTTTCTACCAACCACTCTAATGCTGATATAATATTAGTTCTACTTGCCTCTTCATTATACAATGTTTTAAAATGATTGAATTTATATTTTGCCTTTAACAATGATTCTACCGCTTTCGCATCATTTACTGCATTGTTCAAAGCTCTCCAAGAACCACTGTATTTATCAATACCTATAATTAGTGCATAATAGTTGCCAACCTTTAGATCATCTAATGTTTTTGAAACGTTTAGGCCTTTAAGTGGATCTCCATTTCCTCTAAATGTTTGATCGGCAAATTGCTCTTGGACAACATTTTCAAGCAAACTCATACCGTCTATAATAGCATATTTATCCAATGTGTCTTTTTTAGCCTTTTCATCAGTTATATCTGCCAGTACTTCATTACTCTTATCTATATAATTTATAATTAATGAGTTTTGAATCCCATCATTTACTTGAGAACCAAATGCAGTAAATCCATCATGATTGATAATTAAATCTGAACCACTTGAACTTTCACCTGAAGTATAGGCTCTTTCCCATTCTACCTCTAGGTCTCTATCAAATTTAGAAATGTATAAAGTAGAACCTTCCTCTTCTAATGAGTTAGAAGTACCAATTGCTAAGTAACCACCTTTGTATACTTTTATAGCGTTTAACTTATCAGCTGAACCCTTGCCAAAGGATTTTTGAGATATCAATTTTTTATACCTATCAAATATAATTACAAGCGCATCCTCTTCACCTTTTGAGTTTACTGAAGTGTAACCAGCTAAAATAATTTTTCCGTCAGGTGTTTCTTCAATAGAATGAATCGCATTCATACCTTCATCTCCTAATTCTTCTTTAAAAAGAACCTTCCCATATGAATCAACTTTAACTAGTAATATTTTTCTCTTTTTTGAAGGCAGAGTGGTATAACCAGCTGCTAAAATTTCTTTATTTTCATTCACTTGTAAACAAAATGCTTCGTCAGTAAAATACTTTGTTCCTATTTGTTGAACCCAGAGTTTAGCCCCGTTTGAATTAAGTTTCATCAACATAAAGTTCTTATCAGCAGTGCTTCCTTCTTCTCTCACCCCACAAACAACAAAGTTTGAACCATCTAAGTCTTCGATATCATAAATCTTAGTATAAGACGAAATTTTCAATACAGATTTTTTTAAGAGTTTCCCTTTGCTGTTCAGCTTTAAAAACCATCCTTCTGTATAACCTGAGGTAGAATTGATGGAATGACCAACAACTGCAAAGTCTCCTTTTTTTGTTTCAATAATAGCTGTGCCTTCGTCATTATTGATATCTCCGAAAGATTTTTGCCAAATTACTTCACCGGTGACAGTAAGTTTGGCAATCCAAATATCACGACCTCCCGCACTATTATTTAAGGTATAACCAGTAATCATATGGTAACCATCTGAAGATAATATAGCAGAGTTAATGTGATTGTCAAATGATTCTTCAAACTGCTTTATTGAGTTTACCTCCAAGTAGTTTTGAGAAAAAAGAAGCTTGGAGCAGATTGAGAAAAGCACTATAAATAGAATCCTAAATATCCTCATGTTCCTATAGTTTTAATTACCTTTTTATACTAAAGATGTACCTATCATTAATATTCCCGTTAAGATCGTTTACAAAAATGACTTTTACTGCTACATATCGGCTATTAATCTTTGATAATATGATATCATCTGCTTTTAAGTTCCTTATGGTGTCATTTTTAATTCCTGTTTCATAAGCCGTTCTAACTGACTGAACAGTGGAATTACCGTAATCAAAATTGTTAAACCGCACGAATTTAATTTCAGGAACTGGAGAAGTCCAACTTTTACTCAGAGAGTCAGTAGGATTTGCTTTTGAAAGGTCTCTGATATGCGCCAATGTATCAGAACTATAAATTGGCGTCCCAGTTAATAAATCATAAGCATCAAATTGATTACTAATACTAGAATACATTGTATTGCCTCCAAATTCAATAAGAGGTTTGTCGGTAACATTTACATTAATAATTTTTGCTCTTTTCATTTCATTCCCTCTTACATCAAATGTTGCAAAAATTAATTCAATTTCATGATTTCCAAAACCAAAAGTGTCCGGCACTTTATAATCAAACCAGTCTGAGTGAAATTTGCCACTAATTTTTTCATCTTTTAAGGTAGTAGTTGATGAATTGTCTATTGTTTCAGTAATTCGATACCGTGTCAACTCATCTGCAGATTCCACATTGATGGTGAAATTAACTACATTACCTCCTGTTCGAAGCAAGTAATTTTTCTCAGGAGTTATTCTCATCCCAGTATTCTGTTCATCATCTGAGCTGTCGCACGCTACTGTGAAAACGATTATAATTGCTGCAATCAAGTTTTTAGAAAACCCCATAATGATATAACATTGATAGTAAATCAAATTTAACCAAAAAAAGTGGCTCCTTTGGGCCACTTTTTTCAATAAAATAGATTTGAATTATTAATTATTTTTTGATTTTGTAGGATTTAATCTTTGCTTTAGCTGTCACTTTTCGACCTAAAAACAATTGTTCAGTTTCCTTCGTCGTCATTGCTGGCATCAAAAAATCAGCATCTGGATAGGCTGCATAAGCCTTATATAAGGCCCTATTTAATTGCCGAGGATACAATCTTAAAGGAGACCTTCCACTTAAATAGACAAAATTTCTATTGTTTGAAACTGCTTCACCATTAATGGTATTGATGTAGGTAAATAAGCCAAAGTATCTGTGGTATTCTACTTCAATTTCTGTTTCACCCAAAAATTCATAATCTTCTAAGGTCATCAATAAGCGAACATCATCTGGCATAGTGGTGCCAGATCGCAATTTTGTAACATTAGTAACATTACATGAAGCTAATAGAATTGCAATTGTCGCAAGCGACAGTATATAATTTATCTTTTTTGTCATCTCTTCTATTATTTAAAGTAATAACTTAATACAAATCGTATCATTGGTTGTGCATCAAAACTATTCGCTTTTAATGAGGAGAACTCAAGATTATCTGCAGTAGATTGAACAAGCTGATCTTCAAAATCATCAATATTATTCGTATAATATTCACCAGAAAAACTTGTTCCATTTGTGGAACCTTCGTACTCATTTTTGAATTTATCTCCAGTAACTCCTAGACCTCTAATTCCAAGCTCAGCTCCAATTGCCAATGGTAAATCAGCTACAAATGCATTTGCCCCAACAAATAATTCTACACCATAAACAAAACTAAACCTAGTAGCGGTATTTTTGAAAAAATCGGTAGTACCATCTTGACCTTGAGTGGTGTACTCAGCTCCACGAGTATAGCCTACAGGAAGATTTATTCCAACATATCCGTCTAGAATATTCGATGGGTTAAAGTGTTTTTCTATTCCAAGGTGTAATAAAGTATAGGCACTAACAGACTTATGCTCATAAAAAGCACCCACTCCTTGACCACCAAAAGATGGTCCAACGGTATTTACTGTAGTATCAATTTCACCAATTAAGGTTCTTGCTTTTTTCCAATAAGAAACTCCAGCTCTAATCACCAAGTCATCTCTATAATAATATCTTACATTAATTAAAGGAATGGCATCTTCAACATCAGTAGCATCTTCAAACAAGTCTTCAAATTGTTCAAGTTCTAAAGCTATAAAGAAGCCAAAATTTCCTTGCACAGGTCTTGTTCCAGCTTTAATTGTACTAGGGTTGTTAATTCTATCGGACAATTGAGCTTCAACTTCAATTGAGAATGTTAATGCCAACAACAGCCCTAAAAAGGTAGATATTCTTTTCATTTCTAAAATTTTTGATTTGTTTTAGTTTTTTTAACAGGGGTAAATCTATAAAAAAAAAAGAGACTACAAAATTTAAATTGAAATTAGAAAAGTAGAAGTTGCATATTTTCTCAAAAAATTAGACTTAAAATTTAACTTACAAAACAGTCATTTTATCTATTAAAATTGTTCATTCATAGCTATTTCAGACACAATCAATCAGCACACAACCAATTAGTTTGACATGGTATTTTTTTCTTGATACTTCAATTACTTTTATTTTTTGAATAGCTGGGAAATTTTCTAAAAAGCTGGAATACTTAATATGAATTGAAATTAAATCATTTTGGAAATCTCATATATTTATTACTTTTGAGAAAATACTAACCATGAAAATAAAAAATTACTACCATTTTGTTCTATTGTTCTTTTTTACAATACCTCAATTTTCCTTTTCTCAAACATTAACTCTGTCAGACAGTTTAAAAGCACACTTCAAGTTCGATGGAGATGTTTTGGATGCGTCTGTTAACAATGAAGATCTCAGTACTCCAATTTCTCCCGACTATAGAGTTATTTTAGGGTCAGATTCTGCTTACTATTTTGACGGATCTTCAAGATTAAACAGTCAAAACCAATTTGACAACTCAAGTTATACTGAAGCGGCAATATCACTTTGGTTAAGGTCTTCAAATACTGCAAATAGAAAACAAATGCTTTTACAAGGTGCATATCTAGAATTTGGAGTTTTTATCAACTCTAGCAATCAAATAGCTGCTTTTTTTGATCCTCCTTCTTCTGGAGCGCTTACTTCTAATGTTACAATCCTAGATAATAAATGGCATCATATTGTTGCCCAAAATGATGGTGACACTACCTTTATTTATGTAGATGGAGTATTTAAATCGAAGAAGTTCCAACCACTTGATGTTGGAACTGGGAATTCTAGTCGAGAAAAATTGTATTTTGGCAAAACTAACCTCAATACACATAATTATACCGGCTTAATAAACGAAGTACGCATTTACAATAGAGTCCTTTCACAAGCAGAAATTGATTCTCTATCAACATTTACTTGCAAAATGACTTCCACTATAAGCACTTTCACTGATGTTTCTTGCCTTGGAGGTAATAATGGATCAGTAACTGTTTCCATAGATTCAGGTACAGCTAATTATAATTATACTTGGTCTAATAATATAAACACATCAAATGTCACTGATACTTTTAATACCATTAGTGGCCTATCTGCTGGAAAATATTTTGTCACCATAACTGATACAAATTACTGTAGCACAGTAGATTCTACTACAGTAATTGTCTTAGACTCAATCGTTGCAACAAGAGATACTTTAATCCTTACTGCCTGTGATAATTATACTTGGGCTCAAAACAATCAAATGTACTCAAATTCAGGGTTTTACAGAGACACTTCTTTAAGTGCTTTAAGTTGTGATTCTGTGTATCACATTTTAGACTTAAGCATAAATTCCTCTACAAGATCTACTGACACAGTCATAACCTGTGACTCAATTACATGGAGAGATGGAATAACCTATTACTCGAATAATAATTCGGCTAAAGATACTCTAGTGAATATCCTTGGGTGCGATTCTATTATTACACTGTATCTTACCATTCCAACTGTAGACTTAACAGTTGATAGAACAGGAGATTCTCTCCATGCTATCCAAACTGGGAATACTTATCAATGGATCGATTGTGGAAATGGAGATACCTTAATTTCAGGAGCAACTTCCATAGGATTTAAACCAGGAGTTTCTGGAGATTTTGCTGTTATCATTGACAATGGGATTTGCTTTGATACTTCAGCCTGCATTGAGTTTAAACCTTGCATGTTAACCACTTCATTTGTATCTCAAGTAAATGTATCATGTAATGGTGGTTTAGATGGAGCGCTCACTGTTTCTGTAAATTCAGGATCTGCTAATTATTCCTATAATTGGTCAGACGGTACAACTACACTAAATGTAAGTGATACCTTTAATACCATTAACAATTTAGTAGCAGGGAAATATTACGTAACCATTACTGATGTAAACAAGTGTACCATAGTAGATTCTGCAACAATTTCCGAACCAACAGCATTAAATGTTTCGATAAACATCGATAGTTTACCCTCTAGCAATGGAGCTTTTGATGGAGGTTTAACAGCCACTGCATCAGGTGGAACCCCTCCATACACCTATGCTTGGATTATAGCTGCAACTACCCCAAGTCTAACCGGCTTAGCTGCTGGAACATATACCATTACGGTATCAGATAGCAACAATTGTATAGGTATTGCTTCCGCACTTTTAACAGAACCTGATTCACTAACTTGTTCAACTAATGTAGTGAATACAAGTTGCTCAGCAGGTAATGATGGAAGTCTAACCATTCTTCCTGCAGGTGGAGTTGCTCCTTATAGCTATTTGTGGAATAATTCTGATTCAACTGCTACTATTGATAGTTTAACTGCTGGTACTTATTCTGTAACACTAACAGATAACAATGGTATAACAAGTTCTTGTAATGGGGTAGTTAATTCCCCAAGTCCAATTGTAGTTAATCTTACTTCAAGTGATGTGACTTGTATTGGCTTAACAGATGGAAGCATAAGCGCCTCAACTTCTGGGGGAACTTCACCTTACTCTTATTTATGGAGCAATCTAGCTAACACATCTTCTATTTCTTCTTTGCCAGCAGCATCCTATGCAGTTACAGTGAATGATGCAAATGGCTGCACGGTAAAAGATTCTGTTAGCATTAACCTTCTCGATTCGACTATTGCAATCTATGATACATTAAATGCCTCTGAATGCGATAATTACACTTGGGCTAAAAACAATCAAATGTATTCAAGTTCAGGGTTTTACAGAGACACCTCATTAAGTGTTTCAGGCTGTGATTCTATTTATCACATTTTAGATTTAACTATAAATCCCACGACAGGATATACTGATACAATTATAGCTTGTGATTCTATTGTTTGGATTAATGGAATTACATATTTCTCGTCGAATTACACGGCTACAGATACCTTAATTAATAGCTTAGGTTGCGATTCAATTATAACCCTAAGTCTTAGTATTTTAAACCTCGATTTAACGGTAGTGAATGCGGGAGATTCACTTTACGCCTTGCAAGCTGGAAATACCTATCAATGGATAGACTGTGGCAATGGAGATACAATTATTCCTAATGCAACCGCGAAAGGATTTAAACCGAGAATTTCGGGAGATTTTGCAGTAATTATTAATAATGGCGCATGCTTTGATACTTCAGCTTGTAATTTAATTCGTTCTGTTGGATTAGAACAAATTACAACTGAACCAGGATTTAGCATCTACCCGAATCCAGCAAGTGAAAAAATCATTATAATGAGTAAAAATTCTAAGGCAGAAATAGCTCAAATAATAAGTATAACTGGAGCTATACTTTTAGAATTTACTATTACACAAGAAAAAGAAACTGTAAATCTAAGCGGCTTTAAAAATGGTATATACTTTTTAAAATTGGGGTCACAAACCAATAAGATAATAGTAGCCAATTAGCATTCTTAATCAAGAATTTTATTTATATTTTTAGTATTAATTTTTTCTTTAAGATATGATAAAGTCTTTAATTACTCTCCTCCTATCTTTACCCTTTTTATTAAACGCTCAGTCGCTTTCAGACAGCCTCAAGGCTCATTTTAAATTTGAAAATAACACCCTTGACTCTTCTCCTCTTCAAGGAGACCTTGTATTAGATAACTCTTTAGCTTGGACAAGATTCTCAGTTCTAGACAGGGCTGTTTACTTTGATGGTGCAGCAAAAACAGAAAGTGTAGGGAGCTTCGATAATTCCCAATTCACTAAAACCGCTATCGCGATGTGGTTTAAAACATCGAACATTACAAATTCGAAACAAAATTTAATTCAAGGTGCCAACATGCGCTTTGGAGTCTTCCTAGAACGTGTTTCGAATAAAACTGCTGTTGCTGCTTTTTTTAATACACCATCTTCTATAGCACTTGTAGATACTACCAATATAGCTGATGGATATTGGCACCATTTAGTAGCGCAAAATAATGGAGACACTACATTTTTATATTTAGATGGGGTTTTTAAAGGTAAAAAGTACCAACTGATGGGTGTTGGAAATAATGCCTCAAATAATAAATTACATCTAGGTCAGACCAACCTTGGAAATAATAATTATACAGGAAGTCTTAATGATCTTAGAATTTACAATCGAATGCTATCACAAGCTGAAATCGATAGCTTATCAACTTTTCCTCAGCCACCACAATTTAGAGTTTCTGATAGCTTAAAAGCACATTTTATTTTTGATGGAGATGTATTGGATTACTCAGGTAACAATGAAGACTTAAACAATCCATCATTCCCCGATTATAGAATTGTCTCAGGATCAGATTCAGCTTATTACTTTGATGGATCAAGCCAACTATATAGCCAAAATCGATTTGATAACTCAACTTACATTGAAACCTCAATTTCTCTGTGGATGAGATCTTCAACTATGTCGATTAGTAACCAAATATTAATTCAAGGTGCTAATTTAGGTTTTGGAATATTTATTAACTCAAGTAGCGAAGTTTCTGCTTTTTTTGACCCTCCCTCATCATCATCTGTTTCTGATACAACAAACGTTCTCGATAATAAGTGGCACCATATTGTTGCTCAGAATGATGGAGATACCACTTTTATTTACATAGATGGAGATTTTAAATCAAAAAAATATCAACCTTTAGGAGTTGGAGCAGGTACTTCAACTAATGAAAAATTATACCTGGGCAGTAGCAACTTAAATACACGATACTACACTGGTGCTATTAATGATCTTCGAATTTACAATCGAATTCTTAGCCAAGCAGAAATAGATACCCTATCTACTTTTTCTTGTAACATGGTAGCTACTATTAGCTCATCGACAGATGTCACTTGTCTCGGTGGCAATGATGGCTCTATAACCGTATCAATCGATTCGGGAACGACTAATTACAATTACAATTGGTCAAACAGTTCAACTGCATTAAATGTAAGCGATACTTTTAATACAATAACAGGATTAGCTACAGGAAAGTATTATGTTACCATAACAGATACAAATTGTTGCTCGGTGATTGATTCAGCAACAATTAGCTTATTAGATTCAACAGTAGCATCAAATGATACTGTAAATATTGCTGCTTGTGATAATTACACATGGGCTCAAAATAATCAAGCGTATTCAAATTCAGGCATTTACAACGATACTTCTTTTAGTGCCCTCGGCTGTGATTCGGTTTATCATGTTTTAGATTTGAGTATTTTAAACCTTGATTTAACGGTGGTTAATACCAGAGATTCTCTTTACGCCCAACAAGCTGGAAATACTTATCAATGGATAGACTGCGGAAATGGAGATACGCTCATAACTGGAGCGACTGGGAAGGGCTTTAAACCTGGAGTTACCGGCGATTTTGCCGTTATCATTGATAACGGGATATGCTTTGATACTTCAACTTGTAATTCAGTTACTCCTGTTGGATTAGTAAAACTCAGTTCAAGTTCTGAACTAAAATTATTTCCAAACCCAGCCGCTAAAAATATAACGATAGAAAGTGAAAATTCAGTCGGTAAAATTGCCCAAATTAAAAGTATTACAGGAGCTTTAATCTTAGAATTTAATATCACTCGAAAAAAAGAAATTGTTGATTTAAGTCATCTTGAGAATGGAATATACTTTTTAAAATTAGGACCACAAATTAAAAAGCTTATCGTTTCTAAATAGCTTTTTATTGTTTTGAAGAAAAGTTCATATAATTTTTTATTGCTCCAGGCCGGTCTTTATCCAAATTCATTTCCTCTTACTTTTGCAGCATGAATTTTCAGCTAGAATCAGACTACAAACCAACAGGCGACCAGCCTCAAGCCATCAAACAATTAGTGGAAGGAGTTAATGCAGGAGACCCTGCTCAAACCCTTTTAGGAGTTACTGGTTCAGGAAAAACATTTACCGTCGCAAACGTCATTCAACAAACCGGCAGGCCAACGCTAGTTCTATCACACAATAAGACATTAGCGGCTCAACTTTACGGAGAATTCAAACAGTTTTTCCCTAATAATGCGGTTGAGTACTTTGTTTCTTATTATGATTACTACCAGCCAGAAGCATATATCCCTGGCTCCGACACCTACATTGAGAAGGATTTATCAATCAACGATGAGATTGAAAAATTGCGTTTAAGTGCTACCTCTTCCCTGCTCTCTGGTAGAAGAGATGTAATCGTAGTTTCTTCTGTTTCTTGCATTTATGGTATTTCAAACCCATCAGATTTCAAGCAAAATGTCACTCGCATTAAAAAAGGTCAATTGATCAGCAGAAATAAATTGCTACACCAGTTTGTTTCTGCACTCTATTCTAGAGCATCAACTGATTTTGTCCGAGGAAAATTTCGAGTAAAAGGAGATACAGTTGATCTATACCCTGCCTATGCGGACATAGCCTACCGCATTAGTTTTTTTGGTGATGAGATTGAAGATATTCGATCTTTTGATCCAGCAACTGGTAGCACTATCGAAACCTTTGAAAATTTAAACATATACCCTGCTAATATCTTTGTCACCACTAAAGAGCGTATGAACGATGCCATATGGGAGATCCAACAAGACATGGTGAAGCAAGTCGACTATTTTAAAGAAATTGGAAAACCATTAGAAGCAAAACGGCTAGAAGAACGCACCCTTTATGACTTGGAAATGATGAAAGAGTTGGGCTATTGCTCAGGTATTGAGAACTATTCTCGCTACTTCGATGCACGGCAGCCTGGCACTCGACCCTTCTGTTTAATGGATTATTTCCCAGATGACTACTTATTAGTAGTAGATGAAAGCCATGTTACAGTTTCACAAGTTAATGCTATGTATGGTGGCGATCGCTCACGTAAAGTAAACTTAGTAGAGTATGGATTTCGTTTACCAGCTGCCATGGATAATCGCCCATTAAAATTCGAAGAATGGGAGGCGCTAAGAAATCAAACCATTTATGTGAGTGCCACACCAGCAGATTACGAGCTTCGAGAATCTGAAGGGGTATTGGTAGAACAATTAATTCGTCCTACAGGATTACTAGATCCTATTATAGAAATTCGTCCAACACAAAACCAAGTAGATGATTTGATGGAGGAAATAGCCATTCGCGCTGAAAAGGATGAACGAATTTTAGTGACAACTCTAACAAAAAGAATGGCAGAAGAGCTCACAAAGTATTTTGTAAAAAATAATATTAGAACCCGCTACATTCATTCGGATGTTGATACGCTTGAGCGTGTAGAAATTTTACGTGATCTGAGAATGGGCGTATTTGATGTGTTGGTTGGTGTAAACTTATTGCGTGAAGGTCTAGACCTACCTGAAGTTTCTTTAGTTGCCGTTATGGATGCAGATAAAGAAGGTTTTTTACGGTCGGGGCGTTCTTTAACTCAAACAGCAGGTAGAGCTGCTAGAAATGTGGAAGGCCGAGTGATTTTTTATGCTGATACCATCACCGGCTCCATGCAGAAAACGATGGATGAAACTGATAGAAGACGAGAGAAGCAAATTGCCTACAATGAAAAACATGGGATAACTCCTACTGCATTAACTAAACGCAAAAGTTCAATTCTAGGACAAACTAAAGTAGCGGATGGCTCGAAAGAATATGATCATCGTGATGAAAGTGTTTCTTTAGCAGCAGACCCTGTGGTGAAATACATGAAAAAACAAGAGTTAGAAAAAGCCATCAAACGAACGAAAAAAGAGATGGAAAAAGCCGCAAAAGAAATGGACTTTATGGAAGCTGCAAGATTGCGTGATGAAATGTTTGAGTTAGAAGCTTTGTTAAATAAAAAAGAGTAAAAAGAGAAGATAGTTCAATTAATTCTTCCTTTTTTGTTCTTTACATCTGCTCTGGCACCTCAATGCCTAGCAAGTCCATTCCATTTTTTATTAATTCACCAGTTTTTGCACAAATCAATAATCGAAATTGCTGTAGAGCTTCATTCTCCTCTCGAACAATTGGTGGTGTATTTTGATAAAAGTGATTAAAAGTTTTCACTAAGTCATAAATATAATTTGCAATTATTGCAGGACTTTTTGTTGCTCCAGCTTCCTCTAAAATACTTGGAAAATCGTGTATCTTTTTAATCGTTTCTAAGTCTTCTTGTCCCAGTAAATCAACCGGCACATCCTTCAATTCATTCTTTAATGCAACTCTTTTCAATATGGATTGAATTCTAGCATGTGCATACTGTATAAATGGCCCAGTATTTCCATTAAAGTCCACCGACTCTTTAGGGTCAAATAACATGCGTTTTTTAGGATCTACCTTTAAAATGAAATACTTAAGTGCCCCTAAGCCAATCATTTTAAACAACTTTTCTTGCTCTTCTTCAGTCAATTCACTTAACTTACCCAGCTCCATTGATGTTTCTTTTGCAGTTAATCGCATTTCCTCCATCAGATCATCTGCGTCAACAACAGTTCCTTCCCGAGATTTCATTTTACCACTAGGCAAATCCACCATACCATAGGACAAATGCTGGATTCCTTTTGCCCAATCGTAGCCCATTTTTTGCAAAATAATGGCCAACACGTTAAAGTGATAATCTTGTTCATTGCCAACCACATAATAGTAGTTATCGCAGTGAAATTCTTCCTCTCGCACAATAGCTGTTCCTATATCTTGTGTCATGTAAACCGATGTCCCATCCGAACGCAGCAACAACTTACTGTCTAAGCCTTCTGATTCCAAATTGATCCAAATGGAACCATCTTCCTTTCTATATAATAAATCTGAAGTTTCGTGCTTCAATACTTGCTCTTTACCCAACAAATAGGTTTCAGACTCATAATATAACTTGTCAAAAGTTACTCCCATGGTTTCATAGGTAGTCGCAAAACCATCATAAACCCATTGGTTCATTTTACTCCAAAGTGCTCGAACTTCTGGATCATTATTTTCCCATTTTCGTAACATTTCTTGGGCTTCTAGCATTAACGGAGCTTCTTTTTTTGCTTTTTCTTCCTCCAGTCCAGCAGCTTTTAATAGCTCAATTTCTTTTTTATACTCTTGGTCGAATTTCACATAGTAGTTCCCTACTAATTTATCTCCCTTTAAGCCTGTTGAATAGGGAGTTTCCTCATTCCCAAATTTTTGCCAAGCCAACATCGACTTACATATGTGTATTCCTCGATCGTTTATGATTTGAACTTTTACAACTTCTTTCCCGTTTGCTTCTAAAATGCGAGCAACAGCGTTTCCCAAGAAATTATTTCTAAGGTGTCCCAAATGCAGTGGTTTATTGGTATTTGGTGAAGAATACTCTACCATATCTTTCCCCTTAGAGTTAGCTAGAGCATATCCAAATTTGCTATCTCCCTTTATTTCTAATAAAAAGTTAGCCCAATAAGCTGGAGAAATAACTAGATTTAAGAAGCCTTTTACCACATTAAAAGCTTCAATTAACTCAGAATTTTCAAGCAATCTTTCCCCTATTAACTGAGCTGTTTGTTCAGGTGATTTCTTAGTAAAACGCAGCAATGGAAAGACAACAAGAGTTAAATCACCTTCAAAATCTTTTCTAGTGGCTTGCAATTGAATCTGATTTGCAGAAATTTTAACATCGAAGAGTTGGGCTAAGCTTGTTTCGATAGTTTGAGTAATTTGTTGTTCTAATGGACTCATGAGAGGCAATATTTTTCGATTTGATTGCTTGTATTTTCTAAAATCTTAAATGCTGTTTCTGCCATTGTGTTTTTTGTATCTAAGGTTGGATTAACTTCAACCATTTCAAAGCAAGTTACTTTTTTACTTGCCAGAAGAACTTCAATAAGCTCTTGTGCTTCCTTAGGGTTAAAGCCATTTGGGACAGGTGTTCCAGTCCCTTCAGATACCGTATCAGAATCCATACTATCGACATCAAAAGATATATATATAATATCGCAGTTTGAGAGTTTTTCCAAAGCAGCTTTTGCAACAGCAGGAATTCCCGACTCACGGCATTCAGCAACTTTAAAGTTCTTGATATTTAAACGGTCCATTAATTTATTTTCGGGACTTTCAGTATCACGAACTCCGAAGAAGATCAAATCTTCCGGCAATATTTTTGGATTGATATCACCCAAATTTTTCATGGCCTCCCAATGCTCTTTAGTCTCCTCTTTAATTTCCTTAATTTGACAAGGCAAATTATCTTCTCCTAGAGCTGTTGCTAGCGGCATACCATGCACATTACCAGTAGGTGAAGTATAAGGCGAGTGCAAATCACCATGTGCATCAATCCAAATAACTCCCAAGCGCTTGTTGGGGTTTGCCATTTTGATTCCAGCAATTGTGCCTCCAGCTGAAGCGTGATCTGCAGCAAGAACTAGAGGAAATTTATTGGAAGAATAACTCGTCTTAACAGCATCAGCAACTGAACTATAAACCTTTCTTATTCCTTCTACCCGAATAGCTGAAGGTGTCCTATTTTTTTCAAATAGTAAATGGTTTTGATCTTTTATACTCACTGTTTCGTACTTACTGAAAAAATCACTCTTTTGATTTAAGGAGGCTATTCTTAGTGCATCTATTCCAAGGCTAGAACCACGAGTACCTGCACCTATCTCAGATTTATTTTGAATGAGTTGAATTGAGTTCATAAATAAATAATAGTTTATAACTTGCAAAAGTAACCACAATGAAACAGTCAAAGAAAGAGTTGAAAAAAGATAGTTTGTCTATTATTATTGACAGTTGGTCGAAATTTATTTTTGTAGTTTTCTTGTCTAACAACTTTATTCTTTTTACTTTTCCATGGAATTAACCAAGCTTTTCATTCATAATTTGATGAAGCCATATCCACATAGGCACAACTTTTTTATTGGTATTACCTGTTTTTATTTGACTCTGTTCACGTTTTCTTGCAGTGAGTCAACTTTTGACAATAGACTAAATAAAGGCGTTATTGAGTACTCTATTAGTTATCCTAGTATAGCAGAGGACAACTATATGTTGGATTTAATGCCCAAAAAGATGGAAACTTCTTTTTATAAAGGAAATTTCAGAAGCGATATAGTGGCTGGGATGGGACTATTTAAAACTTCCATCATTAGTGAAAAGGAGAGTAACAAGCTTGTGCACTCAGTAAAAATGTTAAATAAAAAATATTCAAGCTCATTGAGTTTAGAAGAAATTCGAGACTTAAATCCTAATTTCAAGGATATTCAAATCACTCCAATTAATGACACAAAAGAAATTGCTGGTTATACTTGTAAGGCAGCTAATGTAGAAGTTGATGGAGACAGCACTTGGCATTTCAAGATTTACTACACTGATGAAATTAACATCAATAAACCCAATAGACATACCCCTTACGAGTCTATTTCAGGTGTATTAATGCAATATGAGATCATAAGCTACAATACACATATGCTATTTACAGCAAAAAAAGTAGTCCCATTGAAAGATAGCATTGATACAAAACTTGGAGAAGATTACGAACAAGTTAGCCCACAGCGTTTGAAAGAAGAAATTGAAGCCATATTTGCCGCCGTGAAATAGCTAAATACCTCAAGGTTTATTAGCTTTGCAGAAACACTAAAAAATTTCAAATGAAAAAAATTGCTTTAATTCTTTCCCTATTTACATGTGCATTTTTAAATGCTCAAGATAATTTTGAGGGTACCATTGTAAAAACAATGACTTATGATAACATGTCTCCAGAAATGAAAGCATACGCTTCGATGCTTCCTTCTGAGTCAATTGTAACTATAGACCATAATTTATCTAAATCTGTAACGGCAACTGGTATGGGTGAAACCATAATCTTGAGTGATGCCGAAACTGGTGAAACGATTTCCTTAATTAATCAAGCAGGCCAGATGATTGGTGTAAGAACCAATATAAATGATGAGAGTGAAAAAGAAGAAGAACCAGAAATTGAATACCTAGATGAAGAAAAGGAAATCTTGGGCTATAAATGTAAAAAAGCCATTGTTGCTACTGATGATATAGAGATGGTAGTATATTATACTGATGAATTACCTGACTTGGAATCTGCAAATACTAAGCTTGCTGAAATTGAAGGATTTATTATGGAGATGGTAATGAGTACAGAACAGTTTACAGTTACTACTTCTGTTTCTGAAATTAAAGAGGAGAAGGTAAAGAAAATTAAGATGCAAATTCCTGCAGAATATAAGGAGATGACTAAAGAAGAAATTAAAGCCATGCAGCAAGGCGGCGGTGGAATGTAAAAAAACTCCTGTTCATAACTTATCTAAAGCCGTTTTTGCAATTGTAGAAACGGCTTTATTTTTGTTTTTTACAAAGATTCTCTTGAATGGCAAAAAATCGGTTTAAATCAGAAAATACTGAAGAGCAGTCTTCAAAAAAATCTTCTGCCTCAAAATCAAAGAAAACTGCTAAAGTAGGTGCCTTACAGTCAAGTTTTTCGCAGTTTTTTGGTTTTTTTAAAAAAGAAAAAACCAAACAGTTTATAGGTCTATTTTTTATTCTGTTTTCAGCTTACTTACTTATCGCTTTTACCTCATTCCTATTCACATGGAAGGTTGACCAAAGTAAAGTGGAACTCCCTTTTGGAAAGTATTTTTTAGATGCTGAAATCATTGTAGAAAATTGGTTGGGAAAAATTGGAGCCTCGCTTTCCCATTTATTCATCTATGAGTGGTTTGGAATAGCTTCTTATTTATTTGTAGGTCTTTTCTTTTTATTGGGTTTTCGCATATTATTTAAGGTGAGTTTAATCCCGCTGAAAAAAAGTTTTAAAACTAGCCTCTTTCTGCTGTTCTGGGCAGCCTTATTTTTTGGATATTTCTTTAAAGGTGATTTATTTTTTTTAGGTGGTGCTGTTGGGTACGAAATGAATAAATACCTCGCTAGTTTATTAGGTGATTTAGGTAGTGGAATTCTACTGTTTTTTGTTCTCCTCCTATTTGCGGTTGTAAACTTAAATTTATCCAGCTATTTTTCATTTTTACAAAAAGAAACGAGCGAGGAGCACCTAGATCAGGAAGACAATGAGCTTAAAAACGACTCGTTAATAGAGCAGGACGAGGAGGATGAAAGTTCAGCAATTGATGCTCAAATAACTGAAGACATTCCAAAAGAAGAACTTAAGGATGAAGATACTTCAGATAACTTAGAGCTGGAAGTAGAAGAAGCTAAATCTGAAGAGACTTCGGCTGAAGGTTCAGCTGTTGAATTAGACACCGAAGTAACAGAGGAGTTAAATGAAGTGCCTGAAGGTGATTTAGATTTAGAAATAGAGGAAACCGACAAAGATGAAATCTTAAGCGATAAAGAGGTCAATCAAAAATTGAGTGATCATGGCGAATATGACCCTACACTTGATTTGAGCAAATATCAAAAACCGGGAATAGATCTTTTGCGAGATCATGGAGATGGACAAATAAAAGTCGACAAAGAAGAACTTGAGGCAAATAAAAATCGAATTGTTAACACTCTTGAGAATTACAACATCAAAATTCAATCGATTAAAGCTACCATCGGACCAACGGTCACTTTGTATGAAATAGTTCCGGCACCTGGAGTTCGAATATCAAAAATTAAAAATTTAGAAGACGACATTGCTCTAAGCTTAGCAGCATTAGGAATTCGAATAATTGCTCCTATTCCCGGAAAAGGTACAATTGGAATTGAAGTGCCTAATCAAAATCCAGACATCGTTTCCATGCGCACGGTTATCGCTTCAGAGAAATTTCAAAATGCAAAATATGATTTACCTGTAGTAATGGGCAAAACCATTTCCAATGAAATCTTTGCCTTTGATTTGGCTAAAATGCCTCATCTTTTAATGGCTGGTGCAACAGGCCAAGGGAAATCAGTAGGTTTAAATGCAGTCTTAACCTCATTACTATATAAAAAACATCCAGCCCAATTAAAGTTCGTGTTGGTTGACCCTAAAAAAGTTGAGTTAACCCTATTCAATAAAATTGAGCGACATTTTCTAGCGAAACTGCCCGACACAGAAGAAGCAATTATTACTGACAATCAAAAAGTGATTAATACGCTTAATTCTTTGTGCATTGAAATGGACAATCGCTACGAATTACTTAAAAATGCCTTTGTCAGAAATATTAAGGAATACAATGCAAAATTCATTGCTCGAAAATTAAACCCTGAAAATGGTCATAAGTACTTGCCATATATCGTCTTGGTGATTGATGAGTTTGCAGATTTAATAATGACTGCAGGTAAAGAAGTAGAACAACCAATTGCTCGATTAGCACAATTGGCACGAGCAATTGGTATTCATTTAATAATTGCTACTCAACGTCCATCAACAAATATCATTACAGGTTCTATAAAGGCAAATTTCCCTGCAAGAATTGCTTTTAGGGTAACATCAGGAATTGATTCAAGAACCATTTTAGACTCTGGTGGCGCAGAACAACTAATTGGACGAGGTGACATGTTACTTTCTACAGGAAGTGATTTAATTCGACTGCAGTGTGCATTCGTAGATACTCCAGAAGTGGAAGACCTAACTGAGTTTATTGGCAATCAAAGAGGTTATCCAGATGCTTTTATTTTACCTGAATACGTTGATGAAGAGAGTAAAATGGCAGGTGAAGTGGATTTATCTGATCGAGATGCTTTGTTTGATGATGCAGCACGAATTATTGTTCAACATCAACAAGGCTCAGCCTCCTTGTTGCAAAGAAGACTAAAGCTGGGGTATAATCGTGCAGGTAGGATTATCGACCAATTAGAAGCAGCAAATATCATTGGACCATTTGAAGGCAGTAAGGCACGACAAGTTTTAATTTCTGATGAAAACAGTTTGGAACAGTTATTGAATAACATCGATTAATCTAAAATCATTTCAAGGAAGTAAAAGAAACCGCTATCTTTGAATCAAATAAAAAAACATGAAAAACTATTTATTTATTATCAGCATTATACTATTGCTAATTCCAGGCTTAGTTTCTGCTCAACAAGATCCTAAAGCAAAAAAAGTCTTACAAGAATTGAGTGATAAGACGAATAGCTATGATGGCATAAAAGTAAGTTTTGAAACGTCTTTATCAAATGCTGGTGAATCAATGAATGAAGTCAGAGAAGGAAATATCATAACTTCAGGAGATCAATACCACTTGTACTTTGAAGATATGGAGGTGATTTCTGATGGAAAAACTGTTTGGACTGTATTGGTTGACGCTGAAGAAGTTCAAGTTTCTGAAGTTCCAGAGGATGGAGAAGCTGATGATTATGCCAACCCTGCCAAAATTGCAACGGTATGGGAAAAAGGATTCAATTATAAATATGAAAAAGAAGATGTTTTAAACGGCACAAAAGTTCATGTAATTAATCTATATCCGCAAGACCCAGATAAGCATGACTTTCATACCATAAAAATGTATATCAAAAAAGATAAAATGACTTTGGCTAAGCTTGTAATCAAAGGTAAAGGGGGTTCTGACGTTACTTACAACCTTAAGTCGTTTGAATTTAATCCAACAACTAATAAATCTAATTTCACTTTCAATTCATCTCTGCATTCAAATTTTGATGTTATTGATTTGAGATAAGACTAATTCGCAGCTAGTGCAATCAAGTAATTGCTAGCGTTTTTATCCTTTTGAAAAACGCTACTTAACTAAACTGGTCAGTTTCTAGTTCATTAGAAAATGGTAAACTATTAGTACACTCTCTCTTTCTGAAAATTATTATAACGAATAATATAAGTCGAGTGATTTTCATAGCCACTTTCTATTCCAGTTTTGAAAAATTCGAACTTACGACTAAGTAGTTCTGCTTCAACGCCCATATACATGTATTCAAAATTAACACCATAGTCGTTTAGTAATCCCAAATAATAATAGCCAACATCAAAGCCGAGGTAAGAAAACTTTTCTGGGATTAATTCATATTTAGCATAGAAATCATTTTCAAATTTTTTCACCTTCTCGCTGTTGTGATCAATAAACTCAGAGAGCAAGAGATGTACGTCAAGATTCTGTAAATAATCTATCTCAATGTTATCATAGCCTTCCCATTCAGGCAGACCATAAACTTGAAAACTAAACTCATCTTCCATGTTCAACATGGTTAAAAGTTGAGTCACAAAAGCTTGATCTTTAGTAGGCACGACTAATACATTCGTTCTGGAAGAATCAAATTTCGATTTTAAAGCACTAAAGTTTTTCACGTCAAAAAGTAATTCCACCAAAGGTTTAACTTGAGCAGAATCTTTCACAGTTTGTGCTGCTTCATAATATTCTTTTTTTACCAACTCTGCCCGTTTTCTATCTTCAAAATGGTCAGGATAAACCATAATTAAATTTGAATCTCGTAAACTATGAAAAAGATAGTTCCCTAAGAATCGATGTAATACAGGGTCACTAGTGACTACCTTACTCACATAATTATTACCAAGGAGGACCTTATTACTCAACTTAACTGGAGAAACAATGCTAATATTATTCATTTTGGCAAAGTCAGAAATCATTAAGAAATTATCTAAATACAATGGGCCAATGATTAAGTCTGCATCATTTAAAAGTGAATCTGAAATGAGTTTTGCTGCCTTTGTCGAATCATTAGCTGTATCATAAACTTCCAAGGTAAGATTTAATCCTTGATCAATTAATGAGTCAACTGCTAAAATAAATCCTTGATAAAACTCAATTCCATATTTTGCTTTTGTATGCAATTCCTTAGTCAATTGCTTAGTTCTAAAATGAGAAGTATCTGCAGCCTCTTTTAATAAATCTAGGTAAAATGGAAGCAATAAAGCAACTTTATAATTCGGCTTAACTGCTGAACTATCAAAGACTACTTCTTCTTTAATACTACTGTCTTTGTAAACTTTAAGTATAGGAATGTTGATCAATTGATTTACCTTCAAACCTCCGGGCAATTGGTTATTTACCATTAAAATAGAGTCGATAGAAACCTTGTATTCCTTTGAAAGAGAATAAAGTGTCTCTTTAGGTAAAACCATATGTGTAATAAAAGGACTTACCTCTGCAGGAACAATGTACTGAGACTCCTCTGGGTTACCTTTAATTTTAGCTACAGGAATTCTGATTTTCATGCCCTTTTTTAAGCCTTCTTCAACCTGTGGATTTTGAGCTATGATATCATTCACTTCAACATGATACTCTTTTGCTAGAGAATATAAAGTGTTCTTTTTTTGCACTTCATAAATCAAGAAATTTCCATCCATTTCAGGACTTTCATCTAAGTCTCTTCGTTTAATTTCATCTAGAGGAATTAATAAACGGTCACCGATTGTCAAAGACGTTGAAAGCCTAGGATTTTCTTCTTTTAACTTCTCAATGGGTATAGCATATCTACGACTAATTGCATAAAGTGTATTTCCAGAATCAACTACGTGAATATAATATTCCTTTCCATTGATTTCATGTACTTTTAACTCTTCTTTCGACTCTTGTGAGTAGGAATAAAAAGAAGTAAAAAATAGAAGTATGGTAATTATTTTTCTCATAATTATGTGTTGCTAGTCATTTATAAGAGCTTACTCCCACTCGATTGTTGCAGGTGGCTTGCTACTAATGTCATAAACTACTCTATTCACTCCCTTCACCTTGTTTATTATTTTATTAGAAGTGCTTGCTAAAAATTCGTAAGGTAAATGACACCAATCTGCAGTCATCCCATCAGTTGAACTTACAGCTCGCAAAGCAACTGCTAATTCATAAGTTCGTTCATCACCCATTACCCCGACTGATTGAACAGGCAATAATATTGCACCAGCTTGCCAAACTTCATCATATAAGCCTTCCGTTTTAAGACCATCTATAAAAATATGATCTACCTCCTGCAATATACGTACCTTTTCTGCGGTAACTTCTCCCAAAATCCGAATAGCCAATCCTGGGCCTGGGAATGGATGACGTCCCAATAAATTATCTGGCAAGCCAAGAGATTTGCCAACTCTTCTTACTTCATCCTTAAATAAAAGCCGTAGAGGTTCAACTACCTCTAATTTCATAAAGTCTGGTAATCCACCAACATTGTGATGTGATTTAATTGTTGCCGAAGGTCCTCCTGTGGCTGAAACTGATTCAATAACATCGGGGTATATTGTTCCTTGCCCTAGCCATTTCACCTCTTTAACTTCGTGTGCTTCATCATCAAATACTTCAATAAAAACTCGTCCTATAGCTTTACGCTTTTTTTCAGGGTCAGCAGTTCCAGCTAAGGCCTTCAAAAACCTTTCTTTAGCATCTACTCCCTTAATATTTAAGCCTAAATCCTTGTATTGGTGCAATACTGCATCAAATTCATTCTTTCTAAGCAGTCCATTATCAACAAAAATGCAATATAATTGCTTTCCAATAGCCTGATGAAGCAACATTGCTGCAACGGAAGAATCAACTCCACCACTCAAGCCCAAGACCACTTTATCTGATCCAATTTTCTCTTTTAGCTCTTGTATTGTAGTTTCTGCAAAAGCTGAGGGAGTCCAGGATTGCTCACATTTACAAATATTTACAATGAAATTTTCCAATAATTTTAATCCATCTGTACTATGGTATACCTCAGGGTGGAATTGAATTCCAAAAGTTTCTTCGTTTTCAATTCGAAAAGCAGCTACATTAACATCAGAGGTACTTGCGATTACTTTATAATTTTCAGGAATTTTTGAAATAGTATCTCCATGCGACATCCAAACTTGTGAGTGCTGGGGGATATTTGCCATTAGAGGAGAAGTAGCATCGACAAAATTTAAATTTGCCCGACCGTACTCTCTTGTTTCACTTGGTTTAACCTCTCCTCCGAACTTTTGGGACATCAACTGTGCTCCATAACAAACTCCTAAAAGAGGCAACTTTCCTTTTGCCACGTTAAAATCGTACTGTGGTGCTTTTTCATCCAATACCGAAAATGGACTTCCTGATAGAATTACCCCTTTAACATTATCTCCAATTTCGGGGATATTATTGTAAGGGTGTATTTCTGAATAAACGTTTAGTTCTCTAACTCGTCGACCAATTAATTGAGTGTATTGTGATCCAAAATCAATGATAATAATCTTCTCTTGCATAGCGCAAAGATAAAACTATTGTGACGCTTGAGGAATACCAAAAAAGAGAAATATTAACAGGTATTTATTAAAATATAGATACTAAAATTAACGGATATCTAAAGTTAACTTAAAGCGAAGAACTCGCCCATTACCTGCATCAGCAACATATAAAATTTGATCATTATAAGCCACAGCCATAGGGTTGTTAAATTGCGTAGCGCCAATGCCTGTCCCACCGAATGAGGTATTTACATACTTTGTTTCACCTGAGGCTGGCGGAGGCTGCACTCCTTCTAATCCTGTGGATGTAAATTGGTATAACGAATCCTTTTTTCTATCTACAACGAAAATAAAATTACTTCCATCACCACTAATCTCAACACCAACAGGTTCCTCAAATTTAAAAGGTTCATTGATAAAACTATCTGCTTCTGAAGTATCATTATTCCAATCTGTTCTAGGAGTATAGGCAACACCATCAGGCGACTCTAATTTTTCTATAAATTGAACTTTTAATGCATTGGATGGATCTAAAGAAGTAAATAAGAAACCACCATTATCCACAACAGATAGTTGAGGGGGTTTAATGGTCGTGCTAATGGCAAAGGGTTGATTAAAGTATCCAGGAAACTGGGCTCCTCGATTATCACTCACCACTATTGGTGTTACAAACTTATTTTCATCATTAAACAACAACACGGAGTTATCAGGCCCTCCAGACTGAGAAGAACTGTTATTTGGTCCTGTTCTTGTGACATAAAATGAATTATCAGCAAGCACTGAAATGCGATTAAATACTACTTGCTCATCTGCAGAAACTGCAGTTGTTTTGAAATAAAATGGATGAATAATTGAATCTGTTATATCGGCATTTGCTAATCCATAGCCTGCGGATGTATTTAAATTCAATCGATAAATACAGGACCGTTCAGCTTGACTTGATTCGTCAGTTGCCGTTCCAATAACTAACAAGTTAAGCTTTCGATCTTGCGCTATGGCTTTGGCTCCTTGAATAAACTTTCTTCCCAATTCAACACCAGACTCATCCATTACAATGACTTCTTGAGTCCCTTGATCAACTACATATATTAGCTCATCAAATCCAGCAATGATATCAGTAGGGAACACAAATTGATTTAAAATTGGCTGAACAGGAACATAAGCTACCTCTCTGAAGGTCTGCTGAGGCACCTCAATAAAGCCTAAATCGGTTTCCTCTCCCAAATAATCCTCGCAGGAAGACAAAGTACCTAGCAGTAGGATAACTCCTATTGAAAGCTTAAAATTTATCAGAAGCGTGGTTAAGTACTTGTTTATCAATTTATTATTTTTAATTCTAGCTTTATTTCTAACTTAATTCTATCGCTCTATCTTATTCAATGTAAAACTTACACCTATGGTGTGCAGCACACCAAAATAGGCTGTTGGGTTTCCAGCATATCCTAACTGCAACGGATGACCTCCTACTCTATGCCGCAATCCAAAACCAAAGGTAGGAAAAGGCTGTCCCTCCACATTTACCTTGTATCCTGCGCGTAAATACAACAATTTCAAGTATTCATATTCTACCCCAATCCTGTAGTTTTCCGAATTATCATTTGGATGGTTCAATTGTAGAGCAAGCATCAAAGACTGATTTTCAGTTTCCCAAGGAACTATTGAAGCACCTAGACTAAAAACTGTAGGGACGGTATAATTATCCGATGCGGGTACTGAAGGCCGATTGAAATCAGAAGGTATACCATCACCATTGATTGATGAGTTTCCACCAAAATTTTGAATCATTACTGCAAAGTTCAAATCGTGGTAATCTGTTTTGTATATAAAGCTAACATCAGCAGCAACAGCCGAATTGGAATAATCATCAATTTGTTCGTAGATATATTTCAAGGTCACTCCAGCAGAAAACATGTCACTCAGTTGCTGCGAATAAGTTAAACCAGCTGCGAGATTTGTTACATAAAACTTTTCTCCAGTGCCTTCAGGCTGAAACTCAGTTCGAACATCCATAGCACCAGAATTCAACATGTTGAGTGAAAACCCAAATGCAGATAAGTTTTTTGATCGAGGGATTATTGCAGAAGCATACGATTGTTGAATTCCTGCTCCAACAGTGTAATTACTAATCGCAGCGTTGAAGCTTTTTAAATCGGCAGCAGTAGCAGGGTTAGTAAAAAGGGCAAAGGCATCTGGTGAAATAGAAACACTTGCTCCACCAAGTGCCGCTGAACGAGGGTTTAGATCATTCTTTAAGAAAGCCAATGTAGATAGTCCAGCTCGTTGTCCTCCAAAGTTTGGAATCAGCTGTGCATAGCTTCTTGAAGCCCCAATTAGTAGGGCCACCATGATTAAAAATATATTTATAACTCTACTCATTTTAAAACTTAAATGCTATTCCGTACAATACTTGTCGTGGAGCCAAAAATCTCGCTGGATTATCTGGTGGTACTCCACCTTCTCCTGGTCCAAGATATCTTGGATCTCTCCACTCATTCGGCACATCATCACCTTCTTCATAAGCCTTCCCAGTGATTGGATTGATAATTTGTGAATTTTTGATGTTCAGTAAGTTTCTAATTTCTATACTCAAGGTCATCCCTGTTTTTTTGTTGTCAGAAAACCAAATGTTCTTACTTATTTTAAGGTTTGACTGAATCCAAGGCTTTGCTTTTTCTTCCAAGTACTGATCATCTAATTGAACAAATAATGGACGACCTAAATCGTTAACTCCATCTTGTACGTAAGGGGTATACCTAAATCCAGAAACGTAATTAAAGGAGGTAAACACTTGCCATCCTGGGAAAGACTTGCCACGAATTTTAAAGCTTGTATCTGTATTAAAAACAACCCCAAGAGTAAGGTCCCATGGACGGTCAAAGGCTAAGAATTGTTCCGAAGTCAACTCTACGGCTCCGTTTTGTTCAATTTGTAAACCAGACTCCCTTGCGGAATTTGATTTTCCTTTTGCTACTTGATAGGTAGCATTGATAAAAGTTCTGAAATACTTTGCAAAACGAATTGAAACACCCCCCTCTAAACCAAAAATTCTAGCATAGTCTTGGTTGATATACATGCGCTTAGTTACTGGACGACCTGTCTGATCTTCTACAATAACTCTTCGTTGTACAATGTAATCGAAACGGTTATTATTAAACGCAGCAAATGTTAGCCCAATGTCTTTTGTAATTTGTGTTTTATACCCAATTTCATAGGAAATATTCACCTCAGGGTTAATGTCTGGATTTCCAAGATTAGAAAGGAATGAACGGTCTTGGTAGACTGGGTCTAAACCGGCATAAACAAAACGTGGATGAGGTAAACGCATCGTATGGCTGTAGTTAAAATACAATACATTGTTCTCAGTTACTGGAAAAGAAACGTTGATGCGTGGCAATAATCTTCCCTTCATTCTATAGCCTAAAAACCCAACAGTATTCTTCTTATAATCTTCTCTAACTTGGTCGACAACAGGTGAAGCAGGGTTTTCAACTGCGTCATCTGCAAATTTACCTGGTGCCCAATAGTTAAACCGTAAGCCAAGCGTTGCAATTATACCGCGATAACGAATTTCATCGCTTACAAAAATTCCACCGTTAAATGGTTTAACCGACCAAATATCGTTGGATGATCCAACACTAGTAGATGGAGAAGTAACTGAATCGTTGATTTGTATAGGGGCTCCTATCCAAGGGCTAATTACATCAACCCACTGATACTTTGTTTCCTTGTGCTCAAATCCAAAAGAAAGGATGTTTTTTTGTGACTCAGAATAGCGAGTAAACTTTGATTTAAAGGTATACTCTCGTGCATAGTGATCGTGCCAAGTTGGAGTGATACCACCATTATTTACTAGGCCCGGACCAGGTAAGACAAATACAACAGGATCACCTGGATTGAAAATTCCTACCGGATCAGTTACGATGGAAGCTTCATTATAAATTTGATCAACCGTTTCTTCTCGAAATGGTCTTCCATTCGCATCTGCTCTCAAATTGGTGAATAATCGACCAACTGAGGCATTAAACCACCATTGATCATTTAGAATTTTCTTAAAATTAAGTGCTGTTAGATTAGAGTGATGGGTGTAAGTTGTTGCATTATCTAGGTTTAAACTCCGCTCAAATTGGTAACCTGGTTGTAAGATGGCATCGAAACCTACAATTTGAAGAGTTCTTGTATTTTGATTGATGCTCAAGCTATGTTGGTTAGTCAAAGTCAGCTTGCCACCTTTTGGTAATTGATAAGAAAGTTTAACGGTATTAGTAAAATTGTTATCCTCTCGAGGTGCCCAAAAATCAGGATTATTTGAAAACAAAGAGCTATTCAATTGATCAGCGACTTCACCAAAATAGGTGTCAGTCAAACGAGCAGTAAAATTGGTGAAAAAAGTTAATTTTTTCTTCGTTCCTGGAACTGGACCTCCTGCCGTTAATTCAACGATATCTGTATTCCAAGAATCTGCATCATTTTTATCGATTCCCAAATTATCACGTTGCCAGCTACCTGAAAACTCAAATTGATCTCCTCCTTCTCGGATAGTAGTGTTGATTAGACCTGAAGAACCTCCACCAAACTCTGCACCAACACCTCCTGTTACAATATCTAATTGACCAATTGAACTTGAGGCTACGTTCACACCAAAACCAGTTCCTGCTAATGGATCTTGAGCACTTATTCCATCAACAATATATTGTGTTTCATAAACCCTTGCTCCTCGAATTTGTAATCCGTCTGGAGTCTTACTAATTCCTGCTTGCATTGCTGCCACTTCTTGCACATCTCGAACATTCATTTCAGCAAGTTCTTTTTGTGAAAGATTTACTTCAGATTTTGCAGATTCTAAGTTTACTAAATTCCTTTCTCCTACAATTTCAACTGCATCAAGTGCTTGTGAACTCTGAGTTAATGAAACATTTAAAACCTTTGTTTCACCTGCTTTTACAGTCACTCCATTAAATATCTTTTCAGCATAACCAATGTAGCTAAACTTTATAGAGTAATCTCCGGGTTTAATTTCTTCAAGCTCATAATTACCAACAAAATCTGAACTGCTTGCTTTGTAGGTTCCAACAATTAATACAGTAGCCCCTATTAAAGTTTCACCCGTAGACTCATCCTTTATTGTACCTTTTAACGTCCCAGTTTCTTGAGCTGAAAGCAAATAAGGAACAAATAAAAAAAGTATAAAACTTAAGCCTTTTACCATCTAGTTGAATTCTACCGTTAAAATTTGGTTAAACAAACTCTGCAACGCCATTGGATCGCCATTCATTTCCCATAACTGAATACTAAAAAATACTTGATTAAGGTTTCCATTAACTCTTCTACCAGAAGCCACAATTTTTGTATCCATCCACTCACCTATTGGATTTCGCTTATTATCTGAAAGTTCAGCTTCATATAATACCTCAGTATCAGCGCTATCAATATTGAATACTCCTACTCCAACGATTGCAAAAGCAGAAGTTTTTAAATCAGGGAAGTTATTTGATGCCGATACAACTGAAGAATCTTGATATAATCTTGCGGACCCATAGTTTAATGAAGAAACTGATTCAATAGGAAGAACTCCTGCAAAGCCATCTAAAGGAGTATTATGATCAAATGAAGTTGAAATAAAGTACTTACCACCAGAGTTTGCATATTCTTGTAATGAAGAGGCAGCAAATTCAAGAATTAAGCTTTTTACATTTGAATAAGGATTAATATATAGCGTCTCATCAGAGTAGAAAAATAACTTAGAGTAAAAAGAAAGTTGTAATCGAAAAGTAATGTTCCAAATTTGGGGTTGTAAAGATCCATTATTGAAAGCAAAATCAAGAAAATCGTAATCTACATTAATAGCATTAAAAATATTTTTATAAGTAGAATTTGCTACGGATACCCCACCAACTACTAGTATGTCATGTTGCTTGCCTTTCATGAAAAAGGTGTTTGAAGTATCTACTAAACTTTCAGTTCCTGCTTGGTCCACAGCCTTAATAAAGAGCTTATTAGTATCGTTCATACTTAAACCTGGAATTGTTTCTGTAGCAGGATTTTTATCCGTTCCATAATAAATATAAGCGGCTGTTGTATCGGTAGCATTGCCATCAACTGGAACGATAGAAATTATTTTTTTACTCTTATTGAGCTCATACCAATTTAAACCATTGAGGCTGATAAAAACTTGAGTAATCGTTTCATCTCCGTCCACATCTGTAGCGTCCCACTCAGTTGTTGCAACTAAATTAGCGGTGTCAGGAATTACTAAATCGTCATCAAACGAAACAACAGGTGGAGTATTTTTTATTGGGATTTTCAACTGATCTGGCGTAGGGTCTCTAAGTCCCTCATTATCAACTGCACGAACAGAAATTAATATATCTGTTGTATCTGAGCCTGCACTGATACTAAACCTAAAAGTGGAGTCTTGAGTCGTGGTAGTGGTCCAATTTTCTCCATCAAGCGAAAGCTCATACTCCTTTACATATCCATCTTGGTCTTTACCATACCAAGTTAATCGAACAATACTGTTCAATCGGTTTTCACCAGATAAATTAATTTCCTCCAATGAAAAATAAGTTTCTGGAGGTTTATTGGCATCTTTTTCATCATCTTTTCTACACGACTGAAGTGAAAAGATAATAATAAAAAAGAAAAATAAAAGCTTGATTTTAACCATCTAAAAAGAAAAAAACTGCCTTGAAACACTTTCGTTCCAAGGCAGTTGATGCTAATTTACTTTAAAATTAACTTAGAAGAATTAACTAATTCTCCTTCATTTGTAATTCGAATGATGTAAACACCTCTTTCCATTCCTGAAAGCTTAATGTTAGACAAATTCAATCTAGTTTGCGTTGTTCTAACCACTCTTCCATTGATGTCTAACACATCAATCTTAAGCTCTTCAAAATTATAATCATTCGCAATTTGAATGTTTACTTGCTCTGAAGTTGGATTAGGATAAACTGAGGTATTTGATGCGTTAGAATAAATTGACTCTATAGAAACAACCAAATTGGCAAAATCCATATTATTTCTTGGAGTTAATTTATAGTTTCCAAAAGCATAAAATAAGATCCCATCTAAATAGTCCATAGAGTAATTCAGGTCTACTTGAATTGCAGGAACATTTAATGGATCAATGGCTGAAGTATCGTTGATATATGATACATCAAGTGATCCTTGAGCTTGTCCATTTGTTTGTCTTCCTGTTAAAACACGAGCTGAAACTGATGCTTGAAATCCTGATCCAACAGTATATTCAGCAAAATCTAATGAAGTATCTGCCACATAAACCAATCCGCTTGCAACAGGATTTTCATAACGCAATAACATACTTTCATATTTTTCTAAGTCGTTACTACTAGAACCAAAAAGAGAAGCATCTGATGGATCTAGCACTACAGGAGCTACTGTTGCAGAATTTCCTGTAGAGGAAACTGCTGTAGCAGAAATCTGAGTAAATCCAAAGTTTTCTTCAACCACACCAGTTACGCTTACCTCATCTCCTCTATTTAGAGAAAAAACTGCGACTGGACCACCATCAACATAAATACCAGCATACTCATTTGTGGAGGTATCTTGAATGTATAAATAGCCCAAATCTCCTGTTTGATATGAAGCAGTAACAAAACCCGTAACAGTTACGGTATCACCAACTAATGGAGATGCATCTCCTGAAATAAATGAAGGCACTTCTTGGATATCCATAATAGTTGTACCATTTGGTCTTACAGTGTAAAAATCAACACTAGTGCTGCTTGTTAGGCTGCTGTCGTCTGTAGCTTCAATATAATAACGCACAACTGAATCTAAAGGAAATGCTGGGATTCCAGCAGAATATTCAGATCCTATTGTATTCGTCATTGTTACACTAGAAAATAAGTTTAACGCTGCAGTTTGATCGGCAGAGTAAAACAAAGTAGCTCCAGTTACAACACCATCAGTATCAAAAATCTCTGCGGTAACAGTAACAGACTGTGTGTCATTAGGTGTAACAGGATTTCGACTTACATTGGTAATACTTGGAGGTGGTGCTTGCTTGTCAAAGTCTGAAGCATAAACTGGGTTGATTTCATATCCACCTGAAAAGTTTCCACCACCGGCACAACCATTTTCATCTTGAAAAATAATTCCGCGAATGTGGTTATATACTGTTCCAACTGAAGGAGCGACAAAGCTACCAACACTATCAGGTGAATTTGGATTAACTGTAGCTACACCATTAACTACCATCGGTAAAAAACGATCTCCCACTAACACTCTGTTACCTAAAGAATCCTCTACAACAAACTCCGTTCTGCTTCCACTACTAAAAACATTAACCTGAACTACTGTCATATTTTTTAGTTCCACGTAAGAGCCTTCCCACTGCTCGCCAGTTGGAAGAATATTCAAGCCATTTGCATCTTGAATTTCTCCGGCACTAATGGTTTCGAAAGTAGGCACTGCTCCTATTCCAACATTTGAAACTGAATTTTGATCTAAAGGTTGTAACTGCAAAAGCCCACCAAATTGAGCTATAATACAAGTCATTTCTAAAATGTCACCAGCCACCGCATTTTCAATATCAGAAACTGGGTTGTCTAAAGGATCGGCACCCATAACAACAGCTCCTTTAAACGGACCTGGTGAACCTCCATCAGCGGTATCAACCAAAGCAATAAAAGGCCGGCTTCCACCTGTAATTGAACTAGAAGCCACTTCACTTAAGTTACCATCAGTTACAACAATACCTCGAGTTACAATTGTATCCCCTATGTAGGCAGAATTATCATTACATGTATCTAAAGACAATGAATCTACAAAGCTTATTTGATTAATATCAACATAAGTATAGGTTTGGGCTGAAAGCGTTCCTAGCCCGATTAAACACATCAAAGAGAGTAATACTTTTTTCATAATTATTAATTTAAATTAATATCTCTGCCCCCGGTTGGCAGTTTTTTTTTGAGTTTATTCTCACCTCCGGATGGGAGAATATTTTCTACTAATATTATACTCTATTTCTTTTCTAACACATCATTTTATAATGGTAAACTTTCCCTTTCGCACCTCTCCACTATCTAAGTCTTCAACAGCAAAAACATATATACCACGGCTGATAATTTGAGTGGAAGCCGACAATAAATCCCATGCATGCTCTCCTCCTGAGAACTTGTTGTCATTTGCATTTTCTGCACCAAATGTTTCAAACCATTTAATATCACTCCCATTATAGCTTTGATCATGATTAATTTCATCAATTAAGTCACCAGCTGGAGTAAATATTTTTATCGTACACCTTGCTGGAAGATTGGCAAAAATTAGCTTCCTGCTCTGTTCCTGAAAATTAGATTTCCCTTCCCATGAGGCTCCAAAATAATACGGGTTGGGATAAGCGTATGGTTGGCTATCTTCAATCGACTCATTTGGTTTTTCACCAGGAAATACCCGAAAATTATTACTCAGCAAGGAAGACTCTAAAGGGTCTAAATTTTGATCTTTGTCACCTGTATCAAAAGCTGAAACCCCTACTGCATATTGCCATCCGTTGAGAAGGTTTTTAATCGTATCGGCATAATAATATACGGTTGTATCACCAGGAAAAGTGATGGGTTCATCTAATCGAACTGCGTCCAACCCGATATCATATGCAAAACCGTTTCCTTTAATATCGTATTCGGCTATTGGTATTAAATCTCTTAACAGATTTGAAGTTCCTTGTACATCAAAACCCAGTTTTGTCAAATAAAGACGATAACCTTCAAAATCTAAGGCCTGTGAAATTGGATCAATAGAGGCTTCCGAATTATCACTCCAATAGATTTGAATTTGATTTTTTTCTGCAATTACCTTTGTTTTTGGAATATCTGGCGGTGAAGGTAAAATAAACCTTGTTATTAGGCCGTTACCGTCCTTATCTTCTCCTGGATCTAACACACCATTGAAATTTGCATCTTCACCATTAAAGGCTGTTTGCGCGCGCTGTGCATTGGCAATGAATTGCTGCTGCTGACCTAAAGTGTTATCTGTATATGCATTGCCATCTTCCAACTTTGGTGCTGCAATAAACCCATAAGAAACTCGAATGGTATCACCGGCTTTAAAATCTTTGAAGGGACCCACTGAGACTAAGTCTGAACGGTTACCTGCACGGTTTAACTGCTCTTGGAAGTTTCCTCCTGGACCACAGTTTCCATCATCAATATTCCAGCAAGGTGCTTCATTTATTCCTTGTGCCAATCGCTGGTACCGTTGACGATCACCTGAAGGGGCTTGAAAAGTTCCCGTTCCAGGGTTATTAAACTGCCATGCATTGTAATTGCTCTTAAAGTTAGTATCCAATCGAGGGTGATGAAAACCAAACTTGTCAGTTGCACCAAAAAACTTTTGACCAATATAGGAATTAGTAAATCCCACATCACCACTATGGTCGTAGCAGTAAGCCATATCTAAACTATCGATAAAGCCATTACCCCCTTTATTGTAGAAGGCAGCCCCACCCGAACCAGGAGGGGTGACATTGATGTTCCTAACTACAGTATTGGCCCATAATCCAAAATAAACATCTTCAATTAGGTTTTCATTGCCTTGATTTCCAAGGTTAATGATTTCCATATCCACAAAAACCACAAAGTCGCTAAAAGCAAAATTGAAATTATAAGTTTTTAAATTCACTTGCACAAAAAGCGGGTTGGTATGATTGACAATTTGGGTATTTGTTCCCGGAATAATTACGTTTTTGTCTGTAAAAGAAGAAACATAATCCTGATGGGATACAGCATTTGGTGTAAAAAATGGACTGTCTCTAAAAGATGAACGCTCATCTAATGTTGCTCCAGGTTCGTTGGTAAACTCAAAGCCAGAACCACCAGTTACATAGCCTTGAGTGGCATCCACTGCAGCAGTGGAAACTAACTCTACTCCATTTCTAAGTCCACCAATCCAGATGCCCGACTCAAATAAGTGTTCTACACCTGATCCTGCAGGGTATTCACATGACTCCCTTGAAGTTCCATCACGATAGCCTCTAAAAGCATTTCCAAAAGTACCAACATTAGTAACTGCCAAGCGCATATTTGAAAGGCTAGTAACCTTTTCTTCAAAAGAATTTTGCGCCTTGATTAAGCTAATATGTAACAGTAAAAAGATTAATACTCTTGCCTTCATAAGGGCGATACCAACAATTAAAATTTAATAGCAGTGTCCGCCGTTTATCGACTCCGAAAATTTAGGTTTCTCGGAATAGGTGCCTTGACTAATTTACTATACAAAAATGGCTATTCTTATATAATTTGAATTGGGTAAAATGTTAAATCTTTATTAACTTTTTAGTTTTCTGTTGAAAACTTTTCGAAATAACTCTTATAAAGTATGGTCCATTTGGAGAGTTGCTTAAATTAATTGTGATTTCATTCACTGCATTAACAGTAGCTTCATAAACTATTCTTCCAGAAATGTCGAAGACTTCTACCTTACTAATTGGCTGATTAAATTGATTGAGATTTAAGTTAAAAACACCAGTAGTTGGATTTTCAAAATAATAATCCATTAAACTAAATGAGGGAATTGTTGTTGTTTGAGGCAGATCGACTTCCATTTCTAGTAAGACCGGCAAGTGATCACTCATATCGTATAGTGCCTCTGCAGTAGCAGAATCAACTGCAGTATTATTTGGTGATATTATACTTCCATTAAAACGTAAACCATCTTGACCAAAAGTTTCATAGCTGTTTAATAGGTAATTTAATCGATTCGTGTTGTTTAAGATTTCATCAGAAGTTAGAATAAAGTCAAAGCGATCGTCCATGCCGCCACCTGCAGCGCATCCACCTGAAGTCCTAGTAGATTGAGTATGTAAAGAAGCGTATCGAGAATCGTTGTGCCAGCTACCTGCAACACCAACAGGATCATAAAACCTTATAGAAGTGTCAACATAATTTAAAAGGTCTTGATAAGCTGGCTCTGTTGAACTATATAAGTTCAGGTCCCCTGCAAAAATATAGTTGCCAGATGCATTTATTGAATCAAGTTGAGCCATTACGGCTTCAGTAGCTTCTGCTCTTTCGTTTTCATCACTTGTACTGCTTCCCGCTTTAAGGTGTGCCGCTAACACATGAAGGCGAATGGTATCCTGATGTACTGCTAAGTTGCTATCTTTATATCTCAATTGATAATCATCGATTAGGCGCACTAAGGTGTTATTGTTCAAATCCTTTTCAATTGTCGTCTGAGATTCTAAAACCAATTTATCAGTATTAAAATAAAGCATGTTAACAATATTTTGTGAGTTGGTTCCGCCAATGCCAGTAGAATTGGCTAAATTATAATTGGTGCGTCCATTTTTATTGAGAGCGTTTTGTAATAATCGAAAAGCATTGACAGAGCTCGAACCTCCCATTTCATTCACAACTAGAATATCGGGTAAAGTTTCATCTATAATTTTTTCCATTGCTGCTTCTTTATCAGCTGTAGCATTATTGCTTGAGGTACAGAATGTTGTTACTTCACGATAATATAGCAAGTTATAGGTCATCACCCTTAAAGTATCCTTTTGTTGAGCAGTTAGGTCTTGATTTACAAGACCTACTAATAAAAACAGAAGAAGATATATTTTATTAAAATGATGAAAGCACATACTTGGAATTGTTATAATTTACTTCAAAAGTAAATTTATTTTTAACAGCAAAAATTAATGATCAATTAATATTTATTCGATTTCATGATACTTCATTTAAGAATAGAATTTTGTAAATAAAAATGCTTTTGTTAGAAAATATTATAGCTTGATAGATCTAAATGGAGTATGAATAACTACTTAAATCTACAGTTGAAATGTCTAAAAAATATATATTTAAGTATCTAAATATCAATTACATAAAAGAATACAAGAGTTTTAATCGATCTACTGAATGTCCAAAAAATCGAAAAAATGTCCTTTGTTAGCTTTCTTTTATTATCCAACTTTACCTTGTTCTTAGTGTATTCGTCTTGTGAAAAGGCAATATTGGTTAAACATAAACAGAAGTCTACTACTACTTTTTGAAGTTCTAAGTATTAATCAGAAAGTAAGAATACCTAAGAGCGAAAAACCTGCATTGGAATTAAATATCCAACTGCAGGTTTTTTATGGTTTCAACTTACGGATTCGAATTCTGCTTCATCCACTTTTAAATCAATTCGGTAAGGTTCAAAATTGGCTTTGTATGGCCTATTGTCCTTTTTTGATTCAAACCAATCATGAAATAATATCATTTCAGGCGTTCTTCCATCCCACCTGCAGTCTTTATCTAGTGACTTCAGCTTATTTAGTACATCAGACTTCTTCTTAGCTGCTTTTTTGTAGTCGAAGTTGCAAGTTTTAAGTTCTATAAATAGTTTGGAAATTAAGAAGAGGCGTTCTTTAATTTGATATTTCTCTCTGTTTCGTTCTAAATATTTTCTTAAATTTTCAATTAAGTACTCTGACTCTGAGAACCTTTGCATTTCCAAGTAAACTTGAATTCGAAGCACTTGAATCCAAATATTCCACCCTTCTTTATCTTTTTCTAGTTCTTTTAAGTTATGAAGTGTTTTATTGGATAAATTAAAGTCTAATAACAAGAATGAAGACACAGCTTTTAAATATTTAAAATATGTATTGAAGTATGGATATTGATCTATAAATTTATTTTTAATTAACTTATCGATCTGATTTATTGCTTCATGATTTTTATTTAAAAAAATTAATGACTTAATTAAACCTCGATAAGAGTAAATTTGATTTAAATTTACTTCAAAACTTGACCAATAAATTGAATTTCTCGCTAGGGTATTACTCAATTTAAATTGACATGACGCATCAGCTGTATTTGTCAGATTCGTGTAGATTAGAGAAATTCTTCCCTTTGAATATACAGCCGGAGAAGATTTTAATAAGTCCAATAATTCTTTTGCAACTTTGAATTCTTTGACGAAATCCTGCTCTCTGTAACTCATTTCTAACTTTAATAAATAATAGTAGCATTTTATATTAGCTGATTTAGTTGATTTAAAGTCACTATTTAAGTCCCTTATGGCTTTTGAATTATATAAGCTTACACTTTCCAAGCTCGCTTTAGAAATTGATAGATTTCCATACTGTCGATACAACATTTTTGCCTTAAAAAGTTTTGTTCGACAATCTTCATAGAACTTGATTTCTCGACTTAATTTATCAAATTTAGTAGGATCATCTGTTAAACTAAATTCTTGAAGTATATAAAGTGCTTCAAGTAGTTCATTGTATAACTCAAACTTACTTGCTCTTATGACAATAGGTTTTAATAATCTTTTAACAGTTTCATCATGGCCTCTAAAAGATAAGTTCAATACCTTTAGTAATTCTCTTTTAATCAATAATTGCTCCCTAAAAGAATCTCTTATGCTATACTTTTTTGCCATTAGATTTTCAGAGACCAATAGTTCTAGAATATAGTCTACTGCCTTTTTAGCAACTTTATTAAAAGAATAACTTGTTCCATTTGGGGTAACAATTTTAACTAGTTCGGGATATGTAAATACATTTTTTAATGCAATCAAGTCAATCAATTGCTGAACTTGGTTTATCTTTTTTTTTGAGTTCAACTTGATAAATCTCAAATGTCGTTTTAGCTCTGCAAGCTCTGCATTATCCAAAGACTTTATTAGCCTTATTAATTGATCTAAGACAAGCACTTTAGCCATAATTTGGTTTCTAATAGTTTAATTGACTTGCCTGACTATTAATTTTTTATTCAATCTCTCTCGATATAAATCAAAATTAGGGCTATACTCTCTTTTTTCTAGTTTTGCATCAAACCAATCGTGAAACAAAATCATTTCTGGAGATTTAGGATCCCATTTTAGATAATCATCAGTTGAACGAAGCTGGTTCAAAGTAGAGGCACTTTTCTCAGCAACAATTTTAAAATCATAATTGAACCTATCGAGATCTCTTAAAACTTTCAAAACTAATTTGTCTCTTTTTCTTACTTCATATAATTTATCAATTCGTTGAATGTATTTTCGAAAATTTTCTACATCGTAATCAATTAGATTTAATCGTAACATTTCAATGGAACAAAGTATACGCATGATACGAATCCAAACATTCCAGCCTTCTTTGTCCTTCTCAATTTCTTTTAAATTTGAAAGTAGAACATATGCATCTTTAAATTGTGCTAATGCAAATTTGTTCAATGCAATTATGTAAGTCGAAAACGCCTGATAGAATGTATACTTTTCTAGTAATTTAATTGAAGTTAGTTCTTTAACTAATGCTTCAGCCTCAGCATGTTTTCCCGAATAAAACAATGAAGTTATTTGAAGTTGAAGTGCATTTATGTAGTTAAGATTTCTTTTATCAAAATTCTCTAAAGATTTTTTAATATAACTGTAACTTTCCTTAAACTTTAGATTACTGATCATAGAGTTCCCCAGACTATTACATATAAAGATAATTCTTCCTTTTGAATAAACCGCCTTATTTTCTGCCATCAAATTTAAAAGCTCAACACCTGTTTTTTCCTCATTATCAAAATCATCCTTTAAGTAATCTAACTCCATCTTTAGTAAGAGACAATAACTTCTAATGTTTTGTGATGAAGTTTCTTCATAGTACTTATAACTAATGGCAATATTCTTTTCTAAATAACTAATTTTCTGATCTTTACCTCCTTTTGTAAAAAGCTCTGTCATATATGACCGATGAATTCTTTTTGTTTTATTTAATAATCTTCTACAATTATTATAAAAATTCATTTCGTTATTTAAATCATGATAGCTCTTCCCACCCTTGCTAAACATTACAATTGATTGCTTGTAATTAAGCGCCTCAATTATTTCATCATATAATTCATACTTTTTACAGTTCTTAATAATATTATCAAACAATCTTTTTGACATATGAGGCAATCCTTTTCCTTTTATAATAGAGGCTTGCATTATTCCCTTTCGAATTTCATATCGCTTTCTAAACAAATCATCATAAAGGTTTTTTCTTCTTAGATTAACATCAGATATTAAAGATTCTTGAATTCTGTATAAAGTTCTTCTTAAAAGACGATTAAATGAAAAATCAGTTATTGAGGGTGAAACTTTTTCTTTTAATCTTTCGTAATCAATGTCAGATATGCTAAGAAACTTTGTGAATAGTGTAAACATCTTCTGAGATTCATTCTTAGTGACTGAATCATAGGCAACTATGTGTTTCTTTGCAATTTCAATCTCAGTAGAGTCCATTACATGAATCAAGTCCTTTAATTGGGTCAATAAAATCTCTTTTTCTCGTGCCATTGTCTCTAGCAAAAATAAGAATTCATCTCGTTTTTAGATATTTAACTCTATAAAATAGATAATAGCTTCATTATCACTGTCATTGTATAGAAAAAATGTCCTATATTTAACAAAGCTTACCGACTAACTTTGGAGAAAATTAAAATATAAAACTATGACAACCTTAATTACTCTTTTAATCTCATTACTTGGTTACGGCACACCTGCAGACTACGCTGATTACACTGAAGATCAACTAAATACAGAAATTGCAGAGGCTCAAGATGGAGGAATAGCAGGTGAATGGGATACAGAAGTTACACCTTCGGATCCAGATAATGGCGGAGAATAAATTTCATTTGAAAAAACTCTTATTAAAAAGTTGATTCAAATTTCATACTTGATTCGGTAATAAGGAGTCATTGTCACTGGAATCATTATATAAGTTATTCACAACTAGTATTTTAGATATTTATTAATATCTAAAATACTAGTTATTGTTGTCACTAGAATGGTTAATTGTCCATTATATAGATATAGTATGTCCCTACTTTTACATCGTAGTATGTCCCTACTTTTACATCGTAATTGAAAAACTAGGATACTATGCTTCCACTTCACACACTTCTTAATCAGCTAACAATTCTTCAAAGCCTTAAAGTTGAGCAGCTTTTGCAATCAACTGTTAGCTTCGACAGTAAAGCCTTGTTGGTTTTTAATTCAATGTTGCTTGGGCAAACAGCTGAGGAGATAAAAGCAGAATGTCACTTAACGGATGAGAATTATCCGAAGTATGAACGACCTATCTATAATTGCATCCTAGAAGTGTATGGAATAAAAGCCAAAAGCAATAGAGATATTTTGCTAACTGAGGCCTACTATGCTGTTAAAGAAACTGTATACTCAAGTAATGAAGAAAAAGCTAAAAACTTAGAACGTATTTTTCATCAATTAAAGAAAAACAATATTGAGCAAGAATCAGCTGATTTATTATTAGCACTTCATAAACTTCATTTGGGAACACCTCTGCAAGCGGTTTACTCTCATCTCTATGAAAAGTATAAAAATATACGTCATGCTAATAATTCAGCATTTAAGATTTTCTCTGGTTTAAACAAGAAGCTGAGTTCATTCCTAAAAAATAAAAACAATACTGACCTAATTAAAAAGATGATTGTCGATTATAAGTTAATCCGTCAATTAAATGAGAGCTCAGAAAACAAAACATTGGAATCCATTTTGAACTTAAGCAAACTTATGCTTGCTACTTTAGGAAATCAAAAACAACTTTTAAAAGAAGAAAGTATTTCTGAAGAAAAGCTTTTAAAAATCTGCAAGGCTAATATAGAATGTTTACCAATGGGTGTTGAACAATATTTTTTAAAAAACATTGTTACGCAAATTGATTTACTCCTAAATAAAGAAGAACTTATTAGCTATTATAGTTCTTTTGAAAATGAACGACTGCAATCTAAATTTACTGAGCCCAATAATTTTAGTTTTCCAAATGAGGTATATCAGCAAATAAATAAAGACATAAAAATAGCTGAAAAGGTAGCAGCATTTCAAATAGAAAAGAAAAAACGAGCTAAAGTAAATTTCCCTTTAGCAATGAAATATAAAATCAATTCTTTTTCATTCTCTGGAGACTCTTGGTCAGCTCAATCGACCTAAAATTTTAATTGGTTAATAAAAAAAAAGAGTCTTCTTAAAAGGCCGATAAACTTTATTGTGGATAGTAAAATTATCGGTCTTTTTATTTCTTATGTTCAGTAATTACTTTACCAACTGATCCGCTAGGTGCTTTTACCCCTATTGTGTTACATATAGTTGGAGCAATATCAACTATTTTGTATTGTTTGTTGGAATTACCGCTAGAAACACCTGCCCCATATAATATAAATGGAACATGGGTATCGTAAGAATAAGCAGATCCATGTGTGGAACCCTCTTCCGAATAACTTGTCCAATGTTTTGACTCAACTAAAATTAAATCTCCTGAGCGCTGTTTTAAAAAACCGTTTAAGACCATACTTTCTTTATCACTGCTTCCGCTTTCTGATCTCAAAGGATTAATCACAGAAGCTACGCCCTCATCATTTAATAAATAAAATGTAGCTGCATCAATTACAGTATCAATTTTACTACTGTATTTTTTCTTTACGTCATGATTGAAATAGAAATTAAGGTTTTGCAGAGAGATTATCCAATCTTCTTCACTAAAATTTGAATCTAAATAAGCATCGAGATGATGTTCCATTTCATCTAACTTCAAACGCCCACTCGCTACATTATTACCTGCCAAAAATTTTCTTGATAGATCGGCACCATGATCTGAGCTTAGAAACAAAACGTAATTAGATTTTCCTATTTGATGATCTAAAAAGTCAATAAAACTTGCTAGAGTGCTATCTAGCTTAACATAAGTATCTGCAATTTCAGATGATTCTACCCCATAAATATGACCGACATAATCAGTTGCTGAGAAACTAACTGAAAGAAAGTCGAGAGTACTGTCGATTCCTAAGTTTTCTGCCTTTATAAGGTTCTTTGCAAAATCAGCAGTCATTTGATTACCATAAGGTATCGACTTCAGTAAATCCCAGTTTCTATCGTTAAACATTGAACTTAAATCGTATTCAAAATTTTGAAGTTGAACAGTTTGGCTATTCTCTAACCACTTTATTTCTTTACCAACTAGTTCTTCATTTAACACCCAGTTTTCAGCAATTGCTTCACTTTTAAAATTTTGTGAATTAAATTGCTTTAAAAACGATGGAAATTGATTGGGATAAAATGAACTACTCTCCCATTCCCCTGTTTTTGAGTTAAACCAGTAAGCGCCATCTGCAGCATGACCTGCAGGTAAAATTGCTCCACGATCTTTTAAAGCTACAGCATAAACTTGACCATTGAAAGTTGACTTAACTACATCTCCAACACTTTCACTCAATAAGCGATCTGGAGATAAAACAAATCCGCTGTCTGTAGGTACTTTTACACAATAAACACTATTCCCCTCAGTTCTTGAATACCAGTTGTTACCAACAATGCCATGAATAGAAGGCGTAGCACCTGTAAATATTGAAGCATGTCCAGGTCCAGTATAGCTTGGCTTATAGTTATAATTCATATTCGTATAACTGAACCCCTCCTTTTGTAATTTTTTAAAGCCATTTCCAGAGAAATATGGGCTAAATTTTTCTAGGTAATCATAACGCATCTGATCTACAACAATGCCAACAACTAATTTAGGCTTATTTAAATCCTCGACTTCTTGAGAGAAGGCTAAAAATGAGCAAGAACTAATTAATAAAATAAAAACGATTACTTTTTTCATGAATCCAGTGCTGATTTATACATCACAAAAATGGCTAATAATCCAACTATCACACTAAGTGCAACGTTAAGAAGTGCTGTAATATAAAAACCCTGTTTCATTAATCCAAAGGTTTCAAAACTAAAAGTAGAAAAGGTACTTAAACCACCGCAAAAACCAGTAACTAGCAAGAATGTTAAGGTTTTATTTATACCTAAATCTTTACTTAAATAAAGGTATAATATTCCTCCAATTAATATGCAACTGATTACATTGGCGATAAACGTTCCTACAGGAAAACTACCTGAGTAATATTGAAGTGTATATTTTCCTATTAAAAACCGTAATACTGAACCTAAACCTCCTCCTAAGAATATCAGCAGTAAATTACTAGCCATATTTTAAATTTTGAATTGAAAATAGTTTTGTAATAAGAAAATAGATAAGGTATGCAATTAGCATCCCTAATATAGCTCCACCTAGTACATCAAGAGGATAATGAACACCTAAATATATCCTGCTATAGGAAACAATACTAGCCCAAAGTAGAAGTAAAACAAATGCTATATTCTTATTTGAATTGCTAAGAAACAAACCAATAAAAGTTGCTAAACCAAAAGTGTTTGCAGCATGACTTGAAACAAATCCAAACCTACCACCACATTTATTATTTACTGAATGCACTAATTCTGAAATTTCCAGATTATGACATGGACGATACCTCTCAAAGATATTTTTAAATAAATGCACAGAAAGTTGATCTGTAAGCACAATAACAGCAATAACTCCAATAAGAATCTTCCAAACCGATTTACCGTAGTTTTTAATTAACAACCAGAGTAAAATCAGATAAAGTGGAATCCACTCGAACTTCCCCGAAATGTGCCACATAATTTGATCGAACAATTCATTATGCCAGCCATTGATTAGGAGAAAAATTTGACGATCCCATTTTTCTAAGAGTTCAAGCATTTTTAGCGTTTATTTTCTTCCAAATTAAATCCTTCATTTCCATTAAGTTAAGCTGACTAACAGAAGAGATAAATAGACATTCAATCGAGCCTAGCTCCTTTCGTATTTCTTGCATCAATTCTTCGTCGAGTAAATCGCTTTTTGAAATAGCAACAATACGTTCTTTATCTAACAGCTCTGGGTTGTGTTCTTTTAGCTCATTTAGCAAAACCTCATATTCTTTAAGTATGTTTTTACTATCTGCAGGAATTAGGAAAAGTAATACAGCATTTCGTTCTATGTGCCTCAAAAATCTTAATCCTAAGCCTTTTCCTTCATGTGCTCCCTCAATTATTCCTGGAATATCGGCCATTATAAAAGAACGGTGATCCCGATAGCCAACAATCCCCAAATTTGGAGTAATGGTTGTAAAAGCATAATCAGCAATCTCAGGTTTAGCAGCAGATATTACAGATAATAAAGTAGATTTTCCAGCATTTGGAAAACCAACTAATCCAACGTCAGCAAGGACCTTTAATTCTAAAATTTTCCATTCTTCACTCCCTTCTTCGCCACTTTGTGAGTAACGTGGTGTTTGGTTTGTAGATGATTTGTAATGTGCATTTCCTTGCCCGCCTCTACCTCCTTTTACCAAAATATGTTCCTCTCCATCCTCCATAATTTCAAAATGCTGCTCGCCTGTTTCTGCATCTTTGGCAATGGTTCCGATTGGAACTTCAAGAACCTGATTCTCGCCTTCCTTTCCTGTGCTTAAGCTTTTTCCTCCATTTGCACCAGGCTCGGCTATAGCATGTTTTTGATATTTTAGATGTAAAAGTGTCCAAAGCTGCTTATTGCCTCTCACGATTACATGTCCACCTCTACCTCCATCACCACCATCAGGTCCACCTTTTGCTGTTAATCGATCCCTGCGTAAATGCGGAGATCCAGAACCTCCTTTGCCTGATCTGCAACAGATTTTAACGTAATCAATAAAGTTGCTATTTGCCATTGAAATAATTTGCTGCAAAGTTATTTAATCTAAAGGGGATTGACTATTAAGATTTTTCCTTTATTATTCTGTAACTGAAGAACACATTTCTTCGTACAGAACACCAAACTTTGTAAGTTTAGCTTCCTTGATTTTTATTGAATTGCTATCTTGCATTTTTTTTCCTAATAACTCCTAGTGAATAAAATAGAAGTATTACTTATTGAAAGTTCAGAAAGCGATGCCTTAATCATTGCTGAGTACCTTTTAGAATCCAAAACTGAGCAATACGAAATAACACATCTCATTAACCTTGAAGAAGCCAATACTTTTTTAAGTGACTCAACTGTGGATATAATAATTGTCAACCTGTTTTTACCTGACAGCTATGGTATTCATACCTTCAATCACCTAATAAATAAATATTCCGACAAACCCTTTTTAATCCTAACGGATATGAAAGATCATCTTATCGGAATAAATACAGTAAAAAAGGGTGCGCAGGATTTCTTAATTAAAGATGAGATTAATTCTAGTATACTAAGTCGTTCAATAAATTATGCCATTGAACGAAAAATAGCAGAAAAAGAGCTTAGAAAAAGTGAAGAAAAATATAGAGAGCTTTTCGAACGTTCGAAAGATGCTATTTATATGTCTACAGTAGATGGGGACTTCGTAGACATTAATACAGCAGGACTTTCATTATTTGGCTATAAAAAGGATGATATGGCTAACCTGAAAGTGAAAGACCTATATCATAACAAAGCAGATCGTGATCATTTAAAGGAGGTACTTGCAGCAAAAGGGGAAGTTTCAGACTACAATATTGATTTAGTTAAGAAGGATCAAGTAACAGTGCTTAAATGTTTATTAAGCACCATGGTCATTAAAGATGAACATCAAAAAATAATTGGTTATCAAGGTATCATTAAAGATATCTCCGATAAAAAGAAAGCAGAAAAAGCATTAATAAAAAGCCTACAAGACTTAGATCAGGCTAACAAAGAATTATTGCATCTTAATGCGACTCTGGAGGAAAAAGTAAATGAACGTACAATTGACTTGGTTAAAGAAAAAGAACTTGGCGAGTCTCAACATAAGGAAATTCTTGAAAGCATTCGATATGCTAAACGTATTCAAGCTTCAATTCTTCCACCAATGAAAAAGATAAAGAGTAGCCTTCCAGAGTCTTTTATCTACTACGAGCCGAAAGATGTGGTAAGTGGTGATTTTTATTGGTACGAAGAAGTTAACAAAAAACCTCTTTTTGCAGTTGTAGACTGCACAGGCCATGGAGTTCCTGGCGCCTTTATGTCAATCATTGGTTATACCCAATTGAATGAGATCATAAGTGAACAAAAAATTTCAACACCAGGTGTGATATTAAAGGAATTGGACAAGCGAGTAAAATTAGCTTTAAACCAAAACAATAAAGAAGCAAAGAATAGCAAGGATGGAATGGAGTTGGGTATTATGATGGTTAACTATGATCAGAAAAAGCTTGAATACTCTGGTGCTATGCGACCGCTTTATATGGTTAAAGATGGTGATTTACACATTGTAAAGGGAAACAAGTTCTCCATAGGTGGTAGTTCTTTTAGAAAAAAAGAATTTATTACTACACGCATAAACATTGAAAAGGGTGATTGTTTTTATCTCTTTTCAGATGGTTATCCAGACCAATTTGGAGGACCAAGAGGAAAAAAGTTTATGACAAGACATGTAGGGGAAATGTTACAAGGCATTGCACATCTGCCAATGGCCGAGCAAGGCAGAGTAGTAAAAAAAACCATTAAAGACTGGATGGGAAATGAAGAACAAGTTGATGATATTCTTATCACCGGAATCAAGTTCTAACCCTCTATTTTCTCACAAAGGCGATCAAAAACCTCTTCAACGGTTCCCACACCATCAATAGAATTGTATTTATTCTGTTCGCTGTAATACTCTTTTAAGGGTGCTGTTTTCTTATTGTAAGTAATAATTCGATTATAGATCACTGATTCATTTTTATCATCTTCTCTACCAGCATTAATTCCACGTTGAATTATTCGATCAACCAATTCTTCGTCATCCACTTCTAAAGAAAGCATCGTATCAATTTCACGATTGTGCTTAACTAATAATTTATCTAAAGTTTTTGCTTGCTCAGTAGTTCTTGGAAAGCCATCAAAAATAAAGCCATTGGAATTGCTGTACTCATTTAAGCAGTTTTCTATCATATTGATAACCACTTCATCTGGAACCAACTCCCCCTTATTCATATAAGATTTTGCTAATTGTCCAAGCTCGGAATTTTTTTCGATTTCTTTCCTTAAGATATCCCCTGTTGAGAGATGTACAAGCTCATATTTATCCTTAAGTTTTATTGCTTGGGTTCCTTTCCCTGCACCGGGAGGTCCAAAAAGTACAATATTCTTCATGTTTTTGTTAAGTTTTTCACTTTTCTTCTCAGAAAGAACGTAAAGTGAATTCAAGTTTCTTCCAAACCCATTGTAATCAAGTCCATATCCTACTACAAAATCTGGTTCAATTTCCAAAGCTACAAATTCAATTTCAATAGACTTTTCATAGACTTTAGGCTTAAGTAAGAAAGTAGCTATTGAAACTGAGTTGGCTCCCATATTTTCAATCATCTCAGATACAGCCTCAATGGTATTACCAGTATCAACAATATCTTCTAAGATAATTACATCTCTTCCTTGTAAATTTTGATCTAAACCTAAAAGCTGACGAACGTTTCCAGTACTTTGAGTACCCTGATAGGAAGCCACTTTTACAAATGAAATTTCACAGTCGATATCTACTTTTTTCATCAAGTCGCCTGCAAAAGAAAAACAGCCATTCAATACCCCAATAAATACAGGGTTTTTACCAATATACTTTTTATTGATATCCGCAGCTATACGATCAATCTCTTTTAATATGATCTCTTCTGAAATATAAGGCTCAAAAACCTTATCGTGAATTTTTACTCGTTCCAATAGGATTCTATTTATCTAAAAAAAACGCAAATTTATGAATTAATAATCGGGCGGTCTTATCTCTTTTCTAAAACTTATTCCCTTTATCTTTGCCATTTTAAAATTCACTAGATTTCATGAAAAGCATACATTCAGAACAATTTAAAATAGGAATTCTTGGAGGTGGTCAACTAGGCCGAATGACCCTACAAGAGGCATATAATCTTAATTTACATATTGATATTTTAGATCCTTCGGCAAATGCACCATGTAAAACCTTGGCTAACGAATTTATTCAAGGTGATTTTAAAGATTATGAAACTGTTTATAAGTTTGGAAAGGATAAGGATGTGGTGAGCATTGAATTTGAAGACGTAAATGCCGATGCATTAGCTCAACTTGAAGCAGATGGGGTTAAGGTATTTCCTCAAGCCAAGGTTTTGAAAATCATACAAGATAAAGGCTTACAGAAAGAATTTTACCAAAAACATAAGCTTCCAACTTCTCCATTTAAATTAATTAACAATAAAGAAGAATTAGCCTCAGTCGGCTTAAATTTTCCAGTTTTTCAGAAAAAACGCACCTCTGGGTATGACGGCTATGGAGTAATTAAGATTTCAGATAAAAGTGACTTGTCAAATGCTTTCGATGAACCTTCAATGGTAGAAGAGGCTGTTGATTTAGAAAAAGAACTTTCTGTAGTGATTGCTCGAAACGAAACTGGCGAAATCAAGTATTTCCCTCTTGTAGAATTAGAGTTTAACCCAAAAGCTAACATGGTTGAGTTCTTATTTTCACCAGCAGATGTTGATGATTCCACGAAAGAAAAGGCCTATTCATTAGCCACTTCTGTTATAGAGAAATTAGAAATGGTGGGTCTTTTAGCAGTAGAACTTTTTCTAGATAAAAAAGGAAATGTTCTAATCAATGAAATTGCTCCAAGAGCTCACAATAGCGGGCATCAGAGTATTGAAGGAAACATTACTTCGCAGTTTGCTCAACATTTACGTGCCGTATTAAATTTGCCTTTAGGAGATACTTCAATCATTAAGCCTTCAGTTATGTTAAATTTGCTTGGAGATGCTAACGCAAAAGGCGTAGCAAAATATGAGGGGATGGCTGAGATTCTGCAATTGAAAGGAGTCTATCCTCACCTATACGGAAAGGAAATGGTTAAACCATTTAGAAAAATGGGGCACATTACAATTTTGGATGATGACTTAGAAGCAGCAAAAGCGACTGCAAAAAAGATAAAACAACTCGTTAAAGTAACATCAAATTAAACTATTATGAGCAAGATTGGAATTATTATGGGTAGCATTTCAGATTTAAATGTAATGCAAGCTGCAGTAGACTTTCTAAAAGAGCAGGCCATAACTAGTGAAGTAGAAATCGTTTCTGCTCATCGAACACCGGAGAAAATGTTGAATTACGCTAAAAATGCTAAGTCAGCTGGCTTTAAAGTGATTATTGCTGGCGCTGGAGGTGCTGCACACCTACCTGGAATGGTAGCGGCCTCCACTCCACTTCCAGTTATTGGTGTTCCTATAAAATCTTCTAACTCAATCGATGGTTGGGACTCAGTGTTATCTATTCTTCAAATGCCAGGTGGAGTTCCAGTAGCAACAGTCGCTCTAAATGGCGCTAAAAATGCCGCCATTCTTGCAATGCAAATTTTGGCGACTTCAGACGCTCAGATTGCCGACAAAATGGACAACTTTAAAGCTGGTCTAGTAGATAAAGTTGAAGAAATGAATAATCAATTAAAACAGTCCTAAGAGGTGGCTAATCCACATTATTCCATTTCAAAGGATGAAATAGATGCATCCCATCAGCGCATCAAGCAGTTTATTCATCGCACACCAATTCTTACATCTTCGTTAATTAACAAGCTAGCCAATTGCCAGATTTACTTCAAATGTGAAAATTTTCAGAAAATTGGAGCTTTTAAAATGCGTGGCGCAAGCAATGCAGTTGCTCAGCTTTCAGCAAAACAAAAAGAAAATGGTGTAGTTACTCATTCATCAGGAAATCATGCTCAAGCATTGGCTAAAGCGGCAGCAGAACAAAATATTGCTGCTTTCATTGTTATGCCCAGAAATGCCCCTACAGTGAAGGTAAATGCTGTGAAAGAATATGGGGGGATTATCACTTTCTGTGAACCAACTCTTCAAGCTCGTGAAGAAGGCGTTAGACAAATCATTAAAAACAAAGGTGCAAGTTTTGTACATCCTTATGACAATGAACATGTTATTGCAGGTCAAGCTACAGCTGCTAAAGAACTCATCGAAGATCAAGCCAACTTGCAAACTATCATTTGTCCAGTTGGTGGAGGTGGATTACTTGCAGGAACTATACTTTCATCAAGTTATTATGGAAAAAATTTAACGGTTTATGCTGGTGAGCCTAAAGGAGCAGATGATGCATACAAATCATTAAAAGAAGGAAGAATTGTTCCTTCCAAAAACCCAACTACAATAGCAGATGGCTTATTAACCTCACTTGGAATTAAAAATTTTGAGATTATAAGAAGTGGTGTTAAAGAAATTTTGCTCGTTGATGATCAGGAAATTATTTCAGCTATGCAACTCATTTGGGAACGTTTGAAAATTATTGTAGAGCCTTCATGTGCAGTTCCACTTGCTGCAATATTAAAATACAAGCCAACTTTTAAGAATCAACATGTCGGGCTGATTTTAAGCGGCGGAAACGTTGATTTAAGTACTTATTTCGAGTCGCTTAATCCAGCTTAGTTTTTACTGACTTCCAAGATTTAATTTGCCAATTTGTTGTGGCTGAACAAAGGTGATTTCCTTTTACATCATGCAATTCAATAGCGCATGGCTTAAATACTTTGCCAGTCTTTTTTAAGGGTTCTACTACGGTCGATTCAAACTCTTCTTCCTTAATCGAAAACCTTGCTACCGCTTCCATTTTTGCCTGGTAATGATATTCCACATTTAACGACTCCATAATTATTCTGTAATCCTTTGCCCCTATTTTGTATAGCAACAGTAAACCTGAAGAATATTCAGCAGCTGTTGCAAGTACACAAGCATGTAATCCCTTTATGTGATTAAGGTTCGATTTTTTATAGGGAATCTTTACTTGAACTTCATCTTTAGAAATTTTTAAAATCTTTAATCCATGTGGTTTATTGAATGGAATAAAACGGTGCAACAAAAAGTTTAGCAGCCACAAATTGAATGAAGAATACTCCGCTTTTTTAATGAGTTTATTAAAATCCATTTGATTTAAATAATTTAGTAATCAAAGCTACATAAATGAAGGATACAGAAAAAAACACCCTGAAGAAAAAAATGAAATCGGAAATTAAAAAATTGAGTGAAGAAATTTCTGACTTAAAGGAGATGGTTAAGCCTATTCCACCCGAAAATGCCATTGGAAGAATTAGTCGAATGGATGCCATTAATAACAAGAGTGTAAATGAAGCTGCACTTAGAAAAGCACTAATGCGCCTAGACGCTTTGAAGAGTGGATTAGAAAACAGCGATGATGAAAAATTTGGTATTTGCGTCCGATGTGATGCTGTGATCCCAATGGGTAGGCTCTTGTTGCGGCCTCAAACTAGATCTTGTGTAAATTGTGCATATTAACAAAATATAGGGTTTATTTCTAGGTAAAGCATTCAAGATGAAATACATTTGTAAAAAATTATAATAAATTAAAAAGAAGACATATGTCTCAAGCAACAAAAGGAAACAAAGTAAAAGTTCATTATACAGGAACATTAACAGATAAAACTGTTTTTGACAGCTCAAGAGAAAGAGACCCTTTAGAATTTACAATTGGCGCAGGTCAAATGATTCAAGGTTTTGATGATGCTGTTGAAGGCATGAAAGTGGGAGAAACAAAAAACGTTACTATCCCTTCTGAAAAGGCCTATGGACCAAAGAAAGAGGAAGCAATGGTAAATGTTTCGAAATCTCAACTACCAGAAGGCATGACGCCAGAAGTTGGAATGCAATTAGAAGCAACTCAACAAGATGGAAGAAAACAAGTTTTAGTAGTAGCTAAAGTAGAGGAAGAAGAAGTTGTACTTGATGCTAATCATCCTTTAGCAGGTAAAGACTTAGTTTTTGACATTGAATTGGTGGAAGTAAACTAATTTACAGAGTATATATAAAAAAAGCCGAACAGTTTAGTTCGGCTTTTTTTTGTTCTCTTCCTTATTAGAAGCCGATTTTAAACGGTTTTGTTTTTTCAATTCATTACTAATAATCCACTCTAACTGACCGTTAGTGCTCCGAAATTCATCTGCTGCCCATTTCTCAACAGCTTTTAAAACTTCAGGATTTAATCGCAGAGCAAATGCTTTTTTACTTGCCATATTGTGATTACTTCTTTTCCATCAACACCACCATTTGGGCTCCTTGGTGACTCAACGAAATAGCCCTCCACCCCTGCAAAGAGAGACTATTGATTTTATCTTCAAACTTAGATTGGCTTTCAAAAACACCTTTTTTTAGAATCTTGTAATTTTCCATTTTCTAATGATTTAATGTACCGGTATTAATCACTGGTGAAGCATCTTTATCAGCGCAAAGTACTGTCATTAAATTACTGACCATAGCTGCCTTTTTATCTTCATCTAACTGAATAATGTTTCGCTTACCTAATTGAGTGATCGCTTCTTCAACCATCCAAACCGCTCCTTCAACAATTTTCATTCGTGCAGCTACAATCGCAGTTGCTTGTTGCCTTCTTAACATTGCGCTAGCAATTTCAGAGGCATAGGCAAGGTATCCTATACGCGCTTCTAGCACTTCAATTCCTGCAATTTCTAAACGTTCAGAAACCTCTTTTTCCATGTTGTCATTTATCTCCTCCAAACCACTTCTTAAGGTGACTTCTGTTTCATCATCATCAAAGTTATCATAAGCATACATATTGGCTAATTTTCTTACTGCAGCATCCGTTTGCACTCGAACAAAGTTCTCATATATATCAACTTCAAATGCTGCTTTATAGGTTTCACGCACACGCCAAACTAATATTACGCTGATATTAATGGGATTGCCCAACTTATCGTTCACTTTTAGTCGCTCACTATCAAAATTGCGTGCCCTTAAAGAAATCGCCTTACGCACGAAAAAAGGATTAACCCAATAAAATCCATGCTCCTTAACTGTTCCTTTGTATTCACCAAAGAGTGTTAACACTCTCGACCCATTTGGGTAAACGAAGAAAAATCCGATTGCAAGTACACCGGCTAGTAGAAAGCTCGCAACCGACCATGGACTGTTCCAAAGCATAATAATCGACACTCCAAAGACGATAAGAAGTAGAATAATGAATAACATAACATAACCTGAGGTTGGCTTGATGATTTTTTCAGCGTTCATAATTATTTATTTTAATATTAAATTGATATCACAATAATACATATTTATTACCAATAAACCACTCTTCTCTTTAAAAAAAGAAGTAAATAAAAATTAAATCATTAAATATCAAATGGATTAAATGCTCAATAACCATAATTAGTTACCTTAGTAGATAAAATTTAAACTACAGGCCATGAAACGCTTTCGATATCTTTTTCTATTATTAGTATCCCTTGTTTTAACAATGCAAGTTGATGCTCAAGACTGGAGCACAGTTATCAAAAAAGTAGCCTCTGACAGAACTGTTAATGATGAGTTTGGATTTGATGTTTCAATTTCTAACAATACTGCAATAATTGGAGCACCATTTGAGAACCGGGACTCTTCGGGAAATCTCTTAGCCCAAGTGGGAGCTGTTTACATTTTTGAGAAAAACAGCACTGGAGATTGGGAGGAAAAACAGAAGTTATTTGCTTCAGACCAGCAAGCAGGTGATGAATTTGGAACAGCGGTTTCTATTGATAACAACACAGCAATAGTAAGGGCATCAAGAGACTCCTCCTCCCAACACAAATTTTACTTAAGTTATTTTTTTGAAAGAGATACAGCGGGGAAATGGATTGAAGTAAAAAAAGTTAGACATGACTCCATTTCACAGTTTTACACTCTTCCTATAAATGAAGGTCTTCTCATTAAAAATAATATCGCACTAATTGGAACACCCTATGACGAAAATAATGGTTCAGTAGATATTTATACAAAAGACAGCACAGGCACCTGGACATTTTTTCAAAATATTGTAAGAACAAACACTGACACCAGCGCAACATTTGGCAGTTCAGTTGCTATGTCTGAAACTTCTAACACGATAATTATTGGATCTCAATGGGAGTATGAAGGTATTACGAGTAATGATTCAACTCATCTAGCTGGTGCGGCCTATGTTTTTGAAAAAGACTCGATTTCAAAAAAATGGCTTCAAGTTCAACGGCTAATAAGCCAAGACAGAGCTGAATTTGATTATTTTGGAAGCTCAATTGTTAATACTGATGAATATGCAATAATCAGTTCACCAAATAAGCGTGTAGACACTATGGCTTTTGGTCAACGAGGGGCCATCTATTTTTTTCAAAAGGGTACAAATGGTACTTGGAATGAAGTTGAAAGAAAAGTTGGATCCTCTAGTAACGCGGCAGAATTTGGAGGCTCATTAGCATTAGATAACAATTACTTGGTTGTTGGATCCGGAGGATTTAATAAGACCGGGCCTGCCTATTTTTATGAATATAGAAACAACAATACCTGGACACTAATGAAGATATTAAATAGTCCAAACTCAGAAACTAATCAAACTTTTGGAAATTCAGTTGCCATAGCTGAAGGCACAGCACTCATTGCTGATAAAAACGATATTTTAAGAAGCGGCTCAACAAATTTACCGAGGGCAGGAGCTGTTTATTTTGTTACCACATGTACTGAAATTGATACAATAAGTCGTAGAGCTTGTAAAAGTTACCAAGCGCTTAGTGGAAAAACTTATTCTTCTAGTGGAAACTATTTTGACACCATTCCTACAATGAGTAACTGCTATTATATAAATTTCTTAAGATTAACTATAGACACTATCGATGTTAGTGTTATTGATACTGTGGCTGGAAAACTTATTGCCAAGGCGGATCAAGTTCGATATCAGTGGCTAGACTGCGATAGTAATTTAGCATTTATTAGTGGTGAGTATAACAAAACACTTAGCCCAATAAAGAATGGAAGCTATGCAGTTGAAATCATTAAAAGCGGTTGTATAGACACTTCCGCCTGTTATTCTGTTACTGAAGTTGGTATTAAAGAAAATACATTAAACTTTTCAGTGAATCTTTACCCAAACCCAACAAGTGGAAAGTTTACCATTGCTTTTGATGGTAAGACCGCTTCAAAACTTAACGCAAGCATCTATGATATAAATGGAAGATTTTTGTTTTCAAAAGATTTCAAAAATGAAAATTTACTTCATTTAGAATTAAATGCAATCCCTGGTATTTATATCATAAAACTTACAGACTCCTATGGGAAAAACGCTACCCTTCGTTTGCTAAAACAATAAACTGATTGACCTATCCTGTGTACTTTTATAACTTATTGTTATACTAAAAACACATTGAAAGAAAGTACTCCATTTAGTAAAGCAGACTTAAAGCTGCTCAATGATTCGAAAATTATTGAGCGCAAAAACCGCGTATTAAAACAAATCGAATTGCAATTTAAAAAATTGGGAAACAATACGCTAATTAATCACCAATCATTGAATGCGTTTAGTTCTACTCCCAAAGTAAGTAAAGGTGAAAACTTCGAGGGCTACCCCTTTCGAGTTTTAGACTATCCAAGAGTATTTACAACTAATGATGTATTTGCCTTTCGAACATTAATTTGGTGGGGAAATATTATAAGTTTTACACTACATCTAAAAGGAAAGTACTTAATCACCCATTTTAGTAAATTAAAGCAACTTTTATCTACTAGCGAATTGCCACTTTACTATTCCAACTCTGGAAATGAGTGGAGCCAAAACCCAAACGACAAAAACTTCAAGTTATTAGGCACTGAGACATTAGCTCAATTAAACCCAAAAGAAATTGATTTTTTAAAAATTGTTCAAGTGAAACCTTTAGATAAAATAAATCAATTAAATGAGCTTTATCAGCTCTTTCTGAATCAATTGATAGTACCTTTATTTTATGACAGCATATAATTTTGATGAATTTCGGCACAAGCTAAAGCTGAATACTCGATTTATGGACATTGATGCCTTTGGACACGTTAACAATGCCCGGTATTTAAACTTTTTAGAAGAGGCTCGTATATCCTATTCGCAACAAGCGCTTGGACTTTTTAAATCGGTTGATGATTTCAATGTTTTAGTCGCCAGAATTGAGATAGACTTTAAAAAACCCATTATTTTCGGCGATAAAATTTCAATATTAACACGCGTATTGAAAATTGGAACAAAAAGTTTCACTTTTGAATCTCTTATAACTGTTGAAAAAGATGACCAAAATACAGTAGCAGCAAGAGCTTTACAAACCTTAGTAACAGTTGATAGATCGAGTGGAAAAAGCACTCCAATTGAGGCATCAATTATCTCAGCGATAGACGAGTATGAAAAAAATCAAGCTTGAATCTTTGGTTTATTAGAATCTGTGAAATATATTTACAGAGTAATGAAATACAGATGCTTAACATATCAAGAGTTTGATATTCTTGCTACCGACTTTAATGACTTTCTTTATTCGGAAGGAATCAACACTTTTGAATGGAGCTTACTGCAAGATCAGTATTCAGATGATGCACTTGATCTATTGAGAAAATACAGTGATCTTATCTTTGACAAATTAATTAAAGGAGTGCATTATTTAGAGTATCGAACTAAGAAGCAACTCTTACTATATGAGTGCAGAGAAAACGACTATACTATAATCGGCATTGAAATTCCTGAAATGTCGAAAATAAATTTAACTGACATAAAAAGTATAGAAGCTGTTTCAAAAAAAGATTTACACGCTTGCAAAAGCTTCAAACTTAAATTCCCTTATAAAAATAGCCGAGAACAAGAAATTTTTGAATTTATCGAAGATGGTTTTTATATCGTTGATGAAAAGGCTTTTAAAAAGATAAATTTATTTCGTCAAACCTACTTGAATTAATTTCATTTTCTAACTTCGCTCTTCACTAAGATCCTAAAATTTTTTATGACTCGTTTATTTCTTGTTTTTACAGCTTTGTTAATACTTTCAGCATGTATTATAAAACCTATAGTTTTAACAAAACCAAATCAATTTAACCCTGTGAGAACAATAGAAAACCCTATTGCCACTTCAAAAATTGATAGCCTACTTAAAGAACACAATGTAAATGGAGTATCCATTTCTTATATCAACGATAGGTTTAACAGTTGGACAAAAGGCTACGGCCATTCCGATAACGAAAAAGCGATTCTTGTAAATCAGTCCACTCAGTTTCAAGCTGCTGAAATAAGTCAAACAATTGCAACGATTGCAATATTTAGCCTGATTCAAGCTGATAAAATTAGTTTAGACACAGACCTAAGCAGTTATATTCAGGAATTTAAAATTCAAAATAACTACTCTGATTATTTTATTGCACTCAGAAATTTATTAAAGCATAGAGGCGGGTTTAACATTTCAAATTTTGACCCCTATAACAGATATGATAGTATACCTAGTTCAGAGCAAATTTTAAATGGAATTGCCCCAGCAAATAATGAACCCATTCAAATAATTTACGAACCACTAAATACCTTAAAGTATTCTGAAGGGGGCTATCATTTTGTTCAAATGATTATTGAAAAATTAATGCGAGAATCCTATTCAAGCTATGTAGCAAATAACATCTTTTACCCTTTTAAAATGAACAACAGTTCGTTTATAAACCCTATTGATACTACCACAGCAAGTTTTGGTTTTAATGCCAGAGGAGAAATGGTTTCAAACAAATGGAAAACATATCCTCAGAGTGCTGCTAGTGGCCTTTGGACAAGTTCAGAAGACTTAGCAATAATTTTACAAGAAATGATTTCAGCAAGTAATGGAAAATCGAGATATATCGAAATTGATAGTTTCAATGAAATGTTAGAAAATCGATTAAGTGTAAACTACGATTATGATAAAAAGACATTCAGCTTTGTAGGTCAAAATGAAGGGTTTACCTCTTATTTCTCTGCATCAAAGGAAAGCAAAAAGGCCATTGTTATAATGACTAATTCTGCTAATGGAGGAGCATTGATCAATGATATCTTAACCCTTTGTGAGACTAATTAGCGGGCAATATTTACTGCCCTCTTTTCTCTAATCACAGTCACTTTAACTTGTCCTGGATAGGTCATATCTGCTTGAATTTTTTGGGCAATATCAAATGAAATTTTATCTGCTTCAACATCACTAATTTTTTCACTTTCCACTATCACACGTAACTCTCTACCAGCTTGAATGGCATAAGCCTTTTCCACTCCTTGATGCGACATACCCAAAGTTTCTAGCTCCTTTATTCGAGTAATATAAGATTCAACAATTTCCCTTCTAGCTCCAGGTCTAGCTCCAGAAACAGCATCGCAAACTTGAACAATAGGTGAAATAAGTGTAGTCATCTCTATTTCGTCGTGGTGCGCTCCTATTGCATTGCAAACCTCTGCCTTTTCTTTATATTTTTCTGCTAATTTCATTCCAAGCAAAGCATGTGGTAATTCTGGCTCATCATCAGGCACTTTACCAATATCATGAAGCAATCCTGCTCTTTTTGCCATTTTCACATTCAAGCCCAGCTCAGCGGCCATGGTAGCACATAAATTAGCCACTTCACGTGAATGCTGTAATAAGTTTTGACCATAAGAAGAACGGTACTTCATTCTTCCAACCATTCTCAATAACTCTGGATGTAAACCATGAATGCCTAAATCAATACAGGTTTTCTTTCCTATATCTATAATTTCATCTTCTAGTTGTTTTTGTGTTTTACGAACAACTTCCTCAATTCTTGCAGGATGTATTCTTCCATCTGTCACTAGCTGATGCAATGCCAATCGAGCTGTTTCTCTTCGAACTGGATCGAAGCAAGAAAGAATAATAGCCTCAGGAGTATCATCAACAATAATTTCTACTCCAGTTGCAGCTTCGAGTGCTCTAATATTCCTTCCCTCCCTTCCAATAATTCTTCCTTTCATGTCGTCGGAATCAATATTAAATATGGAAACAGAATTCTCAATCGCCTGCTCTGTGGCAACACGTTGAATTGCTTGCACTACTACTTTTTTAGCTTCTTTATTGGCATTTATTTTTGCTTCCTCAATGGTGTCTTTGATGTGTGCCATGGCATCCGTCTTCGCTTCATCTTTCAACACTTCAACCAATTGAGATTTTGCTTCATCTGCAGACAAACCTGCTGATTTCTCGAGCATTTCGACTTGCTTACGATGATTTTTATCTAATTCTTGTTGCTTCTTTTCAGCAATTTCTAATTGCTTATCTAAGTTTCCTTTTAAAGCATTTAAATCTTTATCCTTCTTATTAGTGTCGTGCAGCTTGTTATTGAGGGTTGTCTCTTTTTGCTTTACTCTATTTTCCGCATCTATAATTTTTCGTTCTCGGTTAGCAATCACTTTTTCATGCTCCTCTTTAAGCTGCAAAAACTTTTCTTTTGCTTGTAAAATCTTATCCTTCTTAATGACTTCCGCTTCTGCTTTGGCTTCTTCAATTATTGCCGTAAACTTATTATCGTTGCCCTTTTTCATCATAAAATAAACAATGGCTGAGCCAATGCCTATTCCCGCTAAAATTCCTATTATAATACTTATAAAATCCATATTTCTTTCTGTATCTATTATAAAAAAACCCGTACAATCTGTTGGTTTGAGTAAACCCCTAAAAATAGGATTAGGGTTTTCCGAATAAATCAAACTTCCAACGTCTTTCCCAAAAAAAATTGGGAAAAATCATCCCGATAAATCGGGAATAAATGAGGCCTGTTCTCATTATTTCTAAGTAAAACCCATGTTAAAAATAACGTTGAGTTTACCAAACATAACAAACTGTACGGGCAAATTTGTCAGCTATTATTACAATAGCTTATTTATCTTTAAGAACGTTTTAAAGGTTAGAAGAAACAAGTTCTTTTACCCTTTGCATTTGATCAGCTAGTTCATCATTTTCATTCAACGATTGAGCATCAAGATCAATTTTTTGAGTGGCAAATTGCAGGGCGCACATGGCCAATAAGTCTTGCTTATCTTTTACTGCATAGTTTTGCTCATAATCCTTCACTGTACTATCAATTTCTTTTACCGCTTTTCGAATACTCTCTTCTTCTTCAGCTTTAACTGTCAAAGGGTATATTCTTCCTGCAATAGTTACTTTTATTGATAGATCTTTCATCAAATTTACTGATTTAGCTGGGCAATACATTTATCTACTTCCCGCACTATTTCATTTATCTTTAACTTCATTTCACGATTTCCTTCACCTTTTTGGCCTCCCGCAATACGTAAAATTTTGTTTTTCTCCCTCAGTTCTATTTCTATTCTTTGTTGATTTGAAAGCTTTTCTTTTAAATCAGCCTGAATCTGAATAGCTTCTTGCAATTGTATTTTCAGGTCATTTTTCTGCTTAATCAATTGAATAACATCTTTTTCCAATCTATTTAAATTATCAGAAAAGTTGCTCATTCAAAATAGTTTTCTAGAACATTTAACACCAACAAATTTAGTAAATTTCTTTTGTCTTTAACTAATATTAGTTTCACTTTAAATGTTGTTTTTAACCCCTACTTTTGCAATTATTAAGAAAGAAAGATCCCTAAATTTTATATGTTCAAAAAAATATTTCTCTTCACTGCGCTTATAAGCACACTATTTTCAACTGCTCAAGAATATCCACAAAATTATTTTCGCTCACCACTTGACATCCCCCTTTACCTTTCGGGAAATTTTGGAGAGTTGCGGTCCAATCATTTTCATGCAGGTTTAGATATAAAAACTCAAGGGGTTGAAGGTCAAAAAGTTTATGCCGTTGCAGATGGCTATGTTAGTCGAATTAAGGTTTCACCATATGGTTATGGAAATGCCATCTATGTAACTCACCCAAATGGCTACACTTCAGTTTATGGTCACTTGAAAAAGTATAGTGATAAAATTGCAACTTACGTAAAACAGGCGCAGTATGATAGGGAGGAGTTTTCAGTCCAACTTTTCCCACCGGCAAGTCAATTTCCATTAAAAAAAGGTGATCTTATTGCTTACTCAGGAAATTCAGGCGGCTCAGGTGGTCCACACTTGCATTTTGAACTTAGAGACACAAAGTCAGAGCACCCTTATAATCCATTATTTTTTGGTTTTAACATTCAAGATAATGTAAGACCTAACATATATGCATTAACAATTTATCCCTTAAATGATACCTCTTACATTAATGGTAGTAACAAAAAAAAGCGCTTCAGAGCTAGTGGTGTAAATGGAAGCTATGCTTTAAGAGGTAACCCAAGTATCCAACTTTTCGGTCAATTTGGCTTTGGAATAGAATCAGTTGATAAAATGAATGGAACGGGAAATACTTATGGACTGCACCAAATTAGCTTATCACATAATGGTGAAAGTATTTTTAAACAAGAAATTTCTGAATTTGCATTCTCCGAAGGCCGGTATATCAATTCCTATATTGATTATGATCAATATATCAGAAACAGGAGAAGAGTTCAAAGAAGTTTTGTACAAGACGGAAATAAGCTCCGTATTTATAAAAAAATAAGTGACCAAGGCAAGCTTATTCTAAATGATAGTAAAACACACGATTTTACCTATAAGGTTATTGATACCTATGGAAATGTTTCATCATTAAACTTTTCAATTAGTGCAACATCAACAAAACCAAACAAGCAGATTCCCGACTTAAAACCAGTTCAAGTACGTTTTTTTCAATACAACCAACGTAATACCTTTATTGAAGACGAGGTGCTGGTTGACATACCACCTAATATTTTGTATGAAGACTTATACTTTGAATACAGGAAAGAAGAAGCTACAAATAAAACAATCAGTCCAATCTATTGGATTCACAATCATTATACCCCCCTACACTCTTATATGACTGTTTCAATTAAATTAGATGAAGTCATTAAAAATAAATCAAAAGCTTTAATCGGAAGTACAACTGATGGTTATTCATTTTATCCTGAAGGTGGTCGATGGAATGGAAACAATATTTCAATACGCACGAGAAGCTTTGGAGGGTATGCCATCCTAATGGATACTATAGCACCCCAAATTACTCCTATTAATATTTATGCCAATGCAGACATGAGCAACAAATGGTCAATTAGCATTAAAGTAAAAGATAATTTTGCTGGAATAGAATCATTTAGAGCTACAGTTGATGGTAAGTGGATATTGATGGAGTATGATGCAAAGAATAACTCCTTGGTGCATTATTTCGATGAACATATCACCCCTGGCGAGCATCAATTTAGGTTGGTAGTTAAAGATGGGGTTGATAATACTGCTACTTATGAAACAACATTTAAGCGTTAACATTCTTTATTATTGATTCATAGAGATTAGATTTAACTTTGAGTTATGCAGCTAAAAAATATTACATTTCTGCTTTTAGTCCTATTATCATCATTAAGGTATACCACTGCACAAGAAAACATAGAAAATAAGGACCTTATTCAGTTTTCAGGTGTTGTAGTAAGTAGTGACAGTTTAATGCCAGTTCCATTTGCTACTATTTTAGTGAAACACACCAACAGAGGTACAACTTCAGATTACTATGGCTATTTTTCTTTTGTTGCTCAAAAAGGTGACACCTTAGTTTTTTCATCTATTGGTTATCGGGATTCAGAGTTTTTTGTTCCTGATAGTTTGGTGGGAAATCGATACTCCTTAATTCATAGCATGACTAGTGATACAGTGGAGTTAGAGACGGTGAACATTTATCCTTGGCCAACTCCTGAGCAATTTAAGGACGCCTTTTTAGCTTTAAATATACCAGATGATGATTTAGAAATTGCTAGAAAAAATCTAAATCCACAATTATTAGCAGAAAAAGCGGAAGCAATGCCAATGAATGGAAGTTTAAATTTTAAATGGCAAAATCAACAACGTGCCAATCAATTGTATTACGCTGGACAGCTAAGGACAAACAATCTTAGCAATTTACTCAACCCTTTTGCATGGGCACAATTTATTGAGGCATGGAAACGTGGAGACTTCAAAAGAAAAGATACCGATAAATAATTCAGCTTAAATTAGCCTTTCACTAAAAGAATTGAAAAGTGAAAACACGACTTAAAAATCTTGCTAAAAGAATTGCTTATTCTATCAGCTTTTTAGCCTGTGTTTTTGTCTTGTTAGCATTTACCGAGATCCCATATTGGGCCTACTATAGCCTAGCTTCAGTTGAAGATGTGCTTAATGGCAAACCAAAAACCATTGTAATTATGGGAGGTGATGGTATGCCTTCTCCATCGGGTCTAATGCGTTGTTATTACGGTGCCGAAAAAGCCCTACTTTTTCCTGAGGCAAAGATTATAATTGCCTTACCTAGCAATGAGGAAGATAGTAGCAAGCAATTGCATTTGATGGCTCACGAGTTAGTCCTAAAGGGAGTAGACACCAATCGAATTCAATTTGCAAAGAAAGGATTTAACACCAGGTCCCAGGCAAAAGAAATTGAAGGAATATTAACTAACAAATCTGACAACATATTAATTGTAAGCTCTCCTGAACATATGTACAGATGTATAGCAAGTTTTAGAAAGTTAGGTTTTAAAAGCGTAGGTAGCAACCCAGCTTTTGAAAAACCAAATTCGGAAAAACAATTAAAAGATAAATTAAAGGGTAGAGACAAAAGGATAAAAAACTTAACCCTGCGATATAATCTTTGGAGCTATATGCAGTATGAAATAATTGTTTTTCGAGAATATATGGCCATCTCGTATTATTGGATTAAAGGTTGGATTTGAAACTGAATTTTTGCGTTATTTGTTGTAAACTAATTCTGAAATGAAAAAAATTATCTTACTTGTTGCCGTATGCTTTGTTTTTGCTAGTATTCAAGCTCAAAATTACAAAGCCGAAAAGCCACATTTAATTACAATTGTGGCTGGCTGGAACTATTCAAAATATCAAGTGGAGGAAGACGGTCCGCCAACAGGTAACTATAAAAGTGGAGGTATTTTTGGTGTGAATAGGGACATTAAACTGAGCTCATTTGTTTGGACGAACGCTGGTATATTGTTCTACCAAAATGGGGCTGATACGCGTGATGGTATTTTTCAATTGAATTATTTGATGTTACCAGCAGGTGTTAAATTGCGCTTCGGACCGGCCTATGCTATGGGAGGATTCTATGGTGCCTATAGGTTAACAGCCACCCTTGATGGGGATAAGCTTGAACAAGATGATTACAATCGTTTTGATTTTGGATCATATGTTGGAGCAGGAATGAGACTTTCACTTTTCTCCTTAAACGTAAAGTATAGTTGGGGGCTTTCTGATGTTACAAATGGCAGTAATAACGCCCCAGACTTCAACCTAACAAATGAATTTCTCTCTGTTACTTTAGGAGTTGGAATTCCTTAACAAATACTACTACTAAACTGCTAGTTATTCTGGGTACTCAACTCTAACATGATAAATGCTCATTAATTTTTTCTTGAACATTTTTTTTATTGTGTTGATGTCTTTAAAAGTTATGTTTGCTACAGCAAATTGTCCATCTTTAATTTGAGAATCAATTATCCCATTGACCAGCTTCTCTATGCTTTCTCTATCGTATTTCGGCAAACTCCTACTAGCTGCCTCAACAGAGTCGGCCATCATGAGTACCGCAGTTTCTTTAGAATAAGGAATGGGGCCAGGATATTGAAATATGCTAGTATCCAAATCCTCTTCGGGGTTTTCTTCAATGTACTTTTTATAAAAATAGAGTGTTTTTGTAGTTCCGTGGTGGGTGCGTATAAAATCAATAATAATATCAGGCAACTTATATCTTCTAGCCATTTCAATGCCACGAATAACATGGTCAATAATAATGGAAGCACTTTCTTCTGGTGCTAATTCTTCATGGGGATTGTAATCTGAATTCTGATTTTCTATGAAGTAGTTCGGTGTATTCATTTTACCAATGTCATGGTAAAGAGCACCTGTTCTAATTAGTAATGCATTCCCACCAATTTCTCTGATTGCTTCTTCTGCTAGATTACTTACTTGTAGGGAATGTTGAAACGTTCCAGGAGCTTTTAAATTCAATTTTCGAAGCAACTTACTATTTGTATCAGCTAGTTCCATTAAGGTTACATCAGAAACAAAACCAAATATTTTTTCGAAAATATAAATCAATGGATAAGTAAATAAAGTGAGCATCGCACTTCCAAAAAACCAACCTAAAAATTTCCAATTGGTACTTTCAAATGAGCCTTCTTGAATCAGGCCAATTCCAATGTAAACAAAAGAGTATATTAGAAATACAATTAACGATGATAGGAAAAGCTGAGAGCGGTTTCTCAAGCTAATAATGCTGAATAAGGTAATTATACCTGCTATCATTTGAATGATGATAAACTCATATGGGTTAGGAGCAATAAAACCTACAACTAAAACTGCCACCAAAAAGGTAAATAGTGCAGCTCGAATGTCAAAAAAAGTGCGAATAACTAAAGGAAGTATACAAAAAGGGACTAGGTAAAGATTTATATTATCAATATCGATTGCCATTTTTGATGCAAACACAAACAATACTATTAATAGCAACAGAAATATTATTTTAGTGTCACTTCGAATAATTTCTGGTCGAAAAGTAACTAAGAACATTGCTAAAGAGAGAATCATTAATGTCACTAAGATAACTTGTCCAAGTAGAATTAAAGAAAACTGCGATGTTTCACCCAACTGAGATTCATATTCTATCTTTAAAGATTCTACTACTTTAAAGCGCTCATTGTTTAGTAACTCACCTTTTGCTACAACCCTCTCTCCTTCTTGTATCATTCCTACTGTTGGTGAGATTTCACTTAATTCTTCTTCAAGTATATAATCATTTGTTTCTTTATCATACCTTAAATTCCGTCTCAAACCATCTTCCAATAACTCTACCATAAGCTTTTGTTCAGTTGAACTTAAGTCTTCAGTACTTTTCTTCAAAGCTTGGTAGGCTTCCTTAATTGTATAGACCTCATTTAAGGTCTTAGAGCTAGCCACGTTATTTTCTAGAATCGCAATCTCATATTCTTTAGGTTTCCCTTCAATACTAGAGTGGAGCTCAATAATACCCGAATCATAGATAGTCGTTAGGAAATTGAGACCTCTTTTTAAATAGTATGAAGGCTCTTTTAAATCAATTCTCTCTTTTTTTGTTAATGCTTTAGTAAGGGGAATAAATTTTTCATGAAATTGATTTTCAACCCGCTCAAGTGCTTGTTTTTTAATGTTTCCATTTCTAAAAAAGTAAACCTTTTGATTTTGCTTTATGAGCTCTTTTTCCTCATCTAATTGCTTATCTGTTTTGTAAATTGGAAAATTAAATGGTGCTATGAGGTCTTCGTGTTGCCAAGGTTTGCCTTTTTGAAACTCGTATTTAAATTTGCCTTCCCTTGGGAAAAGGTAAACTATTAAGCCAATTGCGATTAAGAATAGACTTACCTTAAAAATACTATTATGATGATCGCGAATTAAGTCGAAGAGTCTTTTCATATTGAACCAATAGAACTGCGAATGTAATATTAATCCGGAACACAATTAAATAGAATTTCTAGCTTAACTGCTTTCTGTGATTCCCATGTGAATTGATTAATTTTGTCATTCAGTAAGAAAAAAGCAGTTCAATAGAGCAGCTTAAAGAATTTAGTAGAATAAAAAATTAGATAACCTTATGAAAGAAGTATATATCGTAGCAGCAGTAAGAACTCCAATGGGCAGTTTCAATGGTTCTTTAGCAAGTATTTCTGCACCACAACTGGGAGCAACAGCAATTAAAGGAGCCTTAGCAAAAGCCAATTTGGATAAAAAAGAAGTTCAGGAGGTATTTATGGGTAATGTAATTCAAGCCAATATTGGACAAGCTCCTGCAAGACAAGCTGCTATTTTTGCAGGATTAAGTGAAAATATACCTTGCACAACAATAAACAAAGTTTGTGCTTCAGGAATGAAAGCAACAATGCTAGGAGCTCAATCTATTATGCTTGGAGATAACGATGTAGTAGTTACTGGAGGAATGGAAAACATGTCTCAAGCTCCTTATTATTTAGAAAAAGCACGAACAGGTTACAAGTACGGAAACGGCACATTAATAGATGGATTGACTAAGGATGGGTTAATAGACGTTTATAACAACTACCCAATGGGAAACGCTGCTGAGTTATGTGCCAAAGAATGTAATATTTCTCGAGAGGAACAAGACGAATTCGCCATTGAATCCTACAAAAGATCAGCAAAAGCTTGGGAAGATGGAAAATTCAAAGATGAAGTAGTTCCAGTCGAAATCCCTCAACGAAAAGGAGATCCAATACTATTTGATGAAGATGAGGAGTTTAAAAATGTATTCTTTGATAAGATTCCAAATCTAAGGCCAGTGTTTGATAAAGAAGGTTCTGTAACTGCTGCAAATGCTTCAACAATTAATGATGGTGCTTCTGCTCTTATATTAATGAGTAAAGAAAAAATGGAAAGTCTTGGATTAAAGCCACTTGCAAAAGTAATTGCCTTTGCCGATGCAGCGCAAGCACCAGAATGGTTTACTACTGCTCCTTCTAAAGCTCTTCCAAAGGCTGTTGAAAAAGCAGGTTTGCAGCTATCCGACTTAGATGCTGTTGAGCTAAATGAGGCCTTTTCAGTTGTGGGCATTGCCAACACAAAAGAAATGAAACTAGATCCTAAGAAAGTAAATATTAATGGTGGAGCCGTTTCTCTTGGACATCCACTAGGTAATTCTGGATCTCGGATTTTAGTTACCCTCATCAATGTATTGAAACAAAATAATGGAAAATACGGCGGAGCCGGTATTTGCAACGGTGGCGGTGGTGCATCTGCATTTATTATTGAAAATATTTAATGCATTTTTGCACTAGCTGTAGCATAAAATGAAATACGGAATAGGCCATTTAAGCGTTGTGCCATGCAGGGCTGAAGCTTCTGATAAAAGCGAACAAGTTACCCAGTTATTATTGGGTGAATTGATTAAGGTCTATGAGAAAAAAAATAAAAGCTGGTTTCGTGTAAAAACAGTCCATGATAACTACGAATGTTGGATGGATGAAAATCAGTTTTTGCTAATAAGTCAACGTGAATACGAAGCCCTTTTAACTTCAAAAACTCCCGTTGTTTCAGATTTAATTCAAGGTCTTTCTCATAAAAATAGTGGAGAAATAATGACCATTTTGTTTGGGAGTAACCTTCCACATCATGAGAAACAAACAATTACCTTAGGCAAGGATAATTGGAAGTACGATGGAAGCTATCAACAAATTGATAAGTTAAAACCAAAAGAAAAAATTGCAGAAAATGCTTTATTATTTTTAAATGCCCCTTATCAATGGGGTGGTAGATCTCCCTTTGGGATTGATTGTTCTGGCTTTGTACAATTGGTTTATAAACTCAATGGAATATTCCTACCTAGGGATGCCTCCCAACAAGCTACAAAGGGTCAAGCTTTATCTTTTATTGAAGAAGCTGAGGAAGGTGATTTAGCATTTTTTGACAATGAAGAAGGCCAAATAACTCATGTTGGTATCATTTTGGCTAATAACAGAATAATTCATGCTTCCGGCTGTGTTCGAATTGATCGATTAGACCACCAAGGAATTTATAAAGAAGAAAAAAGAGATTACAGTCATCGATTACGATTAATTGCCAAATTATTTTAAACCATTAATTTTATTTTTAAATTTTATCTAAAACAATATGAAAACACTAAAATCAATTTTAAGCTTTGCATTAATCGCATTTGTTGTTGCAGCTTGCTCAGCACAAGACAAAAACAAAGATTTACAAGATGGTCTTTATGCAAAGATGCAAACTACAAAAGGAACTATATTACTTCAATTAGAATTTGAAAAAACACCATTAACTGTTGCCAATTTTGTTGGATTAGCTGAAGGAAGTATTCCAAACAAAGTAAAAGCACAAGGAGTTCCATATTATAATGGATTAACATTTCATCGAGTAATCGCCGACTTCATGATTCAAGGTGGAGACCCATCTGGAAATGGAAGTGGAGGTCCAGGCTATAGTTTTAAAGATGAGTTTGTGCCAGAATTGAAACATGATAGAGCTGGAACTCTTTCGATGGCTAATGCAGGACCTGCAACTAATGGAAGCCAGTTTTTTATAACCCATGGTCCTACTCCTCATTTAAATGGCAAGCATACCGTTTTTGGATACGTTATAAATGGACAAGGAACTGTTGATTTAATACGTCAAGGAGATACCATTAAAAGCATTGAAATTATTAGAAAAGGTAACGCAGCTAAAAACTTTGATGCTGCAGAAGTTTTTCAAGCAATGAGATAAAGAAATTCATTCTTTTAAAAAAGCCCTCTGCAAATTAATACAGAGGGCTTTTTTTAATTCAAGCTTTCAATTTTTAATATAAGATTTCTGCAACTCTCACTAGCCTGCTGCATTACTGTTGAAATAGTAATTAAATTACTCTTATAAGCATCTTTAACGTCTTTAAATTCACTTGAAAATGAAAATAATGCATTATTCATTAATTGCAGGCTATTGATCTTTAATTTAAACTTGATAATTAATGCCTCTAAGTATAAAATTTCTCTGCGTGTAGTTAAAAAACTTGTCAGTTCTCCTTCCTTAGCTTGGTACAACTCTGCAGCTTGATCGTAGCTATCAAATAACTTCTCAATTTCATCTGTGAAATCTTCACAACTTTTTTCAATCTTTTGATTAAAATTAGCGATTCCTGAAACCAACTCTTTCAAGTTTTCATTTACCTTTTTCATCCCCTCCTTAACATCTAAACCTGAATCAACATTAGCTAGTTGATCCATGTAATATTTTGAAAGGGTTTTAATATTATTTACTAAGCCAACATTTGCCTTATAAATCTCATTTAATGTTTTTTGGTGTTTTTTCCCTTTTTCAATGAAGTGGTTGAAATCTCTTTTCATAAAGCTATAAATATAAGCAAATGATAGAAGTAATCAACATTAAATCACTGTATAGAGCACAACTGCATATAAAAAGAACCTTACAAAACGGAAGGTTCCTAATATAAAAAATGTAGTTAATGGAAAACGAATAGTTCCTGCAGCCATGCAAACAGGAGAAAAAGGCAAAGGAAATAAAGCAGCAAAAACGATTAAGACGCCTCCCCATTTTTTAATTTGATCAAAAGAGCTTTCAAATTTTCTATTTAGCCAAATTTCAACTGCAGGGATTTTTCCAATGTAAGTTCCTATAAGATAGGAAACTGCACCTCCAACATAGGATAAGAAGGCTAATAAAGCAACCATAGCATAAGGAAATGTAAAATTTTGAGCCCAAATAATAAAAATATCTGGTGGGATTAAGCCTAAAATAGACTCTGAAATGAAAAACACAATCAAAATGCTAATTGGCTTAAAATGTGTCAACATTGCTTCCAAATGAGCATTAAAGTCGGGCACCAAGTATTGAAATAAAAACAAGATCAACAGCAATACTCCCATGCCAATCAAGACCTTTACTAGGTTTTTAAAAAAATAGGCATAAACACCCTTGCGCTTATAAAACGCATGATATTTTTTATATTTATAGTTTTTACGTTTCTTTATTTTTTGCCCGCCGCTCATAAGCGCAAAATTAACTAAGCTTATGTTAGTTTTTAGCCCCCTCAGGAACTATAAATGACATTAATTGTTAAACATTTACATACTAAGATTAGTTAAGTTTAAAATCACAAAAATTTATGTTTGCAGTTTTTCCATTAAATATTGTTGTTTTACCCGGTGAAGAGGTGGCTTTACATTTATTTGAAGCAAGGTATAAGCAACTCTATGCTGACTTTAAAAGTGGAAAGGAGTTTGCTATTGTCTTTAGCAGTAAAAGTGAAATGGCTGATTTTGGTACCTTAGTTTATATAAAAAGAGTAATAAACGAGTTTCCAGATGACACCGTTGACTTAATTGTCCAAGGCAGTAAAATCATTAAAATTGATGACTTCAAACAAGCTTATCCAAAAAAATTATATTCTGGTGTTGAAGCAAAATTAATTGAGCATGATACTGTTGTTTCCAAAGAGCTAATCGAACTTTTTAATTTGTTTTTAAATAAGTTTGGAAAACGGAAGTCAAAAGATAAACCAAGTATTTTTCAAATAGCTAATCGCATTGAAATGCCTCAAGAGACCAAAAGAGAATTTATTAGTCTGTCAGACAATGCAGCACTTAATCGTTTTCTAATAAATCAAATTCGTTTTAATTTAAAAGTTCGCGAGCAGGAAGATTTACTTAATCAGAAGTTTCACCTTAATTAGTCATTGTGTTTAATAAGTGTTAGCTGATAACATGACCAGTGTGCATGCTTGAATGACCTCAATATTTTCATTTTCCAACAATTTTTCAAATTCTTGATTTTCTGTTCCAGGATTAAATACAACACGATTAGGTTTTAATTTGACTACATAATCGTAATATTCTTCTTGATTAGTAGGACCTACATAGAGAGTTACTGTATCAACTCCTTCTATTGAAGGTTTATCATTAAGGATATTTTTACCCGCCACTTTACCTTTTTTTATTCCAATAGGAACGATATCATGCCCATGTTCGACTAAGCGATTGGCAGCTATATAGGCATAACGACTAGGATTTGTTGTTGCTCCAATTACTACTGTCTTTTTTGAATTCATTGTACCAGAATATTTTACTGCATTTTTGATTTGAGAAACTTTTACATTTAATATTTATGTAAACTATTCACAAGTAAAAGATAAGCTATAATTTTAAATTTTAACTTATAAGTATGAAAACATTTTTATTATTAGGATCAGGAGAACTTGGAAAAGAATTTACAATTAGTGCGAAAAGATACGGTCACAAAGTAATTGCAATAGATAGTTACAAAAATGCTCCTGCTATGCAAGTTGCTGATGATTTTGAAGTAATAAATATGTTGGATGGCAATGAATTGGAGCGAATAGTTAATAAATACCAACCAGATTTTATAATTCCGGAAATTGAGGCTATACGTACTGAAAAGTTATATGAATTTGAAGAAAATGGAATAACTGTGGTCCCTTCAGCTAAGGCCGTAAATTATACAATGGATCGGAAGGCCATTCGAGATTTAGCAGCTAAAGAATTAAACTTAAAAACTGCAAAATATCAGTATGCTTCTTCAGAAAAAGAGCTAAAATCAGCTGTAGAAGCAATTGGAATTCCTTGCGTAGTTAAACCATTGATGTCTTCCTCTGGAAAAGGACAGAGTACTATAAAAGATGAAGCTGACATTAGAAATGCTTGGGAAATAGCTTTAAGTAGCGGTAGGGGTGATAAAATGGAAGTTATTGTAGAGGAGTTTATTGCATTTGAGAGCGAAATCACCCTTCTAACAGTCACTCAAAAAAAGGGTAAAACTGTTTTCTGCCCTCCTATTGGTCATCGTCAAGAAAGGGGCGACTATATGGAAAGTTGGCAACCTGCAGCAATTGCTTCCAAACAATTAAAAGAAGCAGAGGAAATGGCAGAAAAGCTTACCAGAAGACTTAGTGGTTATGGTATATGGGGTGTAGAGTTTTTTCTAGGAAAAGAGGATGTTTATTTTTCAGAGCTTTCTCCTCGACCGCATGATACCGGTATGGTAACATTAGCAGGAACACAGAACTTTAATGAATTTGAATTGCATTTAAGAGCCGTTCTCGGGCTCCCGATTAATTCTATTGATTTACATCGAAAAGGTGCCAATGCTGTAATATTAGCTAGTAATGAAAGTAAAACATGGCCAAGCTACGAAGGATTGGAACAAGCAGCAGAAATTCCAAATAGTGATTTCAGAATATTTGGTAAACCAAGTACACGTATGCACCGAAGAATGGGTATTGGTTTAGCTTATGAAACTAAAAATCAATCAATTGATCAATTAAGAACCCTAGCAGCTAAAGTGGCTAATGCAATAAAAGTAACTAATAATTACTTATAAGATTCAATGAATGGGTTAAGGTCTTTAACAGGTACGGGCCGGTTAGGATCATTTTCTGCTGGCTCGGTTGGCATCCAATCACCATACATTACATTTGGTAAAATGATGAACTTTTTTCCAAACTGATTTTGAAAAGAATTCACCAATTCTTTTCGTTGATCCAACTCAATGGCTTCTGATTCAAAAACTTCGTGAAAGTCAGCTAAGTTATCTCCTATTAGCATTATTATATTATATGAAGGATCAATTATATTTCTCCTATCCTGTTTTTTAGATCCAAAGTCTCGCCCACTTAAAAGTATTTTCTCCTCACTAAATTTAACACCCTTTTCAACTAAGTTTTGAATAGTATATGGTAATTCTCTTTGAGACCTATTACTAATGAAAAATATTTCAATACCTGCATCTGTTGCACCATTGATAAACTCTAAAGCTCCTGGAACTAAGTCAGCAGAAGCTTGCATTGTCCACTCTCTCCAAGTTTCTGGAGAAAAAATGAGATTATTCTTTACTAAATATCCATTATAAGGAGTGTTATTTAAAACAGTTTCATCTAAATCCATAACAATCGTCAATTTCTTCTCATTGTTAATCTCATCTTCACTTGGGTTAAACCCATCAATAAATTGATTTAAATAAACTTGTGCCGAATTAAATGCCTGGTAACAAAGTGCTTCATACTCAGCCGAATTTTGCTGCCAGTAAACTGCTGAACCAGTATTCCTTTGATCACTAGTTGAAACTGCTTTTTCTTCTATTTCATCCGAAGTAATATCTTTAGTAGTATTACACGCAGTTAATGTAAAAATTGAAATTATACTTAGTTGAATAAACTTTTTCATGGAAACTATCATTATTTTATTAATATACTATCACGACTAATTGCAGATAGCGAAAATACGCCTAAAACTTCTTCTTGCAAATTCCCTGATACATCTAATATATTGCTTCTAATATTAGCAGGTGGGGTTGAAAATAAGCCACCGTTGTTCGCTTGTATCGTTACTTGATCTAAATATTCAAAAACTGCTTCATTAAGACTTAAAAGTTCTACACTTGAAACATCTCCAACTTGAAAAGGATTTTCTTCATCTGTAATAGCCGCTCGTATGGGCAGAATAAACGGAAAACCATCAGCTCCGTCGCCAGAAAATGATGCATCTTGCGATAAGATTAAACTCGATGGGTTTTCCTCATTTATTGGAATGCCATTTTTAAACGCTTTAATCCAATAAAAATCCCTCCTTCCTGCAAAATCAACTGCAAAAAACTGGGTAAAATAGCCTTCCTCAGTAAAAGTACTTGCTTCTTCAAAAGCAACTAATATAGTGTCAATGGGAGGCACCGGGTTTAACATAGAGAATGCGATATACTTATTTGCCTCATAAGTTAATTCTAGCTGATAGGTGAATCCAATACTATCTAAAGGGCCAGCAACTTGAGGATCATAAACAAAGTTTCCCGCCCCATCTGAAATAAACTCATACCGCTGGTTGTTAGGTCCAAACACTTCAACTTTAGCATTATTTACTGCCGGAGTTTGAGCATTTAAAAAGTATTCTGCTGACTTCGATAAACGTATTTTTTGTAATGTACTATCGCTAGTTAAAAACGCATCAACAACCAGCTGGCTTTCTCCTGTATTTAAGTCTAAATCAATAACATCTTCGCAAGCATACAAGAATGCGAAAACGAATATTAAAGCTATATTTCTAACTATTTTCATGCTAAAAACTAAAATTATAGGATACAGCAGGCACAAAACTGCCAATTACTGAGAAACGTATGGCTTCTGTAATTACTGGATTATCTTGATTCTGATCAAAAAATATAGAGAAAGGATTTCTTCTGCTATAAACATTATATACTGAAAAGACCCATTCCCCTTTCCATCGACGGTCTATATTACTCTCAGGAGTAAGTGTTGCCGATATATCCAAACGATGATAATCTGGTATTCTAAAATTATTTCTGGACTGGTCTACGTTATGTGGAACAACTATTCCCTGAATTTCGTATCGGTTTGTAGGGAAAGTAGCTGGGGTACCACTAGAGTAGACAAAATTTGCTGAAAAGCTCCACTTCTTTGTTAATTCATAAGCAGCTACAACGCTCAAGTTACTTAAGCGATCAAAACGAGTTGGGTACCAATCACCTCTGTTTATTCCTTCAACCTTTCGTTCTGACTTAGCAAGGGTGTAACTGATCCAACCAGTAAGTTTCCCGCTATTCTTTTTCACAAAAAATTCAGCTCCATAAGCCCTTCCATCACCGCTTAATAAATCACCTGCCAATTGCTCGTTAAAAAATATGTCCGCATTGTCAATGTAGTCAATTTGATTCTGAAAATCCTTAACATAAACTTCAACTGAAGCCTCATAGGCATTTTTATCAAAGTTTCTAAAATAACCCACTGCTATTTGGTCGGCTAACTGAGGTTTAATGTTGTTGGTAGTTGGCAACCACAAGTCAACAGGTGTTGAAGCAACCGTGTTTGAAATCAAGTGCAAGTATTGACTCATTCTATTGTAACTTGCTTTAATTGAACTCACTTCATCTAAATCATACTTTAATGATAAGCGAGGTTCAAAATTATTGTAAGAAGCCATTTTATCAAACTGATTAAAATCTTCTTTACGTTCTAAAGGACGCCTTATTCCAGGCACAGTATCCCTATAAGTAAACTTTGTTCCTTCTCCTAAATACATAAAGTGAGACCAACGTAAACCATATAAAATGCTCAAACGCGAACCAATTTTTTGTTCGTTTTGAATGTATAATCCATTTTCTAGAGCATACTTATCAGGAAGACTAATGTCATTAGATAGCCCATCACTAGCGAAAGAAGCCACTGCAGGTTTAAAATTGTAGTAAATCGACTGCCCACCAAATTTTATGGTGTTGTTGTTGTTTACATAATAAGAAAAGTCAGGCTTTATGCTGTAGCTCACAATACTTGACTCCCACGAAAAATCATCCCCTTCCTCCCCTTCATCTGGTTCCACACCAAATGCATAATCGTAATCACTGTAAAAACCGGTGAGGTTCATAAATAATTTATCATTAAAAATATGATTCCAGCGCGCTGTAGCAGTTGCATTCCCCCAGTTAAAAACAAAACCAGAACCAAACACATCTCTTCCGAAATATCCTGAAAGGAAGATGCGGTTTTTACTATTTATCTCGTGATTTACCTTAGCTGTTAAATCATAAAAATAGAAACTACTCCCACTCAAATTATCATTTAAAAATGGTTTTGCTAATACATCTGCATAGGATCTCCTACCTGCGACGAGAAAGGAAGTTTTATCCTTATTGATAGGCCCTTCAATCGATAAGCGACTAAATATCAATCCCAGTCCACCTGTGCCTGTAAATTCCTTCTTATTCCCCTCCTTCATGCGAACATCCAATATGGACGATAGGCGACCACCGTATTGAGGAGCAATTCCACCTTTAATTAATTTTACATTCTTTACCGCATCAGGGTTAAAAACAGAGAAAAAGCCAAACAAATGAGAAGAATTATAAACTGGAGCTTCATCGAGTAAAACCAAGTTTTGATCAATCCCTCCTCCTCTCACATTAAAGCCTGTACTTCCTTCACCTACGGTGCTAACACCTGGTAACAAAAGAACACTCTTTATAACGTCCGCTTCACCCAAAAGTGCTGGTATTTTTTTTATTGTTTTAGCATCTATTTTATTGACACTCATTTCAACACTTTTAATGTTCTTCTCTCTGCCTTCAGCATTCACTTCAACTGCCTCTAACTCATTAACTGTTTCACTCAATTCAACATTAATGCTCACATTTTTAGTAAGATCAATTGTTTTTACAACTTCTTTGTAACCAATAAAGCTATAGGTGACATCATAGGTTCCTTCAGGTAAACTAAGTGAGTAAAATCCATAAACGTTAGCGCTTACTCCAGTGTTTTTTGATTTTACTATAACGCTTGCACCAATTAATTCCTCACCAGTATCTGCTGACTTAACGTACCCACTGATGCTATAAGAGTTTGACTGAGAAAATAAGCCTAGGCTTAAGGTGAGCAGAAAAAACGTAACTATTGATTTCATTAATAGACTCTAAATTCGGCGCAAAAATAATGTTTAAGTAATCTTAGACTTATAAAATGATAAAAATAAACACCGAAAGTTGATAAATGGTTTATGAGCTATTTAATCGGCTATCCTTTTAATGCTCTATCAATTTGACGTTTTGCATCTTTAGCTTTTAAACTTTCTCTTTTATCTTGCATTTTTTTTCCCTTTGCAAGCGCAATATTCAATTTTGCAAAACCATTCGAGTTAATAAAAAGCTTTGTTGGCACAATAGTTAGTCCTACATCTTTTTTCTTTTTAAAAAGTTTTTCTAATTCCTGTTTATGCAACAATAATTTGCGTGGACGCTTGGGTTCATGGTTTGCAAAACTTGCTTGTTTATAAGGTGTAATGTCAATATTAAAAACAAATAATTCGCCTTTTTTAAAAGCACAATAGCCTTCTTTAATACTGGCTTTACTTTCTCTTATGGATTTAATTTCAGTACCTACTAACTCCATACCAGCCTCCATTTTTTCAATAAATTCATATTGAAAAGATGCTTTTTTATTCTTGATATTTACCTCTCCGCTTAGTTTCTTACTCATTGTTCAAAAGTATAAATTGTAGTGTAACAATTTATTTTATTAAATTAATTTTCTGATATATACTTTACTTGGCTGGTGCTGGCTTTTCTGTAGAACTGGTGAACCAAATAAGAAAGGTCTTGATCATCGTAAACGGCTACCATTTCTTCTTTTACCTTTTCTACTAATTCTAAGTTCTTGTCCACTGAAAAATTCCCATAGGCTTTAAAACGACCACGTTCAACTAAGGCAACCCCAAGCTCAGTATTGTTTTTTACTGGATCTAGTAGAAAATAAGAAGCTTCAGTTTTCACTTGTTCAACAATGGCTTTCTGCACTCGCTTGTTATAAGATTTTGTAGCTTCTATTCCCTCACATGCTCCTGCACAATCAAAGTTTTCAATGTAATTGCATTTGCCAGAAGCCATTGGTTGAAGTCCAGCTAATCGCGGGCATAGTTCATACGCTTCAACTATTTCTCTTAAAAAAGATTTTAATTCCGACTGATTTTTAAAGCTTTTCAGCGGTTTGTCATGCTTCCCACAGCGACCAATTGTAAAACGCTGGTAACCATTTCTGTCTTCATATAGAAACAAGCCATAGTTTAAACTTATTCGTTTCATAGAACGGTTGTGTATAGGCCAATACTTTTTAATTTCCATTGCCTCTATTAGGTTAACCAACAAGTCACTTTTTATCAGTTTAAAGTCAATACCATAGATATTATTGACAAAGTAATATTTTGACTTAGTGTTGGTATTTCCAGAAAAATGAGATTGAACCCGTTGCTTCAAGTTTTTTGCTTTCCCAATGTAAATGATTTGTTTCTTTTGGTTGAGAAAGTAATAAATGCCTTGTTCTTCTGGTAAGGCCATATAATCGCTCTTTTGAACATTAGGAGGAATTAATGCTTCTAAAGATTGAGGGTTAAGTGAATTCTTTATTATGTCCTTGTTGTCTAGCTTCAGCAATTTGCTAAATAAAATTGCTGTTGCTTTAGCATCTCCAGCTGCTCTGTGTCTATTTGATAGCGGTATATTTTCACTCGCACATAATCGACCTAAACTATAGGAAAATTTACCTGGCAGCAATTTTCGACTTAAGCGAACGGTGCATAACTTTTTCCTTCTAAAAGCAATTCCCAATCGATCAAACTCTGCTTTTACAAAATTATAATCAAAGTTTACATTGTGGGCAACAAAAACTGCATCGCCTATAAAAGCATCAATTTTATTAGCTACTTCTCTAAATAAAGGAGCATCCTTTACTGTTTCTCCACTAATACCTGTTAGTTGAGTAATTTTATGGGGAATTTCCTGAGAAGGATTAATTAATGTTTGATATTCCTCAACCACTTTCTTTCCATCGTGCAAGAAAATGGCAATTTCAGTGATTCTGCTTTTAGTAGCGCTACCACCAGTTGTTTCGATATCTACAATAGCAAACATGTTTCAAAATTAAGCTTTTAGTTCGGCTAAAAATTTCCAATAAATTATAGTTCTAAAATTGATAAATCGCTTTTTCTATCATTACTTTTGCCGTCCAAAATTTAAACACTATGTCAGGAAGAAGAACGTTTACCATGATAAAACCAGATGCGGTTGAAAAGAACTACATCGGAGCAATTATCGAAAAAATCAATGCTGCAGGCTTTAAACTTGTAGCTATGAAATATACTCGACTGTCAAAGGAAGCTGCCGGCAACTTTTATGAAGTGCATAAAGAGCGACCTTTTTATGGAGAACTTGTAGATTATATGTCAAGTGGTCCTATTGTAGCTGCCATTTTAGAAAAAGACAATGCAGTAGCAGATTTCAGAACCTTAATTGGTGCTACTAACCCAGAAGAAGCTGCTGAAGGTACAATTAGAAAATTATATGCTGAATCAATTTCAGCGAATGCGATCCACGGATCAGATAGTGATGAGAACGCTGCCATTGAAGGAAGCTTCTTTTTCTCTCAATTGGAAAGATTTTAGGTTTGACTAAATATAAATAAACCCATCCGAACTTATCGAGATGGGTTTTTTTATGCTATGAAACTTTCAAGAGATTTTTATATTCAAGACGATACACTGAAAATAGCGCAACAGCTATTAGGCAAAATCTTGTGCACTAAAATTGATGGAAAGTATTGTAGCGGAGTGATATGCGAAACTGAAGCTTATTTAGGAGCAAATGATAAAGCCTCCCATGCGCATAGAAATAGATTTACCGAACGAACAAAAATTATGTATGCTGAAGGGGGCGTAGCTTATGTATATCTGTGTTATGGAATTCATCATCTATTTAACATAGTTACTGGTAAATCTGGAGACCCACAAGCAGTCTTAGTTCGTGCAATAGTTCCAATTGAAGGTAAAGAGTTTATGCTAGAGCGCCGAAATCAACAAAAACTAAAACCCAAAGATTACATCGGTCCTGGAAAAGTATCACAAGCGTTGGGCCTTTCTAAGGCACAAAATGGTCTTTCATTAACTGAAAGTCAAGTTTGGATTGAAGATCGAGAAATAAATGTCGATTCATCTAAAATAACTGCAAGTGCTAGAATTGGAATTGATTATGCAGAGGAAGATGCCGAGTTACCGTACCGATTTCAGTATTTCGATTGGGATTTTTAACATAATTCTACTTTAAATGGTCTTTGTTTTCCACTGCTAATTGGCTCATCTTAACTTAGGTTCATTATATTTGTTCTTCGCTTTAAAATCATTCAACCAAAATTAGATAGATACTATGGGAAAAGGAGATATTAAAACCAAAAAAGGAAAAAGAGCAGCAGGTTCTTATGGAAAGACTAGAAAGAGAAAGCCTGACTCTCCTGTGATAAAGGCTTCTAAAAGCAATAAGAAGAAAAAAACAAGCGCAAAAAAAACTACCACTAAAAAAGAAAGTACCGCAAAAAAAGAAACTGCACCTAAAAAGACAGCTGCTAAAACAACAGAGAAGAAAACAGCAGCTAAAAAGACTACTACAAAGAAAGCTACAGCGGCCAAAAAACCTGCTTCAAAGAAAGCAACAACGAAAAAAACAACTACTACAAAAAAAGCAGCTGATAAAAAATAATCAACTGTCAACCTTATATAAATGTAAAAACTCCTTCTCGAAGGAGTTTTTTTTATTTATTAGCTAGTTTCTTCGCTTCAGGAATAAACGACTTTATATCATTTATCCTTCGCTCATCACTGGGGTGTGTGCTTAAAAACTCAGGAGGTGCTTGACCATTTTTCATGGCGGCCATCCTTTCCCAAAATTTTACTGCTTCATTGGGATCATATCCAGCCATTGTCATAAATACCAAACCCATTTTATCTGCTTCAGACTCGTGCACTCTTGAGTACTTTAACATGCCTACTTGGCTGCCAACGCCAAAGGCAACATTTGATAATGCTTTTACAGTTTCAGGTTGTTCGTTCATTAAAACAGATAAACCCATTCCAAGGCCCTGGACACTGAGCTGCTGGCTCATTCTTTCATTTCCATGCCTTGCTACTGCATGAGCAACTTCATGCCCCATTACCGTTGCGATACCTTCTTCTCCATCACAAACTTGCAAAATACCGGTATAAAACATCACTTTTCCACCTGGCATGCACCAAGCATTTACAGTTCCTTCTTCGGTTACATTAAACTCCCATTGAAATTCCTTTAAACGGTCGTCCATTTTATTATCCATCATAAATTGCCGTACAGCTCCTGAAACTTTTACCCCTACCTTTTTAACTAGTTGTACTCTAGGGTCATTATCTGGCAAAAGTTTACTTTCACTTTTAAATTGCTCATACTGTGAAAAGCTCAACTCAGTCATTTGACTGTTTGGTAAAAGCTTAACTTGTTTCCTTCCGGTAATTGGTACCGTTGCACATTGAACAAAAAATAGTGTAATGGCAATAATGTAAATTCCTTTTCTCATTCGTTAATCACAATAGCTTATGACAATTCAACCGTTAAGTTTTGATTTTTTAGGGCAGTATACATGGGCTTTAACTTACTTTCTACACCTCTTTTTACACTGCATTTCCCGTTGTGATGAACAATGTATGCGCATTGCTCTGCTTGCGTTAACTCGTGTTTACATACGGTAATCAAACATTCTATAACGTGATCGAAGGTATTATAATCATCGTTGTGCAGGATTAACTCCTTCTGATTCGTTAGTAATTCATCCAATTGAATGTCTTCTAAAACCTCAGTTTCCATGATTGCTTTTTGAGTTTTAATGAATCACAAAATTAATGATAATGCGATGAATTACTGTCCTTCATTTTTGAGTTTTGAAGCTTCATCTAGGGACAAGCGGGTTCCATTTTTGTAAGCAGTTACAAATGCATCAGGAATTGAAACTTGAATTGAATTTTTCACTTCTGCAGCTTTAATCGCACTGTCATAAATTCCTGCGTTATATCGAATTAACCCATTGGGTAACTCCACCACATTTAAATCTTCAAAGTCAAAAACCCCTTTCTTTAATGGTTTAGAAAATACTCCAATCTGCACAGTATAATATACTTTTTCAATCGATTTTGTGTTCAACACAGGCGCAACATCACTCGATTTAAATTTATTTGATAATACTTGGTTAGAAGAAGGGCTATTCGTGCTTGAGGAAGGCAAACTGCCAGTATTATTAAAATTTTCACCCTCTTGAGCTTGAGAAAGTGATCCAACATCTCCTCCTCGTGCTTGAGCAAGTGATATCCGCTTTCCATTTAAAAAAGCAACTACAAAGGCATCTGGGTAACCTAAACCTCTAATTTGATTTCTAGCCTGTGTTGCTGATGCTTCTCCAGTAAATAATCCTGCTGTGTAACGAGTAATTCCACTCGGTATTTTTTCTGCATACAAAGGTGCAAAACCCTTAAATAAGTCTTGAGGAATTGGATTTCTAAAAGCGCCCACCTGTACCTTGTATACTAGTCCTTCTGGCAAGTTAGAACTCACAGGAATAGGTTTAGCACTGTTGTACGCTGCCTCATTTGGCTTCAACGTTATAAAAATAGCTTCTTTTAGCTGTCTTGGAACATTATCAATTGATGCAAGTGAAGTAGATGAAGGACTTGTATTCCGTTCAGTTGACTCTGCTTCCTTAGTACTTGTAATTTGTGGAGAAGTTGCTGTTTCAGTTGGTGTTGAAGTGATAGCAGGAGTTTCATCAAGTTCAACAACAGGTTGCTTGGTTGTTTCACCTGAATTTGCATCAACAATTTCTACATCAATTGGAAGTTCCTCATCTGAAGCTTGACTAGTTTCTACAGAAGTAATTTCAGTTGACTCAGAACTTGCTGCAGATGTATTGGGCGCCGTTTGATTAGAAGCGAGGTACTGTCTTTCTTGAGCTAATTGTACAATTTCTTTTTTCTCTAATTCAGATAAATTTGAAATTGCACCCTTCATATCCTGATTTGAAGTGCTAATTAAGTAGTTTTTTACTTTTATAGAGGTGTTTAAAGAGTCTATCTCAACTTGTTTCCTTGCTGCCTTTTGATCAATTACCTGAGCAGCTTTAATTAGTCGTTGCTTTTCAGTTTTATCGGTTTCAAGTTCAGCTTGATTCTTATAAACAATTGCTTGTTTTTGAAGTTGTTGTTTTTCCTCAGAAAGTGAAAGTGCAAGAGCATATTCAGAAGAAGCTTCATTTGCTATTCGATCTCTAGTTTGCTTATTTTTTTGATACTCAACAAAAGCAGCTGAAGTTAAAATTTGATTTTTACGTGACTCTTCAATAACAATAGTATCTAATGCTATTTCATTTTTAAAGCTTTTATAAGCAGGGGCAGTTAAACCATCAGCAGGCTCAGCAAAACGAATTCTTCCTCCTGTTGAACCATCCTCTAACTGCTTTTTCCGCTCATAATAAATAGCAGCTTTTGTTTTGTTTTGCTCCACTTGAGCGATAGCAGTCTCATACTCTACTAAAGCTGTATTTCTTTCTTCACCTACAGGTAAATTTTCTGATGCTTCAAGTTTTTGCTTAGCCTCAGCCTCTAAGCTCTCTACTGTGGCATAAAGCGAATCTGCTCTTTTTTGTGCAAGCGTTGGATTTTTCACATTTAAAACTTCAGCGTCAGTAATTGTTTGAACAAATGCTGGACCATTTTGATCACTCTGAAGTTTTTCTTGTTTTAAAATTTGATCACCCACTAAACTGAGCTTTTCCAAAGCTTGTCGTTGTTTTTTTAATGCTAATATTTCATAATCATAAGCCTTTTGAAGCGATACTTCCTTTTGAGATAAGCGATCTTCTGGATCTATTTCCCTTCTTATTTGAGCGGCGTCATTAAAGTATACTTGACCCTCTTCTGCCAATAAATTAGCTAAATCAAGAGCATCAGACTCAAATTCATCTTCAAATTGATTAGCATTGAGCAGTCTTCTTTGATTAATTTGATACTCTCTTTTGTTATAAATAGCAAATTGGTCAGCCGCTTCTAGTTGTTTCTTCTCTGATTCTTTTTCAAATTCATTTGCTCGCTCAAATGCAGCTGCTCTTTCTTCTGAAGTAGGCAAAGTATAAGCTTGTTGACGTGCTTCTTCTGCCTTTAAGGATTGTTCCCTAGCCTCAAACATCGCTTTTTTTGCAAGTCCCATAACTTGGCTTGGTCGCTGATTTCCAAATTTAATTGATTGGTCAAATTTGAAATTAGTGAAATCGTCAGGAATTAAAGACAAGTCATCTACTTCTGAAACATCTTGTGGCACTTCAGTATTTAGATCTTCATATTCATCATTATAATTATCAGGAATAACATCTTCCTCTTCATCCTCATCAGTAGCTGTAGCTTCAGCTAAATCAGAGTCCAATTCATTAAATACAGGCTTTCCAATAGTCGCTTTTTCTTCTGCTTGATCCCTTAAAATTGTTTTCTGATCAATCACAAGCTGCATGGCAGCGATATCACTTTTTAATTCTTCTCTTTCTATTTCTGTTTCAACACGAGCAATTTCCGCCTCATCTTTTATCATTTCTGCTTCCAGCTCATTGATCCAATTATCGTATACTTGAATTTTCCTAGCGTTTCGTAAGTCAATATCTTGAATTCCTTCAGATTCTATTAACTGAGTGTTAAACTTTTCTTCTAATTGATTAATAATTACTACATCTGAATTGCTGCTTGGCAAACTAGTAGGTGAAGATTCAGCTACATTTATATAAGCCAGTTGGTTATTGTTTCGATAAGTTTTAATTTGGTTCACCAAGGCCTCCTTATCTGAATCAGCTACTTTATTAGCTGTTGAATTTGACCCTAGTATAGCATCTCTTTCCGTTAACTGTTTACTTTTAATAGCTAAGGCCTTTTTCTCATTTTCTTGTGCCGTTATTTCTTCCTGAGTTTTTTGTGCTTGATACTCTATATCCTTCAAGTCCATTTCTAGGCCTTCTAATTGCACTTCTAATGTTTCCTTTTTATCTCCCTTTGCTTTAGAAGCTGAATTTTTAATAGAATTAATATTTTTGGCGATCTCTTCCTTTTCATTCTCAAGCGAGTTGAGTTTTACTTTTGATGAAGACAAAGCACTTTCAGCTACTCTTAGTTCTTCATTTGTACTTTTTACTAAATCGGCAATTTTAGCTTCTGCATCAATTGACCTAGCTTGAGCACCTGAAACTGTTTCCAACTTTAACGCTGCTTCAGTTAATTCATTATTCTGCAATAAAGTATTAAACGCTGCTTCTTCTTGATTTAAGTCTTTTAGAATTTTTTTATCGAAATTTAGGTCTTCTTCTAATTGTTCAGCTGTTTCCGCTGCAAATGCAGCTTTTAGAGCAGTTTCTTTAGCTTCTTGCTCTTGTTTCTCTACATCTTCAGAACTACCAGTTGATTTTTTTGAAATACTTAGCGCTGCGAAAGCATCTGCCGCCTCATTTTCTAATCTAATTGCCTCAGCATAAGCTGCATTTACCTTTTCTTCTTTCTCGGTAATTAATTCTTTTTGACTTCCTTGCTTTTCAGCATAGCTATTTTTCAATACAATAGCTTCAGGGCTCAACTCTTTTAAATTGAAAGGGGTTTTTTCTGCTACTGTATTTCCTGATGAAGCGTCCTCATCAGATTCTTGGCTTGTTATTTTTTCACGACTACCTTCTAAGGCAGCTAATTCATCAGTTGAAAAATTAACATCTAAATTTGCTTTTGCTCGAAGCACATTTGCTGAAACCTGCGGACCACTTGTATTTATATTTTGAGCAGTTGTGCCATCAAATATATTTTTGATTACCAATTGTTGTTCATTGCCTTCACCTACTAATCTTAATTCTTGTCCAAGCACTTCAAATTCATCTTGTTTCGGCACTTCTACAACTCCAGTATGAATAGGAGCATCATCTGTTGTTTCGATATTAAATTGATAGGTACCACCATTTTTTTCAATTTCTAACTTATACTCTCCTTTATTATTCGTTTCATAAACACCAATTGTCTTATTTGTTGCTTTATCTATAACAGTTATTGTTGCTTTTTGCAATTCAGGATTATTCTCTGCAATAAATTTTCCTTGAATTACTGATAGCTCAATTGGTTTTCGATCAACCAATACCTTATAAACTGTGAATTCCCCTTTTGCATTGGTCCTATTAGATGCAAAGTAGGCTGTTATTTTATATTCATCAGTTACAAACAATAAATCATCATCAGTAGAGCAAAATGCAAAATCTAAATTCTCAGGTGTGCCCCATTGACCGCTTGTGACATCAAACTCACTTTTAAATAGGTCATAGCCCCCCATACTGTTGTGACCTTTAGATGAAAAGTATAGGGTTTTTCCATCAGGATGTATGAAAGGGTAATTTTCATCAAAAGGTGTATTTATTGTTTCGCCAATACTTACTCCTTCACTCCAACCGCCAGATCCGAGCTTTATAGATTTATAGATATCACGACCTGATTCAGCTTTTTTACCGTATGATGAATAATAAACTTCTTTAGCATCAGTAGGTAAATAAATGACTGATTTTTCATTTACCTTTAAGTCATACTTTGATTTAAACTCTTCAGGCTTAGCAATCAGCTTCCCATCTATTCCTTCTAATTCATAAAGTCGAAAGAAATTTTCTTCTGAAACAACTTCTCGATTGATTACCTGAACTTCATTTAATTTACTCAGTAACTGATTTCCATTTTTACACATTTCAATTTGTCGATCAAGTTGAAATTTTTCTTTCTGATCATTACTGGCTTTTGTTTTAAATCGGCTGTAATACTTTACTGCCTTTCCAAAATTATAATTTAGATGATTCGCTTTCCCCAGGTAATAATATGCCACAGGGTCAACACCAGATTTAGAAACAGCAAATTCTAAAAATGATAGCGGCTTTGACTTATCTTCGTCAGCTGCAATTAGGCAGGCCCCATATTTATAATTATAGGTGGCATCTTTAGGGTATAAACTCAACAACTGAGCATATAAAGGTTCCGCTTCTATAAACTTTTCTTCTTCAAAAAGTTCTGCTGCCTTTTCCTTTAACTCGTCTTCAGATTTAAAATCGTTTTGAGCGAAAACGTTACTAGCGAAGAAAAATATGGATAGAAATGCAAGTATTAATTTTCTCTTCATCGATTATATTGTGAGAGTGGCAGCTAAAATACAAAGATTCGTAGAAATCAATTGAATAAAGTTGCAATTGTTTGTTTTTCATTAACAATCAGTTGTGTAGAATGAGACCTTATGGTATAAGTTATTTTACTAAAAATCACTTTCAAAATCTCGCTTAAAATCTCGTACATCTCTTTCAGTTCCAAACATATAGGTAAATGGCTCTTCTCCCTTTTTATTGTCATACCTCCTATCGTCTCTTTTCATTTCTTTAATTTGATTATTAAAATCTTCATTTGAAGAGATAACTTTCATTAAGTTTCTCCTATAATTGAAGTAATACCAGTTATTCGCATCGAGCTCAATATAAATATCAACAACATCTCCACTTCGTTTTTTGGTTATCATTATACCTCCATCAACATATTTATTAATTTCTTCTTTATTGATATTGGTTAAGCCCAATGAGCCAAACGATTTATAAGCATTCAAGTCTTCATTCCACTTGAACTTAGCATCACTAAAAACAAAGCGCTTATTGAGCTCATCTGGTAATCGCTTGATTTTACCGTTCAAACTTAATTGAGAGATTATTTCATCGGCTTCTTCTGCTCCAAGGAGTTCATTTAATCCTTTTTCGTAGGTTTTTCTGCTAAAGTCTACCGGTTTTAAATTAATGTTTTCATTAATTTTTTCAGCCATCTTTTTGAACGTATTGTCATCGAAAAAGAAATCAATGGTCATTATTAAGTCAAATACAGCATCATTATCTAAAAGGCTGTGGTTAATATTTCCCGCAGCATTGAACTTTACGTTTCCTGCATCGGCTCCAATATTAACTAGACCTTCTCCATAAACTTTGCAGTTTGGAACGTCTAAACTCAAATAGTTTCCAGGTAAAGAATTCTGCTGAATTTTTTCTTTCGATCCAATTCTATACTGTTTACTCGATTCGTCATAATGTAAAAATCCATATGCTGGTAACACATTTATATCACTGTAATTCTCTCGTTTAGAAAGAAAACCAGAATATAGAAACACAGAATCTACATTTAGATTTATACTTGATGCAATAAAGGCACCGCTAGTATCTCGCATAACTGTGTCTATAGGAATAAATATCTCATCTGGATCAACCTCAGCTTCAAAATCTATCCAATACCTGCCTAAGGCCTCACAGTTGTGATTAATTCGGGTTGCTCCATCAAATACTAAAAATTGTTTGCTGCCATATAATTTAACACCTCCATCAAATGCAAAATTTGGACTAAGCATAAAGGTTGTAGATTTATCAATATCTCCAACACCAATTGTTTGCCCTGTAGTATCTACTGAAATATTGTGTAAATAAATGGTTTGTTTATTTCCTTCAGTGTCAACATAATCTATATCTCCAGAAGAACTATAGCTCTTACGACCATGTACTTGAGTATTTGCATTGTAAACGCTATGATATTTGGTAATACTATTTGCTTCAATTCTTGAGTTGACTAAAGCATCCATTTTAGCTGACTTTCTAATGGTTACTTCACCACTATCGGGATAAATCAAGGCATCCGCAGAATTCATATACTGCACATCTTTAGCAACAATAATATGTCTTCGAGAATCATAAGTAGCTACAGGGGAGTAAAAGAATAAGCTATCTTGATTAGGATTGGTAGATATAAACTTTGAACCTTCTAAGCTTACATCAGCAGATACTTGAGATTTTTTTGCACTCGTTAAATCTATACTGCCATTATCCATATACCACTTAAACTCTTCCATAAAGCAGATGTATTGATTGATTGGAAACTCTATAGGATCAGCTTTGCCATTTGCTTTAAATTGTACTGCTCGCTCCTTATAATCGGCATGAGCGTTAACATTATTGGTTCTTAAAGCGAAAGTACCTGCTGCAGATGAATCTTTCAACCTAAAGTCTGCAGTATCGGAATCAAAAGTCATGTTTTTAAACACAAATTGATTTGAGCTTAAGTCAGCTAATTCAAATCTATAAATTCCATTTCCTCTCATTTCAGTTGGCGAATAGGAACTTGTTCCATCAAAGTAAGAAACATCATCATACATACCCATGCCTAGCTTTGTGGTTGTAGTAGCATATAAAATATCATCATATGGCAGCCACCTCATCTTCATACTTTCGGCTTTCACATTTGGGTATTCTACTCCTTCTTTTTGCTCATCAATAAAATATTGATCGGCAAGGGTTCTCATTGAGTCAGGATAGAAAATAAAATCTGTGGAATAGGTAGTTGAAGTAATGTATTCCAGCTTTCCATCACCTCGAAGACCGTCATGACTCATGTTAATATCATCATAAAACTGGCCTTTCCCCCCATACATTGGATAGCCCTCTGGAGGGGTTTGGCGTATAAATCCAAGGGAGAAGTCTTGTTGTAAAGTCAACTTCTCATCAAATTCAGGAAATATTCCTGCAGATGTAAATGTTCCCTCAAATTTTAGTTGATCGTTAGAAAAGTTATCTAAACTATCAATTGTAAACGGATCAAGCTCAAAAAAGAAATTGCCTCGCTTATAAATTCCATCCAACACTTCTTTTTGGTCGTAATAAACATAACTGTTTCCTTTACTATTAAATATGGGATATTCAGGAAAATCTTTAAGTCCTGATTTATTTCCAAAATTGTCAATTAATAAATCACCGTTTACATCTTGAATAACCGTCCTAACAGGTTTTAATATTTCGTTTCCATTTTGATCCTTTTCTCCTGATTCGGCTTTAATTTGCAGGGAATCAACTTGAGTTAGATTAATTTTAAATTTCTCATAGTCAAAAGAAAAAAGTTGACCGTAAAAGTCAAATCGACCTGCTTTTACTTGTCCCCCAAACTCGAAAAAGCGATTTTTCTTCATTTTCACTTGACCTTGTGAGGGAAGAATGACCACTTTCTGAGAATCACTCAAGACAATGCCTCTAACTCCTTCAATCGATAAATCATAATTGAGTAAATTAATTTTAGCGTTTGCTGCGCCATCTACCACTGAGTTGATGTTGATTACATCATAGTCAATTTTTCTAGCATAAGCGGCTACATAATCCAACAATTTTTGTTTTACGAAAAATTGATCAGTACTAAAATTGAAGTCCAAAAAACCAAGTGTACTGTAATATATAATCATGTTCTTTGTATCACTTGGACTCATATTCATGAAATAACCTAACTGTTCAACACTTAACTCTGTAGTTCCATATTTATCAACCATGCGTTTAAAGGAGAATAATGGATTTACATCAGCATTTCCACCAATTTTATCAAAAAGTTCCTTTTTGTAATAGTCACTTGAGGTAAAACGTGCATCTTGCTTAGTTCCACCAAGTAGGTTGGTAAGGGTAATTATTGGCTCATTGGTTTTCCAATTCAATACCTCAAAATCCATTTCAAGATTGTGGTAAGAATTACTATAGGCAGTAATAGCAACTCCACTATTCTCCTTGTAGAGCGTCACCAACTTTTCATCTAACAAATACTTAAAATTTAATCCTGGGTGACTAATCGAGTCTTGACCAAAATAAATTCTGATACTTGCCTGAGTAGAAATAAATTTATCGGTTCTAATAGAAAACACATCCGATGCAGCTTTCAAAAACAAGGTATCATTCCGAATAAATTCTAAAAATGCATCTTGCTCTTCATCCCCTGTTCCTAGAAGTTTAGGACCAACCATCGCAAAACCACCATCAAAATTTACTCCTGGACTTATATTTTCAATTCTAATTCGTCTATCATAAGAGTCAAATCTTGGATATGAAGCGTTTTCTGGAGTTATGTTAGCTAATACTTTATTGGTCAATTTCCCCTGTAAGCCTTGGTCTAGGTAAAATGAATTGTAAAAGGTAACTGAATCAGCTTCATAGTCGGCACCGTTTGTTTCAACATTATAATTGGTTAGCTCGGCATAAACTTCCTCAGCTAAAAGTCCTGCTTTCTCCCAATTTACAGTGCCTCCATGGCCTACCCAAAGATTTTCAGTTGGGTAGTAGGTTCCTTTAGTGTCAAAAATTTTCATACTATCCCGTTTGGCATAGCAAATTAAGTCTAGTTCGTTAAATATTAGCTTGGGCAAGCTATCGTATTCAAAGGTGTAATTATTATTGCTTGCTGCCCATTTCGTTGATGCAGAAACATAAATAGCATTATCTCGAAACAAGCCATTACAAAACTCTAAAAAGTTGGTAAAATTCTTTTTTCGCCGTTCATCCAGTAATTTAAATATAATTTCTTGCCAAGCTTCAAAACTCGACTCAGACTGATTTTCATCGACAACAAAACTTCCAACTGTAAACAGATAGTTTCTAAAATCAGGAAAAGCTCTTAACTTCTTTTCCAACATCTTATTTGAAACTTCATAAACTCCTTCACGCTGCTTTTCAGAAAAGTATCCACCATACCATACGGCTTCAAATTGCTTCATAAAATCTTTCCCTTCTTTCCTTGCATCACTCAAATAGTCGTTCATAGTTTCAAAAAATTCAATGGAATCCTTTGGAAAACTATTGGGCGTTTGTGCCTTGACTTGAAGTTGAAACCCTGCTAGGAAGATGAAGATAAGAAGCTTAGATAGAGTGATTTGGATGGATTTCATAAGCAGTATTACTTTTGTGTAAATTAAACTAATTTGAGTCGATTTGCAAAGTATATTGCAAGTTACCAACGACTAAAATCATTTAAGAAATGATTCACAACTAATTTTTAACGAGATATTTGATACTAAAGTTATGGTTTGTTTTTTATTGCTTTTGCAATTTCAATGCCGACCATGATTCTTTTTCGAGTCGTTGCAATACGATATAATTTTTTAACGAAATAGACGAGAGCAATTCAGCTTCATCAGTTGTAAAAAATCCACTCAAATGTAGTTCACCGTTGGGTTTCAACACCTCATCAAATTGAGACATATCATTTAAAAGTATGTTCTTATTGATGTTTGCAAACACCACATCATACTGCTGCTTTTTTTCTTTCAATAAAGCAGCATCGCCTAAAAAGCAGTTGAGGGTCACCTCATTTCTACTAGCATTTTCTTGCATGTTTTCAAAAGCCCACTCCTCAATATCAATAGCATCAACGGATTTGGCACCCATTTTTTTTGCAAGAATGGCTAAAATACCCGTTCCACTTCCCATATCCAGTATGGTTTTTTCTTGATAATCATCATCTTTCATTAAGGCTATCATCATCTGGGTAGTTTGATGATGCCCTGTGCCGAAGGACATTTTCGGCTCAATGATTACCTCATGGGTTATTTTGGACTTAGTTGTATGAAAGGGGGCACGAATGAGGCAAAATTGATCCACTTGAATGGGTTCAAAATTCTCTTCCCACTTTTTATTCCAATTTTCTTTTTCAATGGTGTTTACCTCTAACTCAATTTTTGCTTGATCCTTTAGAGCACTGCAGATTGACTTCACCTTACTTAATTGAAATTCATCAGCAGGAATGTAAGCAATTAACACATTCTCTCTTTCTTCCTCTGTAAAACTCTCAAAATCGAGCTCACTCAACTGAGCCACTAATATTTCATTGAAGGGCATAAAAGGCTGTACGGTAATTTTACAAGCTATATAGGCCATTAATTAAACGATTTTACAATGCTCATAAAATCATTAATTTTTAGAGATGCTCCACCTATTAAGCCTCCATCAACGTCAGCTTGAGCAAAGAGCTCTTTGGCATTTGAGGGATTGCAACTGCCACCATATAAAATTGATGTAGCTTCCGCACTTTTTTCTCCTTTTTGCTTTTTAATCAAGTCACGAATAAATGCATGCATTTCTTGCGCTTGCTCGGCACTAGCAGTTTCACCAGTACCAATGGCCCAAACTGGCTCATAAGCAATAATTACATGTTCAAATTCCTCAGGCTTTAGGCTCCAAAGTACTTCCAATTGGTCCTTCACGATATCGAAGTGACGCTCATTCTTACGATCTTCTAAGGCCTCCCCACAGCAAAAAATTGGCTTTATGTCTTCAGCAAGCAATGCTTTAGATTTTGCCAATAATGTTTCATCGCTTTCATGGTAATAAGTTCTTCGTTCAGAGTGGCCAACCAAAGCATAATTTACACCAACAGATTTTAACATGGATGCAGAAACCTCGCCTGTAAAAGCACCATCTTTATTCTCATTGTTATTTTGCGCGCCTATTTTTACGGAGTATCCTTCTGTAATTCGCTCAATGGCGGCTAAATGAATGAATGAAGGAATAAGAATTACTTCGCACTTCCTTTTAGTGTTTGAAACGCGCTCTACCACCTCCTCTGTCAATTCCTTTCCTTGTTTAAAGGTGAGGTTCATTTTCCAATTTCCTGCTACAATCTTTTTTCTCATCGCTTCATGTTAAATTCTTACCCGCGGATCAACTATTCCGTATAGAATATCGACTATAATATTAATGCTAACAAAGATAACTGCAATTATTAGAACTGCCCCCATTACAATGGGTAAATCATATTTCTCTAATGCATTTACAATCTCCCAACCTATTCCCTTCCAAGAAAAAATTATTTCTACAAAAACTGCTCCTGCCATTAGGCTGGCAAACATTCCTGAAATAGCAGTAATCACTGGATTCATAGCGTTTTTCATGCTGTGTTTTAATATGGTTGTTTTAAAGTTTAAGCCTTTTGCTTTTGCTGTGCGCACATAATCCATGCTTAATACATCCAACAAAGAGTTTCTACTTAATTGCAGAATGACCGCTAAAGGACGGACGCCAAGGGTAAGCGCAGGAAGAAAGAGGTTCGACCAATTGATAAATTCTCCCCTTCCAAGATCGTCCACTTCATATAAACTTCCACTCATGTTTAAACCAGTAACATCAGCCCATAGAAAGCCAAATAGCCATGCAGCAATTATGCCTACAAAAAATGAGGGCAATGCCATTCCCGAGGTTGCCAACACTAACAAAACCTTGTCTAGCCAGCTATCTTGAAACAAAGCTGATAGAATGCCTAATACAATTCCCAAAAGTGTAGCAATTATAATCGAGGCAATTGCCAAAACAGCTGTTTCCGGCAAGCTCTCGAATAAAATTTGGGAGACTTCTTTTTGAGATTGATAAGATCTTCGAAGGTATGGTGCTTTAGCTACTAAGTAGTAATTATCGGTGGTAATTAGTACCTTGCCGCCATAACGTGCCTCATTGTAATATAAACTGGAGCTTTCACTAGAACTATGAACGGAAAGCGGAGATAAATCATTGAGATACAAGGCATATTGAAAAAATATACCGCGATCTAGCCCCAGTTCTTTATTGATTTCATCTATGGCCTCTTGGTCTGCACGCTGGCCCAACATCATACGAGCAGGGTCGCCAGGGAGAATATTGAAAATAAAGAAAACAACCGTGAGCACGCCAAACAGCACCAATGCACCATAAAATAGCCGGCGGATGAGAAAGGCGCCCATGAGTTAAAAATTAAAGTGCTAAAATCTCTTCAATGTTCGGCACCTGATTTTCATGCCATTTTCCTTTTACAGTGCCGTTTTCCAAATACATTATTCCGGGGTTAGAACGCACCATGGTTTTGAGCACAATGCCATCAGTTATAAAAAATTCAAAGGCTAAATTGTGTTTATCAATAAATTCCTGTTTCAACTCTTCGCCAGCTGAGGATAAAGCCATTACATTAATTCCCTGATCTGCGGCATTTACTGCTAATTCATTGATTTCTTTCAAATGTTGTTCAGAAGTTAAGCTTAAATCATAGCACACGATCCAAAGTACTTTATTTTCCGCTAGAACAAGGTCGGTAATGTCGCGACCATCATGTGTTGAAATTGCCAAGTCTGTAATTTTTGCTACATCGCCTTCAACAATTAATTCACTCTCTGTGCTTTGCCATTCCCAATTTTTATCTTCCCAAATTTTTGAAGCGGTATACTCATCTGTGGTATACTCTTTAACTTCACCAGTAGCTTTATTCTTATAGGTCAGAATATTTTCATAAACAGGCTGTACAGCATCTTCAGGCAAGGTCATTTGTTCAGGCAAGTTTTTTCCTACAGCATAAGGTCTAAAATCTCGAAATGGTAAATATTCAACCGCCCAAATAGTAATGTACAAGCTGCACAACAGTGAAGCAACTACTGTAATAGTAGCAGCCTTTTGAGCAGAAAAAATTAGCTTTGAAACAACACCTATTAACAATACAACCCCCATGCTTATTGCCATGAACCACCAACTCAACATATTAGATAATACAGCTAGTATGATTATTGAAAGCACAGCTACTATTCCCCAATCTTTCACTTCTTCGTAAGGCTTTATGGATGAGCGCTTGAAAAATATTATTAGAATAAAGACCAAGAGCACTAAGTCTTTATAAAAGGATTGCCATGGCGTAAGTGGAATGGCATCACCAAAGCAACCGCAGGAGCGCACAATTTCAAAAATAGCTGATGCTCCGGTTAGAATAGTAAAAAATATAATCATTAATAGCAGCGCCCATGAAACTTCTTTCATCTTATACCCTACCAGTACTGCTACTCCTAAAATAATTTCTACAATACAGAGTCCTGCTGCTAAGGGCACCAATAAATCGTGGAGCCAGGCCCAATCCATACCAAATTCTACAAAGTATTCTTCAAGCTTGTAAGAAAAACCAAGTGGATCATTGGCCTTAACCACTCCACTAAAAATGAATAAGTTACCTACAATTAAACGGGCAAAATTCAATATGTATTTCATAATTTATAGCTTTAAAGTCAAAGATAATGAACCGGACGAATAGTTACTATAAGCTTAACAAGTGTTAACCCTTTTAAGTTGCTTCATCTAGTTTTATGAGCGCAAAAATGGCATAATTAATCATATCTAAATAGTTGGCATCTACTCCTTCTGATATCAAGGTTTTACCTTTATTGTCTTCAATTTGCTTGATGCGCAATAACTTCTGCAAAATCAAATCCGTTAGTGAAGAAACGCGCATTTCGCGCCATGCCTCATCATAGTCGTGGTTTTTATTTTGCATTAGGCTTTTAGCAGTTTGCACGTATTTTTCATACAAGCGAATAGCATCATTAGCTGGCAAATTCGTGTCTTCACTGTAACCCAACTCCAATTGCACTAGGGCCATTACTGAATAATTAACGATACCTATAAATTCTGGCTGAATGCCTTCATCTACCTTGCTCTCCCCTTTTTCTTGTATGCTGCGAATTCTTTTGGCCTTTATATAAAGTTGGTCAGTCAACGAACTGCTGCGCATCACTCGCCAAGCTGTGCCATAATCCAACATTTTCTTTTCAAAAATCTCTTGACATCCTTCTGCTGCTTTGTCGTATTGTGCTGATGTATTGCCCATGCTTTTCCCTTACTTTTGATTCATGCAAATGAATGACGAAAATAATTCTTTTCAGGCAAACTATACCATACAAGTGCAGGGCAAGTTAATTGACTTTTCCACAACAAAAGTGATGGGAATCGTCAACCTCACCCTTGATTCGTTTTATAGCGGCAGCAGGTTTCAACAAGAGGAAGTAGTTTTAAGTCAAGTTGAAAAAATGCTAGAAGAAGGTGCTGATTTTATCGATTTAGGTGCTTTTTCTTCACGGCCTGGTGCTGAAATGATTACTGAAGAAGAAGAAAGGAAACGCTTACTTCCTGCATTACAGTCGATTGCAAAGGAATTTCCAACTTGTTGCATCTCTGTAGATACGTATAGAAGTGAAATTGCAAAAGCTGCAGTTAATGAAGGAGCTTCAGTCATCAATGATATTTCAGCAGGTTCATTCGACCCAAAGATGTTTAACACAATTGCTGAATTAAAGGTGCCCTATATTATTATGCACATGCAAGGTGAGCCCAAAACCATGCAGAATAAGCCCAATTATAAAAATGTTGTGAATGAAGTGTATTATTTTTTTAGCGAAAAACTAAAACAACTTACTGAATTAAAGGTAAATGATGTGATTTTAGATGTAGGCTTTGGCTTCGGTAAAAGCTTGACACACAATTATAGCCTTTTAAAAAACCTAAACTTCTTTCAACAATTGGAACGTCCTATGCTCATAGGGCTAAGTAGAAAGGGAATGATTCAAAAAGTAATAGATACCGATGCAGCTGGTGCGCTTAACGGAACTACTGCAGCTCATGTATTGGCTTTAATGGGAGGTGCAACTATTTTAAGGGTGCATGATGTAAAAGAAGCAAAACAAGCAGTTGATATTGTCAACTTTTATCAAAAGCAGTAATATTGCAACAATGAGTCACGTGTTGAGCCCTTCTTTATTATTTATTAGTGTACGCTGGCTCGATGTAATTGACATTCTATTGGTTTCCATGCTGTTGTATCAATTGTATAAATTGGTTAAAGGCACAGTAGCTATTCGCATTTTTCTTGGAATATTGGCCATTTACTTGATTTGGAAGGTTGTTTCAGCCATGCAGATGGAGTTGCTTTCTGAAATTTTAGGCCAATTTATAGGAGTGGGTGTTTTGGCGCTTATTATCGTATTTCAGCAGGAAATTCGTCGGTTTTTATTGATTGTTGGCTCACAAAGTAATTTTGCCCGCAAGGGGTTTTTGAAGAAAATCTGGAATTGGTCTGGCCAGGCTACTGAAACTACGAAACTCAATATAAACTTAATTGTAAGGGCTTGTTTTAACATGGGTAAAACCAAAACTGGTGCCTTGATTGTGTTGGCGATTGATACAGAGTTGAAGTACCATGCTTCTACTGGTGATGAAATTGATGCTGCCTTATCTATTTCTTTATTAGAATCGATCTTTTTCAAAAACAGTCCACTACACGATGGTGCGGCCATTATATTTAATAACCGAATAAAAGCAGCGCGCTGCATACTCCCCGTTTCAGAAAACCCAGATATTCCTTCAAAATATGGCTTAAGGCATCGTGCAGCAGTAGGCATTACTGAAAATTCTTCAGCAGTTGCTATTATAGTTTCAGAAGAAAATGGAGATGTTTCTCTCGCTAGAGCGGGAAAGTTGATGCACAAATTATCAACTGAGCAGCTTCGCAAGGAGCTTCAAGAAACGTTTGAATTATAGCTTACTATTATGGTTAATGCATAATGCGCCTATAAAGAATGATTCGATTAAAATTAACCAAGCAACTAGTTGTATTTCATGCTTTTCAGCTTTTGTGCTTATTATCAAATGCCCAATCTAAAGACTCTCTTCTCAATAGTCAGGACGACTATTACCAGTGGGCTTCTTTTGCCCATTCAAATGATTTATTTAGTGTATTTGAAATTACAGACCGATATTTTTCATTTGCACACCAATTGGATTATTTGAGAAAAATAAAAAGCCCTAAGAGACGAGAAAAGACAACTTATTATAATATTGCATTAAATTTTCATGGCTATACGCCCGAACATGAATTGGATGAAATTGATACCTCCACTACTCGACCTTTTGTGGCTTGGTCTTACATTGCTTTTGGTTTTATCAACACTCGTGAAAAAAGCTATTTAAAATATCAGTTGGAAGTAGGCTACATCGGAGAAAAAGCAAGAGGGGAAGAAATTCAGAATTGGGTTCATGAGAATATCAGTGATGATCCAGAAGTGATGGGCTGGGAGAATCAGATAAACAATCAACTTGGGATTAATTTAAGTATGGATTATCGTGCAACTTTGTTAAATAGAGGAAAGCATATTTTACTAGCAGGGTCAGAGCAAAAACTGGGTAATGTGTTTACGCATTTATGGCCAAGTATACGGTATCAATTTAACGGGAGAGCAATAAGTGGCTATTTACCATTTCAATATTCAGCATCACGTGCTTCGAACATTAGTATTGAGGCCAACATTGGATTTCGGTATGAATTTTTTAACATTACCATTGAAGGAACCCCTTCAACAGATGTTTTTAATGCGCTTGAAGACGATGTAATTTTTCGTGGTTTAATAACCGCAGGGCTAGGCTTGAGGTACCAGCTTAGAAATTTTTCTATTCATTTAAGTAACAATTACAATTCTAAAAGGGTACAATCCAACCAAGATCATATTTATGGGGTGTTGGGGTTTGCTTATGGTTGGTAAGGGTTAGTATTTTGATTATTCATTTTTTTCGCCAATACTGCATTCTTCCCATTATCAACTCGTCATTGCGAGAAGGAACAGCCCGTCCGCCGAAGGAGGTCCTGCACGCCTGCGGAGGGACGAAGCAATTCGGTCATGCAATTCCTACAAGTTTATAGCACATGTATTTCTTATTGTTTTTCTTTTGGCCGTCAAAAGAAACAATCCGCCTGAGGCGGACGACTTGTGAATAGTTTCTTCAAAATTTTATAATCCCAAAGCTCAGTCTCTTTTATTTCCTTTTTTCTTGATAAAAAAGAAAGAAAAAATCAAGACGGAACAAAGCTCTAATCGCTGTTCCGTCAGTCCGCCCAGACCGTTGTTTAATGTTTTTGTAGGTTATTGCTCTGGTATTGGTTATCTAAAACTGCTTGTTTACTAGTCCAATCCCACTTTCTAATTCGATTAATAATTAGATGACCCTTTTAAGTTTACTTTTTAGTGGTGAATTCTATTTGTTTTATTGGCCGTGAATATTTAGACTGGCTTAATAGACTGCGAAAGAATCTGCCTAAGGAATAGGTAATATGAATGAGTTCTTTTACAGGTCCATCCTAAAGGAATTCATTGATAATGTAAAATACAGCTTTTTGTCAAGAAAAAGTGGAAGAAAAAACCCTACTACGCCTATTTCAGCATCTGATGTGCATAAGTAAGTTTCATATTAGCATACTGCAAATCAGGGCTTGACCCTAAACTAAATTCAGGGTGACATTCCATAAGGTGATTGCCATTAAGCTATTATCCTTAATAACTACTTTGAAAATGATAAAACGCAGATTTAATTAAGCGGCTTCTTGTGCTTTCTTGATGCTGTCTTTTATCTCAAATTCCCGGATTAATTCTTCGGGTGACTTGCCCATGTTATCGATGGAATACTTGGCATCATCAGCCATTTCATGAGTAGGATACTCCTCAATAAATTGAGTATACACCCGCTCTGCCTCATCTAAATTATTGGATTGGTTTTCCAACACAAAGGCTTTCAAAAACAAGGCATAAGGTCGTCTTTCATACCTGGGGTAATCGTTATACACCTTATCTAGATACTTAATTGATTCGGCAGTCATATTAATGCCCATAGCAATTTCGCCTGCTTTAAACAGGTATTCTGCAGCATTTTCATAATTACTAAAACGGGTAGCATAAGCAACATACGCATCCATTAAAGCTCTTGCACGACCGTTTTGCATGCCATCTTCATCTTCATTTAGTAGTTTTTCTCTTCTTTGCACCTCAGCCAATAAGTTCTCTTCATTCAATTTATCGAGTTTGATGGCTGAATCTACTGGTTCTTTATTCGCTTTTTCCTCTGGTGATCCACAAGCAACTAGTATTGTAGCTACAATTGCAACAGATATGATTTTAGTTATTTTCATGGTTTTACTTTTTTGGAAATTTCATTCGATAAGACACCTTAACGTTGCCTTTACTAATATTATTGAGTCTGCTGTTTAATAATCTTCTTTTTAGCGGATTGATGTGATCGGTAAATAAAATTCCATCCACATGATCGTATTCGTGCTGAATAACTCTAGCAGCTAGTCCATCAAAAGTTTCTTCAATTAAATTGAAATCGCGATCATAATATTCTATGGTCACTTTTGGCTGACGATTTACATCTTCACGAATTCCGGGAATGCTCAAGCAACCTTCGTTAAAAGCCCAATCTTTGCCCGTTTCTTCAACAATTATTGGATTAATGAAGGTTTTTTTGAATCCTTTTAATGCTGGTTCATCTTCTTCAAATGGCGAGGCATCGACAATAAAGAGGCGAATAGATTTTCCAATTTGTGGAGCAGCCAGGCCAACACCTTCGGCATTGTACATGGTTTCAAACATGTTGTCGATCAACTCTTGCAGGTTGGGATAATCCTGCTCAATCTCTTCGGCTTCCTTTTTTAATACTGGATCGCCATAGGCTACTATTGGTAAAATCATGGGCGCAAAAGTAATTAATGGGATTTAATCGTGGTTTTAACTATTGTTATTTTCTTCTAACAATAAGTATTTCATCATCGGAAAATTCCATCCAAGCAATGTCATAAAGGTAGTGGTACATTTTACCTTTTGAGTTAATGTTGAAATGGGTTAGGTGTTTATAGTTGAATTTCTTTCTAGATAAGATCAAGCGATTGACTTTTTTTTGAACGGCGTTTTTGCCTAATATTTCGAGTAAGATGGAGCGATTTCTATGCAATATTTCATCAATAGACTTGGCAGTGGTTTTAGTCACTTTTCTGAGTGTTACATGGTATAGATTTTTACATGTTACTGAGCAGAATATTTTATCTGCTCTTCCTTTGAGTATTTTCTTACATATTTTACATTTTGACATGAGGAAAACATTTGGTGGTATTAGTGTTGGTACTTATCCGTTACTAACGGTTAATAAACGTTTAGATACGTAAAATTACACTTTAATGGCTCAATTAACGCTATTTTTATCCCTCAAGGCGAAGATTGACTGATCGCTTTTAGCTTATTTCAATGGATTCAGTAAGCTTAATTTATTAATAAACTAATAATCGATAGCATATGGAAAATTCTAAATCCCTTTACAGAATAACATTAAAACACCTCATGATAAATGGTGAAAAGAAAATTGGTTTGCAATTTTATCCCAACAAGGTGTTAAACTCATTGATAAAAGGCCTACCAGGAATTAAATGGAGTGATGAGTTTAATATGTCATATATAAGAAACAAAAGGAGAAACTTAAATCTCTTGTTTGATACTTTTAGAGGTGTAGCTTGGATTGAAGGAAAGTACTTTTTTGATAAAAAATCAAGTACAGCAGCAAATGCAGAAGTTCCCCAAAAGAATGTTGAATTATGGAAGTCTAAGGTACCTGAATGTTATATAGATAAATTAATTCGAAAACGGTATGCTGAGAATACAGTAAATACGTATTGCTCGATGTTTGGAAGGTTCCTTACCTATTATGAAGGTACAAAGCTAGAAGACTTAACTGAAATAGAAATTAAAGCATTTATGAAGTTCTTGATAATAGAGGGTAAATCTGACTCTTTTATTAATCAAATGATAAATGCCATAAAGTTTTACTACGAGGTAGTGCTTCAAATGCCAAATCGCTTTTATGAACTAGAGCGACCTATAAAAAGAGAACAATTACCAAAGGTGGTCAGTAAAGAGATAGTATTTGCTATGATTGAAAACACTCAAAACATTAAACATAAGTGCTTTATAGCAATGATCTACTCAGCTGGTCTGAGAAGGTCTGAGCTGCTAAATTTAAAATTAAAAGACATTGATAGTGATCGAATGACTGTTAGAATTGAAAGTGGTAAAGGAGGAAAAGATCGCTTTACAACACTTAGTGAACAGCTTTTAGTATTGTTACGAAGGTATTTCGAGGAATATCAACCAAAGATTTATTTATTTGAAGGACAAAAAGGTGGCAAGTATTCAGCCGAAAGTGTCTTAAAGGTAGTTAAAGCTTCAGCTAGAAGGGCTGGATCTCACCAAAGAGTTACTCCTCATATGCTGAGACACAGTTTTGCAACTCATTTATTGGAAGATGGCATTGACATTCGAAAAATTCAGCATTTATTAGGGCATAATAGTTTAAAAACTACTGAAGTATATACTCATGTTGCAATAAACTACCAACTTGGTATCAAAAACCCTTTAGATACCTTATTTTTGAGTCAAAACGAAAGCATTTGCACAAAAGGCGAATAAACGTACCTTTCGCTTTATCCAGATGTTACCAAAAATTTAAAACGAAACCACTTTTTGAGTGGTAGATTTTGAACAAACAAAATCGGAGAGATTTGATTTCCAATTTTCAGTTTGAGTATGATGCTGAACAGCGGGACAAGCTGAATCTGATATTTTCGGAGCGAGCGACCCGCCACTTTCATCTTTTTCTACAACGCTTTTTTTATTGCAATTTCTGCTAGTTCGCATTTGAATGCGTTTCTATTGTAGAGGTTTGAAAATATGGCAGCAAACAGTTTAGATAAAAAAACCTGTCAGCTCTTCGCTGATTTTCGGGCTATGCTTTTAAAGTTTTAAGTGGCTCTGGCGCCTTGCAAATCTTGCAGTTTTTCATGGTCGAGTGGATAAAATAGTGATTGAGTCACCTTGATTTAGTCATGATCTGCCAATTTCGGCGCTTTGATAGCAAAGAATTTGTCCCGAACGATGAGAAAAGAACTTTTGGTAACACGGTGTATATGTCATGTGCTCGGCTAGCAATAAAATCATTTGTTTAAAGTCAGTCGTGTAAAAGCTTCTAGGATTGATTTTCCATAGCTCGAGGAGCTATTTATACTTGTAAAATGAGTAAGAAACTCATCTTTTAGCGGAGAGCTGTCGGTGCTCATAGCTTTTTCACTATCTTCGGATTTCAAAACAACAACAGTAGCACACGCCACATACACTAACCGTTGGCATCAATATGGTACGGTAAAGGGACATCCTTTACAAAGTTAAAGGGACATAGTTTACACTTTTGAGACGTATAATTTGAACACAAATTCAAATTATTATGCCTTGGAAATGTAATACAACTATGGAACAAAAAGTAGAATTTATCAGTGC